>NZ_ATWH01000012.1 GCF_000421145.1 Glaciibacter superstes DSM 21135 | reverse complement strand
ACCGTCACTGACCCAAACCCGGTTCATCACCTTCCCCGGGTCGATCGCCACCACCAGAGCCGATGCACCCAAGGGCGCTTGAAGCAACATCACGGACCTCCTCACCGCCGAACGGCGCTAAGCCCGCGTCACCAGCGGTACTCGCCAGTGATCACGGCAAGGCCATCGCCTCGACGGCCTACCATCAGCCTGCGCTCCTCGATGTCAATGTCGTTCATGCTCGCTGCGCTGCGCGTGCTCCACATTGACATCTCCCACGCTCCGGCCGTGGCTAGCCGCCTATCAAGGCGACGCCCCCACTCATGGCTTATCAGCTGCTCAAAATGGCCCCGTTTCGACGGGGCCATTTTGTGTTCGTTACGGGTGATCAGACGACGATCTGCCGGCTCGGCGACGCCATACCGGCGGCGATTGCATCAGCGGCTCGCACCAGGGTGAGATGCGAGAGTGCCTGTGGCGTGTTGCCCGCCTGACGTTTGCCTCCGACGTCATACTCTTCCGACAGAAGGCCGACGTCGTTGCAGAGACCGACGAGTCGGTCCATCAAGGTGCTGGCGTCCGCATACCGCCCCGACGTGGCGTACTGCTCGACCAGCCAGAATGAGCAGGCCAGGAACGGATGTTCGCCCGGCGCGAGGCCATCGTCGGACGACTGGGTGCGGTAGCGCATCAGCAGACCATCGCGCAGGAGGTCGGACTCGATCGCGGTGACGGTGCCCAACATCCGCGGGTCAGTCGGCTCGCAGAAGCCGACCAGTGGCAGGACCAACAGGGATGCGTCCACCTCCTCCGTTCCAAAGTATTGCGTGTAGCTGTTCCGAGTGGTGCTGAAACCGCGATCCTCGATGTCGCGGCGCACCTCATCCCTGATCTTCGTCCACTTCTCGAGTGGACCGATGAGACCGAACTCGGTGATGCCGCGGACGGCGCGGTCGAAGGCAGCCCAGACCATCACCCTGGAGTGAGTGAATTCGTGTGGCGCCCCCCGCATCTCCCAGATTCCCTGGTCTTCGCGGTGCCAGTTCGCTTCGAGAAAATGCATGAGGGCGCGCTGCAGCGGCCAGGAGAACTCGGTCTCCGACACGCCGACCTTGCGTGCGGCGTGCAGGGCGACCATCACCTCTCCGATCACGTCTGCCTGGAACTGGCTGACCGCCGCGTTGCCCACCCGCACCGGCTTTGCGCCACGATAGCCAGGCAGGCTCGTGATCTCTCGTTCTGGCAGGTCACGCTCCCCGGCGAGCCCATACATGATCTGCACATCGCTCGGGTCGCCGGCAATCGCCCGAAGCAGCCACGCACGCCATCCCGCTGCTTCGACCTCGTATCCGTGTGAGAGCAGAACCTCGAGGGTGAGGGCGGCGTCGCGCAACCAGACGAAGCGGTAGTCCCAGTTGCGATCGCCTCCGAAGCTCTCTGGCAGTGACGTTGTGGCTGCCGCGACGATGCCACCGGTTGTCTCATGCGTGAGCGCGCGCAGTACCAGCATGGAACGGATAACGTTGTTTCGGTACGGCCCGTCGTGGCTGCAGGTCTTCGCCCAATCGTCCCACCAGGTCATGGTCTTCCGGTATGCGCTGTCGATGGAGACGGGGGTCGGCACCTCTCGATGCGAGGGGTACCAGGTCAGTTGGAGATCGACCGTCTCGCCCGCACTAACAGTGAAGGTGGAGACGTGTCGGTGGTCCGCTGCCTCGAGCTTCGGCCCGCGGACGACGATCGCATCCGGGCCGGCGACGGCTATCAGCGCATTTCCGTGGTCATCATGCACCTGGCGCACCCAGGGCATCGACGACGCATAACCGAAACGGATGCGCAGTTCCTGCGTCATTTCTACCGTGCCTTCGATCCCTCGCACCCGGCGCACGACATCCGCTCGCTTGTCACCGTGCGGCATGAAATCGATGACCTCGGCCTTCCCGGTTGGCGCCGTCCACTCGGTCTTCAGGATGAAGGTGTCGTTGATGTACGCGCGGTGAGCCGTCGCATCGTTGTCGGCAGGCGCCACGAGCCAGCGACCCTGTTCCGGCGTACCGAGCAACGCCCCGAACATCGAGGCCGAGTCGTATCTCGGCAGACAGAGCCAGTCGATACTGCCGTCCAGGCCGACGAGGGCCGCAGAGTGGCAATCACTGATCAGTGCATAGTCTTCGATATTCAGCGCCATCCCTCCATACTGGCCTACGGCGTGCATACTGCCCTACGGCGTGCATACTGCCCTACGGTGGAGATATGACCCAGTCCATATCGACTCTGCTGATTCTGGGCGCATCGGGGGATCTCTCGTCTCGCCTGCTCCTTCCCGCGCTCGGCCAATTGCTCACCCAGCATCCCGAACGTACGCTCCGACTGGTCGGTGCCGGTCGCGAAAAGCTGACGGATGCCGACTGGCAGGCCACCCTGAAGGCCTCGTTCAAGACGAGCGACGCAGCAGGATCGGCCGTCAAGAAGCTGCTCTCGTCGACCACCTACCACTCTGTCGACGTCACGAAGCCGCAAGAGATGACTCGGCTGCTTGCGGAGTGCACGGGCGCTACCGCGATTTACTTCGCCCTGCCGCCCGCGGTCACGGCGCTGGTCTGCGAGGCGCTCACCGAGGTCGAGCTGCCGGCCGGTATCGAACTCGCCCTCGAGAAACCGTTCGGGGTCGATGAACCGAGCGCTGCGGCGCTGAACGCGCAACTCGTCAAACTGGTACCGGAGGAGAGCATCCACAGGGTCGACCATTTCCTCGGTCGTTCGACGGTGTTCAACCTGCTCGGACTGCGCTTCGCGAACCGCATCTTCGAGCCGCTCTGGAGCAACCAGCACATCGAGAGCGTCGACATCGTCTACGACGAGCAACTGGGGCTCGAGAGCCGGGCCGGGTACTACGACCATGCCGGGGCGCTCGTTGACATGATCCAGAGCCATCTCCTCCAGGTGATGTCGATCGTGGCGATGGAACCGCCGGCCACCCTGGGGGCTGAGGATCTGCGCGACGCGAAAGGCATCGTGTTGCGGGCGACCCGGCTCAAGGGCGGCAGCGCAAAACGCTCGAGTCGGCGCGCCAGATACACGGCAGGCACGATCAACGGTAAAAAGCTTCCCTCATACGTCGACGAGGAGGGGGTCAGGCCCGCGCATGACACGGAAACGCTCGCCGAGGCGACCTTCGAGATCGAGAACTGGCGTTGGGCCGGCGTTCCGTTCACCCTCCGCTCCGGCAAGGCACTCGGTGCCAGGCGTCGCGAGATCGCCGTCACCTTCAAGCCGGTTCCGCATCTGCCCAGTGGACTTCACGGCCCGCACGAACCGACCGTACTCCGCATCTTCCTGGCACCAGACGAGATGTCGCTCGAGCTGAACATCAATGGCCCTGGTGATCCATTCGAACTCGAGCGGGTCAGCCTCGGGGCGACCTTCGGGCCAGGCCAGCTCCTGGCATACGGTGAAGTGCTCGAGGGCGTGCTCGACAACGATCCAGCCTTGTCGGTGCGTGGCGACACAGCAGAGCAGTGCTGGCGCATCGTGGCCCCGATCCTGTCTGCCTGGCGCGACGGATCAGTTCCCCTGGACGAGTACCCGGCCGGGAGCGCAGGGCCTGCCGACTGGAAGCCGATCGCTTAAAGCTGCGGCACGACCCCAGCTCAGGCGACGAGGCGGGGCTTCTGCTCTGTGCGATCGTGTTCTGCGTGATCGTGTTCCGTGCGATCACGTTGTGCGCGCTCCGGCTCTGCCCAGACCGAAATGGGGGCCGGTGACCACGGCAGCGCGGCCGGTTCGGCCGGGGTCTGGGTTGTCGCAGTCTCCGATGTGATGGACGCCCGTGTCGCGGCATCCGTCGTCGCTGTGTCTGTTGACGCCGTGTCTGTCGACGCTGTATCGGCTGCAGTTGTATCTGCTGTCGCGTTCGCTGGAACTGCATCCCTGGCTTCAGCGAGTTGCTTCGTCAGCAGGGTAGCGATCTGCTGAGCTTTCAGGCCATGGAAGATCTCGTCGGTGTCGCCCGACTGCCGGGGGACCAGGGTCCAGTCGCCGCTGACGCCGATGAGTTCAGAGAGCGAACCGTGCACGAGCTCGAACACCCGTTCATCAGTCAGCGCGGGAACAACAGGCTCCGGTGCGGTCGCCTGAATGAGACGTGCATTTCGACGTCGACGACCAAACATCATGAGCCCCTTTCACGCGGAGAACCTGTAGTGGTACAAGTGTCGCTGACCGGGCGCGAGTGACGGGGCTGACACGCCGCAGCCGCACGACTTGTCGTGGTGCCTGACTCAGCTCTCGATCTGGCGCTGGTCTGCCTCTTTGACCACTGTTCCGATGGCAACGGCGACGCTCAGGCCCCAGCCGATCCACATCAGGACCAGACGCCAGTCCCGCGGACCATGCCTGGTGGCTTGCAGTGTGTTCCAACCACCGGCGACGACACCGATCATTGCGCTGTTGAAAATGAACTTTCGCATCTGAGCCCTCCGACCACAACGCTACCGGGAACCTGTGAGGTTCGGTGGAATCTGACCGATCGCGCAGACTCTGACCGATCGGTCAGTTAGCGTGAAAAGGTGACTCAAAAGAACCCGGACCCTGCCCAGCATCCGATCCGCCATCGTGCCAGTGGTGAGCTGCGTGCCGTCGCGCTCGAGCAGTTCTCGGCGGTCGGGTTCGCCGGCACCTCGCTTCAGCAGATAGCGGATGCCGCTGGGTACTCGAAGTCGAGCGTGCTCTACCATTTCGTATCGAAGGAAGCGCTGCTGGACGAGGTTCTGACGCCTGCGATCAATTGCCTCGAAGAAATCGTCGATCGCCTGGCGTCGAGTGCCGGCACAGCCCAGACGCGCAGTGAGTTCATCGACGAGTTCATCGACTTCCTGCTGGAATTCAGGCTCGAGGTGAACACCTTCATCAACCAGGGCCAGTCCCTGCGTGGTATCGGCGTGATCGACCGGGCCGGCAGGCTCATCCTTCGTCTGACCAGCGCACTCCGTGGCGACGACACGAGCACGATCGACGGTATCCGCTTCGGAATGGCGCTCGGCGGCGCGGCGTACACGCTGGTCGCCGGGGCAACCTACTTTCCAGACCAGGTCTCCCCAGAGGAGGAGGTCAGACAGGCGCTCCAGAGCGTCGTGACAGAACTCCTCGCCCCCGTGCCGCTTCGTCGTCCCATCGAAGGAAAGTAAAACCGTGGCCATCCTTCTTCACCGCATCGGGCACTATTCGTATCGTCACGCCTGGCTTGTCATCGGCGCCTGGGTCATCCTGCTTGGCGGACTCCTCGGAGGCGGGATCGCGCTCGGCGGCCAAACGCAGGAGTCGTATGCGATTCCCGGCACCGAATCACAGGACTCGATCGACAAGCTCGCCGCCGTCTTCCCTTCCACGGCCGGCGCGCAGGTGCAGGTCGTCTACCGTGCGCCAGACGGATCAACGGTGAACGACCAGCGTTACCAGGACGCCATCGATGAAATGGCGGCGCAACTGGAAGACGTCAGCGGCGTCGATACCGTGATCACCCCGTATTCCGAGTACGCATCTGATGCCATCTCAGACGACGCCAGGACGGCGTTCACCCAGGTGCAACTCTCCGGGCCATCGACCGACGTGACACCGGACACGCTCGAGGGCCTCACCGAAACGGCGTCGACAGCAGAGAAAGCGGGCCTCGAGGTCGCCTTCGGCGGACAAGTCTTCCAGGACAACACCTTCGGCATCACCATCACCGAGGTGTTCGGCGTGCTCTTCGCCGGGGTGGTGCTGCTCATCACGTTCGGCTCGCTGATGGCGGCAGGGATGCCGCTGTTGATGGCACTGATCGGCGTCGGTGTTGCGATGGGCGGAATCACGGCGATCTCTGCCTTCGTTCCGGTCTCGAGCACAGCGCCGATGCTCGCGCTGATGCTTGGCCTGGCCGTCGGCATCGACTACTCGCTGTTCATCCTGTCGAGGCATCGGCAGCAGCTGGCGAACGGTGTCGATCCAGAGGAGTCTGCCGCGACATCCGTTGCCACAGCGGGCGGCGCCGTCGTCTTCGCGGGTATCACTGTCATCATCGCGCTGCTCGGCCTGCTCGTTGTCGGCATCCCGTTCCTCAGCGTGATGGGGGTGGCCGCCGCGTTCGCCGTTCTCATCGCTATCCTGGTCGCCATCACCCTGCTTCCGGCCGTTCTCGGCCTCGCGAAGGGACGCCTGGCACCGAAGCCCGGAAGCCGGGCGCATCGTCGAGCGACGACCCCTGACAACGGCAAGCCAACGCTGGGCCGCCGTTGGGTTTCCCTGGTGCTCAAGGCGCCCATCGTCGCGGGCGTCGCCGTCGTCGGCTTGCTCGGGGTTTTAGCCGTGCCGGCACTGAGCCTCGATCTGAACCTGCCAGACGGCGCGTCTGAACCGGCCGGCTCTACGCAGCGCCAAGCGTTCGAGATGATCGAAGACGGATTCGGGCCCGGCTACAACGGACCACTCATCGTGGTCGCCGACATCACGCAGACGACGGATGTCTTCGCCGACCTCGATACAATCGGCGACCGGTTGCGCGAATTGCCGGGTGTGGCGTTCGTCGGCGACGGCCTCCCGAATCCCACCGTCGACACGGCGATCATCCAGGTCATGCCGGAGTCCGCGCCGAATGATCCACAAACTAAGGAACTCGTCCAGGCGATCCGCGATCTTGCTCCCGGCATCGACGAGAAGCTGGGGACGCCGATCACCGTCACCGGTGCAACGGCTGTGTCGATCGACATCTCCAACCGGCTGCGCAACGCTCTCATCCCGTTCGCCCTGATCGTGGTCGGTCTCTCCGTCATCCTCCTGATGATGGTGTTCAGGTCAGTCTTCGTGCCGGTCAAGGCAGCGGTGGGCTTCCTGCTCTCCGTCTTCGCCGCCCTCGGAGCGACGGTCGCGATCTTCCAGTGGGGCTGGTTCGCCGACGTGTTGGGGGTGGAGACTCCTGGCCCGATCCTGAGCTTCCTGCCGATCCTCCTGATGGCGGTGCTGTTCGGGCTCGCCATGGACTACGAGGTGTTCCTCGTCTCCGGAATGCGCGAGGAATTCGTGAAGACCGGTCGAGCCAGGGAATCGGTCGTTGCCGGATTCTCGCATGCGGCACGAGTTGTCACTGCGGCCGCACTGATCATGTTCTTCGTCTTCTTCGCCTTCGTGCCAGAGGGCACAGGAGCAATCAAGGGCATCGCATTCGCGCTCGCCATCGGGGTGGCACTCGACGCCTTCCTGGTGCGGATGACGCTGGTGCCCGCCGCCATAGCGCTGGCGGGCAAGGCGGCGTGGTGGCTGCCACGCTGGCTCTCCCGGCTGCTCCCGAACGTCGACATCGAGGGAGAGGGCCTGCGCCACCACCTGGCTGATCTCGACTGGGCGAAAGGCCGGGGCGAGGCGATCACGGCTGACGGAGCCGTGCTCGGCCTGCCGGAGAGCCCCTTGGGCCCGATCGATATTGCAGTGGAACACGGGGGAATCCTGATCCTGACCGGGGCGGCCGCAGACCGCAGGGTTGTCGCCGCCACCCTCGCCGGCCGGCTGGACCCGGTGCGTGGACGTATGCAGGTTCTCGGCGCGCCCCTGCCATCGGAGCGCGCGCGTGCCCTGCGTACCGTCGCGCTGGCGGATGCCGGCGGGTTCGGCCAGTCGGACCGCGGAAGAGCAGTCGGGGAAACCATCGCTGAACGTCGTGAGCTGAACGCGCCGTGGTTTCGTGCACGAGCTGTTCACGAGAGCGTCGACGGATGGATCGAGAGGCTGAACCGGGCCCTCGCGGCAGCGTCGGGCGACCATCGAGCAATGTCTGCCGACACCAACGTGTCGTCGTTGTCACCTGTGGGGCGCGCCGGGGTGCTCGTCACTGCGGCGCTCACCGAGAACCCCGGCGTCGTGATCGTCGACGTGGGCGACGGCGTGCCTCGGGACAACGGCATTGCCGGGCCCGACGTCTTCGGCCTCCTGCTCGCCGACTTGGTTCCGACAAAGACGACGCTTGTACTCAGCGCGGCCTCCGTCGGATCCGTGGACACGGAATCGTTCAGGGAGCGCCTCACCCAGCGACTGCACCTGCGCCCATTAGAACCTCGCGCATTAGAACCTCGCGATATCGACAGAAAGGCCGTGCAATCATGAGCAGCAGGATCGAGAGACTCTTCAGTCGCACGCCTGGGCAACGCCGCTTCTCGTTCGGGATGATGATTGCCGGTGTCATCGTGGTGCCGCTCGCCGTTGCCGGCCTGTTCGCCGGCGCGCTCGCGACCGCAGACCAGCGGGTGGACACAATTCCTGCCATCGTCGTCAACAACGATGAAATGGTCACCACCACCGCGGCTGACGGCACCGAACAACCGATATTGGCAGGGCGGCAGCTGGTAACGGAACTCACAGCGCCGGCGACGGACGGGCAGGGTTCTGCCGGATTCGACTGGACGATCTCCAACACGCACGACGCCGAAGAGGCGTTGGCCGCCGGGGATGCGTATGCCGTGCTGACGATCCCGTCGGACTTCTCCTCGTTGATCACTTCGCTCTCGGGCGATGCGCCACGACAGGCGAATCTCACCATTCGCACCGACGATGCGCACTCCTTTATCGCCGGTTCGGCAGCGCAATCGGTGGGGACGGCCATGACCGGAACCTTCGGGCGTGCGATCACGTCGCAGTACCTCACGGCGTTCTACGACCAGCTCGGCGCCATGGGTGGCTCACTTTCGACGGCGGCGTCTGGTGCGACAGAGCTTGGGACCGGGGTTGGGGGCCTGGCCACCGGACTCGATTCGTTTGCGTCAGGGGCCGCCACCGCGGCATCCGGTGCCTCGTCGTTCGCCGGCGGGGTCTCCGACTATGCAGACGGAGTAAGCACTCTGAGTGACGGTCTCGGCGAACTCAGCGCGGGCGCGGAAGGCCTACGCGGACTCGAGACCGGGCTGCCGGGGTATGCCGGGGGAGTGCAGCAGGCGGCCACCGGGTTCCAAGGGCTGAACTCGCAGCTGCAGGCCGACCCTGCGCTCGCTCCGTACGCACAATCGTTGAACGAGTTCCAGGCCGGTCTCGACGCGCTCGCAGCGCAGGGCGCCGGCATCGGCCAGGCGGGCGGCGGTGTCGGGGCCGTGCTCGACGGCGTGGCGCAGAGTGCTGCTGGTGCCGACCAGCTCGCTGCCAACTCAGGTGAACTCGTAGAGGGAGCGAGCGGGCTGGCCGACGGAGTCGCCGGCCTCTCGAGCGGTGCTGCAGCGTCTGCCGCCGGTGCGCACCAGCTTGCCGACGGCGCTGGAGCCCTGGCCGACGGTCTATCGTCTGGTGCGGAGCAGGCTTCGGCGCTCGATGGCCAGGATTCCGCTTCGGTGGCCGAGGTCGTCGCAGAGCCGGTCGGGGTCACCACCACTCGGGAAAACGCCATCGACGGGGTCGGTCCGATCATCGGGATGATCTTCATGCCGATCGGGCTGTGGATCGGTGCACTCGCGATCTTCCTGTTCCTCCGGCCGATGTCGTCGATGGCACTCGCGTCGACCGCCTCGACGCCGCGGCTGGTCATGCGCAGCCTCGGGAAGGCGTTCGCAATCGCGGCCGCCCAGGCTGTGGTGATCACCGGGCTGCTCCATGGCGCCCTGGGGGTCGCCTGGACGCTGTTGCCTGTGACCCTCTCGTTCGCCGTGCTTCTGGCCTTGGTATTCGTGGCCGTGCACCACTTTCTGACGGTGGCGTTCGGGCGGGGAGGGATCGTGGTGTCGCTGGTGCTGCTGACGCTGCAGCTCACCTCGGCGGGAGGACTCTATCCGATTGAGATCGTCGCGACGCCGTTCCAGATAATCAGCCCGTTCCTGCCGCTCACCTGGGCCGTGCAGGGGATGCAGGCCATCGTGTCCGGTGTCGGTGGTGCGAATGTGGCGGCATCTGCTGCCATTCTCGTGGCGTTCGCGCTCGGCTGCCTGCTGCTCTCGCTCTGGGTGGTCGCCCGCAAACGGGGAGCGCGTTCGTTCAGCTTCTCGCCCGCCAGGGCCTGACCCGAGCGGTTCGCACGCTCGGAACGGGGAAGGGGCGGCTGATAGCCTGAAAGCGCTGCACGGAGTCAACCAACGAGGGCGTATCGGAACGGATGAACCATGACAGAAGCTTCCCCCGCGGTGCGAACGACAGTTCGGCACGGCGCCTTCTCTTTGGTGGTCGTTTCGAACAGGCTACCCGTCGATCACGAGACTGCAGCAGACGGCAGTGACAACTGGAGGACGTCGCCCGGAGGACTCGTCACGGCACTCGAACCGCTGATGCGGAGTTCAGACGGCGCGTGGGTGGGCTGGCCGGGCGTCGCCGACCGGGACTTCGAACCGTTCGAGTACGACGGCATCTCGATTCTGCCGGTTCGGCTGAGTAAGCAGGATCTTGAGCGATACTACGAGGGCTTCTCAAATGACACCCTGTGGCCGCTCTACCACGATGTCATCGCTCCACCGAGTTACCACCGCGAATGGTGGGAGAGCTACGTCGCTGTCAACCGACGCTTCGCCGAGGCAGCGGCTTCCGCCGCAGCGACCGGCGCAACCGTCTGGGTTCAGGATTATCAACTCCAGCTGGTTCCCAGGATGCTGCGCGACGCCCGCCCTGACCTCGTCATCGGGTTCTTCAATCACATTCCGTTTCCGCCATATGGCATTTACTCCCAGCTCCCGTGGCGCAAGCAGATCATCGACGGGCTGCTCGGCGCAGACTTGATCGGCTTCCAGCGTGTCGCCGATGCGGGAAACTTCACCCGCGCGGTCCGCCGCCTGCAGGGATTCCCGACCAGAGGGTCAGCCATCGACGTGACGGACTCGAACGGCAATTCCCGCCGGGTGATCGCGAAGCATTTTCCGATTTCCATCGACTCGGCCGGCTTCGAGGAGATTGCGAAACGCCCCGAGGTGCAGGAACGCGCGCGACAGATCAGGGAAGACCTCGGGAACCCGAAGACGGTCATGCTCGGCGTCGATCGGCTCGACTACACCAAGGGTATCGGGCACCGGATCAAGGCATACGGGGAATTGCTCCAGGAAGGGCGGCTCGACGTCGAAGACGTCATCCTGGTGCAGGTGGCGAGTCCCTCCAGAGAACGCGTCGCCGCCTACATGACGCTGCGTGACGAGATCGAACTCGCCGTCGGACGCCTGAACGGCGACTACTCGACGATCAGCCACATGGCGATCAGCTACCACCACCAGGGCTATCCACGCGAGGAGATGGTCGCGCTCTACCTCGCGGCCGACGTCATGCTCGTCACCGCACTGCGAGACGGGATGAACCTGGTCGCGAAGGAGTACTGCGCGGTGCGATTCGACGCCGACGGGGTACTGGTACTCAGCGAATTCGCCGGCGCCTCAGACGAACTCCGGCAGGCGATCCGCATCAACCCACACGACATCGACGGGCTGAAGGACGCCATCATGCTGGCGGTCGAGATGCCAAAGCGCGAGCGGACCAGACGGATGCGTGCACTCCGCCGCAAGGTGTTCGACAATGACGTCTCGGCCTGGTCCGCAACCTTCCTCGACACTCTCACCGGTGGTGCGGCAGTGCAGGCAGGAGTGCCGGAGAACCTGGTCTCGGGTCTGCGTGAGCTTGCAGCGGAAGAAACGCTGCTTGTCGCGCTCGATTTCGACGGGGTACTCGCCCCCCTCGTTGACAAACCCGAAGATGCCAGGGCCGTCGATGGCGTGCGGGAGGCGGTTGGGCGTCTGGTGGAATCGCCCGGAGTTCGGGTCGCCTTCGTCTCCGGGAGAGCGCTCGAGAGCCTGCGCCACGTTGCAGACCCGGAGGCCGGCGTGCTCCTCGCCGGTTCGCACGGCATCGAGGTGCAACTGGACACCCCAGAGATCCAGCTGGATCTGCTCCCAGCCGAACTCGAGCAACTCGAGACCCTGACCAGGGTGCTGGATCGGATCAGCGGACCCGTCGAAGGAATCTGGATCGAACGGAAGCCGGCCGGTCTGGCGCTGCACACCCGACTGGCAACAGTGCAGGAAGGGCAGGCCGCGCTGCGAGAGGCCAGAGATCAGGTCGGCGAGATCCTCCCAGAACTCACGATTCGCGAGGGCAAGAACGTGCTCGAGTTTTCCGTGCGATCCAGTACGAAGGGGGATGCCCTCACCCGGCTTCGGGAGCACACGGGTGCCGGTGCCGTGTTCTATTCCGGAGACGACGTGACCGACGAAGACGCGTTCTCGGTGCTGGTGGACGGTGACCTCGGGCTGAAGGTGGGCCCAGGCGCATCCCTCGCGGGATACAGGGTGCGAAGCCCTGAGGAGGTCTCCCAGGTGCTCGGCCTGCTCGCCGACTTCCGCGGTGCGGCGCTGGCGCGCCATGACGACGAAACGATCAGTGGTCAGTAGCAGTAGTGGCTGCGGGCAGCGGCGACGGCGGGAGCACTCACGGCGACGTTCTAGACTCGATGCATGCCTGAGTACGATCTGAAGCCTAGAAGCCGCGTCGTCACGGATGGGATCGAAGCAACAACCTCCCGAGGAATGCTTCGTGCCGTCGGGATGGGTGACGCCGACTGGGACAAGCCCCAGATCGGCATTGCGAGTTCCTGGAACGAGATCACTCCCTGCAACCTCTCCCTTGACCGCCTCGCCCAGGCCTCAAAGGAGGGCGTGCACTCCGGTGGGGGATACCCACTGCAGTTCGGCACCATTTCCGTCTCCGACGGCATCTCCATGGGACACGAGGGAATGCACTTCTCCCTTGTCTCCCGCGAAGTGATCGCCGACTCGGTCGAGACCGTCATGATGGCGGAGCGCCTCGACGGCTCTGTGCTGCTCGCCGGCTGCGACAAGTCGCTGCCCGGCATGCTGATGGCCGCCGCGCGCCTCGACCTGGCCTCGGTGTTCCTCTACGCCGGCTCCATCGCTCCCGGCTGGGTGAAGCTCTCCGATGGCACAGAGAAGGACATCACGATCATCGACTCGTTCGAGGCAGTCGGCGCGGTCAAGGCCGGCCGGATGTCGACCGAAGACGCCAAGCGCATCGAGTGCGCGTTCGCGCCGGGTGAAGGTGCCTGCGGTGGCATGTACACCGCGAACACGATGGCCAGTGTCGCAGAGGCACTGGGAATGAGCCTTCCAGGCTCGGCATCCCCAGCCTCGGCCGACCGTCGCCGCGACTACTACGCGCACCGCTCAGGCGAGGCCGTCGTCAACATGTTGCGCCTCGGCATCACCGCCCGCGACATCCTGACCAAGAAGGCATTCGAGAACGCGATCGCCGTCGCCATGGCCTTCGGCGGTTCCACGAACGTGGTGCTTCACCTGCTTGCCATCGCCAACGAGGCAGAGGTCGAACTGACCCTCGACGACTTCAACCGCATCGGCGACACCGTGCCGCACATCGGCGACCTCAAGCCGTTCGGCAACTACGTGATGAACGACGTCGACCGCCATGGCGGTGTGCCCGTCGTGATGAAGGCGCTGCTGGATGCCGGCCTTCTGCACGGCGACGCACTGACCGTCACCGGCAAGACCGTCGCAGAGAACCTCGCGGAGATCGACCCGCCCGCCCTCGACGGAACCGTTCTTCGCTCCCTCGACAACCCGATCCATGCCACCGGCGGCATCACGGTGCTGCAGGGCACGTTCGCGCCGGAGGGTGCCGTGGTCAAGACCGCAGGCTTCGACGCCGCGGTCTTCGAAGGCCCGGCGCGGGTCTTCGAGCGCGAGCGCGCGGCCATGGACGCCCTCACAGAGGGACGGATCGGTAAAGGCGACGTCGTCGTCATCCGTTATGAAGGCCCAAAGGGTGGCCCCGGTATGCGCGAGATGCTCGCCATCACCGGCGCCATCAAGGGCGCCGGGCTCGGAAGTGATGTACTACTATTGACTGACGGTCGATTCTCAGGCGGCACAACCGGACTGTGTATCGGCCACATAGCACCCGAAGCAGTGGACGCTGGTCCCATTGCCTTCGTGCGCGATGGTGATCTGATACGGGTCGATATCGCAGCTCGCACGCTGGACCTACTGGTCGATCCTGCTGAGCTGGCCGCCCGCCGGGAAGGTTGGGCACCGCTTCCTCCGCGCTATACCCGTGGCGTTCTCGCAAAGTACTCGAAGCTCGTGCATTCGGCAGCCGAAGGCGCGATCACCGGTTGATCATCAACGGGGTATTCTGCGCCCACCATTCGCATCGAACCAAGGGAACACACCGTTCATGACCACGGACCCATCTCCCGTTCCAACTCCTTCCGCTCCCACATCACCGGCTGCGACGGATGCCGGCACGCCCGGCAAGTCCTCGTCGCGCAGTACGCCTGAGAATCGCAGTGCCCCTGAGGTCCTCACCGGCTCCGGCGCGATCCTGCGCACTCTCAAGCACCTCGGCGTCACCGACGTCTTCGGACTTCCCGGCGGTGCCATCATCCCGTTCTACGACGAGTTGATGGCGCAGACCGACATCCGGCACATCCTGGTGCGCCATGAACAGGGCGCGGGGCACGCTGCGGAAGGCTACGCGTCGGCCAGCGGCCGGGTCGGTGTGGCGATCGCCACGTCTGGGCCCGGCGCCACCAACCTGGTGACGGCCATCGCGGATGCCTACATGGACTCGGTTCCGCTTCTTGCCATCACCGGCCAGGTCTTCTCCACCCTGATGGGAACGGATGCCTTCCAGGAGGCCGACATCGTCGGCATCACCATGCCGATCACCAAGCATTCAATCCTGGTGAAGCGTCCTGAAGACGTACCCGCCGCGATCGCCGCTGCTTACCACATCGCCTCGACCGGCCGCCCCGGCCCGGTGCTCGTCGACGTCACCAAGGATGCGCAGCAGAACTCGGCTCCATTCATCTGGCCACCCAAGCTCGACCTGCCCGGCTACCGCCCGATCACGAAAGCACACGGCAAGCAGGTGCAGGCCGCCGCCCAGATGCTGGTGGAGGCGAAGAAGCCGGTGCTCTATGTCGGCGGTGGCGTCATCCGTGCCGGCGCATCACCAGAGCTGCTGACGCTGGCCGAGACGACCGGTGCGCCCGTCGTCACCACTCTGATGGCGCGAGGGGCGTTCCCCGACTCGCACAAGCAGCACCTGGGGATGCCGGGTATGCACGGCACGGTGCCCGCTGTTCTCGCCCTGCAGGAGAGCGACCTGATCATCTCACTCGGTGCGCGCTTCGACGACCGGGTCACCGGCAAGGCGTCGGAGTTCGCTCCGAACGCCAAGGTCGTCCATGTCGACGTCGACCCTGCGGAGATCTCGAAGATCCGCACGGCCGACGTGCCCATCGTCGGCGATGCCAAGGACGTCATCGCTGACCTCATCGTCGCCTACGAGGCTGCCGCGAAGGGGGGTGCGCCGGGCACCGCCGGCGACACAACCGAATGGTGGACCTACCTGAACGGTCTTCTGGAGGAGTTCCCGCTCGGTTACACCGAACCCGCAGATGGGCTGATGTCCCCGCAGTACGTCATCAAGCGAATCGGCGAGCTCACCGGTCCGGAGGCCGTGTATGCCGCGGGCGTTGGTCAGCACCAGATGTGGGCCGCGCAGTTCATCAAGTACGAGCGGCCGAACGCCTGGCTGAACTCGGGCGGTGCAGGAACCATGGGCTATTCGGTGCCGGCTGCAATGGGTGCCAAAGTCGCCGAGCCCGACCGGGTGGTCTGGTCGATCGACGGGGACGGATGCTTCCAGATGACCAATCAGGAACTGGCCACCTGCACGATCAACAACATCCCGATCAAGGTCGCCATCATCAACAACTCGTCGCTCGGCATGGTGCGGCAGTGGCAGACGTTGTTCTACGACGGCCGCCACTCGTTCACCGACCTGGACACCGGGCACGGCACCAAGATGGTGCCCGACTTCGTCAAGTTGGCCGAAGCGTATGGTGCCCTCGGCATCCGTGTCACCAGTCCTGACCAGGTCGACGCGGCCATCAAGCTCGCCCTGGAGACCAACGACCGACCGGTCGTGATCGACTTCGTTGTCAGCCGTGACGCCATGGTGTGGCCGATGGTGCCGCAGGGCGTGAGCAACAGTTACGTGCAGTACGCCAAAGACCATGCGCCGACCTGGGAGGAGGAATAACCATGTCGAGTCATGTTCTGAGCCTCCTGGTGGAGGACAAGCCCGGCCTGCTCACCAGGGTGGCCGGCCTCTTCGCCCGCCGCGGATTCAACATCGAAAGCCTGGCGGTCGGTCACAGTGAGATCGACGGACTCTCCCGCATCACGATCGTCGTCGACGTCGAGGATCAGCCTCTTGAGCAGGTGACCAAGCAGCTGAACAAGCTGATCAACGTCATCAAGATCGTTGAGCTCGACCCTGTGCAGTCTGTGCACCGCGAACACCTGTTGATCAAGGTACGGGTCGACAACACCACCAGGTCGCAGGTACTGGAAGCCGTCACCCTGTTCCGCGCCCGTGTGGTGGATGTGGCCAGCGAGGCGCTGGTGATCGAGGTCACCGGCGACTCAGGCAAGACCCAGGCGTTCCTGCGGGTTCTGGAGCCGTACGGCATCAAGGAGATCGCACAATCCGGCCTTCTCGCCATCGGGCGAGGCTCGAAGTCCATCACCGAACGCGTGTTCAAGAACTGACCAACTCCCGGGCCGACCGGTCCCGACAGGCTCAACCAACGAAAACAAGGAGATAACCACTCGTGTCTGAGATTTTCTACGACAAGGACGCCGACCTGGCGGTCATCCAGGGCAAGAAGGTCGCCGTCATCGGCTATGGTTCGCAGGGCCACGCCCACGCGCAGAACCTGCGCGACTCCGGCGTCGAGGTCGTCGTCGGCCTCAAGGAGGGCTCGAAGTCGAAGGCCAAGGCAGAGGAAGCCGGCTTCACCGTGCAGAGCGCGGCCGAGGCATCCGCCTGGGCAGATGTCATCGTGATCCTCGCGCCAGACCAGGTGCAGCGCCACCTCTATGCAGATGACGTGAAGCCGAACCTGGCCGCTGGGAAGGCCCTGGTCTTCGGTCACGGCTTCAACATCCGTTTCGGCTACATCGAGGCGCCTGAGGGCGTCGACGTGATCATGGTCGCCCCGAAGGGCCCCGGCCACACCGTGCGCCGTGAATATGAGGCAGGACGCGGCGTGCCCGTGATCGTGGCCGTCGAGGAAGACGCCTCCGGCAACGCCTGGCCGCTCGTGCTGAGCTATGCGAAGGCGATCGGCGGCCTGCGCGCCGGCGGTATCAAGACCACGTTCACCGAAGAGACCGAGACCGACCTGTTCGGTGAGCAGGCTGTGCTCTGTGGCGGCACGTCGCAGCTGGTGCAGTACGGATTCGAGGTTCTGACCGAGGCCGGCTACCAGCCGCAGGTCGCGTACTTCGAGGTTCTGCACGAGCTCAAGCTCATCGTCGACCTGATGTGGGAGGGTGGCATCGCCAAGCAGCGCTGGAGCGTCTCGGACACGGCCGAGTACGGCGACTACGTGTCCGGCCCTCGCGTCATCGACCCCAACGTCAAGGAGAACATGAAGGCCGTTCTCGCCGACATCCAGAGCGGCGCGTTCGCAGAACGCTTCATCGCCGACCAGGATGCCGGAGCACCGGAGTTCCTCGCACTTCGTAAGAAGGGCGAAGTGCACCCGATCGAGGAGACCGGCCGTGAGCTGCGCAAGCTGTTCGCCTGGAACTCCTCCAACGACGACGACTATGTCGACGGTGAAGTCGCGCGCTAGCACCTGACCGGTTCGCCGACCCGCCCATTTCTGTCGTTCATCATCGTGATAAGCAGCAGAAATGGGCGGTTCGGCGTGCGGAAGCGCGTGCGACGCGTGTCGTGCTTGGTTATCAGCCCTGCAGGCCGGCGATTGTGCCGAAGCCGATCAGGGTGCGACCCCTGGCGTGCACGAGTGTGAACAGCACCTCTCGGCAGCCCGGGCAGCGGACAACGATCCCCGGAGCGTCCGGGTAGACCATGGTCCTGGCGAGTTCGGAGGCATCGCCGCAGTTGCGGCACCGACCGATCACGGCGGTCATGTCGCGTCCGAAAATTTCAGACATTGGACCGGCCAGGGCGTTTCCATCGAGGCGGGTGGACATCAGGCGCCTCCGAATCTCTCGGTCTTCACGTCGGCGGGATCGTGCCCGAGGGCGACAAGCCGGGTGGCAAGGTTCTCGACAAAACCGGTGGGGCCGCAGACGAACACCGCAGGGGCATCCGTGGCCGGGAATGCGGCGGACTCGAGCGCCGAGTCGGTGATCCTCCCTGCCGGCACCGGCCAGCCCGGGGGAGTGCGGCGTGTGTAGACGTAGGTCACCGCGAGGAGGTCGCTCTCCTTTTCGAGCCGGGCCAGTTCCTCGGCGTAGAAGACGTCGTCGGGCGTGCGCACAGAGTAGAGAAGCCGGAACGGGGCGAGGCTGGCGGACACGGCATGGGAACGGATCATCGCCATCAGCGGCACGATGCCAGAGCCGCCGGCGATGAGCTGCACCGCGACGGGCTGCACGCTGCCCGGCTCTTCCGGTCTCCAGACGAACCAGCCCCCGAGCGGGCCGCGCAGTTCGAGCTGGTCGCCGGGCAGGGCGACATCCACCAGGTAGGGGGAGACCTCTCCGGTCGGCAGTTTGTCGACTGCCAGCTCGAGGCGAGAATCGGGGCCGGACGACGCCAGCGAATACGATCGCACCGCCGTGTAGCCGTCTTCGGCCGTGAGCCTCAGATCGATGTGCTGACCGGCGATGTTGCCCGGCCATGACGGAACATCCAGCGTCAGGCTGCGCGCTGTCGGCGTTTGGGTGCTGGTTTCGATGACCGTTCCCACTTCCCAGTCCATCTTCCCGCCCGGGGTCACCAGTACCGCTGCTCGAGCCAGGGGTCACCGTAGATGTGGTATCCGTTCTGCTCCCAGAAACCGGGGTCGTCGTCCTCCATCATCACGAGCCCGCGAATCCACTTTGCGCTCTTCCAGAAGTAGAGATGGGGCACCAGCAGCCTGGCCGGGCCGCCGTGTTCGGGCTCGAGGCCCTCACCGTCGAATTCGAAGGCGATCCAGGCTTTACCGTCAAGCAGGTCGTCGAGGGGAACGTTCGTCGTGTAGCCCCCGTAGGAGTGCGCCATCACGTATTCGAAGCTGGTGTCGACATCGGCGAAGAGTGTGTCGAGTGACACCCCGCGCCAGGAGGTGCCGAGTTTCGACCAACGGGTGACGCAGTGGATGTCTGTGCCGACGTCGTCGATGGGAAGAGCGTGCAGCTCATCCCAGCTCCAGCGGTGCACCTGCCCGGATTCCGATCGGATGGTGAACTCCCAGTCGGCGGTGTCGACCTCGGGTGTCGGGCCTGCGGAGAGCACTGGGAAGTCTTCGGTCAGGTATTGGCCCGGCGGAAGATTCGGGTCGTGTTCGCGACTGCGGCCTGAGAAAGCGCGTGAGACGATACCCATCTGGTGCTCCTTCGATCGGCATCACTCTATCGCCGGGTGTACTCGCTAATCTAGGCATATGGCGACTGATCGCGACGACGATGCACTGAGCTGGGCCGGCGACGACGACCCGACGCTCGTGCCGGGTGCTCTCTCCGAGGAGCTGCCGACAGGGTGGAGTGTCGCGGGCAGACACAACGACGAGTCCCAGACAGGCCAAACTCGGGCGGATCAGCCTCGTGCAGGTCAATCACACACAAGCGCGGCGCAGACGACGGATGCCGAGGCATCCGTTTCGCCTGCAGCAGCGGCAACCAACTCGTTCACGCTGGTCGCAATCGGGGTGATCGCCGGGATCTACCTGCTCTACACGGTGGGCTGGTTCATCGGCGGGCAGCGGATCGGGAACCCGATCACCGACCCGGTCGGCGAGTTCATGTTCTCGCTCGGGGCGTGGCTGGCGGTTGCGTCGCCCTTCGTGTGGTTCACGGTCACCTATTGGCTGACTGCCCGGCGTCCGCGTGCGCGGGTGGTTTGGCTTCTGGTCGGCGTGGTGTTGCTGGCACCGCTGCCGTTCATCTTCGGAACGGGGGCAGCGGCATGACGGCGCAGGAGGCGGCCGTGAAGCGACGCACGCCGCTGTGGTCTGCTGTGACGATCGCAGCCGTGTTCGGGCTGTTCTATGTCTATGACGTGTGGGAGGCCATCGGTAATTTGGTCGGGCTGAACGTGGCAGCCGGCTCGCTAGACACCCAGTTGAGCGCTTTCGGCTGGACCGTGCTGATCGTTGGCGTTCTGTTGCCGTTCGTGGTTTACGCGGCTGCGGCGTGGCTCGGGCGCAATCGCGGCCCGCGCGCTCGCATTCTTCTCTTGCTGACCGGATTGTGCCTGGTAGCGGTGCTCTCGCTCGACATCTACGCGCTATTCGGCCTCGGCAGCCTCATCGTCTGACTTTGCTCGCTTCCCATGGCGAACTCTAAGGAATGAGCTGATTCGGCAGCAGCTCAATCCGTTTGATCACAGACCACGAGTTTGGCAAGTTGGATCCGCTCATGATGCTGACTGTGGTCACGTGTGCCGATAAGGGCAGAACCGCTTCCAGACGTGAAGCGACGCTCTTCAATTTGTCGAGGTCGGCTCCATCACCGACGGTGAGATGCGGGATGGGTACAGTGATCGCGCCACCGTAAGGCTTGAGGGTGGGAAACTCGGCCATCAGCCGGTCGGTCATGACTTTGAGGGGAAGTGAAGGCGATGGATGAAGCCACACAACCTGATCACCAAACCACTTCACTTCAAAAAACGAAACGTCGAAAGGCGTGACGCCTGCCAGCGAAGACTCGACGCGACCCAGGAATTCTTCGTTCAGGTCGGATGGCGCAACGAACGGATAGAGAAGAGTCACGTGTGCAGGCATTCCCCACGCGCGACTTGGATCCAGCTGATTCCGGTAGCTGTCCACGTGCTCGTCCAATGAGGGAAACTCCACAACGATCGCACTTTCTGCGCCGGGCTCCTTCATGACTACATGATGACCTATCCATGCCCGGAGCAGAAAGCGGCCCCGTCGAACCGCCAGTAACCTTGGTCGGGTGTCTTCCCTCGTGCTCGCTTTGCCAGACGACATCACTGACGTGACCGAGTTCCTTCGCCACGTGGATCTGACGCTCAGCGGGCTGGACTCGCCCACGGTGCAGATCTGGATCGAACGGGATGCCGCCGGCGAGATCGTCGCGAGCACGGGATTCGAACTCAGCGATGATCGGGAGCACGTACTCATTCGGAGCGTGGCGGTTCATCATTCTGCGCAGCGGGCAGGCGAGGGCACGACTCTGGCCCTGTTCGCCCTGGCGCGGGCAATGGAATACGGAGCACAGCAGGCGTGGCTTTTCAGTCGGCGCTCGGGGCTGTTTTGGCAAAAACTCGGCTTTGAGCCGGCCAGTCGTGATGAACTTGCCCACGCGCTGGCCAGCACCCATCAGGTCCGTCTCTTCGTAGAGTCTGGGCAACTCGACAGAGAGGTTGCCTGGACCCGCTCCCTGCGACCCAGGTAAGCACTCACCAGGTCCGCGACTACCGAATCACCACGATCATCGTCGAAATAGCGCTAGAGGATCGCGAGCACGATCAGCGCCATCAGCACGAGTTGGCCGATGAGCCGCGGAACGAGGGGAGTCGCGACCCGTCCGAACCGTTCGCGGTGGTGCGCGGCATAGGCGTTGGCGGGAAAGACCGCGGCAAGAAACACGATCAGGCAGATCCCCGCGAGCACCGTCGTCGGCGGGAACAGCAGACCGAGCCCGCCTGCGATCTCACAGACACCGGTGAAGATGACGAGATTGCGCGGTCTCAGCAGGCCGGTCCACCGCAACCTCGGCGGGATCGTCGCTGCCATCGTGCGCCGCGAGGCCGGAAGAAAATGGGAGACCCCCATTCCGATGAAGACCAGCGCCAGAAGGATGCGCAACACGGTCTGGACGACTAAGAACGTCATGCGGCTCGTCGCCTCCTTTCCAGCCAGTAGAGTGTTTTCATATCTGGCGCCCCGTGGTCGCGGCGCATGTTCTGTGTCACAACGCACTCGGAGGATCCGTTTTAGTGTCGAAGCCTGTTGTCTTGATCGCCGAAGAACTGTCCCCAGCAACCGTAGACGCCCTTGGCCCGGATTTTGACGTGCGCCACGTCGACGGAACGGACCGCGCCGCACTGCTGGCTGAACTCGCCACCGCCGACGCCATCCTCGTGCGCTCGGCCACCAAGGTCGACGCGGAGGCCATTGCGGCTGCGCCACAGCTCAAGGTGATCGCGAGGGCCGGCGTCGGCCTCGACAACGTCGACATCAAGGCGGCAACCGCAGCAGGCGTGATGGTGGTCAATGCACCGACATCGAACATCATCTCGGCGGCCGAACTGACCGTCGGCCACATCCTGAGCCTCGCCCGTCACATTCCTGCGGCACACGGTGCACTCGCGCAGGGCCAGTGGAAGCGTTCGAAGTACAGCGGCGTCGAGATCTACGAGAAGACCATCGGCATCATCGGTCTCGGCCGCATCGGCGCACTCATCGCGGCACGGTTACAAGCATTCGGAACCAACGTCATCGCGTACGACCCGTACATCACCTCCGCCAGGGCACAACAACTCGGGGTGCAGCCCGTCACGCTCGAGGAACTGCTTGCGCAATCAGACTTCGTCACCATTCATATGCCGAAGACCCCGGAGACCACCGGCATGATCGGTGAGGCGCAGCTCAAGCTGATGAAGCCCACCGCCGTCGTCGTCAACGTCGCCCGTGGCGGACTGATCGACGAGGATGCCCTCCACGCGGCATTGACTGCCGGCACTATCGCCGGCGCAGGACTCGACGTGTTCGTCAGCGAGCCGCCAACGGACTCCCCGTTGCTCGGCCTCGAGAACATCATCGTGACCCCCCACCTCGGCGCCTCCACCGGTGAAGCCCAGGAGAAGGCGGGCGTGTCCGTTGCCAAGTCAGTGCGGCTCGCCCTTTCGGGAGAGCTCGTGCCGGACGCCGTGAACGTCGCCGGCGGGGTCATCGACCCATACGTTCGCCCCGGCATTCCCCTTCTGGAGAAGCTCGGCCAAGTCTTCTCTGGCCTCGCCCAACACAGCCCGCTCACTAGCGTCGACGTGGAGGTGCGCGGCGAGCTCGCCGACTACGACGTGAGCGTGCTGAAGCTCGCGGCGCTCAAGGGCATCTTCACCAACGTGGTCAGCGAGACGGTCTCGTACGTGAATGCGCCGTTGCTCGCGGAGCAGCGCGGAATCAACGTGCGCCTGATCACCGACTCTGATTCACCCGAATACCGCAACGTGATCACCCTGCGCGGGGCACTCGCCGACGGTTCGCAGGTGTCGGTCTCTGGCACCCTGACGGGCACCAAGCAGATCGAGAAGATCGTCGAAGTCAACGGTTACGACGTTGAGGTGCCATTCACCCAGCACCTGGTCATCATGCTCTACACCGACCGGCCGGGCATCGTCGCCGTGTACGGGCGCGAATTCGGCCAGGCCGAGATCAACATCGCCGGCATGCAGATCGCGCGCCATGTCGCCGGCGGCAAGGCACTCAGTGTGCTGACCGTGGACTCACCCGTGCCCCTCACCCTGCTGGACTCGCTGCGCGACGCGATCTCGGCCGACGTCATGGTGGCGATCGACCTCAGCGAGTAGCGCTTCGCGTCGGTAGCCGTCGGTCAGAGGCCGTCGGTCGAGTCTTCCCTGCGGGTGACCTGCTCACCGTTGACCGGATCGTTCAGGCTGCGGGTGGTGCTGACGGTGCTGCGCTTCCGGGTGATGAGCACAATGCCGAGGATGATGATCACAACTCCTGCGCCCATCAGGATGTAGCCGACCAGGTCCAGGTCGATCCAGTCGACGGAGAAATTGAGCGCCCATACGAGGATCGCGCCGACGACGAACAGGAAGATGCCGAATCCGAGGCTCATGATGACCTGCTTTCTTTAGTTGTCAGGTAGTGCCCAGCTTAGGCATTATCACCTGCGGCAGTAGTGTCTAACTACAGGAATCGCCAGAATCGAAGCACAGGTACTTCGAGAGCACAGACACACGGAGCCGCATGCCACGCCACATTAAACTCGCGCTCATCCCCGGAGACGGGATCGGCCCAGAGGTCGTTGCCGAAGCGGTGAGGGTTCTAGACGCTGTCACGGCTACAGACGACGTCACCATCGAGAAGACGCATTTCTCACTCGGAGCCGGGCGGTTCCTGGAGACCGGTGAGGTTCTCACCGATGACGACCTGCGCGCGATCAGTGCACACGATGCCATTTTGCTGGGTGCCGTCGGGGGAGTGCCGGGAGACCCGCGACTGGCGAACGCGAATATCGAACGCGGACTGCTCCTGAAACTGCGCTTCTCGCTCGACCATTACGTGAACCTGAGACCGAGCCGGCTCTTCCCCGGTGTTGCCAGTCCACTCGCGAACCCGGGTGAGGTGGACTTCATCGTTGTGCGCGAGGGCACAGAAGGCCCATACGTCGGCAACGGCGGGT
The DNA here is from genome assembly GCF_000421145.1 of Glaciibacter superstes DSM 21135. Taxonomy (GTDB): domain Bacteria; phylum Actinomycetota; class Actinomycetes; order Actinomycetales; family Microbacteriaceae; genus Cryobacterium; species Cryobacterium superstes. Next base: position 189,771 of record NZ_ATWH01000012.1, on the reverse strand, counting down.
CGATTCGCCAGGGCACGGTGCACGAGGTGGCGAACGAGGTCTCAGTCAACACCGCATACGGGGTGGAACGCGTCGTGCGATTTGCCTTCGAAACGGCACTGGCACGGCCCCGCAAGAAGCTGACACTGGTGCACAAGACGAATGTGCTGGTCTTCTCCGGCAGCCTCTGGCAACGCACGGTGAACACGATCGCCGCCGAATACCCCGACGTGGCCGTCGATTACCTTCATGTCGACGCTGCAACGATATTCCTGGTCACAAAACCGAGTAGATTTGACGTCATCGTCACGGACAACCTCTTTGGCGACATCCTGACCGATCTCGCGGCCGCTATCAGCGGTGGCATCGGCCTCGCGGCATCCGGAAATATCAACCCGGACGGCCGATTCCCCAGCATGTTCGAACCGGTTCACGGATCGGCTCCCGACATTGCGGGCCAACAACTGGCCGACCCGACGGCGGCCATTCTCTCGGTTGCGCTGCTCCTTGACCACCTTGGTCTGCCGGAGGCCGCCGACCGGGTGAACGCGGCCGTCACAGCCGACATCGCCGCACGCACGGGCACCGGTGACGATGCGAAACCGCGCGGCACGGCCGCCGTCGGCGACGCCATCGTCACCCGACTGACAGACAAGGGACTCCAATGAGCACAACAGAAGCACGCACAGAGGCGCGCACCCCAGCAACACCTACCGCACAAACGCAGGGCGCCACAACCTACCCGCTGAAATTCACCCTCACCCCCTCGACAACCGCGCGCGCTGCGGCGGAACGTGAGGCGATCCTGGCGGACCCGGGATTCGGCAAGCACTTCACCGATCACATGGTCACGATCGACTGGGGTATCGAAGACGGCTGGCACGATGCACGCGTCACCCCATACGGGCCCCTGCAGATCGACCCGGCTTCAGCTGTTCTCCACTATGCGCAGGAGATCTTCGAGGGGCTGAAGGCCTACCGTCACGAAGGCGGCTCGATCTGGACGTTCCGGCCGGAGCGCAACGCGAAGCGACTGCAGCGTTCTGCCCACCGGCTTGCGCTTCCAGAACTCGCCGCCGAAGACTTCATCGAAGCGATCAGACAGATCGTCGCGGTCGACGGCAACTGGGTTCCGTCAGCGCCGGAGACCAGCCTGTACCTGCGTCCGTTCATGATCGCGAACGAGAATTTCCTCGGTGTGCGTGCTGCGCAGACCGTCGCCTTCTATGTGATCGCCAGCCCGGCCGGCGCCTACTTCGCCGACGGCGTCGCACCGGTGAAGATCTGGCTGTCGACCGAATACTCCCGCGCCGGACGCGGTGGCACCGGTTCGGCCAAGTGCGGCGGCAACTACGCTGCGTCGCTGCTGCCGCAGATGGAGGCGTACGAGAACGGATGCGCACAGGTGCTCTTCCTCGACGGCGAGACGGGAACCCACATCGACGAACTCGGCGGCATGAACGTGATGTTTGTGCACGGCACCGACCGGATCGTGACCCCTCGGCTGACCGGCACCATCCTTGAAGGTGTCACCAGAGACAGCATCCTGCAGCTGGCCAGGGACCGGGGCATGACGGTGGAAGAGCGGGACGTGACCATCGACGAGTGGCAGAGTGGCGTCGCATCCGGTGCCATCACCGAGGTCTTCGCTTGCGGCACTGCAGCCGTCGTCACGCCGATTTCCCAGCTCAAGAGCGAGACGATCGAAATCGGCGACCCGGATGCCCCGGCTGGCGCGATCACGATGTCACTGCGGCAGGAACTCACCGACATTCAATACGGACGCCTGCCTGACCGGCACGGCTGGATGACACAACTGGACGGACAGGCATGAAGATCGCACGATTCAGCCACGAGGGTGCTATCGCGTTCGGCATCATCGACGAAGACAGCCTTGTCGTACTGAAGGGCGACCCGATGTTCGCGGGCTACGAGCCAACGGGCGAGCGGGTTCCGCTGGAAGAGGTCAAGCTGCTCGCACCGGTCATCCCGCGATCGAAGGTTGCGGCCGTCGGTAAGAATTACCGCGAACACGCGTCGGAGATGGGCGGGGAGGCGCCGGCAGAGCCGCTGCTTTTCCTCAAGCCCAATACCGCGGTGATCGGTCCTGGTGACGCGATTGTGCTTCCACCGCAGAGCGATAGGGTCGAGCACGAGGGCGAGCTGGCGGTGATCATCGGGTCGATCGCGAAGAATGTCGATGCCGCAGGCGCACTGGATGCGATTTTCGGGTACTCGATCGCGAACGACGTGACGGCGCGTGACCTGCAGAAACGCGATGGCCAGTGGGCACGAGCCAAGGGATTCGACACCTTCTGCCCCCTTGGTCCTGTCATCGACACGGAGTTCGAGTTCGAGGGCGCAACGCTGGAGACCAGAGTGAACGGCGAGGTGCGCCAGTCGGGTTCACTCAGCGACATGGTGCACTCTGTTGCCGACATCGTCGCTTACGCGTCGAGCGTCTGGACCCTGCTGCCCGGCGATGTTGTGCTCACAGGCACACCGGCCGGTGTTGGGCCCATCGTTGACGGCGACACGGTCGAAGTGGAGATCACCGGGCTCGGCGTCCTGTCGAACCCGGTTCGCCGCGCCTGAGCGCGTGTTTCAGCGGCGCAGCGCGGCGAGCAGCAGATCGACGTCTTCCTCGTCGTTCCAGAGGTGGAACGCCGCCCGCGCCCGCCCTGCACGACTGGACGCGATGATCCCGGCTGCGCTGATGCGCGCGAATGCCGAGCCGTCGACATCCGGCCAGGTGACGATGGCCTGGTTGCGGCGATCCAGTCCGAGCCCATCTGACAGCGCGTTCCCGAGGCCGACATTGTGCTCACGAACGGCGACGATGTCGAGTTGCGCGAAGAAGTCGAGGGCCGCAGCGGCGCCGACCCACGCCTGCCAGGCGGGGGAGACATCGAAGCGGCGCGCATCCGTCGCCAGGTTCATGGCCGGGCCGTAGCAGGAGCCCCACGGGTCGTCACCGGCATACCAGCCGGCCTGCACCGGTCGCAACAACGGAGCGAAATCCTCTGACACCGTGAGGAAGGCCGCCCCGCGAGGCGAGCACAGCCACTTGTAGGCGTGGCATGCCGTTGCGTCGAAGCGCGACGCATCCACCGGAAGCCAGCCGACGGCCTGGGTGGTGTCGCAGAATGTGTGCGTGCCATGGGTGCGCGCTGCGCTCACGATGTCATCTGCTTCTGCGATGGCGCCGGTGGCCGACTGAACGAGCGAGAAGGCGACCAGCCAGGTGGAGCCGGTGATGTTCTCTGCCAGAGCGTGCAGCGGCACGTGGCGCACCGTCACCCCGCGATGGCTCTGCGCCAGGAACGGGAAGACGATGGAGCTGAAGTCGCCGTCGACACAGAGCACTTCGGCTCCGTCTGGCACTGACGAGGCGATCATGCCCGCCATGACGGATGTCTGGGACCCGATCGCCACGCGATCGACATCCACTCCGACGATGCCGGCGTATGCGGCCCTGGCGCGCTCAGCGGTTGCCCCGTAGCCGGCAGCACTGGCCTGGCCGGCCGCCCAGGTCGCGGTGTCGGCGGTGATCGCCGCGACGGTTCCCCTGGTCGGCAGCCCGAGGGTGCAGGCAGAGAGGTAGCCGCGGCCCGCAGCGAACTCGGTGGTGGCGTCGGCGATGGTGGAGACGGAGGTGGAGAGGAAAGTGGAGTCGGAGAGAAGGGATGAGGTGGCCATACATCCAGCCTGTGCGCGATCGACACATTCAACAATGCCCAGTATGCCATCAGAACAATAAGTCAGAGTTATGATTCAAAAGTGACTCTGCTCCCGAGTGATGAACCCGATCTTGATGCCCGCGCGCTGCGTGTGGTGCGGGCGGTTTCAGAGCTCGGGTCGATGACGGCCGCCGCTGCAGCCCTCGGTTACAGCCAGCCTGCTGTGAGCCAGCAGCTCAAACGGCTGGAAGGACGACTCGGGATGCCGGTGGTCGAGCGAGCCGGACGAGGTGTGCGTCTCACCGAAGCAGGCGAGATCCTGGCGCGGCATGCGATCACCGTGACCATGGCCCTCGACGCCGCCGCGGGGGAACTCACCGAACTTCGAGGCCTGCGGTCTGGACTGGTGCGCATCGCGGCATTCCCGTCTGCGTCTGCCGCGATCGTGCCGGGGCTCCTCTCGCGGATCGCCCAAACGCATCCCGGAATCACGATCACCTATGTCGAGGCAGAGCCCCCGGAGGCGGTTCAGACGGTCAGGGAGAACCGCGCCGACCTCGCCATCACCTTCAGTTATCCGGGAGACCGGGTTGATCCGCACCGGGAGAGCGCACACGGACTCTCCGTGCGCACACTCGGGAAAGACGGGATGCGGATCGTTCTCCCGGTGGGGCACCGATTGGCGGCTGTTGCAGCTGTGGAGCTCGCAGACCTCGCCGGTGAGAACTGGATCGGCGGGTGCCCCAGGTGTCGCGGCCACCTGCTCCAACTTTGCGATCGTCGAGGGTTCACGCCGCGCATCTCCTTTGAAACAGACAACGTCGCCGCCGTCCTCGGGCTGGTCGAGTCGGGGATCGGCGTCGCCATGCTGCCGGTTCTGGCCATCGGCACGGTCGGGGTGCGGTCTGGAGTAGCGATACTGCCGACGACGGGAGGCGATTCCCGCACACTGCATGCCGTCACCGCGGTCGGCGCCGACCGCATCCCCGCCGTTGCGGCCACCCTGCGCCAGCTTGCTGCGCAGGTTGATGCTGCGCAGGTTGATGCTGCGCAGGTGGATGTTGCACAAGTTGATGGCGCAGGCGGGCGCGACATCGCCGGTGCCTGACTCCGGCCGCGCGCCGCTCAACTAGAATCGGAGGCGATGTCTGAGACCACTGCGCACCCCTTTTCCACGGCAACCGGCACCGATGTTCGCGTGCGGTTCTGCCCCTCGCCGACCGGCACACCCCATGTCGGGCTGATTCGCACCGCCCTGTTCAACTGGGCATACGCCCGGCACACCGGCGGCAAGCTGATCTTCCGGATCGAAGACACGGATGCCGCGCGCGACAGCGAAGAGAGTTTCGGCCAGATCGTCGACGGCCTCCGCTGGCTGCGACTGGACTGGGATGAAGGGGTCGACGCGGGGGGTCCGCACGGGCCGTACCGCCAGTCAGAGCGGTCGGGAATCTATCAGGACGTGATTGCGAAGCTGACGGAATCGGGGCACATCTACGAGAGTTTCGCCACCGGCGAGGAGATCGAAGCGCGTAACGTCTCGCTCGGCCGCGACCCGAAGATGGGTTACGACAACTTCGAACGCGACCTGACCGATGAGCAGAAGAGTGTCTTCCGCGCCGAAGGGCGCTCGCCCGCGCTCCGACTGCGTGTTCCAGACACTGATCTTTCCTTCGACGACCTGGTTCGAGGCGAGATCACATTCCCGGCCGGCTCGTTCAGTGACTTTGTCGTCGTGCGCCCTAACGGGCATCCGTTGTACCCGTTCGTGAACCCGGTCGATGACGCGCTCATGGGCGTCACCCACGTTCTGCGCGGCGAAGACCTGCTGTCGTCGACGCCGCGCCAGATCGCCCTCTATCACGCGCTCATCGATGTTGGGCTGACCACGTTCGTGCCGCGTTTCGGGCACCTCCCCTACGTGATGGGGGATGGCAACAAGAAATTGTCGAAGCGCGACCCTGAGTCGAACCTGTTCCACCACAGGGACCGCGGGTTCATCCCTGAGGGGCTGGTCAACTACCTGGCGCTGCTCGGCTGGTCGCTCACCCACGACCGCGACGTCTTCTCTATCGACGAGATGGTGGCCGCGTTCGACGTTGTGGACGTCAACCCGAACCCGGCGCGCTTCGACCTGAAGAAGGCCGAATCGATCAACGGCGACCATATCCGGCTTCTCGACGTCGGTGACTTCGCCGAGCGAGTCGTGCCGTACTTGGTGGCCGCGGGCATTGTGAGCGAACCGTTGGGCGCCGAAGAGCAAGGAATCCTCGCCGCAGCGGCCCCGCTCATCCAGGAGCGCATCGCGCTTCTGGGAGAGGCACCCGGAATGCTCGGGTTCCTCTTCGTCGAGAGTGAGGAACTGGTGCACGAACAGGATGCGCTGGCTTCGCTGCCGAAGAACGCCGGCGAGATCCTGACGGCCTCCAGCGCCGCGCTCGCGAATATTCCGGATGCGGAATGGAACCACGAGAGGGTGCACACCACCCTCACGGAGACTCTCATCGAGGGGCTGGAGCTCAAGCCACGCGTGGCGTTCGGCCCACTACGGGTCGCCGTTTCAGGACGAAAGGTGTCGCCGCCCTTGTTCGAGTCGATGGAGATCCTCGGCAAGTCCGAGTCGCTCGCGCGACTGGAACGGCTGTCGGTCACACTGGTGGCATGACAGACCCGGTCGACACTGGTCCGTACGACACTGGTCCGTATGACTCTGGCCCGTACGACGTGGTCATCATCGGCGCTGGCCCAGCTGGGCTCGCGGCCGGTCTGGCGCTGGTCCGCGCACGCCGACGGGTCCTGCTGGTCGACAGCAACCGTCCGCGCAATGCCGCCACGTTGCACGCCCACGGGTTTATCACGAGAGACGGTATCTCGCCCCTCGACCTGCGTCGGATCGGACGCGAAGAGATCGAATCCTATCCCGGCGGCGAGTTTCACTCGGGGCTGGCGAGGTCTGTGTCCCATGTCGCCGAGGCGAGCGGCACCGGCGGGCGCTTCACGGTGGCGACACGGGGGTTACGCGGGGAGCGGGCACGAGAGGTGCGGGCGCGCGCCGTGCTGGTTGCCACCGGACTGACGGAAACGCTGCCCGCCCTGCCAAGCATCCGGGCCTGGTACGGCACCAACCTGCACAGCTGTATCGATTGTGACGGATACGAGAAGTCGGATGCCGCGCTCGCGCTGATCGGCGAATCGGCTGACCTGGCAGAGAGGGCGCTGCTGCTCTCGCAGTGGAGCGACGACCTGATTGTTTTCACGAACGGTGTCGGTGAGGTCAGCGACCGCGACGAAGCGGCACTGTTGGCGCGCGGTATCCGTGTCGACCGTCGCAGGATCGCGGACGTCGTGGGGGACCACGGTGCGATGACCGGCGTGCAGCTTGAGGGCGGCGACGTCGTGCCGCGCACCGCAGGTTTTGTGCGGCCGCGCTGGACACCGGCGATCGACTTTCTCGACGTGCCGGGGCTGGAGACTGATGCAGAGGGGCTCGTTACGGTGGATGCCGGAGGGCGCACCTCTGTGCCCGGTCTGTACGCCGCGGGGGATGCGACGCCGCCGGGTCCGCAGCAGTTGCTGGTTGCGGCGGGTAGCGGGGCGAGCGCCGCCGCGGTGATGAACCGGGACCTGATCGGCCCGCTCTGAGCTCGACCGGTGGCCGTCGTTCTACTCAGTTTGTCGGGCCCGCCGCCGGTAGGTTAGAGTTACTAGTCGGCCCGGTCATTGATTGGGCATTGGGGTATGGTGTAATTGGCAACACGGCTGATTCTGGTTCAGTTGTTCTTGGTTCGAGTCCAGGTACCCCAGCACATTCGGCTCCCGCTCTGCGGGGGCCGTTTTCGTTTGCCCGCTCGTTTCTTTGGCGGTGCGCTGCTGCGCCGGTAGTCGCCCGTCGCACCGAGTGTCGCCGCTGCACCGGGTCGCCTCGGCGCGAACGGCGATTCTCGGCGCGGTTCTGTCAACGAGTGTGGCGAAATCCCGTTACCGAAGCGCGCGCAGATACCGGCGGCGGGCGACCAGCTGTGCGACTCGGAGCAACGGATAGAGAGCGCGCCACGGCTGCTCTTGGGCCGCTCTCGTCAAGGATCGCACCGTGAGATAGACGTCATCTCCAATGCGGTGCACGATGAAGGCTTCCTCGCCATCGACCGGATGCCCCGGCAGGGTGCGGTAGGAGAAGCCGACCATCACCGGGGTGTCGACCACTGACACGACTTCGACCGGTTCCACGATGGTGACGCCGAACACACGCGTGGTGACCGTGACCCTGTCACCGGTCGCTGCGGGTGCTGCGGTGTCCACCGTGAATCCGCTGGCGGTCTTCACGCGCCACAGCAGAACGCCCCGCGCTGCCCGCTCCCATGCTGCGCCACCGTTTCCGATGAATGCCGACGCTTCCGAGCGACGGAATCCATCGTCGTCTCTGGTGTGCCAGTCGGCGAGCTCAGGGCTCGTCATGTCGCAGCCGCTCGAACGGTGGCCCGGTTCGTGTGACGACGGTGAACACGTTCAACATTCCTCAATCATCGCAGGGGCAGGAGAGTGACGTGCACTGCCCGGATACCCGCGTATGGCAATGACCGAGGACGCGATTGTCGCCCGGAGCGCCGAGTGTCGCCGCTGCACCGGGTCAACTCGGCGCAAACGGCGATTCTCGGCGCAAATCCGGACATGCCTGTCTGGCATCGGCTGCGGGCGTTCAGTCTCGCGGGACGCCGGGCTCCTCACCGGTCGCGCTCCGGTCGAGGGCTCGAATGAGCGAAGCAGCGTCATACGGGCCGTGGTGGCGAGTATTGCCGATGAAGAACGTCGGGGTGGATTGCAGATCCATCAGCTCGGCATCCAGGATGTCATCTTCGACCCTGTTCTGAACCGTTGCCGATCGCATGTCTGACCTGAACTGGTCAAGGTCGAGGCCGAGCTGGTCGGCATACCCCACCAGGTCGTCGTATTCGAGGTGATCCTGGTGCGAGAACAATGTCGGAGCCAATTTGAAGAACGCACCCTGCATAGCGGCGGCTTCGCTGGCCAGCGCCGCTTCGACGGCGTGCGGGTGAATACGAGTCAGTGGCAAATGACGCCAGACAACCCGAATGCGGCCGCCGTAATGTGCGATCACTTCATCGATTGACCCGGTTGCGCGACTGCAGAACGGGCACTCGAAATCGCCGTACTCGACGAGGGTGATGACCGCCTCCGGATCGCCTTTGAAATGGTCGCGTTCAGGGTCGAACGGTCGTACCAGGGTCTTTCCGATGGCGGCAGGTGGACGGAACCTGTCCAGCACCGCGAAGATCACCCAGCCGAGCAGGAAAGCCAGCAGCGAGGCGGCAAGGACGCCGACGCGCGCCTCGTGCTGCTTCAGTGGATCGTCGATCGCCAGATCGACGATGAAGAGCGAGATCGTGAAGCCGATCCCCGACAGAGCCGCGCCGCCGGCGATCCGATCGAGGGTGAGGCCAGGTGCCAGCCGGCCGATTCCGAGCCTCCGCACCAGTGCGGTTGCGCCGGTGATACCGATGAACTTTCCGAGCACCAGGCCGGCGATGATTCCCCAGGTCAGTGGCGAGACAGCGGCAGCCGCGAGTGTTGCCCCGTTGAGTTTGACACCCGCGTTCGCCAGAGCGAAGAGTGGCAGCACGAAATACCAGATGTACGGTCCATAGGAGTTCTGGAGTCTCTCGTTGATCGAGATGGAGTCTCTCAGGCTGCGCGATGCTGCCGCCGCGTAGCCGGGGGTGGGCGACTGTCTGAAGGCACGTGTCAGCTCCATCGTGCGCTCCACTTCACGTCGCCTCGGCGGGTAGACCGGAATGAGCAGTGCGATTCCGACGCCGGCAAGGGTCGGATGGACTCCGGACGCGAACAGGGCGAGCCAGGTTGCCACAGCCAGGAACGCATACGCCGGTCCACGACCGGCCGGAAGGAAGCGCACCAGGGCGACGGCAATGAGGAGGAGTAGGGCGAGCAAGAAAGGCAGCAGCTGGAGTCCTGCGGTGTAGAAGACGGCGATGACCGCTAGAGCGCCGACATCGTCAACGACCGCCAGAGTCAGCAAGAACACGCGAAGCCGTGCGGGGAACTTTGGCCCGATGATGGCGAGTGCCCCGACCAGGAACGCGGTGTCGGTGGAGATCACCACGCCCCAGGCCTGCGCGTTTTCGCCGGACGGATTGAACACCAGGAAGACCCCGGCCGGCACGAGAAGGCCCGCGACAGCAGCGACGACGGGAACCAGTGCCCGCGACCGGTCAGTGAGGTCGCCGATCGTGAACTCTCTCTTGACCTCGAGGCCGACCTGGAAGAAGAAGAATGCCATGAGGCCGTCGTTGACCAGGTCGTGGAAGGTCAATTCAAGGTGCGCTTCGGCGACTCGGAGGTCGATGATCGAGTTCCAAAACTCACCGTAGGTGTCGCCGAACGGCGCATTCGACCAGGCGATCGCGATGACGGTGAAAGCGAGCAAGAGGCCGGCAGACACCCGTTCGGGGTTCGAGACGCCGCTCTTCATCCGATGTAGCCGCTGCCACGCCGTAGCGCCGCGGACATCACTGTCTTGGGTGGGCTCTGGTGCACCGTCCGTGGAGATGGGATGCTCCTTCCGAATGACGGGAGATGTGGCATCAGGGTACAGTGCCATGGGCGTGCCGGCAGGCGTCAGCGGAGGGTGATCCAGAACCAGGCGACCGCGAACACGGCCACGGAGCCGACCGCAATCCAGTTGATCTTGGTGCGCAGTCGTCGCCCGGCCGGAGCTACGCGGTTGCCTGTCGCGGCTGCTCCCGCGAGAACGGATGCCGCAGCCGGCAGCATCCTCTCGTCGCGGTATCGCTCGGTCTGGTCGACGGTCTTGGCGCCGACCACAGAAACGATGCGGAACATCCGCTTCCACATCGACGGATCAAGGGCATCAAACGGGTCCGCGGAGTACACGAACATCCAGTCGTCGATGATCTCCACGTCGAAAGCAGACGTCTCATCGATCAGCAGGGCCATCAGGTCTGGGGTGAACACGTAGAGAGCATCGCGTTCGTAGTGCTGTGGGCAATACAGGGTGAAGCAGCGATCGAAGTCGCCCTCGAGCGACAGCACCTGGTCGCCGTCGAATTTCGTGGGCAGATTTGTGCCTCCGAACAGACCGTTGTTGGACTTGGCGTCGAGCACCATGTGCGGCAGATTTCGGTCGAGTCGAAGGGCGAGATAGCCCCAGCTGTGAGTCTGTTTGCTCTTGCCGGAACCGGTGGTGTACGCGTACGAACCGACATCCGTCTCGCGACCAGACACGGTCTGGATTCGATCTGTGCACGTTCTGCCACTCCCGACCTGAAAGATCGAACCGGGGTACCCGGGCTCATTGGAAGTCGGGATCGAGCGCAGACCATTCACGCTTGCAAACTGAGCAAGCCGGTGCCAGCGACCCCACTGCCCGCCGGGACCTGTCGAGTACCAGCGAGTGATGACGGTGCCCGCCACTGCCACCGCAACGATGCTGAGGAAGACCACGAGCACGGTGGCCGGGGATCCGCCGGAGACGAGAATGAAATTGAAGAGACCGACGAGGCCGACAACGCCCGCAATCAGGAGCACAAAGATGAGCAGCACCGTCGACCCGGTGGAACTCGTCGCCCACGATTCTCCCGCGGCTTTGACGCGCTTCCTGAACGCGGTAACCTCGGCTCGATCAACCGGATCGGTCAGCGGTCGGTAGTCCAGGGTGGTGTCATTGATCACCCGACCCACCCTATAAGGGGGTCAGAGGTCGAGCGTGTCGTTCGGCTCCAGCGGGAAGAACTCGCCGCCATTCTGTTCCGTCGCCCATTGGATCCGCGTGTTCGACAGCTTCTTGCCCGCCATCGACAACACCATCTCGTGTGTAGGGAACGTTCGACGGGGCTTCACGGCGAGCACAAAGTCCATCACCTCGCCGATCTTCAGCCACGGCGCCCCTGCCGGCACCGCCAGGGTGTCAACCGCCAGGCCCTCTGGAACCCGCAAAGAGTCGCCGCCGTAGAACAGCTCGTCGTTGACGAGCACTCCGATATTGTCGACGATCGGCAGGGACGCGTGAATCTGGGCGTGCTTCCCGCCGAAGAATCGCAGTCTGAACGACCCGGCTGTCGCGGCATCGCCAGCCGCGACGACGGTCACGTCGTAACCGGATGCCGCCGCCGCAACTCCGGCAGGCGCGAAAATCGGCACACCGGGATTCATCTCGACGATCCGGTCGAGCTGTTCCGGTGTCCAGTGATCTGCGTGTTCATGCGTGATGACGACTCCCACCGCGCCCGCCGTGTCGGTCAGGGCGGTGGTGAACGAGCCAGGGTCGATGAAGAGCTTGTCGCCCGAGGATTCGAGGATGAGGGCCGCGTGCTCGAGCTTCGTCAGTTTCATGACTTGAGCCAACACCGAATCGATGCACCACGCAACACGCAGACCATGCTTCGCTCTGCCTATTCGTGAATACCGCCATACTCACCACTATGGCCACGACCTCACTCCGGATCGCTGTCGCGATCAATCCGGAGGCGTCATTCGGGAAGCGACGGGATGTCGGTCCCCGAGTGACTGAAGCGCTTCGTTCCGCCGGCCACGACGTCGTCTCGCTGACCGAAGCCAACATCGAGCTGCTTCGCAGGGAGACCCAGGCTGCGTTCGAGCGCGGCGTCGACCTGCTGGTTGTCGTCGGAGGCGACGGCATGGTCAGCCTGGGCACCAATGTGGTGGCTGGAACAGGAGTGCCGATGGCCGTCGTGGCCTGCGGCACAGGGAACGATCTCGCCCTGGGCCTCGGAATTCCAGCCGAGGACACGGAAACGTCCGTTGCGTTTCTGCTCGAGTCGCTTTCACGGCCGCCCCGCGCGATCGACGCAGCGCGAGTGCGGCAGGGGGGACAGCACACCTGGTACGCGGGGGCTTTGTCAGCGGGGTTCGACGCGATCGTGAACGAGCGGGCGAACCGCATGACCTTTCCACGCGGTCGAAGCCGCTACACGTGGGCGATCCTGCGCGAGCTCGCCACGCTGTCGCCGATCGACTACCGCATCACCGTTGACGGAGTCGAACGCCGAGTGCGCGCCCTCCTGGTGTCTGTGGCCAACAACGTGTCGATCGGCGGTGGCATGCGCATCGCACCGACCGCGCTCATCGACGATGGCTTCCTCGATCTCTTCATCGTGACGCCGATGTCCAGGCTCGCATTCCTCCGGGTCTTCCCCAAAGTATTCTCCGGAACGCATATACAACTGAAGCAGGTTGAACTCTCCCGCTGTCGGAGCGTGCGCATCGAGGCAGAAGGCATCGTCGCGTATGCGGATGGAGAGCGCATCGGCACTCTCCCGGTCGAAATCGACGTTGTCCCCGGAGCATTGCTCGTGCGGGTCTGACCTTGTGGGGTTTCACGCCGACGCCAGTTTGGCCGGGCACTCGTACGTGTGGCATACTTTTCAAGTTGCAAACGGCCCCATCGTTTAGCGGCCTAGGACATCGCCCTCTCACGGCGGTAACGCGGGTTCGAATCCCGCTGGGGTCACCACACAGTTGAATGCCCCCGGATTTCCGGGGGCATTCAGGGTTAAGTCGCCGTCTGCACGGCGTCGCGAGAGGCGACAAACGCACGCACGCACGCCTCGACGTCGTCTGCACTGTGCGCCGCCGAGAGCTGAACGCGGATGCGCGCCTTCCCCTTCGGCACCACCGGGTAGCTGAATGCGCTGACGTAGACGCCCTCCGTGAGCATCCGGTCGGCGACCCGTCCTGCCAGCACAGCGTCACCGAACATCACCGGAACAATGGGGTGCTCGCCCTCCAGGAGATCGAAGCCCTCTTCGGTCATCCGTCGGCGGAACAGGGCGGAATTCTCCTGCAGTCGCACTCTCAGTTCACCACTCGTGTGCACCAGGTCGAGTGCGGCCAGCGTGCCTGCCACGACCGCCGGCGCAACGGAGTTGGAGAAAAGGTATGGCCTGGCACGCTGCCTCAGTAACTCGACGATCTCGGCGTGGCCGCTGACGTAGCCACCGGATGCCCCGCCAAGGGCCTTTCCGAATGTTCCCGTGACAAAATCCACGCGAGATTCGACTCCGGCGCGCTCCGGGGTTCCGCGTCCGTGCTCGCCGATGAAGCCGACGGCGTGGGAATCGTCGACCATGACCAGCGCGTCATAACGCTCCGCCAGGTCGCAGATCTCCGCCAGCGGCGCGAAGTATCCGTCCATCGAAAACACGCCGTCGGTGACAATAAGCCGCTGCCTGGCTCCTGATGCGTCAATCAGCTTCGCTTCGAGGTCGGCCATGTCCCGGTTGCGGTAGCGAAAGCGCGCTGCTTTGCTGAGCCGGATGCCGTCGATGATCGACGCGTGGTTGAGCTCGTCGGAGATGACCGCGTCTTCTGCGCCGAGCAGTGACTCGAAAACGGCGCCGTTCGCATCGAAGCACGACGAGAACAGGATCGTGCCCTCGGTTCCAAGGAATTCCGACACCGCTCGCTCGATATCCAGGTGCAGTTCCTGGGTCCCGCAGATGAAACGCACACTGGCGAGTCCGAACCCCCATTCGTCCATTGCGCGCTGGGCGGCCGAGATGATTCCGGGGTGGTTCGCGAGGCCGAGGTAATTGTTCGCGCAGAAATTCAGGACCTCATTGCCCCCTGCCTTCACGTGCGACGACTGCGCCGATGCGAGTGCACGTTCGTCTTTGTAGAGGCCGTCTGCCCTGATTTCGTCGAGGCTCTTTTGCAACCGGGCCTTCATGGTGCCGTACATGGTTCTCCTTAGCTTTCTCGTGAATCAGAAATGGTGCTCCAGTCGAGAACGACCTTGCCGCCTGTTCCGGCACGAGCGGCGTCAAAGCCCTCTTGCCAGCGGTCGGCCGGGAAACGGTCGGTGATGACTGAGCCGATGGCGTCGCTGAGCCACGTGCTGGTGTGCAGCATGGCGCTCATCGCCACCCACGTCTCGTACATCTCACGCCCATAGATGCCCTTGATCGTGAGCATGTGCGTCACCACCTTCGCCCAGTCGACGTCGATCGAGGTTGTCGGCAGCCCGAGCATCGCGACCCTGCCACCGTGGTTCAGGTTGGTGATCATCTCGGGGAGGGCGCTCGGATGCCCGCTCATCTCAAACCCGACATCGAACCCCTCTCGCATTCCGAGGCTTCCCTGGGCGTCTGCGATCCGTGATTCTGTGACATTGATGGTGAGGTCTGCCCCCATGCTCCTGGCGAGGGCGAGCCGCGGCTCTGAGACATCCGTCACTACGACAAAACGTGCGCCGACGTGCCTGGCTACCGCCGCTGCCATGAGCCCGATCGGCCCAGCTCCCGTGATCAGCACGTCTTCGCCGACCAGCGGGAAGCTGAGTGCGGTGTGCACGGCGTTGCCGAATGGGTCGAAAATTGCCCCGAGGTCTGGGTCGATGGGTTCCTGGTGAACCCACACGTTCGACTCTGGAATGACGACGTACTCGGCGAATGCGCCATCGCGGTTGACGCCGAGCCCCTGCGTGCGGATACACATCTGCCGGCGCCCTGCGCGGCAGTTGCGGCAGTTTCCGCACACGATGTGTCCCTCGCCGGAGACCCGGGCGCCCACCTGCACGTCGCAGACCTGCGACCCGACCTCCACCACCTCACCGTAAAACTCGTGACCGGGAATGATCGGGGGAGCGATCGTGTCTGACGCCCAGGCGTCCCACGCCTCGATGTGCAGGTCGGTGCCGCAGATACCTGTGCGGAGAACTCGAATCTTCACGTCGCCGTCCCCGACGACGGGGTCGGGCCGTTCGGCCAGTTCGAGACCGGGGGCACCGGTTGGTTTGAACAATGCGAGCACGGGGTGGTTGCCTTTCGTTCGACGATGAACTGGTGGTTCTTCGGTGACGGATGCCGCGTGGCAGCGGCGGCCTGGGTGCGGCTGTGTGTGTGCGGCTGTGTGTGCGGCCGTCTGAGTGCGGCCGTCTGAGTGAGACGGTCGCGCGATCTCGATTGTAAAGCCTCCCCTGAGGGCGTTCCCTGATTGTGACGTGAGCGAGAGAACCGAAAGTTTGTCCTCGCGCGAACCCATAGACTTGACGGTGAAGGGGAGTATCCCTCTGGGCCGAATTGCGGTCCTATGCCGTGATCGTCAATACGGACCGCCAGAGCCGCTGGTCCCGGGCACGGTGGCTTCGGAAACGGCGCGGGAGAGACTTTCGGGTTCAGTGCTGCGCGCAGCATCCCGTCATTGAAAGGTCCCTGTGGAACTCGAACTACCGATCTGGTTTGAAATCGGCTCACTGGTCATTTTGACCGTCATCCTGGTCGCCGACCTGCTCATCGTCTTCAAGCGGCCACATGTGCCCTCCATCAGGGAGGCAACCCTCTGGGTGGTCTTCTATGTCAGCCTGGCACTGATCTTCGCCCTGCTCATGCTCCTGCTGGCCGACGGTGAGCATGCCGGGCAGTTCCTGGCCGGCTGGCTCACCGAATACAGCCTCAGCATCGACAACCTCTTCGTGTTCGTCATCATCATGTCGAGGTTCTCCGTGCCGAGGAAGTACCAGCAGGAAGTGCTGATGGTGGGCATCATCATCGCGCTGGTGCTGCGCGGGATCTTCATTCTTCTCGGCGCCCAGCTGATCGAGAACTTCAGCTGGATCTTCTACATCTTCGGAGCATTCCTGCTCGTCACCGCCGTTCGTCAGGCGATGCACGACGAGAACGAGGAGAATACCGAAAACGGCCTGATCCGCTACTTGCGCAGACACATGAGGATCTCCTCGGAGTTCGACGGATCGAAACTGCGCACTGTCATCGACGGCAACAAGGTCTTCACCCCAATGCTGATCGTCTTCATTGCCATCGGTTCGACCGACCTGATCTTCGCTCTCGACTCGATTCCGGCGATCTTCGGAATCACCACCAGCCCGTTCATCGTCTTCACGGCCAACGTGTTCGCCCTGATGGGCCTGCGTCAGCTGTACTTCCTGCTCGGCGGACTGCTGGAGCGCCTGGAGTACCTGAAGTACGGGATCGCATTCATCCTCGCCTTCATCGGCGTGAAACTCGTGCTCCATGCCCTGCACACCAATGAGGTGTTCTTCATCAACAACGGTGAGGGTTTCGACTGGGCTCCGGAGATCGACACGTGGACCTCGCTCGGGGTCATCGTCGCTTCCATGGCCGTTGCGACGATCGCCAGCCTGATCAAGGCCAGCCGCGATGCCCGGAAACGCGGGCACAGCCTCGCAGAGGAGATCGCGCAGCCGGCCGGCGAGAATTGATACGGTTATACACCAATACGCCCGAGCGGGGTGTGGCCCGCGAACCGGGCGATAAGTGCAACGACTATCACGCTGTGGGCGTGGTCTGACAGCAGAGTGCAGGTGGCGGTGAACGGCGAGAGCGAGATCGCGTTGCCTGCTTCGACTGCTCGATTCGTCTTCAGTGCCCGAAGCGACGTCGGATCGGTGCGCAAAGTCAACGAAGACAGCTTCCTTGCCCAGGCGCCGGTGTTCCTGGTGGCAGACGGGATGGGCGGTCACGCTCGCGGTGATGCCGCAAGCCAGACGGTCATCCGGGTCTTCGACGAACACATCGAGCAGGGTGTGCCATCCACGCCTGAACGAATCCTCGATGCGATCCACTCCTCCAACGATGCTGTTCGCGACCTCAGCTCAGCGGAGGATTACGGCACTGCCGTCTCCGGAACCACTCTCGCCGGCATCGCGTTCGTCGACGCCGGCGACGACATCGGCTTCCACTGGATGGCCTTCAATATCGGTGACTCTCGCGTGTACACCTGGGACGGCAGAACACTGGTGCAGCTCAGCGTCGATCATTCTGCAGTACAGGAGATGGTCGATGCCGGTCTGATCACCCTGCGGGACGCCGAACAGCACCCGGAGCGCAACGTGATCACTCGGGCGATCGGCGCGGACGAGTTCGTGGATTCAGACGTCTGGCTGCTGCCCGCGACTGGGCGCCATTCCTTCCTGATCTGCTCCGACGGACTGACCAAGGAAATCGACACGGCAGAGATCGCGCGGCTGCTCGCCGCTCACGATGGGGCAACCGATGAGGACGGCACCGGTATCGCGGACGTACTCGTCGATGCGGCGATTGCGCGGGGCGGGCGCGATAATGTCACGGTCGTGTTCGTCGAGTCCGCATTGGGCTCGTCACCGGAGGACTCCGGAAACACGCACGACCGTGCGGGAGGGGTGCACGAGCATCTCGAAGAAACGAAGCCGAGAAGCTGAGGTGGGACGAAATGCTCTCGTATCAACACGATGAGTCGGGGGAGTGGTTGGCGCTGGCAGTACCTGCGCGCCTGCTGCTGGTGAAGCGACCGGATGCGCCGGACTCAGCCAGCCGCCTGTGGAACGCCCTCTGCAGCGAAAACAGCGCTCAGGCCGTGCTCGACGAATTGACCTCAGGAGGCCTCTTCAGCGCGCCGCCGTTTGCGCTGCTGACCTGGGACGGCGAGCTCGCAGCAGACACTCCTGCGACGCTGCGCGCGATCGTGCGTGGCGACGTCTCCGTGCAGC
This sequence comes from Glaciibacter superstes DSM 21135, assembly GCF_000421145.1. Lineage (GTDB taxonomy): Bacteria > Actinomycetota > Actinomycetes > Actinomycetales > Microbacteriaceae > Cryobacterium > Cryobacterium superstes. Next base: position 171,591 of record NZ_ATWH01000012.1, on the reverse strand, counting down.
TGGAGACGACGAATGGGCCGGAATCGGTCACCGGACGCACGATTTCCACCTGGGTGGAGCAGACCTTCGGCCACGTGACCGGGTTCGAAGCGAGCACAGGTTCGGTGGCGGCGAAGAGCTCTTCCCTGCCGCTCGGCGAGGGGGCAGTGCGTGCCGCGCAGGTCTCGTCAGCCACAGTTGAGACGGCAACGAGCAAGACAGCAACGGTCAAGAAAGCGCAGGTCAAGACTGGGAAGACGGATGCGACAGCGCCGCTTCCACAGGATGCTTCCGGCACCGGCACCGGCACCGGCACCGGCATGCCGGCGAAAACGGCTCCACCCACCGCTCCCGTTCGTGAGACTCCTGCTCCCGTCGGCGAAGAGACGATCGTGAACCTCGAACCCGATGAGCCAGGCGAAACGGATGAGCAGGGCGACTCAGTGGAGCCGGAATTCGGTTCGACGGTTGTGCGGGGAACGGATCGTCGCCCGAAGCCTGCTGCCGGGTCGAAGCAGAAAGATGCCGCGGTTGGCGGGCCCCGCATCGACCTCCCCGCCTTTATCACCGCGTCGGGTCCGGTGCCGGCGACGCCAGGCGTTCCGAGCGCCGCCGCCGCTCCACCCACTTCGCCGACGGCATCGAAGCCAGCTGCGCCGACACCGACACCGACTCCGCCGGCTCAAGAATTGCCGGCAGATTCCGGCAGCGGTGACCATGACGGGATGACGGTCATGAGCGGGGACATCCAGAAGCTGCGAAATTCCCGGAAGCATCGGCCAGGTAGCACCCCTGGACGGTCGTCGGAGGCAGAGGCTCTTGCTCCTCCTGCGGCCGCGCCGACGATGTACCTGCTTCTTCCGAGTGGTGCACGGGAGCCCCTGACACAGCCGATACTGGTGGGACGTTCACCGAGCGTCACCAAGGTCTCAGGTGGCCAGGTGCCGCGCCTGGTGAGCCTCGGTGGCGCAGACCAGGACATCTCCCGCAACCACGTGCAGTTCCAGGTCGAGGGTGACACCGTTGTCGTCACCGACCTGCACTCGCGGAACGGCACCCTGATCGTGCTTCCTGGCAAACCGCCGCAGAAGCTGAGGCAGGGCGAACCGACATCCGTCATTGTCGGAACCGTCGTCGACCTGGGCAGCGGAATCTCGCTGACGGTGCGCGAGGACTGATGCGCCGCACCACGTCAATGCCCCCTGAACTCCCGGGGTACACCTATGTCAGGACCCTCGGGTCCGGTGGGTTCTCTGACGTCTTCCTTTATGAACAGCGGCTCCCACGCCGGATGGTCGCTGTCAAGGTGCTGCTCACCGAGCAGTTGAACCAGTCCACCAGGTCGGCGTTCGTCGCTGAGGCGAACCTGATGGCCCAGCTGTCAACACACCCATACATCGTCACGATCTACCACGCAGATGTCGCCGGTGACGGTCGACCGTACTTCGTGATGGAGTACGCCTCCGGGGCGAGCCTCGCCGAACGCTACAAGCGTGAACCGTTCGGTGTCGAAGACGCGCTCCGCACCGGCATCCGTCTCGCCGGCGCTATCGCCACCGCGCACGGTGCCGGAATTCTTCACCGTGATATCAAACCCGCTAACGTTCTCACCAACGACTTCGGCTGGCCGGCGCTGACCGACTTCGGAATCTCGTCGACGCTGGAAGACGACCTGCCGGTGCACACCACCACCGGCGTGCCGAAGGGCAGGGGCGGGCCGGATGTCACCGGCACGAGCGAAAGCCAGTCGGTCGGCATGAGCGTTCCGTGGTCGCCGGCAGAGATGTTCGAAGACGATCCGGCCCCTGACGTTCGCAGTGACGTCTTCTCCCTTGCCGCCACCATCCACACGCTGCTGGCCGGCCAGACGCCGTTCGAGATCCGGGGGCGCTCCAACGGAACCCTCGACCTGATCGGACGCATCGAACGGGGTGCGATCACCCCCATCGGTCGTGACGATGTGCCGAGGTCGCTCACCCTGGTGCTGCAGAAGGGAATGGCCACCCGCCGTTCTGATCGCTACGACAACGCGCTCGACTTCGCCAGGGCCCTCCAGCGGGTCGAACTCGAACTCGGTTACTCCGCGACCGGTATCGAGGTACCGAGCCTGCACCTGTCTCGACAGGAGAAGCCGGACGCACCGGCTGGTGACGACGAGACCAGGGTTCGGAGCGTGCAGACCATCGCAGCGCAGGCGCCCGCTCCCGTGCGCCCGGTTGAACAGGCTCCGGATGCCGCCAGCCGGCCGAAAGAGGACGACAAGACACAACTGCGGGCGCCCTCCGTCATCGACGCGCAGTCGCCAGCGCGGGCAAGCGACCAGCGTTCAGGCCAGGATGCCGCCATCGAAGACGGAACGGTGTTGCGCGGCGCGCGCGGCCAGACGGTGAAGCGACCCCGCGCGCCGAACGCAGCGGACGGCGCCCCCAATGCAGAGCCGACGTCTCCGGCGCGGCGCGGACTCGTCATCAGCGTGGTGGTGGCAGCGGTTGTCGTCGTGGGCATCGTGGTGACGGCCGTGAGTCTTTCCGGCGTTGGAGGCGGGGAGCTTGGGCCGACGCGCTCGCCCGTCGCCGCCGACCCCGGCGGCGACGCGAACGCCGGTACCGGTGTCCCAGCGCCGACGCAGGAGAACGTTGCGACATCCGTCGACGGCACCGCCGTCACTTTCACCCTCGGCAACCCGGATCCCGCTGAGGGCGACATCTACCGGTGGGCGCGCACCGACGCCCCGAATCAGCCCAAGCTGAGCAAGACCGGCGAGATTGTGGTCGAGCCGATCGCCCCCGGATCGAAGATCTGCATCGACGCGTACCTGCAACGGTCAGACGGCAAGCTTTCGGAAGCCGAGAGGATGTGCAACCAGTGAAGACGCTGAAAGTCGAGTTCTGTGGGGAGTGGTACACGGTCGAGCCCGGCTCCGATTTTGGTGTCGGCAGGGAATCAGACCTCACGATCGATGACAACCCATACCTGCACCGCACCTTTCTGCGGTTGTACGGGGATTTCGGGATGTGGTGGCTGGCCAACGTGGGCAACCTGCTCTCGGCGACCGTCTCCGACTCCACCGGAACCGTGCAGGCCTGGCTCGCCCCCGGCGCAAAGCTGCCGATCGTCTTCCAGACGATGCACGTCATGTTCAGCGCCGGTTCGACGACCTACGACTTCACCATCCACGCTGGAGACGATTACTTCAACACGTCGGTCTCCGCGTCGAACAACAGCGGTACAACCACCATGCTTCCTGTGACGCTCACCACCAGCCAGCGCTCACTGATCGTCGCGCTGGCCGAGAATGTGCTGACCCAGGCTGTACCCGGTCGCGGTGTCATTCCCACGTCGGCTGAAGCAGCGGCCAGGCTGGGCTGGAGCATGACCACCTTCAACCGCAAACTCGACAATGTCTGCGACAAGCTCGACAAAATCGGCGTCGCCGGCCTCAGGGGCGGGAAAGGCAAACTGGCGACAAATCGCCGCGCGCGACTTGTTGAGTATGCGATTGCGACGCACCTGGTGAGCATCGACGATCTGGCGCTGATCGACGTTGCCGCCCAAAAGGCGGCTGAGAAGGAAGCAGAGAAGTCAGCGGAGTAGTCAGCGGAGTAGCCAGCAGAAATGGAAGCGGCCTCCGCAACCGACTGACAGCGGATGGGCAGTCGTCCCCATTCGGGCGTGTCACGGTGTCGTGTTAGCGTGTTACCCGGCGTGGCGCCATGTCCCCTTCACGAGGGGAGAATCCGAGTCTGACTGAGGGGGGAAACAGGGGTGGGAAAACTCAGCTCGTGGTTGCGCGTTCGCAAGACCACGGCATCCGTTGCCGCCATCGCTGTTCTCGCCGGGGTCCCGCTCACCTTCGCCGTGCTGCATCAGGGCTTTCCCGTCACCGACGTTGATCTCACAGCGCGCGACGTCTGGGTGACCAATGGCAAGGAATTGCTCGCCGGCAGGCTCAACCGTCAGATCGAGGAACTCAACGGCGCCGTGAATGCGTCTTCGAACACCTTTGACGTTCTGCAAGACGGCGACGACGTCTTCATGTACGACGAAAGCATCGGCACCCTCGACCGGGTTGACCCGGCGTTCACGACGCTCGGTCAGCGAGTCGACCTGCCACCGGGCGCTGAACTCGCCTACGGCGGCGACACCATCGCCGTGCTCGCGCCGAGTTCAGGCGAGGTCTGGCTGATCAACGCCGCCAGCGACCTCAACTTCAACCCGGAGTCGACGGACCCGACGATGAAGCTCGGCAAGGGAGCCCACGTCGCAGTGTCGGAAGACGGCCGGGTGTTCGGCACATCGCCGTCGAAGAAGAAGCTGCTGACCCTCGATTCAATCGACAGCAAGCCCAGCGAGAGCGGCCTCCCCTCCCTCGGCGATCATCAGCTCGCCGCCGTCGGTGACGAAGCAGTCATCCTCGACACTGAGTCGGAGAAGCTCATTGTTGGTGGCGGTGCAACGATCGACGTGCCCGGTGGTCTCAAATTGCAGCAGACCGGGGCCGAGAACGACTTCGCGCTTGTTGCGACCGGTGATACCCTCCTTCAGGTTCCGCTTGGTGGCGGTGAACCGACGAAGATAGGCGCAGATATCGCCAACCCACTGACCGACCCGAAAGACGTCTCATCACCGGTCTGGCTGAACGGATGCGCGCACGGCGCCTGGGCCGGCGCGCAGAAGTACCTCGCCGCGTGCACAGACAAGAAGCCGCGTACGGAAGACATCGAACAGGTGACCCAGAGATCCACCCTGGAGTTCCGGGTCAACCGAAACATCATCGCCCTGAACAACCTGTCGAACGGCAACGTCTGGCTGGTCGATGCCAATATGCGGCTCGTCGACAACTGGGACGAAGTCACACCGCCAGAGGAGGAAGACTCGGAGGAGGGGGACGAGAAGGCCTCCCAGCAGTCCTTCGAAGACACCCTGGCTGAGCGCACGCCGCAGAACCGGGCTCCACTGGCCCATGACGACGATTACGGAGTTCGGGCAGGCAAGACGACAGTGTTGCCGGTGCTCGACAACGACACAGACCCTGACGGCGATGTGTTGACCGTCGTCAACGTCAACGGGTTCACCGACGCCAAGGGCAAGCTCGACTACATCGACGGCGGGCGTGCCCTCCAGTTCACCCCCGATCCTGGTCTCGCGGGCACCGTGAACTTCCGTTACACCGTCGCAGACGGGCGCGGGGCGGTCGCTGAGGCGAATGTGAACCTCACACTGCATCCCGAGGGACAGAACGAGGCACCCGTCTCGCACCGGGCCGGCGCGATGACCGTCGAGCAGGGCCAGCTCGTCAGCTACAACGTGCTGACCGACTGGATCGACCCTGACGGCGACGACATCTACCTGGTATCGGCGTCGCCGACGACCGGCGACAGCGTTCGCTTCGGCCCTGAGGGCTTCGTCACCTTCGAAAGCAAGACCGCGGAGCTCGGGCCGAAAGAGGTTCAGTTCGTCGTCTCCGACGGAACGATGACGGCCACCGGTGTTCTCACCGTGGATGTACAGGCGCCCGGCACGCTCAATCCGGTCGGCACCCCCGACTTCGCCTCGACCTTCGTGGGGGAGACCGTGCTGGTCGAACCGCTCGCCAACGACGTGACGCCGTCTGGTGCGCCGCTCACCCTCATCGGCGTCAATGAGGTACCGGACGACGTCACCGCCGTTCCGAACCTCGAGCGCGGAACCGTCGCCGTGTCTGCACCTGCCCCTGGCAGCTATGTCTTCACCTACAGTCTCGGTGCCGGGGCGACCTCGAGCATCGGCCTCATCCGGGTTGACGTCAAGGAGGAACCGCCGGAGGAAGTGGCGCCGATCGCGGTAAAGGACATCGCCTACCTCCGCGCCGGAGAACCGCTTTCCGTGCCCGTGCTCGACAACGATGTGTCTCCGAGCGGCCGGATCCTGGCCGTGCAGTCTGTCGACACGATGACAACAGGTGACCTGGTCTCGGTCGAGGTCCTCACGAACACCGTGCTGCGGGTGACCGCGTCTGCTGCACTCACCGAGCAGGTGCAGTTCACCTACACAATCAGCGACGGCCGCGAGACGTCGACGGCGGGCATTACCGTCGTGCCTGTCCCTCCGCTGATCAAGCACCAGCCTCCGGTCGCGGTCGACGACTCTGTGAACGTCAGGGCCGGTGACATCGTCAGCGTCTCTGTGCTCGACAACGACTACCACCCGGACTCCGCCACGATGACGGTGCTCCCCGACCTGGTCGACACGGCCAGCGCCGGAGAGAGCCTCGCGTTCGTCACCGGCAATCGGGTGCGTTTCCAGGCTCCGGAGGAGCCGGGCTCGTACAGCGTCGCGTACAAGATCACCGATCCCTTCCTGGAGACGGCGACGGCGCTCACCCACTTCACCGTCGTCGGGCCGGATGACGAGAACAACAAGGCGCCGACGCCGCTACCGCTGACCACCCGTACCTTCGCCGACTCGACGATCAAGGTGCAGGTGCCCCTTGATGGAATCGACCCAGACGGCGACTCGGTCTTTCTCAAAGACGTCACGACCCCGCCAGGCATGGGGCGGATCGTCGACCAGGGCAGCGACTTCTTCACCTACGAGGCCTATCCGGGCACGGCAGGAACCGACTCCTTCGAATACGAAGTGCAGGATGCTCTCGGCAAGACCGCGACCGGAACCGTCAGGATCGGTGTGATTCCGCGTCCGGAGGTTCTGCTGCCGCCGAATGCGGTAGACGACTCGATCGAGATCAAGCCAGGGCGAACCGGTTCCATCCCTGTGGTCTTGAACGACTCTGATCCCAACGGCTACCGGCTCGAGTTGTCGAAGAAGCTGCCAGAGGTCGACGAGGGCATATCCGCTGAGGTCGAAGCCAGCCGTGTCGTGATCGAGGCACCGGAGGTCGAGGGCACGTACACGCTGAGATACGAGATCACCAACGGCCACGGTGGCGCAGACACTGCCTTCGTTCAGGTCAAGGTGACCGAAGACGCCAAACCGCTGTACCCGTCAGCCAAGGACCATTACATCGAGCCCGAAGACGTGCTCGACAAAGACAGTGTCACCGTCGATGTCCTGGACGGGGCGGAGAACCCCAGCGGGCGTGTCGACGAGCTGAAGATCAGTCTCGAGGGACCGAATGCCGCGTCGGGCGACATCCGTCAAAAGGGCAAGGTCAAGGTGACGCCGACGGATGAACGGCAGGCGATCGCCTACCGGCTCACCAACGAGATCGACGAGTTGAGTGCCACAGCGTTCATCATCGTGCCTGCCAAGCCGGACTCCAAGGACAAGGAGAAGGAAGAGGAATTCCCGCCGCCCTTCCTGAAGCCGCTCCCAGAGCAGATCGTGAAGAAGAATGGTTCGATCACCTGGAACCTGGCCGACATCGTCGAGGTCCCCTCTGGCAAGCCGGCGATCATCCTGTCGGCCTCTGCGACCAACAGCAACGGCTCCTCGCCGATGATCGACCCTGAGACCCTGAACTTCAACGCGGCACCGGACTATCGCGGGCCGGCATCCGTTACCTTCGTCGTCACCGACGGCACGTCGGCCTCCGATGAGAAGGGCAGGAAAGCGACCTTGACGATTCCGGTCACCGTCGGCGACCCGAACTTCGAAGACGAACCGCCCACATTCACGCCGCCGAACGTCACGATTGAAGCCGGTGAAGACCCGCTGGTGGTGAATCTGCGCACGTCAAGTGCCCATCCGAACCCGGCAATCCTCGAGCAGCTGAGCTATGGCTCGCTGAGCGGCCAGACGGCCGACGTGAAGGCAGACCTCGGTGGAGCAGACCTCAGTATCTCGGCGCCGCTCGGAGTGCAGCCTGGAACGAAGGTGGCTCTGAAGTTCAACGTCACCTACAAGGAGTTCACGGTTCCCGGCTCTGTGAACGTCACCGTTGTGTCGTCGACCAGGGCGAAGCCGCAGGCGGTCGACGACAGTGGTCCGAACGGCAAGGGCATCGAGACGCATCCCGCTGAGACGGTCGAGATTCCGGTGCTCGACAATGACTACAATCCGTTCGCGGCCGACGGGATTCCGCTCAAGGTCATCGCGGCGAGCATCGAACAGGATGTGTCGGGCGGAACGGCATCGGCCAGTTTCACGGCGAGCGGTGTGACGATCCGCACTGGGCCGGGTGCGACCGGCACGTTGACTGCCGTGTACCGAATCCAGGACGGCACCAAGGATCCAGCTCGGGAGACACAAGGACGTATTCGGCTCGTCATCCGCGATAAGCCCGATAAGCCGGCACCGCCTTCGGCCACGGCAGGGGATGGTCAGGTCACGATCACCTTCAAGGCTCCCGCCAACAACAACTCGCCGATCACCGGTTACGTCGTCAAGTATCCTGGCGGCACAGAGAACGGCTGCACGGCCGGAACGAAGTGTGTATTGCCCGCCACCAACGGTGAGGCGTTCACGGCCACGGTTGCGGCGGTGAATGCGATCGATACCGGAGAGCAATCCGGCCCCAGCAACTCCGTGACGCCGTACGGCAAGCCGACTGCTCCGAACAATCCGAAGATCAGCTCCTCTGGTGATGCGCCGGCTGACCTTTCGATGAGCTGGGGTGCACCAGACCAGACCGGTGGTGGCTCCGTGCACTATCGGTGGCGGTTGAACGGTGGCCAATGGAACGACACCAATAGTCGTAAGGCATCAATCAATAACCGCGGTGCCGGAACTTACAACTTTGATGTTGTCGCCGTCAACGACGGCGGAGGCGGGACTGGCCTTGGCGCGACGTCGAACACGGTGCAGGTGAACGACCCGCCGCCACCGTCACCATCTGCAACGCCGAAGCGAGGGGCTCCAGACAGCACCAGCGGCTGTGATAGTGGCTGCTTCCGCGTGGCGTTCGACTACTCGTACCTCAAGGGCGGCGACTACACAGTCACGGTGCAGTTCCGCGACGCTGGTGCCAGCGGCTGGTCGTCGCTGAGCGCGCAGGGCATGAATCTGGGCAAGAACGGCAGCGCCCAGACATACAGCATGCTCGGCACGGTCGGTGAACATGACGAGGTCAGGGTCAGGTTCCAGGGACCGGACGATTTCTACAGCAAGGTTTCCGGCGACTGGGGTTAGCCAGCGCAAGGAATGAACAGATGAGGAAGCAAACATGGCAGTGACACAGGAACAGGCGGACTGGTTCGCCGACGCGTTCAACAAACTGGTCGGAAATGTCGACCAGGCGATCCTTGGTAAAGACCACGTCATCCGTCTGGTCGTGGCGGCGCTGCTGACCAACGGGCATGTGCTCCTCGAGGACTTCCCAGGCACGGGCAAGACCGTGCTGGCGAAGGCACTCGCAAAGACCCTCGAAGGCACCAACTCGCGGATCCAGTTCACGCCGGACCTGCTGCCGTCCGACGTCACCGGCGTCACGATCTACGACCAGGGCAAGGGCATCTTCGAGTTCCACAAGGGCCCGATCTTCGCCTCGATCGTGCTCGCAGACGAGATCAACCGGGCCAGCCCGAAAACACAATCGGCGCTTCTCGAGGTGATGGAGGAAGGCCGGGTCACCGTCGACGGCGTCAGTCACGAGGTCGGCAGCCCGTTCATGGTGATCGCCACCCAGAACCCAGTGGAACAGGCCGGAACGTACACGCTGCCAGAGGCGCAGCTCGATCGTTTCCTCATCAAGACGTCGCTGGGCTACCCAGACCACGACACGGCCGTGACGCTGCTGCTCGACTCGTCCAACCGGGCGCGCGACTCCCGAATCAGTCCGATCATCGCGTCGGGCTCAGTGACCACGATGGCGCAGCTGGCCTCAGACGTCTTCGTCGATGCGTCTGTGCTCGGGTATCTCAACGAGATCGTCACCGCAACGCGCACCGACAAGAACTCGACGCTCGGCGTGAGCATGCGTGGCGCGCTCTCACTCGCACGCGCAGCGAAGACCTGGGCGCTCGCACAGGGCAGAACCTATGTGACGCCAGACGACATCCGTGACCTTGCAGTTCCGGTGCTCGCACATCGCATCATCGTCGACCCTGAGGCCGACTTCGCCGGCGTTACCGCAGAAGACATCGTCGGTCGCATCATCGTCGAGATCGAACCGCCGGCCTACCGGGCGGCCTGAGCCCCACCAGATGACCAGAGTCGCAGAGAAGGCACCCCGCAGGATTTCGCAGGCAGAGTTTGCCGCGAAGTCGCTGTGGCGCGCCATCGGCGACGGCGCGCGCACCGGCGCGCGGCTGTTCTGGCAACTCCTGAAGCGTGCCTGGCGCGCAATCAAGCCGGTGACGGATGTTGTGGGCCCCGCCGGCTGGCTGGTGCTGTGCGCAGCGGCGGTGGCCTTCCTGATCAGTGCGATCTTCGGCTGGCTCGAGTTCACCTTCCTTGCCACGACGCTGCTGGCCGCGCTCCTGGTGGCGGTGGTGTTCGTCTTCGGTCGAGCGACGTACGCGGTGGACATCGCCCTCAACCCGCACCGCGTGGTGGCGGGGGAACGGGCACTCGGAGAGATGACGGTCGCCAATAGCGGCGAACGTGGACTGCTCCCGGTGCGGATGGAACTCCCGGTCGGAGACGGGGTTGCCGAATTCGTCATTCCAGGCCTCGCACCTGAGAAGAGCCACGAGGAGCTCTTCGCCGTGCCGACTCAGCGACGCGCGGTGATCGTCGCCGGGCCGGCCATCTCTGTGCGCGGCGACCAGCTCGGGTTGCTGCGGCGCACCGTTCGCTGGACAGACCCGGTCGAACTCTTCGTGCACCCGGTCACGGCCCGGCTGGCTTCGTCGGCAGCCGGACTGGTGCGTGACCTCGAGGGTGAGATCACCAAGAAGATCACCAACAGCGACATCTCTTTCCACGCACTGCGCGCCTACGAGCCCGGCGATGCGCTCCGCAACGTGCACTGGCGCACCTCTGCCAGAACTGGGCAGCTCATGGTGCGCCAGTTCGAGGAGACCCGCCGGTCACAGCTCACCATTGTGCACTCGACAGAGCGCTCGCTGTACGCCTCTGACGACGAGTTCGAACTGGGCGTCTCCGTGATGGCCTCGCTCGCCCTCCAAGTGATCAGGGACGGAACGCGCCTCGCCGTCGTCACCGAGAACCTCCAGCTGAAGACGGCGACCCCGGTCTCGCTCCTCGACGATTCCAGCCGCATCGAACCGGCGTCAGGTCGATATGACTCTATGCGCGAATTTGCCAGAGACGCCACTCGCAGGCTCGACGACCCCAGCATCGTGATGATCATCGGTGGCTCGCTGCTCGAACTCGCTGAGTTCCGCAATGTGCAGACCCTGTTCAGCCAGGACACCACCACCCTCGCCTTCCGCATCGAGCTGGGGAGCCAATCGCGGCTGTCGAAGGTCTCCGGCCTTACCGTGATCACCCTGGGCAACCTTGCCGACCTGCCGAAGCTCCTGAGGAGGGTGCAGCGATGAAGGACCTTCGCCCGTTCCCCCGCCGCGCCGTCTGGGACGTCGTGGTGCTCAGCGTGCTCTCACTGCTGGGCGTGCTCGGTTTCGAGACGTCGTTCGGTGCATACAACTTCCTGCTCGCCGGACTCGGTGGCCTGCTGGTCGGCACTGCCGCCGCGATTCTCGGATACTCGCTCCGGCTGAGCGCCCTCATGACCGTGCTCGTGGGGCTGCTCGCCTACTTCCTGATCGGAACGCCGTTCACCATGGGCGGCGAGGGCATCTTCGTCGTGCTGCCGAGCCTGGCGACGCTTGCCGGGCTCGCCCTCGGTGCCGTGTTCGGCTGGGCCGACATCGTGACCCTCAGCACCCCGGTCGAGGCGCCGTACTACATGCCGGTGCTGCCGTACTTCGCGGCCTGGCTCGTCGCCCTGGTCGGAACGATGCTCGCCAGCCGTTGGCTGCCATCGCGAAAGCGCACCGTCTGGCGCTCCAGCATTCTGCTCATCGGACCGGTTCTGCTCTACCTCGCCGGAATCCTGATGGGGACCGACGAGCCGTACTTCGCCGGCATCCGTGGTGTCGCCTTTGCGGTCATAGCCCTGGTCTGGCTTGGCTGGCGGCGTACGCAGATCGAACAGGCGGGTTCTCCGTCGTCGAACCGACTCCTGCGTCGAAAGCTCATCGGAACGGCATCGCTGGTTGCCGGTGCCATTCTTGTCGGCTCTCTCGCCGGTGCAGCACTTGCTCCGACGGCGCACAACCGTTTCGTGCTCAGGGAGGAGATCCAGCCTCCGTTCGACCCTTTGCAGTTCCCCAGCCCGCTTGCGGGCTTCCGCAAGTACACCAAGACCCTCGCAGACACGCCCCTGTTCACCGTCGAGGGACTGAAGACCGGCGACGTGGTGCGGCTGGCGAGCATGGACTCCTACAACGGCAAGCTCTGGAATGTGGCAGGGCCGAAGAGCCAGACGGATGGTTCAGGCAGCTTCCGCCTGGTCGGACGTACTCTGCCGGAGACGAAGCTGGTCACGTCGTCTGAGACGCGCACGGTGACGGTGTCGGTCGAAGGCTACAGCGACGCCTGGCTGCCCGGTGTCGGCTATCCGACGACGATCGAATTTGATGACAAGGCGAGCCAGGAGCAGGCCGAGTCCCTTCGTTACAACGCAGGCACCGGCACCGCCGTTCTGACCGGCGGGGTCAAAGACGGCTACAGCTACACGGTCGACGCCGAACTGCAGCGAAGTTTCAAGGACGAAGACCTGGCCGACGTTCCGGTCGCCGACATCGCAATGCCGCCGGTGGAGAACATCCCGGATGTCGTTGTTGCCAAGGGCGTGGAACTGGTAGGCGATGCCGAGAGCCCGATCGATCAGCTTCGCGCCATCGAGCAGGGGTTGAAGACGCAGGGCTTCCTCAGCCACGGACTCGCCTCTGACGGTGTCCCGTCGCGCGCCGGCCACGGTGCCGACCGCATCGATGAGCTCTTCACCCGCAGTCAGATGGTGGGCGATCAGGAACAGTATGCCGCCGCGATGGCACTGATGGCTCGGAACATGGGTTTCCCCGCGCGGGTCGTGATGGGCTTTGCGCCCGAGGTGCCAGAAGACGCGAAATCGGTCGAGGTCGTGGGCGACGACGTGACCGCGTGGGTTGAGGTGGCGTTCCAGGGCACCGGCTGGGTGGCGTTCAACCCGACTCCAGAACAGACGGACGTTCCGCAGGACCAGACTCCGAAACCGAGGACCGTGCCGCAACCCCAGGTTCGTCAGCCACCGCGCTCCGACAACCAGAACGACGACCTGCTGACCGCTGTCGAGATCGACGATTCTGACAAGGACGACAATGACGGGGCGTTTGTGCTCCCGGCGTGGGCGTGGGTTGTGCTCGGGGTCGTGGGTATTCCGGCGCTGCTGTTCTTCGGGCCGATTCTCGTGATCGGTGCGCTCAAGGCCAGACGCCGTCGTCGCCGCCGAAACCAGGGGACCGGTGACAAGCGTGTGGCCGGCTCGTGGGATGAGCTGACGGACGGCTACGCCGAGCTGGGCTTCGATGTTCCTCGTGCTGCCACCAGGCGACAGGTCGCCTCCCACCTCGAAGCGCAGTTGGCCGAGCAGCACTTCGGTGACCGGCCTGTTGTGCGCACAGACACCGGCCCCGTCGCCGTTGTTGGCGCGGGAGCTGGCGTGCAGGAGGCTGACGCGCAGGGTGCCACCCAGACGATGGTCAGGCCGCGACGAGCGGAACGCAGGCCTGGGCCGGCCGTTGCCGGCGGCGACGCGCCGGCCACCAGCATCCGTTTGGTCCCACTGGCTGCTGAGGTCGACCGAGCCGTCTTCAACGGTGAGGATATCGACGACGAGCGTGTGCAGCAGAGCTGGGACGCCGCGCTGGAGTCGCTCGATGTTGCCGAGACCGCAGCGGGCCGCACGCGTCGGTTGATCAGTCGGTTCCGGTTGCGGTCTGCGCGCGACTGGAGCAAGGTCGATCTGTCTCGCTAGGGTGAATGTGTGGACAAATCAGGCTTCATCGTTCCCCCACCCGGGTTGATCCCGTCGCACGTCGACGACCAGACCACTCCGGCACGCACGATTGAACCCGCATCGTTCCCGGCGTTTGTGCCGGTTGCAATCGGGGCGCCACTGTCGGCTCCACCGCTGCCTGTTCCGCCGCAGAATGTGCTTCCGCAGGAGCAGACACTGTTGCCGACGGCGTGGAGGCTCGCGTTCGCAGACGGCCAGAGTATCGAAGCGACTGGCTCACTCATACTCGGGCGCGACCCGGCAACGGTTCCGGCCAGGCAGCATGCCAGGCTCGTGCCGGTCACCGACCAGGCGAAGTCGGTGTCGAAGACCCACGCGATCATCGATCTGGAGGGCGGTGAACTTTCGGTGACAGACCTGCACTCAACGAATGGCGTCATCGTGATCGAAGCGGACGGTACGGAGACCGACCTCGAACCGGGCGGGCGGGCGACCGTGCGACACGGGTCGCGGCTGCTTTTAGGTGAGTTTCGTATCGACATCACCCACGAGTGATGCACTCTCACGTGATTCAGTCTCACCCGATGCACAGATAAGAATGGCGGATGCGACGATCTCTCGTCACATCCGCCGGTCGTGCTTGTTCTTGGGGTGTTACGCCTTCGCGCCAATGGCGAAGCGCACGCTTCCGTCGTCGCCGACCTGCGCGTCGAGCACCTTGTCGTCGAGTGCTTCGGCGACGGTGCTGGCGAGGAAGACGCGAGCGGTACCGTCTTCGACCACCACGTCGTCTGGCGTGTTGGCGTCAACGATCGCGACTGCGAACTCGTTGTCCTGTTGGTCGATGCGGAGTCCACCGGTAGTGGAGGTTTCGGTTTGAGACACAATGCTCGCAACGACCGTGCTGGCAGTTTCGGTTAAGGTGAGCACAAGGATCCTTCCGTCGGTTGTACAGCGAACTGGCTACGCTTCCGCAGTGCGCTAAGCGATGCAAGTGATCAGCGCGATACGGAGGGAACTCACACCTCGCTCTCACCGAAAATCGCCGTTTGCGCCGGTAGACGCCGCTCCACCGGCGATTCTGGGGTTGAGTGGCGATTCTCGGCGTGTTGCGTTTGAGTACGAGTGCGACGGGCCGTCGCCGGCGAAGTGTTAGCCTGAAGTGTGCTGTTCGGTCGACTTCTTCTTCTCAGCCGCGACGAGCCCCAGTCCTGAAGCCTGGCTCATCGCGGAGTCTGTTGTTGGCTGACCACCATTCATGAGGAAGACGCACACCATGACCAACGCACCATCGCCGGCCGCTCCCAGTAAGCCAGCTGCCACCACTTCCGGTCCCGTCGACATCGTCGCTCGGCCGCAGACGCTCGCAGAGAAGATCTGGGAGAAGCATCTCGTCGCCAAGGGCGAAGACGGCACGCCAGACCTGATCTACATCGACTTGCACCTGGTGCACGAAGTCACCAGCCCACAGGCATTCGACGGGCTCCGCCTCGCCGGACGACCGGTTCGCCGCCCAGACCTGACGATCGCGACCGAAGACCACAACACGCCGACGCTGGCCATCGACAAGCCCATCGCCGACCTCACCAGCCGAACACAGATCGACACGCTGCGACGCAATTGTGCCGAGTTCGGCATCCGTCTGCACTCGCTCGGTGACATCGAACAGGGCATCGTGCACGTCGTCGGACCGCAGCTCGGCCTCACCCAGCCCGGCCTCACTGTGGTCTGTGGTGACTCCCACACGTCAACGCACGGAGCGTTCGGCGCCATGGCGTTGGGTATCGGCACCAGCGAGGTCGAACACGTGATGGCGACCCAGACACTGCCGCTGAAGCCGTTCAAGACCATGGCGATCACGGTGGAGGGCGACTTGCGACCGGGAGTCACAGCCAAAGACATCATCCTCGCCGTCATCGCCAAGATCGGGACGGGCGGCGGACAGGGCTACGTGCTCGAATACCGCGGCAGTGCCATCAGGGCGCTCTCGATGGAGGGGCGGATGACCATCTGCAACATGTCCATCGAAGCCGGCGCGAGGGCGGGAATGGTTGCCCCTGACCAGATCACCTATGACTTCCTGAAGGGCCGCCAGCACGCACCAGAGGGCGCCGACTGGGATGATGCCGTCGCCTACTGGAACACCCTCGCCACCGACGAAGGTGCCGTTTTCGACGCTGAGGTGTACCTCGATGCAAACGAGCTCGAGCCATTCGTGACCTGGGGAACCAACCCTGGGCAGGGCGTTTCGCTGAGCCAGGCGGTGCCAGACCCCGCCAGCATTGACGACGCCAACGAACGCTCTGCGGCAGAACGTGCCCTCGAGTACATGGATCTCGAAGCCGGCACCCCGATGAAGGAGATCAGGGTCGACACCGTCTTTCTCGGCTCCTGCACCAACAGCCGGGTCGAAGACCTGCGTGCGGCCGCCGAGATCATCAAGGGCCGAACCAAGGCAGAAGGCATACGGATGCTGGTTGTGCCGGGGTCTGCCAGGGTGCGCATCGAGGCGGAGGCGGAGGGCCTCGACAAGGTCTTCACCGATTTCGGCGCTGAGTGGCGGTTCGCCGGCTGCTCGATGTGCCTCGGCATGAACCCAGACCAGCTCGAACCCGGCGAACGCTGCGCCTCGACCAGCAACCGCAACTTCGAGGGCAGGCAGGGTAAGGGCGGGCGAACCCACCTGGTGTCGCCGCTCGTCGCCGCGGCGACCGCGATCCGTGGAACGCTGTCCAGCCCGTGGGACCTGTTGCACGAGTCGGAACCTGAACCTGACCGCTCGCGGACTGAGAAGACGGGAGCACTGTGATGGAGAAGTTCACCACCGTCACCGGAGTCGCCGTTCCCCTGCGTCGTTCCAATGTCGACACAGACCAGATCATTCCCGCTGTGTACCTCAAGCGCGTAACCAAGACCGGTTTCGAAGACGCGCTCTTCGCCGCCTGGCGTAACGACCCGGAGTTCATCCTCAACCAGAAGGAATACCAGGGCGCACGCGTGCTCGTGGCCGGGAGCGATTTCGGCACGGGTTCGTCGCGTGAGCACGCCGTCTGGGCCCTCCGCGACTACGGCTTCGACGTGGTTCTCAGCCCGCGATTCGGAGATATATTCCGGGGAAACTCCGGCAAGCAGGGCCTCTTGGCCGGGCAAATCACCGAGGAGGATGCCGAGCGGCTCTGGTCGGCGATCGAAGCGAACCCGGGAATAGAACTCACTGTCGATCTGGTTGCCAAGAGTGCACGGGCAGGCGACCTCACAGTTTCATTCGAGATCGACGATTACACTAGGTGGCGACTGCTCGAAGGCCTTGATGACATCGGCCTGACCCTGCGTGATGAGGCGCGGATCGCAGAATTCGAACTATCGCGTGAGTCATGGCGGCCCCGCACTCTCCCTGCAAGGTAGGTAATTAGTGAGCACACCCGGCGACGCGCAGAACCGCGACGAGGTCCAGGACGGCGAAGAGTCGCAGGTCGAAGACGTTCAGGCCAGCGCGGCACAGAGCGGCTCAGAAGACCAGAGCGGTGACGATGCGAAGAGCCGCGGTGACGCGAAGAGTCATGGCGCGGCCGTTGGACTCCAGGGTGACAAGATCACGATTCGCGGCGGCATCCCCTTGGTCGGGCGCATCGAGCTGAAGGGCGCGAAGAACCTCGTCACCAAGGCGATGGTTGCCGCGCTGCTCGGCGAGAGCCCGAGCGTGCTCAAAGACGTTCCGAACATCAGTGACGTGCGTATCGTGCGCGGTTTGCTCGGTGTGCACGGAGTGAAGATCACCGACGGTGAAGAGCCGGGCGACCTCATCCTCGATCCGGCCAACGTTGAGAGCGCACACTTCGCCGACATCGACGCGCACGCCGGCTCCTCCCGCATCCCGATCCTGTTCTGTGGCCCGCTGCTGCACCGCCTCGGAGAGGCGTTCATCCCCGACCTCGGCGGCTGCCGCATCGGCGACCGTCCGATTGACTACCACCTCGAGGTGCTGCGCAAGTTCGGTGCTGTCGTCGAGAAGCAGCCGAGCGGCATCCGGATGTCGGCGCCGAACGGCCTCAAGGGCGCAAAGGTCGAGTTGCCATACCCGAGCGTCGGGGCAACCGAGCAGGTTCTGCTCACCGCGGTGCGCGCAGAGGGCATCACCGAGCTGAAGGGTGCGGCGATCGAGCCGGAGATCATGGATCTCATCAACATCCTGCAGAAGATGGGCGCCATCATCACGGTCGACACCGACCGGGTCATCCGGATCGAAGGTGTCGACCGCCTCGAGGGCTACCAGCACCGCGCGCTTTTCGACCGCAACGAGGCCGCCAGCTGGGCAGCTGCCGCCCTCGCAACCGAGGGCGACATCTTTGTCGGCGGCGCACGCCAGCCTGAGATGGTCACCTTCCTCAACGTCTTCCGCAAAGTCGGGGGCGCGTTTGATATTCACGACGACGGCATCCGTTTCTACCATCCGGGCGGCGAGCTGAAGCCGGTCATCATTGAAACGGATGTTCACCCCGGCTTCATGACGGACTGGCAGCAGCCGCTGGTGATCGCCCTCACCAAGGCACACGGCGTCTCGATCGTGCATGAGACGGTCTACGAGCAGAGGTTTGGCTTTGTCGACGCGCTCGTCGAGATGGGCGCGACCATCCAGATCCACAAAGAGTGCCTCGGCGGCCAGGCCTGCCGCTTCGGCCAGCGCAACTTCAACCACTCGGCCGTCATCACCGGGCCGACGAAGCTGCACGGCGCCGACATCGAGGTTCCAGACCTGCGCGGCGGGTTCAGTCACCTCATTGCGGCGCTGTCGGCCGACGGCACATCGACGGTCAGCAACGTCGGAATCATCAGCCGCGGATACGAGAACTTCATCACGAAGCTTCAGTTGTTGGGAGCGGACTTCGATCTCGAAGGATAATGGGGCTGTGCCAGCTCACGAAGACCACCCAGAACCAGATTCGCAACCGCACCGCGCACGGAAGGTCCGCTCGGAGAAGAGCCGCCCCTCGGTGTTCTGGATCCTGGCGGGTGTGCTGATCCCGTTCATGACACTGGCCGCGCGCTACGACATTCACGACGGTCAGAAGCTGCCGAAGACCGGCGCCTACGTGCTGGCGCCGAACCACTACAGCGAAATCGACCCCGTCGTGATGGGCCACGTGGCCTGGCGGCTCGGCAGGTTACCCCGGTTTCTGACAAAGGGCTCGCTGTTCTCCGTGCCTGTCCTCGGCTGGCTGCTGCGCTCGACAGGCCAGATCCCGGTGCAGCGTGGGGGTTCCGGCCGTGGTCGTGGCCCCGTCGAAGCGGCAGAACAACTGGTGGCAAAGGGCCAGATGGTCATCGTCTACCCCGAGGGTTCGCTCACGCGCGACCCCGATCTCTGGCCGATGCGCGGTAAGACGGGCGCGGTTCGCATCGCGCTCGAGCAGGACATCCCCCTCATCCCCGCCGCCCACTGGGGCACCCAGGCGCTGATGGCGAGGTATTCGAAGAAGATCAACGTCTTCCCCCGGAAGCGCATCGCAGTGAAGATCGGCGACCCGGTCGACCTGTCAGCCTTCCGCGGCCGCAGTCTCGACACGGCAACCCTGAATGAAGCCACAGCCGTCGTCATGGACGCCATCACCCGGCTGGTTGAAGACCTCCGCGGCGAAAAGGCACCGGCCGGCCGCTGGAATCCATCGGAACACCAGCAGGAAGAGACCGGGCGCTTTGAAGTCTAAATCGAAGCAGGTAACACGCGTCGCCGTTCTCGGCGGCGGAAGCTGGGGAACCACGTTTGCCAAGATCCTCGCCGACGGCGGGTCCGATGTGATGGTCTGGGCGAGACGCCCAGAGTTGGCACGGGAGATCTCCGAAGGCCGCCGGAACAGCGACTATCTGCCCGGCGTCAACCTTCCGATCGGAATCCGGGCGACGTCACGGCTTGACCTCGCCCTTGCCGGCGCTGAGCAGGTCTACGTTGCGGTGCCCAGCCAGACGATGAGGGACACCCTCATCGCGGCGGAACCCTACATCGGCGCGAATGCCATCATCGTCTCTCTGATCAAGGGGGTCGAGCGCTCATCCGGGCGCCGCATGAGCGAGATCATCGAAGAAGTGCTGCCGGTCGGGCCAGATCGCATCGCCGTCATCTCCGGGCCGAACCTGGCACTCGAGATCGCCAGGGAACAGCCGACGGCCGCCGTCGTGTCGTCGTCGAACCTGGAGACGGCCCAGGCCGTTGCGGTGCTGGCAACCAACCGTTACTTCCGTTCATTTGTGAACACGGATGTCATCGGCACCGAATTCGGCGGCGTCTTAAAGAATCTCATCGCCGTGGCGATCGGCATCGTCGACGGTGTCGGCTACGGCGAGAACACGAAGGCATCGATCATCACGCGTGGCCTGGTAGAGATGACCGATTTTGCGGTTGCATACGGTGCGCATCCTGAGACCCTCTCCGGTCTCGCCGGTCTCGGCGACCTGATCGCCACCTGCCAGTCGCCGCTATCGCGAAACAACACGGCAGGACGGCTCCTCGGTCAGGGATACGGCTTCAACGACGTGGTCAAGCAGATGCAGCAGACGGCTGAGGGACTGGCATCCGTCGGCCCGGTTCTCGAACTCGCCAGGGCGAAGGGGGTTGAAATGCCGATCGTCGAGCAGGTCAGGCAGGTTCTGGCGGGTACGCTTGCACCTCGGGATATCGCACCCCACCTCACCACAGACTCCGCGGAACCGCAGGGCGAAAGGACGACGGATGACGGACAAGCTCACGGTGGCGCTGCTCTTTGGGGGGCGTTCAAGCGAACATTCGATCAGCTGCGCAACGGCGGGCGGGATTCTGGCGGCAATTGACCGCAGCAAGTACGACGTGATCCCGGTGGGGATCACCCGCGATGGCGCATTTGTGCTTGAAGACGACGATGCAGCGAAGTTCGCGCTGAACGCCGATTCCCTTCCGGAGGTCGTCGACAACGGCACCAGGGTGCGATGGCCGGAGAGCGCCACCGAACGTGAGTTGACCGTCATCGATCCTGGCGGAGCCGGGCGTCTGCTGGGCGCCGTCGACATCGTCTTCCCGATCCTTCACGGACCATACGGCGAAGACGGCACGATCCAGGGAATGCTCGAACTGACCGGATTGCCCTACGTCGGATCCGGTGTCCTGGCGTCAGCGCTCGGTATGGACAAGCACTTCACCAAGACGGTATTCCGGCAAGCCTCCATCCCGGTTGCTCCCTGGCGGACGATCACGGCAGACGACTGGGCGGATGCGCCTGGCACGGCCTATGCCGCCGTCGCCGCCCTCGGTTTTCCGGCGTTCGTGAAGCCGGCCAGGGCGGGATCGAGCGTAGGGGTGAGTAAAGTCGCGCGGGCGGAGGAACTGGCCGACGCCATGGCGACGGCGCTGGCCGAAGACAATAAGGTTCTCATCGAAGCGGGTGTGGTGGGGCGCGAGATCGAGATCGCTGTGCTCCAGGGTCGCCCGGGGGAGCCGGCCAGGGCATCCGTCGCCGGTGAGGTGGTCTTGACGGGGCGTGATTTCTACGACTTCGCCGCAAAGTATCTGGACGCGCCGGGAATCGACCTGGTCTGCCCTGCCGAGCTTGAAGGCGACGAGTTCGCCGAAATGCAGCGGCTGGCGATTCTGGCGTTCGAGGCGATCGGTGCCGCAGGGCTGGCGCGCGTGGATTTCTTCCTCACCGCAGACGGCTGGGTGATCAACGAGATCAACACCATGCCGGGCTTCACACCGATCTCGATGTTCCCGACCTGCTGGCTGGCGAGCGGCTACAGCTACCCGGAGCTCATCGACGAGCTCATCGAGGTTGCCGTCGCCCACGCGGCGCACGGGTCGTAGCGTCCGCCGTAACTTTCGCCTACCCGCCGGCATCGCGTCGAGAGTCGCCGTTTGTGCCGGCTGTCGCCGGTGCTACGGGGATTCTCGGCGACAAGGGCGATTCTCGGCGCCCGCGGTGGGCACGGAGGGAGTGAAATGTCGCGACTTCTGTGCGCTCACTCCGGGGGCAACGGGATGTCGATGTCCTGCGGGCCGAGGCAGCCGCCGGTCGCGGGTACGTATTCGACCGCGTTCGCGAGGTCGGTGAGCACCGTCGCTCCGCTCACCACGTCGGAATCGAGCACTACTTCAATGGCCGGCGTGCGACCGTAGGTCGTGTACCGGTATCGCGGAGCATCCGCGTCGTCCTCGATCCAGTCGATGCCGTTGACACTCTTGCACGGGAGGGTGGTGGGGCCAGGCACTTCCACGCCGCAGTGCAGCAGGATTGCGGCCGGTTCTCCCCAGGCTCCCGTTGCCTGCGCGTTGGTCTCACGCTCCGGCTGGTCGCCGACGCTCTCCGGCAGGTGCACGATCACGTCGGCGCAGGCGGGATCGGTCGCTTCTGCCGCGGGCTGCAGGGGCACCGCAGCAGCGCAACCGGCCAGGAACAGCGAGCTGCAGGCCAGCGCGATCAGCACGAAGGGGCGCGGGCGCCGGAATGGGGGAGTCATCCCTTTCAGGCTACCGTTTGATTCATGACGAATGCTGCGGACGCCATGGAGCCGACCAACAGCGTGCCAACCCTGGCCGAGCTCCGAGAGAGCGAAGTCCTGGCCCGCATTTTCCCGCGCCTCCCCGCGGCCTCTGCGCAGCAGCTCGGCCCAGGTGACGATGCCGCCGTCGTCACCGCAGCCGACGGGCGATTTGTGGTCACGACCGACATGATGATCCACGGCCCAGACTTCCGGCTGGCCTGGTCGACACCCCTCGACCTCGGCTGGAAGGCCGCCGCCACCAACCTGTCAGACGTCGCAGCAATGGGCGCGCGCCCCACCGCGCTCGTGGTGGCCATCGCCGCCCCGCCGTCGACCCCCGTTTCGGTGATCGAGGGTATCGCAGACGGCCTCAGGCAGTGCTGCGAAGCGCTGGCGCCCGGCTGCGGCGTCGTGGGCGGCGATCTCTCCGCTTCCGACACCCTCACCATCGCTGTGACCGCCTTCGGTGACCTCGAGGGCCGCGCTCCTGTTCTCCGCTCCGGCGCACGTGTCGGCGATATCGTCGCCATCGCAGGCAGTCTCGGAGCTGCAGGCCGGGGCCTGGCGTTACTGTTCGAGGGCGGTGTCGATGACAACGGCGAACCGGATGCCGCGCGCGCCGAAGCCCTCAGGCGTACGCATCCGGAACTGCTCGCTGCGCAACTGAGGCCGGATTCCCCCGTGGCGCTCGGAGCGGCAGCGGCCGTCGCCGGTGCATCCGCGATGCTCGACGTGTCAGACGGCCTGGCCATCGACGCCGGCCGGATCGCCAGGGCCAGCAACGTCGGCATCGACTTCGAATCTGCGGCACTCGGCGATTTCCCGGATGCCGCCCTGCACGGCGGAGAGGACCACGGCCTGCTCGCCACGTTTCCCGTCGGCACGCAGATTCCCGCCGGCTTCCGGAAACTGGGCGTGGTGACGGATGCCGCCGGCATCGTTCTGGTGGACGGCTCGCCCCACGACCAGGACGGCTGGGATCCCTACCGGGGTTGGGACGGCGCGGCAGGCTGAGAACTGCCGCGGCACGTGACCGGCCAGCGTCGGTGGCTTGATGAGGCTCGGTGGCTTGATGAGGCTCAGTGGCTCGATGAGTATGGCGGCAGTGCAGCGGCAGTCGCATACCAGACCGCGGTGTCGCCGTAGTCCTTGCGGCGTGTGAGTTGGAGCGCATCGCCCCAGGTCGGCTCCGGCGACCGGGAATCCCGTTCGACCACCACAGTGGCGTCTTCGGCAAGGATCGGGGCCAGAGCAGTCAGGTTGCGTGCGAGCTCGACCTCGCCGAGGTCGTACGGCGGATCGAGGAAGATGACGTCGAAGCGGGATGGAGACCCGGCGAGGAAGGCTTGCACCGGCTGACCGGTCACCCGAATCGACACCGATTTGCGGGTGGGTGCGGCACGCAGCACGGCCTCGGCGTTTTTGCGACAGAGCTGGGTCGCTCCATGGCTCTTCTCTACCAGGGTGACGGCCCGCGCACCCCGGCTTGCTGCCTCCAGCCCCAATGCGCCGGATCCGGCGTAGAGATCGAGAACCCGCGCATCGCGGAGGGCGTCCTGGGCATCGAGCGCCGAGAAGATCGCCTCGCGCACACGATCGCTGGTCGGCCGGGTACCGAATCGCGGTACCGCAAGGGTGAGGGAGCCGGCGAATCCGGCGATAATTCTCGTCATCGCGCATCGAGCCTATCGCCCAGGTCATCGAACCCCCCGTCGGGGTGACAGGATGGGGAGGTGACCGACACCATATCGATCAGCCAGGCCACCCTTGACTCCCTGTGGGACTTCAGCGATCCTGATGCATCAGCCGACCGTTTCCGTGACGCAGCGGAAGACTCTTCGTACAGCGACATCGACCGCGCCGTGCTCCAGACCCAGCTCGCGAGGGCGCTCGGGCTTGCCGGACAGGCAGATCAGGCCGAGGCGCTGCTTGAGCGAGGCCCTGGCCGGTCTCCAGACGAGTTGGTGCAGGCGAGGGTCGCGCTCGAACGCGGTCGGCTGCGGGTTGCCGGCGATCAGGACGGCGAGCGGGAAGACGCCGTCGGACTGTTCACGCTCGCAGCACGAAAGGCCGCGTCGACCGGTTCGCCGTTCCTCGCCCTCGACGCCCTGCACATGCTGGCGCTCACCGACACCGGGCATGAGGAGGAATGGGCAAACGAGGGGCTCGCCATGCTCGACGCCGTTTCCGCGTCGCGGGTCAGGCGCTGGGGTGTTGCGCTCAACATCAATCTCGCGTGGTATCTGCACGATTCAGGCAGGCCGGCGGATGCCCTCGTTCACTTCGAACGGGCGCTCGACACCGCGAACGCGGTCGGCACAGCAGAGCAGCAATTCATCGGCCAGTGGGCGCTCGGTCGCTGTCTTCGCAGCCTCGGACGAACCGCTGAGGCGCTCGTCATCCAGGAGCGACTGGCAGCCGTTCGCCCCGACGATGAGTTCGTGCAGGCAGAGCTCGCGGAATTGACGGTGGCAGACCGTACCATCGAGTAATGACCGACTCGCCAGCCGCCGACGCAGCGGTGGCCCTTGATTCCCCCCTCGCCGGCATTCTCGGCGCCGGAACCGTGAAGGCACTGGAAAAGGGCCTTGGCGTGGTGACGGTCGGTGATCTGCTCAGCCACTACCCGCGGCGTTATGTGCGCCACGGTGAACTGACCGCACTCTCGCATCTGCCCCGAGACGAGAACGTGACCATCGTTGCCGAAGTGCTCGAGGTGCGTGAGCGCACAATGAAGTCGAAGAAGGGGTCAATACTCGAGGCGAAGATCTCAGACGGCAAAGGCATCCTGACCCTGACGTTCTTCAACCAGTCATGGCGAACCAAAGACCTGAAGCCACACGTGCGGGGGCTGTTCGCCGGCAAGGTCACCGACTACCGAGGCCAACTGCAGCTGGCCCACCCTGACTACGAGATGTTCGATGCGGATGCCGCACCGGTCGGAAGTGCCGCCGCGCGGGAGTGGGCCCAGACGCCGATACCCGTTTACCCGGCGACCGGCAGCCTTCCGAGCTGGCAGATTCGCAAGGCGATTGAATTCGTTCTTGACGAGCTTGTCGTTTTGCCCGACCCTCTGCCGTTCGACCTGAAGAAGGAACGCAGGCTGCTCGATGCCGGCCGGGCGATCGAACTGGTGCACCGGCCGAAGACGGAGGGCGACTGGAAGTCGGCGCAAGACACCCTGCGGTTCACGGAGGCGTTCGTGCTGCAGGCGGCGCTGCTGCAGCAGCGCGCGGCGACGAAGGAACAGCGCGCGACGGCCAGGGTGCCGACGCCGGGGGGCTTCCTTGAACGGTTCGATGCTGCCCTCTCGTTCACGCTCACCGGCGACCAGAAGGCTGTCGGGGCAGAGGTGGCAGCCGACATCGCCAGATCACAGCCGATGAATCGGCTCGTGCAGGGCGAGGTGGGTTCTGGCAAGACCCTGGTGGCTCTACGTGCCATGCTCGCCGTCGCCGACAGCGGAGGTCAGGCAGCGCTGCTGGCGCCCACCGAGGTGCTCGCGGCGCAGCACCTGCGTTCGATCGTGAAAGTGCTCGGCCCAGACCTTGCCGCCGAGCTCATGCCGACACTCCTCACCGGCCAGCTTCCCGTTGCCGAGAGGCGAAAGGCGATGTTGCGGATCGTGTCTGGGCAGTCCCGGATCGTGATCGGAACACATGCACTGCTGACCGCCACCGTCGACTTCTTCGACCTCGGTCTGGTCGTTGTCGACGAACAGCATCGCTTCGGCGTCGAACAGCGCGAGACACTGCGACTGAAGGGAATCGTCCCGCCCC
Organism: Glaciibacter superstes DSM 21135; assembly: GCF_000421145.1. Lineage (GTDB taxonomy): Bacteria > Actinomycetota > Actinomycetes > Actinomycetales > Microbacteriaceae > Cryobacterium > Cryobacterium superstes. Next base: position 145,482 of record NZ_ATWH01000012.1, on the reverse strand, counting down.
ACGTGCTCGTGCTCACGGCGACGCCGATCCCACGCACCGTGGCGATGACCGTCTTCGGCGACCTGGATGTGAGTACCATCAGCGAGCTGCCGGCCGGCCGCGGGGGAATCGAGAGTTTTGTCGTTCCGCTGGCCGAGAAGCCGACCTGGTCGAGCAGGGTCTGGGCGCGCGTCACGGAAGAGCTCGAACGCGGGCACCAGGTGTTCGTCGTGTGTCCGGCAATTGCGCCGAAGCAGGTGGAGGAAGGCGAATCCCTCGAGGCGACGACCATGCCCCCGGTTGCCGTCGAGACCCTCCTCGCAGAACTGAAGGCGGCGCCGGCGCTGTCGTCGGCCCGGATTGAGGGGCTGCACGGCAAGATGCCGTCGGAGACGAAAGACACCATCATGCGGGCATTCGCTGCCGGTGAGATTGATGTTCTGGTCGCCACCACGGTCATCGAGGTCGGCATCGACGTTCCGAACGCCTCGGCGATGGTGGTCATGGACGCAGACCGTTTCGGGGTATCCCAGCTTCACCAGTTGCGCGGCCGCGTCGGTCGTGGCGGCGTCAAGGGTCTCTGTCTCCTGGTGACCCATGCCGAGGCCGATTCGCTCGCCAGGCAGCGGGTCGAGGCAGTCGCCGCAACCCTCGACGGTTTTGAGCTCGCCGAGATCGACCTGACCCTCCGGCAGGAAGGCGATGTGCTGGGCAGTAACCAGTCTGGCGGTCGCTCGTCGCTTCGGCTCCTGCGGGTGGCGACCGATGGCGACCTCATCGCGGACGCCAGGGATGCGGCCGCGAAGCTGATCGGGGGAGACCCTGGCCTTCGGAGCGTTCCAGCCCTGCGGGAGGCCGTGCGCCGCCGACTCGATGAGTCTGAGCGCACCTGGCTGACAAAGAACTGACAGCGCCGGCCTGCTGGGGCGTTAAGCTGAATCCTATGCAGAGGATCGCCGTCGTTCCTGGATCGTTCGACCCCGTCACATTGGGGCATCTCGACGTGATCGAAAGGGCGGCCGGACTTTTTGACGAGCTGCACGTTCTGGTGGTGCACAACCCCGACAAGTCGGCCCTTCTTCCGATAGCGAGCCGCGTTTCCCTGCTGGAGCGTGCCATCAGCGAGGGGGGACTGCCGGCGAATATCGTCGTCGCCTCCTGGAACGTCGGACTTCTGGTCGATTACTGCACGGATGTCGGTGCGAGCGTCCTGGTGAAGGGAATCCGGTCGCAGATCGATGTCGCCTATGAAACGCCGATGGCTATCGTGAACCGTGACCTCGCATCCGTAGAAACAATCTTCCTGCTGCCGAACCCGGCCCATGCCCACGTGTCGAGTTCGCTCGTGCGACAGGTCGCAGCGCTCGGCGGCAACGTCGCTCCGTACGTTCCCGACGCCGTTTCAGAGTTTCTGCAGGGAGAACGACGGTGACGATACCCTCCACCAGAACACCGTCGGCAGACCTGCCGTCTGGCCAGCAGCGCTCGCACCGTTCGGCGGTCGGATCGGCCGAGCCCCGCCCCGCCGAGTCCGGCGCTGTCGAAGCGATGAGCATCGAGCAGGTCAGGGAAGCGTCTGAGGCGATTGTGTACAACGTGGAGACGGTGATCGACGGCAAGCACGAAGCGGTCGAGACGGCGCTCACGGTGCTTTTGGCGGAGGGCCACCTGCTGATCGAAGATGTGCCGGGAGTCGGCAAGACGATGCTGGCCAAGGCGCTTGCGGCATCCGTCGACTGCAGCGTCGGCCGCATCCAGTTCACACCAGACCTGCTTCCCTCTGACGTGACTGGCGTCTCCGTGTTCAACCAGGCTGAGCGACGTTTCGAATTCAAGCCTGGTGCGGTGTTTGCGAACATCGTCATCGGCGACGAGATCAATCGCGCCAGCCCGAAGACTCAGTCCGCCCTGCTGGAGTGCATGGAGGAGGGCCAGGTGACCGTTGACGGGGCAACGTACCGGCTTGCGTCGCCGTTCACCGTCGTCGCCACACAGAATCCGATCGAGATGGAGGGCACATACGCCCTCCCAGAGGCACAACGTGACAGGTTCATGGCCCGGATCTCGATGGGCTACCCCGATACAGAGTCTGAACTGACGATGCTCGGTTCCCGCGACACCGTGAGCCCGCTCTCGCTGATTGAGCCGGTGGTCACCGTCGCCAGGCTGCGCGCGATGATGACCGCTGCACGGGGAGTGTTCGCGTCACCCGCAGTCAAGGAGTACACGGTCGCGCTGGTGCGGGCCACCCGTGAGGATCGTGACCTGCGGCTCGGGGCGAGCCCACGGGCGACACTCCAGCTGATTCGAGCGGCAAAGGCGCAGGCGGCACTGACCGGCAGGGAATATGTGCTTCCGGACGACATCGATTCCCTGGCTGTTCCCGTGCTCGGTCACCGGCTGATGCCTACCAGTCGTGCCCTCGGCCACCACCACCAGGACAGTGGACCGCTGATCGAAGAAGTGATCAGGCGGATCATTGCGGCGACGCCCGTACCCGTCGGTTCAGCAAGCAGACCCTGAGCTCATGTCCGCGACACGCCGCACCCGACCGGCCTGGTTTCCGCGGGTGACCTTGCGCGGCGGTGCGTTTCTCATTGTCGGCGGAGTGCTTCTGGCATATTCGCTGGTCGGCAACCGCCGAGACCTCGTCTTCATCGCCTGCCTGCTCATCGCGATCCCGCTGGTTGCCATGGTCTACGTCACGGTGCGGCCGGCACGACTCGGCGTTGAACGCATCTTCCGCCCTCCGATTGTGCCGGCAGGCGGCGACACCATCGTGTCGCTTCGCGTTCGCAACCTCTCCCTGCGCCCACTGTACGGCGCCCGGTGGCGGGATGGGGCCTCTGAGGGCATCACAGCAGTGGCGGGTGCCCAGCTCCCTAGTCTCGACAGCCACGAGGGCGGCCCGGCCGGGGGAGCGGATTCGGTCATCCTCGACTACACGCTCACACCCAGGGTGCGTGGGGTGTACGACGTCGGTCCCCTCGTCCTCGGCCGGCACGATCCGTTCGGACTGGCCTGGAGCGAGAGGGCGATCGGCACCGGGCATGACCTGACCGTAACACCGCGCATCACACCGCTGCCGGGGAACGGACTCTCCGACCTGAGTGGCGAGGGGACGATCCACGAGCTGCATCGGCAGATCAATCCCAATTCAGACGAACTCATTGCCCGCGAATACCGACCAGGAGACTCGATGCGCCGGGTGAACTGGCCGGCAACGGCCAGGCACGGTGAAATTATGGTGCGCCAGGAAGAGCAGCGCAGCAATCCGGATGCCAGAATCATCCTCGACACCACTCTCAGCGGAGACCCTCTGTACTCGGCTGAGCACGGCGGGGAACGGGCCGGCCGTCTCGACCAGGCTTTCGAACTCGCAATCGAACTGACGGCATCCGTTGGCGTACACCTGCTTGATTCGGGGTTCCGGCTTGAGGTGGTCGAGCTCGGACGGAGCCAGTTCGCGCCGGACGCGCACCGGGAGCGCGGTGGCCTGCACGGCGACAGCCCGAGCGCATTCCTGTCGCTCGGTGGGGACCGCATGCTGCTGGAGGGCCTTGCCAACGTTGTGCCCGTCGATCGCCCGGATGTCGATGATGCAACCATGCAGCGACCCAGGACCGCGACGCATTCGATCAACGAGACCATGCCGACTTTTGCGGTACTCGTCGACATCGATGAGCAGGATGCCGTGGAGATCGCCGAGTACCGGCCGCAGTGCCAGCCTGCCGTCGCGTTTGTTCTCGACACCATGTCGCGCGCTGCCGTGACCCGGTTGCAGGACGCGGGATGGCGCTGTATCGGGTTGCGCAGCCCCAAGGACATCCCGGCAGCATGGGACGAAGTCCAACGAGAACGGGGTGGGGCGCATGACGCTCTCTGATACCCGCTCAGACCGGGCACAGGCCCGACCGGGACCTGCACCTTCGATGCCGGGCCCCGGCGCGGCGAGGCATCCTCGCCGTCGTGGTCGGGGTCGTTTGGGCCGGGGAGTCGCCCAGTGGCCGTTGACCCTGGCGGCTCTTCTGCTGCTGATGGTGTCTTCCACTGCACTCGGCCCGTTGCTGCGGGGCTCCGGGTGGTGGTGGGCGATGGCGTTGGTGGCCGGTGCGGTGCTGGTCGCGTGCGCCGGGGCGCGCGCTCTCGCCGTGCCGCGGTCGGTGGTCCCCATCGTCGGTCTCGGCGTGCTCCTGGTCACCCTGACGCTTCTGTTCGGAGCCGGAACGGGACTGGCTTGGCTGCTCCCGACACCGGAGACGTTCGGGGTCTTCGGGTCGCTCATCGATGCCGGGGGCATCTCGATCCAGCAGCAGAGCACACCGGCGGAGGCCCAGCCTGGAATCGTCTTCCTCCTCGCCATGGGCGCCGGGCTCCTTGCGGTGCTGATGGACATGCTCGCGATCACACTGCGCTGGCCGGCGCTCGCCGGAGTCCCGGCGCTGGTGCCGCTTTCCGTGCCAGGCGTGATCGTCGAGGGCGGGGCGGACGTGACTGCGCTGGTGCAGAGTGCGATCGCCTTCCTGGTGCTGCTTCGTGTCGATGTGCGCACCAGGCGCCGCGCAGAGGCGTTGAATCCAGACGTGGGCCGTGATGCTCCGCGCATACTGGCACCGGTTCGGCGTCGGGGCCCTGGTCCGCTCTGGGGCTCGATTGTGGTGGGCAGCATCGCAATCGTCGGCGCGCTGGTTCTCAGCACAATCGCGCCGTCGCTCTCCCAGGTCACTCCGGGCGGTTCGCGTGTCGGGGCCTCCCTGTTCGGCGCCGGCGTCAGCCCGATGATCGACCTCGGGCAGGATCTTCGACGTCCGGAGGCCGGACCGGCGCTGCATTATTTGAGCACGGCACCCGAGCCGCCGTATTTCACCCTGCTGACGCTTGACCAGTTCACCGACGGCAATTGGACCGTGCGTCTCGGAGAACCGGACCCGGCAAATTCCGTGGAAGATATTGCCCTGCCCGCTGGTCTGACGGGAGCCGTTCCGACGACGGAAAGCGAGACCTCTGTCGTGATCGACGGGGTCGATACCGGCTGGCTGCCCGTACCGTCGCCGGCGATGGAGGTAGACGGCCTCAGCGGCAACTGGTATTGGGATCAGCGCACAGGGGCGATCGTCGGCAGCAATGCCACGACACGCGATCAGGAGTACAAGGTCACCACCCTGGAGATCCAACCCACCGCTGAACAGTTGCGCGCATCTGGGACCACTTACCCGGCTGACATACAGGAGCAACTCGCCCTGCCGGAGGCGATTCCGGCTCTCATCGCGCAAACGGCCAGAGACCTGACGGCGACGTCGCCATCCGCCTATGACTCGGCCGTGGCCATCCAGGACTACTTGCGCAGCAGTGCGTTCACCTATGACACGGAAGCTCCGGTCGAAGACGGATACGACGGTGGCGGAACCGAGGTCGTTGCGACGTTCCTCGAGGTGAAGCGGGGCTATTGCGTGCATTTCGCCTCGGCCATGGCGATCATGGCACGGTCCATCGGCATCCCTGCCCGGGTTGCTCTTGGCTACCTTCCCGGCACCAGGTCGTCGAACATCGCGGAGGGTCTCGGCCGGTACAACGTTGACTCGCACGACCTGCATTCGTGGCCGGAACTCTACTTCTCCGGTGTGGGATGGGTGTCGTTCGAGCCGACCCCGGGTCGCGGAAGTGTTCCAGATTTCACCGACCCGGCTGGTGCGGCACCGGACGCCGCCGTACCAGAACAGAGCGCGCCGTCGACAGCGCCGCGTGCCAACGAAGACGATCCCACCCAGGATGCCGGCGCATCAGGGCAGGCCGAGTCGACTTCCGGCCCGCTCCAGACACTCCTGGTCGCCGGGCTGGTCGCGCTCCTGGTCGCCTGCCTGCTCCTGGTTCCCGTGGTGACCCGAAGGGTGCGGCGCAGCATGCGGTTCGCCAGGATCCACTCTGGCGCAACAACCGATGGAAAGACAGGGTCGGGAAAGACAGGGTCGGGAAAGACAGGGAAGGGAAGGACAGCGACGGGAAGGACAGCGGCGGGAAGGACAGCGGCGGGAAGGATCACGGATGCGTGGGCCGAGCTGTCAGATACGGCCGCCGACTTCGGTGTGCCGGTGCGTGAGACGCAGACACCTCGTGAACTTGCTGCGGCGGTAGCCGCGCGCATCGGCGGCACCGTCCAGGCGCAGGCCGCGCTCCACCGGCTCCTGAACATATGCGAACAGGACACCTTCGGCCGCCCTGGAACGGGACAGGGCATCCCGTCTCCAGCGCTGCACGACGACCTGAAGAGTGTCATCCGTAGCCTTCGGCAGGCCTCGTCGCGGAAGCAGCGGATCGTGGCGGCGCTGGCCCCGGTCTCTCTCTGGCCATGGGTTCAGGGCTGGAAGGGTGAACGCACAGGCAGGAACGCGTAGAATCGCATGTTGTGACTTTTGTGAAGAAAACACCGTACATGGTGGACGTGCGCGACCTCGTCAATCGACCAGGAACCATGCGCGAGCAGCAGTTGAGCGTGCAGGTTCCCGAAGACCTCGGCGAGAGCCTGGTGGCAGTGAAGGCGGGCTCCAGCCTCGACATCGACCTGCGATTTGAGTCGATGCACGAGGGAATTCTGGCCTCAGCGGAGGTCTCCGCAACAGCAGATGGTGTGTGCGGCCGGTGCCTCACAGACATCCGTCTGCCCGTTCGAGTCGAGTTTCAGGAACTTTTCGCGTATTCTCTAGACGAAGCTTACGAGAGTGAAGTTCAAGACGACCACGTGGATCTTGAACCTCTGATCAGGGATGCGGTGGTGTTGTCACTGCCGTTCCAGCCGGTTTGCCGGCCGGATTGCCCGGGTCTCGACCCCGAGACCGGACAGCGGCTTGCCGATGCCCGTGACCGGGAACCAGTACATGAGCGCGATCCCCGATGGGCCGCGCTTGCCCGATTCCAAGCTTCCGAAGACAGCGGCACGGCGGAACAACGCCCTGCTGACACGGAGAGAGAAGAGAAATAATCATGGCAGTTCCGAAGCGGAAGCAGTCACGATCGAACACCCACTCGCGTCGTTCGCAGTGGAAGGCCGAGGTTCCCACCCTGGTCAAGACCGTCGAGAACGGCAAGGTCACCTACAGCCTCCCGCACCGCGCGAAGGTGGTCGAGGACTCGGCCGGAACCGCGCTGTTCCTGGAATACAAGGGCCGCAAGGTCGCAGACGTCTAATCGACGGCGTTTAGTCACATGGATAGCCTGACCGGCTGTGCAGCCTGACATGCCTGGCACCATGAATGCGGCCGATGACAGTGCTGAACTCCAGGAGATCCTCGCAATCCAGGTGAATCCGGAACTCCTCGAGCTTGCGCTGACCCACCGGTCGTTCGCCTACGAAAACGGCGGAATCCCGACCAACGAGCGGCTCGAGTTCCTTGGCGACTCCATTCTCGGGCAGGCCGTGACGGTCATGCTCTACCGGGAACATCCGAATCTTGATGAGGGCGACCTCGCCAAGCGGAGGGCAAGCCTGGTGTCGAGCGTTGCGCTGGCAGATGTGGCCAGGGGAATCGGCCTCGGGAAGTACATTCGTCTGGGCCGTGGTGAGACGCTGACCGGTGGCCGGGAGAAGGCATCCATTCTGGCCGATACCGTTGAGGCACTCATCGGCGCGGTCTACCTCGACCTCGGCGGTGATGCCGCGACGGCGTTTGTGCTGCGTTTGGTCGATCCACTACTGGCCGACCCCGATCGTTTCGGTGCCGCCATGGACCCGAAGACCAGCCTGCAGGAGCTCGCAGCCCGGCGTGGCGCGGGCGTTCCTGTGTACACGGTGACGGAGAGCGGGCCCGACCACGCGAAGGTGTTCGTCGCCACGGTCACCGTCGGAACCCTGGTCAGTGCGCACGGCGAGGGTACGAGCAAGAAGCACGCCGAGATGGCTGCGGCCCTCGAAGCGTGGACCCTGCTCAGTGTTGGCCGATGACCAGTGTTGGCCGATGATCAGTGCCGGCCGATGATCACAGCCGGCCGATAGTCAACGCGAGCCCCTCACATGCCTGAACTTCCAGAAGTCGAAGTCGTACGGGCCGGCCTCGAACCGGCAGTGGCCGGCGCGGTCATCGACGGCGTCGAAGTCTTCGACGAGCGTTCCCTTCGTCGGCACGATCGACGCAGCGGCGATTTCGCCGCCCTGCTCGATGGTCAACGCACCCTCGCGGCCGTTCGTAGGGGAAAGTTTCTCTGGATCCCGCTCCACAGCAGACGTGCCCTCGTCATTCACCTCGGAATGAGCGGTCAGGTTCTCCTGCGCTCACCCGGTACGGAAACCGGGCTTGGGTCGCTGGACCGGTTGCTGCGCATCCGGCTGCACCTCGAGCATCCGGAGCACGGTGAACTCTGGGTCAACTTCGTCGACCAGCGAATTTTCGGCGGCATGGCCGTCGACCGGATGCTGCCGGTCGAGGGCGCGGCGCCCGCCGGCTTCGCCGGGTCGGCGGCGGGCGACTGGGAGCTGAGCGTTCCATCGCAGGTCGCGCACATCGCGCGAGACCCGATCGATCCTGCGTTCTCCGACCGGTTGTTCTTCGCCGCGCTCCGGAAGCGAAAGAGCGGGATCAAGCGCGCGCTTCTCGACCAGAGATTGGTCAGCGGCATCGGAAACATCTACGCGGATGAGGCGCTCTTTGCGGCCAGGATCCACTACGACCAGCCGGCCGCCTCGCTCTCGTCGGCGAAAGCGAAACACCTTCTCGCGGCGGTGCGCGAGATACTCTACCGGGCGCTGGCTGAGGGTGGCACCAGTTTTGATGCGCTGTACGTCAACGTGAACGGGGAGTCAGGCTACTTCTCACACAGTCTCACGGCCTACGGCCAGCAGGGGAAGCCGTGCATCAGGTGCGGAACGATCATGGTGCGCGAGCGGTTCATGAATCGCGGTTCGCACTTCTGCCCGCGCTGCCAGCGGCTGCGCGTATCCGCGTCATCATGACCCGCTGATCGTCCGTTTCCAGCCTCCTTCGTAGCCGATCGGCGTGAATCCGATCGCCTCATTCACATCGAGCATGTGTCGGTTTTCTTCGGCGTTGAACGTAATGACAGACGGATGCCCGGGCCGCTGCTGTGCGAGATGACGCAGATTCGCGGCCTTCAGGAGCATGCCAAGGCGGTGCCCTCGATGCTCTTTCAGCACCAGCGTGTCTTCCTGGCCGACGTGACGTTCGGTCTCGGCGGGCACGGAGAGCTCCGTGAAGCCACAAAGGATGCCGGTGGGGCGGTGCTCCACTGCGGCGGTGAGCATCGTGCGGGGGCTCTGCGCTTCCGATTCCTCGTAGTCCAGCACTCGTTGCACATCCCAGACGTCTTCCGGTTCGTCAAGGCCGGCGGTCGGGGCATCCGTCGACATGCGGGTGTTCAGCACCGCTACGTCTTCTCGCCAACGCGACGGCACCCGATCGATCCAGTAGTGCAGCGCGTAGTCCTTGCCAGCCCGCGCCGAGGCCATCTTCATGTGGCCGTCGACGATTCTGGGGTCGACCGGCAGCGCGAGGCGGCTGCCGCGACTGATCTGCTCGAGCCGGTAGCCCCGACTGAGCAGGAACCGGACTTCCGGATTTCCGCGCGGCACAGAACCGTAACCGGTCGGGGCTGCCAGCCGTTCTCCTAGGGCGTCGGGCGATACGGCATACACGAGCAATGACGTGCGGCCATCCGCTTGTGCCAGGCCTTCGACCTGGTCGGCCAGTGCGCGGCCGATGCCGTGGCCACGCCAGTCGGGGAGTACTTCGACGCTGAGCCAGGCAGCATCTGTTCCCTCGTCTGCAAGGGTTTCGATCAACGCCCGTGCCACGATTCGGGTGCCGACCCTGGCCGCGAAAAGGCGTCGTGGTTTGTGCTCCTGGCGTTGCCAGCCCGGCAACAGTTCGCGAGCCGTGACGTTCATCTCTGTCGTGCCGTAACCGACGCTCTCGACCTGATTGCGAACGTCGACGGTCGCGGTGAAGTCGTCCCACCCCTCAGCCCTGGCGTCACGCGGAATGACAAGTTCTTCGATGGTGAAGTCGGCCATGACCGCCAGCGTATGCGTCGGGCGTGGCATCAGACAACCGCCCCTGAGGCGCTCTGCATACCATTCGACGGACATTTTGCCGTGAAACCGCTTTCCGAACCCGAAAACCGGGTATTGAGCGAAAATCTCCGTCGAATGGACTTGGGGAGTCGAATGGACTGGGGGAAGGGTGGTTCGGGCGAAGCGCCAGCGGGCTGGGGGGCAGGTGCCGCGGTGTCCGGTACCGTAGTCCCAGCAGTGGAGGCCGTGATGAGAACCGGTGTACCAGGAAGGGCGGCGCGTTGTACCTGAAGAGCCTGACCCTCAAGGGGTTCAAATCGTTTGCCCAGCCGACGACATTCGCCTTCGAAACCGGGGTGACCTGTGTTGTCGGACCGAATGGCTCCGGCAAGTCCAATGTTGTCGACGCGCTGGCCTGGGTCATGGGGGAGCAGGGCGTAAAAAACCTTCGCGGCGGGAAGATGGAAGACGTCATCTTCGCCGGCACCTCGACCAGGGGTCCCCTCGGTCGCGCCGAAGTCACCCTGACCATCGACAATGCTGACGGCGCTCTCCCGATCGCTTATTCGGAGGTGACGATTTCACGCACCCTGTTCCGCAACGGGGCGAGCGAGTACGCGATCAACGGCCAGACCTGCCGCCTCCTCGATGTGCAGGAGTTGCTCAGCGACTCCGGACTCGGTCGCGAGATGCATGTGATCGTCGGACAGGGCCAGCTGGATGCCGTACTGCACGCCAGCCCGGATGACCGCCGTGGCTTCATTGAAGAGGCCGCAGGCATCCTCAAGCACCGGCGTCGCAAAGAGAAGACCTTGCGGAAGCTCGATGCGATGCACACCAACCTCACCAGGCTGAGCGACCTGGCCGGTGAGATCAGACGCCAGTTGAAACCCCTCGGTCACCAGGCAGAAATCGCGCGTGAGGCGCAGACGATTGCTGCCGTTGTGCGCGATGCGCGGGCTCGGCTGCTCGCGGACGAGGTCGTGACCCTGCGCACGGCCCTTGACGGCCACGGGCGCACCGAGAGCGAGCGGCACTCGGAGCGGATTGTGCTTCAGGAGCAGCTCGAGCAAAAGCAACTGCGCGTTCAGCGTCTCGAGCAGGCCCAGATCGGCGACGCCGTCGACCTGGCAAGACGTACCAGTTTTGGCCTCGAGTCCGTGCAGGAGCGCCTCCGGGGTCTCTACACCCTCGCCAACCAGCGCCTCGCCCTTCTTGGCTCCGAAGGGGAGAACATCAACCAAGGGTCCAGCGTGACGCCGCAGATGCTCACGGATGCCGCGGCCGAGGTCGAACGGCTGAAAGCCGGCATCCAGACAGCTGAGCAGGGCTGGAAGGACGCGCAGGTTGCGACCACTCTGGCCCGCAGCCAGCTTGACTCCGTCGATGAGGAGATCGCGGCGCAAGCCGCGCTGGTCTCCCGCCACGACCTCGAGATCTCCAAGCTCAAGGGGCAGGCCGAGACGGCGGCGTCGCGGCTCGCCGCCGTGCGTGGTGAAGTCCTGCGCCAGCAGAACGCACTTGACGCTGCCCAGGAACGCCGCGAGAGCGCGCAGGCGCAGTTCACCATCCTGGAAACGGATGCCGCGGCGGCCGACGCCGGGGAGACCAATCTTGACGAGACCTATGAACTCGCACAGGCATCCGTTTTCGAGGCTGAGTCAGAGATAGAACAGCTTCGGGAGGAACTTCACGGCCACGAGCGCGAACGCGATGCGCTTGCCGCCCGCACCGGCGCGTTGTCGCTTGCCCTCGACCAGAAGGACGGTTCATCTGCGCTGGTTGCAGCCAGGCTGAATGGGATCCGCGGACTGGTCGCAGAGCATGTGAAGGTGCACCCCGGCTACGAAACCGCCATCGCCGCTGCGCTCGGGTCACTGGCTGACGCCGTGCTCGCCGAAAACCGCGACGCCGCTTTCGAGGCCGTGGCCCACGCCAGGCACGATGATCTCGGGCGGGTGGAGCTCATCGTTGCGGACGCGCGTGCTGTGTCCGCCGACCTTCCCACGTGCCAGGGAGTTGTGCCGGCGACATCCGTCGTCGAGGCGCCTGATGGAGTGCTCGGTGTCCTCGCGTACACCGTCATCGCAGAAGATGTGTATGCTGCGAGGCAAGCGCGGCCGGTTCTCGCTGAACACGCTGCCGCCGTGCCGGTAACGATCATCACCAGGGACGGCGACGTGCTCACCGACTACGTGCTGCGCGGCGGGTCGGGAGCGAAGCAGAGCAAGCTTGAACTGGTTGCGGAACGCGACACGGCACAGGAGAAGCTCGGCGAGGTGACGTCGAAGATCGAACGGGCGCGATTTGCGCTGGCTGAGCAGCGAGGCCTTCTGCAGGTGTACAAGGAGCAGTCAGCCAATGCCCTGGCCGCGCTGCGCGAGTTCGATTCGAGACTTGCCGCGCAGACCGAGAGGCTCAATCGTGCGCGAGTACAGGTCGAGGCCGCCGTAGCGGAGTTCGACCGTCTTGAATCGGCGCTCGCCCTTGCCAGCGTCTCCATCGGTGATGCTGAAGCCGCTGCAGCCCAGAGTACGGCCGAACTGGAAAGGGCGCAGTCCCGGCCACGGCCGATCCTCGACGTCAGCTCGCGCGATGCCCTGTATGCCGAGTTGGAAGCGGCACGCGAACGCGAGGTTGAGGCTCGCCTGCAGGTGGAGACCGCGCGAGAGCGGGTTCGCGCGGAGGAAGCCAGGGGGCAGGAACTCGCCAGGCAGCTCGAGGCCGATCGGGCCGCTGCAGAGGTAGCGGCCAGGCGTGCCGTTATCCGTCGTCGTCAGGTGGATGCCGCCACCGGCGTCGTGCAGGCGCTACCTGCGGTGCTCGCCTCCGTCGATACTTCCGTGAGTGAAGCGCGGCTCCGACTGCGAACCGCCGAGACCGAGCGGGCCAGCCAGAACGAGGAGCTTTCCACCCTGCGCAGGGAGGAGAGCGCCCTGCGAGAGCGGCTACAGGCGATCACCGAGAACGTGCACGGCCTCGAGCTGCAGATCTACGAGAAGAAGCTGCACCTGTCTAGCCTGCTTGAGCGCGCAGGGAGTGAGCTCGGACTCGTCGAAGACGTGCTGGTGGCGGAATACGGGCCAGAGGAATTGATTCCGGCAGACGGACCAGAAGTGGATCCGGATGAGGAAGGTGTACCGTTCGATCGGGAGCAGCAGCGGCGACGCCTGGCCGCAGCTGAGCGAAAGCTCGGCCAGCTCGGACGGGTCAACCCGTTGGCGCTCGAGGAGTTTGCGGCGCTGGAGCAGCGCCACAAGTTCCTGACCGAGCAGCTGACCGACCTGACAGACACGCGCAAGGACCTGCTGACGATCATCGAGGAGATCGACGGGAAGATGGAGACCATCTTCGCCAGCGCCTTCGACGACACGAAGGCGGCATTCGCTGAGGTGTTCCCCGTGCTGTTCCCCGGCGGGAGCGGAAGCATTCAGCTGACCGACCCAGACAATATGCTCACCACGGGCATCGAGGTCTCTGTGCGGCCGGCAGGAAAGAAGATCGAGCGATTGTCACTGTTGTCGGGTGGCGAACGCTCTTTGGCGGCCGTTGCGCTGCTGATTGCGATCTTCAAGGCGCGGCCGAGCCCGTTCTACATCATGGACGAGGTCGAGGCGGCGCTCGACGACGCCAACCTCGGACGCCTGCTCACTATTTTCGAAGACCTGCGAGAAACCAGCCAGCTCATCGTGATCACACACCAGAAGCGCACCATGGAGATCGCCGATGCCCTCTACGGGGTCTCCATGCGGCAAGACGGTGTCTCCGCCGTCGTCGGCCAGCGCATCGTGCGTGACGAGCAGCAGGCCTCCTGACCCGCAGTGAGAGCCACCATGGCAGGAAGTCGGGTCAGGGGAGTGGGCGGTTGCTGCGGATGACGTTGCCGGGGTCGACCATCGCCTTGACAGCGGCCAGTCGCCGCAGCGTCTCTGCGGGGTACGCGTAGGCGAGCGTCTGGCCGCTGGTGAGAAGCGAGACGACAGAGCGAGGCACCGTGCGCCCTTCGAGTGCCGACTCCAGCGGGGAAAACAGCGATCGGTCCCTCGGTAACGGGCCCATCAGGATCGCGGCAGCAAACAGCAGGTAAGCCGAATCCAGGTTCCCGACCACCGCGGAATCGCCTGCCGCGGTGTCGCTGACCGCGCCACCCAGCCTGCGTAGCTGCATCATGGTGAGGCCATCCGGTGTGGCGGCACGGAAGGCCCCGACGAGCGCGGCGACCGCATCGCCCTGGAGATCGACGATCGAGGCGCCCAGGTCGAGCGCGGCGATGGGTTCCTCCGGTTCCGCCGCCACCTGGCCGAGCTCTGAAATTGTGAACGGCCTGGTTTGGTCGGCGATCACGGGAGCGGAGGCCAGCAACGGTGCGAGCAATGGCGCGGCCGACTCAGCCGTGCCGACAAAGACGACGTCGACGTTGGCGAAGGTCTGGCCTCGCATCGGCTCCGGTATGAACGGCGCGTCGGGGAAGTTGATCATTCCGAAGAAGATGCTGAGCTCGGCGGGCGCATCAGTCATGAGGTCGGTGACCTGCGCGAACACCGTCTCGGCAACCGCGTCGGGAAAGAGGATCTTGCCGCCGAACAGCGCCGGCGCCTCGAACAGCTCGATCTCCACTGCTGTGACGACGCCGAAGAGACCTCCGCCACCGCGAAGCGCCCAGAATAGCTCGGCATCGCTTTCTGCGGTGATTCGGCGCACGTCACCCTGCGCGTCGACGAGTTCCACGGCGCGAATCGAATGGGCAGCCAGGCCCTTCCATCGACTGAACCAGGAGTGACCACCGGAGAGCAGGTACCCGATCACGCTGACGTCTGGGCTGGTTCCGGCGAGCGGAATCAGTCCGGTGCCGTCCAGGTGGGGAAGAAACGTTCCCCAGAGCACTCCAGCTCCGATCCGCGCTGTACGTGCGTCGGTGTCGACACTGATCTCGTCGAAGGCGGACATGCGAACCAGGATGCAACCCGCGGCGTCACCGTTCGCTCCGTGTCCGCGAGGTTGCACGGTGACGCCGAGCCCGGCTTCCCTGGCCGCGACCAGGATCCGCTGGATGTCTCTAATATCGAGTGGAGTCGCAACAGCGGCAGGCTTTTGGTCGACGGAGATGTTCCACGGTGCACGGGCCGCGTCCCAGCCGGCGTCCGCCGGCAAAACCACGCGGCCGCCCAGATCGACGGCAAGCGCAGCGAGCACCGAGTCGGCGTTTTCAGCGGCGGATTCGGTGCTGTGTGCTTCGAGTGTCATGGTGAAACCCTTCGGGAGGTGACACCGGCGGGCAGACGACCACCGACTCTGCTGAGAGTAGCGAGCCCGGTGGCACCGCACCAGCCCTTCTGCCTGTGAATCGGCCTGCGCTCACGGAGGAGGTGGCCGGGAGAGACCGTAGGCTAGAGGCATGGCAGATCGCACCTCCTGGTCACTCTCCGGCGCCCTGCGCGGCATGTTCGCAAAGAAGACGATCGACGCGGAGACCTGGGACGATCTGGAAGATGCGCTGATCCAGGCCGATTTCGGCCCCGACATCACTGACGCGGTGATCACCGAACTGCGCGCAAAGGTCGACAGGTACAAGACAACAGACCCAGCAGACCTGCAACGGATGCTTCGCGAAGGCATCGAGGAACGGCTCGCAAAACTCGACCCGACCCTGAAGCTCAGCGAGCGACCTGCCGTCGTGCTCGTCGTGGGCGTGAACGGGGTGGGTAAGACGACGACCATCGGCAAGTTCGCCAAGTTCCTCCGCACCTACGACCGCAGCGTTGTGGTCGGTGCTGCCGACACCTTCCGCGCGGCAGCCGTTGAACAACTCGCCACCTGGGCGGAACGTGCCGGCGCGCAGATCGTGCGGCCGCAGGCGCACGGCCAGGATCCAGCATCCGTCGCCTTTCAGACCGTCGAGAAGGCGAAGTCAGAAGGCATCGAGATCGTGATCATCGACACCGCCGGCCGGCTTCAGACCAAAGGCGGCCTGATGGATGAGCTCACCAAGGTGCGCAGGGTCATCGAGAAGCAGGCTCCGATCTCCGAGGTGCTGCTGGTGCTTGATGCCACGACAGGGCAGAACGGACTCGCGCAGGCGGAGGCGTTCATCGAGCACGCCGGCGTGACCGGCCTCGTGCTCACCAAACTCGACGGGTCCGCCAAAGGTGGATTTGTGCTTGCCGTGCAGGAGAAGACCGGAATTCCGATCAAGCTGATCGGACAGGGCGAGGGGATCAACGATCTCACCGGCTTCACACCCCACGTTTTTGCGCAGAAGCTCGTCGGCTGAGAAGGGAAGGAGCCCACATGACCATCGAACACGACTTCTTCGGCATCCTCGGCAGCGAAGACGAGGGGGAGGTGTACTGGTCAGACACTGTCGAACTGGGGGACCAGAACGTCGGCGTCGACCTCAACTCGCCCGATGAGGCATCCGTTGCCTCGGAATCACTCGATATCGCGGCCGCGATGATCTCCTCGATTGAAGAACTCGACTCGCAGGCGCGGGAATCGCTCGTCGCCGAGCTGAGCTCGGAGGAGAGCGCGACACTGCGGTACATCAACGAACAACTTGAGGAGCTGGATGACGACGCGCTCGACGACGCCATCATCTGGGATTCCGGCGACCGGCAGATCGACTTCCTGCGCTCGTTGCGGCTCCAACGGATTGGCTTCCACCCACACCATGGCGGCAGCGACGAGCATTTTGCGTTGCTCGACTATTCGATCAGCCCAGATGACAGCGACTCGCTGCTGGTGGTGACGGTCGACGTGCACGGTGACACCGTCGCCGTGGCCGTCGAACGCTGACGACGGGCGTTAAACTAGAGTCACCATGGCTACTTTTGGAAACCTTTCAGATCGTCTCGCGGAGACGTTCAAGAACCTTCGCACAAAGGGCAAGCTCTCTGCAGCGGATGTCGACGGCACGGTCCGCGAGATCCGCCGGGCCCTGCTCGACGCCGACGTCGCCCTCGACGTGGTCAAGGACTTCACCGGCAAGGTGCGCGAGCGCGCACTCGGCGACGAGGTCAACAAAGCGCTGAATCCTGCCCAACAGGTTGTGCAGATCGTCAACGAGGAGCTGGTGCAGATCCTCGGCGGGCAGCAGAGACGACTCGAGTTCGCGAAGAAGCCACCGACGATCATCATGCTCGCCGGACTCCAGGGTGCTGGCAAGACCACCCTGGCCGGAAAGCTCGCGAAGTGGCTGGCCAAAGACGGCCACACACCCGTTCTCGTGGCCGCTGACCTCCAGCGACCGAACGCGGTCACCCAGCTCCAGGTAGTCGGGGCGCAGGCCGGTGTTGCGGTCTACGCTCCGGAACCCGGCAATGGCGTCGGCAACCCGGTGAAGGTGGCTCGAGACGCGGTGAAGTTCGCCGAGCAGAAGCAGCACGACGTGATGATCGTCGACACCGCGGGTCGTCTCGGTGTCGACGCGGAGATGATGAAGCAGGCCGCCGACATCCGCAAGGCCGTCGACCCGGATGAAGTGCTCTTTGTGATCGATGCGATGATCGGCCAGGACGCCGTCGCCACGGCGAAGGCCTTCCAGGACGGAGTGGATTTCACCGGCGTTGTGCTGACAAAGCTGGACGGTGACGCGCGCGGTGGTGCCGCACTCTCCGTGGCCTCCATGACCGGTCGGCCGATCATGTTCGCCTCGACAGGTGAGAGCCTCGACGACTTCGAACCGTTCCACCCCGACCGGATGGCCAGCCGCATCCTGGACCTCGGCGACATCCTGACCCTGATCGAGCAGGCGCAGGACGCGTTTGACGAGGACGAAGCGAAGAAGGTCGCCGAGAAGTTCGCCACCGACAGCTTCACGCTCGATGACTTCCTCGGCCAGATGCAGCAACTGCGCAACATGGGTTCGATCAAGAAGATGATGGGCATGCTGCCGGGTGCCGGAGCCATGAAGCAGCAGCTGGACAACTTCGACGAACGCGAGATCGTTCGCACTGAGGCGATCATCCAGTCGATGACACGGACGGAGCGCACAACGCCGAAGCTGCTCAACGGATCGAGGCGGTTGCGAATTGCCCGCGGTTCCGGCTCGAGCGTCACTGAGGTGAACCAGCTCGTGCAGCGTTTCGAGCAGGCGGCGAAGATGATGAAGACCGTCGCAAGGGGTGGCATGCCGAACGTTCCGGGCATGGGTCCCGTTCCCGGGGCGGGATTCAGCGGTGGCCGCGGCAAGCCGCAGCAGAAGAAGAAGGGCTCGAAGTCGGGAAATCCGGCCAAGCGCGCTGCAGAGAACGCAGCGCTGGCTAATGGTGTGAAGCAGGGCGGAGCCGTTGCAGGCGTGGGCGGATCCGGGTTCGGACTCAGCGGCAACGCGGGCAAACCTGACGGGCCGAGTGAAGAAGAACTGGCAGCACTGCAGAAGATGCTCGGACGGTAATCCCAGCAAGACGAAATAGATTCGGCAACATCAACGAGGCGCCAGGGGGTCTGCTTTGCACAATGACAAACGGAACACACGACGAGCCGGCAAGCTGGCTTTGCTCGTCGGGACGGCGTTCCTGGCGGCTGCGCTGCTCAGCGGGTGCACTGGACCGGCCGGCGGAACTCCGAGCGGAACGACGGGCACTCCCTCTGCGGAACCGTCCAGCGCCATCACCGCTGAGGAACTTGTCGGCACCTGGGTGTCTGACGAAGCACTGAACTCTCCCAAGACCCCGTTCCTGACGATCGTCGATGACGGCACCTGGACGGCATCGGACGGCTGCAACGGCGTGCAGGGCACGTGGGAGCTGGGCGCCGACGGCGCTCTGACGACCACTGCCGGCCCGCACACACTCATCTTCTGTGAAGGCAAACCGATCCCGAGCCTCTTCAGTGAGGCGAAGGCCGCGGCACTCGAGGGCACGACGCTGACGCTCAAGGATGCCGCGGGCGAGGTCACCGCGACCCTGGTCGCTGGCAACGAAGACCTCACTCCGGTCAACTGACGATGGGACAGCCCCGTTCGGCCGTGGACCGAGCAGTGCGCATCGGCGTACAGATCGCGCCGCAGCATGCCCCGTACGACCGCATCAGGTCGACTCTGGCCGAGATCGAGGCACTCGGCGTCGATATCGCGTTCAACTGGGACCACTTCTTTCCCCTCCAGGGCGACCCTGACGGCCTGCACTTCGAATCGTGGACGATGCTCGCCGCCTGGGCAGAGCAGACTTCGACGATCCAGCTCGGGGCGTTGGTCAATTGCAGCAGTTACCGCAATGCCGACCTACAGGCAGACATGGCTCGCACCATCGATCACATCAGCGGTGGCCGGTTCATCTTCGGAACCGGTGCAGGCTGGTTCGAGCGCGATTACGACGAGTACGGCTACGAGTTCGGAACGCCGGGCACGCGCTTGAACGCCCTCGACGCGGACCTGGCACGCATTGAGAAGCGCTGGTCGCTCCTGAATCCTGCCCCGGTGCGTGACATTCCGGTGCTGATCGGTGGCGGCGGAGAGAAGAAGACGCTGCGCATTGTTGCCGAGCACGCCGACATCTGGCATTCGTTCTCGTCGCCGACCGTCATGGAACACAAGCTCGTCGTGCTCGCGGACTGGTGTGAACGGGTCGGCAGAGACATCGAGGAGATCGAGATCTCCACGGAGCTCAAGGCGCGAACGGCCAAGGAGGCCGACGCCCTCTACGAACTCGGCGCGCGCCTGTTCACGGTGGGCATCACCGGCCCAGAACACGACCTGGCGCCGGTACGACAGTGGCTGGCCTGGCGCGATGCCAAGAACGCCTGAGCAGCAGCCTGACGCCGCTGCTATGAGCTGACGAGCCCGTACTTCAACTCCCTGCGGAGGGAACTGACAACTGCCGGGAGGTCGCCCCAATGCGCCTGCGCGACCTTGCGCTGCCGCTGGTAGCTGGCGCCACCGTCGAGGATCAGGTTCAACTGATCGAGTTCGACCGAGCAGCCGAGGCGCTCGGCCGTCGGCGCGAGGGTGTCGATGAGGGTGCGCACGTCATCCGTCACCAGCCGTTCCGTTCCCGCTGAATCGAGGATGATCTGCGCGTCGAGGCCGTAGCGGGCGGCTCGCCACTTGTTCTCTCGCACGAACCATGGCTGCATGGTCGGCACGTCGTGCCCGGCGTCGAGTCGTGTGCTCATCCACTCGACGAGGCACTGGATGAACGCCGCGATGGCGCCGAGCTCCTCCCTGGTCGACACGCCGTCGCAGACGCGGATCTCGATCGTTCCCCACCGTGGTGCAGGACGAATGTCCCAGCGCACCTCTGTCACGTCGTCGATGATGCCGGTCGCCGTCAAGTCGGCCACGTAGCCCTCCCACGCCTGCCAGTCCGGCAGGGCCCACGGAGCCCCGGCCGTCGGCAACTGCTGGAACATCAGTGCGCGATTCGAGGCGTAGCCGGTGTCGATGCCGGCCCAGAACGGGCTGGACGCGGTCAGCGCCTGCAAGTGCGGAAGGTAGGCGAGCAGGCCGCCCAATATGGGCATCACCTTGTCCCTGGCTTCGATGCCCACGTGCACGTGGATGCCCCAGATCATCATGTTGCGCCCCCACCACTGGGTGCGGTCGATCAGCTTGTGGTAGCGCTCCTTGTCTGTCACCTCCTGTTCGAACCACTGGCCGAACGGATGCGATCCGCTGCAGACGGGGTCGACGCCGCGGGGTTCCGTGACGGCACGAACCTCGTCAAGCTGGCCGACAACATCCGCCACCGCGTTCGCAACGGTGTGGTGAACGCCGGAGACCAGCTCGACGGTGTTCAGCAGGAGCTCGCCGGTGATCGACGGATGGGGGGACCCGTCGGCCTGGTTCAGCGCCTCGAGCACGTCGCCGGCGATCGAAACCAGGTCACCAGTGGTGCGGTCGACGAGCGCGAGTTCCCACTCGATGCCCACGGTGGAACGCTCCGACGGGGCAAAATCGATATTCATGTGCATTCCTCTGCCTCGGTTGCACGCCATAATTTCACGGGTGTGATGATCGATTATCACAAACACCGGGATGCATGACAGAATGATTAGTCGAGTTCCGTCACGTTCGACCCTCTAATCAGACGTGGCATGAACCCCATTAGACCTCCTGCCGAGTGTGCCCCCACGCTCACGGCAGTCAGTTCGCCAAACATCTAAGAATCACAGGAGAATTGTGGCTGTCAAAATCCGTCTGAAGCGCCTGGGCAAGCTCCGCGCGCCGTACTACCGCATCGTCGTCGCCGACTCGCGCACCAAGCGCGATGGCCGTGTCATCGAAGAGATCGGCCAGTACCACCCGACCGAAGAGCCTTCGGTCATCAAGGTCGAGTCCGAGCGCGTGCAGTACTGGCTCGGCGTCGGCGCACAGCCGACCGAGCAGGTTGAAGCACTCCTCCGCCTCACCGGCGACTGGGGCATCTTCAAGGGTGACAAGAACGCCAAGAACACCGTCAAGGTCAAGGAAGAGAAGGTCGCTTTCGTCGCCGACGAGAAGAAGAAGCCGGTTCTGAAGCCGAAGGCCGACAAGCCTGCCGCCAAGGAAGAGGCTCCTGCCGAAGCGCCTGCTGCCGAGGCCGACGCTGCTTCAGCCGACGCCGACGCAACCGCAGAAGACAAGGCCTAGTCTTGCTCGCTCCCGCTCTTCTGCACCTCGTGAAGGGGATCGTTGATCACCCGGACGACGTGAACGTGATCTCAAAGAACTCACCGCGCGGCGATGTCCTCGAGATTCGTGTGAACCCGGAGGATCTCGGCCGGGTGATCGGCCGTTCCGGTCGCACCGCCAAGGCGCTGCGCACCCTGGTGGCCGCGCTGGCCGACGGCAAGCGCGTGCGCGTCGACGTCGTCGACACCGATTTCTGAGTTGGTCAGGGGTCCGGTGAGCGAGGGCACACCAGCGCGTACCCAGCTGCGGGTCGGTCGCCTGACGAAGGCCCATGGCCTCAAGGGCGCCATCAAACTGGAAATGTTCACGGATGACCCGGGGCGCAGGTTCGTCCCGGGTGCCGTGTTCACCCTCCAGGTGCCGACCAGTTCACCCTGGCACGGTAAGACCCTGGAACTCGTCGAGCTGCGCTGGTACAACCAGCAGCCCGTCGGGTTCTTCAAGGATGTTCCCGACCGTTCTGCCGCGGAAACTCTCGTCAAGGCGATCCTCTGGATCGACCAGGATGCCGAGGAGCTCTCCGATGAGGAAGACGCCTGGTACGACCACCAGCTGGTCGGCCTGAAGGTGCTTCGCGACGGAGTCGAGGTCGGCACGATCGCGCGGCTGGATCACATGCCGGCGCAGGACCTTCTCATCGTCATCACCCCAAAGGGCGACGTCATGGTCCCGTTTGTGAAGGCGATCGTACCGAGCGTTGACGTGAAGGGCGGCACCGTGACGGTGACGCCGCCTCCCGGCCTGTTCGAAGAGCTCCCTGACGAAATCCCAGAAGAACTCCCGGCCGAGCCTGAAACGGAAGCCCCGGCCTCCGCCGAGTCAGAAACGGATGCCCCGGCATCCGCCGAGCCTGCACCACCTGTGGATTAGATCCAGCTGTGAGCGGTAGCACCCCGTATATGCGGATGCTGTAGGCCACAGCTGGATTTAATCGCCCCTCATTCCGGGAGTACGGCGACGCCGGCTGCGCGATGGACTGATTGCCAGCGGTGCTCGTGTCGCCGCACGATCGCCAAAAGTGCGCGTTCTACCGCCGGCCAGTCCGTCATGACTCTGCGATACGTCACACGCACGACGACATAGCCGCGCTCGATCAGGGCGAGATCCCGCGCGCGGTCTCGTTCATAGGCGGTTGGGTTGTCATGGTGCGTCCGGCTGTCGAGCTCGACGACGAGTCGATCACCGATCAGCAGGTCGATCCAGCCGATGCCAGGCATGTGCACCTGACTCCGCACCCTGACGTTGTGGCTGCGAAGGTGCAGGCGCACCAGTGTCTCCAGACCGGAGCCGCATCCTGCGTCTACAAGCGGCATCATCCAGGCATGGGAATCCGGCAGCCCGGTCAATGCCGCACGCAGGCGGTCCAGCGAAAGCAGCTGGCTGTTGAGAAGCGAATCGAATGCGACGATGGCGTGAGCGCGCGACAAACAGGTCGCCGCGCACGCCGCTGCATCGTCGAGAAGGTCGGCCGGCTCGGCCGGCCAGAGGAGTTTCGTTCTCCAATGCGTTGCGACGCTGGCCTGCCTACTCCAGTCAGACAGCGCTACCTCACGGTCGTGCGGTGATCGGAGCCTGCTTCTCGGGACGGAGACGGCGACGTGAAGCCTGGCGTCCGGCATCGTCCATACTCCGTATCGCCGCAGGAGTGAGACACAGCTGAGCCGGCCTCCGACACGAAGCGCACGCACACGCTCGTCGTTGTCGTCCGACAGGCAGTACCAGCCAGCCCTGATGCGTTTGACCGTTCCCGCTCGCGTTGCGATCTCGAGCTCTTTCGGCGTCACCCCCGACCCACGCAACCTGCTGCGGTGAGCCACACCGCCCAGCTTCCTCATCACATCCGTCACCGTGCTCACGCACCTACTGTGCCGGTAATGATTGTGCTCATACGGTCCGCCCCAGAAATTGTGGATAACTCGCAGGGCGACGATATCCAGCTGTGAGCATGTCCGCCCGCTATATACAGGTGCTGATGCTCACAGCTAGACGAGATCCCCCTTGCACGCGAACCCTCACAGTGACCGCGGCCGAGGCTGAGACGGAATTTACGGGCGGGTGACAGGGGCGAAACAGCTCCGCATAGCGGCGTTTGTACTGTCGGAATATCGGCTCGCGCACCGCGGGTCCAGACCGAAAGGGCAGCCAATGACCTACGTCAAACCAGACCAGCTCATCGACTCGATCGTGCAGGCGGGCGTCACTAAGGCGAGCCTCGGAATCGGGCAGCTTCTGGCCCGTGGAACCCTCGCGGGGGCCATCCTCGCCTGTGCGACCACCCTGGCCTTCACGGCGAGCAACCAGACCCACTTGGGCCTCGTCGGAGCGGTGATCTTCCCGGTCGGATTCGTGATGATCGTGATCCTCGGCCTTGAGCTAGTCACAGGAACGTTCGCGCTCATCCCGTTGGCGGTACTCGAGGGCCGTACAACGGTGAAAGCCATGTTCCGCAACTTCTTCTTTGTGATCATCGGCCACCTCGTCGGCTGCGCCATCTATGCGGCGCTCTACCTGGCCACCATCACCAGGATGGGAACCGACCACTCCGACCCGATGATCGCCACCATCATCGACGTGGCAGAGAGCAAGACCATCGGCTACGAGGCGCTGGGCATATCCGGACTCGTACTGGTCTTCATCAAAGCCATACTCTGCAACTGGATGGTCACGCTCGGCGCCATTCTCGCCTTCAGCTCCACCTCGACAGGCGGCAAGATCCTCGCCATGTGGCTCCCTGTCACGATGTTCTTCGCACTCGGCTTCGAACACGCGGTCGTGAACATGTTCGTCATCCCGGCCGGCATGGTGCTCGGCGCCAACGTAAGCTTTCTCGACTGGTGGGGGTGGAACCAGTTGCCCGTGCTCCTCGGCAACTTCATCGGTGCCGTCACGCTCACTGGCGCTCTGCTCTATTTCTCCCATCGCACCCGCGTCAACCGTGCTGTGAAAGATGCCGAGCTCGACACACTCGTCGCGCCGATCGAAGAACTCGAGCCGTCGCTGCGCTAGAGCAGGCAGCCAAGACCTCGCGGCCACCGGCTTGATGTCAGCGAAAGCTAGACGTTGAGCCGGTAGCCGCGTTTGACGACCGTTGCGACCAGGCCAGGCACACCAAGCGTCTGCCTCAGCCTGCCGAGCGACACCTCCATCGCGTGGTCGTCCTGGGTGCCGGGCAGCGCGCGGACGAGGTCATCGCGGGAGACCACGGAACCACGCGCCGCGATGAGGGCACGCAGAATCGCCAGGGCCGACGGCGGCAAACGGATGCGGTCGGCTCCGATGACGGCGACGGATCCACGAAGCGAGATGGGCCCGTGACGGGTCTCGATCCGATCGATTCCCTGCTGTTCGAGGTGCTCGCAGACCAAACGGATCAGCGCCCCCATCCGAAACCGCGTCGGCTGAATGGGCACGATTCCCGCCGCGATGAGCGGCGCAGCGGTCACCGGACCGACCGCGGCCGCGCAGACGGGGCCGCGAAGCGCTGCGAGCACCTCAGAGTAGACGCCCATGCCCTCCGCGGCCGAGAACAGCGCGTGCACCGCAGGTGCGCTGGTGAACGTGACGCAATCCAGCTGCGCCGTGGAGATGGCGTCGACGAGGTGCCGCACGCGCTCATCGGTGTCGTCCAGCGCGACCCAGCGATACGGTGCAACCGTGATTACACGGGCGTGCACCGCGCGCAATCGGTCCAGTTGTTCCTCGTCGGTGTACCCGTGCACCTGCACGCCGACGGTGAGGCCGGCGGGGTACTCTTCGAGCACCTTGGACACCAGCGAAGTGGTGGTCTCTTCGTCACTCATGCCGGCATCATTCAATCCGGCGGCGCGGATGCCGCCACGCGCCTTCGGTCCACGAACGAGGACGTCGCACTCGGCAAGCGTTCCGACCAGGGGCTCACCGAGGCCGGCGGCATCCGCCACCTCGAACCAGCGACGCACCCCGTATCCGGTTGTCGCCAGGAGCACATCGGGTCTGGCGTCGATGAGCGCACGGGTGTCGTCAAGCATGGCGTTGTCGAGCAGAGAGCCGTCTTGCTGGGAGTGCGCGATTCGCAGCGTCGGTGCGTGCAACACGCGCGCGCCCCGTCTTTCGAATGCGTCGATCAGGTCGCTTGACCTGCGGTCGCTGGTCACACCGATGCGAAAACCTTCGAGTTGGTCCGGCCGGAAGGTAGGAACGACGCCCTCGGATGCCTGCATGCGTTATCCCGCCGTCCTGCCGGAAACCGGCCAGCCCGGTACGGATGAGTCTGCTGCCAGAAATTCTTCTGCGCGGTCCATCATCTGGCCGGCGGAGAGATCACCACGGTAAGCAAGTCGAACGACCTCCCCGACCACCAGTACGGCGGGGGACTCCACACCGGCCAGCGCGGCTTCGGTCAGGATCGTTCCGAGATCGGCGATCGTCGTGCGCTGGGTGGGACTGAAGCCACGTTCGATGACTGCGACCGGCAGATCGGCGGCCATGCCGTGTCGCAGAAGCCCCTGGCTCAGGGTGGGCAGGGTGCCCACGCCCATCAGAACCACGATCGTGCCTCCGAGCATCGTCAGTCCGGACAGCTCCCTGTCTGTGAGCGGGGCGTGGCCGGAGATGACAGTGAAGGCATGGCTGATGCCGCGGTGGGTTAACGGGATGCCGGCAGCCGCCGGAACGGCGATCGCACTGGTGACACCGGAGATGACTGTTACGGCGATCCCATGCTCGTGACACGCGAGCACCTCTTCGCTACCGCGCCCGAACACGTATGGATCCCCGCCCTTCAGCCGAACGACGTGTGAGCCCGCCAGGGCTCTGGCAACCATCAGCGCCTCGATTCCGTCCTGTCCGACGACGTGGTTGCCCGGGTGCTTTCCGACATCGATGAGCTCGGCGCGCGGAGCCAGTGAGCGCAGGTTGTCGTGCGGGGCGAGCCGGTCGTACAGCACGACGTCGGCTTCACGCAGCGCGTCGACGGCGCCGACGGTGAGCAGGTGGAGTGATCCCGGTCCGCCGCCGACCAGGGTCACACGACCGGGGGACACCCGGCCACCCGGTCCGGTGGTGCCGCGCACGGTCACTCGCCCCTCACCGGGATGCGGTCTCCGGCCAACAGCACGGTTGAACGCTCCTCGGGGGTTGCCGGGCGTGACTGGCCCCGTTCCGGCACCCTGACGATACTCGGGTCCGGCTGGGTCGGCGCGTTCACGAACGAGCGGAACCGTCGAAGTCGCTCTGGGTCGGCGAGCGTGGCCGCCCACTCGTCTTCGTAGTTGTCCACGTGCCTGGCCATCGCCGCTTCGAGCTCGTCGGCGAGGCCGAGCGAGTCGTCGACCACTACTTCGTACACGTGGTCGAGACCTCCGTCGAGCTCCTCGATCCAGCGCGCCGTGCGTTGCAGCCGGTCCGCCGTGCGGATGTAGTACATCAGGTAGCGATCGATGTACCTGATCAGGGTGTCCTCGTCGAGGTCGGAGGCGAGCAACTGGCCGTGCGCGGGCTGGAAGCCGCCGTTACCGCCGACGTACAGGTTCCAGCCCTGCTCAGAGGCGATCACTCCGACATCCTTTGCCCGCGCCTCCGCGCATTCCCTGGCGCATCCCGATACCCCGAACTTGAACTTGTGGGGTGCTCGCAGCCCGCGATAGCGCAGCTCCAGCTTTATGGCCAGCGCCACTGAGTCCTGAACGCCGAAACGGCACCAGGTCGACCCGACGCAGCTCTTCACGTTTCGCAGCGCCTTGCCGTACGCCTGCCCTGACTCGAACCCTGCGTCGACGAGCACTCGCCAGATGTCTGGCAGTTGCTCGAGCCGAGCGCCGAACATGTCGATTCGCAGGCCGCCCGTGATCTTGGTGTACAGCCCGAAGTCGGTCGCAACCTGTGCGATGACGGCCAGCTTGGCCGGCGTGATCTCACCACCGGGGATGCGCGGAACGACCGAGTACGTGCCGTCTTTCTGCATGTTCGCCATGGCGCGATCATTGGTGTCCTGGAGCGTGCCCCTGCCGTTGTCGAGAATGTATGCCGAGTGAACGCTGGCGAGAATGGATGCGATGGCGGGCTTGCAGACATCGCAGCCCCGCCCAGAGCCGAATCGGCTGACGATCTCTTCGTAGGAGCTCAGCTCGAGTACACGAACAGACTCGAACAGCTCCTGCCTGCTCATCGCGAAATGCTCACAGAGCGCCCTCGACAGGGTCACGCCGGACTTCGCCAGCTCACTGCCGAGGAGCTTCTTGACCAGGGGGACGCACGAACCGCACTGGGTGCCGGCGCGCGTGCAGGCCTTGAGCGCACCGAGGTCGGTGCACGCTTCGGCGTGGTCGCCGTGCGGACCGCCCGCCGCGGCGCGAACGGTGCCGGCCGAGACATTGTTGCATGAGCAGACCAGGGCGTCGTCTGGGAGCTCGTCGCCCGGCGCTTCCGCGCCCGCCGCGGAGAGGTAGGCGGCAGGTTCGCCGCTGAGCTCGCGGCCGACCATCGGGCGAAGAGCGGAATACGGGCCGGCGTCGCCGACGAAGATGCCGCCGAGCAGGGTCTTCGCGTCATCCGTGACCACTAGCTTCTGATAGAGCCCGCGCGCCGGGTCTGCGTACACGATCTCCAGGGCACCGGATGTCGTGGCGAGGGCGTCTCCGAAACTCGCGACGTCGACACCGGAGAGCTTCAGCTTGGTGGCGTCGTCGATGGTCGTGAATGTCGCCTCACCGCCCAGTAGTCGGTCGGCCACGACCTCTGCCATCGCGTTCGCCGGGGCCACCAGGCCGACACACCGGTCATGATAACTCGCCACCTCACCGATCGCCCAGATCGACGGGTCGCTGCTGCGGCAATCGTCACCGATGGTGATGCCGCCGCGGGAACCGAGCTCGAGGCCGGCGTCCCTGGCCAGCTCGTCGCGCGGTGTGATCCCGATCGCGAACACAACGATGTCCGCGGCCACGCTCTGCCCGTTGCTGAACTTCACACCGACGACGTGCTCGCCTGAGTCGTCGGTGAGAATCGCGCGAGGGCGCGTCCCCAGGTGGAGCCCGATGCCCTGCGCGCTGATCAGCCGTCCGAGGGCTTGCCCCCCGCCCTCGTCGAGTTGCGCGGACATCAACCAGGAGCCGGAGTGCACGACGGCCGATTCCGCTCCGAGGGACTTCAGCCCGCCGGCCGCCTCAAGCCCGAGCAGTCCGCCGCCCGCGACAATGACCCGAGGAGGCCGACCGAGGGTCTCGGTGAGGAAGGCAACTTCGTGGGCGAGCGCATCGACATCCTGCAGCGTGCGATAGACCCGGCTCTGCTCCGAGCCCGGAATCTCGGGCACCGGAGCGCTCGACCCGGTTGCGAACACCAGGTCGTCGTACGGCAGGACATCACCTGCTGAGGTCGTCACGGTGCGCGCCGCACGGTCTACAGCGGTCGCGCGCTCGCCGATACGAAGTGCGACCCGGTGCGGACTCCACACGCTGGTGGGCTCCAAAGTGAGGTCGATCGCGCCGGCGAGACGCTGGCTGAGGGCAACACGGTCGTACGGACGGTGTGGCTCCTCCGCGATCATCGTGACCGTGGTGCGCCCGTCGGTGTCGCGGGCGTGGAGAGCGTCCGCCAGTCGATGTGCGGCGGGGCCCCCACCGACGATGACGATCCGTCTGGGGAGTGTTCCCGGCTGCGTGGCCGAACCTGTTGAGGGTGACGTCATGTGCCGCTCCTTGGTGTCGAGTGAAGACGAGTGGCGAAAAGCTCGTGGCCTCGACGGTAGGCCAGGGCAGTTTCCCGGCCGTTTCCCGTATGTGTCGGGCAGTTAACAACTCCCCACGGCGCGAGCCAGACAATGTGAGGCGGGATTCATCGCGTTGTAACACAACGCGCGATGATCCGAAATGCGGCCCGCCTAGCGTTGAGCCATCACCGTTCGAGCGCAAACGGTTCGACGCCAAACCACAGGGAGTGCGACATGACCATGACGATGACCCAGAACACGGCTGCGGACCAGGCGACAACGGATCCGACTAGCTGGGAGCGTGCGTGCGAAGTCACCGACCTGGAACCGTCGTGGGGGGAGGCCGCGCTGCTGAGCATGAAGCAGATCGCGCTCTTCCTGCTGGCGCCAGGCGAGGTGTACGCCGTGGCGAATCGTGATCCGCACACCGATTCGAACGTGATGGCTCGCGGCATCGTCGGTTCGAAAGGCGACCGCCCGACGCTCGCGTCGCCGCTCCACAAGGAGGTGTACGACCTCGGAACGGGGGAGTGCTTCAGCGATCCTGCCCTCTTCCTCCGCACCTACCGCACGCGCATCGTCGGAGGGTTCATCGAGGTTGCGCTCGACGCATGACCATGGTCGATCAGCAGCCGACACTGGTCGCTATCTCGCACGGTACCTCCTCTGTGCAGGGCCAGGTGGCGGTCGCGGCGCTGGTGGATGCCGTCGCCCGCCTGCGGCCGGACCTCGCCGTAGCCGGTGGCTTCGTCGACGTGCAGCAGCCGGATGTCGCCGCCGTGCTCAGTTCACTCGACGGGGGCGAGCCGGCGATCATCGTGCCGCTACTTTTGTCTGCGGGGTACCACGTTCATGTCGATCTGCAGAGGGAGAGCGCGGCGAGCCGGCGGACGATCGCCGTGTCTGCGGCGCTCGGCCCAGACGAACGTCTGATCGACGTGCTCGAGGAACGCCTCAGCGAGGTCGGTTATCTGCCAGGCGACGCCGTTGTGCTCGCCGCTGCCGGGTCGAGCGACTCCAGGGCCGTCGAAGACTGTAGGCGCGTCGGGCGGATGCTCGCGGCCAGGTTGCGAACACCGGTGTCTGTCGGTTTCATTTCGGCTGCCGCTCCCCGCATCTCTGAGGCTATCGAGGCGGCAAGGCGTGAGCATCCGTTGGCCAGGATCGTCGTCAGCAGCTACCTGATAGCACCCGGCTACTTCCATTCCCTGGCCAGAGAGACGACAGCCGACCTCGTCTCTGAACCATTGCTGGTGCCGCACGAACCACCGCCGAAAGCCCTCGCCGAGCTGGTGCTCGAACGCTACCTCATCGCAGCTGAGGGAGAACCCGCGCCGTAGAATTCGAGGCATGCGCATCGACATCGTCACGATCTTTCCTGAATTCTTCGATGTGCTCGATATCTCGCTCCTCGGCAGGGCCCGCCAGAGCGGACTGATTGAACTCGGCGTGCACAACCTGCGCGACCACACCCACGACCGGCATCGCACCGTCGACGACGGCCCATACGGAGGCGGCGCAGGCATGGTCATGAAGCCGGAACCCTGGGGTGAGGCCCTCGATGCCATCATCCAGGCGACACGCACAACGGATGCTGCGGACGCGGCCGATGGGACAAGCCAGGCCGATACCGACGGCCCCGTTCTCATCTTCCCGTCACCCGCCGGCGAGCAGTTCACCCAGTCGATCGCCCGCGAACTTTCCCAGGAACCCCACCTCGTCTTCGGCTGTGGACGGTACGAGGGCATCGATCAGCGGGTGGTCGACCACTACGCAGCGCGGGGAAGGGTGCGGCTGATCAGCCTCGGCGACTATGTGCTGAACGGGGGAGAGGTGGCGGTCATGGCGATGATCGAGGCGATCGGGCGGCTCATCCCCGGTGTTGTCGGAAACCCGGAGAGCCTGATCGAGGAGTCGCACGAGGACGGCCTCCTCGAGTACCCGAGCTACACCAAGCCGCCGTTGTGGCGGGGGCTCGAGGTTCCACCGATCCTGCTGAGCGGTCATCACGGCGCCATTGCCGCCTGGCGACACGAGCAGCAGGTCGAACGCACCTCACAGGTGCGGCCAGACCTTCTTTCCGGGCTTCCGCCTTCGGCGAACTCCGAGGATTCACGCAGCCGACGCCGATAATCTGGTTCCGTGATCATCCGCAGGGCATTCTTCTATTGGCAGTTCGCCGCCGTTGTTGTGCTCCCGGTGTGGCTCGTCGTCGGCTGGCCGATCTTCGGCGCCGGTGGCTGGGCGGTACTCGGCGTGTTCCTCGGCGCGGTCGTGCTCGGTCTCGCGATGCTGATCGTGGCCCTGCTGTTCACGGCTCGCAAGCAGGTGCGGGCCGAACGTGCAGTGTCCTGGGCGGATGCGGGAGTGCTCGCCCTGTGGCACGCACTGATTATCGCCGTCGGGTTCTACGCCTCCGCCTCCCCGTGGCTGTCGATTCTGGTCATCGTCGTCGGTGCCGCAGCGTTCTGGTTCGCCATCTGGGAGCTCATCGATGCGGCCAGGCAGCGGATGCGCGCCGTGATGGACGACCTCGAGCAGGCGGCCAGGCCCGCATACCTGCAGTCGGAAGGCGCCGGCAGCTTCGACGCCGGCACCTGGACCGCCACACCCGGCAACACCCGGGCGACGACGGTGCGGCCCGAGTCGGTACGGCCAGACCCGAACGTCATCATCATCGAAGAGAAGCCGACACCGTAGCCCGCGGTTCGCGTCCGATTCGGTGAGCGGCGGCATCCGTTTTTGCGGCCGGCTCCTGTTCGTGGCAGAATAAGCGTTTGTGCCGCGGCAAGCGTCTGCCACAGGGGAGCTGCATCAACGCAGGCACAACACCATCATCTATCGGTTGCCCCGATCGACGCGCATTCGCGTGTGGCCCGGAGCACAAGCCGTATTCGACCTGTGGCGGGTACAGAGAGCGAAACACTCATGCATATTCTCGACCACGTGGATGCTGCGTCACTCCGCAGCGACATTCCGGACTTCCGCGCCGGCGACACCGTCAAGGTCCACGTCAACATCGTCGAGGGCACGCGCTCTCGTATCCAGGTCTACCAGGGCGTCGTCATCGGCCGTTCGGGTGAAGGCGTCCGCGAGACGTTCTGCGTCCGCAAGGTGAGCTTCCAGGTCGGCGTCGAGCGTACGTTCCCCGTGCACTCCCCGGTCATCGATCACATCGAGGTCGTCACCCGCGGAGACGTGCGTCGCGCCAAGCTGTACTACCTGCGCAACCTCCGTGGCAAGAAGGCCAAGATCAAGGAAAAGCGCGACAACTAGTCATCCGCCTGCCGGCGACTCGCGTTTCCGGCTGGTTCTGCCTGAGTTCCTCACCGCATAAACTGGGTGAGGAGCTCAGGCGGTTAAATGACAGATCACTCTCTGCCCTCGCGATCGGATCGCCTGGAATCAGACTCGAAGCGCGGCGACCGCGGCAGGCGCGGCGCCGTTCTCTTTCTTCGCGACCTGCTGATCATCTTTGTTGTTGCGCTGCTGATCTCGTTCCTGATCAAGACCTTCCTCATTCGGTCGTTCTACATCCCGTCTGCGTCGATGGAAGAGACCCTGATGGTCAACGACCGCATCATCGTGAACCAGCTTGAGCCGGGCATGATGCCGATCGAGCACGGCGACGTTCTCGTCTTCCGCGACCCAGGCGGATGGCTGATGCCCCAGCCGGAGATCCAGCAGAACCCCATCGCTGCCAGCCTGGAATGGCTCCTGTCGGTCGTCGGCCTCGCCGCGCCAGACAGCAACGATCACCTCATCAAGCGCACCATCGGACTGCCGGGCGACCACGTCGTGTGCTGCAATTCCCTCGGCCAGATGAGTGTCAATGATGTTCCGCTCTCCGAGCCGTATGTGATGCTCCCGCCCGGAAACACCGAGGTGTCCAAGATCGACTTCGACATCGTCGTCCCAGAGGACTCGCTGTGGATGATGGGGGACAATCGGTACAACTCCCGTGACTCCCGCTACAACGGCGACACCCCAGGCAAGGGGTTCGTGCCGATCGACAACGTCGTCGGTCGTGCCCTGGTGATCAGCTGGCCACTCGACAGGTGGACCTGGCTCGACAACTACCCACAGGTGTTCGAGGGTGTTGAGGAAGGCCAGAAGTGAACGAGGAAGGCCAGGAGTGAACGAGGAAGGCCAGGAGTGAATGGGCGTCGCTGACCCGACCATGGAGGTCGAGCGCGCACTGATTGCGAGCGGGGTTCCGTGCGTGATCGGCTGTGACGAGGTGGGCCGCGGAGCACTGGCGGGCCCGGTTGCCGTCGGCCTCGCAGTGGTGGATTCGACCGTCCGGGAGATGCCGGCGGGGCTCCGCGACTCGAAGATGCTCAGCGAACCACGTCGCGAGCTGCTCGCCCCGCTTGCAGCAGCCTGGGCTATTCACTCTGCGGTCGGTCTGGCCTCTGCAGACGAAGTCGACGCGTTCGGCATCATGGCGGCGCTCGGACTCGCCGGCCGAAGGGCCGTTCATCAACTGCACTCCGTCGGCATCGACCTCCGGCACAGCGTGATCCTCCTCGACGGGAACCATGACTGGCTGAACCGAGCGCTGCCCACGCCGCTGAATGTCGTGACTCGCATCAAGGCCGACAGGGACTGCGCGTCTGTGGCCGCGGCATCCGTCATCGCCAAGGTGCACAGGGACCGGCTGATGATCGAGGCAGACTCCCGGCTGCCGGGCTACGACTGGGCGTCGAACAAGGGCTATGGAAGTTCAACCCACATGAGCGCGATCACCGACCTCGGTCCGAGTGAGCTGCACCGCAGATCCTGGCTGCCGTTCACGGCGTAGGATTGGATCATCATGGAAGAAGATGAATTCGAGGACTACGACCGCGAGGTTGAGCTTGCCCTGTACCGCGAATACCGCGATGTTGTCGGGCAGTTCCAGTACGTCGTCGAGACCGAACGCCGGTTCTATCTGGCCAACGAGGTCGAACTCGTTCGCCGCGACACGGAGCACGACTTCTACTTCGAATTGACGATGAAGGATGTCTGGGTCTGGGACGTCTACCGCTCAGACCGGTTCGTGAAATCGGTGCGGGTGCTCACCTTCAAAGACGTCAACGTCGAGGAACTGGCATCAAAGGACTTCGAACTCCCCAAGGAACTCGCGCTCGACGAGTAGCGTTCGCCGCACCCAGTGTGAGCGGACTTCGGGAGCCGGATGACGGTGTCCCTCAACAGCCTTCGCCAAAACCGACAGTGCACAGATCAGTCGGATGTGGGCCCATGCGGCCTGCGGCTCGTCCACTCTGGTCGATGTGGCCAGAAAAGACGATCTCGGAAGACGCGGCGAAGAGTGCGCTGCCCTTTTCCTGACGAAAGCCGGCTACCGGCTGATCGAGCGTAACTGGCGCTGCCCGCAGGGCGAGATCGACCTGATCGCGGAGCACGAGGGGCAGATCGTCTTCGTAGAGGTCAAGTCCAGATCGAGTGTCGCCTTCGGGCATCCGTTCGAGGCCATCACCATCGACAAGCTGGCCAGGCTGCGGCGGCTTGCGGCGGCCTGGTGTGACCAGTCCGCCACCAGCCCGCGGCGCATCCGCATCGATGCCATCTCGGTGATCGCCCCATTCGCCTCGAGTCCTACGATCGAACATCTGACCGGGATCTTCTGATGAGCGTCGCCCGCACTCATGCGATCGCCCTCCTGGGCATGACCGGGTCGTTGGTCGAGGTCGAAGCGGACATCTCAGCGAATCTCCCCGCCATCATCCTGATCGGCCTCCCAGACGCCGCACTCTCCCAGGCGACACATCGGGTGCGGATGGCGGCGAAGAACTCAGGTTCCGCCCTCACGCCGCATCGGCTGACAGTGAATCTGTCGCCCGCAGCCCTGCCCAAGCACGGCTCGGGGTTCGACCTCGCGATCGCCCTCGCCTGCCTGGCTGCGGACAACATCGTTCCACCCGCATCCATTGACAAGGTCGTGCACATCGGTGAGCTCGCTCTCGACGGCCGGTTGCGGCCGACGGCCGGCATTCTGCCTGCGGTCATCGCTGCCTCGAAACGAGGGCATCGCCAGGTGATGGTTCCCGTGGGGAACGCCCAAGAGGCCTCGCTTGTGCCCGGGATGCGGGTGATCGCTGTCGCTTCGCTGCGTGAAGCACTCATTTGGCATGGCGCAGCGATCGAGCCGGTTGATGTCGATCCGATCATGCAGCACGACGACGCGGCGGATGCTCAGACCGAGCTCGACCTGGTGGACGTCGTGGGAAACGACGAGGCGGTTCTTGCCCTGCAGGTGGCTGCCGCCGGTGGCCACCACGTTTTCATGCTCGGACCGCCGGGTTCGGGAAAGACGATGCTGGCGGCCAGGCTGCCCGGGATCCTTCCCGACCTCGACACCGCTGCTTCGCTCGAGGTCAGCTCACTCCGCTCGCTGACGGGTAGCGGACTTGGGCGGTCCCTCGTCACGCGGCCGCCGTTGGAAGCTCCTCATCACACCGCGACGGCAGCAGCGATGATCGGCGGGGGCACGGGGCAGATTCGCCCAGGTGCCGCGGTGAGGGCGGCGCACGGTGTGCTCTTCCTCGACGAGGCGCCCGAGTTCGCGGCACCGGTTCTCGACGCACTGCGGCAACCGCTGGAATCTGGGCTCATCAGCATTCACAGGGCGAACGCAACCGCGACCTTTCCTGGCCGTTTCCAGCTGGTGATGGCCGCGAACCCGTGTCCGTGCGGACAGTACGGCGCATCGGACAAGGAATGCACCTGCCCGCCGAACGCCAGGCGTCGCTATCTGGCGAAGATCTCCGGACCGCTGCTCGACCGGATCGATATCCAGCTGGGTGTGCAGCGAATCACCGCGGCGCAACTGAGGCTCGCCGACACCGAAGAGCGCGTGACGAGCGCCGCGGCACGGGCGCGTGTCGAGAGCGCGCGTGCTGCAGCCGCCGAACGTCTCGCCCCGACGCCGTGGACACTCAACTCCCAGGTACCCGGTCCATGGCTCCGCGGGCCACACGCTCGGCTCGGCGGTGCCATCACCGCGGGGCTCGACCGTGCCCTGGAGCGCGGCGGAATCACCATGCGCGGATAC
Source organism: Glaciibacter superstes DSM 21135 (assembly GCF_000421145.1). Classification (GTDB taxonomy): domain Bacteria; phylum Actinomycetota; class Actinomycetes; order Actinomycetales; family Microbacteriaceae; genus Cryobacterium; species Cryobacterium superstes. The sequence continues at coordinate 109,133 of NZ_ATWH01000012.1, read as the reverse complement.
GACCGCGTGTTGAAAGTCGCCTGGTCGATCGCCGACCTCGAAGGGCTCACGAGCCCCGGCGCAGACCAGGTCGGGCAAGCACTGTACCTGCGGAAAGGAATGTCGTGACCACACAATTCGGACTCGACTCGTCGGAGGTCGGTCGGCTTGCGCGCCTCGTACGACCAGGCGGGTCGGGCGGGTCAGATGGGTCAGACGGGCATGACGGGCCAGACAGTCCAGACATGCCGGAAGTACCCGTGGCGGATGTCTTTGCGCGCGCCGCCTGGACGGGAATCGCCGAACCCGGCGACGCGGTCGCAGGGTTGCTTGTCGGCTACCTCGGCGCAGCCACGTCGCTTACCGCCGTTCTTGACTCCTGGTCTCCCGCGAAGCTCGCGGATGCTGTGAAAGGTGTGGGAGCACAAGTCGATCCCCAACTGGAAGCCGGGATCGGGCAGGGGCTCGCACGGTGGCGCCCGCGGTTGAAATCGGCCGACATCATCCGTTCGATGCAGCAGGCTCAGCGCGTTCGGGCTGCACTTCTGCTGCCTGAGGACCCACTCTGGCCGCGCGCAGTCGACGATCTCGGCGCGCACGCCCCGCTTGCCCTGTGGTGGCGGGGAGTCCAGGCGGCGCTCGCCGCGCTGCCGCATTCGCTCGCACTCGTCGGTGCCCGCGCGGCAACCGGATACGGGGAACATGTCGCCATGGAAGCCGCGGCCGGGCTGGTCGATCGAGGGTTCGCCATCGTTTCCGGGGCCGCATACGGCATCGACGGGATGGCCCACCGGTCGGCACTGGCCAGTCGGGGCCTCACCGTCGCGTTCCTCGCGGGAGGCGTCGACCGCTTTTACCCCAGCGGACACGACGCACTGCTCAGCCGTATCGCGGATGCCGGAGCCGTCGTTTCCGAACTGCCGTGCGGGTCAGCACCGACCAAGTGGAGGTTTTTGCAGAGAAATCGGTTGATCGCGGCTTCCAGTCTGGCGACGATCGTGCTTGAGGCCGGGTGGCGGTCCGGATCGCTCAACACGGCAGGCCACGCCGCTGCGCTCGGTCGCCCGCTCGGTGCAGTCCCGGGGCCGGTCACGTCGCCGACCTCGGCCGGATGCCATCGACTGATTCGCGAATACGATGCGTTCTGCGTGACAAACGCGGCAGAGATGGCCGAACTGGCGTCGCCGGGACTCGGCGCTGTCGAACTCGACCTTCCACTTGATGACCGACCATCAGACGCGGGGCAGCGCACCAGCGACCAGGTTCGGGTTCTTGACGCCCTGAGCGCGCGCTCACCGCGTCCGGTGGCAGACATCGCTCGTCGTGCGGGGCTCTCTGTTGCATCGGTGGTCTCGGTGCTCGGGCTGTTCGGGCTGGAGGGGGTGGTTCGCGAGGGTGCCGGCGGCTGGCTGCGGTCTCAATCGCGATGATGCCGAGTGTCACCCCCAGCCCGTAGTCTGGTCGCTCGAGAGAAGAAGGGGTGCAGCATGCCAACCGTTCAGCTGGGCCAGCACGCTGCCGCATCGCAGCTGATCGTGCACATCAGTGACACGCACTACCTGAGCGAAGGGCGTGCCCTCTACGACAGGGTCGATACCGACCGCACTCTCCAACGGGCACTGGCGCAATTGGAGCTCACCGGCCTGCAACCGAGCGCAATCGTGCTGACCGGGGATATCACCGACCGTGGTGAGCCAGACGCCTACCGTCGCGTTCGCGACCAGGTCGAGATCGCAGCTGATCGGCTCGGTGCCACGGTGGTCTGGGTGATGGGCAATCACGACGAGCGATCGGCGTTCCGCACCGAACTCCTCCGCGAAGCGGGCACGGCCGAACCCGTCGATCGGGTCTTCGACATCGGCGGCCTCCGGATTATCGCCCTCGACACGAGCGTGCCCGGGTTCCACCACGGAGACGTGTCTGAACAGCAAAGAGCCTGGCTGGCAGACGTGCTCAGCTCGCCTGCCGAGCTCGGCAGCATCCTGGCACTTCACCACCCGCCGGTACCGACCCCACTGCACCTCATGAACATCCTCGAGTTGCGGGAGCAGGACTCCCTGGCCGAGGTCGTCGCGGGCAGCGACATCCGGGCCATACTCGGCGGTCACCTCCATTACGCGACGACCGGGATGTTCGCGGGAATCCCGGTGTCGGTCGCGGCGGCGACCTGTTACACCATGGACCTCTCTGCACCCGAACGGGAACTCACGGGCGTCGATGGAGGTCAGTCCATCAATCTCGTGAACGTCTACGCAGACCAGGTGACCCACTCCGTCGTGCCGATTGGCGCCTTCAAACCGGTGAGCGGATTCAACTCCGATTTCCTCGACCGCATGGAGGAGCTTAGCGCCGACGAGCGCACGGAGGCCTTCTCCCGTCAGGTGTGATTTTGCACTGGTGATGTGGCGTTTCAGCCAGTCGCCGCCGGCTTTCGAGGCCTGAACCGCAATGCTGAGAACATGAAGCTTGTCGTCGCCATTGAGGAGTTCATGCTGTACCTCACAGCTGAGCGGGGATTCTCGACGAACACCGTGCGGGCCTATCGCACCGACCTGCGCCAGCTTGAGGGTTTCGCCGGTCGAAGAGACACTGACACCACAGAAGGGATGAGTCTCGACCTGCTGAGGGAGTGGCTGTGGGACGACACCCAGACAGGCCTCTCCCGAGCATCGATCGCCCGGCACGCCGCATCCGCACGGAGCTTCACGGCCTGGCTCGCACGCACAGGCGTGATACCGGCCGATCCCGGCCTGAGACTGCGCTCGCCGAAACCCGGCCGAACTCTGCCCCGCGTGATCAACAGGGGACAGATGGACGAACTGCTGGGGAGCCTCGAGCTGCGAGCAGCGGATGACGACCCGGCGGCGATGAGGGACCGTGCAGTGGTCGAGCTGCTGTACGCTTCCGGGCTCCGAGTGTCTGAACTTGTCGGACTCGACGTTGGCGATGTCGACCTCGACAGGTTGACCGTGCGGGTGACGGGCAAAGGCGGAAAAGAAAGGGTGGTGCCGTTCGGGGTGCCTGCCCAGTCGGCCGTCGTCGACTATCTGCGTCGAGCGCGACCGGTACTAGAGAAGTCGCCGGTGGCTGACGGTTCGCATCCTGTTTCGACGAGGGCGCTGTTCCTCGGCGCTCGCCGATCGCGGCTCGGTGTTCGTGCCGTGTATCGACTTGTCGCCGGTCTGCTCGCGGAGATTCCAGGCAACGGGCCGGCCGGACCGCATGCGCTCCGTCACACGGCGGCCACCCACTTGCTCGACGGTGGTGCGGACCTGCGCGCAGTGCAGGAGCTGCTCGGACACGCCAGCCTCGGCACCACGCAGATCTACACACATGTGTCAGCAGAGCGCCTGAAGCAGACCTACCGCACCGCGCATCCCCGCGCCTGATGCGCCGGGAATCGCCAGTGGCGCCGGGAATCGCCGTTGCGCGGGCGATTCCCGGCGCAGAGGGCGACTCTCGGCACCTGCCCGGGCCAGCGAAGCTACTCAAGGGGGAGGAGCACGGCGGGCGGCACCTCTCCGAGTAAGAGCAGCGGCGACACGTACTGGCCGTGCAGCCGGACCCCGAGATGCAGGCACGTCGCCGAGCAATGCCCGCCGGTCGACACCGTGCCGACGACCTGGCCCTTCAGAACGCTCTCGCCTTCTGCGACAACGGCGTCCAGCGGTTCGAAGCTAGAGAGGAGGTCTCCCTCGTGCGCGATGGAGAGGACAGGGCGATCGACGACGACACCCGCGAAATGAACGACTCCGGCTTCGGGCGCGGTCACCGGAGCGCCAGGGTGCAGAGCGATGTCGATACCGCGATGACCGGCGGAATACGGTGTCGGCGGCGCTTCAAAGGAACGGGTGACGGTGTGAGGCGGGGATACCGGCCATTCCCATGAACCCTCGGCTCCGGCAGCTGGTGTGGCAGACACCATGGTCCCCAAGAGGACGATGGCGAGCATTCTCGCGCAGAGGGCGCTCGTTCGGATCGGTCGCGGAAGCTTCACACTCCAACGGTGCCGCATCCGGTGCGCGCTGAGTCGGGGTCCGTCTGGATCGGTGGAGAGTGTGTGTTGCTGCACTCCTGTGGAGGACTACACGCGATCAACCAGGGGCGTAAACCATCGCCGGACAGGTGCTAAACTAACTTCAGCAGCGCTTTGTGCGCTGACTACGCGTGCCCATTCGGCCTCCACATCCACTCGGTCCGGCTCTCACGAGCCAGGCGGACGTGTGCCGGGCACCAGGAGTGCTGGTCAACCGATCATCACACAGAACCGATTGGCGTCACCCTGCCCGCAGGATGCCGCCGGACAAGGAGTACGGCTCATGGCCGTCGTCACCATCCGCCAGCTGCTCGACAGCGGCGTGCACTTCGGGCACCAGACCCGCCGTTGGAACCCGAAGATGAAGCGTTTCATCTTCACCGAGCGTTCCGGCATCTACATCATCGACCTGCAGCAGTCGCTCGCATTCGTCGACCGCGCATACGACTTCGTCAAGGAGACGGTCGCCCACGGCGGCACCATCCTCTTCGTCGGCACCAAGAAGCAGGCGCAGGAAGCGATCTCGGAGCAGGCGACGCGTGTCGGCCAGCCCTATGTCAACCAGCGCTGGCTCGGTGGCCTCCTCACCAACTTCCAGACAGTTTCCAAGCGCCTCGCGCGCATGAAGGAGCTGGAAGAGCTCGACTTCGAAGACACCGCGAAGAGTGGCTTCACCAAGAAAGAGCTCCTCATCAAGAAGCGTGAGCTCACCAAGCTGCACAAGAGCCTCGGCGGCATCCGCAACCTCACCAAGACGCCGTCGGCGCTCTGGATCGTGGACACCAACAAGGAGCACCTCGCCATCGACGAGGCCAAGAAGCTCGGCATCCCGGTGATCGCCATCCTCGACACCAACTGCGACCCCGATGACGTCCAGTACCCGATCCCGGGCAACGACGACGCCATCCGTTCGGTCGGCCTGCTCACCCGCATCATTGCGGATGCAGCTGCCGAGGGTCTGATTCAGCGCCACCAGAAGCCCGAAGAGGGTGCAGAGGTCGAGCCGCTCGCCGCCTGGGAGGCCGAACTCCTGCAGGCGTCTGAATCCGAAGGCGCTGCGACCGAAACTGCAGCAGGCGAGACGACTCCTGAGCAGTCCTCCGCCGAGACCGCCAAGGTCGCCGACGAGAAGGTGGCTGCCGAAGACACCGCCGCTGTCGAAGAGACTGCTGCTGTCGAAGAGAAGCCACAGGACACCGATTCGGCGTCGGCAGAGGCAGCCGAGACTGACGCAGCACCCGCCGACGCAGCACCGGATGCCGATGCACCTGCCGATGCAGATGCTGACGCACCTGCCGATGCAGACGCCGACGCAGCCGACACCAAGAAGAAGTAAGGAACTCATAGGTATGGCAAACTTCAGCCTCGAAGACGTCAAGGCTCTGCGCGAGCGCCTCGGAACCGGAATGGTCGACACCAAGAACGCCCTCGTCGAAGCCGAAGGCGACATGGAGAAGGCCGTCGAGATCCTCCGCCTCAAGGGTGCGAAGGGCAATTCCAAGCGCGCGGACCGTTCCACCTCAGAGGGCCTCGTCGCTGCCAAGGAGACCGGTGACACCGCCACGCTGATCGAACTCGCCTGCGAGACCGACTTCGTCGCCAAGGGCGACAAGTTCGTCGCGCTCAGCGAGAAGGTCCTTGATGCTGTTGCAGCAGCTGGGGCAGCGTCGGTCGAACAGGGCCTCGCTGCATCTGCCGGCAGCCAGAACGTCGCGGACCTGATCAACGACGAAGCGGCGATCCTCGGCGAGAAGATCGAACTGCGTCGTGTCGCATCCGTTACCGGCGAGCACTTCGCGATCTACCTGCACAAGACCAACAAAGACCTGCCCCCACAGGTCGGCGTTGTGCTCGGCTACGCGGGAGACGACGCTGAGACGGCGCGGAGCGTCGCCCAGCACATCTCGTTCGCCAACCCCGAGTACCTCGGCAAGGAAGACGTTCCAGAGGCCGCGGTCGAAGCAGAACGCAAGATCGTCACCGAGATCTCGAAGAACGAAGGCAAGCCGGAAGCGGCACTGCCGAAGATCGTCGAGGGCCGCGTCAACGCCTACTTCAAGCAGGTCGCCCTTCTCGAGCAGGACTACGCGAAGGACAACAAGCTGTCCATCAGTAAAGTACTGGCGGATGCGGGACTGACCGTTTCGGGCTTCGCCCGGTTCAAGGTCGGCGCGTAACCAGCGCTGCGATCACCAACGCCGAAGAGACCGGACTGCGAAAGCGGTCCGGTCTTTTTCGCGCTGCGGCGACATCAGTGAAGCGACATCAGTGAGGCGACACCGAGTCGCACCCGGTAGTTTTAGTCACAGGCCACGACGGAAGGTTTTCACCGAATGAATGACACGCTCCCCAGCACCACTGCCAAGCGACGCAGGGTACTTCTGAAGCTCTCGGGAGAGGCATTCGGTGGAGGTGGCCTGGGGGTCAACCCTGACGTGGTCAGTGCGCTGGCCAGGGAGATCGCAGAGGCCGCGCGCGAGGTTGAGATCGCGATCGTCGTCGGCGGAGGCAACTTCTTCCGTGGTGCAGAACTGTCCCAACGTGGCATGGACCGTGGTCGAGCCGACTACATGGGAATGCTCGGCACAGTGATGAACGCACTCGCCCTCCAGGACTTCCTTGAGCAGGCCGGCGCGGAGACCAGGGTGCAGTCGGCCATTTCAATGACACAGGTTGCAGAGCCGTACATTCCACGTCGAGCAGAGCGTCACCTTGAGAAGGGCCGTGTCGTGATCTTCGGCGCCGGCGCCGGCCTGCCATATTTCTCCACAGACACCGTTGCCGCCCAGCGGGCCCTTGAGATCTTTGCCGACGTGGTGCTGGTTGCCAAGAACGGCGTAGACGGCGTTTATTCCGATGACCCTCGCACCAACCCCGATGCCCAGCGAATCGACCACATCACTTACCAGGAAGCGCTCCAGCGCGGACTCAAGGTCGTCGACTCCACCTCGTTCAGCTTGTGTATGGACAACGGGATGCCGATGCGGGTGTTCGGCATGGCACCGGACGGAAACGTTACGGCCGCGATTCTCGGCTCCGAGATCGGCACCCTCGTCTCCAACTAGAATGGGCGAAGCCACAAACTGAAGGAGTCACCGTGATCGCGGATGTACTGTCCGATACCACTTCCCGTATGAGCCGTGCGCTCGAAGCCGCCAAAGACGACTTCGCGACGGTGCGAACCGGGCGCGCCAACCCGCAACTCTTCCAGAAGATTCTGGTGAATTACTACGGAACGCCGACCCCACTCGGCCAGCTCGCCTCGCTGCACAATCAGGAGGCACGTACGCTCCTGATCACCCCGTACGACAAGGGTGCGCTTCGTGACATGGAGCAGGCCATCAGGGACACGCCGAACCTCGGGGCGAACGTCGGAAACGACGGCACCGTCATCAGGGCGACGCTGCCTGAGCTCACGGCCGACCGCCGCAAGGAGTTCGTGAAGATCGTCAAGGCCAAAGCCGAAGACGCCAAGGTCTCCGTGCGCAACATCCGCCGCAAGGCGAAGGACGAACTCGATGCGCTGAAGAGCGAAGTCGGCGACGACGAGGTGGCCAGGGCTGAGAAGGAACTCGAGCAGATCACGAAGAGTCACGTCGACGGCATTGACGACGCGCTCAAGCGCAAGGAATCCGAACTCCTCGAAATCTAGGGATCTCTCGTCATGGCTCACGATCCTCAGGAGAGAAATCCGCACAAGACCGGTCACGGCGGCCGTGCGGAGTTTCGGGCACAGGTGAAAGCCACCAGGGCAGACTTCGAACGCCAGGTGCAGGCCACCAGGGCACAGATCGACGCGACGAACGAACGCATTGAGGCCAGGACGGGCCGCAACCTGATCCTGGCAGTCTTGATCGGCCTGGTACTCGGGTTGGCGATGGTGTTCAGCCTGATCTTCATCAAAGAGCTGTTCATGGTCTTCGCGGTTGTGATCGTCGGTTTTACGGCTTTCGAACTCGCCGAGGCGTTACGCAGGGCCGGTCGCAACGTTCCGCGAATTCCCGTTGTCATTTCGGCCGTCGCGGTGGTGCCCGCCGCCTTCTACTGGGATGCCACCGGGCAGTGGCTCGCAACGCTCGGCGGAATCACCTTCATCGCGCTGTGGCGGCTGGTCGAACTGTTGTGGCCGAGTCGGCGAGTCACGCTGCGGGAGGTTCGGAAGGACATCGGCGCAGCCTTCCTCATCGAGGTCTACGTCGTTTTCCTGGCCAGTTTCGCCGTTCTGCTGGCCGCGCAGGAAGGCGGTCAATGGTGGACCCTCGCTTTCCTCCTGCTGGTGATCTCGGCAGACACCGGCGCGTATGCGGCCGGACTCACCTTCGGGAAGCATCCCATGGCGCCGACGATCAGCCCGAAGAAGACCTGGGAGGGCCTGGCTGGCGCCGCATTGGTGTGCCTCGTTGTCGGCGTTTTGCTTGCTGTGTTCATGCTCGGACAACCCTGGTGGTTCGGGCTGGTCTTCGGCGCCGTCATCCTGCTGGCGGCGACATTTGGAGACCTCGCCGAATCGCTCGTCAAACGCGATCTGGGCATCAAAGACATGAGTTCCTGGCTCCCGGGCCACGGCGGCTTCCTCGACCGACTCGATTCGATCCTGCCGTCGGCTGCCGCCGCGTATGCACTGTTCCTGATCTTCGGCTGAGTGGGCGGGCTGCGCGCGTTGGTTTCGACACAGCGGGCAGAGTGGGAGAGAATGAACCGGTGAGCCAACTCTTCCCGCAGACGAACAAGAAGACTCTCGGCTATAGCCCCCAGCAGGTTGAGGAGTTCCTGACTTCGGCGCGCCGGGCGTATGACGCGGGTGGCACGGCCGACAGCGGGCTCAGCGCCGAAGAGATCAGGCACACGGCCTTCGCAATGCAGAAGGGGGGCTACTCTCCCCAGCACGTGGACTCCGCACTTGAACGACTTGAGGATGCCTTCGCTGCCAGGGAGCGGGAACTCGCGACCGGCACGGCGGGAGAACAGGCCTGGTTTGATGAGGCCCGCGGTAACGCCCAGGTGATCGTCAACCGGTTGGGACGCCCGGCAGGGCACCGGTTCACACGGACGAGCTTCCTCAGCGTCGGGTACAGCATCGCCGATGTGGACCGCTTTGCGAACAGGCTCGGGAAGTATTTCCAGGATGGTTTCCCTGTCACCGTCGACGACGTGCGAACCGCCGTTTTCCGCCCACAGCGCGGTGGATACCGCGAAGCACAGGTCGACCTGGCGCTCGACAGCGTGATCGACGTCATGCTGGCTGTGCGGTAATGGCCACACCGTTATCTGGCTGTTACCTGAGATTTGGGCTACGATCGAGAAATCGTGGGTAAGCACATCGTGGGTAAACACCTAGACGTCATCGAACCGGTTGTGGCCGTTCGGCCGACGCGACCGCAGATGTACCGGCCCCGTTCCAGAAGCAAGAGCGTGCTGGGGTTTTTCGCCTTCACGGCGGCGGCTGCATTCATGTTGGTCAGCGTCGTCGACCCGTACTCCGGAGCAACCGCCTCGGCCAGTTACCAGGCCGCAAACGATCGTTTCGGTGGTCAGGACATCCAGTCGGTCGACATTGCCGGCGAATACACCACCACCGTGTCGCGCGACGGCTTCACGATCACCGATCCGCCGCCTCCGCCTCCTCCGCCGCCTCCTGTGGATTCAGAGCCGGCGAACTACCGGCCACCTTCGGCCGCTGTCCCCGATCCCGGGTCCGCACAGGCGTATGCCGCCGGGGCCGTTGCAGCGCGCGGCTGGGGTTCAGAGCAGTTCGATTGCCTGGTCGCACTGTGGAACAAGGAATCCGGCTGGCGCGTGAACGCCATGAACAGTTCGAGTGGCGCCTACGGCATCCCGCAGGCTCTTCCCGGGTCGAAGATGGCATCCGCAGGAGACGACTGGGAGACCAACGCTGCCACCCAGATCGAATGGGGCCTCGGCTACATCAGCGGCCGCTACGGCACGCCGTGCGACGCGTGGAACACTTCGGAGAGTAAGGGTTGGTACTGAGCAAGCTTGTCGGGTTCAGTACCCGGACAGCTCGCCTAGACTTTCACCATGCCGCGAAGTAACCGTCCGAAGGGCCGCAAGCCGGTGACGGATACCGAGGGCGAAGACGATCTGTCACGTCTGGCCTCGGGATGGCGACGCACGGAAGTGCGCAGGGGCGGAGTCTGGAACGTGCAACCAGTCCAGGCCGCCCAGGCCGTCAAGACTTACCAGTGTCCGGGTTGCAACCTCGAGATCGTGCCAGGTCTCGCACATGTCGTCGCCTGGCGGGGAGATGGCGTCATGGGCGATGCGGCCGACATCTCTGCCAGGCGCCATTGGCATTCGCACTGCTGGAAGATCACCTGAGTCGCAACAGCGCGCAGCCAATCGAATGAAAGGAAGCCGGTGGCACCAGATACCGTTGAAATCCGCAGCAGCGTTGAGCTTCCCGCGCGGCGGGAGAACATCGAACTTACAACGACTGACGGACTCACCCTCGTCGGCGAGCTTGCGCTGCCGGCCGACCGCGACCCGGTCGCGACGCTTGTGACGCTTCATCCGCTGCCCACAGCGGGCGGCTTCATGGACTCGCACATCTTGCGCAAGGCCGCCGCGCGGCTGCCTGCGCTTGCCGACCTGGCAGTGCTTCGGTTCAACACCAGGGGAACCACGGCACCGCGAGGCACCAGCGACGGTGCCTTCGGGGACGGCGTGGCAGAGCGGCAGGACGTTGCGGCGGCAATGGCATTTGTCGCCGAACGCGCCCTGCCGCATCCGTGGCTCCTTGGCTGGTCGTTCGGAACAGAACTCGCGATCAAGTACGGGCTGGAGCACCCGATCGACGGGGCTATCCTGCTGTCGCCGCCGCTGCACAGGGCAACCGCAACTGAACTGGCGGCCTGGTCGGGCAATCCCAGGCGGCTGGTGGCGGTCATCCCGGAATTCGACGACTACCTGCGACCTGCGGAAGCGACAGAGCGATTTGCCAGCGTTCCTGAAGCCACGCTCATCTCTGTTGAAGAAGGCAAGCACCTCTGGGTGGGGGAGAAGCAGACCCGTCGTGTGCTGAACGAGATCGTTGCTGTGGTCAACCCGGTTGCTGCACCGCTGCCGACGGAGTGGACGGCCTGACGGACCCTACTGGATCGGCCCTGAGCGCTACAGCTCGTTTTGACGGGGAATGACAACCTGCTTGATGATCATCAGAATCGCTGCGGCCACCGGGATCGCGATCAGTGCGCCGAGGATTCCGAGCAGTGAGCCTCCGGCCAGCGCCGCGACGACGACGACGGCACCCGGAACCGCAACGGCGCGATTCATGATGTTGGGGCTCAGCACGTATGCCTCGACCTGCATGTAGATGAGGTAGTAGATGCCCGCTGCGATCGCGGTCGGAACCGAACTGCCGATGCCGGGGATCAGGCAGGTGAGCACGATGATGACGGACCCGCTGATCGTTCCGACGAGTGGCACCAGGGAGAACAGGAAGGCGATGAAGGCCAGCAGTGCGGCGAACGGCGCGCCGATGATGGACAGGTAGATGAAGCTGAGTACACCGTTGCAGAAGGCGAGAGCGGCCTGGCCGACCACGTAGCGGCCGACGGCCGTGGTGATCTGCTCACTGATGTCGGCGAATCGCTCGCGCTTGGATGCAGGGACCAGCTGGTAGAGTCCGCGCTTGATGGAGTTCAGCGATGTTGTGAAGTACAGCGTCAGGATGAGAATGACCAGGCCGCCGAAGAGCCCACTGACCACGGCGATACCGGACGCGATCACGGTTGAGGTGATCGTGGTCAGATTGCCACCGAGATAATCAGTGATGGACTCCGTGATCCTCTGGATGTCGAGGCCGGGGAACTGCTTCTGCAGATCGTCAATGAAGGTCGCCGAGTTCACGGCGTCGATGAGGTCCGGAATGCGCTCGGCGAGTTTGGCGACCTGTTCGACGATGATGGGCACGATCGCGAAGATGACGCCGGTCAGGATGCCGACAACGGCGATCACAACGACGAGGATCGCCGACCAGCGGGGGAACTTCTTCTTCTCCAGCCACGACACCGCCGGATCGAGGCCAAGTGACAGGAAGAGGGCGGCGCCGACGTAGGTGATGATCGTCTGCAGGGTGATCACCGAGGTGATGATCAGGAGTCCGAGTCCAACGCCGAGCGTGAAGATCAGCCCGAAACGGAACGCATTCTGTATCTTCAACGACACTCCCCGGTTTGTGGCAGATTCGGCCGGCGAACCCCGCTCACAGCATCACATTACTCGCCGTCGGCCGCCACTTTTTCCGCCTGGGTGAGCACACCGCGGAGGTTCTCGAAGTACCCGGCGACGGCGTCGCGCTCGATGCGAATCTGGGACAGACGGTCCTCCGCGTCTGCGACGAGGGTGTGGGTGCGCTTTTGCGCATCCTTCACCATGGCCTTGGACTTCGCTTCGGCATCCTTCACGATGCGCTCCGCCGTCTCCTCGGCCTGCTGCTTACCCAGCTTGGCTTCCTCGCGAGCCCCGGTGTCGAGCTGGTCATTGAGCTGGCGGAGTTCCACGGTGCGCTTGTTGGTCTCGTCGAGCTGGGTGTTGGCGTCGCCAAGGAACCTCTGCGTTTGAAGCACGGCTTCCTGGTGCCGCGCGAGGTGGTCTTGCTCGGCCTCGTCGCGCCTGGCCTTCAGCTCCACCTCAAGGTCTGCGCGGGTCTGCTCGATCTCGCGCTTGAGCTTGGCGGCCTCGTGCTGGCCCTTCTTCCGGCTGGCGGTGAGGGAGTTCTCGAGATCGATGCGCAGTTGCTCGCTCTCGGCCTCGAAGTCTGCCCTGGCCTGTTCGTTATGCCTGGCCAGGTCCGCGCTGGACTGTTCAGCGTCGGCGGCAAGGGCGGCCTGGTTTCGCTCGACCTCGCTGGCCAGCGACGCCCGCGTCTGCAGGGTCTCCCTGGTCAGTTCGGCTCGCGACTGCTCACGCTCCGCCGCGAGATCGGCACGCGTCTGCTCGATCTCCCTGGCAAGTTTCGCGCGCCCTTGTTCGATTTCGGCCGCGAGATCGCGCCTCGCGCTCGCGCTCTCCTCTTCGAGGACGATCCGGGCCTCTTCCCTTTCGCGGGCAAGGTCGATTCTGGCCTGTTCGGTCTCGGCCGCGAGGTCGATGCGCGCCTGCTCGGTTTCAACGGCCAGTTCTGCCCGCTGCTGGTCGAGCTCGAGAGCGACCTCTGCGCGGGTCAACTCGGTCTCGCTGGTGAGGCCGGCCGCGATCTCGCGCGCCTGGGTCGCTTCCTGCTGGGCGACGACCCTGAGTTCTGCGGCCTCACGTTCGGCCTCAGAGCGAAGGGCCGCAGCCTCCCGCTTGACGGTCGATCGAAGTTCTGCTGCCTCCGTCGCGATGCGGCCACGCACCGTGGCCGCCTCCTGCGCGGCGTCCTGGGTGAGGACAGCGTGCTCCTCCTGAGCGCGCGCGACGTAGTCATCTGCCTCCACCCGTGCGTCTTCGAGGATCCTCGCGGCCTTCACCGTGGCATCCGACAGCGTGCGCTCGGTGTACTCTGCCGCTTCACGCTGAAGCGCGTCGACCTCGGCAGCGGCCTGGGCGCGCAGCTTCTCGGCATCGATGTCTGCCTGCGCGATGACGCGGGTCGACTGTTCCTCCGCTACTCGAAGGGTGTTCTCGAGCTTCGTTCCCAGCCCGGAGAAAGTCGGGCTCCCGACCTCTTCGATCTCTGCGCTGAGATCGTCGATGCGTGCGGTGAGGCGTTTGACTTCTCTGCTGGCCTCGGTCGACTGGTTGTTGGCCTGGATCAGGTCGCGACGCAGGCCCTGGATCGCCTTGTCGACCTCGTCTTTGTCATAGCCGCGGAACACCTGCGTAAAATCGGACTCGTCGATCGGCACACTGTCTCCTCAGGAAATTTGGGCTGCATACGCCGGTCGCCACGCTGGGCCGGGAGAGCCGCCACAATTTTAGCCCCATCCGGGGGATCCGCGTCCACGATCTCCTCAGGTTGCTATTAGGCGGCGTTCAGGAGCGTCCGGTATTGTTGCACGTCCGTGTCTATTGCGGATCTGTGTCTGTTGCTGTCTGTGTCCGAAGCAGGAGGGCCGAACACAATCGGTGCCTGCCAGATGGCAACACAGGAGGGTTATACGTGCGTTTCGTTCTTGCCATAGCGGCATTCGTTCTCGCGGCCGTGATGATTGTGCTCGGCATCGCGCAGCGAACGGTGTTCCTTGAGCCTGGCTCCACGAGCCTCTCTGCGACCGTTGAAGACGGACCTCGCTACGCCGTCATCGATTCATCCGCCCTGTCTGCCTTCCCCGGGCGCCAACGACTGAGTGTCAGTGGCCCGGACGGCGTATTCGCCGCCTATGGCAGAACAGCGGATGTCGCGGCCTGGATCGGCGACGACGAGTTTGTCGAGATCAGCCATGTGAAGGGCGAGGCGAAACTGACGACAGAGGTGAAGGAGGGGCAGGGCTCCGCCGAAGCAAACGATGAGGGCAACGAAGGTGCGGATGTCCCTGCGACCAATTCCCCGACAACCGAGCCCCCGGCGCCCGAGCCGCCGGTTGCTGAAGTACCACCAGCAGAGACCCCGGCCGAGCCTGGCTCCGATGCGGTGACCACAAACCCGGCCGGTTCCGACCTGTGGCTCGAGGAGTTCAGCGCAGAGCGCACCCTGTCGACGGCAATGAACCTACCGGAGGGAATCTCGGTGATCATCGCGTCAGACGGCACGGCTCCTGCCCCGTCCAGCGTTCGGTTGTCGTGGCCGCGAGATAACGCGACGCCGCTGGCTGGGCCGCTGATCGTCGGCGGTGCGGTTGTTCTCCTCATCGGGCTGGCGCTGTACCTGTGGGCGCTGTTGCACCTGCGTCGTTCCCGGCGGCCGCGTCGCAATGTCCCCAGAGGACCTCGACTGCCGAGGCTGCCGCGGGCGCCGCGCCCCAAGGCGATCAAGGCCAGTGAGATCACCGACAACGGCCGGTCGATCAGTCGTTCCATGACGGCTGTGGTGCCGGTGATGCTCGTCTCTGGGCTCGTCCTCACCGGATGCTCGGCCGACTTCTGGCCGTCTCCCTCGACGGTGCCGATGAGCTCGCTCACGGCCGCCCCAGACATGACAGCTGCGCCTGAGGCCGCCGCAGACGTGCCTCCCCCCGCGGTGACCGTGCCCCAGCTCGAGCGCATCGTGCGCAAGATCGCGGTGATGACGACGGATGCAGACGCGACCCTGAACGCGGACGCCATCGCCTCCAGGTTCACCGGTCCCGCGCTCGACGAGCGCCTCTCGAACTACAAGATTCGGGCCGCGATCCCCGAGTACGCTGCACCGCCCGCGCTCCCAGCTTCGCCATTGACCCTGACGCTTCCACAGCAGTCGGCGACCTGGCCGCGCTCCGTGATGAGCGTCATCCAGAACGAAGACGACCCCACGGTGGCACCAACGGCGGTGGTCATGACCCAGGCGTCGCCGAGGAAGCCGTACCAGATCAAATACGCCGTGCAACTCGAAGCGGCTGCAGCGGTGCCGGATGTCGCGCCCGCAACGATCGGGGCGCCGATCATCGCACCAGACTCCAAGCTGCTGGTCATGCCGCCAGACCAGATCGCCGCAGCGTATGCCGACATCCTCATGCAGGGAGAGGCGAGCGCCTTCTACGACCAGTTCGACGTTGATGGCGACACCTTCCGCACCCAGGTCGGGCTCGAGAAGAAGAATGAGAAGAGGGCGGCGCTGCCGACGACGGCGTCGATCGAGTTCGCAACGGCCGCCGGCTCGGGCAACACCGTGGCGCTGGCGACCAACGACTCCGGAGCCATCGTCGCGGTCAGCCTGAGTGAAACCGAGACGGTCAAGCCGGTGGATGCCGGTGCCACGGTGAGCCCGGAAGGCGCGAGCAAAGCACTGTCCGGTGTCGAGGCAACGGCGAAGGGCATCCTGAGCACCTACAGTGACCAGCTTCTCTTCCATGTGCCGGCTGCCGGGTCGAAAGACAAAATCGTTCTCCTTGGCTTTTCCCAGGGACTGATCTCATCTGTGGAGTTGCCATGACGAATGTTCCCGCGACCGGCGCCAGCTTGCGGGGCGCCGTTGATCTCTCTTCACTCGTGAACCGTCCGGCCGGGCCGGCCGGCGCCCCTTCGGGCGGTGGTGCTCCCGCCGCAGGCGGGACGGTGACCATTCCGAGCCTCATCGTCGAAGGAACAGACACGAACTTCGGCGAGATCCTCGAGCTGTCGAAGACCGTGCCGGTCATCGTCGATCTGTGGGCTGATTGGTGCGAGCCCTGCAAACAGCTCACGCCGATTCTCGAGAAGCTCATCGCGGAGGCCGGCGGGCGATTTGTGCTCGTCACAGTTGATGTCGATTCGAACCCGCAGCTCTCCCAGGCCTTCCAGGCACAGTCGATTCCGACGGTCGCGGCCGTCATCGCGGGCCAGCCGGTGCAGCTGTTCTCCGGCGCCATCCCCGAGGCGCAGGTTCGTGAGGTGTTCGAGCGGGTTCTCGAACTCGCCGCGCAACACAGCGTGACCGGCACGGCAACTGCGATGGATGCCGATGCGGACACCGCGGCGGTGGCAGTTGAACCTCCGGCGGAGCCGGAGTTGTCGCCCCAGCACCAGGCCGCATACGACGCCATTGAGCGTGGCGACTACGAAACCGCGATCGCTGAGTACAAGATGGCCATCGCCAGGGATCCTGCCGACCGCATGGCGGTTGCCGGGCTGGCGCAGGTGAGCCTGCTGGCCCGCCTGCAGGGGAAGTCGCTTGACGACATCCGTTCTGCTGCGGCATCCACGCCCGACGACCTAGCTGCCCAGCTGCTGGTTGCCGACCTCGACATCTCCGGTGGTCATGTCGAGGATGCCTTCGACCGACTGCTCGGGTTGTTCCAGGGGCAGGATGCAGACGGCAAGAATACGATCAGGGAGCGACTTGTCGAGCTATTCGAGATCGTCGGCGTCGACGACCCTCGAGTGCCCCCAACCCGCGCGCGCCTGGCGGCGCTGCTCTACTGATACATTCGCCGCTAGCGCCGCAGCTTGAGCCAGAGCCCTGCCAGGGGCGGCAGGGCGAGCACGGCGGATGCCGGGCGCGAGTCCCAGGGTTCGGCAACCGCCTCCACCGCGCCGAGGTTTCCTACTCCTGAACCGCCGTACTCCGTCGCATCCGTGTTCACGATCTCATCCCACGTTCCGGGGAACGGCAGGCCGACCCGGTAGTCCGTGTGCGGCTGGCCTGAGAAGTTGAACAGGCAGGCGATCGGGTTGCCGTCGGCGTCGAAACGCAGGAACGACACCACGTTCTGCGCGGCAGCACCGCCATCGAGCCATTCGAATCCGGAGGAGTCGTTGTCACGCTGCCAGAGGCTCCGGTTCTCCCGATACACCCGGTTGAGCCGGCCGACCAGCGTGAACAGGCCGCGGTGCGCCGGCTGGTCGAGCATCCACCAATCCAGTCCGCGTTCCTCGCTCCACTCTGAACGCTGCCCGAATTCCTGCCCCATGAACAGCAGCTGCTTCCCTGGATGCGCCCACATGAACGCCAGGTACGCCCGAACATTGGCGAGCTGCTGCCAGGAATCACCCGGCATTTTCGCGACGAGTGACCCCTTGCCGTGTACTACCTCGTCGTGGCTGATCGGCAGCAGGAAGTTCTCACTGAACGCATAGAAGAACGAGAACGTGATGTCGTTGTGGTGGTACGACCGGTACATCGGATCGACTTCCATATACTGGAGCGAGTCGTGCATCCACCCCATGTTCCACTTGAGCCCGAATCCCAGGCCTCCGCCCGACGTCGGCGCCGTCACTCCGCCCCAGCTTGTCGACTCCTCGGCAATGAGGATCGTGCCTGGATTTCGCTTGTACGACGTGGCCGTGACCTCTTGCAGCAGACTGATCGCCTCGAGGTTCTCCCTGCCGCCGTGTTCGTTCGGTTCCCACTGGCCTTCTTCGCGGGAGTAGTCGAGATAGAGCATCGATGCGACGGCATCAACCCTGAGCCCGTCGATGTGGAACTCCTCCAGCCAGTACAGTGCGTTGGCGACGAGGAAGTTGCGCACCTGCTTCTGCCCGAAATCGAAGACATAGGTTCCCCAGTCCAGTTGCTCGCCGCGACGCGGGTCCGGGTGCTCGTAGAGTGCCTGCCCATCGAATTTCGCCAGCGCGAAATCGTCTTTCGGAAAATGGCCTGGTACCCAGTCCATGAGCACGCCGAATCCGGCCTGGTGCAGCCGATCAATTAGGTAGCGCAGGTCGTCAGGGTGCCCGAACCGACTGGTCGGTGCGTAGTAGCCGGTGACCTGGTAGCCCCATGAACCGCCGAACGGATGCTCCGCGAGCGGCATGAATTCAACATGCGTATACGCCAGTTCCTGCAAATACTCGATGAGCTGATCCGCGAGCTCGCGATAGCCGAGACCAGGCCGCCACGACCCGACATGCATCTCGTAGACGCTCATGGGGGCATTGTGCGGGTCGGTCGCCGCCCGGCGGGCCAGCCAGTCGGCATCCGCCCACTCGTATCGGGTCTCGCCGATGACCGACGCGGTGTTCGGCGGCACTTCGGTGTACCTGGCCATCGGGTCTGCCTTCATGACCCAATCGCCAGACTGCGTGAGCAATTGGAACTTGTAGTTCGACCCGGGGCCGAGGCCCGGCACGAACAGCTCCCACACGCCGGTACTTCCCATATTGCGCATCGCGTGTGTTGCACCGTTCCAGCCGTTGAAATCTCCGACCACGCGCACCGCCCTGGCATGCGGAGCCCACACAGCGAACGAGGTGCCGGTCGTGGTTCCGAGCACGCCGGCGTGAGGCCGGAAATGGGCGCCAAGAACGGTCCACAGCTGTTCGTGCCTGCCCTCGCCGATGAGGTGGAGGTCGAGTTCCCCGAGGGTCGGCAGGTAACGGTACGGATCGTCGGCTATCCAGGATGGAACTCCGTCGTACGCGGCATCGATCGTGTAGTCCAGGACTCCGAGCGTGCTGTATCCTTGCCAGATTCCGTAGCCGATGTGGGAGAGTTCGACCCGCGAACCGGTTTGCAGAACGGCGGCAACCCGGTTGGCGAGCGGCCGCAGGGCACGGATGACGGTGAGTGGGTCACTGACACCTGGCGCGTCGACCAGATGCTGGCCGAGCACCCCGTGCGGGTCGTGATAGCTGCCGTTGCCGACCGCTTCGAGGATGTCGCCTGGCACCGACGGCAGTTCGACGGTGCGAGTGCGTGCTGCGTGCTTCATGAGAGACCTTCCGTCACCTGCAGAATGTGCACCGGCTCGGTGAATGCATCGAGTCGCACGTAATTGTCGGCAGACCAGGTCCAGACGGCGCCGGTGATCAGATCTGTGACTTTGAACCCCGCCCCAGGAGTAATCCCGAACCGGGTCACATCCAGGTGAATCATGGTCTCCCTGACCGAATGCGGGTCGACGTTCAGGGCGACGATCAGGGCGTCCGGCTTGCCGGTGTCGGTGAACTCTGCGGCCAGGTACTTGCTGTAGACGAGGATGGCGTCGTCGTCGCTCTCGTGCAGGTCGAGGTTGCGCAGTTGCCGGAGGGCTGGGTGTTCGGCGCGGATGCGGTTCAGCAGGGTCAGGAACGGTGCGAGCGACTTTCCGAGGGCCTCCGCCCCGCGGAAGTCCCTGGGGCGGTATTCGTACTTCTCGTTGTCGATGCTCTCTTCGGCGCCCGGCCTGGCGACACTCTCGAACAGTTCGAACCCGGAGTAGACACCCCAGGTGGGTGCAGCCGTCGCAGCGAGGGCGGCCCGGATCTTGAACGCCGCCGGTCCGCCGAACTGCAGGTACTCGGTGAGGATGTCCGGCGTGTTTACGAACAGGTTCGGCCGCAGGAAATCTGCGGTGTCGTGGGCGAGCGAGTCGAAGAACTCCTCCAGTTCCTCCTTGGTGTTCCGCCAGGTGAAGTAGGTGTACGACTGCGCGAAACCGACCTTGGCGAGGCCATGCAGGATGGCGGGCCTGGTGAAGGCCTCGGCGAGGAAGACGACATCCGGGTATTCGCGGTTGACCTCAGCGATCAGCCACTCCCAGAACTCCAGCGGCTTCGTATGCGGGTTGTCGACACGGAATATCCGCACGCCTCGTTCGATCCAGAGGCGAACGATCCTGAGTACTTCGGCTCGGATTCCGCTCGGGTCGTTGTCGAAGTTCACCGGGTAGATGTCCTGGTACTTCTTCGGCGGGTTCTCCGCGTACGCGATCGTTCCGTCCGGCAGGGTCGTGAACCACTCCGGGTGCTCTTTCACCCAAGGGTGGTCCGGTGATGCCTGCAGCGCGAGGTCGAGTGCGATCTCCACTCCGGCCTTGCGTGCTTTGCCCATGAACCAGGCGAAATCGGCTTCGGTGCCGAGATCGGGGTGGATGGCGTCGTGGCCCCCCTCAGCGGAACCGATCGCCCACGGTGATCCAGGGTCGTTCTCGCCGGCGACCAGCGAGTTGTTCGGGCCTTTACGGTACGCGTGCCCGATCGGATGGATCGGCGGAAGGTAGACGACATCAAAGCCCATCGCGGCCACCTCGGCCAGTCGCTTGGCCGCGGTGCGGAACGTGCCGCTCTTCCACGAGCCGTCTGCCCGTCGCTTTGCTCCCTCTGACCGCGGGAAGAACTCATACCAGGAGCCAACGCCGGCCCTCGTGCGTTCCACAATGATCGTGCGGGCCTCCGACACGCTTTCGAGGCTGGTGAGGGGCATGACGGATGCCGCAGCGCGCAGTTTAACGCTCGTGGCAGCGCTGAACCGTTCGTCGACGCTCTTCGCGGGGTCAGCCACCGCCTTCGCCGCAGCGGCGAAGAGCCGACGTGCCGAGACCGTCCGGTGCTTGTCGGCACCGGCAGTCGCAAACAGGCCTGCAATGATCTGGAACGTCAGCTCGACGTCGATTCCGGCCGGCAACTTGATTGCCGCATTGTGCTCCCAGGTGGCGTAGTCGTCAGCGAATGCGCGCACCCGATAGCTCCACGATCCCGTGAGTGACAACTGAACTTCGGTTTCCCAGCGGTCGGTGCCTGGCGCTCCTTTGCGCATCCGATGCTCGATTTCGACTCCGTCTGGTGAGGTGAGCAGGAGCAGGGCACCGATGCGATCGTGGCCTTCGCGGAAGGCGGTGGCCGCAAACGGAACGACCTCGCCGGCGAACGCCCGTGCCGGCCAGAGGTTGTCTGGCAGTTGCGGAGAAAGGTCAAGAATCGGAATACGACCGGCCTTGGTCTCACGCGGTTCGGGCGATTGTGCTGGTGTCTTTGCCACACACCGACCGTAGCGCGAAATGTCGCCGATGGTGCGGTGGCCCTTCGTTGCATGTCACGTACGTAATCGACATCCGCGGCCCCTAGGGTTGACCCGTGAAGGCGATCCGCAAATTTACCGTCCGTGCCGTGCTCCCCGAGCCGCTCGAGGCCCTTGAAGAACTGGCTGGCAACCTGCGCTGGTCGTGGCATGAACCCACTCGGCAGTTGTTCGAGCACATCGCGCCCGACGTGTGGAAATCCGTCGGCCAGGACCCCGTTGCCCTGCTCGGCGCGGTGCCGCCGTCGCGACTGGAAGAACTCGCGGGCGACCACGACTACGTCACCGGGGTCAACTCGGTGCGCAGCGAACTCCGTGAGTACCTCGAGGAACCGCGCTGGTACCAGGGACTCGAAGGGGAGAAGCCGGAGAGCATCGCCTACTTCTCGCCGGAGTTCGGCATCGCCGCAGCCCTTCCTCAGTACTCCGGTGGCCTCGGCATCCTCGCCGGCGACCACCTGAAGAGCGCATCAGACCTCGGGGTTCCGCTGGTTGGAGTCGGGCTGTTCTACCGGGCCGGCTACTTTCGTCAGTCGATCTCGGCAGACGGCTGGCAGATGGAGAGTTATCCGCTGCTCGACCCGGACGGCCTCCCGCTGTCGATCCTGCGCAGGGCGGACGGGTCTTCCGTGCAGGTGTCGCTGGCGCTGCCAGACGACCGCACGCTGCACGCGCGCGTCTGGCAGGCATCCGTCGGCCGCATCCGTCTGCTCATGCTTGACACCGACATCCCCGAGAACACTGACGAGCTTCGCCAGGTCACCGACAGGCTCTACGGCGGAGGCGGTGAGCACCGGCTCCTGCAGGAGCTTCTGCTCGGCATCGGGGGCGCGCGGGCGGTGAAGCTGTGGAGTGCGCTCAGCGGCAACCCTGAGCCAGAAGTTTTCCACACCAATGAGGGCCACGCCGGCTTTCTGGGGCTGGAGCGGATCTCGAGCCTGATCGGTGAGGGCCTGAGTTTCTCCGAGGCGTTACAGGTTGCCCGCGCCGGCACCGTTTTCACCACTCACACTCCCGTTGCCGCAGGCATCGACCGTTTTGAGCTCGACCTGGTTCGTCGATACTTCGATACCGACCTGCTTCCCGCCGTCGACGTCGATGACGTTCTGGCGCTCGGCCGAGAGAGCTACGAGGGCGGGTCGCCAGACGTCTTCAACATGGCCGTGATGGGACTGCGGCTCGGTCAGCACGCCAACGGTGTGTCGAAGCTGCATGGTGAAGTCAGCCGGCGCATGTTCAAGGGCCTGTGGCCGGGTTTTGACGAGGCCGACGTGCCGATCGATTCGATCACCAACGGTGTGCACGCGCCTACGTGGACGGACCCCGCTCTGCTGCAACTGGCACGCGACAAGCTCGGAACCACCGACACGGCGAACGCGGACTGGGCGTCCTCCGACGTCTCAGACCAGGAGCTGTGGTCGGCGCGCGGGCGGATGCGCCTGCAGTTCGTGGAAGATGCCCGTCGCAGGGTGGCGCTGGCCTGGAGCCAGCAGAACACCGGCGCGATCCCACCCGCCTGGATGAACACGGTCTTCGATCCGAACGTCTTGACGATCGGATTCGCCCGCCGGGTGCCGACCTACAAACGGCTGACGCTGATGCTGCACGATCCAGAGCGACTTCGTGCGCTCCTGACGCACCCTGAGCACCCGATCCAGATCGTGATCGCCGGAAAGTCGCATCCTGCCGACGAAGAGGGCAAACGCCTCATCCAGGAGATCGTGAAGTTCGCGGAGGACCCAGAGCTGCGCACCAGGATCGCCTTCCTGCCCGACTACAACATCGCGATGGCCCAGCTGATGTACCCGGGAACGGATGTCTGGCTGAACAACCCGCTGCGCCCGCTCGAGGCCTGCGGAACATCCGGTATGAAGGCGGCGCTGAACGGCGTTCTCAACCTGTCGATCCTGGACGGCTGGTGGCCGGAGTACTTCGACGGGCAGAACGGGTGGGCGATTCCGACGGCGGATGCCGCTGGCGATTCCGCAGAGCGCGACAAACTCGAGGCGGAAGCCTTGTACGACATCCTTGAGCACCAGGTGGTGCCCGGTTTTTACGAACGTAACGCCGACGGAGTGCCAGAGCGGTGGGTGAAGGCCATCAGGCACACTCTCGCAGGGCTCTCGCCCGAGCTGAGTGCAGACCGCATGGTGCGCGAGTACGTTGAGCGACGGTATCGGCCTGCCGGCCGGTTCGAGCGCGAACTGTCGCGCGACAACTACCGTTCCGCGCGAGACCTCGCGGCCTGGAAGGAGCGGCTGCATGCGGCGTGGCCGGGCGTCTCGGTCACCCACGTGGAGTCAGGGGGAGTCTCGTCCGTTCCGCAGGTGGGAGACGAGCTTCACCTTCGGGCTCATGTGAACCTGAATTCGCTCGCAGCCGACGACGTGACCGTCGAGGTCGTCTACGGGGTCAGCCACAACGGCGACAATCTGACGGACACCCAGACGCAGGCCCTCGAACCGGCCGCTGCGCGCGAACAGGGCACGTCGCCTGCGGGTTCGACGCTCTTCACCGGAACCGTTGCTCTGCACCGCGCAGGTGGGTTCGGTTACACCGTGCGGGTTGTCCCACGGAACGCGCTGCTGGCAAGCCCGGCGGAGATGGGACTCATCGCCGTCGCCGGCTGACACCCGCCTGGCGCCTCCGCGGGTGCGCTCACATCGTCGCTTCACGACGCGAGGACCGACGATTCGGGCGCACGCGCGAGAGTGCGCCGGTGCGAGGCAGGCCCCGCACGAGGTACAACGCCAGGACCACGAGCACGAGCGCGCCGATGGCGGATGCCGGAACGGCGAACCCGAGCGTCAACAGGAGGCCGACACCGACGATTCCCGAGAGCGCCGCCGCCGCAGCTCGAGCGCCGCTGAGCGGTGCGATCGGCGCCAGCCTCCCGCGCTCGAGCCGCCCGAGCGCCCACGCGACCGGAGCGAGAGCGAGGGCAACGGTTCCGAGCCAGTACGTGCGGGTCACCCACCATTCCAGGGAGAGCGGCTCGGCGAACGGGACTCCCAGGAAGAGCATGCAGAGCACCACCGTCACCATGACCGGCAGGTGCCAGAGGTAGATCGTCATCGAACGATTTCCGATCGCATCCACGGCCTTTCCCAGCGCATTCGAGCGCATCATGCGGTTCAGGCGTGGCCGGAGCATCACCAGGATCGCGGCCTGAACGATTCCGAGGATGACCAGGCAGGCCGTCGGCGGGTTGAGGTTGACCAGCATGTCCGGCGAGTACGGCCCGACGGTGGTCAGCAGCACAAGCGCGGCCAGCCCTGTGACGACGACGGCGGGGGCGGCGCGCCGAACGGACGCCCCGTAGCCGGAGAAGAATCCCAGCTGCTGCAGGAACAACCAGACGAAGGCGAGGTTGAGGAAACCGAACGCTTCGAGCCCTGTCACCAGCCTCACGATGTCCACGGCGACGACGGTGGCGAGGAGACCGGCAAGCGTCAGGCCTTTGGCACGATCGTGCAGGCGCGACATCACCGGGACCAGGCACGCTGTTCCGAGGTACACGGCGAGGAACCAGAGCGGCTGGCCGATCCGATAGGCCGCAGCCGCGACCAGCGCCTCATCTGCGCCGAGCAGGATCGCCGCAGCGCAGGCGCCGGCCACAACGGAGAACAGGATCAGTGCCGGGCGCAGGAGCCTGACCACCCGCCCGCGCACGTATTCGGATGCCGGTTCTCCGCGCAGCTGCATGCGACGCCATTGGGTCAGGCTCGAGAACCCGCCGACCAGGAAGAACAACGGCATTATCTGCAGGACCCAGCTGGCAGGCGCGAACCACACCTGGCCTTCCATCACATTGGTGATCTCGAGGCCGCCCTGCCCGATCGTGACCCCGGCCATGGTGCCGTGCAGGACGACCACGACGACCAGGCAAATCGCGCGAACGAGGTCGACGGAGCGCTCGCGATTCGGTGTCGACCCGGATACCGCAACCACCGGCATCCGTTTACCGACGAGTGCGGGTCTGAGTTCCAGTATTGACACGATCTTCGCTCCTCGCCCCACCGGAGTCTCCGGCAGCACACTGAGCGTACGGAGACGAAGGTAGCCGGGGAATCACCCTGTGGAGTGCATTCGTCCCCCCTACTCCGGTAGGGCGTGGCACCTCTCGCTCGTGCTGGATGTCGTCACGCGGGTTGAACGCCGAAACGCGGGTGGTGTGCCACGCGCGCAGCGGCGTTGAACGCGCGCAACGTGCCTGAGCCCAGCCAGTTACTGAGCGGGTGGTGGCGTGACCAGGCCGGTGTCGTATGCGACGACGACGGCCTGGGCGCGGTCGCGCAGGTCGAGCTTCGTGAAGATGCGGCTCACATGGCTCTTGACTGTCTGTTCGGCGAGGAACAACGTGCCGGCTATCTCCGCGTTCGAGAGCCCCGTTGCCACCAGAACGAGCACCTCCCGTTCGCGGTCGGTAAGACCGGACAGCTGTGGAGAGCGGGCGCGTGAGCGGGAGGGAGGGGTCGTGCGCGCGAACTGTTCGATCAGGCGCCTGGTGACAGTTGGTGCCAGTAGCGCCTCACCGGCGGCGACGACGCGCACGGCGGCCACCAGGTCTGCCGGCAGTGCGTCCTTCAGCAGAAATCCGCTCGCACCGGCTCGCAATGCCTCGTAGACGTAGTCGTCGATGTCGAAGGTCGTCAGCATGATGACGCGGGGGAGACGAGCGGACTCGCCTGAACCGAGGATGGCGCGGGTCGCCTCGAGTCCGTTCAGCACCGGCATTCGCACGTCCATGAGCACAACGTCTGGGTGGGTGCTGCGCACCAGCTCGACCGCCTGCTGGCCGTTCTCCGCCTGCCCGACGACTTTCACGTCTGGTTGGGCATCGAGCAGTGCAGCGAAGCCGGCCCGGACCATCGCCTGGTCGTCAACCACGAGAACGGTGATGGTCATGCGGGCGGCTCCTGCGTGTCTGTGCTGATTGGTGAATCTGTGCTGATTGGCGAGTCGGTGCTGATCGACGGGTTGGTGCTGTCTGGTGAGTCAGTCCTGTGCGGTGAGTCTGTGCTGATCGGTGTATCCGTGTGGAGCGGGAGTTCAGCGCGTACGCGATAGCCGCCGGCATGGGGCCCGGCTTCGACCCGGCCTCCCAGGATCGCCGCCCGCTCCCGCATGCCTCTCAGGCCGTGTCCGCCCGTGTCTGTGTCAGGGGGTGGGGGAGGTGGTGGAGGCGGAACGGCGGCATTCGTGCGCGCCCCGCGCGCTGCTCCCGGCGCTGGAGCCGTATTGACAACCTCAATGATGAGGGCGTCACCCTTCGGAGTGAGGGTGACGATCGTATCGGCCCCTCCGGCGTGACGGATGACGTTGCTGAGTGCCTCTTGCACGATTCGGTAGGCGGTGGCGGCCGTGATCTGGGACACGGACCTGCTCTCGAGCGCCGGGTCGGCGAGGGCGGGATCGACTCGCAGGTCGACGTGTACGCCGGCCGCTGCCGCGCTCTCGACCAACTCTGGCAAACGGGCCAGATCAGGCACCGGCGCGAGCGCGGTGTCGGATTCTTCACTGCGAAGCACACCGAGCAATGACCGCATCTCGCCGAGCGCGCGTCTCGCCGACGCGGCGATCTGGTCGAACTCTGCGGCCACTGCGTCATCGAGGCCAGGCAGCCGGTAGACCGCAGAACTCGCCTGCACGTTGATCACCGACATGCTGTGCGCCACAACATCGTGCAACTCGCGGGCGATGCGGGTCTTCTCCAGTGTCATCTCCCGTTCGGCTCGCTGCGCCGCGGTCAACTCACGTTCCTGCAGAAGTTGGGCGCGAATCGAGCGCCGCTGCTTGATCAGCATCGCTATCGTCACAACACCGAGCGAGACCGACGCGAACACGACCTGATTCGCTGCGGCCCCGTCGCCGACGCCGCCGCCCATCGAGACCACGAGAACGGCGACGAAAGGCACGGCGACGCTGACGAGCCAGCCGGCACTCGCGATGAGCCAACTCGAGCGCAGGGCGAGCAGAACGAGCACAGAGAGCTGCGTGAACATCCCAGGGACTGTCCACGGCCATGGCATGTCTGTTGGGACCGCGGAAATGAACAGGACGGCGGCGGCCGCGGCCAGGGTGAGTGCCAGACCAACGACGGGAAGGAAGGCCGTGAGGACGATGCCGCCCACGCTCGCGACTGCCAAGGCGAGGCCGATCGCCGCCGGCATCCCGAGCGCGCCGGTGTTGGTGGCCGCGCTCACCGGCAGTAGCACCGACACCAGAATGACTATGCAGATCCAGAGCCAGCCGGTCGGCGTCAGTCGCTGTCCGAGCCGGTCGCGCACTGCGCGCCGGGATGCTTTGCTCACCCGCCCCACTTTAGAGCGTTCGGTGGCTGCGCGGTTCTGACGGTTCCCTGCCGGCCTTGGCGATGGCTGCGAAGGTTGCCGTTGTCGCCAGTCGGAGATCGCTCGGAGCCAGCTCGATGTCGAAACCGCGGCGCCCTCCAGAGACGAAGACGGTGTCGAACAACTGGGCGCTCTCGTCGATGACGGTCGGCAAGGACGTCTTCTGCCCAATGGGACTGATCCCGCCGACCACGTAGCCGGTCTTTCGCTCTGCGACCTTCGGATCGGCCATGACGGCCTTCTTGGCGCTGACCGCTGCCGCCAGTGCCTTCAGGTCGAGTTGTCCGGTGACCGGCACGATCGCGACCACAAGTTCACCGTCGGCGTCTGCCAGTAGCGTCTTGAACACCCTCTCTGGGTCAAGACGCAGTTTCTCCGCCGCCTCACGGCCGAAGTTCGTGGCGACGGCATCGTGCTCATAGTGATGCCCGGTGAAGTGGATGCCATTAGCCAGAAGGCTCGCCGTTGCCGGTGTGCCGGCGCCGGCATCCGTTCGGCCGGCATCCGTTCGTTTGGCCATATCGGCGACCTATTTGGCCCGCAGGAGCTGCATGGACGTACCGGTCACAGTGAGCGAAGTGCCAGGGGCGAGCTCAGTCGCCTGGTCACCAGGGTCGACCCGCGCGCTGTCTGTGCTCGAGTCCCACAGCAGCGTGTATCCGCTGACACCGTCATGCGCAGGCAGCACCACGGTGGTGTCCTCCTCCAGCGCATGCACGACGAGGAGGACACGGTTGAAATCTTCGTGCTCCGGTGAACTCGCCACCAGGTACTGCAGGGTGCGCGCAGCTGGCGAGTTCCAGTCGTCTTCGTCCATCGAACCGCCACCGGCGTCATACCAGTCCATCTGGCTCGCGCCCGCAATCGTTTCGCCGGACTGGCCGTAGTTCACAGGGCGGAGCGCCGGGTTCTCTCGCCGCAACTGCAACAGTCGCCTGGTCACCTGGTGCAGATCGTCCTGCCACTCCTGGCGCTCCCAGTGCAGCCAGGTGAGCTCGCTGTCCTGGCAGTATGCGTTGTTGTTTCCGCGCTGGCTTCGCCCGAATTCGTCGCCGGCCGTCAGCATCGGAACGCCGGCAGAGAACAGCAGACTGCCGAGCAGGTTACGCATCGCCTTGCGCCTGGCCGCGAGGATGCCCTCGTCCTCTGTCGGACCCTCCGCGCCATGGTTGAAGGAGAAGTTGTTGTCTGTGCCGTCGCGGTTCGATTCCCCGTTGCCCTGATTGTGCTTCACGTCATAGGCCGTGACGTCGGCGAGTGTGAAACCGTCGTGCGCCGTGATGAAGTTGAGCGACGCGAGCGGCCCGCGCTCCTGCGCGAAGATGTTTGACGACCCGGCCAGTCTGGTGGCGAAGTGGCCGATGCCGCTGCCGGCCGAGCCCGTCTCGCGCGCTGCGGCGATGTCGGTGAGCCAGAAGTCTCGCAGCCGGTCTCGATAACGGTCGTTCCACTCCGTCCAGCCGTCTGGAAAGTTTCCGGTCTGCCAACCGCCCATGCCGACGTCCCACGGCTCGGCGATCAGCTTCACGCCGGCCAGGTCGGGATCGTCCCTGATGCCGGTGAGCAGCGGATGCTCCGGGTCGAACTCGACGTTCTGGCCGCGCCCGAGTGTGGCTGCGAGGTCGAACCGGAAGCCGTCGACCTGCACCTCGTTTGCCCAGTAGCGCAGGGAGTCCAGAACCAGTCGTGTCGGAACGCGCCTTCCGAAATCAACGGTGTTGCCGCATCCGGTGACGTCGATGTACGCGCCGTCGTCGTCCTGGCGGTAGTAGGTGGAGTTGTCGATTCCGCGGAAGCTGTTGACCGGGCCGTTCGGGCCTTCTTCGGAGGTGTGGTTGTAGACCACGTCGAGAATGACTTCGATACCTGCCTCGTGCAACAGTTTGACCATGCCCTTGAACTCGCGCAGAACGGCCTCTGGCCCCGCTTTCTGAGCCGCTTGGGTGGCGTAGTCGGTGTGCGGGGAGAAGAAATTGAGGGTGTTGTAGCCCCAGTAATTGGTCAGGCCCTGCTTGAGCAGCCGCTGCTCCGAGATGAAGGCGTGAACAGGGAGGAGCTCAACCGACGTCACGCCGAGGTCGGTGAGATAGCCGATGGTGGCCTCGTGGGCGAGCCCGGCGTACGTGCCGCGCAGTGGGGCAGGAACCGCCGGGTTGAGCTTGCTGATGCCTCGAACGTGCGCCTCATAGACGACCGTGCGGTCGAGCGGAACCCGTGGCTTCGACGAACCGGCCCAGTCAAACGAGCCGTCGACGACCACCGACTGCCACTCGTCGCTCCCGGCACGGGCGAGGCCGCGCGCGTATGGGTCGATCAGCGTCTTCTCCGGGTGGAACGAGTTCCTGGGGCCGGCAGGACCAGAGACACGGATGCCGTAGCGGCGGCCAGGAGAGAGTGTTCGAGTTCGCCCGAACCAGACGTTGCTCGCGTCCCTCTCCATAGCGACGGTCTTGACGATCCAGTTGGGGTCGGTGTCGTCGATGATGCAGAGTTCCATGCTGTCTGCGGTCTCAGACCAGACGCGAAGTTCTCCGCCATGAGAGGTGGAGCGAACGCCGAGGTTGCGGAGGGGATCGGCCAAGGTCATGCGTTCTAGAGTAATGAGTATGGCTGTCTATCTTGACCACGCCGCGACGACGCCCATGCTGCCCGCCGCCATCACCGCCTACACAGAGGCGATGACGCTCGTCGGCAACCCCGCTTCCATCCACAGCCAGGGCCAGAACGCGAAACGGATGCTCGAAGAAGCGCGAGAGCAGGTGGCGGCGAGTGTTGGCTCAGATCCCATCGAGGTCGTCTTCACCGGCGGGGGCACCGAAGCGGTGAACCTCGCCATCAAGGGATTCTTCTGGGCGCGCGGTGGCCGTCGCCGTATCCTCGCCCCGGGCGGCGAGCATCACGCCACCCTGGACACCATTGAATGGCTGGTCCAGCACGACGGTGCGATCGTGGAGTGGCTGCCGCTTGATGATCTCGGCCGGGTCGACCTCGCCGCTCTCGAGCGTTCGATCGCGTCGGACCCCGAGAGCGTTGCGCTTGTCACGCTGCTCCAGGCCAACAATGAGGTCGGCACCCTGCAGCCGACCCTGCGGGTGGCCGCGCTCGCCGCAGCCCACAGCATCCCGGTGCATGTCGACGCGATCTCCGCGTATGGGCATGTGCCGATCGACTTTCGTGCCGTGAGCGCGGCCGGGGTATCGGCGATCAGCATCTCTGCGCACAAGATCGGTGGCCCGGTAGGGATCGGCGCATTGGTGTTGTCGCGTTCGGCGACGGTCGTACCGCTGATCCACGGGGGAGGGCAACAGCGGCAGGTACGAAGCGGCACCCAGGACGTAGCGGCGGCGATCTCTTTCGCGGTCGCAGCATCCGTTGCCATTGAGGGACTCGAGTCAGAAGGCCCCAGGATCGCCGCGTTGCGCGACCGACTGGTCGATGGTGTGCTCGCTGCTGTGCCAGACGCCGTGTTGAACGGTGATCCGGATGCCTCTGGTCGGTTGCCGGGGAACGCGCACTTCACCTTCCCCGGTTGCGAAGGCGATTCGCTGCTGTTCCTGCTCGACGCTGCGGGGGTCTCGGTCTCGACAGGGTCGGCCTGCCAGGCCGGTATTCCGGAGCCGTCGCATGTGCTTCGGGCCATGGGCAGGTCGGAGACGGATGCGCGGGGTGCACTGCGAATGACGCTGGGGCGCACATCCACCGAGCAGGATGTGGACGCTCTCCTGGCCGCACTGCCTGCCGCCTATGCACAGGCGTCGCGGGCCGGCTTCGCCGATCGGGTGCCAGGTCGCTGACGGTTACACTTGACCGGTGAAGGTTTTGGCAGCAATGAGCGGTGGGGTCGATTCGGCCGTCGCCGCTGCCCGCGCCGTCGAAGCGGGGCATGAGGTCGTCGGTGTTCACCTGGCGCTCAGCCGAATGCCGGGAACGCTGCGCACCGGCAGCCGCGGCTGCTGCACCATCGAAGACTCCATGGACGCTCAGCGCGCGGCAAACATCATCGGCATCCCCTACTACGTCTGGGACTTCTCCGAGCGGTTCAAGCTCGACGTCGTCGACGATTTCATCGCCGAATACACCGCGGGACGCACACCGAACCCGTGCATGCGCTGTAATGAGCGCATCAAGTTCGCCGCACTACTCGAGAAGGCGCTTGCGCTCGGGTTCGACGCCGTCGCGACGGGGCATTACGCCAGCATTGAAACGGATGCCGACGGCAACCCTGAGCTCCACCGCGCGGCGGCCTGGGCGAAAGATCAGTCTTACGTGCTCGGCGTGCTCACCGCAGAGCAGATCGCGCATTCGATGTTTCCGCTCGGTGCGACCCCGTCGAAGGCCGAGGTTCGCGCCGAAGCCGCGGAGCGCGGCTTCTCCGTTGCCACCAAGCCCGACTCGCACGACATCTGCTTCATCCCAGATGGAGACACGCGCGGCTGGCTGGCCGAGCGGGTCGGCGCAGAACAGGGCGTCGTTCTCGACCGCTCCGGCGCTCCGATCGGCCAGCACGAGGGCGCCCACGCTTTCACCGTCGGGCAGCGAAAGGGCATCAACATCGGCTATCCGGCACCGGATGGCAAGCCACGGTTCGTGCTCGAGGTGCGGCCGAAGACCAACGAGGTCGTCGTCGGCCCGCGCGAAGCACTCGATATCGCCGAGATCGCCGGATCGAAGTTCACCTGGGCGGGTCGTGCCCCTGAGCATCCGGAAGCCGCCTTCGCCTGCGAGGTGCAGATCCGCGCACACGCAGACCCGGTGCCCGCTTTCGCGCAAGTGGTGGCGACGGATGCCGGAACCGAACTGAAGATCACGCCGGACGAGCCGCTCAACGGCGTGGCGCCTGGGCAGACCGCAGTCGTCTACGTCGGAACGCGCGTTCTCGGCCAGTGCACCATCGACCGCACGGTATCAGCGGTTCCGGTTCCCGTCACCTGACGAGGCTGCCGAAATGTCGGCCGTGATCTCTAAACTGGGCAGGTGGCAGAGACGTATAGCGCCGGCGAACTCGAAGCGGCCAGAGACGAAGCAGAGAAGCTGACGACGCGCATCATCGAGCTTCGTGATGCGTATTACGATCGCGACGCGGCGATCGCTTCTGATGACGAGTACGACCACCAGATGCGCCGGCTCGAAGAGCTGGAGCGATTGTTCCCCGAGCTGCAAAGCCAGGACAGCCCCACCCAGACCGTCGGGGGTCCCGCCCAGGCTCTCTTCGATCCGGTCGAACACGCCGAGCGAATGCTGAGCCTCGACAACGTCTTCAGCATCGACGAGTTCGAAGCCTGGGCGAAAAAGGTCGAACGCGATGCCGCCAGGCCGGTGCATTACCTGTGCGAACTCAAGATCGACGGCCTGGCGATCAATCTCCGCTATCAGAACGGTGTGCTCATCACCGCGGCGACGCGTGGCGACGGTGTCGTCGGTGAAGACGTCACCGAGAACATCGCTTTTGTCACCGGTATCCCGCGTCGCCTGGCCGGCACCGGGCATCCGCCGCTCGTCGAGGTCAGGGGAGAGGTATTCTTCCCCGTTGAGTCCTTTCGAGAGCTGAACGCCGAGCAAGCCGAAGCAGGAGAGCGCATCTTCGCCAATCCGCGAAATGCCGCCAGCGGCTCCCTCCGGCAGAAGTCGGAGGGTAAGAACGCGGCAGGACTGAAGCTGATGCACGCGAGACTCAGCCGGCTCCGCATGCTGGTGCACGGGATCGGGGCCTGGGCAGAACCTCCCGTTGCCTCGCAGTCGGAGACCTACGAACTGCTGGCCAGCTGGGGTCTTCCAACCAGCACGCACTACCGGGTGAAGGAATCCGCAGCCCAGGCGTCGCAGTTCATCGAGTACTACGGCGAGAACCGCGGGAGTGTCGAGCACGAGATCGACGGCATCGTCGTCAAAGTCGACGAACTCGCACTTCATGATGAACTCGGCGCAACCAGCCGTGCTCCGCGCTGGGCGATCGCTTACAAATATCCCCCTGAGCAGGTCAACACCAAACTTCTCGACATCGTGGTGAGTGTCGGCCGAACCGGTCGCGCCACCCCGTTCGCCGTCATGGAGAAAGTGCGGGTCGCCGGTTCAGAAGTGCGCCAGGCCACCCTCCACAACCAGGATGTGGTCAAGGCCAAAGGTGTGCTGATCGGCGACACCGTGGTGTTGCGGAAGGCCGGAGACGTCATCCCAGAAGTGCTCGGGCCGGTTGTTGAGCTCCGCGACGGCACTGAGCGCGAGTTCGTGATGCCCGTGAACTGCCCTGAGTGCGGTACCCCCCTCGCTCCGGCGAAGGAAGGCGACATCGACCTGCGGTGCCCGAACGCCAGGAGCTGCCCAGCCCAGGTTCGCGGCAGGGTCGAGCACGCCGGCTCGCGCGGTGCACTCGACATCGAGGTGCTGGGCGAGGTCACGGCCGCTGCCCTGACGCAGCCCATCGAGCCGGCCCAGCCACCACTCGACACGGAAGCCGGGCTCTTCGATCTCACCATCGAGGCGCTGTTCCCGATCCGGGTCGTCGTGCGCGACAACGAGACGGGGATGCAGAAGCTGGAAGAGAACGGAACTCCCAAAGTTCTGGCTCCATTCCTCCGCAAGCGCAAGAAGAGCGATCCACCGTTCGTACCGGATGACGCACAGTCTGGTTTCGCCGGCACGGCGGAGTATGTGCCGTCGACGAATGCGACCCAGCTCATCGCCAATCTCGAGAAGGCAAAGACCAGCCCGCTGTGGCGCATCCTCGTCGCCCTCAGTATCCGCCACGTCGGGCCGGTGGCAGCTCGCGCGCTGGCCGGGTACTTCGGTTCTCTCGATGCAATTCGGTCTGCAACCCGCGAGGAACTCGCCGAGGTGGACCGGGTCGGCGGCATCATCGCTGATGCGGTCATCGACTGGTTCGGCGTCGACTGGCATGGTGAGATCGTCGACCGATGGAACGCGGCCGGCGTGCAGTTTGCGACACCCGGCCACCCCGGCCCTGGTGCTGCTGCCGCAGCGGGCGGGGTGCTGGCTGGACTGACCGTTGTGGCCACCGGGTCGCTCGAGGGATTCAGCAGGGAGGATGCGCAGGAAGCGATCCTGGCCGCCGGCGGGAAAGCGGCGTCGAGCGTGTCAAAGAACACCGACTACGTCGCAGCAGGACCTGGCGCAGGCTCGAAACTCGGCAAGGCGGAGGAACTCGGCATTCCGATCATCGATGCTGACGGCTTCCGACGGCTGCTTGCCGACGGACCGGCTGGCCTGGCGGAGCCAGAGTAGTTTCGAGATTCCCCCTGAAACGGGGGTGGAACAGGGGTCCCACCAGCCAATCCCTGAGTCTATGCTGAGAAGACCAGACCTGTCTGGCGTCGAGCCGACCCACCGCTCGTCGTTCGCGAGGGGACGTACCCGAGTTTGCTGTTGGACGTCGCAGCAGTTCTAACGGCCTCGCTTGCTCTTGGAGCAGGCGGGGCGCTTGTCGCACCCGCTGCGGAATCCTCCCATTCGGCCAATGCTTCGGTCGGTACCTCGTTCAATGGCTCTGTCGATGGCTCGCTCAGCGGCCGGTCGACGACGCGGGTCTCGGATCGGCAGGACGGCGCGCAATCGATGCCGCTCTGGCTGGCGAATCCGAATACCTACGGCACGGCAGTCGATATCGACATGGCGGCGCTCAGGGAGGCCAGCGGAATGGAGCTTCTGGCCGGTCTGTCGCAGCTGCCGCTGGGAGACATCCGTTCATTCGTCACCAATTCTGCGGTCACGATCGATGCGATCCTCGCCGCTCCGCCCGCACCCGCGACGGTAAACAGGTGGTGGGACCAGCTCGATTCCGGCAGCCGTGCCGACCTGCTCGCGGGAGCCCCGCAGCTCGTCGGGAATCTCGACGGGATCGGCTTCCGGGAACGGGGCAGGGCGAATGAAAGACTCCTCGGCGACGCGCTGCAGACCGTTGGCGAGTCGGGGAGGGACCCATCCGTGCTGAACCGCATCGCCGAAGCCCTCCGGGAAAACGGCGGACCGAAGCGCTCGCTGATTTACCTTGATCCGGCAGATGGCGGGAAGGCAGCGATCGCGATCGGCAATCCTGACGCCGCTGACTACATCGGATACCTGGTGCCAGGGATGAACTACGGGGTGCAGGAGCAGATGGTCAACTGGACCCTCACTGCGGATGCACTCTACGCGGAGCAGACCGCGATACTCCGAGAACTTGGGCAGAAGGCGCGCGTAGCCATGATTGCCTGGATCGGATACGAGACCCCAGACCTCTTATCGGTCGGCGGATCGGATAACGCCCAATTCGGTGCGGACGCTCTCGAAAGCTCGTGGCTCGGCATCCGTTCCTCACGCGAATCAGACCAGCCGTTCGTCACCGTGTACGCGCACTCGTATGGCTCGACTGCAGCCCTCATCGCCCTCGCCAGGGGGTCGGTCACCGTCGACGCCATGGTCATGGTCGGGTCACCGGGAAGCGAGGTGCAGTCAGCGGATGAACTGCGCGTGCAGGGCGGAAACGTCTTCGTGGGCGAAGCAGACTGGGATCCGGCGGTCAACAGCGCGTTCTTCGGGAGTGACCCCGGTTCGCCCTCGTACGGGGCGAGGTCGCTTGGAGTGTCCGGCGCGAAGGATCGAGTCACCGGACAGTGGCTTGGCGGTTCGATCGGGCACAACGAATACTTCGCAGAGGGGAGTGAGTCCCTGCACAACATGGCGCTGGCCGGCACTGACAACGCTGCCCTGATGACCGATGGCGCCCAAACGCCGGATTCGAGCACTGCCGCGGGGCACCAGGGGCACAGGCGATGAAGCGCTCCGAATAGAATTGGGGTATCCAACCTCGACGAACAATCGGAGCAACATGCCTGAAATCACGGCCGAGCAGGTAGCCCATCTGGCTCACCTCGCCCGGATCGACCTCAGCCAGGACGAGATCACCAGCCTCACTGCCGAACTCGGCCAGATTGTCGAGGCCGTTGCGAAAGTGCAGGAAGTGGCTACTCCAGACGTTGCTGCAACCAGTCACCCGATTCCATTGTCGAACGTCTTCCGGCCTGACACCGTCGTGGAGTCGCTGACCGTCGAGCAGGCGCTCTCCGGCGCTCCGGACCGCGATGGCGACAAATTCAAGGTTCCTGCCATCCTGGACGAGGAGTAGAGAATGACCGATCTGATCAGGCTTTCAGCGAACGATCTCAGCGGGCTGCTCGCAGACCGATCCATCAGTTCCGTCGAGGCGACCACGGCGCATCTCGATCACATCGATGCCGTCGACGGCGACGTGCACGCCTTCCTGCATGTGGCACGGGATGCCGCGCTCCAGACGGCCGCGGACATCGATGCGCGTCGTGCTTCCGGCGAACCGCTCGGCCCTCTGGCCGGTGTGCCCATCGCCATCAAGGACGTACTCGCCACAAAGGACATGCCGTCCACCTCCGGGTCGAAGATCCTCGAGGGCTGGATTCCGCCGTATGACGCGACCGTCGTCGCCAGACTGCGGGCGGCAGACCTGGTTCCGCTCGGCAAGACCAACATGGACGAGTTCGCGATGGGCTCGTCGACGGAACACTCCGCATACGGCCCGACCCGCAACCCGTGGGATCTCGAGCGGATCCCAGGCGGCTCAGGCGGTGGTTCTGCCGCCGCCGTCAGCGCCTTCGAGGCTCCGCTGGCGCTCGGCAGCGACACCGGCGGATCAATCCGCCAGCCCGCCGCGGTCACCGGCTCCGTCGGCGTCAAGCCCACCTACGGCGGCGTCTCCCGCTATGGGGCGATCGCCCTCGCCTCCTCCCTCGACCAAGTGGGGCCGGTGTCCCGCTCAGTGCTCGACGCGGCCATGCTCCACGACGTCATCGGCGGCCATGACCCGCTCGACTCGACATCGCTGACCGATGCATGGCCCTCGATGACCCAGGCGGCACGGGCCGGATTCGAAGACGGAGCGCTGAAAGGCGTGCGTGTCGGCGTGGTCAAGGAACTGAACGGATCGGGCTTCCAGCCCGGCGTGAAACAGCGCTTCGACGAGACCCTGGCGCTACTCGAAGGCGCGGGCGCCGAAATCATAGAGGTCAGCGCACCGAACTTCGAATACGCTGTCGCGGCCTACTACCTGATCCTCCCCGCCGAAGCCTCGAGCAACCTCGCCCGATTCGACTCCGTGCGATTCGGCATCCGGGTGAACCCAGAAGACGGTCCGCTGACCAGCGAACGAGTGATGGCGGCGACCAGGGAGGCCGGATTCGGACCAGAGGTCAAACGCCGCATCATCCTGGGAACGTACGCACTCTCGGCCGGCTATTACGACGCCTACTACGGCAGCGCCCAGAAGGTTCGCACGCTGATCCAGCGCGATTTCGACGCCGCTTTCGCCCAAGCCGACGTCCTGGTATCGCCTGCGGCACCAACCACCGCCTTCAAGTTCGGTGAGAAGCTCGACGACCCGATGGCGATGTATCTCAATGACATCACCACCATCCCCGCCAACCTCGCCGGTGTGCCAGGACTCGGGCTCCCGATGGGACTTGCACCGGAGGACGGACTTCCGGTGGGCCTGCAGGTGATGGCGCCGGCCAGGGCGGATGCCCGCCTGTATACGTTCGGCGCGGCCGTGGAGCAGCTACTCGAATCGACGTGGGGGCACACCATGCTCAGCCAGGCACCGGTGCTGGCTCCGAATGAGATGTTCGCTAGTGAAGAAGGAGTCGTCTGATGGCGAAAGCGAGCCTGATGGACTTCGACAAGGCGCTCGAGCTCTTCGAACCGGTACTCGGTTTTGAAGTGCACGTCGAACTGAACACCAAGACGAAGATGTTCTGCGGGTGTGCAAATGAGTTCGGCCAGGGTGCGAACACAAACACCTGCCCAACGTGCCTGGGGCTCCCTGGCGGATTGCCCCAGATGAACGAGAAGGCGATCGAGTCGAGCATTCGGCTCGGCTTGGCGCTCGGCTGCGACATCGCCGAGTATTCGAGATTTGCGCGCAAGAACTACTTCTACCCGGACACGGCGAAGAACTTCCAGACGTCGCAATACGACGAACCGATCGCCTTCGACGGTGAACTCACCATCGAACTGGCCAGTGGCCGCCAGGTCACCGTGCAGATCGAGCGCGCCCACATGGAGGACGACGCAGGCAAGCTGACCCACAAGGGTGGAGCAACTGGTCGGATCCAGGGAGCGGATTACTCGCTCGTCGACTACAACCGCGGTGGAGTGCCACTGGTCGAGATCGTGACCCGCATGATCGAGGGCGGAGAAAGCGACTCGCCGGAGATTGCCAAAACCTACGTCGCCGCCGTTCGGGAGATCGTGAAGGCGCTCGGGGTCTCGAACGCGAGGATGGAAGAGGGCAATGTGCGCTGCGATGCCAACGTCTCCCTTCGTCCGCGCGGCTCCAACATCCTCGGCACCCGTACAGAGACGAAGAACGTCAACTCCCTGCGTTCAGTCGAGCGCGCAGTGCGCTATGAGATCCAGAGGCAGGCAGCCCTGCTGTCCGCCGGCGGAACCATCACGCAGGAGACCCGTCACTGGCACGAAGACACCGGCACCACCTCGGCGGGGCGCCCGAAGTCCGACGCAGACGACTACCGGTACTTCCCCGAACCTGACCTGGTGCCGATGGCGCCCTCGCGCGAGTGGGTCGAAGAATTGCGTGCGACCCTCCCCGAGCCGCCCGCTGCGAGGCGCAAGCGGCTCCAGTCCGACTGGGGGTTCGCCAACCTGGAGTTTCAGGATGTCGTCAACTCCGACCTGCTCGACGTCGTCGAGGCGACTGTAGCCGCAGGCGCATCCGCGCAGTCAGCCCGCAAGTGGTGGACCGGCGAGATAGCCCGGCTGGCGAACGTCGCGGGAGTTCCGGCCGACACGCTCGTTCAACCCGTTCAGGTGGCCGGTTTGATCGAACTGGTCGAGGCCGGCACGCTCACCGACAGACTTGCCCGCCAGGTGCTCGAGGGCGTCATCGCCGGTGAGGGCACGCCAGCCGAAGTGGTCGAGAACCGCGGCCTCGCCGTGGTGTCAGACGACGGCCCGCTGATTGCGGCCATCGACGACGCTCTTGCGTCCCAGCCTGACGTGCTGGCAAAGATCAAGGATGGCAAAGTGCAGGCCGCCGGCGCGGTGATCGGCGCCGTCATGAAGGCGATGCGCGGACAAGCGGATGCTGCACGCGTTCGTGAACTGGTGCTCGAACGGGCAGGACAGGCCGGTTAGGCCATGCGCAAGGCTCGGGAGCGCGGTGCAGACGCCGCGACGGGGACCCCGCCGCGTTTCGGTGTCGGCGTGCAGGTAGTGGTCCGGCTCGATCGTGAAGCGGATCCAGGAGAGGGCGTCCAGGACCCTGGCGGCGTGATCATTGCGGACGCAGCAGCCGCCGGGCTGGCGCTGTATGCCCCGACGATGGTCAGGGAGGCGGTTTGGGTGGTGCAGTTCGAAGAGCCGTTTTACGGCCTCGACGGCTCAGGGCCGCACGAAACGGCTCGTGTTCCGCAGAGCCGACTCGAGGCTGCCCCAGAGGCATGATCACCGTGGCGAACGAACGCATCCCCAGCAAGGCCGACGTGCGTCGCTGGCGCCGCTATCTCGCCGATGAACAGGCCGAGGCCGCCGTCTATCGCGACTTGGCGGGCCGGCGCGACGGCGAGGAGAGGGAGATCCTCCTCGCCCTTGCCGAGGCCGAAGGCCGTCACGAAGCGCACTGGAGGGTGCTCCTGGGAGACCAGGTCGGAACGCGGCAACGCGGAGCAGTGCGCACTCGCCTGCTCGGTTTCCTTGCTCGCCGGTTCGGTTCTGTGTTTGTTCTGGCACTCGCCCAGCGGGCGGAATCGCGTTCGCCATACGATGCGGACGACGACGCAACTGATGCCATGGCCGCTGACGAACGCATTCATGAGGAAGTGGTGAGGGGCCTCGCCGCGCGGGGGAGACGGCGCCTGTCTGGAACGTTCAGGGCTGCGGTGTTCGGAATCAACGACGGCCTCGTCAGCAACCTCGCACTCGTACTCGGCATCGGCGCCACCGGGGTGCCCTCGGTCACGATTCTTTTCACCGGCATCGCCGGGCTCTTGGCGGGTGCCCTGTCGATGGGAGCGGGGGAGTACGTGTCTGTCAGGTCTCAGCGCGAACTCCTCGAAGCATCGACCCCCAGTCAGGAGACGGCAGAAGCACTTCCGCACCTTGATCTCGAAGCGAACGAACTGACGCTGGTCTACCGCGCACGCGGAATGTCGCCGGACGCGGCGGCCTCGCACGCACGCGATGTGCTCCGCACAGCCTCCCTGGTCACCGGGCCGGTGAATGCCGGGGCAGTTGCCGCAGGCACCGCGGGCGCGGTGGTTGACATCGACGAGAACGAGACCATCGGAACCGGCCTGAGCGCCGCCGTTTCAAGCTTCTTCTTCTTCGCCTCAGGCGCGTTGCTCCCCGTGCTGCCCTATCTGTTCGGTGGGCAGGGCGCTCTCGCGATCATTATTGCGGCCGTGCTCGTCGGGCTCGCGCTGCTGGCCACAGGCGCCATCGTCGGGCTCCTCTCCGGTGCGCCGCCGTTCAAGCGCGCACTGCGCCAGCTCTTCATCGGCTTCGGGGCTGCGGCCGTCACCTACCTGCTCGGCCTCGCCTTCGGCACCACCCTCGGCTAGGCGCCGCCCCACGCAGCTCATCCGGCGCTCACGGCCCGGGCGATTGCGCCGATGACGAGTCGCCCGGCGCGCGAAAATGTCGTGGGCACCCGAAAGTTCGGGTGCCCACGACAATTGTGGGTGCCCGCGCATTCGTACGGGGGCTGACCACCGCGATGCACGGCTCGCTGGAGCGGTGCGCAGCCCAAATGCCTCCGAAGACCGTACGATCGAAGTGATGACTGACACGATCGCCACCCCGTACGAAGACCTCCTCAGGGACACGCTGGAAAACGGCACGCCCAAGTCCGATCGCACAGGGACCGGCACCAGGAGCGTGTTCGGACGCCAGCTTCGCTTTGACCTGTCCACCGGGTTTCCGCTGGTTACCACCAAACGCGTGCACTTCGCATCCGTTGCCCAGGAATTGCTCTGGTTCCTGCGCGGTGACGGCAACGTGAACTGGCTGCGCGAGCGCGGCGTGACCATCTGGAACGAATGGGCAGACGAGAACGGCGACCTCGGGCCGGTGTACGGGGTTCAATGGAGGTCATGGCCGACCAGCGACGGACAGGCCATCGATCAGATCAGCCAGGTCATCGAGACAATCCGCACCGATCCGGACTCGCGCCGCATGATCGTCTCCGCCTGGAACGTCGCCGAACTGCCGAAGATGGCGCTCGCTCCCTGCCACGCACTCTTTCAGTTCTACGTCGCAGACGGCAAACTGTCGTGCCAGCTGTACCAGCGAAGCGCCGACTTGTTCCTCGGGGTGCCGTTCAACATCGCCAGCTACGCGCTGCTCACGCACCTCATCGCTGCCCAGACCGGGCTCGAAGTCGGCGACTTCGTCTGGACCGGTGGCGACTGCCACATCTACGACAACCACGTCGACCAGGTCACGGAGCAGCTGACCAGGAGACCGTATCCTTCTCCGAACCTGGCCATCACGACCAGGCGTGACAGCGTCTTCGACTACCGGTTCGAGGATCTCAGCCTCGAGAATTACCAACATCACCCGGCGATCCGTGGGGCGGTCGCAGTGTGACCGTCGGCCTGGTCTGGGCCGAGAGCCGGAATCGCGTGATCGGCAACGACGGCGTCATGCCCTGGCGCCTGCCAGAAGATATGGCGCACTTCAAGGAGATCACGGGAACAGGCGCCGTGCTCATGGGTCGGCGAACGTGGGACTCGCTCCCACCGCGGTTCCGTCCGCTCTCCGACCGGCTCAACGTCGTGATCACGCGCCGACCTGGCTTTACCGCGCCAGGCGCATCCGTCGCCTACTCGGTCGACGCGGCATTCGCGCTGGCGGAGGGGAGAGAGGTCTGGGTGATCGGCGGTTCGGAGGTCTACGCGCAGACGCTCGAACGGGCAGACCTTCTCGAGATCACCGAGATCAACGCGGAATTCGAAGGCGACACGTGGGCGCCGGTGATCCCAGAGGGCTGGCGCGCGGCATCCGTGCAGCCTGAGGCAGGCTGGTTCACCTCGCGGACAGGCCTGGAGTACCGATTCGTACGGTACCTGCCCGCCGAGGGCTGACCCCTAGCGTCGGTCGTCGCGACCGGTGAGCGCGAGCAGCCTCGACTGGAGCGGCGCGTCTTCCGGCACTGGTACCTCCGAATTGAACAGGCCACTGGCCTCGAGGGTGTCGCGCTGTGGCTCGAATACCGTCCAGACGGCGGCGACCAGCCCGTCGTCGATCCGTTCGTTCGCCGCGGTCGCGCGGGCGAGGTCCCAGGTGTGGATCGTGACATCTGACACCTGTTCGCGCAGATACTCCTCTGCGCTCACCCGGTCGTAAGACAGCTCGACCGTGGCGTTGGATGGAGTGGACTCCCAGGCCCTGGTAGCAGCCGCAGAGTGAGCTCGCCACTCGGCGGCGAGGTCCACGCCGAGCGACGCGAGGGTGCGTTTGGCATCACGAAGGCTGAGGCCCTGAAGGAGAGGCGGCACCCACTGCTGCTCGAGGATGACGTGCCTGACCAGGTCGCGCACGTTCCATTCCGAGTCTGGTGTCGGGGCGTCCCAGTCGGTGACGGCATCCAGGCGCGCCGTGAACTCGTCGTGTGCCTGTTTCTGGAGTTCCACCCAGTCGTAGGTCATCGTGCATTCCCTTCGTGATCACGCCATCATGGCGCGACAGCGGTCATTCGCCGTGCTGAGATTCGGTGTGTCTGGTGTGCAACTGCAGTGGGGGCGCGGTCATTCCCGGACAGCCGTCGCCGGTACTCGTCACCGGTACTCGTCTGGGCGGGTTAGGGTCTGTTCATGAGCAAGCAGGACGGCAGCGGACGACAGATCACCACTGCTCCGCTCGACGACAGCACGGCAACAGTGCTGCACATTGACCTGGACGCGTTTTTCGCCTCTGTCGAGCTGCTCGATCACCCTGAGCTGGTCGACAAACCGGTGGTGGTCGGTCACCGCGGCGGCCGTTCCGTCGTGACGGCGGCGAACTACGTCGCTCGGCGCTATGGCGTGAACTCGGCAATGCCGATGTCGCTCGCCCTGCGACGGTGCCCGAATGCCATTGTGCTCGAACCACACTTCGACCGTTATCGAGACCTGTCCCGGCAGGTGATGAGCATCTTCGACGACTTCACCCCTCTGGTCGAACGCCTCGGGATCGACGAGGCATTCCTCGATGTTGCCGGTGCCCGTCTAGTGCACGGGTCGCCACTGCAGGTCGGTAACCTGATCCGTCAGCGAGTGGAGGCTGAGACCGGCCTGACCTGTTCGGTCGGTGCTGCCGCCACGAAGTTCGTGGCCAAACTCGCTTCAGGTCGAGCAAAGCCGAACGGTCTGCTGGTGATTCCGGCGGAGGACACGCTGGACTTCCTGCATCCGTTGCCCGTCGGGGCTCTCTGGGGCGTCGGGGCAGCAACCGAGCAGAATCTCACGCGGCTGGGACTGACGACAGTGGGAGACATCGCGAACACACCTCTGTCTGTGCTGCGGGCGAACCTCGGTGAGGTGGGGGCCCAGCGACTGCATGACTTGTCGTGGGGCCGTGACCCGCGAGTGGTCACCATCGAGCGTGAGGAGAAGAGCGTCGGTCACGAGGTAACGTTTGAGCATGACGTGACGGATGTCCACGCGTTGCGCAGCGAGATTCTCCGACTGAGCGATGAGGTCGCCGCTCGTCTCCGCCGCGGGGGGCTCGTCGGCCGGACCGTGGTACTGAAGCTCCGGTACGCGGACTTCAGCACGGTGAC
The DNA here is from genome assembly GCF_000421145.1 of Glaciibacter superstes DSM 21135. Classification (GTDB taxonomy): domain Bacteria; phylum Actinomycetota; class Actinomycetes; order Actinomycetales; family Microbacteriaceae; genus Cryobacterium; species Cryobacterium superstes. The sequence continues at coordinate 64,692 of NZ_ATWH01000012.1, read as the reverse complement.
GCGTTCGCGCACCCTTCCTGAGCCCACCAACGTCGGCCGACGAATCTATGAGGAAGCCGCGACCAGTTTCGACGCCCTCGCGGCATCCGGAATCAGGGTGCGGCTTATCGGTGTCCGCATGGAACAGCTGGGCGAACGTGACGGGCTCGGGATGGGGCTGTGGGACCCGGACGACGACTGGCGGGAGGCCGAACTGGCCATCGACTCGGTTTCGGAGAAATTCGGCCGTGGCGCCGTGAAACGGGCCTCACTGTTCAAACCGGGCAGGGAGTAACCTGAAGGCATGACGAACCTCGCCGTGAAACTCGCAGAGAACGCTCGCACCTTCGGGGTCACCAGTGCCTATGGTGAACCGGTCGAAGTGGAGGGTGTCACCATCATCCCGGTCGCCCTCGTGCAGTACGGGTTCGGCGCCGGCGGAGACGAAGATCCGGCAGATGGTTCGAGCGGAAGCGGCGCAAGCGGTGGCGGCGGTGGCGGGATGTCGGTCCCGATCGGCGCCTATGTGAAGTCCGGTGGAACGGTGCGCTTCGAACCGAATGTGATCTCATTGCTCGCGGTCGGAATTCCGTTCGTCTGGGTGGCCGGCAAGGCCTTTGCTCGCATCATCCGCGCGCTCAAACGCTAACTGGCACCGCGGCCAGCTCTGCTCCCGCTCGAGCGAGCGCGGGTCGTGCGCCGTTACGCGGCCGTTACGCGGGAGGCGTGCCACGCGCGAAGCGGCGTAGCACTCGCGCAGCGCGGCCGGGGAGCGCGCGTAGCCAGCGTGGGAAATGCCAGGGGCCACGCACCGGCAGGCCGAGGCGAATCCTCCGTTGACGGATGATGGCGGCTCGCAGCAGCACGATCAGCACGCCGGCGAGGATGAGCGGGGCGAGGATGGTCATGCTCGTGCCAGTGCGCTTGGTGTGACACCGGTCGACCTCATTCGTTGATTCTAGGCCGGACTATACTTGGATCGAACACGGGAGTCCGGTGAGCCGGGCTGAGAGGAAGCTTCTCAAGCTTCGACCGTCGAACCTGATCTGGATAATGCCAGCGCAGGGAGGCAGACCATCTCGTACCCGTGCCCTGTATTCACATACGAAAGGGGCACGAACAGTGCACGCAACAGCAACAACCTCGTCGGCATCAGGCGAATCGGCCACCACCAAGCCCAAACGCAACTTCCGCTGGAGGGTCGTCGACATCGTGGTGGCGAGCGTCATCGGCGTCGCCAGCGGCGTCATCTTCTGGGCGTGGGGACTCGCCTGGTCACCGCTCAGTGGCCTTCTCGCCTTCACCCCCGGCCTCGAGGGGCTACTGGCGGGTGGTTGGTTATTCGCCGGCGTTCTCGGTGGGTTGGTTGTTCGAAAGCCCGGTGCCGCCCTTTACACGGAGGTCGTCGCCGCCGTGGTGTCGATGCTGGTCGGCACCCAATGGGGCTTCTCCACGCTGATCTGGGGCGTGGTCGAAGGCCTGGGGGCTGAGATCGTGCTTGCACTGTTCCTCTACGCGAACTGGAGGTTGGGAGTAGCGCTCCTGGCCGGTGCCGGTGCCGGTGTCGCCGTCGGCTTGCTTGACACGACTTTCACCAGTTATGCCGCGCTTGAACTCGGATACAAAGTGGTCTATTTCGTGTCGGCCGTGGTTTCCGGTGTTGTCGTTGCCGGCCTGCTCTCGTGGCTGGCCGTGCGCGGACTGGCCAGGACTGGCGCCTTAAGCAGATTCGCGTCTGGGCGCGAGGCTTCGCGCCCAGACGCACGGTCATCGGTCACGACCTGACTATGTCATCCAGCGACTCCGGGTCACCGTCTGCGGAAGGCGCCCGCGTCAGCGCCCGCGGGTGGGGCTGGAGGCACGCCGGACGCACTACAGACGCGGTTTCCGACCTCGATCTGGAAATCGCACCGGGGGAGCGAGTCTTACTCCTCGGATCGAGCGGGGCAGGCAAGAGCACACTCTTGCATGCCCTCGCCGGCGTTCTCGGCGATGATGAGGAAGGCGAAGAATCAGGCGAATTGCGCATAGACAGCAGGCACCCCGCCGACTCTCGGGGGCGTGTCGGTCTTGTTCTCCAAGATCCGGACTCACAGGTGGTGTTGGCCAGAGTGGGCGACGATGTCGCTTTCGGTTGTGAAAACCTGGCCGTTCCGCGGGAAGAAATCTGGCGTCGGGTTGCACACGCGCTTGAGGCCGTAGGACTTGATCTGCCGCAGGGCCATCCGACATCGACGCTGAGCGGAGGACAGAAACAGCGACTTGCTCTCGCGGGAGTGCTCGCGATGCAACCGGGCCTGGTGCTCCTCGACGAACCGACTGCCAATCTCGATCCACATGGTGTGAATGAGGTTCGTGATGCTGTGGTTCGTTCGATTGGTGGTTCTGGCGCGACTCTTGTGGTGGTGGAGCATCGGGTCGCGGTCTGGCGAGATGTCGTCGATCGTGTCATCGTGCTGAGTCCGGAAGGTGGAGTGCTGGCGGATGGCCCGGTCGACGAGGTGTTGTCCTCGCAAGGGGAGCGGCTCGCGTCGGCGGGTGTGTGGGTCCCGGGGATCCCACCGCACTATCCGGCCAGGAACTCCGGGACGGCAGGCCCGGGGTCGCTCCTTGTCGCGACGGACCTGTCGGTCGGACGGATCCCGTTCGGCCGAAAGACACCGGTGGCCGTCGCGACCTCCATCGATCTCACCCTCAGTGCCGGAACCGCCACGGCTGTCACCGGCCCGAATGGAGCGGGCAAGTCAACTCTCGCGCTGACCATGGCCGGGCTGCTTGCGCCGGCTGGCGGAAGCCTTGTAGCCCAGGAGCGACTCGCGAACGGCGCAGGGGGTGCGCCACACCGTTGGCGATCGAAGCAGCTTCTGAGCAGGGTGGGCATGGTATTCCAGGATCCTGAGCACCAGTTTTTGGCGGCAACGGTGAGGGATGAACTGATGGTCGGCCCTCGTGCGCTCCACATGAATCCAACGGATGCCGAGCGCATCGTCGATGAGTTGCTGCAGCGGCTTCGGCTCGACAGGCTCGCTGGGGCGAATCCGTTCACCCTCTCCGGGGGGGAAAAGCGGCGTCTCTCCGTGGCAACGGCACTCGCAACCCGACCACAGCTTCTGGTTCTCGACGAACCGACGTTCGGACAGGACTCGCGCACCTGGCGGGAGCTGGTCGCGCTTCTTTCTGAATCCCTGGCTGAGGGTATTGCGCTCCTGTCGGCCACTCACGATGAGCTCTTCGTCGATGCGCTGGCCGACACGCGCTGCGTTCTGCCGGCAACGCGATCAACGGTGCCGGCGGTAAGTCCTCGATGAGTCTGATAGCGCCGGAAATCCGGCCCAGTGCCATCGCCCGGATCAATCCGGTGGCGAAGCTTGCGGTCGCCCTCACTGTGAGTTGCGCCCTTCTGCTGTCGATCGACTGGGTGTCGGCAGCCGTCGCCCTCCTGCTCGAAGGCATCCTGCTGGCGTGGAGCGGGCTGGGCCTTCGGCAGTTTGTGCTGCGTACCGCACCCGTGTGGATCGCTGCACCCCTCGCAGCCCTGACCACCGTTTTGTATGGCGAGGACTCAGGGGCATTGCTCTGGCATTTCGGGTTCGTCTCTGTTACGGAGGGCTCCGCCTCACTCGGGCTGGCGATCGGACTTCGTGTTCTGGCGATCGGTCTTCCGGGAGTTGTACTGCTGGCCACGACAGACCCGACAGACCTCGCCGACGGACTGGCCCAGGTTCTTCGACTCCCGGCTCGATTTGTTCTCGGCGGGCTCGCTGGACTTCGCCTGGTTGGGTTGCTCATTGAAGACTGGCGGTCGCTCGCCCTGGCGCGTCGTGCACGTGGCGTCGGAGACGGCGGCGGGCTGTTCGGAAACCTGAAGCGGATCGCGAGCCAGGCGTTCGCCCTGCTGGTGATCTCGGTTCGTCGCGGCAGCAAACTCGCAACGGCCATGGAGGCGAAGGGATTCGGTTCTGATGAACCTCGCACCTGGGCAAGGCCATCCGTATTCGGTGCCCGCGAATTCGCGGTCGTGGGAATCGGTGTGGGCATCGCAGCAGCAGCGATCATCGTTGCAATGTGGGCGGGGACGTGGCATTTTGTCCTCGCCTGATCGCGTCAAACAGGAGTCATTCTCTGTCCGTGATGTACTTCAGGCCCCGGTTGTGCGGGCCGTTGCCGAGGTCGGACCGAATCCGGTCGTGCTCATCGATGGGCCGAGCGGGGCGGGCAAGAGCACTTTGGCTGACGCGCTCGTGCACGCCTGGCCAACAGGTCATCGACCGACCCTCGTTCGCCTGGACGATATCTATCCGGGATGGGACGGTCTGGATGCGGCGTCGAAGCACCTGACCGAACACGTGCTGAGGCCTCGGCGCGCGGGCGAGCCGGCAGCCTGGCAGCGATACGACTGGGTGAAGGGACAACCAGCCGAGTGGCATTCGGTGGATGCCGCGTGCCCTCTCGTCGTTGAGGGCTGCGGAACGCTCGCTCTGGCGAACACCGGGCTGAGTGATATCAGGGTCTGGCTGGCTGCAAACGACCGAGAGCGGAAGCGTCGCGCGATCGACCGCGACGGAGTCGCCTTCGCCGATCACTGGGACCAGTGGCAGCACGAATGGGAAACGTACTGCGCCAGGGAGACGCCAGAGCAGTGGGCGAGCATCCGTCTCACTTCGACGCCGCCGGATCGTCCTGCTCCGGTCTGGCCTGGGGAGTACTAAGTTGGTGCCATGACTAGTCCTGAAGCGGCCAATGTCGCCTATGTCGCCGAATTCATCGATGGGCCCCTGGAAGGGGAGATCGACAAAAGGGTTCTCATCGGCGGGAAGCACTCTCCGCGCATCAGTATGGTGGCCGCGATCGAGGGCATGGAATCGGTGTTCTGGTACGACGAGGTCGACCAGCGCGATGTGCAGGGCACCCTGCACGTTCGATATACCTTCGACGCGGGGGACAGCGACTCGGCCCAGTCAGGCGACGACACCGAGTCCATCGCACCGTACTGATTTTCAGTCAGCGCGACTCGATCAGCCCGACTCGATCAGCGCCCCGATCACCGGAACAGGATTCAGCAGGCGCCACAGCGGTCCAGGATCCGAGATGGCGGAGTCCAGCTCCAACGGTGCCGACACTCGCTCACCGCCGGCTTCCACGCTCACGGTTCCGACGCGTGTTCCTTTCCGACCGGTCGTGAACGGATCGATCTCGATAATGGGATCGCTGGTTTCCGCTGCCCGCCAGGCGACGTGTGTCTTCGACACTCCCACAACGCCAGAAGCCGTGTCGCCCCAGGCAGACTCGAACGTCGCGTACGTGTCGCCTTCCGCTAGCAATGCCACCTCGCCGACGCCCGCCCTCGCGCTGGCCATGAGGGCGACGACATCGGTCTCGAGGGTCTCGTAGTCCGGTTCGCGAAGCAGGGCTCCGGCGAAGGTGAAGGCTGATTCTCCTTCACCGACCGTCGCGGCGAACAAAAAACAGAGACCGGCGGCATCTGTGAAACTGCGGGAAATACCCCGCACGCCTTCTTCTGGCAGATACTCGGTCGTGTTGTCGACTCCGCTTCGGCCGGCCAGCGCCGTTGGCGGATTCGCCAGTATTTCGGTGATCACGGGGTCGTGAGCGGCGATACCGGCCAGTCGGGCGAGATCCGTTGCCGTGCCTGCACTGGTATCGCTGAGTCCGGTGGCATCCGCAACGAGGGTTTTGGAGAGACCGTGCTCGCCGAGCCAGGCGTTTGCAGCCTCGACATAGGCATCAACAGTCCCAAACGCCCACCGGGCCAGGGTGTCGGCGTGATTATTGCTTGATCCGAGGATGATGGCCTGGAGAAGCTCGCGCTCGGTCCAGGTCTCCCCGGCGAACACCGTGACCGTGCGGGCGTCTCCAGCGGCATAGTCGAGGTAGCCCTGGAAGTCTTCTGCGGTCATCACAACAGCCGGGCCGGTCCTGCCGACCTCGAGGGGCTTGGCGTGCAGCACAACGAGTGCGGCGATGATCTTGGCAACGGATGCCATGGGTACAGCTTCGAGGACACCAGAGACGGCCAGCGGCTCAGCCTCTGCTCCGGTGCCATCTGTGCTGCCACCTGTGCTGGTCACCACGGCGCTCGCCCCTTCAGCGGGGAGGACCGGCGGGGACACCGGTACTGCCGACGCGGTCGGTTTTGCGGTTGTCATCTGCACGTCGGGCAATGGGCCAAGAAGGGTGGCCGGCCCGTAGACGCCGAGACCGAGGATAACAAGGGCACCGGCCGTGATGCCGATGAATCGGCCGGGCCGGAAGGAGCTCATGCCCTCAGGCTAACCCGGCAGGGTTCACGCCCAGCCGAGGGCGTGCAGCCTGTCGTCGTCGATTCCGTAGAAATGTGCGATCTCGTGCACAAGGGTCACGTGTACCTGATCGCGCAGTTCATCGAGATCTTCGCAGATCGCCAGCAGCGGCTCGCGATAGACGATGATGCGGTCGGGCATCTCACCGAAACCGTACTGGCCGCGTTCGGTCAGGGCGACGCCGTCATAGAGCCCCAGGGTGCCCAGGGTTCCGTCTTCAGGTCGGTCTTCGACCACAAAAACGACGTTCTCGAGGCCATCAACCATGTCGTCAGGGAGAAGATCAAGCTCATCGATGACGAGACGCTCGAAGTCGTCGTGATTCAGTTCCAGCATCCGTCGACCATCTCACAGAACTCCGGCCCAGCGACGGGCGCGGTTTTCATTGGGGTGAGTAACGGGGCTTGAACCCGCGGCCTCCTGGACCACAACCAGGCGCTCTACCAACTGAGCTATACCCACCATGCGAAGCTCTTCACCCGTTCGAATGAAGGCAACTCAAGAATTCTATTACACCTGAGGGGTGAAGTTGTGCATGACGTCTGCAGAATGGGCTTTGGCCTCGTCACTGGATGGCCCGGGTGCGGCGACGAAGACTGCCTGGCGGTAATACGCGAGCTCGCGGATCGACTCCAGAATGTCGGCGAGTGCACGGTGACCGCCGTCTTTCGCGGGAGCGTTGAAGTACACGCGGGGGTACCAGCGGCGCGCGAGTTCCTTGATCGAGGAGACGTCGACGTTGCGATAGTGCAGCTGCGCGTCGAGGCGCGGCATGAACTTGGTCAGGAAAGCACGATCGGTTCCGATTGAATTGCCGGCGAGGGGCGCCTTCTGGCCCGCTGGAATGAACTTCAACACGTATTCGAGAACCTGGTATTCCGCTTCGGCAACGCTGATTCCGCCCGGAATCTCCTCGATCAGGCCAGACGTGGTGTGCATCTCGCGCACGAAGTCTCCCATGTTCTCCAGGGCGGATGCGTCTGGCTTGATCACGATGTCGATGCCGGGGTCGACGAGGTTGAGATCGTAATCGGTGATCACAACGGCGATCTCGACGAGTTCGTCAGCTTCCAGGTCGAGTCCGGTCATTTCACAATCAATCCATACCAACCGGTCACTGCTGTTTGTCATGCGCCGAGTCTATCGGCGAGGACCGACAGGTCGTGGGAACGGCAGCTTGGCGGAGATGCCGTCACCGGCCGATACGCCGCGCATGCGCCTGGCGAGCCACGGTGCGGCATGCACGCGCAGCCAGGTGCGCAGCGCGAGGTTCTGCGGCGGCACAAGGCGATCGTCTGGAACGGTGAGAGGGGGCAGGCTGCGGGCGACGACCTCCGCGTATGGAACGCCGAGAGCGTGCGCCGCGCGGGCGGCGAGAAGCCGGTGACCGGCGGGACTGAGATGCACTCGGTCTTCGGCCCACATCATGCCCTGCTGCAACTCGCGAATCCCCCAGACGTCGAGAACGGATGCGCCGTGCGTGCGTGCGATCGTCCAGATGTTCGCATTGAACACGGCGGCGCGCCCGCGGAAGGGTTTGAGGAAGAATGCGAACTGTGGGTCGAAGCAGTTGGCGATCAAGACGGTCGAGCCGTTGTTTCGAAGCTCGGAGATTCCTGTCTCCAGCCGCGCGGCGAGCGTATCGGGATCCGCCTTGGCGCTCATCAGGTCGTTGCCTCCGACCATCACGGTGACCAGGTCGGCTCGAAGGGCGATCGCTGCGGGGATTTGTTCGCTGACCACATGCTCAATCCGTCTGCCCCGCACGGCGAGGTTGGCGAATTCGACCTGACGGTCTTCGAGGTGCGCAGCCCCGTCAAGTATCACGGCCAGGCGATCGGCCCAGCCGAGCCAGTCGGGCGAAGGCTGCCCGAAACGGTCAGTGGGCGCCGGATCGCCGAGGCCCTCGGTAATCGAGTCCCCGACAGCAACATAGCGTGTCCACAGGTGAGGCTTCACGGCACCATTCTCGAACCGAGATGCTCCGGCAGAACACGAATCGCCCAGTAGTCATCGACCGGTTGCCGGGAATTCGTGCTCCGTACACTGAGTTGGATAGGACGAGGCGCTGGCACATCATTCGTCAGGGCTCATTTTCACCCCGTTCAGGAAGTACACCATGGAACTCACGTTCTTCTCCTCGTCGTTTTGCGACCCGTGCGCCCAGACCAGGGTCGTGCTCTCAGAAGTCGCTCGACTCGTTCCGCAAGCGGAGGTCAGGGAACTGGACGTCGCCCGGTTCAATGACGAGGCCGCCGCGGCCGGCATCCGTTCGACCCCGACCGTGATCATCGCCAATGCCGACGGCGCCGAAGTGTTCCGTGCGGTAGGGGTGCCCACGCTCGACCAGGTACTGGTGGCCGCATCGAAGGCGCTGTAGTTTCGCGGCGCTGTAGTTTCGACGGCGCTGGGCGTTCGACGGCACTGGGAATCCGACGGCGCATGATCGCACGCCTGGACAATATGCTGCGGTATCGTTGAACCGCATAATCCCGCCTCCGTAGCTCAGTGGATAGAGCAACAGCCTTCTAATCTATTGGCCGGATGTTCGGCCGCCCAGTCTCTTCGGAGGCTGGGCCTTTTTTTGTGTCCGTCAGTCGGAGCATCGTCCCGAAAAGCTCGACGGGATCGCGGTTGAGTACCTGCGCGAAAACCTCGATGTCGCCGAAGGTGAGTGCCGTTTCGCCTTTGAGGCGACTAGCTACTGTGCTCTTCGCGATGCCGGTGCGTGTCTCAAGTAGGCGGTAGGACCAGCGCTCAGCTTTGAGGCAGTCGTCGAGGTATTTCGCTCGTACTGACTGAGTGTTCTCAGCGCTTTCCTGACTGCTGCGTGTAATTGCCATATCGGGACTGTACCAGTTTCAGGACATTTCGCGCAACATGTGCCCCGCTCTGTCCTAACAGCTTCCCAGATCGTCCCGACACGCCGATTTCATGACTTGCAACTGTCCGGAATCCCGCCCATACTGTCCAGCATGACGGAAGAAATGCTACAGATCGCGGACAAAGTCCGGGGCGTCGCTGCGGAAAAGCGACTCACCCAGGCCCAGATCGCGAAGATCATCGGCAAGGACCGCAAGTCCGTAAGCGCCCGCTTCAGCGGGCAGATTCCGTTCTCTGCGTCGGAGGTCTGGACACTCTCAGTGTCCCTCGACGAAGACATCCGCAAGTTCTTTCCCGACCGTCTGGCAAACGCGGCTTAGTCCGCCCCACACACGTCGTTGCGGGACCCGAACCCGCAACGCCGATTCTCATCAACTGATCGAAGGGCGATCATCATGGAAAAAATCGATGCCGAGAAGACCTCGACGGTGTCTGTCGAGGTTGCTCAGCACGTGCTGTGGCACTTCGGTGACCGCCAGCTGGGCCAGGAACCGGGAAGCTTCACCATCCGTCTCCTGCGGGCTATCGCGGCCGCTGACCAGGGCAACAAGGCTCGGCTGCGTCAGGGGTTCCCTGAGCTCGTTGAGGCGTTCACTGCGGTGCAGCAGGAGTCCTGGGGCATGGACTGGTTGCGGTCGATTGTGAAGAAGGCGTGGCTGTGAGCGGGGTGCTGGTGGGTCGCCGTGGTGTGGTGATTCCGGTTGCGGAGTTGGGGTTGTGCATGACGGGCACGATGCGTGCTTTGGATGCCATCGCCGCTGAGGTCGACGACGTTGTTGAGGTGGCGTCGTGACTCGGCTGGTGTCGCACGAGGTGCCGGAGGATCTGCCTGAGCCGGTGCGTGCTGCGTCGGTGGCGCGGCCTGTGGAGATGTATCAGGTGCGGAAGTCGCGGTCTGTGTCGGCGTGGGTGACCGGGGTGCTGTTCGTGGCCACGGCGGGGCTGCTGGTGTGGGCGATGTTCTTCTCGTCGACGTCGGGCGGTGCGTCGTGAAGTGGTGGGTGGTCCTCTTCGGAGCCCTCGCACTGGGTGGTGCGACGGTGATTCTGGTCCGTGAAGCTATCGCCTACGACGGGCTGTCGCTGTTGACGTTGATGTTCACTGTGGCCGCGGTGGTTCTGGGTTTGCGGTTGGAGCGTCGGCCGTGAGCGTGGGGCTGGTGGTGTTGGAGGCCATCGACAAGCTGATCGAGTTGCGGATTGAGGGCACGCCGGGGCCGTGGTTCTTGACCTATGAGCGGGCGACTCATCCGCGCGTGTGGGGCACTGCAGACGAGGACGACGACCACGATCAGGTGGCGCAAGCTCACCGCTCGGGCAATGCCGAGTTGATCGTCACCCTGCACCGGACCATCGACGCGCAGCTCGCAGTGTTGCAGCGGTTCCTCGACCAGGGCATGCCCGCGGTGTTCGAAGAGCCGGTCATGTTGCTCGCCCGGTCAATTGTCGGGAGTGACTCGTGAACGCCGAGACACCGGTGTTCGACGCCGCAGTGGATCTTGCGCTGATCCAGCACTTGGACTGGGAGTACGAGGTCGCGTGCAAGATCCGTGCCCGCACCGAATACGACCCGATGCCCGAAGCGTGCCCGCATCCGGCGACGTTCATCGCGCGGTGCCGTGTCTGTGGGATTGGCGTGCCGTCGTGTGAGGATCACCGTCGTGTGTTGCTGGCGTGCCGGTCGGTGCTCTGCGTGTGCAAGGCGGTTGCTCCTGGTGCTGAGCTGCTTCAGTTCGTTCCGCTTCCTGGTGGTGCGTCGTGAACGTCACCGGCATAGACCCGTCCCTGACGTGCACGGGGATCACCGTCATCGAAGACGGCGTTGTTCGCACTGGGCGCAGCAGAACCGCGGCATGCCCCAGTTCCCCGCGTGAGGTTCGCCGGCGGATCCGGACGTCGTTGCGGCGCACTCTCGACCAGGCGCCGGCATCCGGTCTGTTCGTGATCGAGGGGCCGTCGATGCGGTCGAAGTTCGGGCAGCCGCATGAGAGGGCTGGCCTGTTCTGGTTCCTCGTCGACCAGCTGCTCGCACGCGGCGAGGTCGTGGTGGTGACGCCGAAGGGTCGGGCGAAGTACGCGACCGGTAACGGTAACTCGGACAAGACCGCTGTGAAAGCGGCAATGCGTGCAGGTTTCCCCGGGGTGCAGATCCCGGATGACAACGTGGCGGATTCCATGGCGCTTGCGCTGATGGGGATCCGGCATCTCGGTGCACCGCTCGACGTGGTGACGCCGAAGCAGTTAGAGGCCATGGGCGCTGTGTCCTGGCCTGACATGAAGGGCATGTGATGGGAATCAATCTGAGTGGCCAGGTACCCGGCGAGCAGTTAAACGGGCTGGCCGATATGGAGGAGGAGCTGCTGCACGAGCGCACTCCGGATCAGTTCCTGGCGGTGGTGGTTGTGGAGCGGGCGTCGCGGAAGTACGACGACGTGAAGCAGATCACTTCTGCTGTGGTGCGGTTCAAGCACATTGAGCCGTTGGAGGGGGAGCGGGCCGAGAGCGCACGGTTGCTGCTGGAGGCGGCGTATGCGGCTCGTACGGGTGAGGCGACGTTGCCGTTGGAGCTTGATCTTGACGAGCCTCTCGAGGACGAGGACAACGTCACTGAGGGTCCGTGGGATGACACGCCTGAGGATGCCGCCTGATGGCCGCCAGGAGGCGTCTGTTGCCGTCCGCTCGGGAGTTGTTCCCGATGCTCCGTGCCCGGTTGCTGGCGAGCCGGCCGCTGCTCGAACCGGCGAAGAAGGTCACGCACCGGCCACAGCGCGGTGTAGTGCATCCGCGTCTGGGGTACAACGTTCAGGTTGCGCCTGCGAAGTATGGTGCGCCGACGTTCCGCAACGTCATCGAAAACGGTGAGCACGTATGAGCGCCGTGACTGTGCACCGAGTGTTCGCCGAGCTGCTGTCTCGCGCTGGTGCGTCTGACACTGACCGCCCGGCTTGGCTCGCCGAGCGCCTGGGCGGTGTCACTGCGACTGAAATTCGTGACCTGATGGTGAAGGGGCCAACGTTCCGGCGTGAGCTGATCGCTCTGAAGCTGGGTCTGCGCAAGGACACGTTCACGGGCAACCAATACACGGCCTGGGGCAACAAGCGTGAGCCTGTTATTGCAGCTTGGGTGGAGACCCGGTTCGGGATCCAGCCGGAGTCTCGTGTGTTCCGTGCTGCCGACAACGCGCGGTTCCTGGCTTCGCCTGATGGTGTGACGTTCGATCCGTTCAGTGGCCTGTTGCTGCTGGCTGAGGACAAGACGTCTGGTTACGACATCGCACCTGGTACTCAGAAGTTCGACGAGGTCGGCTATCTGATCCAGATGATCTGGGGCATGCGGGTGACGGGTGCTCGCCGGTGCTTGTACGTGTGGGAGCAGCACGACAAGGACTGGCAGGACCGCGGTGCCGAGCACTTCGAACCGGCGCCGCTGCGCGCTGAGCCGTTGTACGCGTGGATCGACTACAACGAGCTGCTCGCGGCCCGGGCAGAGAAGGTGGCGCTGGAGTTCCTCGCTGAGTTGGACGCGGCACGCGCGGCACTGGAGGCCGGGGACGGTCCGTCGTATGACGACGAGCTCGACACACTCGCGTTCAACGTGATCAAGTTCCGCAGCGCCGAGGGCGAGGCCACGAGGGCGAAGGAAACGGCCTGGGCTGAGTTGAAGGTGAAGCTGTCGGATCGTGCGTCGTTCTCGCAGGAGTCGCCGCTGGCGCGGATCACGTGGACTCGTGGCGGTTTCGTCGAGGAGACGCGTGAGGGTTCGATCACGTTCGTCGACGAGGAGGCCGCGAAGGCGTCTCGGGCGGACGTGTGGGCGGCATTGCATGCGGCGGAGAAGCGGGCGGAGTCCGCGGCGAGGTCGTTGGAGAAGCGTCGCGCGGAGTGGGCTGCGGTGTTGGAGGAGCACACGTCGCAGGTGCCTTCGAAGCTGACGACGTCGAAGACGGTTCGGGAGAGCCTCACGGTGACTGAGGTCAAGGCGCCGAAGGCGAGAAAGTGATGGCCGAGGAAGCAGAAGCTCTGGCCGACATTCTCGAAGACGGTTCGGAGTGGTTCACGGATGACGACGGCCACGAGCGCTGGGGCCACAAGTCGGACAAGCCCCAAACAAGCAAGCGGTCGACTCGCACGGGTTCTCAGCACCACCCGACGACGGATGCCGAGGCGCAGGCGTTGATCACTCGCCTCGGGCACTTCGACTGGGACACCCACAAGGTGAGCGGCCGATACTCACGCGCTCCCTACACGCTCGTCGCGGTGATCGACGGAATGCAGCACTCGATCCACCTGCCTGGGCGGTTCGGTACGACGTTGACGTGGCTCATGAAGCGCGTCGAAGAGATGGAGGAAGTGAAATGAGCGATACGACTGAGATTGCGTCGCTGCCGTCGACGGGTGACTACTCGAAGTGGACGGACCAGGAGAAGGCCCTCGTGGAAGCTGCAGGGCTGGTCTACTCCGAGCGGAAGGGCGCTCCGAAGCAGCTCGCCGAACGGCCTGTGGTGGAAGCGTTCCTGGCCCACTGCCGGCGGACTGGCTTGGACCCGATTGCCCGGCAGATTTACTGCATCCGGAGGGCTGGGAAGTGGCAGACACAGATCAGCATCGATGGTGCTCGTCTGGTCGCTGAGCGGTCTCGTCAGTATGAGGGGCAGACTGCGGCCGAGTGGTCTGATGATGGGCGCACCTGGTTCGACGCGTGGGTCCAGAAGGATTCAGAGTCGTTCCCGAAGTTCGCCCGGGTTGGCGTGTATCGGGCGGGGTTCCGTGAGGCGTTGAAGGTTGTCGCTCGCTGGGATTCGTACGCGGTCATGGATGACGTGTGGTCGAACGGTTCGAAGACCGGCGAGAAGAAGGTTTCGTCGATGTGGGCGAAGATGCCGGATCTGATGTTGGCGAAGGTCGCTGAGATGTTGGCTTTGCGGAAGGCGTTCCCTCAGGATCTGTCGGGGCTGTATTCGTCGGAGGAGATGGCGCAGGCGGGTCCGGTGCAGGTCGTGCAGGAGTCACCCGCACGTGAGCTGGTGGAGGCGAAGCCGGAACCGATCGTCGTCAAGGGTGAGCTGTCCCGTGACTGGGTGACGCTGGCCGAGGAGTGCACGGACCTGGAGTCTTTGCGGGTGCTGCATGGTGAGGCTCAGCAGGCTGGCGAGTTGGGCCTGGTGGTGGCTGATGGTCGCAAGGTCGGCGGTGTGTTGTGGGATCGGCGTGCTGTGTTCACTCCGATGGTGGATGCGCCAGAGCCGGAGAGCAAGCCGGTGACTCTGGACGTGGAGCCTGCACCTGTCCCCACTCCGCTGGCGGCCGTCCCGTTCGAGGATGATCCGTCTCAGCCGACTGCGGACGAGCTGGCGGACTGGGCTGCTCAGGGTGGTGGAGCGTGAGCGCGGCGAAGGTCGACCGCGAGGCGACCGCGCAGCTCTGGATAGACAACGCTGTTTCGGCGCAGACCACGCATAAGGACGACGTGGTTGCTGGAGTCTATGCGGGTATCGCTCAGGCGCACGCGACGCTCGCCCTGGTGGAGCAGCAGCGGATTGGCAACCTTCAACGCGAACGGGACCATGCCAGCGAAGAACTAAAGGCGGGCATCCGTGACGGCGTTGGTAGTGACGCCAAGCACGAGAAGCTTATGCACTTCCTCGACCTGAACAACGCTGTGCGCCGAGGGTTGGGGCTCGCATGACCGGACCGGGTTCAGGCGAACAAGTCGTCGACGAGGACACACAGACACCCGTCGAGGAACCGAAACAGATCGAGGCGTGGTCCGACTGGGTCGCACAGCGTGCTGGTCGGAAACCGCCTGAGCCCGGGCAGATCAAAACACCCGATTCGATCATCGCCGACCTGGACCTGATGGGGCACCTCGCTGCGCAGAACGTGCGGATACTCCGGGAGGCGGACAAGACCAGGCGGGTCGCACGGAGGGCGCATGCGCGGGCTCGCCTGGGGGCGTTGAAGGACGCGGTGGGGAAGGACGCTGACACGCGGAAGTTGGAGGCCGAAGTGGCGACTGAGGAGCAGTGGGAGTCCGCCGACAATGCCGAGATCGCTTATGAGTATGCGAAGTCGGTGGCGGAATTGGTGCGGAGCAGGACTTCTGCTGTGCAGACGCAGAGCAAGCAGGTGGAGCTGACCTATCAGCTCGCCGGGAGAGGTAGGCAGTGATGCCAACGGGATACACGTCCGATTTGTATGAGGGCAAAGAGCAGAGCTTCGAGGAATTCGCGTTGCAATGCGCGCGAGCGTTCGGTGCGCTGATCGAGATGAGGGATGAGGCACCAGGTGCGTCGATTCCGGATGAGTTCGCTCCGAGCGACCATCACCGGAGAGGGCTCGACGAGGCGAAGGCCAAACTGGCCGACCTGTCGGCGCTGCGCGATGACGATTGGGCGCTCTGCGAAGTTGCGTCACGCCAGAATCGGACAGCAGAGTATGCGGCCGCGGTCGAGCGTGCTGCTGCTATGCGTGCTCGGTACGAGGCGATGCTGGTGCAGGTTGAGGCTTGGGAGCCGCCGACCCAGGAGCACCAGGGGCTGCGCGATTTCATGCTGCAGCAGTTGCGTGAGTCGATCAAGTTCGACTGCTCGACGAGGTACCTGACCGAGCCTGAGGTTCAGAGTGTCGACGAGTTCCGTGCGCAGGAGTTGGCGGCTGCTCAGTGGAGCGTCGACTACCACGCTGAGGGGTGGGCGAAGGAGCAGGAGCGGGCGGCGTCGCGTACGGCGTGGGTGCGGGCGTTGCGGGCTTCGCTTGCCGCGGTGAAGGCAGGTGCGTGATGGCTCAGTATGCAGCGAGCACGTCCGTGGATTCGGGCCGCTCACGCAATGAGATCGAGGCGACCTTGCACCGTTACGGTGCGGAGGACTTCGCCTACGCGACATCGAAGGACCGGGCAATGATCGGGTTCGTCGCGAACGGCCGGCAGGTGAAGTTCATGCTGCCGCTGCCGGACAGGAACAGTAAGCAGTTCACGCATCACTCGCGGGGTGCCAGGACGGCGAGTGCGGCCGTTGAGGCGTATGAGCAGGCGGTGCGTCAGAAGTGGCGTGCGTTGGCGTTGATGGTGAAGGCGAAGCTCGAAGCTGTCGATTCGGGGATTGTCACGTTTGAGCAGGAGTTTCTCGCTCACACTGTGTTGCCGAACGGGCGGACGGTGTTCGAGGAGACGGCGCCGGCTATTGAGCGCGCTTATGTCGAGGGTCATATGCGGCCGCTGATGGAGCTGGGCTCGTGAGCGCCTCGACCCGAGTGGTTGCCCTTCAATCTCGCATGCGGGGTGGTTTGAAGTCATCGAGGTCCTGGTGTGCGAAGTCCTTTAGCTTCAGCCCTCCTCGATTCCACCCGAGAAGTGTGAGCGAGACGATGTCAAGGACATGGGCTGGTTCGGGGCAGTTCCGACTCATCAGGTGCTCGAAAGCGTTTTGCACAAATGTGAGTGCGCCCCTTTCGCCTCTCTTGAGTGAGAGGCCGAGAGCGATGACTGCGCCGTTCATACGATTGGAAGCTGCTTCCAGACGTGGCTCACCCTCCCGGATTGCTGCCTCCAACTCGACGAGGCTGATCGTGACTTCACGGATTGCTTCGGTGCGCAGTTGCCGGCGCGCCTGTGCCGACTGGGCGCGTGCTGTGAAAAGCGACTGCGCCCACGCGCCGAGGAACGCGCCGATCAACGCAATCGCGGCTCCGATTATGACTGACCATCCGCTGTCCATAGGCGTGACTCTATCGGAGCGTGCGTTGTGAGCGCCGGGCTGGAGGGTGTGGCAGACGTTGTTGGTTACATCGCGAAGTCGATCGACAACTTCGACACGGAGCAGTTGAACGCGTTGCATTGGCGCAACGGCGAGGTGCTGGAGGTGTTGCAGGAGATCTTGGCGGGTTTGGCTGCTGAGCCGGCGCCGACGTGGGCTGAGGTGACGATCAGTGAGGTGATGGCGGAGCGTGACGAGCTGCGTCGTGACGTCGAACGCGGACGCACTGTTGTGAAGAATGCGGCCGACTTGGCCAGCTCGTCGCCGCTGTCGATGCAGGAGGCCACGGAGGCGCTGCTGCGGACAACGGATGTGTGGTTTCAGATGGTCGACGCTCAGGCTGCGGAGAAGCGGCTGCGTGGCGAGCTGCGGTCACTGGAGGGCAATACGGCCGCTGCCACGGTGCTGTGGGAGACGGTCGCGGAGCAGCTCCGTGGTGAGCGTGACCGGGCGCGTGCGACGGCTGTGCGCCTCGAGCAGGAACTCGCGCAAGCGGAGAAGTCCCTTGCGTCGTCGTGGCGCTGGTTCGTGTTCAAAGACAGCGGCAGGTGGTGGGTGTCGCTGCGGAACGGATCCGGTGAGCTCGAAGGCACTTGGCGCGAGTTCAAGTCGCGGAGGAAGGCAGTGAGGTTCGCGCAATTGCACTCGGGGGAAGCGTCGTGAGCGCGGCGACGGATGCGACGGAGCGGAAGGTCCGCGACCTGGTGGAGCAGGCCGGGTTCGAACTGGCGATCAACCTCGACCGGCCGGGCAACTTCCGGATCGTCACAAAGGCCGACTGGTCGTTGGTCGCCGTCGTCAATATTCGGGCGCGCGGGTTCGTCGCGGTGTTCCCCGGCAGACAGATCAAGGCAACGGATGCGACCGACCTGGTCGACGTCCTCGAAGCAATCAAGGCAGAAGGAGCAGGGAAATGAGCGGCATGGATTTGTTCGAGGACGGGTTCCCGCACGGGACGAAGGAAGGCTACGAGCTGGGTTGCAAGGGCGGTGCATGCCCGGCCAACACTGAGTTGGGTCTGTCGTGCCGGAAGGCTGAGACGCGGTACCGGGGTGACTATGCGTTCCAGAAGATGGTTGACCGGGGGATGACGCCGGCGGAGATCGTTGCGGCTGAGGCGGCGGGTAAGCCGGCGAAGCGCGCGAGGGCTGCGAAGGCCGACACGGTGGGTGTGGTGGCGGTTGCGGTCGTTCCGGTGGCGGATAAGGCTGCTGCGTCGGGGAAGGTGGCGCTGGTTCGTGGGCGTCATGGTGCTGCGAGTCACTACGAGAAGGGTTGCCGTCACACGGATTGTGTCGCTGCGTTCGAGGCGCTTGGTGACGAGCTGGGCGAGGTGGCGTTGGGACTGCTCGACGAGCCAGAGGCGGTGGCAGATGAAGCCTCAGTTGATGTGCCAGTTCTTTCACCGGTCGTCGAGGAGGTTATCGATCTGAAGTCGCTCGGCTACACAGATGCCGAGGTCGACGACATGGCGCAGCAGCTGGATCGGATAAGCGAGCTGGGGCAGATGCTGCGGTTCGCGCAGGACCAGGTGGTGTCGCTGACGTTGGAGCTCGACGTGGAGAAAGCGAAGAAGCAGCCTGCCGAGGATGTGCGGAGCGTGACCGTGACGCTCGTCCGTGGTGATGGGTTCGAGGTGCACGTCGATGCGACCGGTGTCCCCGTGTTCGAGGTCGTGCTGGGTGAGCACGTCACCCAGAATGCGCCGGGTACGACGCCGACCCAGCAGAAGATGCAGCACACGCTCCTCCAGCTGGAGTACGGAGAGTACCCGCACGACGCTGTGAAGGCTCAACTGTTGGCGCAGCCGCACCGCGCGTTGCACATCGCACTGGCCGTGGCACTGGGTCACGTTGAAGGCGGCATGGAGTTCGACCGCAAGGGTTGGCAGCAGGGCATCACCGCCGCCCACATGCAGCGTTTGCAGGGCTGGGGCTATGAACTGTCCGAGCTTGAGCAGTCAATCGTCAACGCGAAGCAGGCCTGACCATGGAGCCAACCGCCACCGTACGCAAAGGCACGTACAAACGAGACGGCTACCGCTGCGTGTCATGCGGCGCAACGTCCCCGTTGACGTTCCAGCACCGGCGTGCGGTTGGCATGGGCGGCACCATTCACCGGCCTGTGATCGTCGACGGTCTCACCTCTTGCGCGTTCTGCAATGAGGCGTACGAGCACGGGCTGCAGACGGTCGCACTGTTGCGGGGCTGGAAGGTCAAGAAGTGGGTGAAGGACCCCGGGCGGGTGCCGGTGTGGTTCCCGCTGGAACGCTCCTGGTCGGTGCTGCTGCCGGATGGGAGCCGGGTGCCGACGACGGAAGTGGCGGCGAAACGAATGATGGCTGATGTGTATGGCGAGCAATGGGAACTGGAGCTGGCAGCGTAATGGTGTGGTTCAACGTAGACGACGGGCTGAGCACAAGCCCGAAGGTTCTCGGCATCCCGCGAGCGCAACGCCTCCAGGCGATCGGGCTCTGGACACTCGCAGGGAGCTGGTGTGGAAAACACCTGACTGACGGTGCCGTGCCCGTGTTCATGATCGAGGAATGGGGTGCCGACGCATCCGGAGCACAGATCCTCGTTGATGCGGGTCTCTGGCGTGAGACCGCGAAGGGATACCAGTTTCACGACTGGAAGGCCTATCAGCAGTCACGCGCTGACGTTGAGGCGAAACGGGAGCGAGAGCGGGAGAAGAAGGCGCGTTGGCGGCGCAACAATGCCGGTCAGTTCGAGGGAAATGCTGATCACGTGGGCGAAACTTCGGTGCCTGTCCCCGAGGGTGTCCCCGGTGGACATGTAGGGGAGTCCCCGGGGGAGTCACACCGTCCCTTCCCTACCCTTCCTAGCCCTTCCCTACCCAGCCCAGTTAACAAAACTTCTTCGTCCGACGCTGAAGCGTCCGACGTTGAGTCTTTTAGCGATGAGGTGAAGCGATTGTGTGAGTTGCTCGCCGAACTCGTGCGGGGAAACGGTCACAAGGTTGGCGTCGTTGGCAAGACCTGGTGGGCGTCGTGCGAGCGGCTGATGAGGCTCGACGGGTACTCCGCGGCTCAGATCGAGTGGCTTATTCGTTGGGCGACGGCCAATGAGTTCTGGCAGGCCAATGTGCGGTCGATGGACACGTTGCGGAAGCAGTTCTCGCGGATGAAGTTGCAAGCGCTCGCGGAGCGCGACAAGCAAGCAGGAAAGCAATCGGCGTTCGCCCGGAATCTCCCGGTCGTCGCCCAGTATCAGGAGGCGGAAATTGAAGAAGTCAGAGATCGCAACGCTATTGGTGTTGGCGAGCGCAGTGGACAACCGGACGGTGACGCCGGAGATGGTGGAGGCCTGGCACCTGTCCATCGGCTCGCTGGACTTTGACCGCGCGAAGGAAGCGCTGACGTTGCATTGGCGGGAGTCGACGGCATGGGTGTTGCCGGCGCATATCTGGGCTCGGGCGAATGAGGCTCAGGTTGACGGCACCGAGTGGATGCGCCGATGATCACTCCAGAGCAAGCAGTGATCGCCGCGGTGCTCCTCGACTCTCGTGTGCTGCGGTTCGCTGTTGAGCAGGTCGGGCCCGGTGACTTCGAGGACCAGGCGTTGGGTGCGATCTTCGCCGGCATCCTGTCGATGGGCGCCGCGCATGAACCGGTGGATGTCATCACGGTGTCGGGGAAGCTGCCCGGGTGGGAGGTTCCCGGTGTCGACGTCGTCGACCTGCACACCTGGATGGGAGAGGTTCCCACGGCGTCATCGGTCGGCTCGTACGCGGCAAAAGTCCGTGAGGGGTCGCTGCGTCGCGGGTTGCAGATCGTCGCGTCACGGATGGTCACGACACTGGATCCTGGCGTGGCGATCGCCCAGGCCACCGAGGGACTGAAGGGCTTGCAACTGGCGGCGTCGAAACGGCATCTGCTGCCGAAGACTCTCGGCGAGGTGCTGCTCGACGATAACGACGAGTACGACTGGGTTGTTGATGGTCTGCTCGAGCGGCAGGACCGTCTGATCCTTACGGGCGGAGAAGGGTCAGGCAAGAGCACACTCGTGCGGCAGTTGGCGCTCATGACGGCGGCCGGCATTCATCCGTTCACGTTTTTCAAGATGAAGCCGGCGCGGGTGCTGGTGGTGGATACGGAGAACACGGAGAGGCAGTGGCGTCGCGCGGTGAGGCCGATGGTGTCGAAGGCGGCGATGCATGGGCGTGTGAATCCTGCGGATGCTGTGCACCTGGCTTGTACGCCGCGCCTGGATTTGTCGAAGGACTCGGATTTGGGGGAGGTGCATTCGATGGTCGACGAGCTCAAACCGGATGTGTTGTTCATCGGCCCGCTGTACAGGCTGATTCCGCGGGCGATTAACAACGATGATGATGCGGCGCCGCTCTTGGCGGCTTTGGACACGCTGCGCGACCGGGGTTTGGCGATGGTGATTGAGGCTCACGCGGGGCATGGGCACCCTGGCGTTGGGGAGCGGGATCTTCGGCCGCGGGGGTCGGCGGCGTTGATGGGGTGGCCGGAGTTCGGTTTGGGGTTGCGTCCGGATAAGCAGGCGAGGTCGTCGAATGCTTTTCAGTTGGTGCGGTGGCGTGGTGACAGGGATGAGCGGAAGTGGCCGTCGCGGATTTCGCGGGGGATTTCGGATTGGCCGTGGACTCCCACGGCCGCGTTCTAGGAGGGATGAGGGAAATGGCAATTAGGGCGGAGGTTGATATGGCGCGTGTTGAGGTGAATGACGAGTACGGGGTGACGTTGTGGCAGCGGCGGAAGACGTCGTATTACACGACGGAGGAGGCCCGGCAGCTTGGCGAGGAGCTGCTCGCTGCGGCGGCTGAGGCTGACCGTATCGAGGCGGAGGACCGTGCGGCCGCGTTCGCCGGTGCGACTGTGTCGTTCGCCGAACTGCGCGAGCGACTCTCGGCGACGCCGAGCGGGTTTGACCAGGACATGACGATTGTGAAGGAGCAGGGCATTGGCTGAGGCACGTACGAATGAGGCAACGGTGAAGCGACTGGTGGGCGGCAAGGGCGTGTCGATCGAGGAGGTCATCACTGGGGATAACGGGCAGGAGTTCAAGAGCTTCTTCACGGTGTGGCTGGGCGATGGGCACGGGCTGAATGTGGGGGACCGGGCACGGTTTTACGGGCAGTTGTCGGCGAAGCGGACGGAGAAGGAGGGCAGGGTGTATTTCGACATGCAGCTGAGTCGGGGGCAGGTGGTGTCGGAGGTGGTGCGGGCTCCGCAGCAGCAGGATGCGAATGCGGCTCCGTGGGAGACGACTCAGCCCGGACAGGAGTGGCAGTCATGAGTGACGAACAGCGGGAGGCGGCACAGGCCGAGGCCAATCAGCGCTACCCGCGCAATCAAATCGTGGACGACCCATTCAGTCCGACCGGAGAGGCACAGTCGGACCCGTATGGCTATGAGGAACACGCCAATGAGGCGTTCGTGGCTGGAGTCGAGTGGCAGGCCGCGAAAGCGGAGCCGGTGACCATTGATCGGGAGGCGCTGATCGAGTTCATTGCTGACTTTCAGGCGTGTGGGTCATGCGCCGGGGAGTCGTGGTGCAAAGCATGTCAGGAAGAGGCCAACGCCATAATCGCCCACCTTGCCGCACAGCCGGTAACGCCTGAGCCGAATACCATCATCGCCCCGAGCGACTTGGCGGATGCTCACGCACGCTGGCATGCCCAGTCGGGGAACCTGATCTACGACGGATGCGAGTGGGAGCGCTGCGAGTTCTGGGCGATCGGAAAGTTCCTGATCGACCAGGGCGCACAGCCGGTAACGGGGGCGGTCACCGACGACATGGTCGAGAGGGCGGCGCGGGTGATGTTTGAGCCGCCAAGCATCAGTGACGGCGAATACACCTGGGACGAGATGGTGCGCGAGGACCCGAGCAGGGCCGACATGTGGCGTGGCGATGCCCGTGCTGCATTGGCTGCTGCTCTGGGTGGAGGTTCCCGATCATGAGTGACTGGGGAGATCTGGTGGACCTTGAGGTGTGCATCAAGGTGCAGGCCAACACTGTGGGCGTCGAACATGAGGGCGTGCCATCCGAGGGCGTAGTGGTGCGAATGGCGAGTGCGCTCAAGGCTGCACGCGCGGAGCGTGACGCCGCACTGGCACAGGTGGCCGAGCTTGAGGCGGTGATCGAGCTGGTGCGTGAGTGGCGCGACGAGAAGCAAGCGCACGAGGTTTACGAGGCGACCGAGGATCAGCCAGCCGAATGCACCGACGAATGCGAGTGGTGCCCGCTTGATGACATCCTCTCCACCTCTCCCACCAAAGCACTGGAAGCCCGACACACGATCAAGCAGATTCCGCCATGGTCAGCGAGCCCCAGTGCGCGATACCTCACGGGCGCGTTCGAGTGTTCGTGTGGGGAGAAGTTTCTGTTTCTCGATTCCCGACACAATCCGGAGTGGCGGGAAGACAAACGCAGAATCGCCGAAGAGCACGTCACCCTGGCCGACCGCAAGACAGGAGAGCAGAGCAATGGCTGAGTGGACACCGACGACGGACGTGATACGCCAGGCGTGCACCTTCGAGCGGAACAGGCTGGGCGAACCGCGCACGATCAGCGTAGAGCGATTCGACCGCTGGTTGGAAGCGGTGAAGCGGCCGCAGACGATCTCGACGGTGGAAGAGCTGGACGCGTTGCCGGTCGGGAGCGTGATCCTCGACCTCGGCCCGAATCGTAGTCTCGCAAACGCGCCAGTGGTTGCCTGCAAGACAGCACACGGCGATTGGACGGTGATGGGCGGAAACCCAGAGCGTCGCTGGCAGTCGTACGAGATCGCTCGGGACGCAGAGGGAAGCGTGCTGATCGTTGTGCACACCCCAGACAGGAGCGAGTGATGGGTGTCGATGTGAATCTTTACGCGATGGGCACCGTGACGGATGCGGAGATCGAGGTCGCGAACCGCTTCTTCGAAGAGCGGGAGATCCGCGGCACCCTTGGCCGCACGTCGTGGGACCCCGACCGGATCGACGTCGACATGAACGGCGCACGCTACTACGGCCCTGGTTACGAGCGGGGTCCTTGGCCGGAGATCCATACGGCAATCATTGCGCTCGTCGCGGCACTCCCGGGCTGCACGGTGCACTACGGGGGCGACTCTGATCCTGACGCTCCAGAAGTCGACGAAGACGCGCTCGCGGAGATGTGGGCGCACTGGTTGTCACCGCGTTGGGACGACTATCACGGTCGTAGGGAGTCGTTCACCATCTCAGTTGCACCCACCCCAGACCAACAGAACAGGAGCCAGTCATGAGCGCCACAACAGGCAAGGTCTTGCAGGATGTGCAGGACGAGCGCGACCGTCAGGACGCGAAGTGGGGTGACCAATCGATGAGCTACGACGGCACCGGGGCGAGCGTGCGTCCCCTGCGCGAAATGGGGCCGATCTACTCTGGTACTCCCGCCTTCCAGCTGGCGTATCGGGCGACGAATCAAACCGATGTCGAGTCGCGCCACGGCGGTGCGAGCATGGCCTCGATCCTGTTGGAAGAGGTCTTCGAGGCGTTGGCTGAGAGTGATGCGATCAAGCTTCGCACCGAGCTTGTGCAGGTTGCGGCTGTCGCTGTCGCGTGGTGTGAGTACATCGATCGCCGTGGCGCGCTGCCCGTCCCTATGGGTGGAGGTTCCCGATGACGCCGTGGGAATTCCTCCTCTGGGCGCTCACCTGGTGCCTCGTCATCGTCGGCGTGCTCCTCGCACTCCTCGTCGTCGCGATCATCATCCGATCCGGCTACGAGGTCATCCGATACGGAAAGGTCAAGAAACGTGGTTGAGCTCGACATCCCCCAAGAGGTCGAAGAGACCGAGGAGCAGAAACTCGCCCGCATCCGTCACCGCAGGGCGCTCAGCGCGCTCAGAGAAGCACCAGACCTGATCCTCTACGTCCGGTCACTCATCGATCACACGGAGCGCGGGGAAGTCCTCGCCGAGTACGTGTCACCGATGCGCCTCACAGCAACCGATGACTCTGATGCGGTGTACGGGCAGCTGGTCGAATGGGTCACCTACTGGGCACGCGTGCTGGAAGTAGATCCGCCATCGACCGCTGCGATCGCGTCGAGGAACTTCTACGACTCTCACCCGTCCGCCGGCTATGCGGATGCGCCGGTGCTGGGGTTCCGCGCAGGGACGACTCCGGAGGGCGCGCACATGCTTATCCGCCTGCAAACAATGTGGCTGCTGACACACGCAGAACGCATCCATGGGTTCCCGGGCGCGGAAGAGTACGAAAGCGACGTGACGGGGCTGCTGTGGAGACTCCGGGGCAAATACCCGACAGCGCCGCGTCGACCACGGGACGTGTACCCGCGTCCGTGCCCAGTGTGCGACCTCGAAACGGTCAGTGCCGTATGGTTCTCCGAGGATGTCCACGACGTGAGTGTGTCCTGCTCGCATTGCGGTTATGAGGTTCCGGGGCAGTCGTATTCGCGTATTCTGGACTGGCTGGCATGAGTATTATTTCCCAGCCCGATTCGTCAATCGTCGTATTTTGGATGGATGACTTCGACTTCCATCTCGCCAAGTGGAATATGGCTGAAGAAGAGATCGTACTGGCGATGAAAATCTGCCTCATCCATTGCCATGAAGCTCATGCTTTCTCGAGGGTCCGTCGATCCCGGGCTACGCACGATGTACTTCGAGTACCCAGCGCCGCCCCCAGCGACTACGCCACTGCCGACAGACTCGAACCAGAGCCCAGCCGTCCGCAGGTTTTGAGTGGCTTGCGAAGTGAGTTGTTCGGCATAGCTGATGACGTCGGTTTCTGGTCCGTACCATGCCGAGTACTGGACGACCGCGAGGTGTTCGGGAAGCGAGTCACTCCAGTCTTTCGACGTATCTCGTGCCTCAAGGCCACCCTCGACGAGCGTGAGGGCCTGAGCGAGGTCGCTGCGGTTGATGCGAAAAGTGACGAGTCGAGTGCCTTTCATAACCAAAGCCTAGATGCGAACGACGATGATTGATCGTGGCACAACCCTTGACTTCCTCGAGCACCGCAGCAACTACCTAACGAAAGTCCAGGCAGCACAACGCATCAAGAAGACCCGTTCCACCATCGACCGGTACGCGCGGAACGGCCTTCGCGTGTACCGGATCCTTGGCACTAATTACATCCACGTCGACGAGCTCCTCGCGCAATACCGAGAAACGATCCTCCGACACAAAGCAACCCGCGCCACGCCGACAACCGCGGAATGACGCGTGTGCACCACCCTGTAGTAGCATGGCGCTAGCGACAATCACGCCTCGATGAGAATTCATCGGGGCTTTTATCGTTAAGCCTTGTGGCCGCCCTTCGGCCCGGGTAACGGATTGACCTCCGTGTGTCGGGCAGAAACGGTCACCGGGCGAGGCTCCGCTGGGAGCGCAATTCCAGGGGCCTCGCCCATCACCGGTCTACGAGCCGGTGTAGTCCATGATGTCCCCTGACGCGCTGCCATTCTTTGCTAAGTAGGCGGCGCTCACTGCGCTCTGCTTCTGCACATAGGTCTCACTGGTGGCGAGCACAGAGCTATTCCCCGTCTCGACGATCCGCCAGTAGTACGGCTGGGTTGCGCTCGTGCTCTTTCGGATCTGGTACTCAATTGCCATGCTCATTCCCGTCCTCGTTGATGGTGCCAACGAGCGTACCGATCGAGCCGTCGCACTGTCTGTGCCCAGTTCGGGCATAACCAATACTTGTCACTCGCCAGCCCAACCGATCAAGGTCGACCCGACCGCCGGCACCGCGTGCACATTCCGCGATGCCGGTCGGAGGATCGCACACGTTCACCAATGGGCGAGTGGCAACCTCTTAGTACGTGTACGGCACCCGCTGCGGCAACCCCACCACATCCTCCGCAGGGATCACCTCACCGGCCTTCAGGCGCCGCTGCTGATCCAGATACACATCCATCTGCGCAGACGCATCAATGGCACGCTTCCTGGTATCCCACTTGCCTAACTTCACCGCACGCCGCGCATCACCAGCTGCAGCCTTCACCCGGCGCGCCTCGGTCTTAGCCGCGAGCTTCGCTTTCCGTTCGGCTTCACGGCGTTCGAAGTCGGCTTTGCGTTCGTCCTTGGATCTCATGCCGCCACCCTACCGACGCATCAGCCGGTCCGGGAGTGCCCAGTTCGCGCTGAGCACTCCCATCCCTGTTAGTGCTTCGTGTCCTTCGCCTTGGACTCGTTGCCCTTCGCCACCGTGTCTGCGTCACGGATCTGCCCGTTCGGCCGGTGGATGTACACCTGACCGCCGCCGGCCTTCTCGACCTGCGCCTTGGCTTTCGCTTCGACTGCCCCTTGCGTCGGGGCCTTTATCGTTGGCTTGCCCTGCTGCGTCGCCTTGTACCCGTCTTTCCGGTTGCCGGAGACGTCGGCGCGATTCTTGTTTCCTGCCATATCTATCACCTCCCTTCCTGATGGATCTGCAGCGAACACTACTTGCGGCAGAGGATAGGGCCGGGGATCGAAAGGCCACCCGTTATGGCGTCACGCGTACGCACCAACACACGCCGCATGCACAAACTGCGGGACGAATTTTTCGAGCAAGGAAAGCTCCTCAACACTGCTGGCGACGTCGACGCAGACTGCTGGCTGTGCAAAGAAGGCATCGACTACGACGCCGACCCAGGCAGCACACCAGCCAGTCACAACCTCGACCACTTCTTCTCCGTTGACGACTACCCGGAGCTACAAGAAGACCCCACCAACTTCAGGCACAGTCACACGCTGTGCAACCAGGCGCGAGGGAAGAACGCACCAAGCCTGGGTCTAGGAGACGCAGTACCTGACTGGTGGTGATCCCAGCAACCTGCGAGGGTCACACCAAGTGGTGCAAGTCAGGTCGCCAAAACACGATAGGTACCGTCGTCTCCACCCGATATGTCCTGTAACTCGGATCGTTCACTCGAGCAGCCAAACCAAACAAATCGCAGAACTCCAAGACCATGCTCCGAAGGCCCTCGTCATCATCAACATACGGAGAGCTAATCGCCAGTACAGGCTTACGCGCTCCTGACCCACGAGGACGCAACCGCATGGTGTGATCGAACAACCGATCGAACCTGTCGACCTCACCCTTATGCGCATCGAGTCGGCCACGCTCGATGAGCTCCTCAACGCCATACGGGGAACCGTAGTGACCATCCCAGATCAACCCGTTGCGATCAGCGATCTCGTTCACGTTCTCGTAAGAACCGTCTGACTCATAGAACCGCGGCATCGAAGCCTCCAATCATCGGCGATCGTCCAGTCAGAGTATCGCCTCACCCACCCCGACCGTCAGAAAATCCAGCAACATCAGACACCACGGACCACTCCCCGCCTGAGTGGTCCTCTCTCCCCGGGTTTGAGTCGCGTTTTTCACCCCACCCCTGGAGGTTCGGAGATGGCTGCTGCGAATCGTAGGCATCGGAGTGCGTTGACGCGGATGCTGCGAGCTACAGGGCTGGTGCATGTGCCTGAGGAGGCGCTGCTGGTGGAGCTGTTGCGGGATCTCGCGAAGGAACTCGATGAGGGTGGCGGGGCGCGGACGCGTCTGGCGTATTTGTCGGCGACGAAGGATTTGCGGCGGGTGCTTGCGGGGACTGGCGGTCGCGTTCAGGGGTCCTCGGAATCGTCCGCGCAGCGGGCTGCTGTCGCGGCGGCTGGCGCTGAGGTCGATGACGACGATGTGCCGGTGGTGCCGAATGATCTGGCTCGGTTCAAGGAGGAGCGCGGTATCGCGTAGTCGGAGGCTCGGATGCTGAAACAGTTCGGCCGCACGGAGCCTCGGCTGTGGACGCGTCCTCTGCGTGAGCTGACGCCGGAAACGTCCCTCGGCTTCGAGGTCATCGACTTCGCGCGCGACATCCTCGGCGTGGAGTTGTATCCCTGGCAGTGCTGGCTCCTCATTCACGCGCTCGAGCTGCTCGAGGATGGGCAGTATCGGTTCCGTCGCGTGATCGTTCTCGTCGCTCGGCAGCAGGGAAAGACGACGCTTGCGTCGGTGCTCGCCGCCTGGTGGCTGTGGGTGGACTCGGCTCGGCATCCTGACCGGGTGCCGCCGCTGAAGTTCAAGGTCGTCGGTGTCGCGCAGAACCTCGACATCGCGAAGGAGCCGTGGACTGCGGTCAAGATGTGGTGCGACCCGGACCCGGAGACCGTGGAAGAAGCTGTCCTCGCCATTCCGGCGCTGCGTGACGCGACCGCGAAAGTCAGGGACGCGAACGGATCGATCGCGATCACCGCGCGGTCACGAGCTCACTACGAGATCCGCGCCGCGAAGAACGCCCGAGGCAAGCCTGCGGCGCGCGTCCTGATGGACGAGATGCGTGAGCAGAAGGACTGGAAGGCCTGGAACGCGGTTTCGCAGACGATGAAGGCGTTCTGGAGCGGCATGCTCATCGGCTTGTCGAACGCTGGCGACATGAGTGCTGTGGTGCTTCGGCAGCAGCGTGACGCTGGCATTGCTGACATCAACGAGTGGAAAGCGTACGTAGAGTCCGGGCTCGCTTCGGCGGAGGACTTCGCCAACGGCCGCGACATGTCACTCGCGCTGTTCGAGTGGTCGGCGCCGGAGGGCTGCGACAAGGACGACGTCGACGGCATCCTGCAGGCGAACCCGTCTATCGGCTATGGGTCAATGACTGTTGCTTCGGCCCTCGCTGACATTCGCGGCATGACGGATGCCGGGTACCGGACCGAGGTCCTCTGCCAGTGGGTGACGTCGAAGGTTGATTCTTTCATCAACGTCAATGACTGGAAGGACTTGCACGTCCCGATCAGCTCCGTCCGGATCCCGAAGGGTTCCCGCACAGTGTGGGGCGTGGACGTGTCCTCGGACCGTTCGACGTCGTGGATCTCTGCAGCTGTCTCCACTGAGGATGGCCGCCCGTTCGTGACGGTGCGCGTGAAGCGTGCCGGCGTGCTGTGGGTGCCTGACTACATGGCGGACCTCGCCGAGAAGTCGGGGCACAAGGAGGTCGTCATTCAAGGCCGTGGCGTGCCTGCGGTCGACCTGATCGAACCGTTGAGGAAACTCGGCCTGGTCGTGCATGCCATCGACGGTGGAACTTTCGCCCTTGCGACGGGACGCACCAAAGACAGAGTTCGCGATAAGGGCTTGGTCATCATCGAGCAGCCGGATGTTGATCTGGCTGTTGAAGGTGCCGTGGTCATGTCGTACGCGGAGAACAAGGCGTGGCATCGGGAGAAGTCATTGCCTGTCGATATCAGCGGGCTTGTTGCTGAGTCGAACGCACTCTATGGGCTCGAAGTACTCGAGCCGGCCCCGCAGGAACCGACTCCGCCACCGCCCCCGCAAGCCGAGCTCGTCACCCGTGACGACGTGTCGCCGTCCGATGTGAACCTCGCGGTTGTGGGGTTCTAGCGCAATTCTGAGAGAAGGTTTCAAGTGGCCGAGATCGGTTATCAGTCCGACCAGTTGGCCTCATGGGCGTCTCTGGCGGAAGAAACACACGAAACGAACCCGAACCTGGTGTGGCCGTTGTCGGTCGCAGTTTTCGACAAAATGCGCCGTGAGGATTCCCAGATCGGGTCTGTGTTGCGGGCGGTGACCTTGCCGATCCGTGGCGCCGAGTGGATGATCGACCCCGCCGGCGCCCGCGATGAGGTCGTGAGTGAAGTCGCGACTGACCTGGGTCTGCCGGTGAAGGGCCGCCCTCCTGCTGTTGCCCTCCGCACGCGTGGCCGGTTCCAGTGGGGCGAACACCTCCGGCTGGCGCTGCTCGAGCTGGTTTACGGGCACTCCTTCTTCGAGCAGGTCTACAAGCCGGAGGGGAAGAAGCTGCGGTTGAAGAAGCTCGCATGGCGGCCGCCTCGGAGTATCTCGAATGTGCAGGTCGCCCGTGATGGTGGTCTGATCGCGATCGAGCAGCACGGGGTTGATAAGCCGATCCCCGTGGACCGGCTGGTTGCGTACGTGAACGACCGTGAGGGCGGGAACTGGATCGGCCAGAGCCTCCTGCGCACGGCGTACAAG
This sequence comes from Glaciibacter superstes DSM 21135, assembly GCF_000421145.1. Classification (GTDB taxonomy): domain Bacteria; phylum Actinomycetota; class Actinomycetes; order Actinomycetales; family Microbacteriaceae; genus Cryobacterium; species Cryobacterium superstes. The sequence continues at coordinate 33,793 of NZ_ATWH01000012.1, read as the reverse complement.
AACTGGTTACTGAAGGACCGGATGCTGCGCGCGCAAGCCCTCACGGTGGAACGTAACGGTCTCGGTGTTCCGGTCTACACGGGCGCTCCGGTACCGGACACCGCCTCGCCCACTGAGCGTGACGAGTGGCTGAAGTCGGAGAAGGGCGCTGGCCTGACGCTCGCGACTGGCTTCCGAGCGGGAGAGGCTGCGGGGGCATCGATCCCGGCCGGATCCAAACTCGAGCTGATGGGTGTCACGGGGAAGCTGCCGGACACCGACAAGCCGATCCGGTACCACGATGAGCAGATCGCTCGCGCGGTGCTGGCGCACTTCCTGAACCTCGGCACGGAGACGGGGTCGTGGGCGTTGGGGTCGACGTTCGCGGACTTCTTCACTAGCTCGCTGAACGCGGTTGCCGAGCACATCAGGGACACCACGCAGGCGCACGTCGTCGAAGATCTCGTTGACCTGAACTGGAGTCCCGAGGAACCGGCACCGCGGTTGGTGTTCAAGCCGATCGGTTCGGGTGGGGCGCTGACTGCGGAGGCGCTGAAGTCGCTCATTGACGCCGGCGTGATCACTCCTGACGAGACGCTCGAGACGTTCATGCGGGCGGCGTTCAGCCTGCCTGTGAAAGACCCGACTGCGACGGACGTTGCGGCCGCGAAACAGCCCAAGGAGGCCGCATGACCAACGAAGCAGCCCGGCCCACCCGACCGTGGTTCCGGATAGAAGCGCGAGCCGAGGCACAGGCAGCCGATGAGCCGACGTCTGCGGACGTTTTCATCTACGACGAGATCGGTGAGAGCTTCTGGGGCGGTGGCGTTTCGGCCCAGACCATGGCAACCGAACTCGCAGCACTCGACGTGGACGAGCTGAACGTCTACATCAACTCGCCTGGCGGCGCTGCGTGGGATGGCATCGCGATCATGAATGCGATCCGACGCCATCGAGCGCACGTCACAGTGCACGTCGATGGGTTGGCGGCCTCCGCGGCATCGGTGATCGCTATGGCTGGCGACAAGATCGTGATGAACCGCGGTTCTCAGCTGATGATCCATGACGCTTCCGGCGGTGCTTATGGCGACGCGGAGTTGATGGACGAAGTTGCGACGATCCTCCACAAGCTCTCGAACTCGATCGCGGACGTGTACGCCGGCAGGACTGGCACCGACCGTGCAACTTGGCGTGCGGCGATGCAGGCCGAGAGCTGGTACACGGCTGAGGAGGCCGTGGCCGCTGGTCTTGCCGACGAGTGGGTCGATTCTCCTGCTACTCAGCCGGTGGACCGTGCGCGGTTCTCGGCTCGTGCGCGAACGGCGATTCCGTCGCTCGCGTCCCTTGAACTCCCGTCTCAGACCGAGCCGGGTGTACCCAACCGAAAGGAACAACTCGAAATGAGTGACATTCTGGCGGCTGGCCTCCGTGAGCGGCTCGGTGTGACCGATGCCGCTGCTTCCGATGAGCTGCTCCTGGCAGCTGTTGACGAGGCACTCGCGGAGCAGACCAGCGACACCCCGACAGTGCCTGAGGGCACAGTCCTGATAGACTCCGCCGTGCTTTCTGACCTGCAGGCTTCGGCCGAGCTGGGTCGGCAGGCGCGCGAGGAGCAGGACACCACTCGCCGCGAGTCCATCGTGTCGAATGCCGTGACCGAGGGCCGCATCTCGCCCGCGCATCGTGACACGTGGCTGGCTCAGCTCGTGACGAACGAAGCGGGCACGACTGCTCTCCTCGGGTCGCTCGCGAAGAACACGGTCCCCGTCTCCGAGATCGGAACCTCCGAGGAACCGACCGAAGCCGAAAGCCTGTACGCACTCGCGTTCGGCGACGACACGAAGGAGGCCTGAAAATGGCTGACTACCTGCCCAAGTTCAAGCCCGGCCAGGCTGTGACGTTCACGGCCTCGGCCGCTGTGATCGGCGGACGCTTGGTCGCTGTCACCGGTGACCGGACTGTCGGCCCGGCCGGCGCTGACGCTCTCGCTGTCGGGGTCGCTGGTTTCGATGCTGCGATCAGTGAGACGGTCACTGTCTACGGCGGTGGCGTGCAGCGTCTCACCGCATCGGGTGCGATCGTCGCCGGTGTGCAGGTCATCTCGGCCACCGCCGGGAAGATCGCCACGATCGGCGTCGGAGTCAATTCCATCGGCATCGCCCTCCAGGCTGCTGCCGCCGACGGTGACGTCATCGACGTCCAGACGAACTGAGAGGGGATAGTCGAATGGCTTCCTACACTTACCCGGTGGCGCGTCCCGAGGGGACGCTCACCACGGCGCAGATTCACCTTCTGCTCCAGAGCCCGCAGCTCATCGCGAAGCGTGTCGCGGATCTCACCAAGATGCGCTTCATCGCGGACTACCTCCTCTCGGGGCGGTACGAAGCGAAGGGCGGCGGTATCTTCTACGAGACCGGCGAGGAGATCTTCGCCGCGGACTCGCCTGAAGCTGTCGCTCCTGGCGGCGAGTACCCGAAGACGGTTCTGACGCAGGGCGAGCTCGCTGCTGCGAAGACCGTCAAGTGGGGTCTCGAGTCGGACATCACCGACGAGAAGATCTCCCAGCAGGGCATCTCCATCGTCAACAAGGCGCTGGTCCGTCTCAGCAACTCGGTGGTCCGTCACGTTGACTCGGTGGCGATGGCTGTCATCGCGTCGAAGGTGTCGAGCACGTTCGCGTCGCCGTCCGCTTGGACGACCGCGGGCAAGGTCATTGAGGCTCTCACGAGCATCTCGACCACGCGCGGGGAGGACGGCACCGGTATTGAACTCGACACCGTGGTGCTGAAGCCGACGCAGTACGCGAAGCTCATCGGCCTCCTGGTCGACGACAAGGCGCTTCCGCGTGAGCAGGGCAACATCGCGATCACCGGGAATATCCCGGTTGATGCGCTGGGGTTCACCTGGGCGACGACCCCGCATTACTTGGGGTCGGACCCGCTGCTGGTCGACCGTGATCAGCTCGGCGGTGTCGCGGACGAGAAGCTCGGCTCGCCGGGTTACGCGTCTGTCGCTGGTTCCGGTGTGGAGACGAAGTCGGATCGTCACCGCGATGACAAGTACGAGGTGCGTGCCCGTCGCGTGGTCGTGCCGGTCGTCACGGAGCCGCTCGCCGGCGTCAAGATCACGGGAACGACGCTCTGATGGTCGAGACGAAGCCTGCACAGGCCACGAAGGCCACCGAAGCGCCGAAGGCTACGGAGGCGTCCGCTGCGGCGGCTCCCACCGAGCCTGCGGCGACTGCCGTTGCTGCGGCGCCCGACAAGCCTGACGCGTCCGCTGCGGCTGCTCCGAAGTCGAAGGGTCACGTCGTCACTGGGGCGGCCGTTGTGCTCCCCACGGAGGGCGGCGGCGAGCGGTACCTCTACAGGGGTGCACCGGTCGGTGACGGGTACACGAAGGCCGGCATCAAGCACGCGCTCGATGTGGGCTTGATCGCCAAGGTCAAGTAACGAGTAGGGGGTGATGGAGTGATCGAACCAAACGAGATCACGGGCGTCGACGAGAATACGGCGCTACGGGTGATTGCGTACGCGATCTCCATCGCCCCCTACCTGGACGGGCTGGAGGATGGCCGTAACCGGTGGAGTGCGATCGCGATCCTGATCGGTGTTGGCCGTGAGGTGGTGGCGCGGGGTTCACGCCTGGTGAAGGCGCAGCGGATCGGGTCGGCATCCGTCGACTACACCGTTGTCGCGTCTTGCTTCTCCGAGGATGACCGTGGTGCTTTGCGCGCGCTCTGCGGCAGCAGCACCGTGACCGGCGGGCCTATTGGCAAGTTCCCGAGGGCCACGAAGACGTTCTCGCGAATCTGGCCTGAGGAAAACGAAGGAGAGTGATCATGGCGACGTTGCTGAAGGGCGCGCAGACCATCACGGTCCCAGCTGAGACCGTGGCGGACTATCGCAGGCAGGGCTGGCGTGAAGCCGGTACACCCGCGGCGCCGGCGAAGAAGATCAAGGCGAAACGGACCCGGGCGCCACGCAAACCGCGGACGCCTACTAAGTCACGGGAGGAGGTCGCTCGTGCAGTTCAACCACACGTCTCAAGTGAAACGGGAACGCCGCCTGCCGATCCCGGACCCGTACAACCCTGACCGGCAGATCCCCGGCAGTTGGGACGATCCGTTAGACGAGCTACCGCTCGAGGGTGCGTGGATCGCGTCCTCGTCGAGCGTCGCGCCTGCGAGTGCCACCCGCACGCAGATCGTCACGGCGAAGAGCCTGTACTGCACGAATGTCACGGTTGATGTGCTGGCCGGTGACCGTGTTCGCTCTGGTGATGAAGTGCTGTACATCCATGTGAAGCCGGAGGCGGACTTCAACCCGTTCACTGGGTGGCGGCCAGTCGTGGAGATCCCGCTCGAGGAGGTTGCCGGATGAAATTCAACGAGTCATTCATTCCTGGTCTAGGGAACTCTGCCGCAGTGCAGAGCATCGTCAAGGCGAAAGCCGAGCAGGTTGCGGCGGCCGCGCGGGCTTCCGCACCGGTCGATACCGGTGATTACCGGGACAGCATCCATGTGGAGGTCGTGCACACCCCGTTTCGGGTGGTGGCGAAGGTGGTCGCCGATTCGGATCATGCGATGCTCGTCGAGTCGAAGCACGGGACGCTTTCCCGGGCGTTGAGGGCGGCAGGCAATGGCTGACCCGTTGGTCATCCACGCCGACCTCGACCTGTTCCTGGTCGGCTGGTATCGACGTGCTCTCGCAGCTCGCCCGGAGGCGGTTTGTCGGAACGTGGTCGTCGACATCAGGGAGAGCAACGCGGCGAGGCAGTTGATCGTCCGGGCCGATGGTGGCGTTGATACGTCGATCATCTCCGCTGAGCGTGACGTGGGTCTCTCGATCCTCGCTGGGACGGTGGAGAACCCGAAGGACGCGAACGACCTCGCCAACATCGTCCATGCCCTCCGCACGCAGATCCCCGCGGTGGAGCCTGGCAACCCGGTCACGGCCGTTCTGCGGTCATCCGGTCCGCTTCCTGTCCCTGAGTCGCAAGAGAAGGCGAGGCGGTACATCACTCTGACTCTCGCTGTCGCCGGCACCCCGTTGTAACCCGTTTCACAACCACTTTCAATCTGCCTCCGAGACTCGGGGGCTTTTCGCTTTTAAGGAGCAATCAAAATGACTGCTGATTCTTTCGGGAATGACGTCACCGCGGTCGGCCTTCCGGTCACCGGCTTTCTGGGTTTCGCCCCTTCGGGTACGACCTTCCCCACCGCTATTGAGGGAGGCGCCGCGGACTTCGTCCTGCCGGTCGCCTTCAAGAAAGCCGGTCTCCTCACCGAGGACGGCGGTTTCGAGTGGACTCTCGAACCGGACGGCGACCCGATCGTGTTCTGGCAGGAGGGGTATTCGATTCCCTCCGGCCTCGCGAACGCCGACTTGGTCGCGAATCTCGCCCAGTACGACGCGATCGTGCGTGAGCTCGCCTGGGGCAAGACCGCGGACGTAAACGGGTACATCACCATCGACGCCGGCGGACACTCGGTCGAGTTCGTCGTGTTCTCGGAGGAGATCTTCAAGAACGGTGTCATCCGGCGCCGCATCGCGGAGGTCACCGTGACCGCGGCGAAGGTCGACAAGTCGGAGCGCGGATCCGTGAACGGCACCGAGCTGACGTTCCACGCGAAGCGCTCTGCGTCGCTGAACAACGAGCACATCGGTGAGTGGCTGGTCCCTGCCGAGGTCACTCCGTAACTGACTGCTGGCCGGGAACCGTGATGGGCCTCCCGGCCAGCACCCCGTTTCACCCCTTGCCCATCACAACCCATCAATGAAAGGCCCATCATGGCAACCGCAAAAACCGCTACTCCTGGCCCGAAGCCTGACTTCCTTGTCGTCGAGGATCATCTGAAGTGTCAGACGAACGAGGGTGAGAAGTCTCTCGACCTCCGCATTCCACTCGAGCGCATCGAACTGTTCATGAACCTCGAGGAGCTGAAGATCCCGCAGTCGAAGATGCCCCGGTTCATCATCGACAACATTCTCTGGCCTGAGGACAAGGCGACGATCGAGGGCATGCGTGACGGTGCGAAAGCTCTCAAGATTCTTGTGCGGTACTCCGAGGTGCTCGGCGAGAGGATGGGCGCCGAAATGGGGGAATCCAAGGGCTCTACCGTTTCGTCGGAGAGCACCGTCGAGCCCTCCGCTACGACTTCCGACACCGATTCGGAGTAAGCCTCCACGAGATCGGGCGCAGCATTCCCTTCCGGGAAGCGCTCGACCTCATCGACGAGCTGCGTCGCGAGTTTGGGTCTCACCTGAACGCGGATCTCCAAGGGTGGCTTTTTGCTGCCGGGTACGGCGAGGTCATGGCCGGCATTCACACGTCGGCGTTCATGAACGCGAACCGGGATGTGAATGAACACCCGGAGCCCTTCACGTTGCCGGCGCCCTGGCCTGCGAATGGCGCGGCCGAAGAGGTCACTACCGAAGAGCGCGCCGAGTTGCGTGCTTCCCTGCTGCGCCGTTCGGCGTTCGCCCACTAGCCCACGGACGGAGCTTCCATGTCGACTGTTGGTTCCGGCGAAGTTTTCATCATCCCTGTCTTCAAAGGCTTCCGTTCGACGGTGGTTTCCGAGGTCGACAGCACGGGCAAGGAATCAGGCGGGAAGTTCTCGTCCGCGTTCGGGAACGCGGTCAAGGGCATCGGTGCCGGCATTGCTGTCGGTATCGGTGCTGCCGTCGCGGGTATCGCAGCGATCGCCGGTAAAGGGCTCAGCCGGGCCCTGAACATCCAGGATGCCAAGGCGCAGCTCGAAGGGCTCGGTCACTCGGGGGAGACTGTCGGCGTCATCATGGGGTCGGCGTTGGACTCCGTCAAGGGCACAGCGTTCGGGCTGGATGCTGCGGCGACTATCGCAGCATCCGCTGTGGCCGCCGGTATCAAGCCTGGTGAGGCGCTCACGCGCACGTTGAAGCTCACGGCGGATGCTGCGACGATCGCGAAGACTCCGCTGTCCGAGATGGGCGCGATGGTCAACAAGGTGGCCACGAACGGCCGGCTGACGACTGAGGTTCTGAATCAGTTCCAGAACCGTGGTGTGCCGCTGCTGCAGATGGTCGCTGACCAGTACGGGGTCACCGCTGATGAGGCCGCGAAGATGGTCACCCGCGGTGAGGTCGACTTCGCAACGTTCCAGAACGCGCTCGAGGCGGGTGTTGGCGGGGCGGCGTTGTCGTCAGGTGCAACTGCGCGTGGTGCGTGGGCGAACGTTGGTGCTGCGTGGGGTCGCCTGGGCGCGATGTTCACCGGTTCCGCTGTTGACGCTGCACCTGGCCTGTTCACGTCGATCGCTGGCGCGGTCGACCGGCTCGCTACCGGTTTGCAGCCGTTGGCGGACAAGTTCAGTGGTGCACTCACACCGGCGATCGCTACTTTCGCCGGCTGGATCGACGGTCTGGACTTCTCAGCAGTCGGTTCGACGATCATCGGGGTGTTCGACACCATCAAGAACGCGTTCACCGGGATTGTCTCGGCGTTCCAGTCGGGTGACTTCTCGTCGCTCGGGTCAACGTTCGGCAGTATCGGCGCGATCATCCGGCCAATGCTGCCGATCTTCCTCGAGGTCGGAAAGGGCATCGGGGGTATCGCGGGGGAGATCGGGAAGCTCATTGCGGCGGGTATCCCGCTCATCATCCCGGTGCTGCAGGCGTTCACCGACATCCTCGGATGGCTGGCAGACAACTCAGCGATCCTGACACCGCTGATCATCGGCCTCGCTGGCGGTTTTGTCATCTACAAGGCCGCCCAGACGCTCGCGAACGTGGCGGCGCTCGCGTCGATTCCGTTGGATGCTGCCCGGATTGGGGCGACGTTCACTCTTGCCGCGTCGCAGTTCTCTCTCGCGGGTGCGACGAGGTCGGCGACAGCATCACAGCTGGCGTCGAACGTCGTTCAGCGTGGTGGTATCGCGATCATGGCGTCGTCGTCGGTGCTGTGGCTGCGGGATGCTGCGGCGAAGGTCGTGAACACTGCTGCGACTGTCGGGTCTCGTGTAGCGATGCTCGCTGGTTCTGCCGCCATGGGTATCGCTACGGCGGCGCAGTGGGCCTTGAACGTGGCGATGTCGGCGAACCCGATCGCGCTGATCGTCATCGCCATTGCAGCCCTGGTGGCGGGCCTGATCTGGTTCTTCACTCAGACGGAGCTCGGGCAGGAGATTTGGGCGAACTTCACCCAGTTCTTGTCGGAGGCGTGGAACAACATTGTTGCGGTTGCGACGACGGTGTTCACTGCCCTCGCTGATTTCTTCACCGCCATCTGGGAAGGGATCGTCGCGTTCGTCACGGCGTACATCAACACCCTGGTGCTGGTGATCACAACCGTTGTCGGGTTCATCGTCGACGTGTGGAACAACTATTGGAACGCGTTCTTCCTCGTCATTTCGGTGATCTGGGAGGCAATTGTTTCGTTCGTGACCGCGTATATCAACACGGTCATGGCGATCATCAACGCTGTCGTTTCAACGATCGTGGCGGTGTGGAATGGGGCCTGGTCGGCGATCGGTTCGTTCTTCCAGAGCGTGTGGAACGGCATCGTCGGGTTCGTCTCCGGTGTGGTGTCCACTGTCTCGGGGGCGATCTCCGGATTCGTGAACAACGTGTCTACCGGTGTGCAGAACGTGCTCGGCTTCATCACTGGCCTGCCGGACCGGATTCTGTCGATTATCGGGGATCTCGGCAACCTGCTGGTTGGTGCAGGGCAGGATCTGTTCCAGGGCTTCATCGACGGCATCACGGGCATGATCGGCAACATCGGTGACGCGATCGGTGGGGTCATGGACTTCATTGCAGGGTTCTTCCCTCACTCGCCGGCGAAGCGTGGACCGTTCTCTGGGTCCGGTTGGCGCCGGGTGAGCGAGGGTGGCGCTGCCCTGTCAGAGCAGTTCATGGGTGGTTTCGATCGCCAGTCGTCCGGTTGGGACATGGCAGAACTGATGGTCGCTGGACGATCAGCCTCGGGCCTTGGTTCGTCTACCGCGGCGAGTGCTGCTTCGGAGCGTCCGATCTACATGGACGGCACTTTTGTTGGCTGGCTCCGTGAGCTGGCGAATGGTGAAGCGCAGATGGTGTTCGCTGAATCGTCAGATGGCAAGTCTCGGAAGCTAAGGATGGGAGTGCAGGTCTGATGGCATACGCACCTGTGATCACTCCGTCTGTTGATGCGGCACCGTGCCCGCGAGCTGAAGTTCTCTTTTCGAGCTTCGCCGCGGGCACGACGTTCGTGACCGCGTATCGTCTCGGCGGGGGCCGTGAGTATCGAATGCGGGGAGCTGTGAATACGCCTGTCGCGGGCGCACTGACTCGCATCGACTTCGAGGTTCCGTTCGGGCTGGAAGTCTCATACCGTGCCGAGATGTTCAACTCCGCTGGATCATCCTTGGGTTACACGGATGCGACATCGGTCACGCTGAATGTGAACGAAACGTGGCTGCATAATCCTCTGGACCCACAGGGCGCGGTTCGGGTGCGGATGGCGTCTGATGCGGCAAGGTCGATCTCCCGGCCGGTGCCGGGCTCGGTGCTCTATCCGCGTGGCCGCCGTGTGGGCATCGTCGTCTCCGAGCCGAGGCAGGGCATTCAGGGCATTGCGTTGGATTGCTACACGCTCACCGACGATGACACCGACCGGTTCGCGGACATGGTGGGGACGTATACGTCGAACAGCGTCCCGGTGCTCTGCGTGCGTGTTGGCGCGGACATGAAGATGCGGGTACCGCGGCCCCTTTTCGCGTCCGTATTGGACCCGCGGGAGGAGGCAATCAATTTGCATATCGGCGGGGAGTCCATGAAGTGGTCGATGAGCGGCGACGAGGTTTCACCGCCCACCCCGGCACTGTTCATTCCGCTGCTCACCCGCGCTGACATCAACGCGTACTACAGCACGAGGTCGGCGGTGAAGGCCGATAATCTCACCCGGCTTGCGGTGAACCGAAGATACGACTTGGCAGGGACGGCGTAATGCGCACACACAGCGAAGCGTTGACCAACGTGCTTCAGGGGTCGTTTTCTCGCAGGCTGATAGCGGACGTGTTCCACGGTTCGGAGCGGGTCAAACAGAACCTCGACATGTTGTCCTGGTCGCTGGATGGGGACCTTGGTGCTGCGGTAAAGCATGGCGGTTCCGGGACTATCGTCTACCAGTCGGAGTCGGGGGAATCGTTGGTGCCGGAGGGCACCGAGGGTGTGCTGTCGCCGTTTCGGGCGAAACTGCTCCTGTTGATGGAGATCACGGCTGGTGACTTCTCGGAGACCGTCACGCTGGGCTGGTTCAAGGTCACGGGTGTCCCATACGCGCAGGACCACACGGCTCTTGTGAACGGTGCAGAGCGGGTCGTCGCTTCGGTTGTTGAGATCGAGTTTGAATCGTTGGATGTGGAGTTGAAGCGGCGCGGATTCCGTTCCGAGGAACAACCGCCTTCACTCGTCTCGTGCTGGGAGGAGATCCGCCGCATCACGAACATGCCGGTGGTCGAGTCAGTCGCCGATAAGCCCATCCCCACCGCGGTTGTCTACGAGGCGGTGCAAGGCGGTCGGTTGAAGGCTGTGCAGTCGCTCGCCGGTGTTCTTGGCGGCCGCGCGGTTGTTGACCCGGCAGGAGCTGTGACGGTCGTTCCGGATGGTGCGGGCACGGTTGTGGGCTCGTTGCTGGTGGGCGAGAACGGAACTGTCATTGATGTGCCGTATTCGGTGGAGACAGAGAACGTCTACAACTGCGTCGTCGGTAATTTCGAGACTGAGGACAGGAAGCCGTTGTACTCGGTTGCCGCGGTGCTGGAGGGACCTTTGGCCACGACCGGGAATTACGGCGAGTACACCCGCTATTTCGCGTCGGAGTTTGTGAAGACTCAGCAGCAGGCCGACTCGGCTGTGCAGGCTGTGCTCGAGCAGGTGACCGGGTCGCAGCAGTTCGATGTTCCAATCCAGTGCGTTCTCAATCCCTTGTTTGAGCTTGGTGACCCGGTGGAGGTGCAGGGCCATACCCGACCGATTTCGGGGCGCCTGGTGAAGTTCGCGTATTCGGACTCCGAGTTGATGACGGTTACCCTTCGAGCTGAACGGAGCTTGTAATGGCTTCGGACACGGATCTGATTCTGAATCGGCTGGCGACGATCCCTGACGTCGGTCACAAGCTGGGCATTTTTGTGAGAATGGACGGTGCGCTCGCCGTCGTCAACGTCGGTGACCGTTCGGTGGCGATTCCGTGTTCTGGGTACTATCCGCCTGTCGTGGGCATGGCCGTGCAGCTGGAGCGGCGTCTCGGCGCGCTGATCGTGACCGGTCCGTCTGCGCAGTTGAACCCGATCGGGAAGATCAAGGCAGGCGGTGCACCTAAGTGCACCGTTACGGTAGACGGCATCGACTACGTTCTCGGGCTCCGGTCGAGTTACACGCCCGTTGTCGGTGACGATGTGGAGATCAACTGGACAACGGGCATCATCCAGGGAAAGATCACCGCCACACCGGTTGCACCGGATACCGGTCAGAACCCGGGCGGCGGTGGCGGGCCGTTCTCTGATCTGGTCGTCATGGCCGAGGGGTCGGGGTCGTACAACGGTGGCTGGTGGACCAACGATGTCTACAACGGCGACAACAACGTGGGCGCCTGGTTCTACGGGACCCGTGTCGCGGATGCCCTTCGAGGCACGCAACCGACTTCGATGGAGATCTTCCTGAACCCTCGGCAGGCGTCAGGCAACGCTCCGATGATCGGCTGGCACGGGTCCTCGACGTTCCTTGGTGGCGCCGTGTCTGTTGCTTTCGAAGTGCCGGTGGAGCCTCGGTCCGGTTGGGTTGCGCTTCCTGTGGACTTCGCGATCCGACTGCGTGATTTCGGCGGCGGCATCGGTGTCACGCCATCTGGATACACCATCTGGCGAGGCACGCAGTCGGACGGTCTCTCGGGCGCACTGCGTTTCGCCGGCACTCGCTAACACCTTTCCTGCATTATCTCGCCGCTCCTCTGGGGCGGCTGGTCCGATTGGAGAACCTAATGACGGCAGACGCTACCCCCGGTGCAAAGAACCAGCCACAGTTCCTCGTGGGTGGCGCACCTGACATTGGTGTCGATGAGAACATTGTCGCGGATTACGCGGCGAAGGTCGGCAACAGGCGCACTGGTACCACCACGGAGCGGCTCGCCGCGACCGGCAAAGACGTGTGGGAAGGACTCCTCTGGGGAGACACCACTGACGAGCTCGAATACAAGCGCACCGGTGGTGCGTGGATTCCCCTGTTCGGGTCGGCCTTCGCCGTGCACAGCACAGCACAGGCTCTGATAACAGGGTCCGGCACCACGCTCGTCTGGAACGGCCTCTATCTCGATGGTGGGATCACTCACTCGGCCGGCATTTTCGAGGTTCCCCGCGCCGGCTGGTATCGGCTCTCTGGCTGGATGGACAACATACCGGGCGGCGGTACCGACCGTTGGCTGTACGCAACAAAAAACTCCATCGACGCCGCGAACACGGTGGCCGGGGCCACGACAACCAACTCGCTCAGCGGTTCCGGCCTGTGGAATTTTGCTGTCCCCGTTCTGCTCGCTGCAGGCGATGACGTGCGACTGAATGTCTTGCAGAACTCCGGTGCGACACAGAACCTCGTGAAAGCCACGTTCGGCATCGAATGGTTGCGTGCAGCATGACGCGCACACCGCAGGGTTTCGTTGACTGGTGCCGCGCCAACCCGACCGACAACCTCGAACCCGGCGCATCCTGGGACCAGAAGTGCGGGTCACTCGTATTCCGCGCTGGCGGCTTCTCGACCTCCGCCCCGTCCGCCTACCTCATGGCGCTCGCCACGGAGGGGTACGGGCATCACCTGTATACCGAGGACGAGATCCCGTTCGATGAGATCCCGGGCGGCTGGTTCGTGTACTTCGACAAGGCAGGCCCGAACAACGGGCACATCGGCATGGTGTCCAGCCCTGGCCGCTTCCTCTCCGCGAACTGGCGTGTCTCGGACTTCGGCAGCGGTCTTGGCACCATGCCGATCGCCGACTACGCAGCCATCAGCGACCGGTTCATGGGCGCTTCGCCGTACTTCATCAACTCCACCCTGGCCGGCGTATCCGAAGTCGCAAGCCTCGACACCAAGACGATTGGAAAGAAGCGCATGTCAGCACTCATCAGGAATTACGACACCTCCGTTGGACTTGTCACCGAAGACGGCGAGCTGGTCCCGCTGCACTCGGTGAACGAGATGGAAGCACTCAAGGCAACCGGCATTGTCGGTGACTTTGTGCAAATGTCTGACGGCAACGTGTGGAACACGCTCACCGCCATCACTGCCCGGAAGATCGCCCAGCGTTCAACCGTCGACCCTGCTGTCATCGCAAGTGCGATCGCCCCGCTGCTGGTGTCGGCTGTCATCGCTGGCCTCAACGACTCGGGCGCGGAACTCACGCAGGCACAGGTTGAGCAGGCCGCTGAGACCGCGATCCGCAAGGTCTTCGCAGACGCCGCAAGCTGACCCGCATGACCTGCCTGTGCCGACACCCATGCAACCAGCCGGCATGCGCGCACGGCCGGTCCTGTGATTCCTGCCGACACACGAAGGAGAGCTGATGCCCGATCAGGGACCCGAGCCGACACCGTGGGAGTTGATGCGCGGTCTGAAACGGGTCGAGGACGCGGTCGGTGCGATCGGCGGGAAAGTCGTTTCCGTCGAGCTGTACGCCGCCGACAAGGCCCGCACCGACTCTCGGCTCCGTGACATTGAGCAAGGACTGAAAGAAGCGGCGCAGGCCAGCAGGGCGGAAGAGAACCGTTCCGAGGATCAGAAGGCCCGCAACCGGTGGCTGCTGATCGGTCTGATCGCGTCACCGTTCGTGTCTGCGATTGCCATTTTCATCATCCAGGGAGGCTTGCAGCCATGATCGAGAAACGAACACCGGGGGCGACCATTGTCGCTGCGATCGCCGTGTTGGGGTTGCTGGTGACCATGGTTTTCCTGATGGTGCAAGTGACCGATAAGGACAGCAAGCTTGCCCAGCTGTCTACGAACTCGGATGCTTTGCGTGAGCAGGTGAAGGGTCTGGATGAGACCCCCGTCGCTCCGCCTGCTAAGGAAGTGACCGGGCAGCCGGGGCCGGTCGGAGCTACTGGTCCCCGCGGTTCGCCTGGTGAGGATGGCCGCGACGGTATCGATGGTCTTCCTGGCATGGATGGTGCGCCCGGTGTCGGTGTGGCGGGACCTTCCGGTGTCGTTGGTGCTGACGGCCAGGACGGCGCGTCTGGGGCCGCTGGACCTGCTGGCCCGCCTGGTGCCGCGTCGACCGTTCCCGGCCCTGCAGGCGCCAACGGTGTGGACGGCCAGCCACCACTCAGCTGGACGTACAGCGACGCTCTCGACGTCACCTACCTCTGCACCCGCACGACCCCGTTTGACCCCGCTGCGCCTCGGTACGAGTGCGCACCAACCGAAGGAGAAACGCCATGAGCATCGGCATTTACGCGAAAGCGATCGGCCAGATCATCGCCGCCGCAGTCATCATCCTCGTTGCCGCCCTCTCAGACGGAGTGATCAGCCCCGTCGAGTTCGTCAACATCATCATCGCCCTCTTCACCGCCGCCGGCGTCTACCTGGTCCCGAACCTCGACACCGGGATCCGCGCCTACGCGAAAGCCATCGTCTCCGTTATCGGCGCCGCGCTCGCCGCCCTCGTCCTGATCCTCAGCCCCGGTATCGGCTTCGGCCAGGTCGCCCTCGCCGACTGGCTCACCGTCGCCCTCGCTGCGCTCGCCGCGCTGGGTATCGGCATCGTCCCGAACGCCGCGTACGTGCCACGACACCAGCTGCTGTCCACGTACAACCCCAACGCCCGCTGAGATCTGCCAATTTGAAGGGTGACCCGAATGGCTGCTGTAACCGTGGGCCGCACGTCCCTCGTCGAAACAAACCTCCTCATCGCGCAGGGAGCCGATAACCCTTTCACGTGGCGGTATTCGATCAGGGACGGTGACGTGAGCACCCCGGTCGATCTGACCGGGTACTCGGCAGAAGGTCAGATCCGCGCCCGCATCGGCGGGGAAATCTACCTGGACCTCACCGGGCACATCACTTTGCAGGGTGAATCGGGTGTCATCCAGATGATGATCCCCGCTGCGGTCACCGAAAGCGAAGCGTGGAACTCGCGCCGGGTGGGTGTGTGGGATATGGAACTCACCGCCCCTGACGGAGGGAAGATCCGTTTCACGGAAGGCACCGTAACGATCGACCCGGACGCGACCCGCCATGTCTGAGATCGAGGAAGTCGAAGCACTCGAGCGACCCATCATCGTCGAGGTCGTCGCGTCCCCGGTGACTGTTGTCGAGGTGTCGGCGCTGCCGATCGCCCCGGGCATCGGTCAAGAAGCCCTCGCGACCGCGGTGGACGCATACCTGACAGAGAACCCACCCGGGATGACCCTCGACGACGTGCGCTTCACCCACAACCAGGTAACACCGGCCGCCGTGTGGGAGATCGTTCACCCGCTCCCGTTCGAACCGAACGTGACCATCACCGACTCCGCTGGCACACGTGTCGAAACGGAGATCACCTACCCGGCGCCGAACCTCGTTCGATCCATCTCAGTCGGCGCCTTCTCTGGCACCGCCCGACTCTCTTAGGGAGCATCATGGCCATTCCCATTGTCCAGCCCATGGACTTCAACCTGCTCGAGCTCCTCAACGCGACGGCGCAGAACCTGGCGACCGCGCCGCCGCACAAGGCGGGCCGGTTCTACTTCGACACCACCCTCGAACAGTTCGGCATCTCGAACGGCACCGGCTGGGTGTACCTCGGCGACGACGGTGCGCTCGACGCCGAAGCCGTGCAGGACGTCGTCGCGGCGATGCTGTCCGGGTCGTCCAACGTCACGGCCACGTACAACGACACCGCCGGGACCATTAGCCTGTCGGTGGCGAACTCTGCGATCAGCAACGCGCAGGTCGCCGCGGCCGCGGCGATCACCCTCGACAAGCTCGCCGAGACCGCAGGTCTGAAACTGTTGACCGCGGCCGAGCGCACCAAGCTCACAGGCATCGCCACCGCGGCGACCGCGAACCAGACCGACACGTTCCTGCGCTCACGAGCGAACCACACCGGCACGCAGACCGTGTCCACGATCTCCGACTTCGACACCGCTGTGACGGCGAAGATCGCAGCCCTCATCGACGCAGCACCCGGCTCGCTCGACACCCTCAACGAGCTCGCGGCCGCGCTTGGGGATGACCCGAACTTCGCCGCCACGGTGACAGCGTCGATCGCCCTCAAAGCGAACATCGCCGACCTCGCAACCGTGGCCACGTCTGGAAGCTACGACGATCTCACCGACAAGCCGGTGTTCACGCAGACGGTGGGCAACGCTTCGGCGACGTCGTTCGTCGTCACGCACGGTTTCGGCACCCGCGCCGTGACCGTCGACGTGTCCCTCACCGCGTCGCCGTACAGTCAGGTTGTCGCCGAGGTGCAGAAGACCAGCACGAGCGCGGTCACCGTTCTGTTCGCGACCGCGCCAACGGCGAACCAGTACACCGTCACCGTTCAGGCGTAGACGATGGCTGTGGAGTACGTCGGCCCGCCGTCGACCTCACCCCGGGATATCGTCACGCGGGGTGAGGTTGATTCTGCGCTCGAGGGGAAGTCTGACACCGATCACGAGCACTCCGCCGTCGACATTACTTCGGGCACCCTGCTCGTTGCCCGGGGCGGTACTGGGCGTGCATCCCAGACTGCCAGGGCGCTCGTTATCGGAGGGACGACCAGCACGGCCGCGCAGGTGTCGGTGCCGGTAGGCACGGCGGGGCAGATTCTGCAGTCGGGCGGGAGTAGCGCCAATCCGTCGTGGGTGGCACGCGATCTCACCGGCACATACGCCGCGCGCCCCGCCGCGTCAACCGTTCCGGATGGCACCATCTACTACTGCACGGAAATTGAAGAAGCGTACCGATCCACTGGGTCCGCGTGGGTGGTGGTAGGTCACGGCGGTAGCGAGCTCGGGTATGCCGAATCGACCGCGTTCTTTAGCACCAGCACCACGACACTGGTCGATGTGCCGGGCCTGACGATAACCTTCAAGGCTGGCACGCGGCCGGTCGAGTTGCGTTGCGATGCGAACGTAGCCAACGAGAACGGGGTCGTCGAAACCATCCTGTCGATGCGACTGGGGGCCACGGAGAAGGCGCGGATTGAAACACGTGGAGGGGGCACCGACCTGTGGCATTCGGTCAGCCGGCGTGTTCGCGTCAGCGGGCTCACTCCAGGGGCGAGCTACGTGTACAAGGTTCAGGTCAAGTCCGGCACCGATGCTATCGGGGCACGAGTCTCGGGGGATGCCACGAACCCGATGGGGATCTCGGTGGTGAGCCTATGACCGCGACCACGTACACCCGCGATGTGATTGCCTTCAACGAGGGGCACCTGGAGATATACCCCAAGATTCCATCTAGCCCCGCAAAGCAAGGTGTGCAATACGTGCACGGAGCGGGTTCTGATTGCACCTATTGCATTAGCCCCTTGGGCAATCAGGACACGCTGACGAACATGGTTGCTGCCGCGGAGTTCACCGGCATCTCAGGGGACAACGGCGGCCAGCAGACGTGGGGCAACGCGACGAGTACGGCGCGTCTAGTGTCGAACCGGCAACGGCTTCTTGAACTGGACGGGGTGACATCGGGTGGCTTGCTCAAGAGCGCGCTGATATCCGCTTCTATGGGCGGCATCGTGTCCCTGAATTACGCCAGAGCTAACCCGACACGGGTGACCTGCATCGTCTCCGTCATCCCCGTCATGAACCCGGAAGACATTCGGGCAAACAACCGGTCGGGCTACGGTTCACTCGTGAACGCCGCCTACGGTGGCTCCTACGTCGAATCGACGCAAGGAGCAACGAGAAACCCATACACGTACCGGGCAAGCTCGGCACTGCAAGGCATCCCGATGCTGATCTTCTACGGCCTCACCGACACGCTCTGCCTGCCCGCCTACACGGAAGCGTTCGCGGCGGCAGACCCCACCAACAGAACCTTGGTGGCGTTGCCCACCGGGCACGACTTCGACACGTACGCCGCGGTCGACCATCAGCTGATCGTTGACTTCCTACTCGAGCACAACTGACCCCGCACGAACACTGGCCCCGGCTGATCTTCGGATCGGTCGGGGCCTTTCGTCGTTAACTCCGCCCGTTCGGTGGACCGTCCGGCCCGCCCTTCGGAGTGTCGTACAGCACCAGCTCGTTAGCCTGCTCGAGCGACGCGTACACGCCCATCAGCGCACGTTTCGCAGGGTCGGTGTCCCATTTGATCAGCAGGTACTTCTCGGCCCCTGCACGGTCACGGAGACGCTGGATACCGGCCTTCGGGAGAACAGGGTCGGTGCGCATACAGATCCAGTTATCGACGTCCAGGCGGATGGGTTTCGGGAAAGTCATTCGGGGCTCCTCAGATCGGGGAGCGCGCCGGCCCGCGCACGGAAGATTCTAGGTTGTGCGTCTGACATCCCACGGTGCGGGCAGCTCAGCCTCGGCCGCACGCACCTCGCGGAGGTATTCCATGCCGGCGATCACTTCGGGGTCGTCGTCATCGGCTTCGCCGTCGATCAGCTCGAGGTCATCCTTCATGCGGGGAATTCTAGTAGGCGTTGAAAGCGGTGACCACTGGTGCCTCGTTCGTCCCGGACACGAAGCACTCGACGTTGTACTCGCGTTCCGCGTTCGCCTCGTTGGTCACAGTGGCCTCCACCTTCATGAACCACTGGTCATCCTGGATCTCCTCAGCGAGGCTACCAACAATCCAGTGACCCTTGAATCCGTAGGGGAAGGCCTGTTCGCCGGATTGGTCGCATGCAGCCTGAGCAAACGTCGCCGTGAGCCCTGTCGAAGTCGCAAGCGCTGGTGCGACAGGCTCGGCCACCACTTCAGGTTTGCTGACGCTCAGCGTGACCGTGACACCTGCCTCTGCCTTCGTCCCCGCCGCTGGGTCCTGGCCGTCAACAGTCCAGTTCGAAGGCATCCACACGCTGCCCTCATCCGGAGTGGTGAACTCGACCTCATAGCCAGCCTCTTTGAGCTGGGTCTTTGCAACATCCCCAGTGGTACCGATGACGTCAGGGACGGCTGCAGTTGGTGCACTAACGGGAGCTGCAGAGCTCGAACAACTCGTGATGAGCATGACGATCGCTGCCGCGGTGATGATGGTTGCGAGAGTGCGCTTCATTGCGTGATGCTCCTTGGTTCAGGGTGAAGTGATCGTACTACTCGGGTGCCCCCGGCCGGAATCGAACCGGCGACAAAAGGATTAGAAGGCCTCTGCTCTATCCGCTGAGCTACGGGGGCGACCACGAAAGTCTATTACGCGGCCCTGCGACGATTCGACTTCCCCGGCATAGGAACCGCCGGTAGCGCGTTGAAGCCGGCACGCATCTGTTCGATATCGACCAGCACGTACTTCGTCGTCGTGTCCATGTTCTCGTGCCGCATGTTCTGCTGGATCACGAAGGGGCTCACACCGGCCCGGTTCTGCTCTGTGGCTGTCGCTGCGCGGAGATCGTGGGGTTTGTGACCGATGATGCCCGAGCGTCGCATTGCACGGCTCAGAACGTCGCTGACAGAGTTCGAGAGAATGTGACCCTCACCGAGCGCGAAGAGTTTGTTTGCTTTCCAGTTCGGGAACCAATACCCGTCACGGGGGAGATCCTTCACGACCTCCCAAACTGCGTCGTTCAACGGGAGGACGCGAGTCTTTTTGCCCTTCCCATACACGCGGATTGTGCGTTCGTTCCAGTCGACGTCGTGACCGTGGGCTTTTGCGATCTCGTGGACGCGGAGACCCACGTAGTAGTGAAGGGCCACCATTCGTCTGGTGCGTGCGTAGGCACCGCCATTGAGGACCAGGGCGATGTCATCGACGGTTGCGGGGTTCGGGGTGCGCTTTCGCGCTTTCACTTTTGGGAGGCGCGCAGCGGGGTTGTCTAGGCGCACGCCTTCGTCCTGGAGCCAGGTGAAGAATGTGTGCAGCGCTGATCGGTAGTGCTGCTTGGTCGAGTTCGTCCAGGTTTCATTTGAGCCCATGAAGCTAATGAGGTCATGCCTGGTGAGGGTTAGCAGGTCTCCAGTTGCCCGCTCGACGTGGCGAATGAATCTGAGACGTTCCGTAATGGTCGCGTCTGTCAGATCTTCCGCCTGCATGAATCGCGCCCAGAAGGCGAGAATATCCCCAGAATCTTGCACCGTTGTATCTCCTTTATCGGAGACTAACCGCAGGTGCGTGAACGGCGTCACGCCGTCTTCTGGGACTTGTATGCCGGGGCGGAGGTTTGGGACGCGCGCACGCGGTACATGCCGGCAACATGGCTGTCGAGTTGCTCGTGCGTTACTCCGGAAGCTTTTAGAATCGAGCGCCGGCTGTGTCCGCGCATCCACGCTCTTTCGATTGCGAGAGGGAGTGCCGCGTCCAGTGGTGCCTTCGTGATGCGTCGCAGGAGCTCCAGATCCTCGCCGTGTTCGAGCGCCGATACTGCCCGCCTGTCGTGACCGACGAGGAGGGCAAGGATCTCGTCGCGGTCCTTGATGGCCTGGTCGATGCGGTTCATGCGTGCGCTGCCTTCCTGATGGAAGTTACGTGGGCGAGGCCGGTCTTCGGCGCCGACGCAGAATGTACGTTCTGACGCCGATGACGCTCCGAATCCAGGTCGACTAGGCTATGTTCACCAGTCAGCAAACCTACGTGCTTGTAATCTGTCGGTCGTAGGTTCGATTCCTACCGGGGGCACATGCGAGAACTACAGGCGCGGATCATCGCGGAGCTCCACGTCTCAGCAGAGATCGATCCGGCCAGAGAGGTCGAGCGGCGGGTTCGTTTTCTGGGCGACTACCTGCGGCGCACTGAGTTGAGCGGGCTCGTTCTAGGAATCAGCGGGGGACAGGATTCGACACTGGCCGGGCGGCTCTGTCAGCTCGCGGTCGAGCACCTGGCCACCGACGGATACCACGCGTCGTTCACGGCCGTGCGGCTTCCGTATGCGGTGCAACGAGACGAAGACGATGCGCAGTCGGCGCTCGAGTTCATCCGCCCGTCATCCGTGGTCACCTTTAATATCCAACGTGCCGTCGACGGCTTCGAATCGGAGTTTGCCGACAGCACGGGCGCTGAAATGAGCGATTTCAACAAGGGAAATGCGAAGGCCCGCGCGCGGATGATCGCTCAATACGCCCTGGCAGGGCAAAGCGCGTCGGTCGTGGTGGGAACGGACCACGCCGCAGAGGGCGTCACCGGCTTCTTCACGAAGTTCGGAGATGGCGGAGCTGACATCCTCCCGTTGACCGGTTTGACCAAACGCCAGGGACGATCACTGATGATGCAGCTGGGTGCGCCGGAGCGGCTCTACCTGAAGGTTCCGACGGCAGACCTGCTCGACGACACTCCCGGACAGACGGATGAGGCCAACCTGGGGCTCCGCTACGACGACATCGACGACTATCTCGAGGGCAAGGAAGTTCCCGCCGAGGTCGCCGAAGCAATCGAGCGTCGATACCTCAGCACAGAGCACAAGCGCCGCACGCCGGTCACACCGTTCGACGACTGGTGGATCTAGCCCGAATCAGACGGTTCGGGCCGGTGCGGTGCGGTCATCGGCCGTGCCAGCCGGTCGGACTTCAAGCGCCTGGACGTCGTCAAGAAGTCGCTGAGTCTCGGTGCCGGGTGATGCAGTGTGCGCCGGGTACGACGTTGGAGTCGTGGCCGGCGTCGATTCGGACCGGGTAGCAGCAACCGGCGTTGGGGCCGCAAACTGGTCGTGGTGCTGGCCGGCGACCCACTTGTCTTGGTCGGCCAGGAGGCCCGCGTCAGGCGTCGACTTCGAAACGGACCAACGTTCGAGGTCGTCCTGGAAGATCTTGCGTGCGCGACCTGGCTTGTTCTGCCATTCGATCAGGCGGTCCCTGAACTCCAGCACCGCGGGTTCGAGCTGGTAGCCGAACGTGGCCGAGGTGCGTTTGAACTCGGCAAGCTGGTGGGCTGCCCAGTTGGCGGCGATGGCGGAACCCTTCACCGGCAGCAATCGCACCTGGATGTCGGCCTGGCCGACCGACCGGTCTGCCATCACCTGTTCCTGGGGTGTCAGTGAATTCCAGACGGATGCCTCGGTGGCGGCATCGACGAGGGCACCGACAGCTGCCGCCCTCAACTCGCGATCGCGTTGCTCCAGCAAGCGCCTGATGGCGCCTCGGGAGATCCACGCGGCCAAAAGGCTGGCCACGACAATCGCTATGACGAGCACGATCGCACCGAAAACCACCGGGCGCGTGCTGAGGGCCGTGAGCCAGTCTAAAAAGCTATTCCACCACTGCATGTGCCGCAGACTACCGGCCATCGGCACCGATCATCGGCACCACGCGCGGCGTGCCCCAACTGGGTGGAGAAACCCGGATTACGGTCAGCGGAAACAGTCAGCCGCGTCGTCGATACGCCAGAACACGCCCAGCTCCATTGAACGCACTGCGGCAATCAGCCGGCGCGCGGCGAAACGTTCGCCATCGGCATCCGTTCGTCGTTCGATGTGCCCGAGAACGGTGCCAGCCTTGTCGGTGACCCGCCACAGGGTCTCCTTCACCGGAACGAGTGTGACGCCCTTGGGCGAGGCAGGGCGGGCCAGTGCGGGCAGTGTTGGCAGTGCGGTCATGAAATCCTCCGAGAGTCAGCCGGCCGCGATTGATGTTGCTTTCACGGTACGGCTGACCACCGACACTCACCTCGCTACCGGGCCTCGCTACCGGGACGTGCCATGCACTGCATACGGCTCGATGGCGGCGACTTCCTGTTCCGTCAGTGCCGGCGCGTCCAGCGCCGCAACGTTCTGCTCGAGCTGGGTGACACTCGACGCGCCGACCAGGACACTGGTCACCGCCGGCTGCCGGAGGATCCACGTCACCGCCAGTTGTGCCAGGCTCTGGCCGCGCCCGGCAGCGATCTCATTCAAGGCCCTCGCCCGCTCCAGGTAGACGTCACTCAGGGATGATTCGGAGAGGAAGTGACTGGTCGCGATCCGAGAGCCAGATGGAACAGTGCCATCGAGGTAGCGGTCGGTGAGCAGGCCCTGTGAAAGTGGGGAGAACACGATGCTGCCGACGCCCAGTTCGTCGAGTACCGGGAACAGGCCGTCTTCGATGTGGCGGTCGAACATCGAATACCTCGGCTGGTGAATCAGCAGGGGAATCTTGTGTTCGGCGAGTGCCGCTGCAGCCGCTCTGGTCTGTTCAGGATCGTAATTGGAGATGCCGACGTAGAGCGCCTTGCCCTGCTGCACGGCTGTTGCCAGGGCTCCCATGGTCTCCTCGATTGGAGTCTCCGGATCTGGCCGGTGGGAGTAGAAGATGTCGACATAGTCGAGGCCGAGGCGCCCGAGGCTCGCATCCAGGGACGACAGCAGATACTTGCGCGAACCGAAGTCGCCGTATGGTCCCGGCCACATGTCGTAGCCGGCCTTGCTGGAGATCACGAGCTCGTCGCGGTATGGGCGGAAATCCTCCGCGAAGATGCGCCCGAAATTCGACTCGGCGGATCCGGGGGGCGGTCCGTAGTTGTTGGCCAGGTCGAAGTGCGTGACGCCGAGGTCGAATGCCCTGCGCAGAATCGCACGCTGGGTCTCGACGGATCGCTCGTGGCCGAAATTGTGCCAGAGGCCCAATGACAGCGCGGGAAGCCGGAGTCCGCTTCTCCCCGTTCGGCGATATGGCATGGATTCGTAGCGGTTCTCGGAAGCGATGAAAGTCATGGAAACACCTTAGGGCTGCGCGCCTCTGTCGCCCTCCCCAGCCTTCGCTTTCTGTAGTTGTCCACGGATGCGTCGTGTGCGCCGCCACGCGACGGGCCATGAGCGCACACTCGTTCGTGCGTACCCCGGGACGACGGAGACTGGCACGAGTGGCCGATCCCGGGGTGCGTGCACCGGCTCGACGAGCCGATGTCTCGACACTCATGCAGGGAGAGAACAATGAGCGACACCATCACGCTGACCGGAATCGTTGGCACGGACCCGAAGCACCTGGTCACCACTTCCGGGCTGGCGATCACGTCATTTCGGCTGGCCTCTGGCCAGCGGAGGTACGACAGGGCGACAGGGGCCTGGATCGACGGAGACACGAACTGGTACACGGTCTCGACGTTTCGACACCTCGCATACAACGTCTCGCATTCGGTGCGGAAGGGCGAGCATGTGCTGGTGACGGGGAAGCTGCGGGTTCGCAACTGGGAGAACCCCGACCGGAAGGGAACCTCCATCGAGGTGGAAGCTGATTCGGTGGGGCACGACCTGTTCTGGTGCACCACCAACTATGCAAAAGCACCGATTGCGCGGTCGACATCACGTGATGAACAGGGGTCGGGTGCACCCGACCCCGATGCACCAGAAGACACCCGCACAGAAGACGCCGGCCTCCAGAACGAGGTCGAAGCGCGAACGGATGGCTTTCTTCCCGACGACGCTGCTGGGTCAGAGATTCACGGCCTCGCCACCATAGACTCGTAGGGTTGGCTGCTCTGGGCGCAGCCAACGGGGAGGATGGCGCATGCTCGAGGCACGCGGGTTGACCAAGGGCTCACGATCAGTGAGCACGCCCGCAAGGAAGCTTCGCAGGCGTGTCGCCGCGCTGACGCTGAGCGCAGCACTCGGCTTCGGCCTTGTCGCGTGCACCTCTCCGGCACCCACGCCAGAGACCGGTACCCCGACTGCTACGACGCCGGCAGAGTCACCAGGACTTCCACCGGTTCTCGCCCCTGAGCTCAGTGCGTCGGAGAACCTCCCGTACTTCAACCTGATAGCCGGGCAGGTACTCGCCGCAGACCCCGCCGCCGGCGGGGCTGCCTTCATCGATGCGCTCACGGCTGCCGGGTTCGACAAGACCCAGATGGAAGTCACCTTCGACAAGACCTCGGTCGACCTTGACGCGGACTCGATCCAATTCTCCGTTCGATTCAACGGAGAATGCCTGATCGGCCAGACCGGCCCGGCCAGCGACGGCTACCACAGCACGATCGCTCCCATCCTCGGCACCGGGACGTGCCTGGTGGGAGCCACCCGACCAATCGACTGGTAGTGCCAAACTGACGCGGATGGCCAAATAGACTGGTTAGCACTATGGCCGAATATATTTACTCGATGGTCCGCGCCCGCAAGGCGGTTGGCGAAAAACTTATCCTCGACGACGTCACGATGTCGTTCCTGCCGGGAGCGAAGATCGGCGTGGTCGGCCCGAACGGTGCCGGAAAGTCCACGATTCTCAAGATCATGGCCGGGCTCGACACCCCGAGCAACGGCGAAGCCAAGCTCACTCCCGGCTACAGCGTCGGCATCCTGATGCAGGAGCCTGAGCTCGACGAGTCGAAAACCGTGCTCGAGAATGTGCAGGAAGGCGTCGGCCCCATCAAGGGGAAGATCGACAGGTTCAATGAGATCTCCGCGGCGATGGCCGAACCAGATGCCGACTTCGACACTCTGCTGGCTGAGATGGGCGTGCTCCAGGAAGAGATCGACCATGCAGACGCCTGGGACCTCGACTCGCAGCTGGAGCAGGCCATGGACGCATTGCGCACACCGCCTGGCGATGCCGACGTCGCCAACCTCTCCGGAGGAGAGAAGCGCCGGGTCGCCCTGACCAAGCTGCTGTTGCAGAAGCCAGACCTGTTACTGCTCGACGAGCCCACCAACCATCTCGACGCCGAAAGCGTGCTGTGGCTCG
This sequence comes from Glaciibacter superstes DSM 21135, assembly GCF_000421145.1. GTDB lineage: Bacteria > Actinomycetota > Actinomycetes > Actinomycetales > Microbacteriaceae > Cryobacterium > Cryobacterium superstes. The sequence goes on along the minus strand of NZ_ATWH01000012.1, from coordinate 8,094 downwards.
AGCAGCACCTCGCGAAGTACCCGGGCGCCGTGCTCGCCGTCACCCACGACCGGTACTTCCTCGACCACGTCGCCGAATGGATCGCCGAGGTTGACCGCGGCCACCTCTACCCATACGAGGGCAACTACTCGACCTACCTCGAGAAGAAGCAGGAGCGCCTGCAGGTGGCGGGCAAGAAAGACGCAAAACTCTCGAAACGCCTCGCAGACGAACTCGAGTGGGTTCGCTCCAATGCAAAGGGCCGCCAGGCGAAGTCGAAGGCGCGCCTTGCCCGATACGAAGAAATGGTGACGGAAGCCGAACGCACACGCAAGCTCGACTTCGAGGAGATCCAGATTCCGGTGGGTCCGAGGCTCGGTTCGCAGGTGATCGACGCCAAGAAGCTGAAGAAGGGCTTCGGCGACCGGGTGCTCATCGAAGACCTCACCTTCACTTTGCCCCGCAACGGCATCGTCGGCGTGATCGGCCCGAACGGAGTCGGAAAGACGACCCTCTTCAAGACCATCGTCGGCAAGGAGTCGCTCGACGGCGGCGAGCTGAAAATCGGCGACACCGTCGACATCTCCTACGTCGACCAGGAGCGCGGTGGCATCGACCCCAACAAATCGCTGTGGGAGGTCGTCTCAGACGGTCAGGACTATATCCAGGTCGGCAAGAGCGAGATTCCGTCCCGCGCATACGTCTCCACCTTCGGATTCAAGGGACCAGACCAGCAAAAGAAGGCGGGAGTCCTCTCCGGCGGTGAGCGCAACCGTCTGAATCTGGCGTTGACGCTCAAACAGGGCGGCAACCTGCTGATGCTCGACGAGCCGACAAACGACCTCGACGTTGAAACCCTCGGCTCTCTCGAAAACGCACTCCTCGAGTTCCCAGGCTGTGCTGTGGTGATCACACACGACCGATGGTTCCTCGACCGCATTGCCACCCACATCCTCGCGTACGAGGGCACAGATGGGGAGCCGGCGAGGTGGTATTGGTTCGAGGGCAACTTCGAAGCGTACGAGGAGAACAAGATCGAGCGTCTCGGGCCGGACGCCGCCAAGCCGCACCGCTCCGCCTACCGCAAGCTCACGCGCGACTAGGCACGGCGGTGAAGCTGCACGTACCGATCCGTCTGCGCTGGTCAGACCTCGACGCCTACGGCCACGTCAACAACGCTGAGATGCTCCGTCTCCTCGAGGAGGCCCGCATCCAGGCCTTCTGGGCCAACGGCGAGTCTGGCGAGTCGGCCGTCGGGGCCAGCACAGCCGTGCTCGACGGGCGGCCGGGCGCTGCCACCCTCACTTTGATCGCTCGGCAGGAGATCGAATACCTGGCGCCCGTGCCCTACCTTCGGCAACCGGTCGATGTCAGGCTCTGGCTGGGCAAACTCGGCGGCGCAAGCCTTGAGGTCTGCTACGAGGTGTGGAGCCCGGAGGGGGCGGAGCCTGCCGTGCAGTATGCCCGTGCCAGCACCACCATCGTGCTTGTGGATGCCGCATCAGAGCGACCGCGCAAGATCAGCGAGATCGAGCGTGCGGCCTGGACGCCGTACCTTGACGAACCCGTACGGTTCGCCCGTCGCTGAAGCGGCCAGGATGATCTGCATTCGCGAGTCCGGTTCTGCGGATTCTGACCCCGTTTAGTCCAGTTCCGTCTCGCTGAACGAGTTCTCCCACACCGCCCTGGTGCCGGACTCGCCGACAACGATCGTCTGGTAGGTCACGACTCCACCGACGACGACGGCCAGGATCGCGATGACCGTCGCCACCGCGCGGCGTGCACGTCGATGCGAAGTGTGTCGGTGGTCTCTGCGGGCCGCGAAGAAGTACCACAGCCAGCTGGCGATCGCGAGGATTCCGAGAGCGAGCGACCACGGCCACAACCGGTCGCCGAGAGAAGCATGGGTCTCCACCAGCGGAGTGCTGGCAACCCGGCTCTTCAGCCATTGTCCGGCCTGGGTCGTCAGGGGCACGAGGGCGATCAGCGCCAGCCCAAGGAGCGCCGTGACAAATCCCAGGCGACGCCTGGCCGCCGGCCACAATGCCGACAGCACCAGGCCGAGGGCCGTCAGCGGAACGAGAACAACAACGGCGTGCACCAGAAGAACATGCAGCGGCAGCCCATTGATGGCGTAGCCGTCCATTGCCGCCTCAGCCCGCCACAACCGACTCGCCGGAAACGGCGACTGTCACCTTCTCCAGCGGCAGCGGTGCCGGCCCGTCGAGCACCTCGCCGGTTGCGGCGTCGTACCGGGAGCCGTGGCACGGACAGTCCAGCGTGTCCTGCGCAGGGTTCACAACACAGCCCTGGTGGGTGCAGATCGCGCTGAACGCGACGATCGACCCCGCCGTCGGTTGTGAGATCAGGATCGGCTTGCCGTCGAGTTCGGCTGCGACCGAGCCGCCCACCGGAATGTCGGCGAGCTTGGCGATTTCCGCTGATGCACCTGGCGCGGCGCTTTCGGTGCCGCTGGAATCCGGCGATGGGTCCGGCGCGCTGCTGTCGGCCGGGGCTGAACCCGGCGATTCGTCAGGAGTGCTGCATGCCGCGAGGGCCAGCACGCTCCCTGCTCCTCCGATGAGAATCAGGCTGCGGCGGGAGACATCCGTGTTCGTCGTCATCATGCTCCTTGAATCGGTCTTCGAATCGGTTGTGCGATGGCCGATGCCCACGGGTCGGCATCTCTATCCAGTACAACGAGACGCCAGGTAATACGGTTCACTGTGACTCGTCACACGATCAGTATGCGGGATCAGGGTCGGAGCGGCTGGTCTTCGCCGGACGGCACCCGTAGCATCCCCTCCTGGGCGACGGTGGCCAGGAGCAGCCCTGAGCGACTGTAGATGCTGCCCGTGGCGAGGCCGCGGCCGCCCTGGGCCGAGGGGGAGTCCTGCACGTACAGCATCCATTCGTCCACTCGACCGAACCGGTGCCACCACATGGCGTGGTCGAGGCTCGCAACCTTCAGACCCGGTGTCGCCCAGGCGACGCCGTGGCGCCTCATCACCGGTTCCATGATGGAGTAGTCGCTCGCATAGGCGAGGGCCGCCCTGTGCAGGTTCTGGTCGTCTGGCAGAACGCCAAGGGTCTTCATCCACACCGCCTGCTTTGCGGTGTGCTCGCCGTTCACGCGCAGATAGATCGGCGACGGCAGGTGACGGATGTCGAATGGCCGTTCACTTGCCCAGTATCTGGCGATCGAGTGGTCGACCTGGGCGAGTGCATCGGCGGCGCTCGGAAGGGATTCCGGCTCCGGAATGTCGCCGGGCATCTCGATCTGATGTTCGACACCCTCGTCCTCGTCCTGGAACGACGCAATCAGGGAGAGGATCGGCACGCCGTCCTGGTAAGCCTGCGTGCGCCGCGTTGAGAACGACCGACCGTCGTGGATGCGGTCGACAGAGAAGGTGATCGGCTGGTTGACGTCGCCCGGGCGGAGAAAGTATCCGTGCATGGAATGGACGAACCGGTCATCGGGCACGGTGCGCATTGCAGCAACGAGCGACTGCGCGAGTACCTGGCCGCCGAAGACCCGGCCGAGCGGCATCCATTGTGATGGTCCGGTGAAGATGTCTTCGCTGGTGCGTGCTCCGGTGTCGGTGAGGTCGAGAGCGGCGAGCAGGCCTTCCATCGGCGTATCCATGCTGTCTCCTCCGGCGTACATTCCGCTACTGCTTACTTGGTAGTTTAGAGATCAGATGAGCCAGTCATTCTCCCTTGCCGATTCCCACTCCCTCGCCGACCTCCACGTGTACTTGTCGCGCGCTGCCAGGGTGGAGGACGGTTCGGTGCGCCTCATTTCGGCTTCCGGCGTGCTGGCGGTGTACACGGCCATCCTGTATCCACGGGGTCTGCTCGATTCGAGCCCGACGGTGCTCGGGCTGCGAACCTTCGCCCTGACGGAGCCTGTCGACCTCGACGTGGTTGTGCCGATGCGTTCCCTCCTCGACCGGATTGCCCGCCTGCAGTCCGTGCAGGGCCAGGCCGCGTCATCCGCTGGCCAGGCGGTGATCGTCACTGTGCCGCTCCAGGTGAGCACGGTGACCTGGGCCGGCATCTCCCCGCCGCGTGGCGGCTGGGTCACGCAGGGTGAAACGGATGCCGCGATCCTCGATTCCGCGGCCCGCGCCGGTATCGCTGAGGTGGCGTCGGTGATCCCAAGCGGAACCGGTGAGCAGATCGTGCAGCGCGTGCGTTCCGAGGTGTGGGGGAGACCCATAGAGGCACTTGAGCACATTCCGGCCGGAGCCGCGTTCGCCGCCGTCAGCCTGGGTTTCCTTGCGCCCGACGAGCCGGTGCAGCTGTTCGAGACCGGACCGTGGACCAGGCTCAGCACCAGTCGAGGCCATGTGCTCGTGCGTCGCAAGCCCTGGACCCTGCGGGCCTGAACCCTACAGCGCGGCGGCGACCGCGCGCCCCGCGACGCGACCAGAGAACAGGCATCCGCCGAGGAAGGTTCCCTCGAGTGACCGGTAGCCGTGCATCCCTCCACCGCCGAATCCGCTCGCTTCCCCTGCAGCGTACAGGCCGGGTACCGGCTGGCCGTCGGCAGCCAGCACTCGCGCGGACAGGTCGGTCTCGATGCCGCCGAGGCTCTTCCGCGTAAGAATGTGCAGTTTCACGGCGATGAGCGGCCCTGCCTTCGGGTCGAGCAGCTTGTGCGGGCTCGCTACCCGGATGAGCTTGTCACCCCGATAGTGCCTGGCCTGCCGGATGGCGTTAATCTGGGCATCCTTCGTGAAGTCGTTGTCCAGTTCGCGATCGCGGGCGAGAATCTCCTGTTCGATCCGCGGGAAGTCCAGTGGCACATCGGGGGAGAGCTTCTGCATACCGGCCACCAGCTCGTGGAGTGTGTCCGCCACAACGAAGTCCACGCCTTTGTCCTTGAACGCCTCCACCGGTCCAGGCGCGCCAGGCGTGACTCGCTTGGCCAGCAGCTTCAGGTCTTTGCCGGTCAGGTCGGGGTTCTGTTCGCTGCCCGAGAGGGCGAACTCCTTCTCGATGATCTTCTGCGTGAGCACAAACCAGCTGTGCTCGTACCCGGTCTGCAGGATGTGTTCCAGGGTTCCCAGCGTGTCAAACCCGGGGAACAACGGCACCGGGAGCCGCTTGCCGGTGGCGTCGAGCCAGAGCGACGACGGCCCGGGCAGAATACGGATGCCGTGGGCCGCCCAGACCGGATCCCAGTTGGTGATGCCTTCGGTGTAGTGCCACATCCGGTCGCCGTTGATCAGTCGGGCGCCGGCTTGCTCCGCGATGCCCAGCATCCGTCCGTCCACGTGAGCCGGCACCCCGGAGAGCAGATGCCCGGGTGCCGCCCCCATACGCTTCGGCCATTGTGCCCTGACGAGGTCGTGGTTGCCGCCGATGCCGCCGCTGGTGACGATCACCGCTGAAGCGCGAAGGTCGAATTCTCCAACGGATGCCCGCGAGCTCGCTTCGCCTCGTGCAGCACCACTGGCCGCGAGCACGGCGCCGCGCACTCCGACCACACTGCCGCCTTCAACGATCAGTTCGTCGACGCGGTGGCGGTGCAGCGCGGTCACGAGACCGGCGCTCACTCCCTCGCGCACCCGTGTCACGAATGGCTCAAGGACGCCGGGGCCGGTGCCCCAGACAATGTGGAATCGGGGCACGGAGTTGCCGTGCTCGAGCGCGGTGTACCCACCGCGTTCCGCCCAGCCGACGACGGGAAAGAAGCCGACACCCTTCTCGCGAAGCCACGCACGTTTCTCGCCCGCCGCAAAGTTCAGGTAGGCCTCTGCCCACTGCTTCGGCCAGGCGTCCTCTTCGCGATCGAAGCCGGCGCTGCCAAACCAGTCCTGCCTGGCGAGTTCGAGTGAGTCACGAATACCCATGCGGCGCTGCTCAGGCGAGTCGATGAGGAACAAGCCGCCGAATGACCACCATGCTTGACCACCGAGGGACGCCGCCGGTTCCTGCTCGACCAGAAGAACGCGCTTGCCTGCATCGATCAGTTCGGCTGTGGCCACAAGTCCGGCGAGGCCGGCCCCGACCACGATCACATCGGCTTCGGTGGGGCGAGCTGGCATTGTGACTCCTTCGTCAGCAGCTGTCGAGCATCATCGTGTCTGTCGAACGTCGCGACCCGAGTTTATCCGGGCGCCGGCTGCTCCCAGGCTATTCGTCGAACGTGTTCACCATGGCATGGGCCGCGCGCTCCAGGTATGACCAGAGCGTTTCATAGTGCAAGGGAGGGAGTTCCATACTGTCGAGAGCATTTTTCATGTGGCCCAGCCAGCGGTCGCGGGCATCCGGATTAACCTTGAACGGCTGGTGCCGCATTCTCAGGCGCGGATGGCCACGCTGCTCGCTGTAGGTGCCAGGGCCACCCCAGTACTGCTCGAGGAACATCGTGAAGCGCTCGGTGGCAGGCCCGAGGTCATCCTCCGGGTACATCGGCTTCAGCACGGGATCATCGGCGACACCGCGGTAGAACTCGGTGATCAGCTTCTGGAAGAACTCCCTGCCGCCCACCTGGTCGTAGAACGACACGGTGACGGATGCCCCGTTCTCACCATCACGGAGGTGCAGTCCGGTTGGTTCACTGGCGATTGGTCGCACGGGGATCATCGGTGGCTCAGCGGACATCGGGTGCTCAGCGGACATCGGGTGCCTCCGGCCGGGTCTGGCGTTTGGATTTGCGCAGCAGTTTTTTCGTGGGAACAACCGGCATCGGGCTGGTTCGAGGCGGCCTTGCGCCGGAAACGCTGGAGGCGCTGTCGAACCCGGTCAGCACGACGGTGTTGAGCGACGGGAGAACGATGCCCATTTCATCGAGGGCCTTCTTCAGCCGGATCCGCAGCTCTCGGGAGACGTCGTCCTTCGTCGAGGTGCGGGTCTTGACGACCAGCCGGATCACGAGCGCCTCGTCTGAAATCGACTGAAGCCCCCAGATCTCAGGCTTTTCGAGGATGCGTGACCGCCACTTGCTATTCGACGCCATGTCGAGGGCGACCCGCAGGACCTCGGTCTGCACCGCTTCGACGTCGGAGTCGTAGGGGATCGCCAGGTCGATGATGGCACGCGCCCAGCCCTGCGACATATTGCCGACTCGCAGAATCTCGCCATTGCGGACGAACCAGAGGATGCCGTTGACGTCGCGGATCTGGGTGATTCGGATGCCGACACCCTCAACGACACCGGTGGCCGGTCCGACATCGACGACGTCGCCCACTCCGAGCTGGTCCTCCACCACCATGAACAGGCCGTTCAACACGTCTTTGACGATGTTCTGGGCACCAAAACCGAGACCGGCACCGATTGCTGCAGTGAGGATGGCGAAGGATCCCAGAACGGCATCGTTGATCGTGTTGATGATCAGCAGGATTGCGACGATAAAGAGGATGATGTTGACGATGTTGGTCAGCACCGAACCGAGGGTGCGGGTGCGCTGCACCACGCGCACGGCCGCCAGTGGCGACGCCATCAGCGCCTGGGTGTCTTCGATGTTCTGCTTCTTCTTGACACCAGACACGATTCGATTGACGACGTGCCGGATGACGAAGTGCAGCACCCAGCGGAGGATGAGCGCGACGACGATGATCACCACGACGCCGATCAGCCGAGGCACGACCGAAACCACGAAGAAGCCCTCGGGCACCGCCCAGAATTCATTCCAATTCATATGGTCTCAGTCTACTGAGAGTCTTCTGCGCCTTCCCTGACAAGGCCGCTTCACCAATCACCCGACCCATTCGACGGAGATATTCGTGAAAATGAACCATTTCGCCCCGATTTCGGACCGCCGCTGGTTGTCAATCTGGTGTGACCTGTTTGGTGTGTTTATCCTGCGAGGAGTTCGAGCAGGGTAGGTGGGGTGTGGGTTTTGCCGTCTTTGTGGGCGAGGTTCAGGGTCACTTGCTGCGGGGGTGGGCTCACGACGGGTGGTTTCCGGTAGCGGTGTGGGTTGGCCTGGTAGGCGGCATCGAGGGTGGCTTGGCGCTGCTGGGCGGAGTGAAGCCATGAGCCGTCATAGACCTGAGCGGGCGTGAATCCGGCTAGCGACGAGTGGTGGTGATGGTCGTTGTAGTGCTCGACGAAAGCGCCGAACCAGGCGACGGCATGGTCGATGTCGTCGAACGCTCCGGG
>NZ_ATWH01000011.1 GCF_000421145.1 Glaciibacter superstes DSM 21135 | reverse complement strand
GCTCGTGACCCAACAACCCTTCGATGAAGACGCGTATTGTCAAGGAAGGCTCAGTCGCGGACGGTGACGGCCACGGTAGCTATGCCGCTCGACGGCGCAACCTAGCTTGCCGCCCGCCCGCGCTGGGCCGCCTCTCACGGCGCACACGAAAGCCTGCCGCACAACGGCGCCTGATCAGCCTGCCGAACCAACGACGGCCCAGCCCTCCACACGAACGCATGTCCATCGACCTCCCACAGCCCGGTCCAAAAACGTCCCGGGCCGATCACACACGTCCAGCATCAAACTTGACACATGGCGCGAAAGCTAGTGCGCTGTTACCTGGGTTGGATCAGGCGGTCTTCCGATTGCGGGTGATGAGACCCCAGATGAGCAGCACGATGATCGCACCGGCGATCGCGAGCAGCCAGCTGGTGAGGTCGAAGAAACCACCGCTGAGGTCGACGCCGAAGATGAGGCCGCCGAGCCAGCCGCCGAGCAGCGCTCCGATAACGCCGAGAAGCAGCGTCATGAACCAACCACCGCCCTGCCTACCGGGGAGGATCAGCTTTGCGATGGCCCCGGCGATCAAGCCGAGGAGGAGGAAGCCGAAGAAACCCATGGACTTTTCCCTTCTGTCTGCACCCACGATCGGATGTCGTTAATCCAGCCAACCATGAAAAGGCTGGCTAGAAGGGAGAGCTTATAGAGTTCGCACATATTCTTTGTAGACATTCGTCGGCATTGCGCAAATCAGAGATTCTAGGGTGAAAACTATGACAGCCCGCATCCTCACCGTCCGCGATCTCGCACAGATCGCAATCTTCGCCGCCCTGATCGCCGCGCTCGGCCTGCCTGGCGCCGTCGCAATCGGCGCCGTGGCCGTGCCGATCACGTTCCAGACCCTCGGTGTGATGCTCGCTGGAGCGATTCTCGGAGCCCGCAAGGGCTTCTTCGCCGTTCTGCTGTTCCTGGCTCTCACGGCCGCCGGCCTCCCTCTCTTCTCCGGTGGGCGGGGCGGACTGGTCTGGTTCACGACGTCGCCTGCAGCCGGGTATCCATACGGGTGGCTGCTCGGTGTGCTGGTGATCGGATTCCTCACCTCACTGTTGTTGCCGAAGTACCGATTCTGGCCGGCACTCGGCGCAACAATCCTGGGTGGAATCGTTGCCATCTATCTGATCGGCATCCCGGTGACCGCCATCAACCTCGGTGTTCCGCTGTGGGTGGCCGCGGCCGACAGCCTCAAGTTTCTCCCTGGTGACCTGATCAAGGTGGTCGTGACTGTGCTGGTTGCCCGGCAGGTGCACAAGGCGTACCCCGGCCTGATCCCTGTTCGCGCCGGCAGGCGAGTACAGGCCGGTGCCCTGACGCGTTCGACACCGTCTGATTCAACACCGTCGCATTCGGCGCCATGAGCAGGATCGTCTTCGACGGAGTTTCCCACTCGTTCGGGGAACGGCGGGTGCTGGCCGACGTCGACCTGGTGCTGAGCGAGCGGCGCATCGGCATCATCGGCGCCAACGGTTCGGGCAAATCTACCCTGGCGCGAATGATCAACGGCCTGGTCGCACCCGACACCGGGCGTGTCACCGTCGACGACGCTGATGTTGCCAGGAAGGCGAAGGAGATTCGGCGGAAGGTCGGGTTCATCTTCACGAACCCCGACAACCAGATCGTCATGCCGACGGTTCAGGAGGATGTTGCATTCTCACTGCGCCGGCGCGGCCTGGCGCCGGCCGAGATCGCCCTGCGTACGGCGGCGGCGCTGGAGCGGTTCGGCCTGGCGGCGCACGCAGAGCACCCTGCACACCGGTTGTCCGGTGGCCAGAAGCAATTGCTGGCGCTGGCGGCGGTGCTCGTCGGGGAACCGCAGATCATCGTGGCCGATGAGCCGACGACTCTGCTCGACGCGCGTAATGCCCGCGAGATCGCCGGGCTGTTTCGGGAGATGACGCAGCAGGTCATTGTGGTCACCCACCAGCTCGAGTTACTCGAGGACTTCGACCGGGTCATCGTGATCGATGAGGGCCGGGTTGTCGCCGATGACGCTCCGAGTGTCGCACTGGATGCCTACCGGGGACTGCTGGCGTGATCGGGTTCTATTTCGCCGGGACATCCGTCGTCCATCGCGCGCCGGCGATTCTCAAACTGCTGCTGCTCTCGATCGGAGTGGTCGGGGTCGGCCTGGCCAGGGAGCCCTGGCAACTCGGCGCTGCGGCATTGGCGGTTGCTGCCTTGTTCGTGATCGCTCGGGTGCCGGTCGGCGCGGTATGGCAACAGGTAGCGCCTATCCTGTGGCTTCTGCTCATCGCGGTGCCGCTGCAGGCGCTGCTGGCGGGCTGGATCGTCGCGGCGATGATGACGGGGCGGCTACTGGTTGCCGTTGCACTGGCCGCACTCTTCACGCTCACCACGACGGTGACGGCGGTACTGGAAGCGTTTCGCCTCATCCTCCGTCCGTTCGAACGCTGGATCGATGGCGATCGGGTCGGCCTGCTCGTCGCGCTGACCATCCGCTGCATCCCCCTGGTCGCCGAGATCGTGAAAGACGTTCTCGATGCCCGCAGGGCGCGTGGGGCCCAAGGCAGCTTGCTGGCACTGGCTGTGCCGGTGGTGGTGCGCTCCCTCTATGCGGCCGACGCGATCGGCGAGTCGCTGGTCGCCCGCGGTCTCGACGACTGACCCTCTGCGTTCCTGCTGCCGGCACGAAGTCCTGATCCACACCGCGCAGTCCTGATCCACAGCGTGCAGTCCTGATCTATCGGACGCACGATACGGGTCACTAGTGTGTACTTCATGACCAGCCGACTCGCGCCATTTGCGCTCCGCACCCTCGTGATTGCCTCTGCGGCACTGCTGCTCGGCGGGTGCGCAGCCACCGGCGCTCCCGGTGCCGAGTCCGCCGTCGGGGTGTGGGAGGCAGACGCCGCGTCGCACGGCGCTTACCTCGAACTTGCTGAAGACGGCACGCTCAGCGGGACCGACGGGTGCAACCGACTGATGGGCGAGTGGGATCAGAACGGTGCGACCGTCAGTTTCGGCCCCATCGCGTCGACGATGATGGCCTGCGAAGGCGTTGAAACCTGGCTCGGAGGGGCGATCTCCGCATCCGTCGATGGAAAGATCATGACCGTGCTTGATGATTCCGGGCAGTCGATAGGCACCCTCATCGCGCAATAGCAACCAGAAAGCGGTCAGGAACTGACCGCTTTGGTCATTAGCCTGATGGCGAAACTCACAACCAAGCCGTGAATAGGCAAGTAGTGAACGAGAAGGGACCACGCACCATGGACATGAAGATCGAGCTCGTCGCCATCCCCGTCACCGACGTCGACCGGGCCAAAGCGTTCTACGTTGACCAGGTCGGTTTCAACGCCGACCACGACTTCCAGGTCAACGAGACCCTGCGCTTCGTGCAACTCACTCCCCCGGGGTCGGCCTGCTCGATCGTGCTCGGCACGGGAGTCACCGAGATGCCGCCCGGGTCCCAAAAAGGCGTGCAGATGGTCATCGCCGACGCAGACGCCGCTCGCGCTGAGCTCATCGGCCGCGGGGTGGAAGCCAGCGATGTCGACGTTCAGGACTGGGGCCGCTTCGTCTACTTCTCCGACCCAGACGGCAACACCTGGGCCCTGCAGCAGATGGTGCCGCAGGGCTGACGTCGCCGCAGGCATCCGTTCTCGCCAATACGCGCACGAGTGCGGCCAAATCGTCGTACTGATTCGCTCGAACCGACGATTCGACTGCACTCGTGAGCGCTACCGGGACGCGCTCGCCGCGGGACGACGCCTGGTTGCGAACAGGAGACCCCCGCCGAGCAGCAGGATGCCGCCCATCGCGAGCCAGCCCGTGGCTTCCGTGCCGGTCGCCGCCAGCGTCGGCTTGGCGGGAACAACGGTGTCGGCCGGCACGACGTCAGGAACCGTTGCGGGGAACGCAGCACGGACGGCAGCGGTTACCTGGCCCTCCAGGAACGCCACTCCGGCCTCATTCGGGTGCAGGGCACCGAGCTTCAGCGAGATCTGAGACGTTGAGATGGGGTCGGCCGGGATGAACTCCTCGATCGTCACTCCATTGATGAATGGATCCGCATCTCCGGCACACGGGGTGTGATCCACCGTTTGCGCGATGGTGGGAAGGTAGGTCGCTCCGACGATCGCGGCCTGATCACCTATCACCTTGTCGAGCGCGGATTCGATCGAGTGGAGGTACGGCACGTCGATGTCGGTGAATGGGTACGCGTTCTCGGGGAACGGCGGCTGGCCGGTGCCGATTGCGGACGTAAAGCATCCGCCCTCAGGAATGTTCGCCTCATTCGGCGCGACGGCCGGGTAGCCGATGACGAAGATCTTGGCGTTCGGCGCCTTCGCGTGAATATCGGCGTAAGCCGCGCCGATCGCCGCGGTCACCGGGTCAGCGAGGCGGTTGAGGAGGATGTCTACTCCGGGGGCCGGGTTGTAAAACGCCTTGCAGCTGTCCAAGCCGGTGAGGGTGGGGCCGGTCGCACTCAGCGCCGCGCACGACTGCGCGACGGCGGCGAACCCGAGATCGTTGCCGCCGATAGTCACGGTCACGATGTCGGTTGACGCGCTCAGCGCTTCGGACTGTATCGGAGCGACTCCGAGGCCGGTGTTCTGCGGCAGGTCGATGATGTTGGCTGTCACGGCACCGCTGCAGGTCGCGTCGGTGAGGGCGAGCCCCAGTTCTGCGGCGACCAGGTGCGGATAATTCGCATCTGCCTGGAAGCAGCCTGCCGCGGGGACGTCGCTGTACGGCGTCAAGCCGAAGCCGGCGGAATACGAGTCGCCGAGGGCTACGTATTCGAGGCCGGCGAGGTGTGCGTCAGCTGGCGTCACGGGTGTGATGACGTCTGCCGCGGCGCTCGCTGTGCCGGCAGAGAGGAACATGCCGAGGACCGTGATGCCTCCCCATAACACCGTGGATTTCCGATTACGTGACTTCGGCTTCAGCCGAGGTGCTGCGTATTCTTCGGTTCCTGGCGTGCGGGGCTCGCTCATGTGACTCTCTTCTTCGGGATGGATGCCGAAGAAATAAAACCACAGGATGACTGCCGGCTACCGTAATCACCCCCGCACTGGGGCCGTCGGATATGGGGCTCCGATTCACAACGACATTCACCCACGGGGGCCAGAGTCGGTCGACTCTGGCCCCCGTGTGAACTGCCCTGCGACTAACTGATCAGTGACTAGCTAATCAGTGACTAGCTGGTCAGCCCGTCGACGTAGTCCTGGTTCTCGGTGATCCACTTCTCCACGATGGGCATGTAGTCGTCTGAGCTCGCGTCACCGTTGAACATGACGTTCTCCAGCGAGAACAGCAGTTCGGAGTCCATCTTGAATCCCTCGATCCACTCGGTCAGTGCCGGGTAGTCCTTCGTGAACGTGGTGGTGCCGATGGTGTGAATCGATTCGGCCGCGCCCAGGGTTCCCTTCGGGTCTTCCAGGTCCTTGATCGGGAACTCGTCATAGGCCCAGTGCGGACGCCACAGGGTGACCACGATGTTCTCACCGGCATCCGTCGCCGCCTTCAACTCGGACAGCATCGCGGGAGTCGACGACGTCAGATACTCCATCTTCTCTAGCCCGTAGCCCGGAATCACCTCGTTCTCGGTGGCCTCTGTGAGGCCCGCGCCGGGTTCGATGCCAACGATTCGATTGCCGAATTCATCCGCGTGGGCGGCCAATTCCTCCAGCGAGTCAATCGGGGCGTCGGCGTTCACAGCGATCGTGTTCGCCGCCTCGGTGTTCCAGACGCCGAGGTCGACGAGGTCGTCTCCGTACTTCTCCATGTAGGTCTTGTGGGTGATCGGCAGCCACGTGTCCATGACCATGTCGTAGTCACCAGCGCTGATGCCGGTGTATGTCGGTGCTGCGTCGGCATACTCGAGTGTGACGTCATAGCCCTTCTCATCGAGAATGGACTTCCAGAGGTACGAGACCGCTTCCCCTTCCGGCCAGCCGTTGAACACGGCGATCGTCAGGTCTTTCTTATCGCCGTTCGCTGGGCCGTCCGAGCTTTCGCCCGATCCGCCCGCTGCGCAGGCCGTGAGCCCGAGGGTTGCCATCGCTCCGAGGGCGAGTCCGGTGAGTAAACGCTTCTTCATTGGTTCCTTTCGTACCCGGCACTCTGAGCCGGGTGATTGGGGTGCCTCCGCCACGCGAGGTGCCGGCAGCATGACGAAGGCCTGTGCCGGATCGGCACAGGCCTTCGTTCGATTGAACGGCGAGACGGTTAGCTGGTCAGGCCGTCGACGTAGTCCTGGTTCTCGGTGATCCACTTCTCCACGATGGGCGTGTAGTCCTTCGTGTCCTCGTTGCCGTTGAACATGGCGTTCTCCAGCGAGTAAAGGAGGTCGGAGTCGAGCTTGAACGCCTCGACCCACTTCGTCAGACCAGGGAAGTCCTTCTCGAAGGCGCTGCTGCCGATCGAGTGGATCGACTCTGCGGTGCCGAGCGTGCCCTTCGGGTCTTCGAGGTCCTTGAGCGGGAACTCGTCGTAGGCCCAGTGCGGACGCCACAGCGTGACGGCGATGTTCTCGCCGGCATCCGTTGCCGCCTTCAGCTCAGAGAGCATTGCGGGCGTCGACGAGGTGAGGAACTCCATCTTGTCGAGTCCATAGCCGGGGATGACGGCATTCTCGGTGGCCTCGGTCAGGCCAGCGCCCGGCTCGATGCCGACCAGGCGATTGTCGAATTTGTCAGCGTTCGCCGCAAGTTCTTCGAGCGAATCGATCGGGGCATCTTCGTTCACCGCGATGGTAAGCGAAGCCTCGTCGTTCCAGGCACCGAGGTCGACGAGGTCGTCGCCGTACTTCTCCATGTAGGTCTGGTGCGTGGTCGGCAGCCAGCCGTCGAAGGCCACGTCGTAGTCTCCGGTGCTGAGTCCGGCGAAGACCGGCCCTGCGTCGGCGTACTCGAGTTCGACGTTGTAGCCCTTCTCCTCGAGCACGGACTTCCAGAGGTAGGAGGCGGCTTCACCCTCAGGCCAGCCGTTGAACACGGCGACGGTGAGGTCTTTCTTGTCGCCGTTCTTTGGACCGTCCGAGCTTTCACCAGACCCGCTTGCGCAGGCGGTGAGCCCGAGCGCTGCGATGGCACCGATCGCAAGACCGGTCATGAGACGCTTCTTCATATCGTTCCTTTCGGCCCGGCGCTGTGAGCCGGGTGATTGGTGTTTGTCAGCCACGGTGGGTGCTGCCCTGGAAGGCAGGTGCCCCAACGGATGGCATGGTGTCGACTGACTCTGAGTCGGTCGAACCTGGGTCGGTCGACACGGAGTCGGCCGAGGTCTGGGATGGACGGGCCCGCCGCTTGCGGCGTACGCCGAGGGATGCCGTGAGGCGGTCGAGCAGAATAGCCAGGATCACGACGGCGAGGCCGGCTTCGAGCCCGAGCCCGAAGTCGATGCGGCTGAGGGCCTGCACGATCACGCCTCCGAGTCCGCCGGCGCCGACCATACCGGCGATGACGACCATCGAGAGTGACAGCATGATCACCTGGTTGACACCGGCCATAATGGTCGGCGCGGCCAGGGGTAGCTGAATCTGGCGCAGGATGCGACGGGGCGACGCTCCGAAGGCGTAGCCGGCTTCGACCACTTCCTTGTCCACACCGCGGATGCCAAGTTCGGTCAGGCGCACGCCCGGTGCCATCGAGAAGATGATCGTTGCCACGATGCCGGGCACGATGCCGATGCGGAAGAGGATCAGCGCCGGAATCAGGTAGACGAACGCTGGGAGCGTCTGCATGAAGTCGAGGATCGGCTTCATGATGTTCGACGCCGTCCTGGACCTGGCACCGAGGATACCGAGCGGAATGCTGAGGGCAATCGCGATCAGGGCAGAGACAAGCACGAGCGCGAGGGTGTCCATCGCGGTCTCCCACTGGTCGACACCCACGATCACGAACAATCCGACGGCCGTCCCTACCGCGAACAGCCAGCCGCGAGCCCAGAACCCGAGTGCGGTGATGAGCACGATGATCACCCAGAACGGCGGCGTCACCAGCACCCAGTCGACGCCCTCGTAGAAGCCGCCGAAGACCGCACGGATCACGTCGAACACCGGGCTGAAGAACTCGGTGATGAACTCGACGAAAGCTTCGCCCCATTCACCGATGGGAATTCGGAAGTCGTTCATCGTGCACCTCCTTCACTCGAACCGACCAGGTCGTCTTCGGCACCCGCCGTCGCTCGCAGGGTCTCTGTGATGATCTCCATCGAGATCGTTGCCGGTGGCTCGACAACCGCCACTTCGCCGGTGTTCGATGACACGTTCCCCAGCGCGGCCAGCAGCGTCACCCGCGGGATGACTCCGAGCAGTCGCTGCTTGTCGTCGAGCACTGCAACGGGAAGTTCACTCTCGACAGAGAGCTCGAACAGGTCGGTGAGGTGCGCATCGCCGTCGACCGTGGCCACTTCCGTGCGCACAGCGGCCGTCAGGTCTCTCTCGCCGGCCTTCACCTGGCGCATCACGTCTTTATCCCGAACGACACCGACGAGCTTGCGGCCGTTGCCGACGACGAATGCTGCCGACGTCTGCAGGTCGCGCATCACCCGGAGGGCAGCGCGAGGTCCGGCCGACGCGGAGACGACGGACTTCGCAGGCTCCATGACGCCGGAGGCGGTGAGCACGCGTGCGCGGTCGACATCCTGAACGAACTGGGCGACGTAGTCGTTGGCTGGATCGGTGAGGATGTCGTCGGGCGTTCCCACCTGCACGATGCGGCCGTCTCGCATGACCGCGATACGGTCTCCGAGGAACATGGCTTCGTTGAGGTCGTGGGTGATGAAGATGATGGTCTTGCCGAGCTCGGCCTGCAACTCGACGAGCTGTTCCTGCATCTCTCGCCGGATCAGCGGGTCGAGGGCGGAGAACGCCTCGTCCATGAGCAGGATGTCTGTGTCTGAGGCGAGGGCTCTCGCGAGGCCGACGCGCTGCTGCATTCCGCCGGAGAGCTGGCTGGGGAACTTGTCTTCCCAGCCGGAGAGGCCAACGCGCTCGACGACCGCCATTGCCCGCTCGCGACGCTCGTCGAGACTGAAGCCCTGCACCTCAAGCCCGTATGCAGCGTTGTCGAGCACAGTGCGGTGGGGCAGAAGTGCGAAGTGCTGGAACACCATCGAGACGTTGCGACGGCGAACCTCGCGCAGTTGCTTGGGGGGAATGCCGGTGATCTGGGTGCCGCCGACGGTCACGGTTCCGCTGGTCGCTTCGAGCAGGCCGTTAAGCATGCGGATCAGGGTCGACTTTCCGGAGCCGGACAGGCCCATGACCACAAAGATCTCGCCTTGCTTCACTTCAAAGGAGGCGTCGATGACAGCGGCTGTGCCCAGGTTCGCGACGTCGGCCCTGCTTGCCCCCGAGGCCAGTTTTCTGACCATCTCGTTCGGTCGTCGACCGAACGCCTTGTACAGCTGATGCGCCTTGACGGCGATCGATTCACTCACGTGTTCTCCGGTGCTCACCGGCGCAATCGTCTTCAGAACGATGGTCGGGTGCTCGCGTTTGACGGACGG
Organism: Glaciibacter superstes DSM 21135; assembly: GCF_000421145.1. Lineage (GTDB taxonomy): Bacteria > Actinomycetota > Actinomycetes > Actinomycetales > Microbacteriaceae > Cryobacterium > Cryobacterium superstes. Next base: position 206,771 of record NZ_ATWH01000011.1, on the reverse strand, counting down.
GTAGGCTGCGACCGCACTCAGCGCCGGTATGGCGTGGGCTGGAAGCGATCATGGGATCGCCTCCGTCAGAGCCTCACCGTACGCACTCGCAGTCCTGTAAGGGAGGGTATCTACGGGTTGCGCGTCCTGGTGAAGAGTCCTAAGACCGTCAACAACCGTATCAGGAGGCTCGTCTCCGATGTCCGCTGTCACTCGGTCAGGAGCACGCGTCTCCGGCCAGACTCCGCCACGATCGCCGTCCTGACGGCGATCGGGGTTGTTGCCACTTCGTTATCTTGCCGTGTTTGCGCTCGGGGCGAACGGGGGTGTCACGTCGGTATCGAGGCGGCGATACCAGCATTTGGGCAAGAAAAAGGCCCGACATCTTCTCGATGTCGGGCCAAATGGTGCACCCCCGGGGACTTGAACCCGGAACCCACTGATTAAGAGTCAGTTGCTCTGCCAATTGAGCTAGAGGTGCATATCGTGTCGTCACTAGGCTGAGGACCCCGCCGTTACGGATGGATGTCGCTCTGCGCCGTCAAGTTTACCCTGGTCTGGTTCCGCCTGTTGCTTGGTAGTTCCCGTTGCTTTGTGGAGAGTTTCTGGCGAGCGGGTCAAATTCGGCGCTCACCCTGCAGTACGTTGCCGCCGGAGATCGTTCATTGAGTCGTCAGCGACCCGGCACCGGTTCGCTGTCGAACTCCCCGGTCCAGACCGCGGCCGCGCCGGTGTCGCCGATGCGCACGACCGTCGCAACCGAACCGACCGCGGCGACGACTGCTACCAGCATGATCGCGATCGCTATTGCCGGTCGGCGCGGGCGCCCCGGCTTTCGGTCACGCCGATACCAGACCCATTGCAGCACGGCAATGACGAACAGCGCGATGACCCACGGGAGAAGGGATGTGCCGATCGCCTCGTGGGCCTCGACGAGTGGGGTCTGTTCCACCCTGACGACGAGCCACTGCCCGGCCTGGGAGGTGAACGGAACCGCCACGAGAGCGACCAGGGCGAGGATCGGCGTGAAGACGCCGAGCCTGCGCCGCGCCGCCGGCCACACTGCGGCCAACACCACGCAGGCAGCTGCTGCCGGAACGACGACAACCGTGAAATGCACCAGCAGGGAGTGCCACGGAAGTCCGGCAACGACCCAGTCCATCAGGCTGCCACTACGGCATCGTCGAGGGGGGAGGCAACCAACCCGGCCAGCGCCCCGTGAACGGACCACGCATCCGGACCCGCCGCAGCAACGTAGCGGTCCGGGCGGACCAGCATGACGCGGCGGTCCTGGGGCACCCTGACTGGTGCGATGAGCGAGTCATCCGAAACGAAGACCACCGGCAGCCCGCTCCAGCAGGCATCCTCGCGCTCTCGCCGATCAGGCAGAGCGCCTCCCCAGACCACCCAGGTGAAGTCGGTGGGGTTCAGCCGTTCGTGGAGCCTTCCTCCCGAGACGAATTCCGGATTGACCAGGCGCCTGCCGACGCCCCTTCGTGCCTCCCCGCGGGTGACGGGGTAGGCCAGTTCCAGCATCCCGACTGCTCGCCCCAGCTTGTTGTGGATCCGCGGCCGCGCCAACACTCGCGGAGCCAGCATGCCGAGCACCCTGCGCGCCACACTCGCGCGCGCGGTGATCACCCGGGTCACCTTTGCGACGCCGTGGACCATCGGAAGGGCCGTGCCCCGTCGTTCCCTCTCGTAACTGGCCACCAGCTCTTCGGCGGCGGATGCGCTCAGTTGCCTGGCGAGCGCCAGCTTCCAGATCAGGTTGTGGGCGTCCTGCACGCCGGTATTGAGGCCTTGGCCTCCCACAGGGCTGTGAACGTGCGCTGCATCCCCGGCAAGGAAGACCCGCCCGTTCCGGAACCGGTCGGCGACGCCGTGGCTGAGATTGAACTGGGATGTCCAGGAGACATCGTGGCTGCCGAACTCGAGGCCGGTACGCTGGCGGATCACGTCGTCCAGGTGCGTCGCGTCGATAGCCGACGCGGGCACGTCCAGAGGTGTCGGCATGTGGGCGATCAGGCGCCAACGACCGGTCTCCGGCATGGGGACGATAATGAGCAGGCCCTGCGGCGCCAGGTGAAGGTAGCCTTCGTCCTCGGTCAGGTCGAGGGTCGTCTTGACGTCTGCCAGCAGGAAAGCGGCCCCGGCTCCGGTGCGCTCCAGCCGGATACCGGCCTGCGTGCGCACTGTGCTCTGACCGCCGTCGCAGCCGATAGACCCACCGCGCCCTGATGGTTTCGGCGGCACCCGCCTCGCTCAGGGTCGCTTCGACGTGGCTGCCGCGATCCTTGAGTCCCAGCAGTGTCGTTGACCACTCCACCGCCCCGCCGAGACGCTCGACGTTTGCCTCCAGCACCCGTTCCGTGGAATGTTGTGGCAGCGACAGCCAATACGGATACGCTGTGTCCCCCCACTGAAGGCCGAGGAGATCCACACGGGTCACCCGGTGGCCCGCCGAGCGAGCGTTCAGCGCCGCAAAGGGAATGCCTTCCGCAAGGATGTTGTCGACGATGCCCATCGTTTCGAAAACCTCGAGGGTGCGGGCGTGCACGACGAGAGCCTTGGAGAAGGCCCCGCGAATTGCCTTGCGGTCGACGATACGCACACTGAGGCCATGCCGAAGCGCCTCCGCGGCGGCGGTCAACCCCGTCGGCCCTGCACCGACGACTAGTACGTCGACGTCATGCTGTGGTTCGTGATCGTTGATGTCTCGTGATGTCATACTCCGATACTATAAAAATGTGACATGAATGTCTCAGATTAAGGGGGATGCACAGCGTTACGGTCGTGCGGCGCTAAGGGCGTCCCAGGCTCTCGAGGTGACTCAGTGCAGCCTTGAGGCGGGTGTCAGCCTCTGCGGCGACCTCGCGCACTACCGGGTTACCACTCAGCTGCACCATTGTCTGGGGGTCAATGGTCTGCACTACGGTGTGCTCCGCGTCCGGGTCCTGGCGGACCACAACGTTGCAGGGCAACAGCAGCCCCATGTCCGGCTCCGCGGTAAGTGCACGCTGGGCCAGCGCCGGGTTGCAGGCACCGAGGATGACATAGTCACCGAGTTTCGCCCCACTGTCAGGCCCGAGCTTGGACTCGAACGTCGCCCGCACATTGATCTCGGAGAGCACGCCGAAGCCCTGTGATGCGAGGGCTTCCTTGGTCTTCTCCACTGCTTCGTCGTAGGTCATTGCCACCGTTATGGTGTGTCCGTAGCTCACTTCGATCTCCTGTCTGACATCGTGCCGTTTAGCTCATTATACCCCCGGGGGTATGGTGCCGCGAATAGCTAGGTCCTCGTCGTCGCGGTTCACGACTCCGAACGCGAGAAGGTCGAACACCTCTGCGGCGGCCTCCTTGTTCCGCGCTCCTCCGTTAGATCGCACGGAGGCTGCGAGCAGCGCGGTGAGCGCCGCGACCAGCCACTGCGGTGACAGTTCGGGCCGGATGAGGCCGTCATCCTGCCCCCGCAGGATGACGCTATGCACGGCAGAGAATGCTTCGGCGCGATCCCGCACGAAGGAGGGATCCTGCTCAGCACCATTTGCGAGGAGCGGCCAGAACCGATCCCCCAGCGCCGTGATCGCCGAGATGACGCGGTGGAGGGAGTCAATGGCGCTTCCTTCTTCCAGTCCTGAGCCGGCAATCGCCTCGCGGGCGGATGCCAGGGCGTCCGCGCGCAGTGCGCCGAGCAGCTTTTCGCGGCTGCCGAAATGCCGGTACAAGGTGGCTCGGGTCAGCCCGGCGGCCGCAGCCACGTCGGCCATGGACGCCTCGGGATTCTCCGCGAGCGCGCTGGCGGCAGCGTCAAGGAGCATCCGGTGGTTACGGCTGACGTCCGTTCGGGTGGACTGCAAAGATGTCACCTGGTGCACCCATCGTCGAAAGCGAAAGCATGCGCTCGGCATCGGCGCAGACCCGTTCACGATCAGGGTACCCGTGGCAAGCTCGGTAGTGGACCATCGCCTACAAGACGCTCGTAGCCGTCACTGGTCGACTCGAACGCACCGAATGGCTGGTCGGTTCCCACCGGCGAGGAGGTGGAATACCGCACCGCCTCCGGCACGCAGGGTCTAACGGCCCTACTCGACTGCCACGCCCTGTCCTAACGTTGGCGCACAGAGTTGGTTGAAGCACAGAGTTCAATGAAGGGTCGCTCATGTACAACCGCATCGTGGTGCCGGTGGATGGTTCAACGTTCTCCGAGGAAGTCATTCCCTACGCCCTCGGAATAGCCACGACAACGGGCGCAAAGTTGACGCTGTTACGCGTCATCGAGAAGGACGCGAATAAGGCGAAAGTGGAGAAATATGTGCAGGCTCTGGCCGCCCGATTCGGCGTCGAAGGCCGTTCGGTCAGCAGCCGCGGCAACGTCGCCGAGGACATCCTTGATGAAGTCAAACGTATCCCTGGCACGCTCGTCACGATCAACTCCCACGGACGCGGCGACCGTCTCAACGCCTTGTTGGGAAGCGTCGCTCGCGATGTCGTGCGCGCCGGTCACGTCCCGGTGCTCGTCTATCGGCCAAGTGGCGACGCGGACGAGCAGCATGATCCGGTCCAGATCACCACGGTGCTGCTTCCGTTAGGCGGCACCAGGCTCTCGGAAACCATAGAGGCAGAGGCAGCTGGCTGGGCTCGCTCTCTCAAGGCGACCCTGATGGTGGTGCAGGTCCTTCCGGCCAACGCGAGAATGGATCCGCTGCTCGCATCCTCCGACATATTGGAGGATTCATACGTGCGGGGGCACGCGCGCGATCAGGAACGAGAGTACGGAATCCGGGTGGATTGGGAGGTGCTGCGCGGTGACCCGGTCGCGTCTATCGCCCGCTACCTTGAGGGCCGGCGGGACGTGCTGGTGGTCATGGCGACGCGCGGTCAACCCACTCTTCAGGCAGCTGTGCTTGGCAGTGTCACTTCTGGGTTGCTGCAGCGCGCCGGCGTGCCGATCATTGTCCAAGCCCCGGTGAAGGCCAAGCAGCAGGTCTCGGTATAGACGGCGCCTGGATCCCGCGGCAATTGCCTGTCAGTCGGGCAGATCTACCTGCTCGACAATCCGCTGCTGCGGAAGCCGCTGACTGTCGATGGCATCAAGCCGCGACGGCTCTGACACTGGGCACCATGCCAGGCGGTCAGCGGGTTGTGATGGGAAGTCCGGTGGCGGCCGCCGCGTCCTCGACCGATCCGAGGTTGGTGACGTCGCTGATGCCGGCCTGCTCCATCAGTGCGGCGGCCTGACCCGCCCGGTTTCCAGAGCGGCAGTAGACCAGGTATTCGACGTCGGGGTCAAGGGTGGGGAGAGCGTTCGCGAGGTCTCCGCTGTTGAGGTCGAGCAGCAGCGACCCCTCCAGGTGCCCCGTCGCATATTCCTCTGACGAGCGAACGTCGATCACAATCGTGTCTTCGGCAACGGACACAGTCGGCGCGGTGGCAGGCGTTAATGAGGGAGCGCAGGCAACGAGTCCTAGCAGGATCGTGATGGCCGAGATCGAAGCAATGGCTGTACGGAGCATGGGGTGGTTTCCTTTCACCGGGTTGATGGGGTCGCGCTTGAGGATGTCGAGAGGTGAGTGTGTGCCGGATCAGTGCCGCAGCTGTCTCCCGGGCAGTACCGGGGTGCGGTCTTGTCGAACAGCGACTGGAGGGTGCAGCCGACGCAGATGCCGAACGCGGTCTCGATGAACAGCAGCAGTAAGCAAAGGCCGCAGAGTACCAGGGTGATCCAGAAGGGAGCCGCCAAGAGGCCCATGCCCGCGCAGGAGACCAGTGCCAGGCCGAAGCCCAGCCACCAGGCGTACTCCTTCTGCCTGGCACCGACCCATTCGGGCGATTGCCTGCCGACGATGAGCCGCCCGAGTGCGAGGCTGGGCGACCAGCGGTCGCCCAGGCTGATACGCAACATCATGTCGATCATGAAGAGGATGCCGAACGGTTGGAGTGCCTTCGGGGAACCGGCGGAGATGGCGAACCCGTAGGCGATGATCCCACCGAGGAAGAGGAGGCCGGCCGCAGCGCGTACCGCGCGTTCATTGATCACCGGGATCTCGTAGCCGGACACGATCGTTCCGAGTCTGGGTGGGTGCAGGGGTCGGTCATCCATCGGGGTCTTCTTTCTCAGGGTGAGGCGGGTCACATGTCAAGACGGAGCGAAGCGAGCAACGGCGGTACCTCCTGGACGAGCACGAACATGCCCATCGCGAGGACGAAATACCCGAACCCCTTACGGAGGGAACGCTCGGGGACCATCCCCGCAAGTTTGGTTCCGACGAAGGAGCCGGCAACTGCCGCGGCGGTGAAACCAATCACGATCGGCCAGTCCAGTTGCACGGAGAAGAGATAACCGCTGAGACCGGCGAACGACTTCATCGCGATGACCAGCAGCGAAGTGCCCACGGCCACCGCCATGGGCAGACCACCGAGAAGGTTGAGCGCGGGAACGATGAGGAACCCGCCGCCGGCGCCGACGAGCCCGGTCGCGAGACCAACGAGGAAACCGTCGAGGATGATCCGCACCAAGGGCGGCGACCGGTGCTCGCCTTCGGGGGTCGACGCTTGCTTCCGACCGCGGATCATCGCTGTTGCGGTGGCGACCATCATCGCGGCGAAGAGCACCATGAGCACTCCACCGGGAATGAGACCTCCAACCAGGCCGCCTCCGAAGGCTCCGACCATGCCGGCGACACCGAAGATCAGGCCCATCTTCCACCGAACGCGGCGTGCTTTGGCGTGGGAGAGCACGCTCACCACGCTTGTCACGCCGACGATGAACAGCGAAGACGCTATTGCGGCACGCGGCTCCATACCGAGTACATAGCTGAGAATCGGGACGGTGAGGATTGATCCGCCCCCGCCGAGAAGCCCGAGAGAGACTCCAACGAGCACGGCCAGCAACAGCGTGATGACCAGGGTCAACTCCACAGCGGCTCGACTCGTCGGCGACGGGGTGGGTCGGGGCGGATGCGGGACCGCACGGGTCGCCCTCGCCGTGAAGCGTCAGTCACGCTGCCTCGGCGTGAACCCTGACCGGCGTGTTACCGGCCTTCGCGACCCAGGCGGCATAGCTCCCGTCGAGCTCAGCGACATCGAAGCCCTCGCGTCGGAGTGCACTCGCGGCCACGCTGTTGCGCACACCGCTCTGGCAGTAGCTGACGATGGTGCCGTGTCGTGGCAGCTGGTGCTGGTTCCATAGCACCCGGCCGCCCGAGAGCTGGGTCGCACCGGGCAGGTGCCCTTCCGCAAACTCGGTCTTGTTGCGCACATCGAGCAGCATCACTCGCTCGAACCCGTCGAGCTCCTCCGGCCGGATCAGCGGGGGTCGCACGAGCTCAAGACCTTCGAGCGAGGTGACGTAGCCCTGAACCTGGTCGATGCCGACCCGCGCCAAGTGGTCGCGCGTCGCCCTGGCTTCGTCTCGGGATGCGGCGAGCAGCACGAGCGGGCGGTCCTCGATCTCCGGGTTGTAGACCCAGGCGCCGAAGCTCGCTGCTTCATCGACGCCAGGGATGTTCAGCGAGCGCTCGACCGTGCCTTCGCGCACGAGGCTGTTGTGGCGAGTATCCACGAAGATCACGCGGTCGGCCTCGAGTTCTGGAAGCAACTGCGCGGCCGTGTACTCGATGAGTTCCGGCTGCTCGCCAAGCAACGCAGGACCGACCTTGTTCTGCTTTTTCATTCGTGCGAAGTAGGCGTGGGCGTCGGGCTGGCCGGTGAGCAACTCGTCGATGAAGCCCTGCTCGTCGTTCGAGTTCAGGTACTCGGCCCACCAAGAGAACGCCTTCTCGTAGCCGACCGTGGAGCTGGGGATTGACCCGAGCGCTTTGCCGCATGCGCTGCCCGATCCGTGCGCGGGGTGCACTTGTACGTAGTCGGGGAGGGTGAGGAAGCGATCACGCAGGCTTGCAAAGAGGTCCTTCGCTCCCTGGAAGCGGGTGTCGATGCCGCCTGCGGCCTCATCGAGAAGGTCGGGTCGGCCGACGTCGCCGACGAAGACGAAGTCACCGGTGAGCATGAAGCCTGGCTCGTTCGTCAGCGCGCCGTCGGTGACCAGAAAGCTCATGTGCTCGGGGGTGTGACCGGGGGTATGTACGGCCCGCAGCGTGATATTGCCGAGGACGATCTCGTGTCCATCCTTCATGCGCTCGGCCCCGTCGAAGTCAGGCCCGTAGGTCCAGTCGGGGCCGCCCTCGTTCGAGACGTACATCTGCGCGCCCGTCTTCGCAGCGAGCTCACGGGTACCGGAGAGGTAGTCAGCATGGATGTGCGTCTCGGTGACCCCGATAATCTTCATCCCGTTCTTCTCGGCGAGGTTCAGGTAGACGTCGAGGTCGCGACGGGGGTCAACCACGATCGCTTCGCCGTTCGCCTGACAGCCGATGAAGTAGCTCGCCTGGGCGAGGTCCGCGTCATAGATTCGTTCCAGCAGCATGGTGGGTGCTCCTTTCGTCTAACACTTGCAACGGTCGGCTTCGGGAATGCCCGCAAGGGCCTCCTCGATGTGCTCTCCGCAGCCCGCCCAGGTCGGGCGGCCGCAGTTCTGGCAGGTGGTTCGTGCGCACATGGTCGTGATTCTTTCGGTATAGGTTCTGTGCTGAGTGGGAGGCGCCGTGCAGCTACGCCGGTGCGTTGGCGCGCTCGGCAGCGTCGAGCTCGGCGCGCTGGCGACGCACATCGTCCATGTCGAGCGCTCGCGCGCCATCGATACGGCTTTCGAGGGCTGGTGCCGGGAGCGCCCCGGGTTGCGCGAAGACGAGGATGCCGTCGCGGAAAACCATGAGGGTCGGGATGGAAGTGATTCGGAACCGTGCTGCAAGCTGCTGCTCGGCTTCGGTGTCGACCTTGCCGAACACGATGTCCGGGTGTCGTTTTGCGGCGTCCTCAAACGTCGGTGCAAAGGTACGGCACGGTCCGCACCACACCGCCCAGAAGTCGACGAAGACAATGCCCGTGCCGTCTACGGCGTTGTCGAAATTCTCATGAGTGAGTTCTTTAGTAGTCATCGCATGCTCCTTCGGGCTCAGCGTCCGAACAGACGCGCAAAGAAACCGCCCCGGTTGGCGTTCGCCGCCTCGACCTGTGCCGGGGTGTGCTTACCCCCACACCAGTCAGCGGCAGATACACTCCCCTTCACCGTCGACACGTGCTCACCACACCCGGCCCACGTGGTCTTGCCACACGTACGACACTTCACTGCTCGGCACATCCAAGACTTCCTCTCACCTCAAGAATGGATACCCTGGGGGGTATCGCGTTACCTGACTATACTCCCCGGGGTATCATGGTTGTCAACTCGACCCAGCGAAAGGATTGACGTGACAGCGAAAACAGGCGGCATTACCTCGTTCGACCACGACCACGACCACGACCCCGAGGCGAAGCGCAAGATCGTCAACCGGCTACGCCGCGCCCAAGGTCAGCTGAACGCAGTGATCGCCGCGGTCGAAGCGGATGCGGGCTGCCGAGACGTTGTGCAACAACTCGCCGCGGTCTCGAAGGCGCTCGACCGTGCGGGGTTCCTCGTCATCTCCACCGCACTCCGGGAATGCCTGACCAATCCCGACGACGAAACCACCCCACAGCCTGAGGAGCTCGAGAAACTGTTCCTGTCGCTTGCTTGAGGCCTGACATGTGCCGTTGTCACTCTGATGAAAATCTCGCAACGTGAAGACTGCCGGTGTGGCGTCTGGCGGCATGACAGTGCTGCAGGTTAGTAAGGGTCGTCGTGCTTCCCCAATGCTCTGGAGCAACGGGCCAGTCGCTTCATCTGGAACGCAGCGGCACCGTCGCCTTCGTGCCATAGACACGCAGTTGCCTCCTTGTGGATAAGACACCAACACTCTGGTCGGGGTGAAGGAACGAGCGCAGGACTGGGCGCAGGTCTCGTCGCACGGGTGCGCGGATAAGGTGTTACGTCAATCACACCGTGCCAATGTCGATATCCGAGATGATTGGTCTCATGTCACAGGTTTTCGGCCTTACTCGGCGATATTGGTTGGTCACGCTCACGATTGCTGTGGGTTTTGCCGGGATTCTCCTTGCGCTCACCGGCGCTGGCTGGCTCGTGCAGTGGTTGTTCAGTGCATATGCCCTAACGGTCGCCGCGTGGCAGGCCGTATGGATGGTGCGGGCAATGCTTCGGCGGGAATTCGGACTCGACGTCCTCGCCGTGACAGCCATCGTTTCCACGGTCGTGGTCGGCGAGTATGTTGCGGCGCTGCTCGTTGTTCTCATGCTGACCGGCGGTGAAGCCTTGGAGAACTATGCGAACCGGCGGGCCAAACGTGAGTTGGACGCTCTGCTCTCCCGCGCACCACAGCTCGCGCACAAAGCGGTTGAGGGTGGTTATCGCGACCTGCCGGTCGATGAGGTGCGGGTGGGTGATGTGTTGCTCGTGAGACCGTCGGAGATCGTACCGGTCGACGGTGTGCTGCTCTCCGGCGAAACCGCCCTTGACCAGTCCTCGATCACCGGTGAGAGCATCCCGGTGGAGAAGGGGGTCGGAGACGTTGTGCTCAGCGGTGCTGTGAACGGTCAGCAGGCGGTGGAGGTTCGAGCCACGAGCACAGCGTCGGACAGTCAATACCAGCAGATTGTCGCCTTGGTCGCCCAGGCTGCTGAAAGCAAGGCTCCGGTAGTTCGGCTCGCCGACCGGTACGCCGTACCGTTCACGATCTTCGCGCTGGCGCTCGCGGCGGTCGCCTGGTGGCTAAGCGGTGATCCTGTGCGATTCGCCGAGGTACTGGTACTGGCGACCCCGTGCCCATTGCTGATCGCGGCGCCGGTGGCGTTCATCGGCGGCATGAGCCGGGCAGCCCGCAACGGTGTCATCGTGAAGGGCGGCGGGGTGCTTGAAAAGCTGGCATCGGCGCAGACGGTCGTCTTCGACAAGACCGGCACCCTCACCCACGGAACGCCTATCCTCACTCAGGTGCGCGCCGAGCATCCGTTCACAGCCGACGAAGTCCTGACCTACGTGGCAAGTGCCGAGCAGTACTCTTCGCATGTTCTCGCGGCGTCGATGATCGCCGCAGCCACAGGCCGAGGGCTCACCATGCGCGAAGCAGATTCGGCACATGAGGCCGCGACAAATGGCGTGGTCGCTCAGATTCACGGTCGCGAGGTCGTGGTTGGCAAGTTCGCGTTCGTGGCCGATCATGCTTCGGATGCGCGGCGCACCCAGATCGCGCCCGGCGAACTGGCCATCTATGTGGCTATCGACGGGATGTACGCCGGAGCGCTGGTGGCAAGCGACCGTCTACGGGGCAATGCGAAAGCCACGCTGCAACGACTTGAGGCTCTGGGCGTCGGGCAGTCGATGATGCTCACCGGAGATGCCGCCGAGACGGCGCGACACATCGCGTCGGAGCTAGGGATAACCCGGGTGCGTGCGGAATGTCTGCCAGCAGACAAAGTGGCGGAAGTCAAAGCTATCGCAGAGCGACCCGTAATTATGGTGGGCGACGGAGTGAACGACGCGCCCGTGCTCGCGGCGGCGGACGTGGGCATCGCGATGGGCGCCAAGGGTGCAACAGCGGCCAGCGAATCGGCGGATGCGGTGATCCTCATCGACGATATCTTCCGCGTCGCCCTCGCCGTGAATATCGGACGTAACACCGTTCGTATTGCCCTGCAAAGCATCTGGCTGGGCATTGCAATCTCGGCCGGGCTGATGCTGATTGCCGCATTCGGGCTGATCCCTGCGACCGCTGGAGCGCTCATTCAGGAATTGGTTGATCTGGCGACGATCCTCGCCGCCCTACGCGCTGTGGGAGGTCGACTCGACCGACGGGAAGCGGCTAGAAACGCAGCGCAGCCCGACCGAAGCCCCCGAGCCGACGTCGACATCAAAGACTGACGAAACGTCAAATGTCGTGGCAGCTGGAGCAGTTTGATCAAAAACGTGGTTCAATCTGACACTGGACGGCGAGAGAGACAACCTCTGCGCTCCGACGCGTGGGAAACGCCTGGTTTCCGCTCGTCAGGAACGAAGCTGCACCGCATAAGACGGCTTCACCTTGGTCAGTATTTGCAAAACGGCTCCGTTAGTCGCTTCATGCGCCGCCATATATGCGAGGCACGCGACCAGCGTCACGGACCGTCCGATGCTCACGGTACGTGATGGGGAGCTCGGCGGGGTCCCGCAGCCTGATCCGGTCGCCCATTTAGTCCCCGATCAGTGCGTCAGCGACTTCGAGAATGGCTCTCGTCGGGCGTGTCCGATCGGCCCGGAGGAATGTGTCGATTCCATGACGTTGCCAATGCCGGCGCAATTCCGAGAAGGGCAAGAACCAGAATCAACTCAATCGCGCCGAGCCCGAAGTAGACGCTTTGCAGCCAGGAGTATCCGATGATGGCCGACTCGACACGGCACACAGAGTATGTGGGGACGCACCCGAGGGAGCGGTGCGTGTCAGCGCGGTGCAGCAGGCAGGGTGACGGATGCGTCGAGCCCGCCGTCGGGGCGAGGCTCGAGTCGCGCGGAGCCGCCGCTTGCCCGGGCGAGCTGTGCCACAATCGCGAGGCCGAGGCCGCTGCCCTCGCCGCGGGAAGACCCGCGCCAGAATCGATCAAATGCCCGCTGACGTTGCTCGGGCGAGAGCCCGGGCCCCTCGTCGAGCACGTGCACGACCACCGAATCGCCTGGCTCGACGTGAACAATGATCGTTGACCCAGCGACACTCGCACCGAGGGCGTTGTCGATGTAGTTGTCGATGATCTGCTCGACCGCTGTCTCGACAACCACCGCCAGTGAATGAGCCGGACCCTTGTATCGGATGACGACCCCGGCCTCCTGCGCGAGTGGCAGCCACTGCTCGACGCGCTCCTGTGCGATCACGGCCACGTCGCGCACTCCGACCGGCGCTGACGTCGCCTCCGCGCGGCTCAGTGTGAGCAGGCCCTCAATGAGGGAACTCAGGCGATAGAGCTCGGCGTCGGCGGCCCTGAGCCGGTCCGCTGCCGCACCGGGATCCGAGTCGATGAGCACGCGAGCGCCGTCGAGCCGCAGTCGCAGCGGCGTGCGCAATTGGTGGGAAGCGTCGGAGGCGACCGAGCGCTGCAGCCCGGGGAGCGTCGCCAGGCGCTCGGCCATGACGTTGAACGAATGAGCGAGTGAGCGCACCTCCGGCACGCCGGGGCCCTCGTCGGCCCTGGCTGTCAGGTCTCCCCTCGCGAGCCGCTCGGTGGCCGTCTGGAGCAGCCGCAGCCGGCGCGTCACCCCCGACGCGAATACGAACGCGACCAGGCCCGCCATCACGACCGTGATGGCGGCGACCGCGAAAAGGCCGCCGACTTGCCTTGCTGCGGCGTCCGTGACCACCTGCGCCGGGTAACTGAGCCGCACCGCTGCCGGCGACGACATGCGCACCTCCCCATCAAGAGGTGGCCCGTACCTGGCCGACCAGCACGACTCATCCCCGGCGTTCAAGACGTCGGAGGGACTGCGCGCACTGCTCATCCGCCTGCACCGCGAGGGTGAGGGTGCCTGGCGTCGCGACCCGGATGCCACGGCGCTCATGGAGTACACGGCAGCTCGGTACGTGGCACTCGCACGAAAGCACGGTCTCGACCAGTGGGAGGCCGCAGGCGCGGCATTCGACGCAATGCGGACACCCGCCGTGCGCAACGCTAACGATCCTTGGGCGGTGATCACGCGGGCCGTCCAGGTCACGCTGATCGCTGGAGGAACGCGCGAACGGACTCCTCTGCTCGCCACACCAGGCGCGGCGACCACAGTATTCGAGCTTCCACGATGCCGAACGGTTCAGCGATCGCGAGAACCCGCTCATCGACTACCACGAGGCATTCCGTGTCGCCCCGAACGAGGAAGTCGACGACAACGCCATGAACGACGAACGACCGACCGGCATCGTCAGGGCGCTCGAAGACGCGATTGCCCTGCTCTCCCTCCTCGGCTGGCCGGAGCGCACCGCGCGCACCGCCGTCGAGTACATCTGCATGCGGCTGAGCGAAGCGCCCTCCCGCGCGAGCGCCGCCGAGTCGCTGCGCCGCGACCTCCACGCCCGCGCGCTGCTCGATATCCCCTCAACCTCATGGCACTCTCTGCTGCGCGCCATCCTCGGCAATCCCGACCCCGACCAGACCCACACCGCGGTCGGCCGCGGCGTGCTGCTGCGGCTACTCATCGGCGAGCCGCTGCGGTCGCTGCTCACCGATGACGACCTCGTGCTGCTCGTCGGACTCGCCGCCCCGACCCATGCAAGAGCGAGGTGACGGAATGAGAGCGAACACCGGGCACATCGAGCTGGAGCGCACGATCGACTCGATCGTCGTCGGCAGCCGTCACCGCACCGAGCTGGGCGACATCGACGCACTGGCTGCCTCAATCGAACGCGAGGGGCTCTTGCAGCCGCCGACGGTCACTCCCGAGGGCCTGCTCGTGTGCGGCGCACGCCGCCTCGCCGCGCTGTACCAGCTCGGGTACAAGACGGTCAACGTTTTCGTGCGGGCGGGCATCTCCGACCGGCTGCAGCGGCTCATGGCCGAGGAGGCCGACAACGTGCTGCACAAGCCGTTCACGCAGATCGAGGCGGCGGCGCTGTACCGCGAGCTGAAGGTGCTCATGGCGGAGGACGCCGCACGTCGGCAGGAGACGACGCAGTTCGGCGCAAGCGGGAAGATCGCAGCAACGAGCGGTGGTGCCGTCACGGCACCACCGCTAATCGGGGCCTCCGGCAAGTCGCGCATACAAGCCGCGATGATGGTCACCGGCCGCAAGTCGTACACAAGCCTGGAGCAGATCAACGACCTCCAGCGCATCGCCAACGACCCGAAGCAGCCCGAGGATGTGCGTGCCTTTGCGCGCTCGGAGCTGGGGTCAATCGAGGCCGGAGCGTCGATCACGGCCGCGCATGCCCGCACCCACGCGATGCTCGCGATTCCACAGGACGAACCCGAGCCGCCCGATCTGGAGCAGCTTGCCGTCGAGGCGCTGGAGCGAGCGAAACAAGGGCGCAAGCGCGGCGTGCATCCTTCCGTCGCGCCAGCCGCGCCGGTGCACTATCCGCTGCGCGCCTTCACCCTCACCTGGGATGACCTCGACGGCTGGTGGGCACACTTCGACCCCGAAGAAGTCGGCCCCGCGCTCAGCGCGGCGCAGTGGGCGCATGTCGAGACGACCGTCGCGGCCACCAACGAGTTCTTCGCTGCCGCGCGAGAAGCCCGCCAGCTACGGTCAAAGGAGAGCGCCTAATGCCGCCGTCTCGATTCCCCCGCCGCCTCATCATCGTCCTCGCCGTCGCCGCCGCGGTGCTCGCGGTGCTCGTCGGTGTCGGTCTCTATGGGCTGCTCCTCGCTCCGCGATCCGCACCCACCACGGCGAGCGATGTACCCCATGAAACTCCCGGGCCTGCGCCCGCGATCCCGACGCCGACCGACACGATTCCCTCGCTGCCGGGCATCCCTTCGACAGCGGATGCCGAGGGCTTCGTGCGCGCCGTCGCCGAGTCACTGTTCGCCTGGGATACGGCGAGCGACTACGAACCAACCGACTATGCGCAGGGCGCACACCGATAGCGGCGACCACTGGGCGGGCGTAGAGGAGGCATTCGCCGCCGCGAACTCGCTTCGGCGGGCGGCGAGTCTCGTGCGTCGCGCTGAGCTGGCCGTCGATCAAGCATCCCAGCATTCCGGTCGCGTCGCGTGGGCACCAGCTGCGGAGCGCCGAGGCACCTCGCCCGAGCGAACGCCGCGGGCACTCTTGGGCGACGGCGACCGGTTCGCACATCGTGCGCTCTCCGAACGGCGGGGGCTGTCGCTGTGAACGACGACGAGCGCGAGCGCCTCCACACGACAGTGCTGCTCGACCCGGCGAACGAGCGTCGATCGGTGCGAAAGGCACGGCGACAGGCGGCTCAGCGAATCGCTACCGACGACCGCAAGGCACACCAGGCACAGGCCCGGGCCGAGTGGGAAGCCGAGCGCGATACGCAACGCGCGACGACTTACCTGCCGAGCGCGGGCGAGGCCCGCCCCGCCGCTTTACGCACGCCGGGCAAGTTCCGCCTCCCACGCCACCAGGACACGAGTGCGACGCTCGCGGGCGCGTACCCGTTCCTCGCCGAGGGCGGACTGGGATCACAAGGTGTCTTCGTCGGACAAGATCTTTACTCTGGAGCATCCTTCGTCTACGACCCGTGGGTGCTCTACGCGAGAGGCGCCATCACCGCGCCGAACATCGTGCTTGCCGGGATCGTGGGCTCGGGCAAGTCGTCACTGGCGAAGAGCCTCTACACCCGCAGCATCCCATTCGGCCGCCGCGTCTACGTGCCCGGAGATCCCAAGGGTGAGCACACAGCCGTCGCCGAAGCCGTAGGCGGCCGGGCCATCGTGCTCGGACACGGGATGCCGAACCGCCTCAACCCGCTGGATGAAGGCCACCGCCCCTCGGGGCTCAGCGACACCGAATGGCTAAGCCAGGTCACCTCGAGGCGACGCGACCTCATCGGTGCGCTCGCTGAGACGGTGCTCGATCGACCGCTCACGCCGCTGGAGCACACCGCGATCGACCTCGCCCTCGCCGACGCCGTGCGATCGTCCGACGTTCCGATCCTCCCAATGGTCGTAGACCGCATCCTCTCACCGGCCGTCGACAACGATGTCGACGGCCGCCTCATCGAAGACGGTCGTGTCGTCGGTCACGCGCTGCGGCGGCTCGTCGCTGGTGACCTCCAGGGCCTCTTCGACGGGCCGAGCACGGTGAAGTTTGACCCGTCCCTGCCGATGATCTCGCTCGATCTTTCGCGCGTCGCCGAGAACTCGACCCTCGTCTCGGTGCTGATGACCTGCTCATCCGCGTGGATGGAGTCGGCGCTGCTCGACCCGCAAGGCGGTCAGCGATGGGTGATCTACGACGAGGCTTGGCGCTTGATGTCGCACCCGGCGCTCCTTCGGCGAATGGATGCACAGTGGCGGTTGGCGAGGCACTTCGGCATCGCCAACATGCTGATCTTCCACAAGCTCAGCGACCTCGACAACGTGGGCGATCAGGGTTCTGCGATGCGCGCGCTCGCGTCGTCGCTGCTCGCCAACGCGGAGACCAGGATCATCTACCGTCAAGAGTCCGACCAGCTCGGCGCAACGGCGAGCGCGCTGGGGTTGACCGGCACCGAGCAAGGGCTACTGCCGGGGCTCGGCACCGGACAGGGACTCTGGCGCATCAAGGACAGAAGCTTCGTCGTGCAGCACCAGCTCCACCCCGCCGAGCTGGCGGCATTCGACACGACCATCCGGATGACAGGAGGCGTGCGATGAGCAGCACACTGACGAAGCGACGCAAGCCCCTCTCCAGCAGCGAGACCGAGGCTACGCCGCCCATGCGAGTACCCCCGGTGCTTCCGATCATCGTGATAACCGTCCAGCCGGACGCAACGCTCAGCGTCGCCGTCGATGGGCAGCAGCTCGACTCGCCGACCTTCGCCCCGCGGTGGCAGCGCCACTCGTTCGCGCAGGTCATCAGCCAGGTGATCGAGCAGCGCCATTCGCCCGTCCGCGTGGTCATCAACGAGCAGGATGGCAGCGTCTACACCGACATCGTGACGCAGCCGATCCTGGGCACCCTGGCGACAGAGCCAGGCGAGGAACCGGCGCCGGTGACGGCTGAACCGAGCGCGGGTATACCTGCGCATTTGCTGGCTGTACACGGCCACGAGGGATTCATCCCCGGCGAGCAGGTCGCGGTGGCGATCATCATCCGCCACACTGACGCGCAGAGCGAAGGCTCCGCCCGATCACTGATCGAGCCGGGACTACTCGACCTCAGCCCCACCCGCGAGGTTATCCTGCTCGGGCGCATGTCAGGCACCTGCATCGTCGGGCAGCCCACGTGAGCAGCGCGTCGACGCGATCGGGCTCGTTCGGCGATGAGCTGACAAACCTCACGCTCGGCACACTGATCGGTGCGATGGCGCTCGCCGGAGCACTGCGGCTCGCTGGCAACGTGGCGGCGTTCCTGACGGGAGCGGCACAGCCGACGGCGGGCCTTGAGGCCGGGTTCGGCGTCGTCTTCCACGCCGACGACCCCGGCTCAGCACTCGGCTCGGAAACCCTTCATCCCGTGGCCTACTGGCTGACTGCCGGCGTGATGGTCGCGGGTGCCGGAGTCGCCGGATGGTTTCTCTGGCGATTCGTCCGTGAGCTGGGCCGTCGCTCGAAAGCCGACCCGAACAAGATCATCGGCATCGCCGAGACCGGCGACATCGTGCGCTCCGCCTCAGATCGCGCGCTGCTCACCCGCGCGGGCATCCTTCGTCCCTCGCTCGATAAGCCCCGACCCGTGGACGTCGGCTATCTGATCGGCACCGCCCACGGGAAGCGGGTCTGGACCTCGGTGGAGGACTCCATTCTGCTCATCGGGCCGCCACGTTCTGGCAAGGGTACGCACATCGTCATCAACAGCATCCTCGATGCCCCCGGCGCTGTCGTGACTACCTCGACGCGCCCTGACAACCTCACGGCCACGCTCCGCGCACGCTCGCGGCGCGGGCCGGTCGCCGTGTTCGATCCGCAGCGGCTCGCCGCGGGCGTACCTGCCGGACTGCGCTGGAATCCGGTGCGCGGGTGCGAACTGCCGCTCACAGCGATGATCCGTGCCACCGGACTCGCCGCGGGCACCGGGCTCTCCGGCCCCGCTGTGGAGAACGGCGGCTTCTGGGAGGGAAAGACCCGCACCGCACTTCAAGCGCTGCTGCACGCGGCCGCCCTCGACGGCAGGCCACCCGCCGAGCTGTTCCGCTGGACGCTCGATCCCGCGGCGGCAGCGGATGCCGTCGCCATCCTGTCCGCCTCCTCAGGTGCAGCGACCGGCTGGGCGGAGTCGCTCGACGCGATGCTCCACTCCGACCCGCGCACGCGCGACTCGATTTGGCAGGGGGTCTCGTTGGCTCTGGCAGCGCTCGCCGACCCGCGAGTACTCGAAGCAGTCAGCCCGAGCGAGGACGAGCAGTTCGATCCCGAGGCATTTCTCCGTGACTCGGGCACGCTCTACCTGCTGGCAACGGGTGCCGGTGCCGGTGCATCGTCGGCGCTCGTCGCAGCCTTCGTCGAAGACCTCGTGGAAACCGCGCGCCGTCTCGCCGCGCGCTCACCCGGCGCGCGACTCGACCCGCCGGTGCTGCTCGCGCTCGATGAGATCGGCAACCTCGCACCCCTGCCGTCACTCCCGGTACTCATGGCCGAGGGAGGGGGCACCGGGCTGACGGTGATGCCCGTCTTGCAATCAATGGCCCAGGCGCGCGAACGCTGGGGCGAGAATGCGGCGACAGCCATTTGGGATGCCAGCATCGCCAAGATCGTGCTCGGCGGCGCATCCGGCTCCCGCGACCTCCAGGATCTCTCCACCCTCATCGGCGACCGTGATGAAACCACCGACTCCGTGACCATCGGCGAGCGCGGGTTGCGCTCGAACCAGCGCTCGACGCGGCGCGTGCCGATCATGCCGCCCGACGTCATCCGCACACTGCCCTACGGCACGGCGCTCGTGCTGCTGCGCTCCGCGCCGCCCATCGTGACCCGGATGCGCGAGTGGACTGCGCGCCCCGACGCCGCCGAGCTGAGCGCGCAACGAGCCGGGGTCGAGAGGCTGCTCCGCCGGGGATGACGCGCGCACCTGTCTAGCAAGCCGAGACCCATTTGGGTCACCTGACTAGACAAGGAGCATCTCTGATGGCGATCCACACCCAGCAATCCCTTTCGGGATTCATCGCCACTGATCCGCAGCTCTCGTTCAATGCCAACGGCGAAGCACGTCTGCACGTGCGTATCGGCCAGGAGCATTTCGAGCGCAATCCCGACGGCAGCTTCACGCAGCAGGAGACGACGTTTCACGACCTCGTGATGTACCGCCGGAGTGCGGAGCGGGCCTTCGCGCAGCTCGCCAAGGGTGACAATTTCGTCGCCGAGGGCTACGTGCACCCGTACACCTACGAGCGCGATGGACAAACGATCACCGGTGAGGAGTTCGTCGCCAAGCGCCTCGGACATGATGCAGCCCGGTCGATCTACGCCATCGACCGCAGCCGCGGTCAGGGCGCGGGGATCGAGCAAACTGCCCCGGACGCCGCGGCGGCGGCGAAGCCGAGCCGCCCGATCACGCTGTGAGGTCCGGCGATGCCACTCGACGACAACACGCTCGCCATCCCCGGCTTCGACTTCGAGCCGCCGCCGGCCGATGAACCCGAGCCCGAGCCGATGGCCGCACCCGGCGAAGACGATGCGCACACCCCGGAGCCCCCGCGACCAATCAACTGGAACCTGCTCACCGCCGAGGAGGCGCAGGTCGAATGGCTGGAGCTGAACGCCTGGATCAACTGGCTGCGGCACACCTACGGGCTCAGCGTGGGCGTCATCCCACCGCTGTGGCACCGGCATCCCGAACTCATCTGGGAGCTGTCGGCGTTGCGCCAACACTGGCTGAGCGCATACGAGCCGAAGCAGCACGGTTCGGCCCCGATCGGCTGGCACCGCGACTTCGCTGACGCCAAGCAACGGCTGCATGACTGGGTCGCCGCCTGCGGCACCCGCCTCGACAGCGACCGGCCAACGCGGCAGGCCGCGTGGCCGGGCGAAGACCCCGCCCCGACTGTCGAGGAATCGGCGATCACCAATCGGGACGAGGACTTCGTGCAGTTTGTCCGTGACGACATCGCTCGGCGTCGCGCTGCGGAGGACGCCTTCTACGCACAGCTCGCCGTGGATCCTAGGCCGTAGTTTTCGCGTGGATGTGAGCTTCGATCGTCCATAGCGCGAGACTGGGATGCCATCCCAAGCCAGAATCATTGCGCGTCTTGCCGAACAGTACGACAATTAGTGCAGTTTCCCGTATCACTATGTAAACTGGACTACCGCAGGATCTCGTATCCTGTTACCAGAAGGGAGGGTCGACGTGACAACTGCACTTGCACCCCATCGTGACCGTCAGGGTGCGGCGCGCGCGCGGCAGGCCGTGCTTGCCTCGCGCGATCGGTTCTGGCAGCCCTCCGACCTCCAGCTCAGCCCGTCGACCGTGCACCACCTGCTCGGTGACTTGGAAGACCGAGGCGAACTCCGGCGCATCCGCCGCGGCCTGTACTGGCGCGGAACGAAGACCCCGCTCGGGATGGCACCGCCTTCCCCGGAACGCCTGGTCGAGGCTCTCACGCCCGGCGCTGGCGTCGGGCCAGCGGGCCTGTCCGCGGCGAATGCGCTTCGACTGTCGACGCAGGTTCCCCGGCGTGCGCAGATCGCCGTTCCCGACCGTGCGCCCTCGGATGCCGGTGCCGTCATGTTCGTCTCCCGCGCTGCCCGCACCGGACGGGCCGCGACGCGCCTGACCCCGACTGAGGTTGCCATGCTCGAAGTGCTCGATGACTGGCCTGCCCTGGTCGAGGTAGAGCTCGCGCAGGCTACCCGGCAGCTCACCGAGCTGCTGCGCTCCGGCATCGTACGCGCAGAGCGGCTCGCGGATGCTGCCACGACGGAGCCGGGGCAGACGCGCGCACGGCTCAGGGCGCTGCTGACCGCCGCGGGCCGGTCGGACCTTGCCGACCGGGTGCCCGCCGCCGACCGCCGCACCGAATCCGCCGCACTGGCGACGCTGGCGTTCGCATGAACGAAGAGGCGACACTGTGGCGGGATGACGATCCGGGGGTGTTCCGCGACACGATCCTCGCCGCCGCGGAACGCCTCGGGGTGCAGCCACTCGCCGTAGAGAAGGACTACTGGGTTTGCGAGGCGCTGCGCTCGATCACAACCGCGCACCCCGACGAGATCGTTTTTAAGGGCGGTACAAGTCTGGAGAAGCTGCGGATCATCCGCCGATTCTCCGAAGACCTCGACCTGCTCGTCATCGGCCAGTACCCGTCGAAGAACGCCGAGCAACGCGCGCTACGTAACATCCTCGCCAGTGCTGCTGCAGCCACCGGCGCGGAACCGTCGGACGTCACCGCGGGCGGCAACTCCGGCACGTTCCATCGCGCGGGCTACCTGAATCCGCCGCTGGAACACCGCGGCACACCGGGCGCGATCGCCGACCCCGCCGCGATCCTCGTCGAGCTGGGGCAGTCCGGCGGGCCGAACCCGCACGCCAACCACCCGGTGACGTCGCTGCTCAGCCGAGAACTCGACGCCGCGCGCTTCGACACCAGCACGTGGAACGACCTGGCATCCTTCGACGTCCCGATCCTGCACCCTGGCCGCACGCTGCTGGAGAAGCTGCTGCGCGTCAATAACTTCGCCGGCAATCCCGACGCAACCACAGGCCCCCACGGCTGGCCGCGCATCGGACGCCAGCTCTACGACATCCACGCTCTGCTACTCACGCCCGCCGTGCGCGACCTGTTCGCCGACAGGAGCCTCGTGGCCGAGATCCTCAACAGCGCCCGCGAGGTCTCCGCCGCGTTCGGCAAGCCCGATCTGCCCCTGCCCGAGGGCGGGTTCGCCGCATCGCCCGCCTTCGATGCCGCCTCGCCACTCGCCGAGCGCCTCCAGGCAGAACACGATGCCGCCATGCGCGACCTCTACTACGGCACCGAGCAACCACCGACCTTCGATGACGTGCTCGCTCAGGTACACGCCGACGCAAAGTTACTCGACGTCTGAGCATCCCCAAGCCCTCACACGCCGTCGCCGTCCAGCTCAGCGCTGCCGAGCGTCGACCCGCCGCCGTCGGGAGCTAATCGTTCGAGAATCTCCGCCGTGACCGGGTTCACCCGCTTCGTAGGCTGAACGTAGTAGGTCTCGGTGACCTCCTTCGAGGCGTGGCCGAGCAGTTCTGCGGCGAGGTCTATGGAGGCTGCCTGGTCAATCGTCGGGGCTACGGTCTTGCGGAATGTGTGCGGGGTGATATCGCTCAGGTCGAGGTCCTCCGGCAGCCCCGCTGACGCGAGCACGGCGCGAAGCTGGCGGCGCAGGTTGTTCGGGGAGATAAACGTGCCATTGCGGGTGCTGAAGATCGGGTGATCGTCAGGCACGTTGCCCAGCATCGCGAGCCGTGAGCGAATGGCTTGGGCCGTGTAGCTCGGCACGGCGATGATTCGCCAGTCCTTCGAGTGCTTGACCTGAGGCTGCCGGTACAGACTGTGCCCCCTGCGCTGCACGAGTGTTCCGCTGATCGTGACCTCCGGCGGCGAGACGGTCATGTCGACGTCGCACTTGCGGATCGCCAGCGCTTCGCCGATGCGCGCAGAGGTACCAAGGATCGTTTCGATGACGTCGGCGAGCTGACCATCGGGCTTGGGACCGTGCACCTTCTCGCCCGTGCGCCACTTCGCCACGGCGTCACGCAGCCGCGCAAGTTCGGCGTGGTCGAGGCTGCGAATCTCCTTGCGTCCGCGCGGAACGGGCGCGGTGTCGCGCACCGGGTTCTTGCCTACCGCGTCGTGTCGCACGGCGAGGTCAAAGACCAGCGCGAGCACGATCTTGGCCCGACGGGCGCGCGACGGGTGTTGGGGTGCCAGTGCCTTCAGGAACCGATCGACGCGGCCGACGGTCAGCTCCCGTAGCCGCAACTGACCGAGCGCCGGGAGCACGACCACCTCCAGACTGCGCTCGTAGGCATCGAGCGTCTGCGGAGCCTGCCGGCCGGTAACGCGAACCTCCTCCAGCCAGTAGCTCGCGAGGTCGCGCAGGCTGGTGTTGCGATCCAGGTCACTATCGCCCGCTGTGTCCACTTGCTCGGCGATCTTCGCCTTGAGCGCATTCGTGGCCTTTGTCTCGCTGGTTGCCGCGGCCTGAATGCGGAGGTAGTCGCCGTCCATGTCGCGGTAGCGCGTGGTGGCCGCATACTTCGCACCGAGCTTTCTCACCGAAATCGACCCGTAGGTGCCCAGCGGCTGAACGGGGCGGCTCACGACTGCTCCTCCAGCCAGTCGATCACGTGACTCTCGGGATAGCGCAGCGTACGCCCCACCTTGACCGCGCGAGGACCGACCTTCTGTGTGCGCCACTCGTAGAGCGTCTTGACCGGCACGCCGAGGTAGTCCGAAAGCTGCTGCACCGTAAGCAGTCGCTCAAGACGGCTCGGCAGCTCTGCGAAGGGGCGAGGATCGTTCATACCTCGTAGGTAGGACCGGACTCCCGGCACCACCCGGAGGTCAACGGGGAATACCCCGAAACAACCGGGTGACGAGGCTCGCGGAGGGCGAGTCTGCGGGGGTTTTTGACGAGTTTCTGACGACTTGAGTGTCGCTGTGGGTATGTGTGAAAACACCTGAGCCCCGTAGTTGTTAGGTAACTACGGGGCTCAGGCCCAGTGACTGGTGCACCCCCCCGGACTTGAACCGGGAACCCACTGATTAAGAGTCAGTTGCTCTGCCAATTGAGCTAGAGGTGCGTGGCTGGCCTCGGTTTCGAATACCCCGAGCCGAGGACCAACATTAGCATCACGGAAGCGCTCGATGCGAATCGGTCATGGCACACAGAATTCGTAACTCGCAGCGACGGTCTGGGCGTGATAAGAACCGTGGTTTCGACCCTTCGACAAGCTCAGGACGGCGCACGCTCAACAGTGGCGAACATCAGTATTCTTGTGAGGATGACTCCTCCCGCTTCGTACTCTCTCGACGACGACCTCGCGGTCGCGATCCGGCTTGCTGATGCCGCAGACACAATCTCCCGCGATCGGTTCCGCGCCCTCGACCTCGTCGTGACCACCAAGCCAGACCGCACTCCGGTGACGGATGCCGATCAGGCCGTTGAGCGTGTCATCCGCTCCGGTCTCGCCGACTCTCGCCCATCGGACGGCATCCTGGGCGAGGAGTACGGAACAGAAGGGCCGACAGACCGACAGTGGATCATCGACCCCATCGACGGCACGGCGAACTTCCTGCGCGGCGTACCGATCTGGGCCACTCTCATCTCACTGGCAATCGACGGTGTACCCGTTCTTGGCGTTGTCAGTGCTCCCGCCCTCGGGAAGCGCTGGTGGGCGACCACAGGAGGCGGCGCCTGGATGACCGACGAACGCACACCCGGCGCAGCCCCGATACGCCTGCAAGTGTCCCGGGTTTCCGATCTCACCGATGCTTCCCTCAGCTACAACAGCATCCAGCAGTGGGATCAGGCAGGCCACCTCGATCAGCTCGTAGCCCTCAGCCGCCAGGTCTGGCGCACTCGCGCATACGGCGACATGTGGTCGTACATGCTGCTCGCAGAGGGACTCATAGACATCGCGGGCGAGTTCGACCTGCAGCCGTACGATATGGCTGCGCTGGCGCCCATCGTCGAAGAGTCCGGCGGACGCTTCACCTCGGTCGACGGGCAGGATGGGCCATGGCACGGAAGCGCACTGGCAACCAACGGCATCCTCCACCAGGCGACGCTGGCCGCACTCCAGGCACCGACGAACCGGGCGCCGACGAACCGCACGCCGAGAACCTAGAGAGATCCCAGTGACGTCACTTCGATCCACCCGTGTGCGACGCATTTCCCTCACCGTCGCCGCGTTGGCCATCGCCGGCGGCGTACTGGCCGGCTGCAGTGCCATCAGCGATCTCTTCCCGAAGCAGTCCGACCAGGAGACGGCGACGCCTGGTGCCGGCGAGGGCAGCGAAACGGATGTCTACGACCTCGCCGTCGGAGACTGCATGAACGACGTCACCGCTGAGACCGTCTCGAGCGTGCCCATCGTCCCGTGCAGCGAAAGTCACGACTACGAGGTGTATTACGAACTCGAACTGCCCGGCGCAGAGTTTCCGGGTGAAGATGCTGTGACAGCCGCTGCCGAACAAGGCTGCGCCGCGCAGTTCGAAGCGTTCGCCGGGATTCCATACGACTCATCGGCGCTGAACTACAGTTATCTAACTCCGACCGAACAGAGCTGGACAGAAATGGACGACCACGTGGTGAGCTGCCTCATCCTGGACATGGACGGTCAGGTCAGTGGCACCCTCCAGGGTGCCGCCCGTTAGGTCCCAGTCTGAGTTCTTTCCTCTGAGTTCTTTCCTCTGAGTTCTTTCCTCTGAGTTCTTTCCTCTGAGTTCTTTCCTCTGAGTTCTTTCCTCTGGGGGCGCGAAGGGTGTGGGCGTCACGTCACATGAACGGCTTCTTGTCGGACTGGCACACCGTGCCTGGTGCCGGTGTTTCGAGGTCGACGAGGTAGCGCGTCTTTGCTTCTTCAATGCACTGGCTCGGGTCTTGGAAACTCAGGTGACCATACCCTTCATGAGTGAGCAGGATCGCGTTGCCGAGGAGTTTCTCTGAACGCACTGCGTTCTGATAACTGGTCGCCGGGTCGTACCGCGTGCCGACGAGCAGGATCGGAACCTCGGTTTCGGCGTCCCACGGGCCTGTGTAGCGATCGGCGCTACTCGCCGGCCAGTCAGAGGCACAGGGAGCCCACAACCACCAACCCTGGATCGGCCCGCTCAGGCTGCTGACATCGGTGAGATCGTCGATCACCGTCGGCCAGTCGCTCACCGGCTTGGAAGCGGGTCCGTCGAGGCAGGAAATGGCGGAGGACTTCGTCGCCTCTGCCCACATTCCGGGGCCGCGGGATGGAGCAGCAGCAGTGGCCAGAGCCGAGGCATCGCCTTCGGCTGCGGCGTTCAGCTGCTCGGCGTAGTCGGGCCAGAGCTCGGGTCTCCGGAGTGCCGCGTACGACGAGACCACCAGGTCGCTGTAGGTGAGATCGCCGGCAGGGCTGGCGTTCGGTGCCGGGATCGGCCCTTGCCTCGCCCGCTCGAAGAGCCCGTCGACCCGTTCGGCGGCGGTCTCACCGTGACCGGCGAGTGCGCACCGATCGGGTCCTGCCGTGTCGCAGGTCGCGAGGAACTGGGCGAACACCTCGTCGGTGCCCGACGCACCACTGGCGGACCGCGTCTCGGCGTCTGTCGTGTATGCGACCGGATCGACAAGGCCGTCGAGGTACATGGCGCGAACGTGTTCAGGAAACATGTTTGGCGTAGGTCTGGCCGATCATCGTGCCATACGAGAGACCGACGTAGGTCAGCTTCTCCTCGCCAACGAGTTGGCGAAGCCGATCGAGGTCTCGCGCGGTGTCGGCCGTTGAAATGTGCGAGAGGACCGGTCCCATGACTTCGTCGCACCGCTGGGCGAGTTCGGTGGTCAGCACCGTGAATGCCTCAGGCTCGGCCGTCGTGGTCGGACCCGAACGCCGTCCCAGAACTCGGCCTCCTCGGCGTCCGTTCGAAAGCATTTCACCGGGGTACTGCCGTATGTGCCTCTGGGGTCCCAACCGATCCAGTCGAATCGCCCGTCGCCCCACCCGTCGAGTTCATCGCCGGCGTCCTTGACGAAGCCGACGCCGGTGTCGCCCGGTCCGCCGGGGTCGGTGAAGATCGTTCCGATCTTCTGGTCAGGCTTGCTCGCCGCGTGTTTGATCACCGCGAGGTCAATTGTCTCGCCATTCACGTCGCCCCAGTCCAGGGGCACAGGGACAGTGGCGCATTCGAGACGCTCACCGCAACTCGTCCAGGCGACCGTCGTGCTCTCGTCGGAGGGCGTAGCTACAGTTTCCGCCGTGCAGCCACCTGCAAGGAGAGCGATGGAGACCGCGCCGATGACAGCCACCGCAGGCCGCCTGCTCCTGCGCCCCCTTACTCCAGATGATTCGGTCATGTTCCGCCATTCGCGGGCTCGGCGACTTTGCCGGGGTCACGCAATTAATGTACGGCTTTTGCGAACGAAACAGAATAGATCACCTCAGTTCTCGGGGCGCCAAAGCAGCGGTGCGCTCCGAGACGACTGAGTCCCGAAAAAAGAGGCCACCCGTGACGGGTGACCTCTTTCGTTCGACAACGTGTGACAGC
This sequence comes from Glaciibacter superstes DSM 21135, assembly GCF_000421145.1. Classification (GTDB taxonomy): domain Bacteria; phylum Actinomycetota; class Actinomycetes; order Actinomycetales; family Microbacteriaceae; genus Cryobacterium; species Cryobacterium superstes. Next base: position 179,031 of record NZ_ATWH01000011.1, on the reverse strand, counting down.
GACGATGGTGGAGATGGGGGGAATTGAACCCCCGTCCACTGCTGTGGTCATATGCCTTCTACGGGTATATCCAGTGAAATCGTTCTACTCGGCTCCGGAATTTGCCACTGGCACCTAATCCGACAAGCCCAGCCCTCGTTAGAGTCCCTCTACACCCCGCGGCTCAATGTAGAAGCAAGCTCTCTAGTTGGCGCCAGGATCCGGGTAGAGAGCATTCCCGGTCTGACGGACTTCTTTAGTGCGCTCGCTTAGGCAGCGAGAGCGAAGTCAGTGCGCTTTGAATTGGCACTTATAGTTTGCAGAGATCGTTTACGAGATAACCCTGCATCCTCGACCCGCTTCTCATAATTGCGCAGGCAATGTCGAAACCGATCATCCCCATGCGCACCTGCATCAGACTGACCGATTGAGGTCTGGCTGATTTGAGGTGGGTCACTGTCACACGCTGTTGAGTTTCCAAATCCGCACCCGCCAACAACCATGATCGAAGAACCACGACTGTACCCGGTGCAGCCTTTTATTCTACGTCAAATCGGGCGTTTCGACAAGCACCCGCTGCAGCCGGGCGAGATCGCCCTGGCTCAGCCCAGACGCCAGCAGGTACTTGTGGATCGACCCGTGGCGCTCCTCGATCACATCGAGCATGTCGTCGAGCACCTCTGGCGGACTCCCACCCAGCAGCACCCGCAACTCCGGCGTCTCTTCGACTCCGTAGCGGGCGATGAGTGCCAGCATCTCGTTCAGCCAGGCGCCGTCGAGATTCGACTGTGACGCCGCGTAGTCCTCAACCACCAGCGCACGATCCACGCCAACGGCGAGCAGGGCAAGAGCCACGACGATCCCGGTGCGGTCCTTTCCAGCCGTGCAATGCACCAGCACGGCGGCGTCGCCGCTGCCGGCAATCCGACGGAGCGCTTCGACAACCACCTCAGAGTGCTCGGTCACCACACGCTCGTACAGCGACGACAGGGCAATCGCGTTGGTACCGTCAGACGAACCGCGCCCTTCGAACACCGGAAGACGCACGACCTCAAGGTCAAGACCGTCGAGCGCGTCTGGCTGAGCGGATGCTTCGAAATCGTCACGCAGGTCGATCACCGTTCGCACGCCAAGGAGGGAGAGCTCTGCCCGTCCGTCGTCCCCGAGGCTGTGCAGACCGTCGGAGCGAAAGAGCTTGCCAGGCCGCACCATCCCGGCCTCCGCAGGGTAGCCGCCCGGCTCCCTGAAGTTGTAGGTGCCGGGCACCGGGATTCGAGGGGAGACGGGCATCGAGTACCACTGCCTTATTCGCCGAGGTGCTTTCGCGCGGACATCGCCCTGTCTGACTCACGCTTGTCTTGGCGCTCGCGCAGCGTCTGGCGCTTGTCGTATTCCTTCTTACCCTTGGCGACGGCGATCTCGACCTTGGCCCGACCATCGCTGAAGTAGATCTTCAACGGAACGAGGGTGTACCCACCCTCTTTCGTCTTGTGGCTGATCTTGAGAATCTCTTTTTTGTGCAGCAACAGCTTGCGCTTACGTCGCGGCGGGTGGTTCGTCCAGGTGCCTGCGGTGTACTCCGGGATGTGCACGGCATCGAGCCACGCCTCCCCGGCTTCGATGAAGGCATATCCGTCGACGAGGGAGGCTCGACCGGCGCGCAACGACTTCACCTCGGTGCCACTCAAGACCATCCCGGCCTCGAAGGTGTCCTCGATCGTGTAGTCGTGTCGCGCCTTGCGATTGGTCGCAACGACCTTCTCGCCTCGTTCCCTTGGCACGGCATACTCCTCGCTCTGACTGTTTAGCTCTGGCGCCTGCATGGCACGCAGCCCATCAGTCTAGTGGGTGGATGATGACCGTGACGCGGCGGAGCTCAGACCCTCAGATAACGGCTGATCGCGAAGTTCGCGGAGAACGCCGCCAGCACGGCGCCGACGACAAGCAGGATCGGCACCACCACCAGGGCATCTTCCATGCCGATTAGTGCGAACCCGCTGAACCGCGCCCCGAGGTACCCCTGCACGAACCACTGCACGATCGCCACGATCGCCCCTCCCGCCAGGAGGGAGCCAAGAAGGGCAGCAAACACGCCTTCCAGCACGAACGGGGTCTGGATGAATCGGTTCGATGCCCCGACGAGCCGCATGATGCCGAGCTCACGACGCCGCGAATAGGCAGAGAGGCGGATCGTGGTGGCGATGAGCAGGGCTGCGGCGACCAACATAAGCACAGCGATGCCGATGGCCGTGAAGCTCGCGGCGTTCAGTACGGAGAAGATCTGGTCGAGGTATTTTCGCTGATCCGTCACGTTCTCCACTCCGGCCACACCGGAGAAGCTCTCCACCATCACGTCGGACTGCGACGGATCAGTGAGATTCACCCAGAACGTCTGGTTCAGCTGGTCAGGCGTCACATAGTCGGCAACCGGGTTCCCCTCGAACTGCTTCTTGAAGTTCTCGAATGCCTGCTCGTGGGTCTCGAAGTAGTACTTGTCGACGAACTGGGCGAGCGTCGGAGACTTCAACTGCGCTTCAACGGCCGCGATCTGTTCCTCGTTCGCTTCTCCTGCCGTGCAGGTCTCGCCAGGTGAGATGGCCGTGCACATGTAGATGCCGACCTGCGCGCGGTCGTACCAGAAGTTCTTCATCTGGCCAATCTGCATCTGCATCAGGATTGCCGCGCCGACGAATGTCAGTGAAATGAAGGTAACCAGAACGACGGAAACCACCATCGACGCATTGCGCCGCAGGCCGTTCGCGGCTTCAGAAAGGACAAGTCCGAGTCTCATCGGGTTGGCCCCACATTCTGCTCACCGGTCTGGTCCGGTTTCTCCCCCGGAGCCCGCAAGCCGAGTTTCTCCGCGAGAGTGAGTTGTTCGGGAACGTCTTGTTGCGTGACCGGCAGCACTGGACGAGGCATTGCTGCTTCCTGCTCGACTTCCGCCGCGTCATCCGGAACCGGCTTCTCGGCCTCAGCTTCGTGGGCGGGCACGGCGATCGGCATTCCAGAGTCTGCCGCGGTGGTCATGACCGTCGGTTCTTCGGCGCTGGCCGGAGCCGGCGGCGCAAATGCCTGAGGCGCGAACGTCGGAGGCGCGAAAGACTGCTGCGCGGTCTCATCGACCGCCGACCGCACCGGGAGTTCCGCGGCGACGGGCGTTGCCCTGGCGGCCTCCTCATGTACGGGTACACCAACACGGCGAGCGGATGCTGCGAGCGCGTCTTCCGGGATCGGCAATGGGATGGCGCTGGTGCGGCCGTAACCGCCCTGTCGCTCGTCACGCACGATCTCGCCACTCACCAGTTCGATCACACGACGCTGCATCTGGTCGACGATGCCGGCCTCGTGGGTCGCCATCATCACCGTGGTGCCGCCCGCGTTGATCCGTTCCAACAGCGCCATGATTCCGGCACTGGTCGTCGGGTCGAGGTTTCCGGTCGGCTCGTCCGCCAACAGGATCTGCGGCTTGTTCACGATGGCACGGGCGATCGCGACGCGCTGCTGCTCTCCACCGGAGAGCTCGTGCGGCAACCGCTGCGCCTTCTCGGCGAGCCCCACCATCTTGAGGGTGTCTGGCACTGCTTCCTGGATGAAGCCGCGCGACTTTCCGATGACCTGGAGGCTGAATGCGACATTGTCGTAGACGTTTTTGTTCGGCAACAGCCGAAAGTCCTGGAAGACCACGCCGAGATTGCGGCGAAAGTACGGAACTTTGCGATTGGAGATCGACCGCAGGTCCTGGCCGAGCACGTGAATGCTGCCGCTGGTCGGTTTCTCTTCCTTCAACACGAGCCTCAGGCAGCTGGACTTCCCGGAGCCGGATGCGCCGACCAGGAAGACGAACTCCCCGCGAAGGATTTCGACGTCGATGGAGTTCAGGGCCGGTCGGTTCGTACCCGGATATTTTTTGGTGATGTGATCAAAGCGGATCATGGCGTTTTGAGCCTAAGCAGGCTTCCGTGTTTTATCGAGAGCGACATGCCCCAATTCGGGCACCGGTGCCAGAGAGCCCAATCCGATCAGAGTGAATGCGTGCATTAGGCTGCGGGCTTCTGCTTACGCCAACGGATGCCGGCGGCGATAAACCCATCGAGGTCACCGTCGAAAACGTGCGTCGGGTTGTTCACCTCATAATCTGTGCGCAGGTCCTTGACCATCTGGTACGGCGCAAGCACATAACTGCGCATCTGATCGCCCCAGCTTGCCGTGATGTTGCCGGCGAGTTCCTTCTTGGTGGCGGCCTCCTGTTCACGCTGCAGCAGAAGGAGGCGCGACTGCAGAACGCGCAGGGCTGCCGCCCGGTTCTGGATCTGGCTCTTCTCGTTCTGGCAGCTCACCACGATTCCGGTCGGCAGGTGGGTGATGCGCACGGCGGAGTCCGTCGTGTTGACCGACTGGCCGCCTGGACCGCTTGAGCGGAACACGTCGATGCGGATGTCGTTGTCGGGCACCTCGATGACATCCGTCTGTTCGATCAGGGGCACGACCTCGACTGCGGCGAACGACGTCTGGCGTTTGCCGGCAGAGTTGAAGGGGCTCATCCGCACCAGCCGATGCGTGCCTGCCTCAACGCTCAGAGTGCCGAAGGCATAGGGGGCGTCGATCTCGAAAGTGGCCGACTTGATGCCGGCCTCCTCCGCATAGCTCGTGTCGAGCACGGTCGCGGAGTAGTTGTGCTGTTCAGCCCAGCGCAGGTACATGCGCATGAGCATCTCGGCGAAGTCGGCGGCATCCACTCCCCCGGCCCCTGCCCGAATCGTGACGACCGCCGGACGAGGGTCGAACTCTCCGTTCAGCAGGGTCTGCACCTCGAGGTTGCCGATGACCTTCTGAATGCCCTTGAGTTCAACGACCGCCTCATCCGCTGACTCCTGGTCGTGCTCGCCGTTGGCGAGTTCGACCAACACCTCGAGGTCATCGAGCCGTGACTCGATGCTCTCGACGCGGGCGAGCTCCGACTGCCGGTGGCTGAGCGCGCTGGTGACTTTCTGGGCGCGATCGGTGTCGTCCCAGAGATCGGGCACGCCGGCTTGCTCGCTGAGGTCGGCGATGTCCGCGCGCAGCCGGTCGACGTCGATCACCGACCGGATGTCGCCAAACGTGGCCCGCAATGCGGCGATCTGTTCCGAGAAATCCAGCTCATCCATATCGGCACCAGCCTACTGGCCCGTGCTGGGAGGAAGGTCGGGCGCCAGGTCGGGCGCCAGGCGTGGCAACGCGCTGGCGTAGCATCGAACGCGATGAGTGAGTCAGAGCGCCCCTTCAGCCTGCGCTCCGTCGCACTCGCCGCCTTCCTTCCCACGCTGCTGTTCTCGATCGGTGAGGGCGCCATCATCCCTCTCATCCCGATCGTCGCCCACAACCTCGGTGCGTCACTCGCGGTTGCCGGACTCGTTGCCGCGATGGTTCTGGTCGGCGAACTGGTCGGAGACATCCCCAGCGGCTGGGTGGTGTCGCGCATCGGGGAGCGGAGCTCGATGATCTGGGCGTCGCTGCTGGCGATCGTCGCGATCATCGTCTGCATCATTGCGCCGAACCCGCTCGTGCTGGGAATCGGCATCTTCCTGGTGGGGCTGGCCACGGCCGTCTTCGCCCTGGCGAGGCACGCGTTCATGACCAGTTATGTTCCCGTCGCCTACCGGGCGCGCGCACTCTCCACCCTCGGCGGCATCTTCCGCGCCGGCTGGTTCATTGGGCCGTTCATCGCTGCCGGCCTGATCCACCTCACCGGGGGGACCCAGATTGTGTTCTGGGTGTTCGTGGCGTGTTGCCTGGCTGCGGCGGTGACACTCCTGCTACTGCCAGACCCTGAGAGCACCTTCGGCCCAGCACAGGTCGCGGTGGCGCCGGACGGTTCGGTACGAAGTGCCGGCGAGGAACTCGCTGCAGAAGAAGCCCAGGGCCTGTTCCGCACGATTTGGAGCTACCGGGCGGTTCTCGTGCGATTGGGAACGGGAGCCGGACTGATCGGAGCGATGAGGGCCAGCCGCATGGTCATCATTCCGCTCTGGGCCGTGAGCATCGGCATCAGCGAACCGGACACCGCGCTGATCATCGGCATCGCCGGCGCGATCGACTTCGCGCTGTTCTACGCCAGTGGCCAGATCATGGACCGCTTCGGCCGAATCTGGACCGCCCTGCCTTCGATGATCGGCCTCGGCATCGGTCACCTGGTGCTCTCCGTCACCGCAGACCAGCCCGCGAACGTGGAGTGGTTCATCGGTGTCGCCATGTTCCTCTCGCTCGCGAACGGCATCGGCAGTGGGCTGCTGATGACCACCGGTGCCGACCTGGCGCCCAAGAACAATCCGGCGCCCTTCCTCGGCGCGTGGCGGTTCACCGGCGACCTGGGCAGCGCAGCGGCTCCGCTGGCGGTCTCCGGGGTAACCGCCTTGGTGTCGCTCTCGGTCGCCAGCGGGGTGATGGGAGTTCTGGGGCTGCTCGGTGCCGGACTGCTCTGGCGCTACCTGCCGCGGTACATTCCGCACGTGAAGACGCCGAAACGCCCCCGGCGCAGCTGAGCGGAATCTTTTCGATGACGGAATCTTTTCGATGACGGTCGCGTTGCCCAGAACATGCCACTCAGCGGAGAATACGAACCCAGTCCATCCACCTGGTCACGCGATCAGGTCGACCTCATTGAAAGTTCAGGCGGCACGAAGGGCACAACGATGAACGGAATGCCCGTCGTTGTGTTGACCTCGAAAGGCGCCAAGTCAGGCAACCTGCGGAAGGCCGCGCTCATGCGTGTCGAGCACGATGGGCGCTATGCCGTCGTCGCCTCCCTCGGCGGCGCCCCGAAGCATCCGGTCTGGTATTTCAACGTCGTCGCGCACCCACACGTTGAGCTGCAGGACGGCGCTGACAAGTGGGACATGACGGCCCGCGAGGTCACCGGCGACGAGAAGGCCCAGTGGTGGGAGCGGGCATTGGCCGCGTATCCCCCGTACGCCGACTACCAGACGAAGACTGACAGGGAGATTCCGCTGTTTGTGCTGGAGCCGCTCACGGCCGAGTAGGCACGGTTGAATAGGCACGGCTGAATGGGCGCGCTCACCAAAACACCGAGCGCGCCACAGCGGTCACCTCGAGCGGAACACCGTCTGGTATGACCAGGGTCAACACGGGTGGTCGCCAGAATGCCGCGAGCGATACCGTTGCGCTTTGGCCGTCGACGGATGCCGCCTGCGTCACGGTTAATCCCTCGAACGCCGCGTGTGGGGCGGTGGCCAGGTACTCGGCGACAGCCGCGTCGACGTCTGTCGAGGTCAACACCGGTCGCAACAGGTCGCCTTCCACGGCGACGGAGTCGAGCTCAAATGCTTCCGCTCCGGCGAGCGCCGCACCGTCTGCCAGGGTGAATAGGCGTTTCCGTTCCAGGTACAACGAACTCGCCGCGACAACGACCAGCACGAGAACCAGCGCGAGGAATCCGTAGAAAATCGTCAGCAGCAGCGTCGAACCCTCGTCATCCGTCACCCTTCTGCTCGGTGTCTGGCGGGGAGCGCTCATTCGGAGCCCCAGAAGCGGGAGACGGTCTGGGTTGCGGTGGCCTGGAGCGGGATGGCGGCCGCGCTCTGGAGCGACAGCACGTCTGGCACCAGCGGGAGGGTGACCGACAGGCGAACGGTCACGGTCACCGCGCTCTGCCTGGTCAGGCAGGCCGCCGGAGTCTCACAGGTGATCTCCACATTCGCGTCAGCAGACTCAAGGCCGTAATCGGCGAGCCCCACCTCAACGGCACGGGCAACCATCGCCTGGGCGGCGGTCTCGTCCGGAGCCTGCACGTAGACCCTGGCCGCTTGCCTGGCCGCGCCTTCGACGGCGAACGCCCCGGCCTGGATCGACGCCATCGCCAGGATCAGGTACACGATCGGTACCAGCAGGATCATGCCGGCGGTGATGAACTCCAGCGAGGCGGAACCGTCGTCCTTCTTCCAACGCTTCCACCGCAGGGGCCCACACCTGAGTGACGCGCTACTCCAGCGTTTCAACGGCGGCATGGCCGGTGACCTCCAGCCCGCGGCCTGGGCCGATGAGTCCCAGAAGTGGCAACGGCGCAACCACGTGCACCTGTGCGCTGGAGTGCCCGCCGAAATCGCCATAACTCGCCTCGACCTGGCCGGCATACGACGGACCGAGTGCCACGGTGATCAGGTCGCGAGTGCGAGCAGCACCATCGGCGAGTCCGCTGTCGGCGAGGGACGCCAGGCGAGCACCTTCTGCGGCAGCATCGAGCACAGTGTTGCGCACGTGCAGGGCCAGGCCGAGTTGCAGCACCGAGAGTGTCAGAACCGTGAGCAACGACACGACCATGACGAACTCGGCCACGGCAGAACCGCTCTCATCGCGCAGAACAGCGCGCAGGCGCATCCGTTTCATGATCTGTCCAGTGATTTCGGTCGAGCCGGCCAGCGCGGATCAGAACCCGCTGACCCGGTCTATCGCCTGTTGGAATACGCCGCTGAGCGCCGGTCCGGCGAGACCCCAGATGATGATCACCAGGCCTGCTGTCATCAGCGTGATGAGAACCCAGCCGGGAACGTCGCCGGTTTCGTCGGAATAGAAGCGATGCAGGAACCAGGCCGTGAGCCTCTGTCGGTGTGTTTTCATGGACGATCCTTCCGTTGTGGTTGTCAGAAACCTGCCTGCAGTACGAAGATTCCCGGAAATACGGCGAAGGCGATAGTGAGCGGCAGGATGAGGAAAACCAGCGGAACCAGCATCGCCACCTCTTTTTTGCCCGAGAGTTCAAGCAGCCCGCGCTTCGCTTCGTCGCGGGCGTCCTGCGCCTGTGCCCGCAGAATCTCGGCCAGCGGTGATCCACGCTCCAGCGCTCCGTTGATCTGCTCGACACATCGAGTGAGGGGTGCGAGACGGATGCGCCCGGCCAATGTCTGCAGGGCGTCAGCGAGCGGCACGCCGGTGCGCACCTCCGCCACGACAATCGCCAACTCCCTCGACAACTCCCCTGAGCTGGTCGCTGACACCCTGCGTAACGAATCGAGGATGCCCTCGCCCGCCGACAACGACAGCGTGATGAATTCGAGGATGGTCGGCAATTCACTCTGCATTCTGTCGAGGCGGGCGTTCGCCACTCGCTTCAGCCGCCAATCGCGAAGCAGCGCACCGCACACGCCGACCACGACGGGAAACACCACTTGCGCGATCATCGGCAGGGTGCGGAAAGCCGGAACGGCAATCACCACGATGATGCCGCCGGCCAGCGCCGCGAGCGCCCACAGGAGCTGCTCCGCTCGGAATTGCAGGGCAGTCTTCGATGAACCGGACTGTCTCAGTCGTCTCTCCACGACATCCGTACCGCCGAGGAGAGCGGCGAGCAGGGTGGTCAGGCGCCCGAATGCGGGTGCGAAGAGGCTTCCGAGCACGGGAAGCGGGTCGACCGTGCGTCGTCCAACGAATGCTCGCGCCTCGGCCGAGACGCCCTGCACGTACGGTGCAACTCGGTCCGCCAACCGCGGCCGTTGCAGGCGGGGCATCAGGCTGACCAGTGACCAGAGCCCGACCCCCAATGCCGTCCCCAGAAAAACGCCCCAGGCGAGCGACGCGCTCATTGGAACCACCGGCGTTCCTGCGGCAACTTGCCGAGGGCGAGCATGACCCGATAGGCAACGACCGAGATCACCAGGCCACCGAGGATGACGGCGAGCCCCGCCGGCGTGTTGTACGCAAGCGCGGCCTCAGGTCGGGTGGCGAGCAGCAGGAGGATGATCCACGGCGCTGCGACTCCGAGTTTCGCCGCGTTCAGGATCCAGGATTGCCTGGCTTCGACCTCCTGGCGGATGGCGGCGTCCTGGCGAAGCCAGGCGGCAAGACTGCGGAGCACAACCGTCAAGTCGCTGCCACCGACCTCTCGCGCCATGCGGAGTGTCTCCAGGATGCGATCCGCGATCGGATCGGCCATGGCATCCTTCAATTGATCGAGACTTCGGGTGAAACTGCCGGTCGCACGGTACTCGCGTTCGAACTCGGCGAATGCAGCACGGGTCCCGACCGGCCCAGCCTGGGCCAGGCTGCTGACGCTGTCGGGAAGCGCCAGCCCTGACCGCACGGCCGCAACCAGGTGGTCAACGACGTCAGGCCACACCGTACGGTTTGCCCGGCGCTTCGACATCGCGCGCCACCGCACCAGGAGGCTCGGCAGCAGAATTCCGCCGATGGCGGTCACAACGGCGAGCGCGAACACCCCGAGCACGGCCTGAACGAATGCTCCGCCGGCCACGCCGAGAACAATGGAGATCGCCAGAAAGGCAGGAACGGGAACCGCGCCAAGCCCCGCCTGCACCAGGTGGGTTCTGGCCCGGTCGCGGATGCCCGGCTTCGTCGGAACGGAACCGGTAGTGGCCGGCCAGAGAAATGGCGACGCCACGAGCAGAATCCCTGCGGCCAGCAGGCACCCAAGGGCGAGCGTCATGCCGCCCCCTGCCGAAGCACAACCGCCGGATCCAGCCCAGCCGCATGAAACTTGGCGAGCTTGGTCGGGTAACCGCCAGTCGGCTCGAGAACGCCTCCAGTCGAACGGAAGATCGGGCTGGCCTCGATCGTCACCCCTGACAACTGCCCGCTCGGCGCGATGATCTCGCCGACCCGGCGCCGTCCGTGGCGATCGAGTTCACAGTGCACAACGATGTCGATGCAGCCGGCAACCGTCGGCAGCACAAACGCCGAGTCAATGTTGCGCCCGGCCAGAAGCGGCAGCGTGGAGAGTTTTGAGAGCGCGTCACGTGCGCTGTTGGCGTGAATCGAGCAGGCTCCTGGCAATCCGCTATTAAGCGCGATCAGCAGGTCGAGGCTCTCCGCTTCGCGCACCTCACCGACAACGATGCGGTCCGGTCGCATCCGCATGGCTTCCTTGATCAGCCTGCGGAGCGTGATCTCCCCCGTTCCCTCCAAGCTGGGCTGGCGACACTGCATGGCGACGACGTCGCGGGCGCTGAGGTCGAGCTCGAAGGTCTCCTCCACCGTGACGATGCGCTCGTTCTGCCTTGAGGCCGAGAGCAGCGCGTTCAGCATCGTCGTCTTTCCGGTCTGCGTCGCACCGGAAACGAGGATGTTCTGCCCGGCGAGCACGCACATACGCAGAAACTCCGCCGCCTGCTGGCTCAGCGACCCGAGCCCCACCAACTGGTTCAGGTCACGGATGCGACGGGTGAACTTGCGAATATTGACTGCCCAGTGCTTCTGCGTGATATCGGGAATCACGACATGGAGCCGCGACCCGTCTGGCAACGATGCATCGACGAACGGCGACGACAGGTCAACACGACGACCGGATGCCTGCAGCATCCGTTCGACCAGGTCTCGCACTTCACGCTCGGTGAGCACCATCGTAGTGAGCTCAGAAACACCGTCACGTGCGATGAACACGCGGGACGGCGCGTTGATCCAGATCTCTTCTATACCCGGGTCATCGAGAAGCGGCTGGAGCGCGCCGAAGCCGGTCAGGGATGCCACGACCTCCCTGGCCGCCTGGTGCTCATCGGCGATCAGGGGAAGCGAACCGCCGAGGGCGCGCTCGCTGTAGCGCTGCACCTCGTCGCGCACGTATTGTTCTGCGAGCGCGTTGTCGGCGGCGAGATCGACACCGTCTCTGCGCACGCGCAGCCGCACCTGTTCGGTGATGATGCGGACGGCCTCACTCATGAAAGCATGATGCCCCTATTCGCCCTCGTCGCGTTTAAGTTATCCACAGGCGCCGACTTCTGCCGAGAAGCTCGCGACCTGGCGATTGGCACTCTGGCGTCAGAGTCAATGTCGCAAAGTACACTGGTACGGCACTCGCGGGAGTGGTGAAATTGGCAGACACGCAGGATTTAGGTTCCTGTGCTTTCGAGCGTGGGGGTTCAAGTCCCCTCTCCCGCACATCGCACGGCCACGGGGAATGCGCTTCGCGCTGGTCCTGGACGACTGGGGTGAGTTAGGATTGCCTTACCAACCTTACCCAGACGGACGCGAGCCAATGAACCCGACGATCACCGACCTGACGATCACGGAGCCGACGAACTCCGACCCGATGATCACCGAGGCAACGATCACCGACACACCAGTCGATCTGGCCGACCACATCCGGTCAAGCTCGGCCGAACAGCACCGCAGCACCGAACAGCGCACCTTTATCACCGAACTGATGCGCGGCCAGCGGTCACTGGCCGACTACACCCGCTATCTCGCGCAGTATGCCTGGGTCTACGAAGCACTCGAAGAACTCGTGGTCAGAGTGAAGTCACTCGACCTGTTCGATCCGACACTCGCCCGCCTGGCCACCATCGAAAATGACCTCACCGCCCTCGGCGTGAGTGACTGGCGACGTGAACATCCCCCGCTGCCAGCCACCGTGGCGTATGTCACTCATCTGCGCGCACTTGCCCAATCTGACAACCTTCGCTGCCTGGCCCACCACTACACCAGGTACCTCGGCGATCTCTCTGGCGGCCAGGCCATCTCGCGCCTGGTCGCACGCCACTACGGAGCAACCGCGGAACAGCTCTCGTTCTACCGTTTCGACGACATCGGCGACATCGTCAAATACAAGCGCGCCTACCGCGACGGCCTGAACGCCCTCACCCTGTCGAAGGAGGAGGTAGACGACCTCGTTGCTGAAGTAGACGCCGCATTCACCTTCAACGGGGCAATATTCGACGAACTGGCGGCCTAGGAGTGCTCCACTCCTCGGCGCTCAGCAACCAACTGAATGATGTGTTCGCCCAGGCCGGCGTCATCGTGTTCTACGTGGTCATCTGGGGTCTCGTCTTCGCCGGCACCGCGCTCCTCCTCGGGGTCTTCATCCCCTTCGTGACCGGCGACTCACTGCTCTTCGCTTCCGGGCTCGTCGCGGCATCAACGTCGAACCTCAGTATCGTCATCCTTGCCACCGGAACCGGAATCGCGGCGTTCCTCGGCGACCAGGTCGGCTTCCTCCTCGGCCGACGGTACGGCCGCGGCTACCTCGACCGCCACGGCGGGCGGCGCACCCAACTCGCGATCGTGAAAACCGAATCGTTCTACCGGAAGTTCGGCTGGTGGTCTGTGGTGATCGCCCGCTTCATGCCGTGGGCGCGGGTGCTCGTCCCGGTCATCGCCGGGGTGGGCCGTATGAACTACTACAGGTTTCTCAGCAGCAACCTCGTCGGCGCGCTGGCCTGGGGAGTCGGCATCACCCTCACCGGGTTCTACGCCGCTTCGATTCCCGGGGTGAAGAACGCGGCGTACATCATTGCCGGATTCTTCATCGTCGCCTCCATCGTGTTCGGGTATCGCACCTGGCGCGCCGACCGAGCGGAGACGATCAAAAAGCGAGAATCCGTCGTCGCGCAGCCCCACGAATTCGGGGGGAATCCCCCCGAATAATCCCGGCACAATCTCGGTGAGGCACGTTACTCTGGAACGCGGCATCCGACTTGCTGCCGCCACCGCCACGCTATCTGACGACGACTGGAGCTCGCCATCCACACCGCACTCATTCCCTGGCTCGACCCGGAACTGATCATCAACTCGGCTGGCCCCTGGGCCCTCGTTGTGGTGTGCGCGATCGTCTTTGCCGAAACCGGGCTGCTCGTCGGATTCCTGCTTCCGGGCGACACGCTGCTCGTCATCACGGGCTTGGTGACCGGGAGCCTCATCATGATCGACATCTGGTGGGTCTGCCTCGCAATCGGAGCGGCCGCCTTCCTGGGTGGTGAGGTCGGTTATCTGATCGGCCACAAGCTCGGACCCCGCGTCTTCGAACGCAAGGAGTCCGGCATCTTCAGCGTTGAGAACGTGCGCCGCACCAACTCGTTCTTCGAACGGTTCGGTGGTATCGCCGTCATCCTCGCCCGCTTTGTGCCCATCGTGCGCACCTTCGCTCCTGTCGCCGCGGGCGTCGGGCACATGAACTACAAAAAGTACTCGCTCTACAACTTCATCGGCGCAATGATCTGGGGTGCGGGCCTCACTTTTGCCGGGTACATGCTCAACTTGATTCCACCCGTCGCTGAATTTGTGAAGTCGTACATCGACGTGATCCTGCTCGGCGCTGTGGTTGTGACGCTCGTGCCGACCGTGTATCACTACGTGCAGTCGACCATCAAGGCGAAGCGTTCAGCGCGGAACGCACAGGTCGAAACAGACAAGCTGGTGCTTGACCCAGAGGTCTTCAGCACGGAACACGACGGAAAGCACGAGTAGCCGGGCGTTTCAGTTGTGGGCCTGATCCTCATGCGCCGCGTGCTCAGCAGGTTCGATCTGGAACGTGGAATGCGCAACGTCGAAGTGATCTGACAGGCATCCGCCCAGGTCATCGAGTAGCTTTCCGGCGCCACCCCCGCGGAGCACGGCAGGCTCGACCACCACGTGGGCAGTGAACACCGGTGCTCCTGAGGTGATCGCCCAGACGTGCACATCGTGCACATCGACGACGCCTGCGGTGCCGAGGATGTGCTTCCGGATCTCGGCGACATCGGTGTCTGCAGGCGCAGATTCGCTCAGTACGCGCACCACATCGCGCAGGAGTGAAAATGCGCGCGGGGCGATCATGACGGCGATGGCCAGCGAGGCGATGGCATCCGCCTGCACGAAGCCCGTGGTGAGGATTACGATGGCCGCTCCTATCACCGCCAGCGAGCCGATGGTGTCGCCAAGGACTTCGAGGTAGGCGCCGCGCATGTTGATGGAGTTGCCGGCGGCGGGCCGCAACAGCAGCAGGGCACAGATGTTGGCAACGAGTCCGATGATCGCAACGATCAGCAGCGGGCTCGCATGAACCTCGGTCTCGGACTGCCCCGTCAGCCGAATCACAGCTCCGATGACGACGGAGATCGCGACGGCAATCAGGATCAGGCCGTTGATGAGTGCGGCGAACACTTCGGCTCGCTGGTAGCCGAAGGTCTGGCGGTCCGTTGCCGGGCGCGCAGCGACCACGGTGGCGGTCAGAGCGATGATAAGACCGGCGAGGTCGGAGAACATGTGCCCGGCGTCGGCGAGCAGCGCGAGCGAACCAGACAACCAGGCGCCGACGATTTCGACCACAAGGGAGACGCCGATAATGCCGATCGCGATCGACAGGCGCGTGCGATTCGCCTGTGTTGCGTGGCCGTGATCGTGTCCCATGACTCCACCGTACGAGCGCCGGAGCGCGATAGCCAGCGTGACCGCCAGATAGGAATGAGTGCCATTCTCAGCTGCAGCATGCGTCTGAATCAACCCGGTGTGTCGCCGGGTTGATTAACAGGGCGCTCAGCTGCCGAGAAGCTCCTCAAGTACCGGAATGAGCTGGCCGAACGCCCTGGCCCGGTGGCTGATCCGGTCTTTCTCACCGTCAGGCAGTTCCGCTGCCGACACACTGTGACCGTCTGGGAGGAAGATCGGGTCGTAACCGAAACCACCAGTGCCGGCGGGCTCCGGCAGGATTCGCCCAGGCCACTCACCGGTCACGTATCGCTCAGTGCCGTCTGGCAGTGCGATGGCGGCAACGCAGGTGAAGTGTGCGGCGCGGTGTTCCTCGGTTAGGTCGCTGATCTGCCAGAGCAGCAGGTGCAGGTTGTCTCCGGCGTCTCGGGCCGGGCCCGCCCAGCGGGCGGAGAAGATCCCTGGACACCCTCCTAGGACATCGACGCAGATGCCGGAGTCATCGGCGATGGCCGGGAGCCCGGTGAACGCAGCAGCGGCCCTGGCTTTGAGCAGTGAGTTCTCGGCGAACGTCGCGCCGCTCTCCACCGGCTCTGAGCCGTCGTACGACAGAACCTCGAGGCCCGGGAGTGTGCCGTCCAGGATGCGGCGGAGTTCTTCGACTTTGCCGGCGTTGTGAGTGGCGAGGACGACCTGCACCGGTCAGGCCTCGAGAGCGGTGGTCTGGAGCCCGGTCAGCGTTGCCGCGCCACCGACCGCGAGGTCGAGCAGCGAGTCCAGTTCGCGGCGGTCGAACGGCGCACCTTCTGCTGTGCCCTGCACTTCAACGAACAGGCCGCGCCCGGTGACGACCACATTCATGTCAGTCTCGGCCCTGACGTCCTCGACATATGCCAGATCGAGCATGGGTGTGCCATCGATGATCCCGACCGAGACAGCGGCGACGCTGTCGATAAGCGGTGTGGCCTTCTGGCCGATGAACTTCTTGGCCCTGCCCCATTCGAGCGCATCGGCAAGTGCGACGTAGGCCCCGGTGATGGCCGCCGTGCGCGTGCCGCCGTCGGCCTGCAGAACGTCGCAGTCGATGACGATGGTGTTCTCGCCGAGGGCCTTCATGTCGACCACGGCGCGAAGACTGCGCCCGATCAGGCGGCTGATCTCATGGGTGCGCCCGCCGATCTTCCCCTTGACCGACTCGCGCCCCATACGTTCGTTCGTCGAGCGAGGCAGCATCGCGTATTCGGCAGTGACCCACCCTTTGCCCTTTCCAGCCATCCACCGTGGAACACCGTTGGTGAAGGATGCCGTGCACAGAACTTTGGTGCGGCCGAAGGAGATCAGTGCAGACCCCTCTGCCTGGTCGCTCCACCCTCGTTCGATGGTGATTGCACGAAGCTGGTCTGTGGCGCGGCCGTCGCTGCGCACGATTTCCGCCGGCTGGTTGACGGCGGATGGCTGGGGGTCGGTCACGCGTTCTCCCTGAGTTTTCGGGTTGGTAATGAAATGGCACCGGTGTGCACGAGGTCTACGACGTCGACCTCCGGGCCGATCAAACGATGGGCCAGGCGCAGGAACTCCGTTGCGCTGTCCCCTGTCGCCTCATAACGATAGGTGGGTGGGGCGTCGACGGTGCGCAGCAGGTTCTGGCTCACGAGCACCCGGTACACGTCGTTCGCCGTCTCAGTGTCGCTCGAAACCAGGGTGACGTCATCGCCCATCACATAGGAGATGGCACCCTTCAGGAACGGGTAGTGGGTGCAGCCAAGCACCAGTGTGTCGACGCCGGCCTCCCGCAGCGGTGCGAGATAGGTCTCGGCGACAGCGAGCACCTCATCACCGGTGGTGACCCCGGCCTCGACGAATTCGACAAATCGGGGGCAGGCCTGAGTGAAGAGGCTCAGGTTGGTGGCCGCGGCGAATGCATCTTCATAGGCGCGCGAATTGACGGTGCCTGCCGTGCCGATCACGCCGACCCGGTTGTTTCTGGTGGAGCCGACAGCACGCCGCACGGCCGGCTGGATAACCTCGATCACCGGAACGCTGTAGCGCTCACGTGCATCGCGGAGCATCGCCGCCGACGCCGTATTGCAAGCAATCACGAGGAGCTTCACGTCTTGCGCCACCAGGTCGTCGAGCACCTCGAGTGCGTACCCTCGCACGTCAGCGATCTTCTTCGGTCCGTATGGCGAGTGCGCCGTATCGCCGATGTAGAGAAGGGATTCGTTCGGCAACTGATCCTTGATTGCACGGGCGACAGTGAGCCCACCGACCCCGGAGTCGAAGATCCCAATCGGTGCGTCAGTCACGTTGAGCAAGCTTAGTCGCGCCATCTCCCGCTAACCTGTGATCACGGGCCGATCGGGGGAAGCGTTGCCGGAAACACCATCTGACGACGGTTATGCGAGGTACGTCGGTCGAATCATCTGGCCGGAGAACGCCGCCGCGCTCACCGATTCCGCACTCTGCCCTGCCTGCTTCACGACGCTTCCAGGCCAGGTCTGCACGTCGTGCGGGCTCGACCTGCGTCATCCGGCGGCAGCACAGCTGTTGAAAGCGTCGACGGATGCCGCGGCGTCGCTGAACGAGCGCGCGTCGATCATCGGACGCATCCGTTTTGATGTCGCGCACGCGCAGCGCGCGTACGCCGAGAAGCAGGCACCGGGACGTGCCATCCAGGCTCCGGCCCCGCTTCCGATCCCGCCCGCTGCCGGCGCGCCGCAGGAAGCGTCGCAGGTAGCGGCTCCCCCGCTGGCCGCGCCTCTTGCATCACCACCTGCTCCTGCTGCTCTGCCAGCCGCGCAGCCCGCCATACCCACCGGGACCGCGCGCCAGTCGAAGCGCTCCAGCGTGCAGATCGTGCTGCTCATCGTCGGAGTCTCTCTGGTCAGCATTGCCGCTATCTTCTTCCTCACGGTCGCCTGGCTGCTCGCCGGTCTTGAGTTCCGCTCCGCGATCGTCGGGCTGCTCACCGCTGCCGCCCTCGCGACCGCCGCCGTCCTGCGCCGCAAACACCTCGTCGCAACGGCGGAGGGCATCGGCGCACTCGCCGTTGTGCTGGTGGTGCTCGACGCCTGGGCGATCAGGCAGAACAACATGTTCGGGCTGGGTGACACCGACGGGCCACTGTACTGGGGAATTGCCCTGCTCGTCTGCGCCGCCCTGTTCCTCGGCTGGCACGCGCTTTCTGGTCTCCGGGTGGCCAGCGTGGCCGGATTCGCCGCTGCTCCGCCCGGACTCGGTCTGCTCTTCGCTGGGCTCACCCCGAACCTCGACACCACCACACGCTGGTTCCTGCTCTTTGCCGGTGCTGCGATTGCGGCGTTGCTGCATCGCTTCACCCACACGGGGCAGAAGGCGGAACGCGTCATTCTGTACTCCATCGGAGGGTTCTCCCTGGTCGGGGCGGTGCTGGTTGCCTTCGCTGTGGAATCGGAATCCGACTGGGCGCCACTCTGGTCACTGCTGGTCGTTGGCCTGGTCGCCTTTGCCCATGTCCGGGTGGCACTCGCTGGCCCCGTTCACGACCGTTCGACGGAGATTCTGGGCGAATCAGGATCGATTCGGCCGATTTCACCCACTATCTCCGTCGAACGGTCAGTGCTGAGAGTCGGCCAAGCCCCTGGTGGCGCAGCGCGCTTCTTCGCGTCGGCTGCCGCAGCACTGGGCGCGTTCGCCCTGGTTGCCGTCGCCCCCGCTCTCGCAACGCGTCTGGAGGATGTGACCCTCGCCGTCACTGCCCCGATCGTCGTCGCCGTCGTGCTTGCGCTCTCGGCTGAGGCGCTCGTCAGGCGGCAATCGAATGGTCGACTTCGCGCCCCGACGATGAGCGCCGGCATCACCGCGGCGGCCTTCGCGGGGCTTTTCGCCCTGCTCACCGCTGGTTACGCAGTGTTTCCGTTGGCGGAGTCCGTTGCACGAGGAGTGACGGGCGCAGGCAGCCCGGTCTCGGAACCCCGTGCTGAGAACATCTGGGCCGTCCTGGCCCTCGCCGCAGTCGGCGCCCTGACCATTCTGTTCTGGGGCGCCGCGCGGCTACTCGCGCCCAGGCGTGGTTGGGTCGGTTGGCTGGCCGTGGTCGTCATTCTGCTGCTCCCTGCCCTGGCCGGAGTACTTGTCCTGGTACTGGCCGGCTACCTGCTGCTCGGCGCTGCCGCTCTCATCGTGCTTCTGACAGCCCTCATTCGACGCGTGGAGATCGGCAGCTTCCGACCGCACCTCATCGCTCTTTTTGCCGGCGCGGTTGCCATCGGCTACCTCGTCAGTTGGGCCAGCACGGATACGTGGTGGATCGGATCGGTGTCTGCGGTTGTCGCCGCATTCTGTGCGAGGTATCTCGCGGGGCCTGCCGGCCCAGCGCGAGCGATCCTGCTTTCCGTTGCCATTGTCCTCACCATGATCGCTGCCGCGTACGCGCCATTGGCGCTGATGCTGGCCGCTCACCCTGGGGTGGACGCAAGCCTGGTCAACAGTGTTGCGGGCCTCGCTCTGGCCACCGGCATCCTTCAGCTCATCATTGCGATCGTGGCGCGTGGAGCGCTCACACCCCTAGAACGCCGGTGGGCCTTCTGGACGTTGCTCCTGCCCACAATCGTGGCCCTCACTGTGGACGTCGGCGCCCTCGTACCCAATCTGGATGCACAGGAACAGGCAGGGCTGCTACAGCCTGAACCTGTCGCCTCAATAGTGCGCGCCGCCCTTCTCCTGGCCGCGGCGATCGTGTGGGTTCTCCGTGGCGCCCTGTACGCACTCAAAGTGGAGCGCCTGGTCGCGGCCGCCGCCGTCGCCTTCGCCGCGCTGCTACTCGCGGACTCGGTAGCCGACGCGTTGGGTACGACGACAGAAGTGCGTGTCGTCGTCGCACCGGCCGTTGCCCTTCTTGTTGTTGTCGCGGCGCTTGTGGGCCGATTCGCATCCCGAAGCGATACGAGACCGAGTGATGAGAGCCACAGCGGCCCAGAGCAGGGCGTGCGCATCCGCATCGCTCTGGAGATCGGCGCCGCGCTCGTGCTCGTTCCCGCTGTGTTCTTCGCAGCGATGTCTTCTCTCATCGTGGTAACCGATTCGACTCTGGCCTGGTTGGTACTCCTGATGGCCGCTCTGACGGCCCTGGTCGCAGCGTGTGCGGACGACGGATTGTTCGCTTCCCGGTCACCCCGTCGTCACCTCGGTTGGGTCTCAATCGTTCTGGCAACTGCAGCGCTCTGGATGGGTCTTGACAGTAGCGGCACCGAAGCTGTCGAGGCGTATGTGCTGCCGGTGGCAGCGCTTCTGCTCATCGTGGCGTACCTGATCCGCCGCTTCGGTCGTGTCGATCGCAACGCGGCGACCAGTCCGGTCGCAGCGTTGCTGGTCTTCGTCGCGCTGGTGCTGGCCCTCGTGCCGATCGCCGTACTTGCGCCGATCGAACCACCATTCAAAGCCCTGGTCGTCGGGGTTGTTGCCGGCGTGCTTCTGCTTGTTGCCTGCGCGGTGCGGTGGACGCCTAGCCGGTCGCACTATCTCGGAGCCGCAGGTCTGGCGGGCGCGATCGGCCTCCTCGCAGTCTCGATCAGCCAGTCAAGTCGCTTGTTCAGCACCGCAGACCTGGGTGGCACAACGGATCTCCGCTTCGACGCCTGGCTCGCCGCACCCGCGTTGGTGGCGATCGTGGCGGCCGTTCTGCTGGTCAGGCACACGGATGCCCAGAGTACGGATGCACAGAGCACGGATGCACAGAGCACGCGGTTGCGCTCACGCGCGAGCACGGCGCTCGCATCCATTGCCCTCGTGATCGGGCTGGTGCCGAGCGCTCTCGTCTCGTCAGACGGCACGGTCGCATCAGACGGCACAGTCGCATCAGACGGCACAGTGCTCAGGCCCGTGCTCGTGCTCATTGTCGGTGGACTGGTCACCATTGCCGGCGCGCTGCTTTGCAACCGACCGCGCTGGCAGTCCTTCGCCTGGCCGGCCTTTGTTGTCGGGCTCATCGCCGTCGTTGTCACCGCAGCGGGCCAGCTTCTGCCGCTGTTGTCTGCTCCCGGCACCGAGGCGGATGCCCGGGTGGAGGGCTGGCTGCTCCCGGCCGCATTCCTCGTCATGATTGCCGCGACGCTGATCGTACGCACCGGCACCGCGCAAGACGATGGCGAGCCTGGAGACGCCCGAGCGACACGAGACACCAGGACAGTCGTCGCAACCGTGCTCGTGATCGCGTCCATCCTCGGCATTCTCATCGTCGAGATCGGCGCTCTCGATTACTCGCAGCTGACCACGATCCGTATCGGCCTGCTAGCGTGGCTCTTCGCCGCTCTGCACGTGTGCGCCTTCTGGTACAACCGGCGACCGTGGACGGTACCTGTCGCGTGGGTGGCCATTGCATCAGCTGCCGCCGCTGCGGTTGCCGGCTTCACCCGTGGGGCACCCGATCCGCTGGAGATCGTCACCGTTCCCATCGCGCTGGCACTCCTCACAACAGGATGGTTGCACCTGGACGCCGCTGTGAAGGCGCGCAGCTGGCCGTGGCTGGCACCGGGGCTCCTCGTCCTGCTTGCGCCCTCCCTCCTGCTCGATCTGGACTCGAACCCGCTTTGGCGGGTGGTCGCACTGGGCGTGCTCGCCATCGCCGTGCTCGTGGTGGGCGCTGTGCGCAGGCTCCAGGCGCCATTCCTCATCGGTGCCGTTGTTCTTCTGATTCACGCCGTCGCCCAGTTGTGGCCGTGGATCTCCGTCGCCTACGGCGCGGTTCCGTGGTGGCTATGGCTCGGCGCCGGCGGCGTCCTGTTGATCGTGCTCGCGGCGCGCTATGAACAGCGCATCCAGAACCTGAAGTCGATCGTGCTGCGCATCTCGGCACTGCGATAGTGGTGCTGCCCGACCTACGTCAGCGAACCTACGACAGCCGACCTTCGACAGCCGACGTACGACAACCCATGCGCCGGATATGCTTTCTGGCGTGACCGAATCCTCAGCCCTTCGCACCGATCGCTACGAGCTCACCATGGTGGATGCCGCCATCGAGAGCGGCACTGCTGATCGCCGGTGCATGTTCGAGGCCTTCGCCAGGCGGCTCCCGAACGGCCGCAGGTACGGCGTGGTGGCCGGCACCGGCCGCCTGCTCGAGCAGATCAGGCAGTTCAGGTTCACAGACGCCGAACTCACCTGGCTGAGGGACAACGACGTCGTTCGACAGCCGACCCTTGACTGGCTGGCGGACTATTCCTTCGCAGGGAACATCTGGGGCTACCAGGAGGGCGAGGCGTACTTCCCCGGTTCGCCGTTACTGGTGGTCGAAGGCACCTTCGCCGAAGGGGTGATCCTGGAGACGATCGTGCTCAGTGTGCTCAACTACGACACCTCCGTCGCCAGTGCCGCTGCCCGCATGGTCTCGGTGAGCCTCGGACGACCGATCGCGGAGATGGGCTCCCGGCGCACCAGCGAGTACGCCGCGGTGGCCGCCGCACGAGCCGCCTACATCGCTGGTTTCGCGGCAACCAGCAACCTCGAGGCGGGTCGCAGCTGGGGTGTTCCAACGATGGGCACAGCCGCCCATTCGTTCACCCTCCTTCACGACAGCGAAGAAGACGCCTTCCGTGCGCAGGTGAAGGCTTTCGGTACCGACACCACTCTCCTGGTCGACACCTACGACATCGCACACGGCATCGAACTGGCGGTGAAAGTCGCAGGAACCGGTCTCGGCTCCATCCGCATCGACTCCGGCGACCTGCCGACAGTGGTCGCCGCCGCACGCGCCCAGCTCGACGACCTCGGCGCCGTGAACACGAAGATCACGGTCACCAGCGACCTAGACGAGTACGCGATCGCCGCCCTTTCCGGTTCCCCTGTCGACTCGTTCGGCGTCGGCACATCCGTTGTCACCGGGTCGGGCTCGCCGGCGGCCGGCATGGTCTACAAGCTGGTCGCACACACGGATGACGATGGAGCGTGGGTTCCGGTCGCCAAGACCTCGACGTCGAAGGTCTCGATCGGTGGCCGGAAGGATGCCGTGCGCCGGATCGGTGCGGACGGCCTGGCGGCCCTGGAAGTGGTGTTGGTCGGCGATGGCCCTGATGGGGAGCCGGAAACGGCACCAGGCCAGGCTACGGAACGAGAACTCCTCGTGCCGCTAGTCACCAACGGCACGATCGACGAGCGATTCCTCGGCGCATCCGGAACCGAACGCGCTCGCGCACACCACGCATCCGTCATGCGGGAACTGCCTGCCCAGGCGTTCCGTCTCGGCCGCGGCGAGGCGGTCATCCCCACCATCTACCGGTGAGCCAGGGCGAGCGAGGCTACTCGCCCTTCATCTTCTCGTAGATGGCTTTGCAGGTCGGGCACACCGGAAACTTCTCCGGGTCGCGGCCAGGCAGCCATTTTTTGCCGCACAGTGCGCGCACGGGCTTGCCGCTGATGGCCGACTGGAGAATCTTGTCTTTGGGCACGTAGTGCGAGAACCGCTCGTGGTCACCGGGTTCGATCTGCTCCTGTTCGAGCAGTTCTTCGAGCTCGCTGTCGAGGGTCGACGTACCGCCGCCTGGCGCTCCTGGCTCGGCAATGCTCACACGGAAGTCGTTGGTCATAGCCGTAATCCTACGCGCGTACGGCGGAGGCGAGCATCTCGGGGCCGCGTCGTTCGAAGGCGCGCGAACCGAGCCAGATTCCGGCACACACAGCCAGCAGTCCCACGCCGACCCCTGCATACAGGGCGGCCAGGTGCCACGCTGGGTCTGAGAAGATTCCGAGGATGGCGAAGATGAGCGCCGGGAGAGACAGGATGATCGTTCCGGCGAAGCTGAGGGACTGCACGATGGCCGCTGCCGTATCGGTGGCCTGTGGTTGGGCGAACGGGCTGTCACCCGGTTTGGTCGCGGGGTACGGGAAGCGCGCGGAGGTGTAGCTGGAGAACCCGAGGCCAGCGAGCAGGATGCAGGTGCTGACACCAAGTACAGACGCGAGGGCCGCCCAGTCGCCGAAGAAATACACGCTGATGGCCGATCCGAGGCCGATGACCAGGATGCCGGCGAACAAAGCAGGAACCAGACGGCCGATGCGGTCGGCGACACCTCGGGTTCCGGATGCGACGTGTAGCCAGATTGCCGTGTTGTCGTAGGCGACATCGTTGTGCATCGTCCATCCCAGGAACACACACATCAGCGGTACCGGCAACAGGGCGAGATAGTTGGCCGGTATTCCGGCAATGGTCAGCGGAAGCACAACGAGCACCGGAACGATCGGGATCATGATGAGCGCGACCCAGTAACGCGAATCCCTGCCCCAGTAGGTGATGCTGCGTGCCGCGATGGCACCGAGCGCGTTGTGCGGCATCCGGTCGAACCAGCCGAGTCCGGAGTACTGCTTCAGATTCGCTTCACGCCCCGGTGTGACCAGCATGCGCGCGACCAGTCCCTGCCACCAAAGCCAGAGCACACCCAGGGTCAGTGTGGCGATGAGCAGCTTGAGTATGGCCGGCCCCCAGTCGCCAGACGATGCATCGGCGGGCACCGCCCACGCGGCGCCGAGGGGCGTCCAGCCGAGCACCCCGGCCACGTCTGTGAGAATGCCAGCGCCTTCTGTGCCCCAGTCGATCGTGAGAATCACGACCACGATCGGCGCCGCGAGTACGAGCAGGAGGATGCCGATGACCCCGGAGAACTCACGGGAGCGACGGGTGGACAGCAGCAGCCCCGCCAACCCCGTACTGACCCGTGACGCCAGAAGGCAGGTGGCAAGGAGAATCGCTGCGGCGACGAGCGCGAGGATGGTCTCGCCGAAACCACGCGACCAGGTGACGACGGTGCCGATCAGCACAAGGGCGAGCATGACCGCCGGCACTCCGATGAGTGCCGACACGGCGAGCGCGAACGACAGGCTGCGGTTTGGGACGCCGAAGAGGGCGAATTTCCGAGGATCCATGCTGTCGTCGATTCCGAGCACAAGGGGCACGACGAAGAAGCCGAGAACGACCAGCGAGCCGACGAGGATCATCCAGGTGCGAATGACCTCGACGTCACCGACAAAGCGCAACGTGATCAGGAAGACGACGACGGCAATGGCGACGGCAAGACCATAGAGAAGGCCGATCGCCAGGCCGACAACCCGCCATGGGCTCCGCCGGAACAGGTTGGCGAGGAGTCGGAGCTTCAGTCCGAGAAACTGTGCAACCACTCCATGCCTTCCGCGACTTTTCGCCCTCCTGCGAGTTCAACGAACTTCTCTTCCAGCGACATCGCGCCCCTGACCTCGTCGATGGTGCCGCTGGCGAGCACGGAACCCTGAACGATGATCGCAACGTTATCGCAGACGCGTTGAATGAGGTCCATGCCGTGACTGGAGAGCACCACGGTGCCGCCGCTCGCCACGTACTTCTGCAGGATCTCCGTGACGTTGACGGCAGAGACCGGGTCGACCGATTCGAACGGCTCATCGAGAACCAGTACCCGCGGTGAATGGATCATCGCGCAGGCCAGGGCAATCTTCTTCGTCATGCCTGCCGAGTAATCAGCGACAAGCCGGCCCAGAGCATCGTCGAGCCCGAAAGCCGCCGCAAGGTCTGCCGAGCGCGAGCGCACCGTCTCGTCGTCGAGTCCGCGAAGGATGCCGGCGTAATAGAGCAACTGTGCGCCGGTCAGCCGGTCGAACAGACGGAGCCGGTCTGGAAGCACGCCGATGATGCGCTTGGCGGCCAGCGGGTCTGCCCACACATCGATGCCGTGTACGCGGATGCTGCCGGTGTCCGGGCGCAGCAGGCCGGTGATCATCGAGAGCGTCGTGGTCTTTCCGGCGCCGTTCGGACCCACGATGCCGAAGAACGAACCGGCGCGTACCTCAAGGTCGACACCCGCGACCGCGACGTTCTGCCCGAAGCGCTTCTCCAGGTTCGACACCGATAGCACAACAGGAGCGGACTTATCGACTGGCGCCGGTTTCTTCCTGGCCGCAGCGCGAGGAGTGCGCTTTGCAACCGGCTTGAGAGCGGGCTTGACGTCGGGAGCCGCCGTCGGCTCTGAAGTCCTCGGCTCTGCAATATCCGGCTCTGCAATTTTCAGCACTGCAGTTTCTGTGGCCGCGATGTTCGGCTCGAAGATCTCGGGTTCTGCGAACTCGAGTTCTGCGAACTTCGTTTCGGCAGCCTTCGTTTCGGCAACCTTCGGCATCGTCGTCGCCTCTGGCCCGTGGCGCTCTGCAACAGTTCGCCCAGGCGCCTCGGCAAGTGCGGCTGTCCGCTGCGGTTCCGCTGCAGCGGCAGAGTCTGCAACGGATCGGGCGGTCTTGTCCGTTCGTGCCCGTGCAGCAGCCGCTGCCTTGGCTGCCGCACTCCGTGCCGCCGTCGACTTCTCAGCCGACGTGTTGCGCGCCTCGGCGGACTTTGCGGCGTTCGCCCTGGCCGCAGTGGACTTCTCGGCCGCAGATTTCAGAGAGGCGGCCTTCGCGGCGGTCGTCTTGGCAGCGGCTGTCTTGGCAGCTGTCGACTTCGCGGCCGTCAATCGTGCGGTGGTCGACTTTGTTGCTTCTGATTTTGATGCCGCAGTCTTCGCTGCGCCTGCCGTCGCCGCAGCCGACTTTGCGGTGGCAGCCTTCGCGGCGGCTGCTTTGGAGGCGGCCGTTTTGGAGGCAGCCGTCTTGGAGGGCGTCGTCCGGGATGCAGCAGTTTTCGACGCGGCCGCGGGCCGTGCTGCCGCCGGCCCAGCCGATTCGTCGTCAGTGACATCTGCTGTGCTCGCGGCGTTCGCTGTAATCGCAGTGTTCTCGGCGCTCTTCGCCTGGGTCTTTCGGACGGGAGGTTTCCGCGGCGTTCTCTTCGGTGCAGCGGCGACTTCCTCCGGTGTCGGGGCGTCGTCTCCACGCGAGGCGATTGTCGTCTCGTCGGGCTGGGAATTCGGCGGCACAGAAGTCACCTCGCTAACCTACCAAGGACCGTCAGACATCGGCTGCTTGCGGCGAAATGTTCCGAGTTGCCTGTGAAAACACCGAATAAGCCATTACGAAACGGACACGCAGGGCAGTCTGCCCTTCCCCCCAAATGGGCGCCGGGTTATGGTGGATCATGACATAACGGTGTGTCTTGACGTGAACTTATGGGTGAACTGTATGCAAACTCGCCAGGCGAAGTAGATCTGGCGGCGTTGGACTGCAGTACACACCCAGACCTTGACAAAGGAGATAATCGTGACCACCCAGGTAGTCATTCTCGCAGCAGGCATGGGAAGCCGACTCGGTCGATCCCTGCCGAAGCCCCTGACCGAACTCAGCGACGGCCGCACCATCATGGGCCAGCAGTTCGAGAACATCGAGCACGCCTTCGGCAACAACGCCAAGGTGACAGTGGTTGTCGGCTACAAGCTCGAGCACATCATCGAGGCGTTTCCGCAGGCGTCGTTCGTGTACAACGAGCAGTATGACCAGACGAACACGTCGAAGAGCCTGATGCGCGCCCTGCAGTCATCCGCTCCCGGTGGCGTTCTCTGGATGAACGGTGACGTTGTCTTCGATCCGACCGTGCTCGACCGTGCAGCGGCGATGATCGCCCGCGACCAGTCCTTCGTGACCGTCAACACGGCGAAGGTCTCCGACGAA
This sequence comes from Glaciibacter superstes DSM 21135, assembly GCF_000421145.1. GTDB lineage: Bacteria > Actinomycetota > Actinomycetes > Actinomycetales > Microbacteriaceae > Cryobacterium > Cryobacterium superstes. Next base: position 151,371 of record NZ_ATWH01000011.1, on the reverse strand, counting down.
GAGGTCAAGTACACGACCAGCGCCGAAGGCTACATCAAGGAACTCTCCAAGACCGTCAAGGGCGGACTCGGTGAGGCCGTCGGGATCAACTACATCTCGTCCGCCGACAAGGCGACCCTGCTTCACCACCTCGCCAAGGTCGGCGACCAGGACTATTTCGAGCGCGGCATCGAGCTGGCGATCGAGAAGAACCGAATCCTGGTCGAGCCGGTCGACATCTCCGACCTGTACGCCGTCGAGGTTGACTTCGCCGAAGACCTCGAACGCGCCAACCTGTACGTCTGAGATGCGGGCCGTGCCGCCTGACACGTCGGCAGGCTGCGCGACCGTACGATAGACCTCGTGAGTAGTTACGCCGCAGTGCGCCCCGAACAGCGCACCCCATTTGCGCGCTACCGTCATTCCCTCTGGCTGCTCACGCAACGGGATCTGCGGGTTCGCTACTCGACGTCGCTTCTCGGTTACTTCTGGTCAATCCTCGACCCGCTGGTGATGGCGGGGATCTACTGGTTCGTCTTCACCCAGGTGTTCCAGCGAACGGTGGGTGAACCGCCGTACATCGTGTTCCTGCTCTCTGCGCTTCTCCCGTGGATGTGGTTCAACGGGGCTGTCTCGGACAGTACCCGCGCGTTCCTGCGCGAGGCGAAACTGATCCGGTCGACGAGGATCCCCCGCACGATCTGGGTCAATCGCCTGGTGCTCTCGAAGGGGATCGAGTTTCTGGCGTCGATTCCGGTTCTCGCCCTGTTCGCGATCATCTTCGGAGCCGAACTGCACATCGAAGTGCTCTATTTCCCGCTCGCCATCCTCATCCAGCTGGTCCTGACGGCGGGCGTCGGCCTGCTGGTGGCACCGCTGGTGGTGTTCTTCCGGGACCTCGAGCGCGCGGTGAAACTCATTCTTCGATTCCTGTTCTACGCGTCTCCGATCATCTACGGCACAGCAGACTTGCCGTCTGAGCTGCATTTCTGGGCGGCGTTCAATCCGCTCAGTGGCATTTTCAGCCTGTACCGCGCTGCGTTCTTCCCCGAACAGCTCGACTGGTCCGTGGTGGGCATCGGCGTCACGGTCTCGGTTGCCTTCCTTGCGCTCGGGGCGTTCGTCTTCAGTCGCACCGAGCGTTCTGTGCTGAAGGAGATCTGATGACCCAGCAGAGCGTCGCGCCCGCGGTCATCGCTCCCCCGGTGATCAGGCTGACGGATGTCGGCATCCGCTTTCGCAGGAATCGGCGCGGTCGCCGGACGTTCAAGGATCTCTTCGCCGGACGAAAGCGCCGCAGCCGCCCAGGCGAGTTCTGGGCGCTGCGGAACGTGTCGTTCACCGTGCAGCGTGGCGAGGCGATCGGTGTCGTCGGGAGGAACGGGCAGGGCAAGTCGACCCTCCTGAAGCTCGTCACAGGCGTCGTACTGCCAGACGAGGGCGCCGTGCACGTGACCGAGGGAGTTGCGCCGCTGATCGAGATCACCGGAGGTTTCGTCGATGATCTGAGTGTTCGGGACAATGTATTCCTCACCGCGGGCCTGCACGGCATGACAAAACGGCAGATCGAGTCTCGATTCGACGACATCATCGACTTCGCTGAGATCGGCGATTTCATCGACACGCCGTACAAGCACCTCTCCAGCGGGATGAAGGTGCGCATCGCGTTCGCGGTGATCTCTCGCCTCGAGGAGCCGATCATCCTGGTCGACGAGGTGCTGGCCGTTGGTGACAAGGCGTTCCGGGAGAAGTGCTATCGGCGCATTGAGGAGCTCCTCGAGGGCGGTCGAACGCTGTTTTTCGTCTCGCACAACGAACGCGACCTCAAACGGTTCTGCACGCGCGGCCTCTACCTCGACAAGGGCGCCCTGGTGCTTGATGCGCCGATCGAAGAGGTACTCGCGCACTACAACGCGGATTACGGCGTCAAGCCGGCCTGAGCCGCACGCCGGCCTGCACGCCTGAGCTGCTCCGCGGAACCGTTCAGCCGTTCTCGCCCTCCACAGCAGAGGATTTTACGACTTCTCCACAGAAAGTCGACGCGCAGCGCTCAGGGGGCGCCTGTCGTCGGAGGTCGTGGTTAGCGTCCTGCACATGACAACCATCGATTCGAAATCCACCGTCCGTCGCACTAGTGTTCTCTCGCCTGCCGCGTACCGCATTCCCTGGCATGTCGACCGGAGGCTCGCACCCACCTACCGACTGGTGAACAGGAGCACGGAGCCCCTCTGGGGAGTGTCGCTCAGTGTCTCCGGCGCGGCGGTGATCCATGCCACGGCGCCTCGTCGGCTGAAGCCGGGCGAGTGCCTGGCCGTCACTGTTCGCGGCCGAGACATCCAACGAGACACTGTGCTGATCGTGCGGTGGTTCCGCCAGAACGGAGACGAGTATCTCTGGCGAGTGACCCTTTAGGCTCTGCGGCGGCGCGCTCGATCCTCTTGCTCCCGCCGATAGTCCATGGCTGTGTAGGTGTCACGTGTGGGCGGGAGTTGCTTCGAGGTGATATCCACAAGAAGTGATTGTGGTTCGAGCCCGAGCACCTCAGCGAGTCTGATCAGCGTGTAGAAGGTCGGGTTGCCGTGGCCACGCTCGATTCGTGCGTAATTCGAGGAGTTGAGGCCCGCGAGGTGTGCGACCTGTTCCTGGCTCATGGCTGCGGTCAACCGCTGTTCGCGGAGTCTGAGCCCGAGCACTTTGGACGCTTCAGACTTGGGCTCAGGCATTCCTCATGTGTACTTGCCCTGCTCATTGGATACCAGAGCGTATAGCACTCGGGCATATATGCCTGCAGTGTTCGGGGCGCTCGGAGCCTGAACACGTACACTCTGACCATGGCCAGAAAACCCAAGGCGATCGTATCCAGCACCGGCGGTTCAGGGCAGGGCGGTTCGCTCCCGTCCGGCGTGGTTCGGGGCTTCGACCGAGTGATGGCGATCCAGAGACCGGTTGTCCTCGCGCACATCCGCGGCATCCGTCACCGCCACCCGAATGCCACTCCAGACGAAATAGTCCGCATACTCGAACGTCGCTACCTCGCCGCCGTCACGACCGGCGGTGCTGCGGTTGGCGCCACCGCCATCATTCCCGGCGTCGGCACTGGTATCACCCTGGCACTGTCTGGTGTCGAGACAGCCGGCTTCCTCGAGGCGACCTCACTCTTCGCACAGTCGATCAGCGAGGTTCACGGCATCGCCGTCGACGACCCGGAGCGTGCACGGGCACTCGTCATGACCATGATGCTCGGGCGTGAGGGCTCAGACCTGGTTCGCCAGCTTGCCGGCCAGGTCTCCGGCAGCGGCATCGCCAGAAATGCGTATTGGGGCGAACTCGTCACCACCAGCATTCCGCGTGTCATCATTGGCCCGCTCACAGAGCGACTCAAGAGTGTCTTCATCAGGCAGTTCGCCGTACGCGGCGGAGCCAGTTTCATCGGGAAGGCCGTTCCGTTCGGAGTGGGCGCCGTCATCGGCGGGGCAGGCAACCACATCCTCGGCAAGCGTGTCGTGCAGCAATCGCGACTCGCCTTCGGACAGCCGCCGGCGTGGTTCCGCGAAGAGTTGAACCCGCGCATTCGCGAGATCACGGTACGCGAGGCCACCGGTCGCCGCCTCTCCGGAATCACCCGCGGAGTCGCAACTACCCTGCCAAAAGCCATACCGTCAAAGCTCCGCCGCAAACGACAGGTTGCAGACGAGCCAGAAGTCCTCGACGCGCCCACGGCAGCAACGGTTGCGACTTCTACGGACCAGTTGCCGGATTCAGCCGAGCAGGGAAACACGACTCTCGTCTGAGACCTTCCAGTTGCCCGAGTCGTCTCAGTCGCCCGAGTCTTCTCGGCCGCCTGGGTGCTTGCGCCGACTCAGTCGTCTGAGTCGTCGTTGCGGTCGTGGTACACGTCGTGTTCGTCCACTTCGCCGTCGTTCGCGTGCAAAAGTGCATTGCGGTCCCATTCGACCATGAGCTGTGTCACCGCGGCATGGAACCGAGCCGTTGCCGCTCCGGGAGTCGTGTCCCCGAAGTACCTCTCCACCCACGCCGCCAAACGCATCCGAGCAGCATCGTCGTCCGTGAGGTCGTCAAGCACGCCGGACATGTCCGCGGCTTCTTCAGCGGTCAGCCACTCGCAGTCAGACAGATAGCCGGCCATGTCGATCTCGGCCGCCGCGTTCAACGGCCGTGTCACCATGAGGGGTTTGCCCGCCGCGAGACGGTCATAGACCATCGCCGAAATGTCGACGATCGCGACATCCGGTACCGACAGCTGCCAGCCGAGTTCGGCGCCGGTGTCGTACACGTGCTGGGCCGCAGGGTCGCGCGCGTTTGCGGCAGCAATGGCAGCGATGATCTGCTTGTTCGCCGCGCCATAATCATGATCGACGACGCCGCTGCGTGGATGCGGGCGGTAGATGACCCGGTGCCGACCGGTTGCCAGCAGAGAGTTCACCAGCGCAACGCCATGTGTTGCGATGGAGCCATAGGCGGCAGCAGGCCGGTCGCCCTCCCAGGTTGGTGCGTAGAGCACCACCTGGCGTTCATCCGGAGTGTAGGGCAGCGAGCCCGTGTAGTAGTCGGCCTGCGGACGCCCGATGGCGATAGCGCGCTTGTCGAAGTCGTAGTCCCACAGAACCTTGTGCAGTCGCGTCAATGCGGCCTCGCCTGCGACGAATGAGTAGTCGTAGGCCTTGAACTGATTGGTCGTCATATACATCTTGTCGCTCTCACCGTGATTGATGAAAACGTGCCAGCGACGCCCGTAGCGCATCATCTGGAAGTTCTTCGCGTTCTGGTTGACGTAGAACACGATACGGATGTCCTGTTCGGCGATCACGCGCTCCAGGTCGATGACCTTCCGCACGTATGCCACCGGCAGCGGCGACTCCTCGAAGAGCTTCAGCGTTCCGCCTCCGGTGCGGCTGAGCACCAGGACCGGCCAGGTTTCGGCGAGCCTCACCAGTGGTTTGTACCACTGCCGCATCTGGTAGATGTTGACAGGGCCGTCGGCAAAGTAGACGGCGATTTTGAAGTGGCGGACGGGGTGCGGCGCCTGCGTCGCCAGTCGACCCGCGACCGCCCGCTGCGCCTGCCGCGACGCCCTGACGTCTTTCACCAGCTTGAGTGCGCGCCTGACGTCTCCTTTGATACCCACGATTCCAGACTACCCAGCAGGCCTGACCGTGTACCGGGGATGGGGGCCAAACAGTCGCACCGGTAGCGAATCGTTAGACGATGGGCGGCCGGCCGGCCAGCGTCATCCGCCAGATCGTGCGCGCTTTCATGGGGCGGCGTTCGCCCGGGTCCTCTGCCCAGCCTTCTCGCCAGCCGCCGAACCAGGCTCGCAGAGCGGGCCGGTTACGTGCCCAGCGCAGGAGCTGGATCGCGGTCCAGGAACCGACGTAGAAGGGCACTAGCACGGCGGGCAGGTTGCGCCTGGCGAGCCACACCCGGTTGCGAGCGTTCAGCCGGTAGTAGTCCGCGTGCCTGGTCTGCTGAATCACCGGATGGTTGGCCACGAGGTCGCCGGCGTACCAGGTGCGTCGCCCTTGGTCCCAGACCCGCCAGGCCAGCTCGATGCCCTCGTGCGCATAGAAGAACGGCTCTGCCCAGCCGCCGGTGGCATCGAACACGGCGCGTGGAAGCAGCACCGCGCCCTCCCACACGGAGAAGACAGCGCTCGAACGAGTCGCCTTGCCCTTGAGGATGCGCGGCACCCAGCGTCTCGGAGAAGCCGTTCCGGTCGGATCGACGACGCGTGGCTGCAGGAGGCCGATCGACGGGTCATCACGCAGCGTGCCGATGGCCTCGATGAGAAAGCCCGGATCGGGGATGCTCGCATCGTCGTCGAGGAAGAACAGGCACTCCCCCGCGACCTGTGACACCCCACGGTTGCGGCCGGCCGGAATCCCCAGGTTCGTCGGCAGGCCCAGCGACCGCACCCCGGCGGGCAGACCGGTCGGCTGCCAGCCGTTGCCGACGCAGATGATGTCGAGACTCACTCCACGCTGGGCGAGCAGGCTCCGGATGCCGCGTTCGAGGTCTTGTGGCCTGGTCCCCTGGGTGAGTACCACAACTCCGACCGTCGGAATCGCGGCCGGGCCCGACGCCATCGGGTCAGGAACGGACACGCTTGGAAGCCATAATTGCGACGAAGTGCCCGAGCGTCGCCAGGAATGCGAGGGGTACCAGCACGATGAGCAGCACGCGGTCGGTCTGCGGCTGGCCCGTGAACAAGCCGACGAGGGCCGCGGCGAAGATCAGGATGGTCATCTCCACCGAGTGGTAGAGGCGGTGGAACGGAACAAAACGCGCGAAACTGCGTGCCCGCGCCAGCAGGCTCGACGTCGGTGCCTTTTCTCCGTGAGTGTCGGCCAGCTTGGTCAGGCCGGCGTTGGCCCTCGCAACGTGCACCATGTCGTTCAGCGCCTTGTTCAGCACGATGAGCAGCGCAAGGGCCATGGCCAGGGTGGTCCACAGGTAGTCGTCGGGCGACTCGAACGGGTAGCCGGCAGCTCGAATGCCGAGCGCAATCGGGATCAGCGCCTCTGTCGTGTAGTGCCCGACCTTGTCGAGGAACACACCGGCGGGCGATGAGGTGCGGCGCCAGCGGGCGACCTCACCGTCGCAGCAGTCGACCAGCATCTGGAACTGGCCGAGCACCAGTGCGAGCAGTGCGCCCCAGATGCCGGGGATCAACAGGGCGGCGGCCGTCGACCAGCCGACGAGGATCATCAGCCCGGTGACGCCGTTGGCCGAAATGCGCGTCTTCAGCAGCATCCAGGTGATGTACGGCGACAGGTCGCGCAGGTAGAGCGATGCGGTCCAGTGTTCGGCGTTGGCGCGCAGGCGCACCTCGGGCGGCTGCGCAACGCGCCGCAGTTCGGCAATGTCGCGCGGCCGGGTCAAACGTGCGCCCCCGGCATCCGGTGAACCTGTTGTCATGCTCACCTTCCCGTGTGTGCCGTGATATTGCTGGTGAGCTTGAGATAGCCCAGCACGAAGCCGATCCCCCAGCAGAAGTGAATGCAGGGCAAGACTACGAGAAACCAGAGCGCGGAACGAAACCCGTCGGGGCGCGCCACCGCGATTGTGGCTGCAATGACGAAGACCAGGTAGACGGCCGGGATGACAAAACCGGCCAGGAGCCAGGGCAGTGCGCCGACCGCAAGCTGAACGAGGCCACCCAGACCGAGGAGAACGCCGACGGTGACGCCGAGCACCATGAGCGGTGGAATGAAATAACGGATGCCGTTGGCCGCGGGGAACCGCCTGGCCAGTTCTCCACGCCACAGGCCGGTCGACAGCATCTGCCTGGCCAGGCGCGACAGGCTCGGCCTCGGCCGGTAGGTCACCTTGAGCTGGGGGGTGAACCAGACCAGTCCGCCCGCTTTGCGAAGACGCCGATTGAGTTCCCAATCCTGGCCGCGCTTGATGGTCTCGTCGAACAGTCCGACCCGGATGAGGCTCTCCTTGCGGAAACAGCCGAGGTAAACGGTTTCGGCTTCGCCTTCCTGTCCACCGACGTGAAACGGAGTGCCGCCGAGCCCGACCTTGGTGCCGTATGCGCGGGCCACCGACTTCTGGAATGGGCTCTCACCCTGCGCATCCATGATCCCGCCGACGTTGTCGGCTCCCGTTCGGTCGAGGGTCTCGACGGCGATGCGTGCGTAGTCGGGGGGAAGCACGGAGTGGGCGTCGACGCGGATCACCACGGGAAATGTGGATGCCAGGATCGCCGTGTTCAGGCCGGCCGGAGTGGAGCCGATCTCGTTGTCGACCACGCGGATCCGTGGATCGATCGCGGCCATGTCTTCGACGAGTTCTGTGGTTCCGTCGATGCTCGGTCCGAGCGCGAGGGTGACCTCGAACGGACCGTCGTAGTCCTGGTGAAGGAGACTGTCGACGGCTGCGCGCACATGTGTGACTTCGTTCAACACAGGCATCACGTAGGAGACGCCGGTGAGCGATTCGTCTCCGGTTCGGGGCACCTGGTTTGCCGTCTTTCCGCTTGTGGGTCAGGTTGATTGAGCCTACCAGCCGGTGCACACCGATCCGGGGCATAACGATCCTGGTCAGCCGGTTGCTGTCAGCCGGTCACTGCCAGCGGGCCGCTGTGCACGTCGTGCGCACATGGCTGCGCCGCCGGTGTCGACACCGGCGGCGCAGGCCTGAAAGGAGGCTTCCGATCAGCTGGTGAGTTCTCCGACCGTGACGGACACGGTGGTCGACTCTCCGCCTCGCACGTACGTGAGCTCGGCGTCTCCGCCGGCTGCGAGTGCGCGCACCTGGGCGGTGAGGTCGTTCGCGTCGGTGATCGGAACACCGTTGAAGTTGGTGATCACGTCACCCTCCTTCAAGCCGGCCTTCTCCGCAGCGCCGCCCGACGTGAGCTCCTTGATGAGCGCGCCGACCGTTGCGCTGTCCTTGTCGCTGGCGGCGCTGGTCACTGTTGCTCCGAGCAGGCCGTGGGTCGCCTTGCCATTGGCGATGAGCTCGTCGGAGACACGCTTGGCGAGGTTCGACGGGATGGCGAACCCGACTCCGATGCTTCCGGCCGTCTCGTCACCGCCGTTCGCGATCGCCACGTTGATGCCGATGAGTTCACCCTTGCCGTTGAGCAGCGGACCGCCGGAGTTGCCGTGGTTGATGGCGGCATCCGTCTGGATCACCGGTAGCGCAATGGTGCCGGTCGGCGCCTGCTGTTGCTGCTGCTCGGAGCCCGGGGCGTCGTCCCAGAACTTGAACGGGCTCTGGCCGCCTTCTTCGTCAGGTGCTTCTTCGTTAGGCGTCGCCGGCGCTTCGGAGGACGCGACCGTGATGCTGCGGTTGAGCGCGCTCACGATTCCGTTGGTGACGCTCCCGGAGAGCCCAAGCGGCGCTCCGATGGCGATGGTGGTGTCGCCGACGTTGAGCTTGCCAGAGTCTGCCCAATCGATGGGCGTGAGGCCGGAGACATCCGTCAGCTTGATGACCGCGAGGTCAGAGATCGGGTCTGTGCCGACGATCGTGGCGTCGTAGAGCTTGCCGTCGTTGCCCTTCACCTGGATGGTGGCCTCACCGGCAGCGCCGTCGAGGGTCACGACGTGGGTGTTGGTGAGCACATAGCCGTCTTCGGTGAGGATGACGCCCGACCCGGTGCCTGCCTGGTCGGTTCCGGTCACATTGATCGTGACCACGCTCGGCGAGGCCTTCTCTGCGACGGCCGAGATCTGGTTGACGGAGTCGGTGTCGTTGATCACCACGTTGCTCGGACCCTGCGCCTCGTTGACCGACGTGCCGGAGCCCTGGTTGGCGACGACGAGGGCGGTGACGCCGGCTCCGGATGCGCCACCGACGAGTGCGCCGATGGCGAGCGCGGCGACCAGCGCAACGCTCCCCCGGCGCTTGGCAGGGTCTTTCGGAGCCTTCGGCGGGCTCGCGTATGGGTTGTGCGCGGCGTTCTGGGCTGCACCGTTCTGATCGGCACCGTTCTCGGTGGCGTGAAGCGGGCGACCGAAGGCGTCCGTCGGGTAGGCGGCAGTGTGCTGCGCGCCCGGGTGCTGCGACTGCTGGTGCTGCGCGTTCTGGTGCTGCGCGTTCTCGAACTGCGCGTTCTCGAACTGCTCGGTCGGGTACTGGTCCTGGCGTGCGCGCGCCTGATCTGCCGGCGACTGTTGCTGTGCGGCCTGTTGCTGCGCGGCCGGCGTGCTGGGGGGTGCTGGTGGCGTCGGCGCACCGGGAGCCGGAGTGCCGGGCGTCGGTGCATCCGGAGTCGGAGCACCCGGCGTCGGACCAGGGGTTGGAGTCGGGGCGGGACCAGGCACCGTCGGCTCGGCCGGCGTAGGCACCGTCGGCTCGGCGGGCGTCGGAACTGTCGGTTCGTCCGGCGTCGGCGCCGTCGGCTCGTGCGGGGTCGGAGCAGTGGGCTCGACCGGAGTCTGCGGTGCCGGAGTCTGCGGTGCCGTCGGCGTGGTGGGTTCCGGAGCTGTGGGGTCGCTCGCGGAGTCTGGCGTGTTACCGGGTTGAGTGTTGTCAGTCATGGTTGCTCCTTCCAAGCGTTGTCAGCTTCACCCCCCAACCTGAAGGTTTTCTATGGGCAGCCTGAGAGCATTCAATGGCGAAGCCGTGATCTTGCTTGGATCGACGAATCGGCGCTCGTCAGCAGCCGGGGCCACGCGGGTTCGCGGTGCATTCCCGGGTCACGAGAACGGTTTTGGAATCGCCTGCCGTTGCGTTCATCGGATCTGCCGGAACAGCGATCGAGCCCTGCACGTTTCGCCAACCCTGACCCGCGAAGCGGTACTCGGCCGTGTACTGCACATCGAGCGTGATGATTCGGGTTCCGCTCGATCGATACACGTGGCTGGTGAAGGTGGGCGAGAACTCGGGGAGACCAAGCGCGGCCCAGCTCGCACCGCCATCGCGCAAACTGCTGCTTTCGCCGTCACCGTAGTTCCAGTGATAGCCGGCTGGCGTGAAGCGCACGTCTGCCGGGAATCCCAGGAGTGTCGATGAGACCGTGTGAACGGATGCCGCTGCAAAGAAGTTGGTCGACAGGCCGACGACCGCCCAGCCAGCTGGTTCCATTCCCTGGGACGGCGTCGCCGCCTTGAAGTTCACCAGATCGCTGATACGCACGACGAGATTGGGATCACACGGACTGCCCGGCTCACAGTTGATCGTGTACCACGGCCGGTCGATGGTGCCGTTCCCACTCGTTCCCGGCCCACCGCCGTCGATGTTGATGTCACCGTCACTCTCCCCGCCGCCCTCGCCGTTGCTGTCGCCGCCACCTCCCCCATTCTCGAAGTCGACGGAAACGTTGACTCCGCCGTCGCCGATGTTGCCGGTGGCCTCACCGGGATCGTCACATTCACCTTGCGACGCACCCCACCCAACGCAAGTTCCATCGGAGGCATACGCAGCGCTCACCAGCGCGGGTGACAATGCCAACGACAGCACCGCAGTAGTCAACAGAAGTTTTCGCCAGACCATGATTCTGATTCCTCGATAAGAAGTTGCTTAGCATCGTCCGAATTCACCAGGCCGACCTGTAGTGGCAATCGCAATGGCCTATCGACCGGTACAACACTTGCCCCAGTCGAATCCACGACGTCAGTCCCCGAAACGTCCAGACATAAGTAGGCCTGAATTATGCCATCTACGAGATCAGCAGACTGAATGGAAAATGAATCGAACGACAGGTCGCCAGTACCGTGAAATCCGTTCTCCTCCATTTTGGAGAATGACTCCACTTCCGATTTCAAGACCGCACCTGTCGAGAATTCGGATATGCGTTCCGGCGCTCTACCGCCTTCCTGGGCGATCGTGTTCGACATCGCTTGGTACGCGGCATAGGCCTCGGTGGCGGCGGCGAGGGCTTCTTCGTCGGACTCGAACACCGGGGCATCCGTCGTCGACGTGGGAATCGGTGTCGGCGCGGGCGTCGGTGTGCAACCAGACAGAGCGGCGAGAACGAGCGTGCACGCCAGAATCGCGACGACGAGGCCACGTTTCTTCATGCGCATGCAGCCCACCGTAGAACAAAACGCCCCTTCGTCGCCGAAGTTATCCACAGGCCACACGAACTCGACGCTGACAGGCGCGAACCGGCCGGTGTCGTAGCGTGGAGTTATGCAGGCAAAACGATGATGATTTCCGGCGGCTGGCAGCGCGCCGCACGCGGGGCGGGGCTGCTCGCCGATGACGGCACGGTAGCCGCCACGATCTTCGCTGAGATGAGTGCCCTCGCCGTCTCCACCGGCGCCATCAACCTTGGCCAGGGTTTTCCAGACGAAGACGCACCGGTCGAGGTGCGAGAGGCCGCCCGCCAGGCCATCGCCGACGGCGTCAACCAGTACCCGCCCGGTCGCGGCATGCCTGTTCTCCTTGACGCGATCTCGGCACACCAGCAGCGCTTTTACGGACTCGCCGTCGATCCAGGCACCGAGGTGCTGGTCACCGCCGGCGCCACCGAAGCCCTCGCCGCCACGATTCTCGCGCTCATCGAGCCCGGTGACGAAGTCGTCACCTTCGAGCCCTTCTACGATGCCTACGGTGCGCTGATTTCGCTCGCAGGCGGCATCCATCGCACTGTTCCGCTTCGCGCTCCTGATTTCCAGCCCGATCTCGACGAACTCACCAATGCCGTCACCGACCGCACCCGGTTGATCATCGTGAACAACCCGCACAATCCGACCGGCGCCGTCTTTCCCCGAGAAACCCTCGAGCACGTCGTTGCACTCGCGCACCGCCACGACGCCATCATCGTCACCGACGAGGTGTACGAGCACCTCACTTTCGGTGTCGCCCACATCCCTGTCGCCACCCTGCCGGGTGCACGCGAGCGCACGGTCACGATCTCTTCCGGCGGCAAGACGTTCAACACCACCGGGTGGAAGATCGGCTGGCTCACTGCTCCCGCTGAGATCGTCACGGCCATTCTTGCCGTCAAGCAGTTTCTCACCTACGTGAACGGCGCACCGTTCCAGCCGGCGATCGCGCTCGGTCTTGGGCTCCCCGATTCGTTCTTCGCCGGGGTCGCTGCCGATCTCCAGCACAAACGCGACGTGCTCGCCGGGGGTCTCACCGCCGCCGGGTTCGCGATCAGCGTTCCGCAAGGGTCGTATTTCATCGTGGCGGATGCCGCTGGGCTCGGTTTCGAAGACGGAGTCGAATTCTGTCGCCGACTTCCCGGCCTCACCGGAGTCGTCGCTGTGCCGATCTCGGCATTCTGTTCGCCGCAGCACAAGCCGCAGTTTGCCTCGCTGGTGCGTTTCGCCTACTGCAAGAAGGCCACGCTTCTCGAACAAGCAGCCAGCCAACTCGCGGGGATAGCATCATGACAGCAACAGATGGCGTGAGTTCAGGCGGCCGTCGCGCATCCGTTCTCAGACGGCGGTGGAAGCGCAACGACTGAGGCCAGTCCCAGTGGCCTCACTCAGAGGGCTACCGGGCTGCCGCGTCGATCAGGACCTCTGCAGCTCGCCTGGCCTGACCCGCTGCTTCGGTCGTGCCGGAGATTGCAGCGGTCGTCTGCGCGCCCTCTGCGAGGATCGCGAGCTGGGGTGCGAGATCGGCAGGAGCCCCTGCCTGTGCGACCAGGTCGGATACGAACCGCTGGAAGGATTCCTTGTGTTCGCGAGCGAGTTGCGCCACCTCGGGAGTCACCGCGCCCATCTCCGCGAAGGCGTTGATGAATCCACAACCGCGAAACGAGTCGTCGGCGAACCAGTCGGCAAGGTAGTCGTACACGGCCAGGAGCTTGTCACGCGGGCTCGTCACGGTTGCGACGCGGGCGCTGACGCCGTCGGTCCAGATGCGGTGTCGCCTCTGCAGGACTTCGAGCACGATCGCGTTCTTCGAGGGAAACATCGAGTAGAGGCGCTTGAGCGGCACGCCGGCTTCGGCGCGCAGGTCGTCCATTCCGACTGACTGGATTCCCCGTGCGTAGTACAGGCGGTCCGCAGTTTTCACCACGTGTTCACGCAGGTCTGTTTGACTCATTTCACTATTCTACTTGCGCTGAGAACAATCGTTCTCTAGAGTAGGGATCACTCAGCGAGAACGAACGTTCTCGCAGCCGATGAAAGGAAGAGACCGATGGCATTCGTCACCGTTGGCACGGAGAACAACACCGATATCGAGCTGTACTACGAAGACCACGGCACCGGCCAGCCAGTGGTGCTCATTCACGGCTATCCGCTCGACGGTGCGTCATGGGAGAAGCAGACGACCGCGCTGCTCGAAGCCGGCTATCGCGTCATCACCTACGACCGTCGCGGATTCGGTCGCTCGAGCCAGACGACCGTCGGCTACGACTACGACACCTTCGCCGCCGATCTCAATACGGTGATCGAGAGCCTCGACCTCACCGACGCGGTACTCGTCGGGTTCTCGATGGGAACAGGAGAGGTGGGCCGCTACCTGGGCACCTACGGCTCCGCGCGAATCGCCAAGGCCGCCTTCCTGGGTTCCCTCGAGCCGTTCCTGCTGCAGACCGACGACAATCCGACCGGCGTGCCACAGGATGTCTTCGACGGGCTTCTCGAGGCCGTCACCGCGGATCGCTATGCGTTCTTCACTGGTTTCTTCGAGAACTTCTTCAACACCGACACGTTCCTCGGCAATCGGCTGAGCGAAGAAGCACTTCGTGCACACTGGAATGTGGCCGTGCGTTCGTCGGCGACGGCATCCGTTGTCGCCCAGCCCGCCTGGTTGACCGACTTCCGCGGTGACGTCGCCAAGATCGACGTGCCGACGCTGATCGTGCACGGCACGGCGGACCGCATTCTGCCGATCGACTCAACCGGCCGGGTGTTCCACCAGGCACTACCCTCCGCCGAGTATGTCGAGATCGAGGGCGCGCCGCACGGACTCCTGTGGACGCACGCGGCCGAGGTCAACGAACTGCTGCTGGGTTTCCTGGCGCGCTAACCGGGTGGTGAAGCCGGGACGCGATCGCGATCGTTGTCCCGGCTTTTGCCTGCCGGGCCTACACCCCGGGGTCGGGCCTGGTGATGATTTCAGCAGCGTAATGGGAAATCGCCCGGGAATACTCCGGCACGTGCGGCGCGAGTGCGGCAAGCGCGACCGACGCGGCTTCGTCCAGTCGACCGGTGTCGACGAGCGCGAGCGCAAGGAAGGCGGCGCGTGCATCGCTAAAAACGGGGGCTGGTTAGCGCGGAACGACGGCGAAGCGACGAAGAACGAGGGCTGGATTGGTCGCCCGCACTGCGGCCAGTCGTTCAGTGGACACCCAGGCGACTGCGACATCCGTTACTTCGCCAATGGTGGCCAGTTCAACGCCCATCGGGTCGACAACCATGCTGTTGCCGGCCCCGATCGGAGGCGCGTGGTCTGCCGCCGCCACGTACACCGTGTTCTCGAGAGCGCGAGCCGTCACCAACGTTCGCCAATGCTGCTCTTTCAGCGGACCGCGCACCCACTCAGCAGGCACCAGCACCAGATTCGCCCCCGCATCAACCAGGCGACGGGTCACCTCGGGAAAACGGATGTCGTAGCAGGTCTGCAGGCCGACCGTGAGTCCAGCAAACTCGAACGTCTCAGGCTCAGCGATCGTTCCCGCGAGCACCCACTCCGATTCGCGCTCTCCGAACGCGTCATAGAGGTGCAGCTTTCGATAGGTCGCAATCACCTCACCCGCCGGGCTGACCGCGACCAGAGTGTTCGAGAACCGCACCGTGTCATCCGTCTTCTCGATCATGCCGGCAACGGCATACACGCCGTTCGAGTGCGCGATCTCCTTCAGGCCGTCAACAAAGTCGCCGTCGAGATGCTCCGCCGCCTCCACGAATGACGCGCCGAGCCTCGGTTCGAAGAAGGCCGAGTACTCGGGGAACACGACGAGGGATGCTCCACGCCGCACAGCTGTCGCTGCGAGAGTGTGCATCGCAGCGAGGTTCTGTGCCCGATCTGCGCCGGGGGCGAACTGGGCGACGGCGATGCCGACAGGGGTTTCAGCCATGCCGCCAGCCTAATGACTCGTTGCGGGGGGGATTTCGAGACACTCGCTGGCGCTCGCCCCACTACGGACACGGGCACTCAGGCAACTGTCATGGAACTGCCGGAAACCGTTAAGGCGCCGAACGTAGCGTGAAGGTGATGACATCCGTTCTTGCGCCACCTGTCACCGGGGTTCTTCCGGAGCCCCGACAAGGGACCGCGCGCAGCGCCACACTGCCACCGGTGCTCGTTGGAGCCGTTGCCTTCGTAATCTCCGCTGCCGCGTCGTGGCAGCCCTCGTATTGGGGCGACGAGGCGGCGAGCGTCATGTCAGCGCAACGCTCGCTCGGCTCGCTCTTCAACCTGCTCGGCCACATCGATGCCGTGCACGGCACCTACTACCTTTTCCTGCACTTCTGGATCGAAGCCTTCGGTGCGTCAGAGTTCTCGACTCGCCTTCCGAGTGCAATTGCCGTCGGCATCGCAGCGGCCGGAATCGTGGTCCTGGTGCGCACGCTCATCAATCCCCGCGTCGCCGTCATCGCCGGTCTCGTCTTCGCAGTACTCCCCCGCGTCACCTACATGGGCGCCGAAGCCCGGTCCATGGCGATCGCCACAGCGATCGGCGTGTGGCTGACCGTGCTCCTCGTACACGTTCTCCGCTCGGCCCCTCCGCAGTCCGCTGCCCAGCGGCGAGTTCGCCTCCTCTGGTGGACCGGATATGCCGTGCTGCTGTCCTTCGGCATCTACATGTTCCTCTACGTGGCGCTCCTGATCCCTGCGCACGCCGTCACCGTACTCCTGATGAACCGCAAGCGCGAGGCGCTGTTCGGCTGGACCGCATCCGTCGCCGCAGGTTTGGTTCTGGCCATCCCCGTGCTCTGGTTTGGAGCGCATGAACGCCAACAGATCGCGTTCATCGGCCGACGCCCAGACGTCAGCCTGACCGACGCCGCCGTGCACCAGTGGTTCGGAAACCGCCCATTGGCCGTCGCGGCCTGGGCACTCATCGCCCTCGCCGTCGTTGTGGTCGCGGTCGGGGTGCTCCGGCATCGCAGAGAGTACGGTCGGAGCGCGACGACGAGCACAGCGACCACCCTGATCATCGCTCTCGCGTGGATGCTCATCCCGAGCGCCATACTCTTCCTCGGCACCCGCTTCCTCACACCGATGTACTCGCTCCGCTACCTCTCCATCTGCGCACCGGCCGCTGCGATTGCGATCGCCATCGGCATCGCGAGCTTCCGCTCCCGCTGGCTTCGCATCAGCGCCTTGCTGCTGGTCGTGGTGCTCGCCGTGCCGACTTACCTCTCCCAGCGCGGTGAGTTCGGCAAGAACTTCGGCAGCGACTGGCGACAGGCAGCAGACGTCATTGCGCAGTCGGCAACCGACGGCGACGCAGTCGTCTTCGACGAGAGCAATCGCCCATCGCGCAACGTCAGACTCGCCATGCACCTCTACCCGGACGCCTTCACTGGCCTGAAGGATGTCACCCTGGCGAGCCCATACCAGGAGAACGACGGGCTGTGGGACAGGGTGGCTCCACTTGAGGAATCAACGAACTCACTCGTCGGCACCAACAGGGTGTGGTTGCTGCAATACTCGGGGAGTTCAGAAGAAGAGGCCGGAACCGATGTCGCCACTCTGAAGAGTCTCGGCTTCACCGAGTCCAGCGTCACTCTGGTCAACCGCACGACGATCACCGAAATGACGAGGTAACAGGCGCATGGCCAAGACGCTGGTGATCATCCCGACCTTCAACGAACGCGAGAATCTCGAACCCATCACCCTGCGCGTCCTGGCCTGCGATCCATCCGTCGACGTGCTGGTCGTTGACGACTCCTTACCCGATGGAACCGGTGCCCTGGCCGACGAAATTGCCGCGCGCGAAAAGCGAGTGCAGGTGCTTCACCGGGCGTCGAAGAACGGACTCGGCGAAGCCTACCTCGAGGCATTCGGCTGGGCGCTCTCCCGCGGCTACGACCGGCTGGTGCAACTCGATGCCGATGGCTCCCACGCGCCAGAACAGCTTCCCAGCCTGCTGGCCGCGGCCGAGTCGACGGATGTTGTGCTCGGGTCGCGGTGGGTGCCTGGCGGGCGCGTAGAAAACTGGCCCTGGTATCGTCGCGCACTGTCGAAGGGCGGTTCGACCTACGCACGCCTGATGCTGCGGTTGCAGCAGCGCGATGCCACCGGCGGATACCGCGTGTACAGCGCCCGGGCCCTCGAGGCCATGAATCTCTCCGATGTCGAGAGCCACGGGTATTGCTTTCAGATCGACATGCTGCTGCACGCCGTTCGCGCGGGCCTGACCGTCGTTGAGGTGCCGATCACTTTCACGGAGCGCACTCTCGGGGCCTCGAAGATGAGCGGCTCCATTGTGCTCGAAGCGATGCTCAGGGTGACGGTCTGGGGTTTCAGCGGCATGGGCGTCAGCCGCTCAGGAACGGTGGCGCCCGCGGCCGCGTCGCGCGAGGGATAGCCCGGCCGCCCCGGCACCGATCACGATCGACGCCGACCCCAGCAGTCCCAGCCCGCTCATTGTGGCGCCATTCACGCCGGTCTCGGCGAGGTGCGGAGGGCTGACCTCTGGCGAGGCCGGAGCGGCGGGCACCTCCGGCTGCTCTGGAACCACGGGCATCTCGACAAGTGTCGTCTCCTCTGCATGCACGACCATCGAACCGAACTCGCCGGTCGCAGCATTGCCTGGCGATGCGTACGTCCAGACGTAGGAGCCGGGCTCACTGGTCGGCAGGCATCCGCTGGCCAGGGTGCCGTCGCCGGCAAAGAGCACGTCGACGCTGCCGACCAGGGGCGCGCTCGCCTCGTCGATCTGGGTTCCAGGCTCCGGCGCCTCAGCGAATGGGCCCCACAGGCTCGCCGTGATGACGAGTTCATAACCCGGCTGGGAACCGACGACGGTGATCGCGTCGTGCAGGCAGTCACCGACGACTGCGGTCGGCGAAGACGCCGTCGTCGTCACGGCCGGGTGCCAGGGCGAGAGCGTCACCTCGGTCGCGGTACCGAATGCAGACTGCCAGGCGCCGGCCTGCGACCGCCCTTCCTCGTGCGGACTCTCTGACGGATCGATGCTTTCGGTCCAGACGAAGTAGCCGGCGGCAGGGAGCTGGCAATAGTCGGTGTGATATTCCCCCGGACCGGCCACCATGGTGGAGACCTCGCACACGGCAACGGCTCCATCCGGCACAGCGGGAAGTTCAACGATCGGGTCGACGAATGGTCCCCAGAGCGTTGAGCGCACGAGCAGCGCCACCGGCTCTGGCGCCGCCGGATCGCCTCTCATCCCCCAGTCGCCCTCTGGATTGTCGGCGGAGGCCGTAGCGCCGACGGTAAGGATGTCGTCGATCAACTGGCCGGCTTCGGCCGTCGTCGCACCCGTCTGGGTCTGCACAACAGGCTGGAACGGCAGGGTGCGCACGACCGGCGGCGTCTGCACTCGTTCGCTGGTCGCCTCGGCCGTTCCGGGCGACGCGACGATCAGTCGTTGCCGGGAAGAGTCGTCTGGATACAGCACCCCGATCGAGCCGCCATATGGCAGCGAGTCGAAGTGCGCCGTTGCAGCCACAGTGACCAGTGAGCGGGTGTCAGGGGTGATGGCCGCCACGCTTCCATTGGGAATCTGCGCGGTCGCACTTCCGGTTTCGGTGAAAACGGCGCCTTCCAGGGTGACGGATGCCGCGTGGGTGCCGGGCGGCACGGTATACGGTCCGGCCAGGCCGTCGATGGTGAGGTCGGCCTGCACCGTGCCGGTCGTTCCATCTGGGCTGACCGCGACAGCGACGGATGCACTCACCTGGCGACTGCCCTGGCTCCCGGCTTCCGCAAGCTGTGCATCTGCCGTCGCCATGACCGCTTCGGTGCTCTCGTTCGCCCTGGCCGCATAGTAGCGATCGGTGTTCCCGCCAAGACCCGTCAAACGCCACACGTTCAGCGCGACGGACGCGGCGATGGTGGGATCATCGGATGCACCCCACTGCCGCATCAGGTACGCGAGCCTGGCCTGGGTGTCGGCATCCGCTATCGCCGCAGCAAAGTCAGGAGCGGAGTAGTTGATGCCCATCGGCGGTCCAGACGGCTGGTCGATGCAGTAAGCGACGGTTCCGTCGTCGAGCCGATAGCTGCCGAGGTAGCTTTGCCCGTCACCCGCCCAGGTGTGACCGGCATGGCGGCCGGCCACCGCGGCTTCGACCGGCGGAGTGCCGCCAAGCGACAGGACCGCGAGTCCAGCAACGGCGAGCGCCACCAGGGCGAGCACGAGACGGAGCCGGCGGCCGAACAGGCGGCGGCCGAATACGAGGACTGGTCTCTGGGTGGCCGACGAGGGCAGCAGGGGTTTCATGCCACCAGCGTGGCCGCACGCGGACTGCGTCGACTCGCAGACGGGGCGATCTGGGGATAACTCGCGAGCACCGCAGCCTGTGGATAACAGCACGACGCGACACGGATTACGGGTTGAGGTCAAGACGACTGTAAGATGACGAATGGTACTTAGAGTCATATTCACCTTTAGCTGGGAGGCCGATCGGATGCCCACAACCGCCTCGGCCACGCTCGCCGTCTCCACGGTGATCTTTGCGCTGCGCCCCGGAACAGGGGCGGGCATCACGGGCGCACCGGAAGGCGCCCTCATGACACTCTGGCTCCCTCTTGTTCGACGCACCCGCGAGCCGTATCTCGACTCTTGGGCGCTCCCAGGGGGCTGGCTCCCTGAAGACGAGGAACTCGCCACGGCGGCCGCGCGCACCCTGCGCGAGACCACGGGCCTCACCCCGAAGTATCTCGAGCAGCTCTACACATTCGGCGACCTCGGCCGTTCCCCGGAAGGGCGGGTCGTATCCGTCGTGTACTGGGCGCTCGTTCAGTCAGACGAAGCCGCGCTGGCCGCCGTCGGCGAGAACGTGCGCTGGTTTCCCGCCGACCATCTCCCGCCTCTCGCATTCGACCACAACAGCATCGTCGACTACGCGCTCTGGCGACTGCGTACCAAGGTCGAGTACTCCCGCATCGCCCACGCCTTCCTCGGCGAGACCTTCACGCTCGCCCAGTTGCGCGAAGTGCACGAAGCAGTGCTTCAGCGCGCGATCGACCCAGCGAATTTCCGACGCACCGTCACGGCATCCGGAACCCTCGTCGACACCGGCGAAAGTGTGGCGGGCACACCACACCGTCCGCCGCGGCTGTACCGCTACACCGTGACGCCCGACACCGTTCCACCCAACACCGTGCCACCCGACACCGCGTCAGCTGACACGGTGCCGCTACGCTCGCCCATCCCAGAACCACACTTCACCCCTGGAGCACCAGCATGAGCACAACGATCGCATCGGTTGACCGCACCATCCGCCTCATCGGCACCGGTGACGCAGCGGGCAGCACCTGCAGCCCCGACCTGGTCACGGCGCCCTGGGAGTTCGATGCCGGCACGCCCGGGTACGGCCCTGGTTCGTCGATGGGCGACGTGATCCCCACTGGATCGCCCCGGCAGGGTGAGTTGCCAGCCATCTACCGCACGGCCACGGCGGATGAACTCGACCGACGCATCCGTTCGGCCAAGGCCGTTCTCGGCGACCGCGTCGTGATGCTTGGCCACTTCTACCAGCGCAGCGAGGTGCTGCAGTACGCCGACTTTGTCGGTGACTCCTTTCAGCTGGCGCAGGCGGCAAAGAACAAGCCTGACGCGGAGGCCATCATCTTCTGCGGCGTGCACTTCATGGCCGAAACCGCCGACCTGCTCTCCGGCCCAGAGCAGGCCGTCATCCTGCCCAATCTCGCTGCCGGCTGTTCGATGGCCGACATGGCCGACATCGATTCGGTAACCGAATGCTGGGAACAGCTTGAGGAGCTCTATGGCACCGAGCCGGATGCCGATGGCCGCGTTCCCGTCATCCCTGTCACCTATATGAATTCCTCCGCTGCGCTCAAGGGTTTCTGCGGCGAACACGGCGGCATCGTCTGCACCTCATCGAATGCCGAGGCCGTGCTCGAGTGGGCCTTCGAACGCGGACAGCGAGTGCTGTTCTTCCCCGACCAGCACCTCGGCCGCAACACGGCGAAGGCGATGGGCGTTCCGCTCGAGCAGATGCCGATGTGGAACCCTAACAAGCCCCTCGGTGGAAACACTGCCGACGCTCTCGGCACTGCCCGCGTCGTTCTCTGGCACGGGTTCTGCAGCGTTCACAAGCGGTTCACCGTCGACCAGATCACTTCCGCACGAGTCTCCCACCCCGGCGTGCGCGTGATCGTGCACCCGGAGTGCCCGATGCCGGTGGTGGACGCGGCCGATGAATACGGCTCGACGGACTACATTCGCAAGGCGATAGCCGCGGCACCTGCCGGAAGCACTTTTGCGGTCGGCACCGAGATCAACCTGGTGCAACGGCTCGCCGCCGAGCACCCTGAGCACACCATCTTCTGCCTCGACCCGGTGATCTGCCCCTGCTCGACGATGTACCGCATTCACCCGGGCTACCTCGCCTGGGTGCTCGAAGCGCTCGTCGGTGCGGACGGCACCCCGAGGGAGATCCTGAACCGCATCACGGTCGAGGGCGACGTAGCCGACCACGCCCGCGTCGCCCTCGAACGGATGCTGGCGGCCAGGCCGCCCGCAGCACCGGCGGTCGTCGAGGCACCACTGGTCGAGCCTGCAGCGCTGGTCGAGCCTGCAGCGCTGGTCGAGCCTGCAGCGCTGGTCGAGCCTGCCCCGGTCCGGGCCTGACCATGGCATCCGGACTCACGAGCAGTGTGCTCATCGTCGGAAGTGGCCTCGCCGGGCTGCTGGCGGCCATCCGTGCGACGGATGCCGGACATCACGTGACGCTCGTCACCAAATCCGTTCTGGCCGAGAGCAACACCCGCTACGCGCAGGGTGGCATCGCGGCGGCGTTGTTTCCAGACGACTCAGCTGACTCGCACATGCTCGATACGCTGCGTGCGGGCGCCGGGCTGTGCGACGCGGCAGCCGTGCGGGCACTCTGTGACGAGGGACCGGCGCGCGTTCGCGACCTCATCCGTTTCGGGGTCGCCTTCGATCGCGATCGTTCAGGCCTGACGCGGGGCAGGGAAGCCGCCCATTCACGCGCCAGGGTGCTGCACGCCGGCGGAGATGCGACCGGGGCGGCCATCGAAACGGCGCTGATTGCCACCGTGCGGCAGCGGGCTGAGAAGGGGCGAGAGCGGGGTACGTCAGGCCAGGGCCGTCTCGACATCCTGGAGAACACGATGTTGGCCGACCTGATTGTTCAGGGCGGCCGGGTCACCGGTGCGATTCTGCTTGACCGTCATGCTCGCAAAGCCGACTCCCACCGCGCCGTGTCTCATCGCACGATCGACGCAGACACCGTGATTCTGGCGACCGGCGGCGCCGGTGCGCTCTACCCCTTCACGACCAACCCGGCGGTCACGACCGGTGACGGTGTTGCGGCGGCGTGGCGAGCCGGGGCATCCCTCGCCGACCTGGAGTTCTACCAGTTTCACCCGACCGCTCTGGCGGTGCCCGGCACCCCGCTCGTGACCGAGGCCGTGCGAGGTGAAGGCGCCACGTTGCTCTCCGCGAACGGCGAGCGCTTCATGACCGCTGTGCACCCCGATGCTGAGCTCGCGCCACGCGACGTCGTCGCTCGCGCCATCGCCAGGCAGATGGCCGAGCAGGGCGGCGAACCGGTGCTGCTGGATGCCTCCGGGCTCGGCCGCGATCAGCTGGAGGAGCGTTTCCCGACCGTGACCGCGGCGTGCGTGGCCGCCGGGCTGGACTGGACCCGCGAGCCGGTTCCGATCTCCCCTGCCGCGCACTACTGGATGGGCGGAGTCGTGACCGACCTCTGGGGCCGCACCACCCTGCCCGGGCTTTTCGCCGTCGGCGAGGTAGCACGCACCGGCGCACACGGCGCGAACCGGTTGGCGTCGAACTCGCTGCTTGAGGCCGCGGTGTTCGCGGACCGCGCGGTGCGGGCGCTCGGCACTGTTGGCACAGCCACCTCTGGCGACCCACTGCGCGTCCTGGCAGAACCATTGGAAGAGAGTGGGCAGCGTGGGGCGATTGCGACGGGGAGTGCGGATGCGGCTGCGGCGCCGGATGCGGCTGCGGCGCCGGATGCGGCTGCGGCTGCGGCGCCACTGTTCAGTCGCGCGGCGCTGCAGCGGGTGATGTGGGATGCCGCGGGAGTGTTCCGTTCCGGCGGGGTCCTGGCCGCCGCGGCTGGAACGCTGGCCGGCTGGACCGACGCTGGTGCTGCATCCGTCGCCCCGCCTCAAGCAGGCTCGTCCGCGCCGTCAGACCTCGACCAGCTGACCGCGCAGGAAGACGCCAACCTGCTGCTGCTCAGTCGGCTCACCGTGACCGCGGCGCTGGCGCGGGAAGAGTCTCGCGGCGCCCACTTTCGCGATGACTACCCGCTCACGCACCCGGCCATGGCGCACTCGATGGCCTGGAGCCGACCGGAATCACGCACCACATCCCGCTCCCAGGCTGAGGAGGCCCTCGCATGCTGACCACCCACACCATCGACACTGTCGTGCGCGCCGCACTGGAAGAGGACGCCCCGTGGGGTGACCTCACCTCGGCGACACTCATTCCCGTCGACGCCGTCGCCACCGCGCGGCTGGTCGCCCGCGAACCCGGCGTGCTCAGCGGCGGTGAGGTCTTCGAAGCCGCCTTCCGCCTGACGGACGCACACATATCCGTCGACCTCGCGATCGACGACGGCGAGACCTTCGACGCCGGCGACGTTCTCGCCGTCGTGACCGGTCCAGCGCGCGCAATCCTGCAGGCGGAACGCATCGGGCTCAACTTCCTGCAGCGCATGAGCGGCATCGCGACCCTGACGGCCCACTACGTCGCCGAGACCCTCGACACCCGCGCCCGCATCGTCGACACCAGAAAGACCACCCCGGGCCTCCGTGCATTCGAGCGCAAGGCCGTGCGCGACGGCGGCGGTCACAACCACCGGTTCAGCCTCTCAGACGCCGTGATGGCCAAAGACAACCATCTCGCTATCTTGACCAGCGGCGAGCTCAGCCTCACCGAAGCCCTGTTCGAAGCGCGTGGCCGCCTCCCGCACACGGCACACTTTGAGGTCGAGGTCGACCGCATCGATCAGATTGAGCCGGTGCTCGCCGCGAAGATCGACACCATCATGCTCGACAACTTCAGCATGGAAGACCTGCGCCGCGGCGTGGCCATCGTCGACGGGCGCGCGATCGTGGAGGCCAGCGGCGGTGTCTCGCTGGAGACCGTGCGTGCGATCGCGGCATCCGGGGTCGATGTGGTCTCAGTCGGCGCGCTCACCCATAGCGTTCGCTCGCTCGACCTCGGACTCGACATCGAGATCGTCGCCGATGCCTGAGTTGACGCCCGTGCGGTCCGCGCGATGATCTACCTCGACAGCGCCGCCACCACTCCGGTTCGCCGGGAGGTACTCGAAGCACTGTGGCCGCACCTGGCCGGCGGTTTTGGCAATCCCTCGAGCCACCATCAGGTAGGCGAGGCCGCCGCCGCCGCTTTGGCCGAGTCGCGGCGCAGGGTTGCGCGTGTGCTCGGCTGTCGCCCGGGAGACGTCATCTTCACCAGCGGCGGCACGGAGGCTGCCAATCTCGCCATCAAGGGAATCGCCCTCGGCGCCCCACGGGGGCGGCACATCGTCACGACGCCGATCGAACACGAGGCGGTGCTCGAGTCTGTCGACTACCTGCACCGGTTGCACGGGTTCGAAATCACGATGCTGGCGACGGATGCCGCGGGCCGCGTCAACCCGGAGGAGTTACGTCGGGCGCTGCGCGCGGACTCCACTCTCGTCTCGGTGCAGTACGCGAACAACGAGGTCGGCACGGTGCAGCCGGTTGCGGAGCTTTCCGCAATCGTGCGCGAGGGCGGTGTGCCGTTCCACACCGATGCGGTGCAGGCCTCGGGCTGGCTGCCGCTCGATGTCGGCTCCCTGGACTCCGGTGGCTTGGGTGTGGACGCGCTGAGCATCTCCGGCCACAAGCTGGGTGCACCACAAGGCACCGGCGCGCTGTATCTGCGCGGGCGTCTGCCGGTCGAGCCGCTGGTGCACGGTGGTGGGCAGGAGCGGGGCAGGCGCAGTGGCACGGAGAACGTCGCGGGCGCCGTCGCGCTGGCCACGGCGTTGGAGCTGGCGGAGCAGGAGCGCGAGGAGGCGTCACGTCGGGTCTCAGCGCTGCGCGACTCATTCATCGCCGCGGTGGTCGGCACCGTTCCCGGTGCGCAGCTGACCGGAGATTCGGTGCATCGGCTGGCGGGGAGTGCGTCGTTCGTGTTCCCCGGAACGAGCGGCGAGGCGGTGCTGCTCGAACTGGAGCGCCGAGGTGTCGTCTGCTCGAGCGGCTCCGCCTGTGCCGCGGGAAGCGATGACCCGTCACACGTGCTGCTGGCACTCGGCTACCCGGCCGAGGTCGCGCAGTCGGCAGTGCGCTTCACGCTCTCGCAGACCACGACGACCGACGAGCTCAGCGAAGCCGCGGCATCCGTCGCCGACGCCGTTGCCGCAGTGGCCAGGCTGGGCGCCTAGGCCGCACCGCCAGGATCGTGGCGGGCGCAACGACCAGATACCTGTTGCAATGGGTATCATTTTGACGGTAACTTAGCCATATGGCTCAGTATGTATCACGTCTGGACGGAACCTTTCAGGCACTCACCGATCCGACGCGCCGTGCCGTGCTGGGCCGGCTGGGCTCCGGACCGGCGAGCGTCGGCGAACTTGCGGCACCGTTCGACATGGCGCTGCCGTCGTTCATGAAGCACATCCGCTACCTCGAGAAGACCGGTTGGATCAGGACGCGCAAGACCGGCCGGGTGCGAACCTGCACGCTCGAGAAGAAGTCGTTCGGCGTGATCGAGACCTGGCTGGGCGAACAGCGAAACATCTGGGCGGGTCGCACTGACCGGCTCGAGCACTTCGTCACCGTCACCAACGATAAGGAAACGTCCGAATGAGCATAGCCAGTCACCCCGAACTCGACCTGACCGTCTCCCGCATCATCAGAGCTCCGCGCTCGGCCGTCTGGAACGCGTGGGCTGATCCTGCGAGCTTTGAGCAATGGTGGGTTCCAGCGCCTGAGGTCTGTCGCGTGCGAGACATGGAACTGCGCCCGGGCGGATCCTTCCGCACCGAGATCAGCCAGGATGGCACCGAGTTCGGCCCGCACATCACCGGATGCTTCCTCGCCGTTGACGAGCTAGAGCGAATCATATTCACCGACGCTCTCATCACCGGCTGGCGTCCCGCCGAGGCATCATTCGTGACCGCCGTGATCACCATGGCGGATCATCCGGACGGCACCCAGTACACGGCCACCGCGATGCACCGCAATATTGCCGACCGCGACCAGCACGAAAAGCTCGGCTTCCACGACGGCTGGGGCACCGTCACCCGGCAACTTGCCGAGCTCGTCGAGCCACTGGCCTAACAACCCCGAGCGAAGAGAGACGACCGTGAAATTGACCGTAACCGAGTTCGTCAGTGTCGACGGCGTATCGCAGGGTCCTGGTTCGCCGGAGGAAGACACGAGCGACGGATTCACCCTGGGCGGCTGGCTCGTCCCGCACATGGACGGGGTGTTCATCCGCCAGGCCGCGGACTGGCTCGGCGAGGCCGATGCCCTCTTACTCGGCCGGCGCACGTACGAAGCATTCGCACGGGACTGGCCGCAGATCACCGACCCACACGACCCCTTCACCGCGCTGATGAACAGCCTGCCGAAGTTTGTCGCGTCGAACACTCTGACAGCGGTCACCTGGAACCCGACGACGATTCTCTCCGGCAACGTCGCGGTCAAGGTCGCAGAACTCAAGGAGCAGCCCGGACGAGAACTCCAGGTGCACGGAAGCGCCAGACTCACCCAATTCCTGCTGGCCGCTGAACTGGTCGACGAACTCCGCCTCGTGGTCGCGCCCGCCATCATCGGCCACGGTCGTCGTCTCTTCGCCGACGGCGGCGCTCAAGCTGGGCTGCGTCTTGTCAACAGCGAGACCACCCCAGGCGGGCTCACTGTCCAGACATACGCATGGGCAGGACGTCCTGCCTATTCGACATACACGGGGGTTTCAGACCTCACCTAGGGACGTCTTTCGCGATCAGGGATAGGCTGGAACGAACTTACTCGAGTAAAGTCTGGATCGCACAATGACAAACGGCCCATTGACGTCGACATCACGGGGGCCCATTGACATCGGCCTCGAGAGCACGGGCGTCAGCTTCTCCGCACAAGGCGGACGAGTCGAAGAAGCGTTCGAGCTCGCCCTGAGCGAGCTTGCTCAGTGCATCGTACCGATGCACGGGGCTCCCTCCCTTCTCATCGAGGGCGGCGTATATCGGGGGTGTTGGCTCGAGAGCACCGCCTCGATCTCAACCGAGGTCCTCTCGCGCTTTGCTCCTGATGTCGCCCGCGCAACCCACGAGTTGTACGCCAGGGAGATATCGCCCGACGGGCTGCTGCCGTTTCGAATCAGCGAGAGCGGGCCCGACTATTGGCACCTTCAGATCGTCAGCCCGCTCGCCCGCTCGGTGTGGCGCATGTATCAAATGGGAGTCGGGGACAGCGCGTACCTGCGAACGATGTACGACGCCATGACCGCGAACGACGAATGGATCGCAGCGCATCGGGATTCCCGCGGCACGGGAGGTGTGGAGGCGTTCTGTACGTTTGACACCGGACACGACCTCTCACCGCGCTTCTGGAATCTCCCGCACGCTACACCGGATCGCGACCCAAGCGAATGGAACCGTGAAATCGCGGCACTTCCACTGGTCGCTCCCGATATGACGGCGAACGTCGCCTGCCAGCGCGCATACCTGGCCCTGATTGCCGCAGAGCTCGGACTCGATTCAACGTTGTGGGAGCAGCGCCACGAGGCGAGTGTATCCGCGCTCTTCGACCAGTGCTTCGACCCGGGAGACCGCTTCTTTTACGACCGAGACGCCCTGGAAAACCTGGTTCGTGTGCAGAGCGACGTGCTGTTGCGAGTACTGAGTTGCGAGATCGGCGACGATGAATTCTTCGACTCCGCACTTCGGGAATACGTTCTGTGCAGTCGAAAGTTTCTGGCGCGCTACGGTTTCACCTCTCTCGCGATGGACGATCCGCGCTTTGACCACGACATGTTGGGCAATTCTTGGGGCGGGCCAACGAACTTCCTCACGATGCTGAGGGCACCCGATGCCTTCGAGCTGCACGAAAGGCATGCCGAACTCGCAGCACTATCGCTTCCCCTCATCAGTGCGGCGGAACAGTTCACGACCTTTCCCCAGTCGGTGAGCCCCTGGACGGGTAAGGCAGCCTATACCGGGAGCTATTCCCCCGCCATCCTGTGGTATCTCGACACCATTGAACGACTCTTCGGCATCATGCCGCGACCGACGGGCGAGACGTGGTTCACCGGCTTGCTCCCCTGGAATATGGACGACGGCGAGGACACAACCTCCACGACCTACACCCGCAAGATCGGGAACCGCCGGATACGACTCACTAACGAGAAATCGTCTTCGACTGTCACGATCGACGGGGCCGAATACCTACGATTCCCCCATGGAATTCGCGTGATCGCTTCCGAGGGGTCGCTCGAGCCGGTCGCGATCGTTGGAATGCTCCCTCACCGCGTGCACGGTGTATTGACCATCGCGGGCAGCTCGGTCACAGTGGACGTGGGCCCGAACCAACGCCTCACCATCGAGAACGGGTCGCTGACTTCACAGCGAAGCGGCTCATTCATTCCGGTGTCGTACTGAGGATCAGCCTTTGACCGCGCCGCTGACCATGCCTTCGACGATCTGACGATTGAAAAAGATGTAGAGCACGAGCGGTGGAACCGTGATCAAGAGCACATCCGTGAACAGGAGATTCCACTGGCTGAGCGTCTGACTCTGGAAGTTGTAGAGCGTCGCCTGAACAGTTGCATTTTCATCGCCCGGCAGGAAGTACAGCGGCCCGGAGAAGTCGTTGAATACCGCGACGGACTGAACGACGATGACGGTGACGACCACGGGTTTCAAGAGCGGCAGAACCACGAGGAAGAACACCCTGAGCGGGCCGGCACCGTCAACCGTGGCGGCTTCATCGAGTTCGCGTGGGATTGTCGCGACAAAGGCGCGGAACAACAGGACGCAGAAGGACAGGCCGAAGGTGACCTCGATGAGTATCATGCCGGACATCTGCTTGAACAGCCCAATGCTCTGCAGCACCCACACCGTCGGCACCACAGCCGGGGGAACGATGAGGCCGGCGAGGACCATGTAGGTGGCCGCGGTCGTCCACGCGCCCCGACGACGCTGAAGAACGTATCCCATCATCGCGGCAAGCACCACCATGATCGCAACGCTCGAGACGGTGAGGATCGTGCTGTTGATGAATGCCCTGAGGATGAGGAAGTCCCGCGTCTGCAGCACCTCAAGCACGTTGTCCCACAGCATGAACTGCGTGGGCCAGGTGAAGGCGAACTGTGATGCTTCTGTCGCGCTCTTCGACGCGGTCAGGATGATGAAGGCAAACGGTACGAGAAAGACAACGACGGACAGAACGATCGCGATCGACCCGGCCACCCAGCGACTCTTGCGACGCTTCACTGGTCGATCTCCCGTCTCCTGAAGGCGAGTTGCATCGGCACCGTGATCGCGGCGACAACGACGAACAAGACCACGTTGCCCGCCGTCGACAGCCCGTAGAATCCAGCCTGATACTGCTTGTAGATGACCGAGCCGATAACGTCACTCGTGAAGCCGGGCCCGCCGCCGGTCATCGCCCAGATCAGGTCGAATGATCGAAGGCCGCTGATCACGTTGAGCAGAATGACGGTCGCCATCGCCGGCCGAACGAGTGGAAGCGTGATGAATCGGAAAGCCTGCCAACCACCGACTCCGTCGACGGTGGCCGCTTCGTAATAGTCGCGAGGGATCGCGACGAGTCCAGCCATGAAGATCAGGGTGGACACCCCGACCCCTTTCCAGACATCAACCGCAGCAACAGTCAGTAGTGCGAGGTGGGGGTCCGTCAACCAGCCTGGGCCCTCGATGCCGAAGACCGACAGCGACTGATTCACGAGCCCGTGGTAGGGATTCAAGAGAACCTTGAATGTGATGCCGATACCAATGGTCGACACCAACACCGGGAAGAACACTACGGCGCGCAGGTAGCCGCGAGCGATGACGCCCGACGTAAGGAACATCGCGAGAGCCAAACCGATCGCCACTTTTCCGACACTGGTGATCAGCGCATAGATGAAGGTGTTGGTGAAGCCTTGCAGCAGCATCGGTTCTCGGAAGAAGGTCACGAAGTTCTCAAGGCCGATGAACTCCGAGTCGAAAAGTGTCCAACGGGTCAGGCTGAAATAGAAGGAAGAGATCGTCGGCACCACGAAAAGCACGAGAAAGAGAATCGCTCCCGGCAGCAGAAACCACAGGGAGTATTGCGCCCCACCTCGTTTCTGCCCGCCCCCTCGTTTCAGCCCGCCTCCTCGTTTCTGGCTGCTGAGGGGGCTCTCCACCACCCGGGAACTCGAGGCGGCCTTGTGCATGACGGTCTCGGTCATAACACGTCCTCTTTCAGTCGTGCCGCCATCCGCCGCAAACGCCGGGGCAGCGAGCCGTACAGCAAACGATTGACGGGTCTACCAGCCGGCAAGGCCGAGTTGCTTGGCCTGCTTCTTGACGTCCTCGTCGTACAGCTGCGCACCGCTTGCGGCCGGGCGGATGCCTGAGCCCACCTCCACGGCGAGCTGGGGCAGACTCGGCCCTTTCAGGGGCGACAGATACTCGAGAGCCGCGCCGGACTTCCCGTCGTCGACGTACTGCTGGAGGCCCTGCACTGCCTCTGGAACGCTATCGGGGAGAGTGCAGGTCGAGTTCACAAACGGTCCGCTCACGCCACCCTCGAGGAAGATCGAGCAGCCCTTGGCCGACTGGGTAAACGCAACAAACTTCTTCGCAGCAGCGAGCTTCTCCCCTGTGGTGCTCTTCGGAATGTAAAAAGCGCTTGCAAGGAAGACCGTCAGACGGGTGTCGGCCGCATTCTTCGCCGGCAGCGCGAACATGCCGATGTCATCGATGTTCTCGGGATAGTTCTGCTCAACCGCGCTGATCGCGCCGGAGAGGATCGGATAGTGCGCAGCGGTTCCCGTCGCGACGGCGCGGACGCCATCGTCATAGGTGGCAGACGCAAAGTCCTCGTTGAAGAAACCGTCGTCGAATGCCTGCTGCTGGTTGGTGAAGCTCTGCAACGCAGGTTCATCGGCGTAGTGGGCCTTGTTCTCGGTGTATTCGGCAGCCCAGGTGGGCTCAGCCGCGGCTATGTTGGCGAAGTCGGCAAGCACAAACATCTGCGCCGTCCAACTGTCGCCGTAGGTCTGTTCGATCGGCGTGACCTCACCATCCGCGAGAATCTTCTCGTTGTTCGCACGGAATTCGTCCCAGGCCGTCGGAACGCTCAGGCCGAGCCGCTCGTAGACGGTCTTGTTGTACAGGACACCTCCCGGACTTGACGTTCCACTCGGTGCGCCGTAGACGTCCTCCCCGACGCTCACTGCGGGCAGATAACTCGGTGCAACCGTCTCCACCCACGACTCTTCGGTCAGGGGAACCAGGTTCTGCTCGGGTCGGATCGCCTGAAACAGCGAACCAGAGTTGTACGCAAAAACATCGTCCATGTCCCCGGTGCTCAACTGGGTCTTGACCAGGTTGTCGCCGTCGGACCCGCCGGGGATCGTGTCAAGTTTTACGGTGATGTCTGGGTTCTCCTCCTCGAATGCGGCGATCATCTGCTTTGACGCTTTCACCGCGTCGGCCGCATTGAAGTTCTGGAAGGTGATCGTCGTTTTACCGTCGTCGGACGACCCGAATGAACCGACGGAACATCCCGTCATTGCGATCGATGCAACCGACAAAGCGGCGAGTGCCGCAAGATTGCGACGCAGGGGTTTCGGTTCGATCATTGTGCACCTCTTCGTGTTATGAGACCGCGAACGGAGCAGGACTGCGCCGCGAATGGGTAGCCTTACACAAAAGTTGACTCGAGTAAAGTTTTCCGACAAACTTCCCCTGTCGGGTCAATGCCGCCCGAGATCTTAGAGAGGGTGTCCCCTGTATGGGTGTCACCAGTGAGCTCGCTGGCGAGTTTCGTTTGTCACATGATTTCGCGATCCCGGGCACCCGCTGACGAACCGGCGCCCGCGTAAGGTGTGAATCCAAGGCAGACGCGCCCCACACCAGCGGGTTGGAGGAAGAGTGAACGATTTGCCCCTCGCACATTCTCGGCGGGCCACTCGAACAGACGTGGCACGTCGGGCCGGAGTGAGTCCAGCGGTCGTGACGTACACACTCAACGGGTCTGGGCCAGTTTCCGCCAAGACGGCGCAGCGTGTCAAAGACGCGGTCGAGGAACTCGGCTACCGCCCTAATCTCACGGCGCGCGCACTAAAAATGGGTTCAACCAGGACACTCGCTGTGATCGTGCCAGACGGCACCAATCCGTTCTTCAACGAACTCGCACAGGCTGTGGAGTTGGAAGCGCGGCGAAACGGTTACGCGCTGTATATGACGACGTCACCGTCGAACGACCCGGCCACCCTTCAGCATTTCCTTGAGTTCGCCAACCGACAGGTTGATGGCGTTCTCATCGTTCCGGGCGAAGGCATCACAGATGCCGAAGAACTCAACCGAATCGGGATGCCGTGGGTGCTCCTGGACGCGTCAGCACCCTTCTCCAGGTCGATCAGCGTCGACCTGTATGCCGGCGCGTTCGCGGCAGTTCAACACCTGATCGAGCATGGGTACGACGAGATCGGGTTCGTGGGCACCGCGTCGCCTGAAGACCTCCGCTTCCGTGGTTGGCAAAGCGCATGCCGTGCCGCCGGTCTCGAGCCGCGGATAGCAATCGAGTCGTCGTATACCCCTCACGGCGGCCGTGCAGCAGCCGACCGACTGGTGGCAGGAGAACGCCGGCCTCGTGCGGTCTTCGTTGCCTCAGATACCATCGCAATCGGCGTGCTGAAACGTCTCCACGAGGTTGACATTGCTGTTCCTGACGAGATCGCTATCGTGTCATTCGACGGCTCTCGTGACGCCGAATACGCGTGGCCGGGCCTGACCACGCTGGCGCAGCCCATCACTCACATGGCCCAGGAAGCCGTTCGGTTGGTCCTGCGCACGGGCGACGAGCCTGCCGGTCACCAACTCTTCGAAGGCTCACTCATTTTGCGCGAATCCTGTGGTGCCCATCGCCCGTGAAGCAAAGCAAAAGGCCCGGAATCGCAATGATTCCGGGCCTACGCGTTCAGATGAACACTTGTTGCGGGGGCAGGATTTGAACCTACGACCTCTGGGTTATGAGCCCAGCGAGCTACCGAACTGCTCCACCCCGCGACGCTGACCCCTTGCGGTGGTCATTCCTCGCCATATCCTAGTCAGATCGAAATTTCTCGATCCAGCTGTTTACGTTGGTGTGATCAGTTTAGCCCACGTTTAGTGATCGCTCGAGCCAGCTCGACCTCGTTTGAGACGCCATCGCGCCGAGTTGTCGCCGCGCGTTTTTGTCGTCAGTTGCTTGCTCGTAATCAGCCCGGCTGAGATCGTCCGTTCGATAGTATGTGCGCTCAGCTGAGAACGCTGACGCCGAGGGAGAGGTTGAAGCTCCCCACGCCGTGGCGGGCCAGGCCCATCATCAGCGGCCCCATCCCTTCCAACCAGAGGGCCATCTCCAGGCCGCCGACATCGAGCGGACGCAGTCCGAGGCTCTCGATGAACGCTGACACAGAGGCCTTGGCCCGCGCATCATCTCCGGCGAAGAACACGTCCAACGAGTGCCCCTGGGCCAGGACGTGGCCGAAGACGGTGTTGAACGCCTTCACGACATGCGCGCTCGCCGGGACGGCCTTGGCGATCTCCTGCGCACCGGAAGTGCCGACAGGTGTCACCAGCCCGGTGGCGTCGGCGTTGAAGGTGTTGGAAATGTCGATGATGACCTTGCCGGCCAATGCATCCCCGTACTGGGCGACGACCTGCACGGCGCTGGTGTACGGCACGGCGAGAACGACGATATCGCCAGCAGGGACAGTGCCGAATGTCCCAGCCGTGGCTCCGCCGCCGAGCGCGGCAGCCAGGCCCTTGGCTTTGGCCGCGTCACGGCCGATGAGCTCGACGGTGTTGCCGCCCGCGACCGCGCGAGCGGCTATGGCGCTGGCCATGCCCCCCAGACCGATGAAACTGATGCTGCTCATGGATGAGTACTCTCTTTCTCTCGTTTGAATCGAACCCAGGCGGGTGCTCCGGTTCAGGCGGCCAGAGGGAAGCGATCGAGGGAGCGCCCGTGCCGGGTGGCCTGGCCTTCAGCGCGCAGCTTCAGTTCGTCAGCCAATTCGGTGAATTGGTCGAGGGCGGGGTTCACGCCGACGAGCGTGAACTCGCGCGTCACTACCTCGAGATCTAGCTGCCAAACGTCCTCGAGGATGCGCCGCATCCAGGCGGTGGCGTGGTCCCAGCCCTCCTTGGGCGATCCGGCGGAGTAGTTGCCGCCCTGCACCGTCACCAGCACCGCCGGCTTGCCAGAGGTCGCCGGGAGCGCGCCGGGTGCCATGCGCGGGTCGGTCAGCACGAGGTCGACGTAGGACTTGAAGTGCTGCGAGACGCCGAAGTTGTAGAGCGGCACGGCGAACAGCAGCGCGTCGGCCGCGGCGAGCTCGTCGGTCAGTGCGCTGGCCAGGCCGGCCGCGGCAGACTGGTCGGGCGTGCGCTCGGACTCGGGAGTCATCGACGCGGCCACGGAGTCGGACCAGGCGGTGGCAGGCACCGGCTCGACGCCGATGTGACGGCGGGTGGTCGCGGCGTCGGGGTGAGCGGCGCGCCACTCGGCTTCGACGATATCGCCCAGGGCGCGGCTCGTCGAACCCTCGGTGCGGATACTGGCATCCAGGCGAAACAGGGACATGACACTCCTTTGATCGGCTTCGGGTCGGCGACCCGGCTATAGTTACCATCAGTAACTCTGCACGTCGGGCTCCCGTTACCGCAAACGATCCCCCGTTACCCGGCGGTAACCGAAGGAGAGCAGATGACTCAGCAGATGTCGATCGATGAGCTGCAGGCCCGGCTCATCCAGTCCATGCCCACCATGGCCCAGCTCTGCACGAGCGATGACCCCAGCATGTTCCGGTCGCTGCTCTCCCGCATCGGGGACAAGTGGACGCTGCTAGTGATCGGGGTGCTCGGCGAAGAGCGGCGGAGGTTCACCGACCTCTCCGAGACCATCCCGGGCATCTCCCGCCGGATGCTCACCGTCACCCTGCGCGCCCTGGAGCGCGACGGCCTCGTCTCGCGCACCATCTACGCCGAGGTGCCGCCGCGGGTCGAGTACGAGCTCACTGCCCTCGGCCGGTCGCTCCAACTCGTGGCGCTCACCCTGGGCGACTGGGTGAAAGAGCACCAGCACACGATCGCCGGCAACCGGCGAGCATTCGATAGCGACGCACCCGGCGAGGCAGACGTCACTCTCGACCAGAGGGAGTTGTTTCGGCATCCCACGCCGGACATTTCATGATCGGCGCACTCGAAGTGCTCCAGCCCGGCCCCTTCGCTGAGCACGGCAGACTTCGCCGAGTCCGAGCGCTCGCGAGGTGATTCAAGGCCAGCGCTGGCGCAGAGACGAAAAAATCCGGCGCAGCTTGGGGCTGCGCCGGATTAGTGCCGAGTCAGTCATTCTTCATTCCCTTTGCAGGGACCGAAAAACCGAATCTGACCGGGACTTCTTGGTTGCGGGGGCAGGATTTGAACCTACGACCTCTGGGTTATGAGCCCAGCGAGCTACCGAACTGCTCCACCCCGCGGCACAAGCAACAACTCTAGCACAGGGGAAAAGCCCCGTCGAACCAGCGCAGGATCCTCCCGAAAAACACGTCGCCGCCCCCGGTCAGTGACCGGAGGCGGCGACGGGATAACGCGAGAACTACTCGCCCAGGAGCGCCAGCATGCTGGCTATGGTCTCCGTCAGCTTCTTGTCTGCAACACCGTACGCGGCGAAGTCACCGGCGCTCAGAGCCGCCTGCTTGTCTTTCACCGCCTGGTTCGCGACGTCGAGAAGGGACTTCAGCTGGGCATCCGTCGCCGGGTCCCCCGTTGACGACGGCGGAGTTGTCGTCCCCTCGGGAGGCGTCTCGCCCTCCACGGGCGGCGTTGTTCCCGATGGCGGCGTCACCTCTTCGCTCGGCGGCACGTCGGTGTCACCGGCGCTCGCACCAGAGTCTCCACCGAACAACACGTCAAGCGCCTTGTCGAGCGTGTCTTCGAAGGCGATTTGGTCACCGAACGCAACCAGCACCTTCTGCAGCAGCGGGTAGCTCGTCTCACCCGTCGACTCCACATAGACCGGCTGCACGTACAACAGTCCACCACCGACCGGAAGCGTAAGCAGGTTTCCGTTGATGACGCGCGACTGGCCCTGCTTCAACAGGTTCAGCTCTGTCGAGACCGTCGGGTCGGCGTTGAACTTCGCCTGCACCTGCCCGGGACCTGGGACCGTCACCGTATCGGGCAGGATGAGCATTCGCAGCTTCCCGTACCCCTCCGCACGTTCACCGTCGGTGGATCCGGCGTCAGCGTCGACCGCGAGATAACCGGTCAGCACGTTCCGGCTGGTCTCCCCCGACTCATCCGGGATGAAGGTCGAGTACAGCGAGTACGTCGGCTCGTCCTGCCCCGGCACCTGCATCGTCAGGTAATACGGCGGCTGCAGCGTCGTGTTCGTCGACGGCGAGACCGGGTCATTCGGCGTGATCCAGGCATCATCCCTCGAGTAGAAGGAGCCGGCATCCGTCACGTGGTACTGGCCCAGGATGTCGCGCTGCACCTTGAACAGGTCGGCCGGGTACCGCACGTGGCTCATCAGGTCACCGCTCATCTCGCTCATCGGCTTGAGCGTCGACGGGAAGATCTTCTGCCAGGTCTCGAGGATCGGGTCCTCGTCGTCCCAGGCGTACAGGGTCACCGAACCGTCGTAGGCGTCAACCGTGGCCTTGACCGAGTTGCGCATGTAGTTCACGTGGTCGAGCGCAAACGGCTGCGGAGGGGTCTCGGTGTCTGTGATGGCCTCTGAGAGACTCACCGGCGTCGAGTACGGGTAGTTCGCGCTCGTGGTGTACGCGTCGATGACCCACTGGATCTTGCCATCGATCACCGACGGGTACGCGTCGGAGTCGAGGGTCAGGTACGGGGCGACCTTCTGCACCCGCGTGACCGGATCACGGTCGTACATGATCTGCGATTTGTCGTTGACCGAATCAGCGAGGAAGATCTGCTCCGACTGGAACTTCAGCGCGTACACGAGCTTCTTGAACGCGTTGTCGAGCTTCGGCCCGCCATCGCCCTCAAAGGTCGTGTACGTCTGCTGCGCGCCGTCTTCGCCTGCCGGGTAGTCGAGCTCAACCGGCTTGCTGTCGTCGCCACCACCGACGATCGAGTACTCGGGCGATGTCTCACCGAAGTACACGCGCGGCTCGAACTCACCGAGCGCACCGGTCGTCGGAATGCCGGATTCGAGGAACACCGGCTGTCCGTCGGCCGAGCGCTGATTTCCATACGCCGCGACCATGCCATAACCGTGTGTGTACACCAGTGTGCTGTTCACCCACGTGTTACCGGTGTTCAGGCCGGCCAGATTGAGGTCTCGCACGGCCACCACCGTGTCTTGCGACTCACCGTCGATCGTGTAGCGGTCGACGTCGAGGTTTCCGGGGAACTGGTAGTACTGCTTGAACTGCTCGAGCTGGGCGAACGAGTCTGACACCAGCGCCGGATCGAGAATACGGATGTTGGCGGTCGTCTCCGCGTCTGCCCGCAATGCTCCCGGCTCTGCGGTCGTCGACGCGTTGTACGGGATGTCCTCAATATCGGAGAGCCCGTACGCGTCCCTGGTGAGATCGATGTTGCGCTGGATGTACTCCGCCTCGAGCGTCTTCGCGCTCGGGTCGACCTGGAAGCGCTGCACCACCCACGGGTACAGCGAGCCGATCAGCAGGCTCGAGACGATGAGCAGGACGGTGCCGATGACCGGTAGCCGCCAGCGGCCGATGATCGCCGTCACGATGAAGAGAACAGCCACCACGGCCGCGATACCGGCCAGGATGGCGCGGCCCGGGATCGTGGCGTTCACATCGGTGTACCCCGCGCCGGTGATCAGGTCGTTGGTGTCCGTCAGCGTTGAGTACTGGTCGAGCCAGATGCTGACGGCCTGGATCAGGAGGTAGATGGCAGCGGTGATGGCGATCTGGATCCGCGCCGACTTGGAGATCACTACCTCACGCCCGCTGATTCGCACCGCGCCGTAGAGGTAGCTGGTGGCCGCGGCCACGATTGCCGAGATGAACACGACGGCGGACGCGAATCCGAGCACCGCGTGGAAGAAGGGCAGATCGAACAGGTAGAAGGAGATGTCGAAGCCGAACTGCGGGTCGGTCTTACCGACCTCGGTGCGGTTCAGCCACATCAGGGCGGCTTCCCAGTTCGTCGACGCCGCGACACCGGCGAACAATCCGAGAAGCGCCGGGATACCGTACATCGCGAGGCGGCGGAGCGGCTCGATGACCTGCTGGTAGCGGTCGAGCTGGGAATTGAGCTTTGCGTAGACGGGACGCAGACGATAGGCGAGCTGGATGCTCAGCCAGATCGGCACGGCCATCGCGACGAACCCGATGAGGAACATGACAGCGCCGGCGAGCCACTGCGTCGTCAGAACGCTCAGGAACCCGAGCTGGTCGAACCAGAGGATGTCGGCGTAGAAGCCGGAGAAGATGAAGAAGAGGATCACCAGTGCGGCGATCACCGCGATCGTGATCGCGAGAGGGGCTCTGCTCCGTCTGGGAGCGCGGTCGGCTGATGCTGATGTCACGTACGTCGCCTCTTGCTTGTTGAAACACGTCTGTGCGTTGGAACACGTCTGAGTTCCATCCTAGACAAACGCTGCTGGGAGAACCCCCACGAAAGAAGACCCGAGCGTGCCGTCAGTCCACCGGACAGGTCGGCAGCTCGCTCGCACCTTCGCCCGTGCGGATCGCTTCGAGGGCCGCAAGCGAGTCGTCGAGCGTCTCAACCGCGAAAACGGTGAGACCGTCTGGAACGTGGCCGGTCACTTCATTGCAGTTTGATTCCGGTGTGAGAAACCACTCTGCGCCGGCGTCCCTCGCCCCGTAGAGCTTCTGTCGAATGCCACCGATGGCCCCGATCTTTCCCGACTGGTCGATGGTTCCGGTACCGGCGACGTGTTCTCCGCCCTGGATCTTCCCCGGCGTGAGTTTGTCGATGATGCCCAGCGCGAACATCATGCCCGCACTCGGGCCACCGACCCGGTCGAGTTGCAGTTCGACGTCAATGGGAAAGTCGTATTCGACGCCGACATTGATGCCGGCGACCACGGCGCCGCCCACGTCGGCGGGCGTGACAATGACGTCCTTCTCCACCCCGTCGCGGATGATGCCGATCGTGGCTTCCGTATCCGCGCCGTTGTCGTTCAACGCCTCACGAAGCTCCTCGACGCCTGCGACCGCCTCACCATTGACCGACACCACCTGGTCGTCGGGTTCGATGATGCCCTCCGAACGAGAGTCGGTCGACAGGGACACCACAGTCAGAGTCGTCGGGTAGTCGTAGCCGAGTTCCGTCAGCGCTGCGGCGATAGCGTCCTGCTGGGAGTCGACCATCAACGCCTCGTTCGCCTGTTCGCGCTGTTCGGTGGTCACGCTGGGCGGATACGCCACGTCGATCGGCACAACGGCCTCGCTCGACGCCAGCCAGGCACCCATCACGGCGAGCCAGTTCGGCCTGGTGTCCGGGTTGCCCACACGGGAGACGGTCAGCAGGTCGAGGCTGCCGCTCGTCGGATACACCTTCTCATCCGGGATGCTGATCAGCGGCCGTTCTTCACCGTCATGGTCTGCCGTGCCGAGCGTGTTGTAGACCGGCCCGGGCTTGTCGATGACATAGGGAGCGGGCGCAACGGCGAGGATCAGGCCGATCGCGATCGCAATACACAGCACGATCCAACCGGTCCGGCCGGCCCCTCCGCCGCGTCGGGTAATGTGCGCTCGTTCGGCGGGCATCCGTCCATCCGGCATCCTGTCATCGGAGAAGAGGGCCACGCGTGTCCTATCTGGTGCGGCGAAGTGTTCGCGACAGGCGGACACCGAAGCCCTTCAGCATAGGACATTTCCCAGTTCCGACGAGGCTTCTCGGGCTAGCGTAGAAGCACGTAACTGAGAGGTGCCTGAAGTGGCCGACGACTCACGACCCGGCGAGGGTCAGAACCCCAACGACGATCAGAACGACAACCAGAACCCAGATGGCCAGAATGCCGATGAGTTCCAGGACATGCTGCGCGAAATGCTCTCCGGAAACTCGTCGATCGACCCAAGCCAGCTCGCCGGTGCAGCCGGCCTGCCGAATGACCCGGCCAGTGTTGCCGCACTGATGAGCCAACTTCGTGGCGCTTTGCAGGGCAACGGAACCGGCGGCATCGACTGGAGCATCGCCCTGAAGCAAGGCCAGGAGCGCGCGGCGGCCGGACAGCTCACCGCAACCGACGAGCAGCGCACCCAACTCGAACAGGCCTTCCACATCGCGGCGCTGTGGCTCGACGACGTGATCTCGGTGGCAGAACTGACCATCGAACCACGCCTGATGACGCGCAAGGAGTGGGTCACCGCGACCCTGCCGCTCTGGTCACAGTTGGCAGAACCCGTTGCAACCAGCATCTCCGACTCGCTGACCCGTGTTCTCACCGAGCAGGCACCGGAAGAGATGCAGGGCATGATCCAGAATGCGAGCCAGGTGATGCGCAGCCTCGGCGGCACCCTGTTCGCGATCCAGCTCGGCCAGGTCGTCGGGCAGCTGTCGAGCGAAGTGGTCTCCGGTGGCGACATCGGGATTCCGCTGCTCGATGAGCAGCAGGCGGCGCTTCTCCCCCAGAACGTCGCCGCGTTCGGTGAAGGCCTCGACATTCCGACAGACCAGGTGCAGATCTACCTTGCGGTGCGGGAACTCGCGCACGCGCGGCTGTTCCGTCACGCCCGTTGGCTTCGCCTGCACCTCATCACGTCGATCACCGAATTCGCCCGCGGCATTAGCATCGACACCGACCGCCTCGAGGAGCTGGCAGAGGGCTTCGACCCCTCCAACCCTGAAGAACTTCGCCAGGCGATGGTCAACGGTTCGCTCATTCCACCGAAGAGCGACGCCCAGCTCGCCGCCCTCGCCCGCCTCGAGACCATGCTCGCCCTCATCGAGGGCTGGGTCGACGTTGTGACGGCCGAGGCGACGACCAGGCTCCCCTCGTCGGGTGCGATCGCTGAGACCGTCAGGCGCCGCAGGGCGTCCGGCGGGCCGGCAGAGTCGGCTTTCGCGACGTTGGTCGGCCTCGAGCTCCGCCCGCGCCGGTTGCGTGATGCGGCCGCTCTGTGGCAAGCGGTGACGGATGCCGTCGGCAACGAAGGCCGCGACGCACTCTGGGCGCACCCTGACATCCTGCCGACGGCAGAAGATCTCGATGATCCGCAGGCACTCTTGACCCGGCTCACCTCACTCTCGAAGGGAGAGGAACCGGCGCTCGACGACGTCGACCAGGCGCTCGAAGACCTGCTGCGCGATGACGGCGCCGAGCGGCCTCACGAGGAGTAGCTTCTGCGAAATCGACGGATATTTTGCGCGAACCCCGGTGAATCGGCCCAATTGAGGCCCGAATAACGAGATTGTCCGTCAATTTCGAACGGATGCCCGCGCTCTGGATCCCAGCGAAATGGGGCGGACACCGGTTGGCGCCCGCCCGTTTCGATGCGCTGTTAGTGCTCGCCGATGGCCCCACGACGGCGACGGAGGGCGATCAGTCCGAGTCCGAGCATGATCGCAGCGGCCAGGGCGAACGGCAGCACGACGGCGCCGGCCGACGCGAGGTCGATGGGCCCTCCGCCGTTGCCCGCACCAGGAGCTGCTGCACCTTCGCTCGGCTCGGGGTTCGGCACCGGCTGGCCGTCTGCGGTCACCGAGAAGTTGGCGACAACTTCAGCGCCCGTCTGTGCACCGGTCAGGGTGACCGTGTGCTCCCCCGCTTCGGTCGGCGCAGTGACCGTGTAGGCAACGGCCCCGTTGATCACGTCGGTGCGTGCCAGGGAAACCGGCTCCGACTCGACAACGCCGCTCAGCTGGCGATCGCCCGCGAACCCGGTGGCGCTGACCTGGAACTCCTCGCCAGGAGCGAACGAGGTCTTCGGGAGGGTGAGCCCCGCACCGGCGCTCAGTGACGCGAGGTCGCGGTTCAGTGAGAGCGCGTTCGCGATCGTGAAGAAGGTGTCTGACTGGTCGGTGAGGCCGACGACGTTGGCTCCACCTGGACCGTAAGCGGCGATCCGAAGCTGTGAACCCGTGTGCTGCTGGCCCGTGATCGTCGTGGAGGTGCCGTAGTTGACCTTCATCGGAGCGCCGTCTGCGGTGTTCAGCGCAATGCTGAAGGTGTGCTCAGGGGTGCTGTCGACGATCTGGCTGGTGTGGGCATGGTCAGCCGTGACGATGACGAGGGTGTCGCCATCGGCCTTCGCGAAGTCGATGGCCGACTTGACCGCCTCATCAAGCTGCACGGTTTCACCGATCTGGCCGCAGGCATCCGACGCGTGGTTCTGCTTGTCGATGCTCGCACTCTCAACCTGCAGGAAGAAGCCGGCTTCAGACTCCGGGTTGTCGAGCAGGTCGATGGCCTTGGTGGTCAGGCTGTTCAGCTGCAACTCGGCCGGGAGTGCGTCTGGGTTGGCCTCGCAGGTGACCGGCGGAAGGTCGGCGCCGCCGATGGTGGCCGGCGTGCTCAGGTAACGCGTCGGCATGTTCTTCGGGCTGAAGAGGCCGAGAACCGGGGACTGGGCGCCGGCTTCCGTCACTGCCGCAAGTGCGGCAGCGTCGTTGGCGACCTGGTAACCGCGCGCTTCTGCCTGCTCGAACAGGCTCTGGCCCTCGTAGTCGCCCGCGATGGCCTGTTCCTCGAAGTACGAGGCTCCGCCGCCGAACGTCACGTCGGCCCTGGTGTCGATCAACTGCTCGCTGATCGATCCGAGGCCGCCCTTGTCGAGGGCGTCGTCGCCGCACTGCTCAACCCGGCTGGGGCTGTAGCAGGAACGCGCATCGACGTGTGCGATCTGAACGGCCGGAGTCGCATCCTGAATCTCAGACGTCGTGACGTTTCCGGTGCGCAGGCCGTTGGCGCGGGCCAGTTCCAGGAGAGTGTCGTGCGGTGTGCCGTTGATGTCGACGGACACGGCGTTGTCGTATGACTTGGTGCCGGTCGCCCATGCGGTACCGGTGGCCGCGGAGTCGGGAACGTAGTCCGGTTTGCCGGCGTTCTCATGCCCGGTCTTGTACAGCGAGTAGGTGGTGTACGAG
Source organism: Glaciibacter superstes DSM 21135 (assembly GCF_000421145.1). Lineage (GTDB taxonomy): Bacteria > Actinomycetota > Actinomycetes > Actinomycetales > Microbacteriaceae > Cryobacterium > Cryobacterium superstes. The sequence goes on along the minus strand of NZ_ATWH01000011.1, from coordinate 107,533 downwards.
CCCGTGAGCGGAAGTGCATCGATGCCCTCGAAGTTTCCGCCAGCCCCTTCCGCGTAGTTTCGGGCGATCGTGATCTCGGAGTCACCCATGCCGTCACCGATGACCAAAATGACATTCTTCGCCGGGCCGTCGGTGATGGATGCGCGCAGTCGACGTCGCGTCTGGCAGATCCGCCAGGTTCTTCCGCGGACGCGTATGCCGCCGCCGGCACAAGAACGCCGCAGACCGCAATGGCGGTGGCACCGACGATCGCGAGCAACCCGCGAGCCGTACGCCGACTTCGAAGTGAATTCATGGTGATGGTGAGCCTTCCCCTGATGGTCACGGCCGCGATGGGCGACCGTACTCAGGCAATCGGCACCGGGTTAACTGCGGGTGTTCCCCAGGCTGCTGCGCGATGAACAGGTGGTCGTGGCAGCGGTCATGATGCCGTGACGGGTTTCGGGACGACGCGGGTACCCCTGGCCTGTGGATAACTTCTGCGGGGACCCCGGTGTTGGGTGCATGATCGTGCGCATGATCCTGAAACTGAACCCGGAGCATCCGCTGGTCTGGCGCTCACCCGACACCATTCAGCTCGGCATCGACCGACCGGTTGCGGTCGTCGACAGGGTCACGCCGGCCATCGAAGTGATGCTGTTTGCATTGCAGGCGGGTGTCCCCCGGAGCGGACTGTACATGCTGGGCGAGGAAGCCGGTGCGGACCACTCCACGATCACGGCGTTCTTGAAACAGCTCCGACCGGCCCTCGTCGCGCCCGCGCACGAGCGGCACCACGCAATCGAGGCGGCACGCGCCATCGTGAAGTCCGTCCACATCGACGGAGCGGGCCAGAGCGCGAACCGGCTGCGCGGCGCCCTCGGCGAGCTCGGCATCCCGGTCTGCCCTGATGGTGAAGCCGATGAAGCAGACCTGGTGGTCCTGTTCGGCTACTACGTGTTCGACCCTGAACGACATCGGCGCTGGTTGCGCCGGGACATCCCCCACCTGCCCGTGCTGTTCGGCGACAACGGCGCCCGCATCGGCCCAATGGTAGAACCCGGCGACAGCCCCTGCCTGTTCTGTGTCGAACTGGAACGGGCAGATACAGATCCGGCCTGGCCCGCCATCGCGGCCCAGCTCCTCACGCGGCATCCGCCCGCCGAATCGGTGCGGCTCAGCCTCGACGTCGTGGCCAGGGTTGCCGCCCTGGTCGATGACCACCTCGCCGGCCGCACCAACCGGCTCAGGGCACACTCACTCGGCGTCGATCCAAACGGTCACGTCACCCGGCACGTGCATCGGGTGCATGAAAGGTGCGGATGCGGCGTCCTGCCGGGGTTGGCCACCCTCACGCCCGATTCGTCACGCAGGAGCGCCTGACGCATCACCCTGACACCCATCAGCGCCCGCCAAGAATCACCGCCTGAACAGGAGATCGCGAAGGCCGAATCCGCCCGGTTCGGGGAGCGCGAGGCGGATCTGCTCGTCGGTGAACCGGGTGTGGGGCGCGAGATCGGCGGGAACGCCAGGCGCGGGCGGTGCCGCGTCGACCACTCCCTCCGCCAGCATGCGCACCTGGGCCTTGGCGATCAACGGGACCTTCATCGTCCATTCGGTGAGTTGCGCGATGACGTAGAGCACCCACACCGGCAGCGGAATGACCCACAATCGTCGGCCGACCACCCGTGCGAGGCGCCTGGCGGCGTCGCTGAGCATTAATTCTTCGGCCCCCGTCACCGCCACCGTCTCACGCGGCATCCGCCCCGTCGATGCGGCATAGAGGATGTCGATCAGGTCACCGACCGGAATCGGCCGGATCGGTTTCTCGCGAAGACCGACGGTGGCGAACAGCGGGAGAGTGAACACGGTGTGGCTGAGGTGGTCGATCAGGTGATCACCGCGCCCGTAGATCATGCCGGCTTTCAGGATGGTGAAGTCGAGCCCGGCCCCGCCTTGCCCGGCCCCGTCATGCCCAGCAGCACGGATGAGTTCCTCTGCCGCCCATTTCGACTCGTGGTAGGCCGAGCCGCATGCCGGCCTGGCCCTCAGGAAGCTCAGCATCACGATCTTCTTCACGCCGGCCCGTTCAGCCGCCTCGATGACCGCCCTGGTTCCCTGCACGTGCACCCGGTCGTAGGTCTGTGCGCCGATCTCCCGGTTGATGCCTGCGCAGTGCGCCACCACGTCGCATCCGTTGAATGCCTTCGTCAGCGCGTCGACATCGTCAACATCGACCCCGGTGCGTCGAGAGTCGACGACCACGTCGTCCGGATCGAACCGCTCGGCCAGGTGGCGGCCGACAAAACCGGTGCCACCCGTGATCGCGATCTTCACCGCACCCCCGCCGCCCGCGCGGTGCGGACGCCGATCTCGGAGAGAAACCGCGACCGCTCCCTGCGCGCGCGCTGCTGCCCCGGCTGGCCGGCGGCGGCCCAGCTCAGCGCCAGCCGCTTCCTTGCCCGCGTGATTCCCACGTAGAGCAACCGTCTTTCCTCATCGACCTGTTCGAACGTGCTCGCGTAACTGATCGGCACCAGACCTTCTGAGAGACCGACGACAAACACCGCATCCCATTCAAGGCCCTTCGCCGAGTGCAGCGTCGCGAGGGTCACCGCAGAGACGGTCGGCTCGTGCTGGCCGGCCTGGCGTTCCATCAGCTCGTCGGTGAACTGCCTGAATGTCGTCCCGGGCGCGGCCTGGTCGACCAGGCCCATGAGTGCATTGAGCGACTCCCAGCGATCCCGCACGGCACCGGGCGCCTCCGGAGGGTTCTGCCGCCAGCCGAGCGATCGCAGCACGTCGCTCACCGATTTGAACAGAGGCTCCCCCACGATAGAAACGGATGCGGCGCGAAGCGACATGACCGCCTGTTTGACTTCCGGGAGGTCGAAAAAACGCTTCGATCCCCGGATCAGGTAGCTCACGCCGACATCCCCGAGCGCCGTCTCCAGCGCCTGCGACTGTACGTTCACGCGGTAGAGCACGGCGATCTGCTCAGGTCTGGTGCCCGCCTCGATGAGCTCGAGGATGCGCTGGGCGACCCCGCGGGCCTCTGCCATGTCGGTCGGATAGTCAGAAACGGCGGGGGGAGGCCCTTCTTCTGTGGCTACCGCCTGCAGCGACAGGGCACCGGGGCGGCCACGCATCAACTGGTTTGCGGTGGCAACGATGGGCCCGGTCGACCGGTAGTTCTGTTCGAGCCGCACCACGGTCGCATCCTCGTATCGCTTCGGGAAGTCGAGCAGGTAGTCGCTGCGTGCCCCGGCGAAGGAGTAGATGGTCTGGCTGGCATCTCCGACGACGCACAGGTCTCTGCGGTCGCCGAGCCACTGGGAGAGGAGGTTATGCTGCAGCGGCGAGACGTCCTGGTACTCGTCGACGATGAAAAAGCGGTACTGCTCGCGCACCTGCAGGGCGACAGACGGTTCGGCCTCAATCATTCCGGCCATGGCGAGCAGCACGTCCTCGAAGTCGAGTTGCTTTCGTTCGTCTTTCAACCGCTCGTACGCGTGGTGCATCTCGACGGACTGGCCGGCATCGAGGCGCCCAGGCAGGCTCCGCTTGGTTATCTCTGATTCGTACTGCGAGACACTCAGTCCAGACACCTTGCGCCACTCGATCTCGCCGGCGAGGTCGCGGAGGGTGGCCGTGTCGAGCTTCAGTTTCAGTTGTTCTGCGGCGTGGCCGAGCAGTCGTGCCTTGCCGTCGAGGATGCGTGGTACCTGGCCGCCGACCACGTGTGGCCAGAAGTAGTTGAGTTGCGAGAGCGCGGCGGCGTGGAAGGTGCGAGCCGCCACTCCGCCTGCGCCCAATTGGCGGAGCCGCCCACGCAGCTCTGCGGCAGAGCGCGACGTGAAGGTGAGTGCCATCACCCGGTTGGGTGCGTAAACACCGGTGAGCACGCCATACGCGATGCGATGCGTGATCGCCCTGGTCTTGCCGGTTCCGGCACCGGCAAGCATGCACACTGGGCCGATGAGCGCCTCCGCTGCTACACGCTGCTGGTCGTCCAGACCATCCAGCAGTGCGTCGGGGCCGGCGTCACCTGGCGCATTCATCGGTGTGTCTCTCCGGGGAGTTCGATGGGCTCACCGAGCCAGCGTTCGAGCATGGCGCGCGCGATCGACGAGGCACCTGGCAGAATGACTCCCCCCAGTTCTGCCCGCAGTTCGTCTCGGCTGAACCAGCGCAGGTCGATGATCTCCTCACCGTCTGGCACCACGTCGTCGGGGTTCTGCCCGTCGGCGAGTCGTGCCGTGAATCCGCACATCACCGAAGCGGGGAACGGCCACGGCTGGGAACCGAGGTACTCCGGGTCCGTGACCACGAGGCCGGACTCCTCATACATCTCCCTGATCACACCGGCCTCGAGTGACTCCCCTGGCTCGACGAAGCCGGCCAGGAGGGAATACCGGTTCTGTTCCCACATCGCGTTCGCACCGAGCAGCACTCGCTCGTCGGCATCTTCGATCAGCACGATCACTGCCGGATCGGTACGCGGAAACACCTGGCTGCCATCGACGGGACACCGTCTGGTCCAGCCGGAGTCCTCAACGAGGGTCGCTGCGCCGCAACGCGGGCAGTGTGCATGCGAGGCGTGCCAATTCACCATCGCCAGCGCCTCGGTGAAAGCACCGGCGTCGCGGTCAGATGTAGCGGTGGCCGCGTCGCGGAGCCCGATCCAGCGATGTGGATCCGGTTCCACCGCTACCGCGTCCTCATCCCCGAGGATCACGGCGAGAAGAGGGGTCCCGGCCGGCTCTGCAGCATCCTGCGCAAGCGACAGTCCGAGATAAAGGCTGAAGTCTCCGGTCGGCACGGTTTCGAGCGGACGAAGGTCGAGTTCTATCCGGTCGTGCGTACTCAGCGGAGCTTCCCGCACCAGGGCTTTGCCCTTCCAGAGCAGCAGGCTGCGCGTTGCGGCATCGGCACGAACCGATTCCAGGAAGCCGTCCGCGCCGCGCCTGGCATGATCGCGGTCGACCTCGTGACGCGACAGCGGCAGCCGCGTTGTGAACGCAAACGACATGGTGACCTCTTCGGTCTCAGGCAACGCGTGCCGAATACGGGTGGAGGCGTGGCGAACAACCGCGCCGGGGGGAACTCGACTTACCCTAGAAGGCATGGCCAGATCCCCCCTCACTCTAGCCGCGTTGGCCACTTCCGCTGTTGCCGGCCTCGACGTCGCACGCGCCCGCACGCACAGTCGCGGCACCCACGGAATGTTCGATTCGGCCCATGTCGTCGGCCGTGACGGACGCGAATTCATCATCCGTGTTCCGCGCAGCCAGATAGCCGAAACCGAGCAGTCAGCCGACCTGGTGGCGCTCCGCGCCCTGACCGACGGCAACCGGAGCCGGCTCCCGTTCGACGTTCCGAGCTTTGTCGGCCAGGCACCGTATGGCACCAGCAGGGCGATCGTCTACGAATTGCTTCCAGGAGACTCGTTCGACACGGATGCACTCACCGGCCACGAGGGCGTGTCCGGCTCGATCGGCCGTGCCATTGCAGCCATCCACGGGCTCCCGACCGCATTCATCGCCAGCGCCGGCCTGCCGATCCAGAGCGCCCAGGAATGCCGCGAGAGCGTCATCGACATCATCGGCCGAGCCGATCGCACCGGATCCCTGCCCGCCGCCCTGCTGCGGCGCTGGGAGCAGGCGACCGACGACGAGAGCCTCTGGCAGTTTCCGCCGACTGTCATCCACGGTTCCCTGTCGGCAGAGTCGTTCCTGATCACCGACGATGCCGTATCCGGTGTTCTCGGCTGGTCGGCTCTCGCCGTCGGCGACCCGGCGCGCGACCTGCACTGGTTGCTCGGCGCCCGTGGTTCCGCAGCAGAAACGGCCGTGGCTGCCTATGCCGCCGCGCGCCAGGCCACCGACCAGCAGATCACCCGCCGGGCCATGCTCTATGCGGAACTCGAGTTGGCCCGCTGGCTGTTGCACGGTGCAGACACGAAGGACCAGTCCATCGTCGACGATGCTGTGGCCATGCTGGACGGACTGGTGGATACAGTGCACAGTCGAACGATGCATCCGTTGTCACCGGAGACCGGTCCGATCCTGGAGGTCTCAGACGTCGAGGCAATGCTCCAGACGACTCCGCGTACCGGAGCCCGCGACCTGCATGCCTCGATGCAGACCGACTCCTATGACGTCTCAGAGTTCAAGCTGTCTGAATTCGCCGACACCGGAGTGATCACCCCCGTCGCACCCGCACGGGGCACCAAGGCAGCGGAGCCACGCCCAGCCAAGTCGCGCCCAGCCGACTCACGCACGGCCGACCAGGCGGACACGAGTTCTTCTTCGGAGTAGAGCCGCTCCGGCGCGACGACCGTGTCGTCGGCAACGAAGTAGAACACCGCGTCGACTGTTTCTGGATCGATCCCCTTCCAGCGCGCGTATGCGAGCCGGTACAACGCAAGCTGCGTCTGCTTCAATTCGAGGTCGGCCGCGTTCTTTGGCGCTTTGCCGGTCTTCCAGTCGACGACCTGGTAACCGGTCGGTGTGCGGTACACCGCGTCGAGTTTGCAGACGAATACCGCTCCGGCGAGAACGTGATGAATTTCGATCTCCACCTCTTCTGGCTTCAATGCTCCCCACGCGGAACGTTCGAACGTCGACTTCAACCGCTCGAACTGTACGGTTTCTGGGTCATCGGTGCCTCTGACTTCCCCCGATTCGTCGATACCGCCACCATCAAGGCGATCCTCACCGATGCCGGCTATGTCGAAATCGAACTCCGCGAGGCCGGCATCGACCAGGTCTCCGGACGACGCGCCCCCCGCACGCTGCTCCACCCACGAGTGGAAGAGCGTGCCAAGGCGCGTCGCCCGATATGGCCTCTGCGGCATCGGTCGGCGGAGCGCGCTGGCCGCGCCGATGGGATCGTCGACATAGTCTTTGAAGCGCGACGCGGGAATACGCGTTGGCAGGGCCGTGATGGAGGCACCGGCCAGGCGCAATGCGCGCTCTGCGAGCAGCAGGGTCACTTCACGAGACCACCTGGTCTCGGCATCCGCTCCGTTCTCCACACTGGCAGCCGCTGCCGCCTCAACCAGCGCGGCCGCGTTTTCGACCCTTCGACGCCGCGTGCCGAGCGGGTCGAACGGCCAGACCTCGGTTCCGTCGCCGACGATATCTGGCTTGTCGTCGGTGGCGCTCTTCTCCGGTAGCGGATCGATCAGACCTGCGGCTGCGAGTTCGGCCAGGTAGCGGCTGGGCTTTCGCTGGCGCTTGCCGGCTGCCCAGAACGAACCCGTGAGTAACAGTTCACGCTGCGCGCGGGTCGTTGCGACGTAGATGAGGCGACGCTCCTCTGCCTCATGCCGCGCTTTCAACTGCGTCTTGTACCCGGTGAACTCCTCGTCGTATTCGGCCTGGGTGCTGTGGTGCTTCCACCTCAGTGCCGGCAACTCATCCCTGTCTCCCCTGAACGGGTATGGGAGTTCACCGAACCGCAGCCACCCTGAGCCTTCCTTGGCCTGCGCGGGCAGGGAGTTCTCGGTCAGGGCGGGGATGGCGACGTAATCCCATTCGAGGCCCTTGGCCCCGTGAATAGTGAGCAGCTGCACCGTGCCGTGTTCCGACATCTCGGTGCGCGGGCCCATGTCATCCCAGGCCTCTGCCCGCTTCAGCCACCGCAGGAAGCTGCCCAGAGTGCCGAGCTCGTCGCTGCGCAGGAACGCTTCGATGTTGTCGTGGAACGAATAGAGGTTCGCGAGACCGAGTCCACGGGATTCGTTGGCCACCAGCTCGACGTCGAGCAGGAGTTCCTGCTCGATCAACCGCACGAAGTCGAGGAGCCCGAGCCCCGCACGGGAGCGGAACCAGGCGAACTGCCGACCGGCATCGCGCAGGCGCACCCGGCCCTCGTGGCTGAAACCGGCGAGCTGGGTGTGCCCCTCCGGCGCCGTCGACACAAAATCGAGGGCGTCGACGAGAGAGCTCGAGTCCTCTTCCGCGACGGATGCCGTGATCCGCGCTTTCATCTCGTCGCTGACCGCTTTCTGTGCCCAGTCGTGCGAGACCAGCCAGCGGGCGACACCGGAGAGCGCCTTCAGGTCGCGCGGTCCGATTCGCCAGCGACCGCCGGTGAGTACCCTGATGAGTTCCGTTCCCGCCGACGGGTCGTTGACTACCCGCAGCACGCTGACCAGGTCGGCGATCTCCGGGGTCGACAGGAGCCCACCGATCCCGAGTACGTGAGCCCTGACGCCGTGTTCCCTGAGCACCTCCGCGTAGAAGTCCATGTCGCGCCTGGCGCGGAACAGCATCGCTCCGGTGCGTTCTGTGCCCTCTGGCAGGCGCTCGGCGAACCACCGCGCGATGCGTGCCGCTTCGTCTGCGATGGTCTCCAGCATCTCCCCCTCGACCCGGCCTGGTGCCGCGCCCTCTGGCACCTTGAGGGTGTCCACCTGGATGCCGTTCGGACGCGCGCGCAGTGCGTCACTGAGCGGGGAGACCAGCGTGTTCGCGGCGGAGAGCACCGTCACTGGATTGCGCCAGGTGTAGGAGAGGGACATTGCCTCCACCGCTGAAACGTCATTCGAACCGGCCTGTGAACCGGCCTCGACACCGCCGCGGTCACCGCCCCCGTCACCGCCCCCGAAGGCCGATGCGAACCCCAGCAGGTTCGCGGCAGACGCTCCGCGCCAACCGTAGATCGACTGATGCGGGTCACCGACGGCCATCACCGGATGCTGCGCGAAGAGAGTCGCAAGCAGCTCGGTCTGCAGCACGGAGGTGTCTTGGTATTCGTCAAGGAGCACCACCCGGTACTGCTCGCGGCTGCGCGCGGCGACGCTCGGGATCGTGCGGCAGACCTGGAGGGCGAGGGCGACCTGGTCGGAGAACTCGATGAGCCCGAGCCGGCGCTTCTCCTCCTGGTAGCGCCCAGCCAGTTCGCCGAGGACAGGCAATGGTGCGATGGCAGCAATGGAGTCGATCACCGATGCGTATGCCGTGGACTTGCCTGCCCGTCCGTACGGGAGGCCTTCGAGGTACTGGAAGCTCTCGGCCAGGCCGGCGAGATCGTGACCGGAGGCAACTTCGCCGGCACGATGCGGGGGCGGATTCTCTGCGAGGTTTCTGCTCAACTCGAGCACCGCATCCGTCACAGCCTCGAGCTTCTTTCCGTAGGGAACCAGTCGACGGTCGCCGTATTCGATCACCACCCGCCTGGCGAGCAGCCACGCAGACGTTTCAGAGAGAAGCACGGACTCCGGCTCTCGACCGAGCAACAGTGCGTTGTCACTGAAAAGGCGGCTGGAGAACGCGTTGTAGGTGGACACTGTCGGCCTGTCGAAGAGGTCAGCGGCGTCTGGTGTGCTGTTGATCGGGTTGTGCACGTCGGCTGGGCTGTGCATTCCGGCTGGGCTGTGCACCTCGACTGGACGGCGGATCAGGCCGGCATCGTCGAGCTGGCTGATCCGATCGTTGATCCGGCTGGCGAGCTCACCTGCCGCCTTGCGGGTGAACGTCAGACCGAGGATCTGATCTGGCCTCACGAGACCATTGGCAAGCAGCCAGAGCACGCGGTTGGCCATCGTCTCGGTCTTTCCGCTGCCCGCCCCCGCAACGACCAGCACCGGCTCGAGCGGTGCTTCGATGACGGCCTGCTGCTCCATCGTCGGGAGGGGTTTGTTCAGGGCCTGGGCGATCTGCACAGCAGTAGCAGGTGCAGTGGTGACAGATACAGCACCGACGGGCGCCCCCGCGAATTCTTCGCTCATGAACTGACCTGCCTGATGACGTGGATGCGGCAAGACCCGAATGACCACGGATCCAGGCAATGATCGGCGATTTCTGCGATGAAGGTTGATCCGCCCATCCCGCCGGCGTCGTCGGCGACCCTTCGGCGGAAGCTGTCGAGCTCCTCCGGGCTGAAAGCCTGCTGCGTCGGGTCGCGGTAATTCTTCTTTGCCGTGCCAGACGAGACGATGACGAGCCGAGCCCCTGCGAGCTCGGAACCGGGAGGAATACCGTCGATCGCGCCGTCATGGAATGCGAGTTGGTAGGCACCCAGCTGCGGGTGATCGACGACGCCGTCGTCGGTCTTGGGATCGCTCTTTCCGGTTTTCAGGTCGACGATCACCGCGCGTCCGTCTGCGAGCTTCTCCACTCGATCGACGGTGCCGCTCAGCACGGCAGCGCCGTGCCCTGATTCTCCGATGGCGAGCTCAAAGTGTCCCTCAGCGCTCAGCAGCGTCGACCCTGCCCGCTCGAAGTCGGCCAGGTAGGACGCCAGTCGGTCGGTGAGCCTGCGTGCATCGTTCTTCTGCACCTGCGACTGCCACTCCGATTCGAAGACGAGCTCTCCCCAGCGTGCCTCGACTCCGCGCCAGAGCGCGTCTGCGCTCACTACGTCTAGGTCTGCGTTCTCGGCCGACGTGGCTTCTTCCATCACGGTGTGGATGATGGTGCCGAGGTTCGCGGCCGAATTGCTGGTGCCGCCACCGAGAGTGTCGATCAGCCAGTGCAGCGGGCAGGTCTCGAATGACGCCATCTTCGACGGCGACACGCGCACCGGGCCGTCCCCGGCATCCGGTTCGTTCAGTCGCAGGGTGGTACTGGCCTCACGGAGTCCGTACCATTCGGCGGGATCCGCCCCTGCCACCTTCTCCCTGGCGAGGCGCGCGAGTGTCGCCGGCGCATCCTTCACCCGTTCAGGCGACTGCTGTGACGCTGTCAGGTCACGCCTCAGCCGACCCGTCATGCCCCGCAGCGAGAGCGGGTAGCGGTCCGCGATCTCCGTTTGCGACTCCGGGAGCAGGCGGAGGAACACGGAGGGCTGGTTGTCTTCGTTGCTGACCGTCGTCACCAGCAGTTCGGCGCTGGCGCGGGAGGCCGCCTGCGCGAACATGCGCAGTTCGTCGTGCAGGACCGCCGTCCGGGCGTCTTCCGTGTCTGGGTTGCCTCCGGTGACAAGCGCGGCAAGATCACCGGCGCCGAGGAGCGAGCCGCGGATACGCAGGTCTGGCCAGACGTTGTCCTGCACCCCGGCGATGACGACGATCTCGAACTCCTGGCCGATGGTGCCACTGGTCGTCGACACGGTCACGGCATCGCCCAGTGCGCGCGGAGCCAGCGTGTCTTCCGGCACGTCGGTGTCGACCAGGTGCTCGAGGAACAGAACGGGCGGGGCACCGGGCGTTCGCTCGACAAAACGCTGGGCGGCGGAGAACAGTGCGACGACCGCGTCGAGATTGCGGTTGGCCTCGTCGGCCACGATCCCGGCGCCGTTCGACTGTTCGTACCACGACGCGGCGAGTCCACTGCGCTCCCACAGACCCCAGAGCAATTCTTCGATGGTGGCGCCGTCACGCTGGTCGACGGATGCTGCGCGCAGGCTGTCGCCGAACGCCGCAGCCCGCCGCGCTGTTCGTGTGTCGATCGTGGCGAGCGCACCGGGAACAGTCAGTGCCTCGACCAACAGTTCGTCCGCTCCGCGGTCCCCTTCCCCGGAGAGCTCTTGCTGGCGCAGTGCCGCGCGCAACCGGCGCAGGGTGATCGGGTCGAGCCCTCCGAGAGGTCCGGCAAGGAGCGCGTTCGCCGTTTCGCCGTCGAGCGGACGCCGGGCGAAGACCACATCGAGCGCGAGGATGAACGCCGCAACGGCCGGTTCGTCGCGAAGGGCAGACTGGATGGTCGCGACCTGCGTCGGAACCTCGAGTGCGGCGAGACCCTTCGAAATGGAGGGAACCAGGGAACCGCTTCTGACGATGACGGCCATCCTGTCCCACGGGATGCCGCCCAGCACGTGCCGCTCCCGCAGGCGCCTGGCGATGATGGCGAGTTGATCGGCGGGACTGGGGGCGACCATGGCCGTCGCGAGCCCGCTGGCCTCCGCGTGCCCGCTGCTCGCGTTGCTGAGCGACGCTGCGCGCTGGCGTCCGGCCGATGCAGCTCCAATGCGGTTTGTCGCCTCCTGCACGACGGCCCGGATGGCGTGCCCGTGCCGGTGCACCGTGCCAAGAATGTGGGTGGCCACGCCGGCGACGCCCAGGTACCAGCCGAGGCGACCCAGGGCATCCGGATGGGCGCCCCTGAACGATCCGGTGCTGATGTCTGGATCGCCGAACGCGATGACGGCGACGCCTCTGGCCGCGAACTGGGCGAGCAGCGTGAGCGTGGCCTGGGTTGCCTCCTGCGCGTCTTCGAGCACGATGAGTCGCAGGTCGCCCAACGAACCGAGCGGACCGGTGCCGAGCAGGCCGGTGCCGAGCAGGCCGGTTGCCGCCGAAACGGATGTCAGGTGGCCGGCTCCCACCGGACCGGCAGGCGTGGCACCGCCACCGCCACCTCCGGGCGCCGCCCGCACAATGGCTGCGGCGTATACGGCAAGCTCAGTCGAGTCGAACTGGCCTTCCCTCGACTGGTCCTTGACGTCTTCATAGTCGCGGATGAACTCTGCCGCAGCCACCCATTCGTCGCGATCGTGTTCGCGGCCGAGCGCGGCCAGCCGTTCCGACGAGACACCGTATTCGACTGCACGCATCATCAGGTCGCGGAGCTCGGTGCGGAACCCACGCAGCCCCCTGACCTCTGGGCCGAGATGTTCCGGCCACGTTGGACCCATCCCTTCTTCGAGATGACCCTGCAACAGGTCGGTGACGATCTGGTCTTGTTCCCCGCCGGTAAGCAGGGTCGGAGAAGAGTCACCACCCTGCACAGCCGCGTCACGGACGATCTGGAACGCGATCGAGTTCGCGGTGCGTGCGAGCGGCCCGCTGGTCGGAACACCGAGCCGAACGGCAATCCGGTCGCGCAGGGTGGTCGCACCGGTGCGAGTGGGAGCGATGACGAGCAGGTCAGACGGCGAATAGCCTCGCCTCAGCACACGGTCGGCCACAAGTTCGATCAGTGTTGTCGTCTTGCCGGTTCCCGGTGCGCCGATCACGGCGGCAGACGATCCGTTCGGAATTCGGAGCACGGCCCGCTGTGCGTCGTCGAGGGGATGCTTGTCTACGGGATTGTTCTCTACGGGATTGTTCTCTACGGGATTGTTCTCTACGGGGTTGTTCGAAACAACGGGCTCCTCGAATTCCCGGCCGTCGAAGAGGGGGACATCGACGATGTCTGCTGGCTGTCTGGTCACGCTTTAACGCTAGCGCGAGCCACAGACACTGCCGCCGGTTGCGCCGACAGTGAACGCCGTCGGGCGCACCCGCGGTTCTGCCGTAATCTGAGCGGGTAGGCAACGAAAGGCGTACCTGGTGGATATCCGCATTGGCATCTTCAACTCCCCCCGCGAGATCGGTTTCGAAACGTCGCAGCCCGCTAACGAGATCGAGGAGACGGTCGCTGCAGCCCTCGCCGGCCAGACCGGCTACTTGAAGCTTTCCGATGACAAGGGCCGCATCTATATCGTCCCGACCGCCGGAGTCGCCTACGTCGAGCTGGGCTCAGAAGAGTCTCGCCGCGTCGGTTTCGTCGCCTAGGCCCCCACGATGGAACTCATGTTCGTCGCGCTGGGCGGAGCCATTCTCGGGCTCGGCACTCGCTACATCCTGCCCGGGCGTTCCACCCAGGGTTCGGTGCTGCTGCCGGCGATCGCGACGGCCGCGGCATCCGTTTTCTGGGTCGCCCTGACCTGGCTCGGCTTGAAGTGGGACGAGGGCTGGATCTGGTGGATCTCGCTCGGTCTCGCGGCCATCGTCGCGGTTGTCACCAAGCTCCTCATCGTGCGTACGCGTGCACGCGGCGACGAACGGATGCTGCACACACTGGTCAAGACTGGGGCACGGGCTGAGGCACAGACGAGCGCCTGACCGGTCGCTGCGGCGCTCTTCACTCTTCTCCCCGCTTCGCTCCCGGTGATCAGGCGGTAAGTCCGAGGCCGTCCATGCGACGTGTATGGGCAGCGATCAATTCGGTGAACACCGGCTCGATCCGCAACTCAACCCGTGCTTCGTGAGCGGCGAGGTCGCCGGAAACGTGCAGGGCTGAACGGGCGATCAGCAGGGTGTCGCCAACGAGTCGGCGGCCCCACATCGCCAGCCGCGACGCCAGCGTGGGGTCGGCTGCCAGGCACGCCGTGAGCTCGGCGACCAGAACCGCTTCAATCGAGCCGCCGCCAAAAATCTGCGCAACACGGTGACGCGCGTCGGCAGGGAGTCCGTCGGAGAGGCTGAGGAAGAAGTCCTCGAGCAGTCCGGCAGTCAGATACGAACCGAGCAGCAGCTCTGCCCAGTCCGAACCTCGAGTGGCGTGGCTGAATTCGTCAAGCGCCGGCTGGAACGCTGCCATCGCATCCGTTGCATCGCCGCCATGCCGGCGGATCTCGGCCACCAGGCCTTCGTACCGAGTGAGGGCCACGCCGGCTGCGGGGGCCAGATTCTCCTTCGAGGCCAGCGCAGGTGCGGTCGAAACCACCTGGGCGAGGGTCTGGAACAGCCCCAGCTCGAAATACGCTGCCTGGCCGAAGTACGGAAGCAGCTCTGGCGTGAGCTCGCCAAGGTCGACGCGCGTCGTCGGCAAGGCCTCGCCCCTGGGCTTCAACCGGGGGATCTCGATGCGCTTCTGGCGCCCAAACCACGTGACCACCCGCTCAGTTTATGGCCAGCGCGAACGCCGGGCCCCATTGCGCACGCCCCTGTACCGTGTCACGTGGTCAGTTCACAGAAGGCGACCGATAAGCTGGCCGTACGCCACCGGCAACGGATCGGTGGTCGTGCGCCTGAGGCAGAAGACGGGCGCAGCCCTTTCTCCCAGTAATGACAGGCATTCATTCGTGACTTTCTCCGAACTCAATATTGACCAGGACATGGTTGACGCACTCGCCGAAAAAGGCATCGTCGAACCGTTTCCCATCCAGACCCAGACCATTCCACTCGCGCTTTCCGGGCAAGACATCATCGGCCAGGCAAAGACTGGAACCGGCAAAACCTTCGGCTTCGGCCTTCCACTGATCCAACGTCTCGGGCTGAACCCTGAGCCTGGCGTGCAGGCACTCATCGTTGTGCCGACGCGCGAGCTGTGCGTTCAGGTTTCAGAAGACCTCGAGCTTGCCGCCAAGAACCGCGACACGACGATCGTGTCGATCTATGGCGGAAAGGCCTACGAGGGCCAGATCGAGCAGCTCAAGGCCGGCGCGCAGATCGTCGTCGGAACCCCCGGTCGCCTGCTCGACCTCGCCAGCCAGCGGCTGCTCAGCCTGGCGAACGTGCGCGAGATGGTGCTCGACGAGGCAGACAAGATGCTCGACCTCGGTTTCCTCGCCGACATCGAGAAACTGTTCTCGCAGACCCCGGCTACCCGCCACACCATGCTGTTCTCTGCGACGATGCCCGGCCCGATCGTCGCCTTGGCGCGCCGCTTCATGACGCGACCCATCCACATCCGTGCCACTGATCCAGACGAGGGCCTTACCCAGGCCAACATCGAGCACCTCGTCTACCGTGCGCACAACATGGACAAAGATGAGGTGATCGGACGCATCCTGATGTCAGAAGGACGCGGCAAGACCATCATCTTCACGCGCACCAAGCGCGCTGCCGCCAAGCTGGTCGAAGAGTTGAACGACCGCGGATTCAACGCGGCCGCCGTGCACGGTGACCTCAACCAGGAGCAGCGCGAACGCGCGATGGCCGCGTTCAAGGCCGGCAAGAAAGACATCATGGTGGCAACGGATGTCGCGGCTCGCGGCATCGACGTCCACGACGTCACCCACGTGATCAACCACACCATCCCAGAAGACGACAAGGCGTACCTGCACCGGGTGGGCCGCACCGGTCGCGCGGGCAAGACCGGCATCGCCGTCACCTTCGTCGACTGGGACGACCTGCACAAGTGGGCCCTGATCAATCGCGCGCTCGAGTTCGGGCAGCCTGAGCCGGTCGAGACATACTCCTCGTCGCCGCACCTCTACGCCGACCTGAACATCCCGGCCGGAGCAAAGGGACGCCTGCGGGCGACCCCGATCAAGGATGGCCCGCCGGTCGGCAGCCGCTCCGGCTCTGGTCGCTCAGGCTCTGGGCATTCGGGTTCTGGGCGCCCGGATTCCGGTCGTCCATCCCGTGAACGCTCTGGGTCGGGCTCAGCGTCCGGCTCAGGCTCAGGCTCAGGCGATGGCCGCGAACGCTCGGGACGCACGCGCACCCGCACGCGGGTCGGCCAGAGCACGAACCCGGATGCCCCGGCCGCGACGCCCGCCGCAGGCACCCACGATGGTGGCGGAGTGGAGCATCACGACGGCAACAGCTCCCCGCGCCGTCGCAGTCGCACGCGCCGCCGTGCTCCTCAGTCCGGCAGCACCGGCGCCGTCTGATCCGCTCCTCTCGGCCCTCTACCGGCCGCTTTCAGTTTCGCCGCGCCAGCTGGCCGCCCTCAGTTTCGCCGCGCCAGCCGGCCGCCGTCTCACGCCCTGCGCGGAAGGGCTCTGCCGCCCCCTTCCTCGCCACGCGCCAGTTACGCGCGGATGCTCCATGCGCGCGTGGCGCATCCGCGCGCTACTGGCGCGTCATCGCAGAAACAGCCTGGGGCGACCGGTCGGAAGGCCCAATTCGAGTAGCCGCAACCGCAGTCGATACTGACTCATACCAACCGGCGAGTCCCATCGCGTGAACCCACTCACCCGCCTGCGGATGGCGTCTTCGCGCTGCTTCTCCCGATACAAGGCCTCTTCCGGGGTCAGTCCAGCGAGCATCCTCGGATCGAAGTACTTCCCTTTTCCGTCTGCTTCGCCGACGGCGTCATAGTCCAGCCAGTAGAAGTCTGTGTTGTACTCGGTTCCATCGATGATGAATACTCGCTGGAGTTCCGGTTCTGGGAAGCCACAGAGTGCGATGTTGACTCTGCTGCCACTCTCCAAAGAGGAGCCTGAGTACTCTGTTCCGAACTCGATCACCGTTCGCGCCCGAGCCGAGCCCGGGAAGGGAAGCATGCGTTCCCATGTCGTGAGGAGATCTGCCTTCGTTGCCAAGACCGGGTGCCGCCCGAACTTGGCAACGAACAGGGCACGGTCCACTGCGGCGACGGCCGATTTAAGATCGACAGTCGCTGCGAGATCCACCACCGTGCGTGCGACCGAAGTGACCTGAAGTCCGTCGATCATCGTCACATCCGCAGGATCGAACCCGAGCGCGTGGCGTCGCACTCCCGGTTTCGAGCGGCCCCCTGCAGAGCGCTGAGTAAGGAAGTGGACGTCGGTTGGCCAGGCTCGAAGGAGCGGCAACCCCCATAAAACCGCAGCAGACTGATGCGACAGCACAGCGGTTCCACGACGCTGGAGACCCGCGCCCCGCACGCGCAGTTCGTACCGCTGATCAGGATTCAGCTGTCGCCAGTTGCCCGCATCGAAGTACACCCCTCGCGACACGCGTGCAAGTTCTCCACGGTCTACCCGGTCGCGAAGACGGAAATCCCTTCCGAAAGCCGAGCTGAGATCGGATGCAAGGATAAGTCCATCCGCGAAGTTTTGGGATTGCGCCTGAGTCATACAACGACTGTGCAGCGCGCGAACGCGGGAGTTCGAACTTCCACAGCAATCTGTGGAGAATCGCCGTGCGCCAAGACCTGTTGAGGAATAGTGCAATGCTCCTCGACGCGCCAAGTACGCGCGAATGTACCATGCGCGCGTGGCGCATCCGCGCGCAACTGGCGCATGGCGCAGATCGGAGGGGCGCGGCATCGACCGAACGCGCGGCGAGCAGCGCTCAGGGCACCTAGTGCTAGGGCTCGAGGCGGAACGCGCGGGCGGGGGCGACTAGGGCGCGGAGGGGTAGACGGGCTCGGCGCCGGTGCCCTGGGCGATGATCTGGTCGAGCACCTCTGGCGACGTCGTGTTCTCACCGAGCCGGTTGGGCTTGCCTGAACCGTGGTAGTCGCTCGACCCCGTCACGACAAGGCCATACCGGACGGCGTACCCGGCCAGCCGCGCTTTCGCCTCCGGCTTGTTCTCCCGGTGATCGAGCTCCAGCCCGAACAGCCCGGCGTCGACGAGTTTCGCGAGTCGCTTCTCCGGCACAAGCTCCGCTGCTCCGCGCGTGGCCGGGTGCGCAAGCACCGGCACTCCCCCTGCCGCCCGCACCAGTTGAATCGCCTGGAGCGGGTCTGGTGCATAGTGCGGCTGATAGTACCCGGCGCTCCAGTGCAGGATGCCGTTGAACGCCTCGGATCGATCAAGAACGAGACCTCGAGCGACCAGCGCATCTGCGATATGCGGCCGACCGACGGTGGCTCCGTCTCTGGTTTGAGCGAGTACGTCATCCCAGGTGAGCGCGTAATCTGCGCCGATCCTGGCCACCATCTCCTCCGCCCTCGTGAGTCTGGCCTCGCGGATACGGGCCGTCTCGTCCATCAACGCAGAATTCGCCGGGTCGAACAGGTAGGCAAGAAGGTGCACGCTGGAGTACTGCACCCTGGTACTCAGCTCCATGCCGGGAATGAGAGTGATCCCGGCTTCCCGAGCCATTTCGGCCGCCGACGCCCAGCCCGCCGTCGAATCATGGTCGGTCAGCGCGACGGTTCCGAGCCCGGATGCGACCGCGGCCTGCACGAGTTCGGCCGGCGTTTCCGTGCCGTCTGAGACACTCGAGTGGGTGTGCAGGTCGATGGGACCCTCGAACTTCCGCACACCTGCCATCCCACCATGCTACTTGCGCGGATGCGTCCGCCACCGCAGCCTGGGCGGAGCCTCCGCACAGCATCCTCGCCTAGGGTGATTCAGCCATGATCACCCGAATCCGCAGCGGCCGAATACTCAGCGCCCTGGTGCTTATCATCACCGCCGCCCTCTTACTTGTTGTCGCCTGGCCGCAGCTGGTCGGGCTTCAGAACAGCTGGGTGTTCGCCCACATCGTCTCGCTGCGTGCCCTGGCCGGAGTTGTGGCCCTCGCCGCAATCGTCGTGCTCCTCCTGTTCTCGCTGATCCGTCCCCTGCGCGGCATGTTCCTCGCCCTCTCAGCGCTGTTGCTCGTCTTCGCTGTGGCGAACGCCGGCATCCTCCTCTCGCGCGGCATCGGAACAGGCCAGGTCGAGGTGGCTTCAGCGGCCGCAGTCCACAGCGGAACGGTCGGCGCAGCCCAGGGAGGCAACGCGAGCGACGTGACCGTGCTCAGCTGGAACACACTCGGCGATGCGACCGGCGCGGACGCCATTGCTCAGCTGGCGATCGAGCAGCAGGCCGATGTCGTCACTCTCCCGGAGACCACAGAAGAGACCGGCGTCGCCGTGGCCGAGTTGATGCGCGAAGCCGGGCGACCGATGTGGGTGCACACAATCGCGTTCGACCAGGTCTCCAAGGCGCGGTCGACCACCCTGCTGGTCAGCCCTGGCCTCGGCGAATACACGGTCAGCTCCGAACCGGGTTCCGGGCCTCCCGGAAACACCAACGTATTGCCGACGGTCGTGGCAACGCCGACGGACGGCGACGGGCCGACCATCATCGCCGTGCACGCCGTGGCTCCCATCCAGTGGGAGATGTCGAACTGGCGCTCAGACCTCGACTGGCTGGCGACACGGTGCGCGACAGGAGACGTGATCATGGCCGGGGACTTCAACGCGACCGTCGATCACATGGCCGGCCTCGAGACATCCGCCCCCGCCGTGCTCGGCGCATGCAGCGATGCCGCCATTACTGCGGGCTCCGGTGCCGTCGGCACGTGGCCGACGGCGGCACCCGCGCTGCTCGGCAGCCCGATCGACCACGTTCTGGCCACCTCGAATTGGCGGGTCGCGAGCATGAACGTCATCGCAACCAGCGACGCGGCTGGCAGCGACCACCGGCCCATCGTCGCTCGGCTGACCCCGAACGACGGCGAATGATCTGAGGCCGGTTTCAGCCGTCACGGATACCCGGGTGCCACAATGGAGGCATGGCCGATTCCACCGATACAATCGATTCCCCCGCCCAGCACGCCGCTGACCACAACAATGAGAAGCGGCCGAATTCGAACCGGTCGACCACACCGGCGTCCGACACGTTCAAGGACTACATCTCCAGCCAGTGGGCGCCACAGAGCGATGTGCTTCCCCCTGCTCGCGAGTCCGCCGCATTCGCCGCCGCGCGCCGGGCGCGATTGTCTGAGAAATACACAGGCCAGCGCCTGATCATCCCGGCCGGCCGGCTGAAGCAACGCTCGAACGATACCGACTACGCCTTCCGCGCGCATTCTGCATTCGCCCACCTCACCGGCTGGGGCAGCGACTCAGAGCCGGGCGCCGTGCTGGTGCTGGAGCCAACGCCGAACGGCCACGACGCCACCGTGTACTTCCGCGAGCGCGCCGGACGCGACTCAGACGAGTTCTATGCCAACCCCGAGATCGGCGAGTTCTGGATCGGGCCGCGCCCGTCTATCGAGCAGGTCGCCAGCGACCTCGACCTCGCCGTGCGCGGCATCGCAGAGTTCGACGGTGTTCTCGAGACGATCAACAGCGAGACTCTCGTCAATCGCGAGGCAGACCCGGCACTCACCGAGAGCGTCGATGAGGCCAGGCTCCGCTTCGCGGCAGAGCGTGCACTCAGCACCAACGCCTCTGATTCGCCGTTCAGCCTTGAGGTCAACGGGGAACACGACCCAGACGAACAGCTGGCCCGCGACCTGTCAGAGCTTCGTCTGGTCAAGGATGCCTGGGAGATCGAGCAGATGCGCCTCGCCGTCGCCGCCACGGCGCGCGGCTTCGAAGACGTGATCGCCGACCTCGCCAGGTCGAGCACGCACGAACGGGGAGAGCGCCTGGTCGAGGGCGTCTTCAACACCCGCGCTCGCGCAGACGGCAACACCGTCGGTTACGACACGATCGCCGCATCCGGACCCCACGCCTGCATCCTGCACTGGACCCACAACAACGGTCCTGTTGTACCGGGCGACGTGATCCTGATCGACGCCGGCGTCGAGATCGACAGCTACTACACGGCCGACATCACCCGCACCCTGCCCGTCAACGGCCGGTTCAGCGATGTGCAGCGCCAGGTGTACGAGGCCGTGCGCGAGGCAGCGGATGCCGCATTCGCCGTCGCCAGGCCCGGCGCGGTGTTCCGCGAGGTACATGCAGCGGCCATGGCGGTCATCGCGCGGCACGTCGCAGACTGGGGCATGCTGCCGGTCACTGCGGAGGAAGCCCTGGAGCCCGACAACGGGCACCACCGCAGGTACATGGTGCACGGCACCAGCCACCACCTGGGTCTCGACGTGCACGACTGCGCGCAGGCGCGGCGCGAGATGTACATGGACGGCGTCATCGAACCCGGCATGGTGTTCACCATCGAGCCCGGGCTCTACTTCCAGCCGGACGACCTGACGGTTCCGGCGGAGTTCCGCGGAATCGGCGTGCGCATCGAAGACGACATCCTGATCACAGCAGAGGGGGCGGAGAACCTCTCGGCAGCCATCCCGCGCACAGCAGACGACGTAGAGGCCTGGATCGCGCGCCTCGGCGGGTAATCAGTTCGGCGGGTAATCAGTTCTGCGGCTAGCTGCCGGGGCGCTCACCGTAACGCGGAGGCGCCTCAGGCGGCGGCGTACCGGCCGGAACATCACTGGGCGTCGGGTCTTCGGTCTCTGGCGTCGCTGCAGGCGGCTCCGTTTGCGACGGCAGGCCACGCGGCGGGTCTGACGGATGCGGCGCCGGCGCAGCATCCGTCGCCGTCTGCGCGTCTGCCGATTCGCCGTGGCCGGCCAGCACGTTGCGTGCGCGGTTGACGAGGCTGGTCTCGACGATGACCTGGTACCCCCCGGCGATCACCTGCATGACAGAGGTGAAGTCGCGCCGACGGCGGTTGATCGAATAGCTGACGACGCCGAACAGCATTCCGAAACCGGCGCCGATCAGCACGGCGGCGATAAGGAACGGCAGCCCGGCTCCGGCGGGTGAGAAGATGAAGAAGAGCAGGCCGAAAAATACGCCGAGCCAGGCTCCGGATGCCGCGCCCGCAATCGCGACGCGGCCCCAGGTGAGCTTGCCCGTCACCCGCTCGACCGTCTTCAGGTCACTGCCGATGATCGAGAGTTCCTTGACCGGAAAATCGGCCTTAGCCAGAGTGTCGACCGCGGCCTGCGCCTCCTGGTAGGTCTCGTACGTCTGCACGACGTCCCCTTTGGGAAGTGTGGGAAACCTGGCGCCCCTGCGGCCACCGAACGGAGATTGACTGCTCATGCCGCCATTCTCCCACGGGGGCCGGAAATCACCGCCCGGTGGCCTAGATTTGTACTGTGAGTGCCACCAGAGTATTTGTCGCCCGACTGGCCGGGTGCACCGTTTTCGACCCCGCGGGCGACCGCGTGGGCAAGGTGCGCGATGTATTGGTGGTCTACCGAAAAAGCGACCCGCCCCGCGTTGTCGGCCTGATCGTCGAAATCCCCGGAAAACGGCGGGTGTTCGTGTCGATCAATCGGGTCACGAGTATCGGCAGTGGCCAGATCATCACCACGGGTCTCATCAACGTGCGCCGGTTCGAGCAGCGCGGCGGTGAGGTACGGGTGATCGCCGAGTTGCTCGGCCGCAAGATGCTCTTCAACGACGGTTCGGGCGAAGCCACCATCGAAGACGTCGCCATTGAGGCCTCTCCCCAGGGCGATTGGGCGGTCAGCCAGCTGTTCGTGAGGCGCCCGAAGGTCGGCGGCTCCCCGTTCGCGAAGGGCACGACCGCGTTTGTGACCTGGAATGAGGTTCGGGAGAAGACCACGGCGGGCGAAGCACAGTCGGCAGAACAGCTGATCGCGACATACTCCGAGCTGAAGCCGGCCGACCTGGCGAATACCCTCCTTGACCTACCGCAGGAGCGCATGTTCGAGGTCGCGGGCGAGCTCTCAGACGATCGCCTCGCCGACGCCCTTGAGGAGATGCCGGAGCACGAGCAGGTCAGCATCCTCACCACCCTCGGCGACGCCCGCGCGGCCGACGTGCTCGACCACATGCAGCCGGATGACGCCGCAGACCTCATCGCGCAGCTTCCAGAGGAGCGTGGCGAGCAGCTTCTCGACCTGATGGAGCCGGAGGAGGCGGAAGACGTGCGCTTCCTGCTCTCCTACGCACCGGACACGGCTGGCGGGCTCATGACGACGGAGCCGATCATCGTCTCGGCCGACGCCACCGTCGCAGAGGGCCTGGCCCTCATCCGTCGCCATGACCTGGCACCGGCGCTCGGCGCGGCGATCTGCGTGACACTGCCGCCGTACGAACCACCGACAGGCCGATTCCTCGGCATGGTGCATTTCCAGCGGATGCTGCGCTACCCGCCCCATGAGCGGCTCGGCACGCTGCTGGACGCGGGTCTCGAACCCGTCACCGCAGACACCTCGGCGGCGGAGGTCTCCCGCATCCTGGCGAGTTACGACCTCGTCTCCGTGCCCGTGGTCGACGAGAACCACCGACTCGTCGGGGTGGTGACGATTGACGACGTCCTCGACTACCTGCTGCCTGACGACTGGCGAAGCCGTGACGGCAACGACGACGTTCAGCGCCGGGCGGCGGAGAGAACACAGTTGATGACCGGCAGTATCCAGCTCCCGGGCGGAAGGAGGAGTGGACATGGCAAGGGTTAACAAGTCAGATGTCCGCCTCGACGCGCCGAAGGGCCTGCGCAGCAATGCGCTGATCGGCCGTGGTCGGGGTGGCAACAGTGACCGCTTCGGCCGCTTCACCGAGTCGATCGCACGCGGCATGGGCACGCCGTGGTTCCTGCTCGGGCTCACGGGCTTCACCATCGCGTGGATCCTCTGGAACACCGTTGCCCCGATTCACCTGCGCTTCGACTCGATCGAACTCGGCTTCATTGCGCTGACCCTTGTGCTGTCCTTGCAGGCGTCGTACGCCGCCCCGATGATCCTGCTCGCGCAGAACCGCCAGGACGACCGCGACCGGGTGCAGATCGAACAGGACCGGCAGCGTGCGGAACGCAACCTCGCAGACACCGAATACCTCGCGCGTGAGGTCGTTGCGCTCCGGCTCGCGGTGAAAGACATGGCATCGAAGGACTTCATCCGCGCTGAGCTGCGCAGCCTGCTCGAATCGCTCGACGAGCGGCAGGGTGAGGAAGAACCTGACAGCCCCAGGGCAGCGGCAGACGGGGCGGCACGCAACAGCGAGCGTGGGCCGGTTGACCTCTGAGTCGGTCGCCCGGTCGAGAGAAGCCAAGGTTCGCGTCGCGCTGGCCGGGGTGATCGACCCGGAGATCCGGAGGCCCATCACCGAGCTCGACATGGTGGGCAGCGTTACGGCGACCGACGACGGTCACGTGCGTGTCGGCATCCGTTTGACGATTGCCGGATGCCCGGCGGCGCGTCGCATCGAAAGTGATGTACTCGAGGCGGCTGAGTCTGTCTCCGGCAGCGGAAACGCGACGGTCGAGGTCTCGGTGATGACGCGCGAGCAGCGGCAGGCGCTGACCGAGCGGCTCCGCGGCGGCAAGGTCGCCAGAGGAGTGCAGTTCGGGCCTGATTCGCTGACCCGCGTCTATGCGGTCACCAGCGGGAAGGGTGGGGTCGGCAAGTCAACGATCACGGCGAACCTGGCCGTGGAGCTGGCCGCGCAGGGACTGCGGGTCGGTGTGATCGACGCCGACGTGTATGGATTCTCGATTCCCGGTCTGCTCGGCCTGGTCGACTCCACGCCTGAGGGCAACGGTCTTGCCGTGAAGCCGACGCAGGTCGGCGACATGATCCTGCCGCCGATCGCGTACGACGTGAAGGTCATCTCGATCGGCATGTTCATTGACGACCCGAAGGCCGCGGTGGCGTGGCGCGGACCGATGCTGCACCGCACGATCAACCAGTTTCTCACTGACGTGTACTTCGGCGATCTCGACGTCTTGCTGCTCGACCTGCCGCCAGGCACCGGCGATGTGGCCATCTCGGTCGGGCAGCTGCTTCCGCACGCCGAGGTGCTGGTGGTCACGACGCCGCAGCCGGCCGCCGCAGACGTCGCTGAACGCAGCGGCGTTGTGGCGCGCCAGACCGGCCAGAGCGTTTTCGGCGTGATCGAGAACATGTCGGGGCTCGCCCAGCCCGACGGAACCGTGCTCGAGTTGTTCGGATCTGGCGGGGGCGACGAGGTTGCCAGGCGACTGTCCGCTGGGCAGGACGCTGAGGTTCCGGTGCTCGCCAAGGTGCCGCTCAGCGTTCCCCTGCGCTCCGGAGGAGATCTCGGCGTGCCCGTCGTGCTCAGCGACCCGAACGATCCGGCGAGTATCGCCATCCGCGCGGTCGCCACTCGCCTCGCAACGCGCGCCCGTGGTCTGTCCGGTCGGAGTCTCCCGTTCTCCCCCCGCTGACCGCGCTGATCTCGCCGCTGGCCGTGCATCTGGTCTCGCCGAACCGTGATTTAAGCACGTTCCCAGCGCACTTTTACGTGCTTAAGTCACGGCTCGGCGGGCTGTTCTAGACTGTCCGCCATGCGAGGACGACGTCGCGTGAACCTCCGCACCCGGCTGGCGGCATCCGTCGCCGTGGGTGTGGTTCTGGCGCTG
Source organism: Glaciibacter superstes DSM 21135 (assembly GCF_000421145.1). Classification (GTDB taxonomy): domain Bacteria; phylum Actinomycetota; class Actinomycetes; order Actinomycetales; family Microbacteriaceae; genus Cryobacterium; species Cryobacterium superstes. Next base: position 82,141 of record NZ_ATWH01000011.1, on the reverse strand, counting down.
GCTGCCTGCACCGGCGAGGGCACTGCGCCGAGCCAGACGACGGATGCCGCGGCCGGGCTGCCGGAAGGCGTCACGGTGCGTGTGTACCAACCGCGGTCAGACTACGCAGCGCGCATTGTGGACCTCAGCGTCACCAACGGCGGCAGCAAGGCCCTGACCGTCACCGGAGCCGAGTTCACCTCGCCGCACTTCGGCGGGCGGGCGATGTTCACCGGGGAAGTTCTCCTGCGCCCCGGCCTCACCCGCGACCTCCGGGTTCAGCTCGGCGACCCGGTGTGCAGCGGCGAACTCGGCGCGCCGGCGACACTCACCGTCGAGTGGCGGATGCCCGACGGCCGCACGGCAGACGCGACCGTCTCCTCCCCCGACGACGACACCGGCGCGATCGACCGCATCGCCGCGGAGGACTGCCTCGGCGAGGCGATCGATTCCGTGCTCACTGTCACCCCGGCCGACATCCTCCGCATCGAGGGAATCGGCGCGGCATCCGTCGCCTGGATCGATCTTGCGCTGACTCCGACCGGCGCACCCAGGAGCGTCACCATCGACAGCGTCGGATCCACCATCCTCCTCGATTCCCCTTCGGGCGGCGGCTGGCCCGTCGCCACCGTGATCGATGGCACCGGCCCGCAGCAGACCGTGTCGCTCGACCTCCGCCCCGCCCGGTGTGACCCGCATGCCATCGCGGAAGACAAGGTCGGAACGGTCTTCCCGTTCGCCATCACGACGTCCGCCGGCCCGTCCGGCACCTGGAAACTCACCGTCGGCAACGCGCTCCGCAGCCAGATCTACGGTTGGGTCGCCGCGTACTGCGGGTACTGACCGCTGTCTTAGACTGCCGGTATGCCAGCCTCTCCACTCGACAACCAGCTCATCGTCACGCTCGACCGCGACATCGTCTCCTCCTCAGGTGAGACCGTTCCCGTGATCGCGCCGTTCAGCGGACTCGTGCTACACGAGCTTCCGGTGAGCAGTGAGAACGACGTTCGGGATGCCTATGCCAGGGCTCGACTGGAACAGCTGGCCTGGGCGCGCGCCGGCTTCGCGCACCGGCGGGCTGTGCTTCTCCGTGCGCACGACCTGGTTCTGGAGCGCCGCGAGCGGATGCTGGATATCGTGCAGTCCGAGACGGGCAAGACCCGTGGGCAGGCGTTCGAGGAGATCTTCCAGGTCGCGAGCGTCACCCGCTACAACGCGCTTGCCGCCAGGCCGGTGCTGCGAGGTGGTCGCCGTCGAGCAGGCATCCCCCTTGTCGTCACCACCAGGGTGCGCTACCGGCCCAAGGGTGTCGCCGGCGTCATCACGCCGTGGAACTATCCGCTCAGTCTGGCGGCCATGGACGTCATTCCCGCCCTCGCCGCAGGCTGCGGGGTCGTGCAGAAGGCCGACAACCAGGGGGCGCTCAGCATCCTCGCCCTCCGCAGCGCGTTCATCGAAGCGGGCGTGCCAGAGCAGCTGTGGAGCGTCGTCACCGGCGACGGGTCGACCATCGGCAGCGCGGTCACGAACGAGGCCGACTTCATCTGCTTCACGGGTTCGACGGCCACCGGCAAGCGCGTCGCCGCCCAGGCTGCCGAGAATCTCACCGGTGCGTCTCTCGAGCTCGGCGGTAAGAATCCCCTGCTGGTGCTTGACGACGCAGACCCGAGAAAGGCGGCGACGGATGCCGCGTACGCCTGTTTCTCCTCGCTGGGGCAGTTGTGCGTGTCCATCGAGCGGATTTACGTGCAGCGCCCGGTCGCAGCCGACTTCCTGCGGGAGTTCGCCGAGGTGACCGGCCGTCTGAAGCTCGGTGGTGCGTTCGACTATTCGACCGATGTCGGTTCCCTCACCACCCAGGCACAGCTCGACCGGGTCTCCGCTCATGTTGCTGACGCGGTGTCGCGTGGAGCGACGGTGGCGGCCGGCGGAAGGGCCAGGCCAGACATCGGGCCGCTGTTCTTCGAGCCGACCATCCTCACCGGGGTCACACCGGAGATGGAGTGTTTTGCGACCGAGACGTTCGGCCCTGTGGTGTCTGTGACGATCGTCGACTCTGACCAGGAAGCGATCCTGGCCGCGAACAGCAGTGCGTTCGGCCTGAATGCCTCGGTACTGTCGGGTTCACCGCGCCGAGCGTTCCGCGTCGCGGCCGCCATCGAGGCCGGGAGCGTCAACATCAACGAGGGCTATCGCGGGTCTTTTTCTTCGATCGACGCTCCGATGGGCGGCGTCAAACAGTCTGGGCTCGGGCGCAGAAACGGCCCGGAGGGACTGCTCAGGTTCGTCGATGCCATGACCATCTCGCGCGCGACGGGGCTGCTGCAACTCCCCCGGCTCGGCCGGGAGTTCGCAGGGCTTGCCGGTCCGATGCTGCTGCTGGCGCGCGTCCTGAAGGCCGTCCGCCGGCGCTGACCGCAGTCCCCGCGCGTGAGGGGCCAGCATGTCCTGGTGCGGCGCCCGCAACACTAAGAGAAGCTGGCACCTCACAACGTGCGCATGCCGCGTCAGGTGGCCTCGGAGTCGAACGGGGCCGGCGCCGCGCCGTTCTTCTTCTGCAGGTAGGCGCCGTTCGGATTGGGCGCACGGGAGACGGTCGCGGGCTCGTCTGCGAGCGGGTCGGCGTCGGCCAGCGCCTCGCGGATGATGCGGCGCGGGTCGTACTGTCGGGGATCGAGCTTCTTCCAGTCCAGGTCGTCGAACTCGGGGCCCATCTCATCGCGCACGCGGTCTTTCGCGCCGTTGGCCATGTCCCGAAGCTGGCGCACGAGGCGGCCGAGTTGGGCGGCGTAGTGGGGCAATCGCTCCGGGCCGAGCAGGAAAACAGCGATGACCCCGATGATGAGGAGCTTCTCGAAGGTCAGACCGAACATCCACTCAGGATAGCTCCCGGCGGGGCATCCGAAGACCCGCGCCGCACGGCCGTAGTCTTTACACACCCACCAACTGGAGTGCAACTGTGTCTGACAAAGATCTGAACTGGAAATTCTCCGACGACTCCGTTGTCGAAACCGACGCGCAGACCCGCGCCAGGCAGCAGTCGCTCGAACTGGGGATCGATGCCGTCTCCCCCGGTGTCGGGGCGCAGATGGCCGTCATTGCCGCTGCAACGGGTGCCAGGACGATCCTCGAGGTCGGCACCGGTGCGGGCGTTTCCGGAATGTGGCTTCTGACCGGTGCGCCGGGCGCGACGATCACCTCCATCGACACCGAGGTTGATCACCAGCAGCATGCGAAGGCGAACTTCTCCGAGTCCGGCATCCCCGGCAACCGCGTTCGGCTCATCACCGGCAAGGCGGCAGAAGTACTGCCGCGCATGAACGAGAACTCCTACGACATCGTCTTCGTCGATGCAGACCCGCAGTCCGTCATCGAATACGTCGAGCATGGGCTTCGGCTCGTTCGCCCTGGCGGAACCGTGCTGGTCGCCCACGCCCTCTGGCGCGGGCGCGTCGCCGACCCGGCGAGGCGCGACGATGTGGCGACCGGATTCCGATCGCTGCTGAGTGAGATCGGTGCCTCGACGGCCGTGGTCAGCGCCCTCTCACCTGTCGGCGATGGCCTGCTGCAGATCACCAGGCTGAACCTCTGAGTTCGACGACGGCGTGAATTCGACCGCGGCAGAGTTCGACCGCGGCTGAGGTCTACTGCGGCCGAGGTCTACTGCGGCCGAGTCCGACGGCGACCGCGTTCATCGGCAATGCCGAAATGCCGCCCCGCGCATCCGTTAACGCGACGATCGGCTGTGCAGCCAGGCTGCACAGCCGATCGTCAAATCCCAGATGGCGCTACTTGACCGCGTTCACTACACCGGCGAGGGCGTCGTGGAGTTCCTTGGCCTCAGCGTCGTTCACAGAGACGACGAGTCGTCCTCCACCCTCGAGCGGTACACGCACGATGATGAGGCGCCCCTCCTTTACAGCCTCCATTGGCCCGTCTCCGGTCCGTGGCTTCATGGCCGCCATGAACTCCCCTTCCATTCGTGTTTGATACCATTATCGACCATTCTGGGCGCAGACAGTAATCCCCGCGGCGTGCGTGACCGCGTGCGACGGGCGACGGCTGGATCACGTCGCATCACGGTGGCGTCCAGTCGGCCCCGTCAACTCCCCAGCACAGGAGCAGCCAGCCCCACTGGCCGGCGATCGCGACCAGCAGTAACCCCGACCGGTACAGCGACGACCGCGGCAGGGCGAAGGCTCCGAGCATCGGGAACATCGGCACCAGCAGCCGAAAGGTGCTCGACTGCGGAAAGAACACGGCCAGCAGGTAAAGCGCGTAGCTGAGCAGCCACAACCGCAGGTCGGTGCCGAGCCGCTTCACCGCCGGACTCAGCATGACCAGTGTGAAGGCGAGGATGATCGCGACCACCACGATGATGCCGAGCGGCAACCCGAGCCACCACACGCCGCTCTGGAACCAGGCGGTGAACGGTATCAGCTCCTGGTAGTGGATGTACGGGGCACGCCAGGCCAGTTCGGTGTCGGTGTATGCCGTGATCGACCCGGTCACCACCCAGGCCGCGACCGGCCACGCCAGCCCCATGATCCCGCTGAAGATGGAAACGGATGCCGACAGCATCCGTTCGCGTACCGGGAAGGGATCCTTCGAACGGGTGAACCAGCGATGCACGACGTGCAGGGCGAGGGCCAGGGCGAATGCCAGACCGCTCGGTCTGGTGAGTGCCATCACCGCTATCACCGGGAACAACAGGGCGTACCGCCGCTCGAGCAGGAGCAGCAGCGCCAGGGTCAGGAAGAACAGGTACATCGACTCCGCATAGCCGAACTGCATGAGGGGCGACAGCGGCGCGAAGCAGAACAGCGCAACGGAGAACAGCACGGCGTGACCGGGAAGCACCCGCACCATCAGCCGATAGAAGAGGAGGGCGGTCGCAAGCCCGAACCCGAGCGAAACGAAGACCGCGATCGGCGCCCAGGGCTGGCCGGAGAGTTCCATGAGCCCGCGCACGATGACCGGATACCCGGGCATGAACGCCCAGGCGTTCTCTGTGACGTGCCCGTCTGCGGTGAGCGGGAGCACGGACGGATAGCCGGACATGGCGACGATGTTGTACCAGCGGCCGTCCCAGATGTTCGCGAAGTCGGCGTATCCGGGGTGAGCACCTGTCCACGGATTCGGACCCTGCACACTCGCCAGGGTCAGCACCATGGCTGTCGTGACCAGCCGGGACACCGCCCAGACCACGATCACCTTCAGCCACCACGGCACCAGCCGGTACCGTACCCGCCAGCCGACGGGAATCCGTGTTTTCACGATCGGGTGCCAGGGTCATCGCCGGGCCGGGCCGTCACGCTCATCCGGCAGGAGTGTCCAGCCAGGACCGCAATGCATTCTCGCACTCGGTGATCTGGCTGAGCGCAACCCGTTCGTCGTCCGCGTGTGCCTTCAGCGGGTCACCTGGCCCGTAATTGACGGCCGGGATGCCCATGGCTGAGAAGCGGGCGACATCCGTCCAGCCGTACTTGGGCCTCGCTTCGGCGCCGACGGCGGCCAGAAACTCCTGGGCGAGCGGTGCTGTGAGGCCGGGGCGCGCACCTTCCGCGCGATCGACTTCGGTGATCTCGTAGCCCGGGAACAACTCCTCGATGTGCGCGAGAGCTTCGTCGGCGGTTCGGCTCGGTGCGAACCGGTAGTTGACGAGCACCTTTGCCTCGTCGGGGATGACGTTGCCTGCGATTCCGCCACTGACACCCACGGCATTGAGCCCCTCGCGATAGACCAGGCCGTCGACCTCGACCTCGCGCGGCTGATAATCGGCGAGAATACGCAGCACCGGCGCGATCTTGTGGATGGCATTCTCGCCCACCCAGGCCCTGGCGGAATGGGCGCGGAGCCCGAGTGCGCGGATCTCCACGTGGATGGTGCCGTTGCAGCCGCCTTCGACCTGGCTGTTACTCGGCTCACCGAGGATGGCGAAGTCAGCAGCGACCAAGTCGGGGCGATTCCGGGAGAGGCGTCCGAGGCCGTTCAGCGCGGCGGAGACCTCTTCGTGGTCGTACCAGATCCAGGTCACGTCGACGGCGGGAGAGGCGAGTTCGGCGGCGAGCTTCAGCTGCACGGCGACTCCCGCCTTCATGTCGACAGTGCCTCTCCCCCACAGGTAGTCGACCCCGTCCAGGGTCTCGAACCGGGTGGGGAGGTTGTTGTTCAACGGCACGGTGTCGATGTGACCGGCGATGACCACTCGCTTCGCCCGACCGAGGTTCGTTCGCGCCACGATGGTGTCGCCGTCGCGGATGATCTCGAGGTGCGCGCTGTCGGCGAGCGCGTGCTCGATCGCGTCGGCCAGCGCACCCTCGTTGCCCGAGACGGACTGGGCGTCGCAGATCTGCCTGGTGAGGTCGATGGAGGTGGCGGCCAGGTCAAGGGCAGGGTCGAGTACAGGTGCGAGTGGGTTCTGAGTCACCCTACTAATCTAGAGGCATGGCCACCGAGCATCCCCACGATTCCTCCCTGCCCACGCATCAGCCCACGCAGCGGCCCACGCATCGGCCAACCCACGCCTGGGGCTACGGGCTCGCCACGGTCGCCGGGGATGGAACCATGCTCGACACCTGGTTTCCCGCCCCCGCCCTCGGAGAGCTCCCGGCTGGTCGCGATCGGTGGATCGTTCCTGCCGAACTGGGCGAGCTTGCGGGAGAAGATGCGCGCAGGAATGTGCGAATCGAAGCGGTCACCGTCGAGATCACGCTTGACGCCGCCCCCGCCGGCGTCTCCGATGCCTACCTCCGCCTGCATCTTCTCTCGCACCTCCTGGTGCAGCCGAACACCATCAACCTCGACGGTATCTTCCGCCATCTGCCGTCTGTCGTGTGGACAAATGTCGGTCCGGTGCTTCCGGCCGATTTCGAGCGGTTGCGGGCGTCACTGAAGCGCGCCGGAATCCAGGCCAGCGGTCTCGACAAGTTCCCGCCGCTGCTGGACTACGTCACACCCGACCGGGTGCGCATTGCAGACGCATCCCGGGTTCGCCTCGGTGCGCACCTGGCACCGGGAACCACCGTGATGCACGAAGGTTTTGTGAACTTCAACGCCGGCACGCTCGGTTCGTCGATGGTGGAGGGCCGGATCTCCCAGGGCGTCGTTGTCGGGGACGGCTCAGACATCGGCGGCGGCGCGTCCATCATGGGCACTCTCTCCGGCGGGGGCACCCAGCGAGTGTCGATTGGCGAACGCGCCCTGCTCGGAGCGAACTCCGGAATCGGAATCTCCATCGGCGATGACACCATCGTCGAGGCGGGCCTCTATGTCACCGCAGGCACGAAGGTGGTGGTGGTCGGCGCGGCGGCCAATCCGGACGGCTCGAAGCGAACCGCGAAGGCCGTGGAGTTCTCCGGGGTCCCGAACCTGCTGTTCCGTCGCAACTCGCTCTCCGGCGCGGTGGAAGTCGTCCCGCGCAGTGGCAGTGGCATCCAGCTGAACGAGAACCTGCACGCCTGAGGCCCGGCGGCCCCGGAGCGGGGGCCACGGGGTCAGCAGCAGGATCGATAGGATCGATCACTGACAGCACGAGGGAGTGATGTGGGTACAGACGCACCGCGCAGCAAACGGCACAGCCGACTCCGGCCACTCTTCATCACGCTTGGCATCGTCGTCAGTGTTGCACTCGTGGCCGGCGCGGTGGGCGCCTGGACGGTCATGCGGGCATTCCCCGATCTCTCGGGCGACGCGAGCATAGCGGGACTCAGCGCCGACGTCTCCGTGTACCGCGATGATGCGGGCATTCCCCAGATCGTCGCATCCACAGCTGACGACCTGTTCGCCGCCCAAGGCTACGTCCATGCCCAGGACCGATTCTGGGAGATGGACTTCCGCCGCCACATGACCAGCGGCCGGCTCTCCGAGCTCTTCGGTCAGAGCCAGGTCGAAACCGATACGTTCATTCGCACCCTCGGCTGGCGTGCCATCGCCGAAGAAGAGGTGAAGTTGCTCGACCCGGTGAGCCTCGGGTACTACCAGGCATATGCCGACGGTGTGAATGCCTACCTCGAGACCCACCACGGAGCCGACCTCTCGCTGGAGTATGTGGTGCTCGGGCTCCAGAACCCCGGCTACAAGCCGGAGCCGTGGACGCCGGCCGACTCGGTGGCCTGGTTGAAGGCGATGGCCTGGGACCTGCGCTCCAATCTTGACGACGAGATCGACCGCGCCCTCCTCACGACGACGCTCCCGCCGTCCGACGTCGCAGCGCTGCATCCGGGCTACCCGTACGACACGCATCCGACCATCGTCGGCGGGCCTGCTGCGGGCAACACCATCCCGGTCCTCCCTGCGGCCGGGCAACCGGCGCCGCCTGCCGAGGCGACGCCGACACCCGCTGCGGCACCGGTTGCGCAGGTGGCAGCAACGGCGGCAGCGACACCGGCAGCGCATCTGCGCACGGTCCTGGCGAGTCTTCCGGAACTACTGGGGCCGGCAGGCGGCGAGATCGGGTCGAACTCCTGGGTCGTGTCCGGCGCGCTCACCGACACCGGCGCTCCGATCCTCGCCAACGATCCGCACCTCGGCCCTGCAATGCCGTCGGTCTGGTACCAGGTGGGCCTTCGCTGCGCCGAGGTCACGGCGGAGTGCCCATTCGATGTCGCCGGCTACAGCTTCTCCGGTATGCCGGGTGTGATCATCGGACACAATTCCAGGGTGGCCTGGGGGTTCACCAATCTGGGCCCGGACGTCGCGGACCTCTACCTCGAAAAGGTTGTGGGTGACAACTACCTCTACGACGGCGTGGAGAAGCCGCTGACCGTGCGGAACGAGACCATCACGGTTGCGGGCGGGCAGGACGTCGAGATCGAAATCAGGTCGACGGAACACGGACCGATCATCAGCGGTGATGGGGCCGACGCCGATGATTCGGTCTATGCGGGCATCGCGAATGACTTTCCGGATGCCGCCGGTCTCGATGAAGAGGACGTGGAGGGTGCGCCGGAGTTCGCCTATGAGCTCTCCCTGCAGTGGACGGCACTCACCCCCGGGCGCACACCGGCCTCCATCTTTGCCATGAACAGAGCAACGGACTGGCCGAGTTTCCGCGCCGCAGCGGCACTGTTCGAGGTGCCGTCGCAGAACCTCGTCTACGCCGACGTCGACGGCAACATCGGCTATCAGGCACCAGGGCTGATCCCGATCCGGAGCTCTGGCGACGGCACCGTGCCGGTGCCGGGCTGGTCGAGCGCGTACAGCTGGACCGGGTTCATCCCGTTCGAGGAGCTGCCGCAGGTGTTCAATCCACCGAGCGGCTATATCGTGACGGCCAACAACGCACCGGTCGGCGCCGACTACCCATACCTGATCACGCAGGACTGGGACCTGGGCTACCGGGCCGACCGCATCACTGATCGCCTTGAAGAGCTGATCGCATCCGGCACGCCGTTGACCACCGAACTGATGAGCGAGATCCAGGCCGACAATTTCAGCGCGATCGCCGCCCGGCTGGTTCCGGTACTGCGCGATGTCGACGTCGACGGCCCGGCCAGGCAGGCGCAGGCCCTATTCGACGACTGGGACTACGAGCTGGACCCGGACAGCGCCGCTGCCGCATACTTCAACGTCGTCTGGCGTCAGCTCCTCGCGGATGTGTTCGACGGCGTGCTGCCAGAGGGAACGGAGCTCACCGGAGGCGACCGCTCATTCGCGATCATCACGGCGATGCTCGACAACCCGGATTCCCCACGCTGGAACAACCCGAACGTCGGTGTGATCGACCGGGAAAGCATGCTGGAACGGGTGCTCACCCGTTCGGCGAAGGAGGCAGCCGAACTGATGGGCCCAAGCGCCACAGACTGGAAGTGGGGCAGCATCCACACCCTGGAGATCCGCAACGCCAGCTTCGGCGAGTCGGGTGTTGCACCGATCGAGTGGCTGTTCAACCGCGGACCGTACGCCCTCGGCGGCGGATCGTCTGTCGTGAATGCGAACGGGTCAGACACCACGCAGGGTTACGTGGTCGACTGGGTGCCGTCGATGCGGCAGGTGATCAGCCTCGCCGACTGGGATGATTCGACCTGGATCAACCTCACCGGGGCATCCGGGCACGCGTTCCACCCGAACTACACCGACCAGACCCCGCTCTGGCAGCACAATGAGACCCGGCCGTGGCCGTACAGCCAGGAGCGGGTCGCTGCCCAGGCCAAGGACACACTCACCCTCTCGCCAGAGAACGGGTAGCCGCGCGTTTCTACTGCGCCTGGAAACCACCGGTGGGGCTGAACGATGCGTCGAGCGCGAACGGATCCTGCACCAGGTGCGAGCGGTCGGTTCTGGCCACCAGCGCCGCCAGTTCGCCCGCCGCGCGATCGATCCGGTCTGGCAACGTCTTCACGGTGTCTGCCCCGCTTCCCCAGTCCTCCGAGGCTGCATAGACGGATGTCGGGACGACGACCGCGTGCAGGTAGGTGAACATCGGGCGGAGTGCATAGTCCAGCGCCAGCGAGTGGCGTGCAGTTCCGGCTGTCGCGCCGATCACTACCGGCATCTCGGTCAGCGCCCTGTTGTCAATCACGTCGAAGAACGACTTGAACAAGCCGCTGTAGCTGGTGGTGAAGATCGGCGTGACGGCGATGAGTCCGTCTGCGCCGGTCACCGCCTCGATCACCGAGTCCAGTTTCGGACTCGGGAAACCGGTGAGCATGTTGTTCATGATGTCTTGGGCGACGTCGCGCAGTTCGAACGTCTGCACCTGGGTTTCGATGCCGTCTTCCTCCAACCGGGAGACGGTGGCTGCGGCGAGCTTATCTGCGAGCATGCGCGTGGACGACGGTTGGCTCAGGCCGGCCGAGACGACGGCGAGCGTGCGAACGGTCATGACTACGCTCCCTTCTGTGTGGTGTCAATCTTGGTGGTGTCAACGGGTGCCGGCTCGACACTCGGGTCGACATTCTGGTCCACGACGCTCAGGCCGAATGCGGCGCCGGGTGCAGCCTTGATCGTGGCTCGCCCTGCCAGTGTCTGTGTCTGTGCCTGTGCCTTCACCGCGGCGGCGGCCACAAGCGACTCGTGGGTCGGACCCGCTGGCACATCGGCCGGGCGGTCCTTGGCGAACTCCGCACGGAGAACCGGAACAACGTCGCCGCCCAGTATGTCGAGCTGCTCGAGCACGGTCTTCAGCGGCAGGCCGGCGTGGTCCATCAGCCAGAGCTGGCGCTGGTAGTCGCCGGCGTAGTCGCGGAAACCGAGCGTGCGATCGATGACTTCCTGCGGGCTGCCGACGGTGAGGGGCGTCTGGGAGGTGAAGTCCTCCAGGCTCGGGCCGTGCCCGTATACCGGTGCGTTGTCAAAGTACGGACGGAATTCGTTGACGGCGTCCTGCGAGTTTTTGCGCATGAAGACCTGGCCGCCGAGGCCGACGATCGCCTGCTGGGCGGTCCCGTGGCCGTAGTGCTCGAAGCGCTGGCGGTAATAGGCGATCATCTTCGCGGTGTGCTCTGCCGGCCAGAAGATGTGGTTGGAAAAGAAACCGTCGCCGTAGAAGGCGGCCTGCTCGGCGATTTCGGGGCTACGGATGCTGCCGTGCCAGACGAAAGGTGGAACACCGTCGAGGGGGCGAGGCGTCGAGACGAAGCCCTGCAGGGGCGTGCGGAACTCGCCGCTCCAGTCCACCACTTCCTCGTCCCAGAGGCGTCGCAGCAGCGCGTAGTTTTCCAGCGCCAATGGGATGCCCTGGCGGATGTCTTGCCCGAACCACGGGTACACCGGTCCGGTGTTTCCACGGCCGAGGGTGAGGTCGACGCGGCCGTCTGCGATGACCTGAAGCATGGCGAAGTCTTCGGCGATCTTGACCGGATCGCTGGTGGTGATCAACGTGGTGGCGGTCGAGAGGATGATCCTGCTTGTCTGCGCCGCGAGGTAACCGAGCATGGTCGTCGGGCTCGACGGCACGAACGGTGGGTTGTGGTGCTCACCGGTGGCGAAGACGTCGAGGCCCACATCCTCGGCATGCTTGCCGATAGTCAGCATCGCCTTGATACGCTCGGCGTCGACCGGGGTGCGTCCGGTCGTTGGGTCGGTCGTGACATCGCCGACGGTAAAGATTCCGAACTGCATTTCTCGCCTCTCGCTCCTGGTTTGCTCACTGCAACGCATTCAATGCGTTTGCATGCATATCCTCATCAACGACGAAGTAACGTCAGCTATTCCCGAGTTTTCCCGGATGCTCCTCTCGCACTGCTTCCTCCCTGATCGTCTCGTCGAAGATGCCCTTCGCCTTGAGCCCGACGAGCGAATGGCCGCGCCCATAACTGAAGTAGATAATGAAGCCGAGCACCAGCCAGACCAGGAAACGCACCCAGGTCAAGGTGGTCAGGTTCAGCATCAGCCACAGGCAGAGCACGGCGGAGAGGATCGGGAGGTATGGCGAGAACGGCACCTTGAACGCGCGTTTCAGGTCTGGCCGCTTGTGCCGCAGCACCACAACGGCGATGCTCACGAGAACGAACGCTGAAAGAGTACCGATGTTGATCATCTCTTCCAGCACCCCGACATCCGTCAGCCCGGCGATCAGCGCGACCAGCGTGCCAGAGATGATCTGGATGCGCGCCGGCGTGCGACGCTTTTCGCTGGTGACGCTCAGCCAGCGGGGAAGGAGGCCGTCGCGGCTCATGGCGAAGAGCACCCGGGAGAGGCCGAGCAGCAGCACCATAATGACGGTGGTCAGGCCGACCAGAATGCCGACGGAGATCACCTGCGCCGCCCAGTCCGCGCCGACCGAGATGAAGGCGGTGGCGAGCGAGGCATCCGGATCATCGGCCAGCACGGTGTACGGCACCATGCCGGTCAGCACCAGGCTGACGCCGACATAAAGCACCGTGACGATGGCCAGGCCGGCAAAGATTCCACGCGGCAGTGTGCGTTGCGGGTTCTTCACCTCTTCAGCGGATGTCGCCACCACGTCGAACCCGATGAACGCGAAGAAGACAAGGGAGGCTCCGGCGAGCAGGCCGAAGATGCCGTACTGCGCTGGGGCTGCGCCGGTCATGAAGGAGAACAGGGACTGGGTCCAGACATCGCTCGCTCCGCCCTCCTTCGGCACTTCGGCGGGGATGAAGGGCGTGTAGTTCGCGGCGTTGATGAAAAACGCGCCGACGATGATGACAAAGAGCACGATCGCGATCTTGATGATCGTGAAAATGCTGGTGACCCTGGCGGAGAGTTTGGTCCCGAGCACCAGCAGAACGGTGAAGATGGCGACGATGATGAACGGGCCCCAGCTGATGCCGACCCCGCCGACGCTGACGGTGTCTGGGATGTCCCAGTTCCAGAGCCGGAAGACCTCGCTGAGGTAGATGCCCCAGTACTTGGCGATCACCGCAGCCGCTGTCAACATCTCGAGGATGAGGTCCCAGCCGATGATCCAGGCGAGGAGTTCGCCGAGGGTGGCATAGGTGAAGGTGTATGCCGAGCCGGCGATGGGCACGGCGGAGGCGAACTCGGCGTAACACATGATGGCCAGGGCGCAGGTGACGGCCGCGAGCACAAACGCGAGGGTGACCGACGGGCCGGCGTAGCTGCCGGCGGCCTTGGCGCCGACGGAGAAGATGCCGGCGCCGACCGCTACGGCCACTCCCATGATCATGAGGTCCCAGGTCCCCAGCGTTCGTTTGAGGTTGTGTCCCTTCTCCAGCGAGTCGGACAGGGAGTCTTCAATGCTCTTTGTGCGCCTGAGGCTCATCGGTGAGTGCCATCCATTCGTTCGTCCCCGTTGGGGGTCTTCCCCGGGGCATTCCATGGTACGGCGCAGCAGCGCTATCGGCCCCACTCTCGCACTCCAGCACGGATGCGCGGGTGCTGCGCGTGGGGCGGCGCGTGCGGCGGCGGCGTTTTAGGCGAGTTCGAGTACCGCAGTAGCTGCCTCGTGGAGCGCCCGGCCGTAGCTCGCGCCGTGACCGGCAGCGTGCACGGCGAGCGGATGCAGCTGGTGCAGCGGGATGCGTTCCGCCCACCCCGCGCGCAGGTGTGCCTTCGACTCGTAACCGCCGAACACGTCATCGAGGTATGGACAGCCGAACAGCGCCAGCATGGCCAGATCCGTCTCGCGGTGCCCGCCGTGCGCGGCTGGGTCGATGAGTACAACACCGTCCGCTGACCACAACACGTTGCCGTTCCACAGGTCGCCGTGCAGGCGGGCCGGCGGCTCATCGTCGTTGAAGGCGCCGGAGGAGACGAGGTCACACGCCTCGCGTACAGCGCGCGCGCCTTCATCGGAGATGTTGCGCACCCGGCGTGCGATCTCGAGATAGGGCAGCACCCGGTCGCGTGCATAGAAGGCGCCCCAGGTGGCCTCGTGAGCGGCCGGCAGCTGGCGGTTGCCGATGTAGAGCGGTCCGTCGTAGCCATCGGGCGGAGCGCCGAATGCTGAGGCGCCGGCCCGATGGGTGATGGCAAGCTGCGCGCCGAACTCGCGCGCGGCATTCCGATTCGGCTGCACTTCGTCGACGTGCTGAAGCACCAGGTGGCCAGGCTCGAGACCGATGACGGATGCCGTGCGCACTCCCCCTGGCACGCTCAGCCAAGCGAGACCCGCGACTTCGGCCTCGAAAAAATGGGGTGGCGCGTCTGAGAGTCGTTTTGTGAAGCCACTCTGGGAACCCATAGTTCTACTCTGGCGCAGTTCCGCCGCGCGGCATAGGGGCTCGGTCCGATGAATCACGGCGGCGTGAGGTGCGGCGCGCAATGGTGAAAGACGTCAAGACGAGTGCGAGGCTTACCCCGATGACGGTGCCGGTCGAGTTGGCGACGAGGTCACTCACATCGGGATACCTGGCCGGGAGGAACAGCTGGACGAACTCGATGAAGCAGGTGAGGACGACACCCACGAAAATGGCGAGCCACCACTTCCGTCGCCCGAACAACAGAAGGAAGAAGACGCCGATCGGAATGAACATGGCGATGTTGGCGATGAACTCGACGAGGCTGTAGGTGATCCAGTCGGTGGAGTCATGGCGAGCGAAGAACCCGAGCGCCCTGAGCAGCCAGCCGTTGCTCGATGTCTGAGACGGCTGCGGGTTGAGCGTGACCCAGCCCACGAACGCCAGGTAGACGAGCGTGACGACGGACAGGATCGGGTGGCGGTGCAGCATCCCCTCTATGCTGCCGTATCCGCCTGAAGATCGCCGCCGGTCAGGGAAGGAGCTCAGCAGCGAGGAGCTCGAGCGCGCGAATGCGACCCGGCGTCGTCGTCGGACCGTCGGCGGCGTGCGCGGACGCGACCGGCTGCAGCATGACCTCGTCGACGCCGAACTGCCCGGCGAGATCACGGATGCGGGAGGCTGCGGTTTGGGCGTCGCCGATGATCCAGTTCGCACTCATCCGTTCGATCATCTCGCGCTGGGCGGGCGTCAACTCGGCCGCCGCCGCCTCTTCGACAGTGGAGAGGGCGCTGAGCGGCACTCCGGAGCGAAGCTTGGCCATGTGCTGCATCTGCGGCAGGGCGAGCGCCATGGCCTCCTCTGCCGTATCGGCGACGGATGCGTTCAGAGTGAGGAAGGTGCGCGGCGCGGCCAGGGTTTCCGACGGGGTGAACTCACGCCGGTAGACATTCAGTGCGTGGGTGGTGCTGTCGCCGGAGAAGTGATTGGCGAAGACATAGGGCATCCCCCGCTCGGCGGCCAGGTGCGCAGAGTACTCGCTGGATCCGAGGAGCCACACCTCTGGCACGGTCTGCGCCGACGGTGTGGCGCGCAGCTCGTAGGACTTTCCCGATGTCAGTTCGAATGCCGCGCCTTCCGGGTGCAGCAGTGCGGTGATGTCGCCGATGTTGCGTGGGAAGTCGTTGACCTCGCTCACCGCGCCGGTGGAGCGGAGCAGCGCGGTAATGATCGGGTCACTGCCCGGGGCACGGCCGAGCCCGAGATCGATGCGACCGGGGAAGGCGGCTTCGAGCAGACCGAACTGCTCTGCGATGACCAGCGGCGCGTGGTTAGGAAGCATGACGCCGCCGGAGCCGACCCGGATTCGGCTGGTCTGCGACGCGAGAATGCCGATCAACACGGGCGGGTTGGTCGAAGCCACCGACGGCATGTTGTGGTGCTCAGCGACCCAGTAACGCGTGAACCCAAGGTCGTCTGCGCGCTTCGCGAGGGCGACGGATGCCGCGAGCGCGTCCGCCGAACTCTGAGTGCTGCGCACGGGAATAAGGTCGAGCACCGAGAGGCTGAGTGAAGTTGTCATCCCCTGTGCGAACCCGCGCTTCGCCCGGCTTATTCCGGCGGGACACACAGAACGGGCCGCCACCGAAAAGGTGACGACCCGTTTGTAAGAAGTTCGCGGTGTCAGCGAAGACTGCGCTGACGGCGAGCTGACTTAGCGGCGCGCATTCTTAGCGGCGCGCTTTCTTAGCGGCGCAGTCCGAGGCGCTCGATCAACGAGCGGTAACGGTTGATGTCCACGTCAGTCAGGTAGCCGAGCAGACGGCGACGCTGGCCAACCAGCAGAAGCAGGCCACGACGTGAGTGGTGGTCGTGCTTGTGCACTTTCAGGTGCTCGGTGAGGTCTTTGATGCGCTGAGTCATCATCGCGATCTGGACCTCAGGAGATCCGGTGTCACCTGGGTGGGTAGCGTATTCTTCGATGATCGCCTTCTTGACATTTGCTTCGAGTGCCATAGATGGAATCCCCTTATCTCTCATTGCGCGGTGCCCGGGGCAGGATGCCTGAGCTCTCTTAATCCGCGGCCGTTAGACGGCAACCTCACGAGTTTAGCAGAGTATGGCGCTACCCACTTGCTGGCCATCCCGCGCTGCCCCTGTCACCCCGCGCGGTGGTGCTCCCGCACCAGTTGTGAGACTTCACGTCGCAGCTGGTGCATTCGCCTGTCGCGTTCTCGCCTTCCGGCCGCATCGAGCACCGGCGCGACCCATTCGCGGTCGAGCCTCGCGGTGATGGCACCGCTGACGTCGGCCCAGGCATCGTCGCGCGCCCGCTCGACGAAGGCGGCCAGGTAGTCGGCGTCGTTCATTCGGCTTGACAGGCGATCGGCGACAGCAGCATGGGTGTTCTCCCTCCTGCGCAGGTTCGCGTAGTCGCCGTCCCGGTAGTCATGGTGGTGGTCGCCGAGGCCCTCCCTGCCTGCGGCCGCCTTGCGGGCCGCACCGGCGAGCGCCGCAGATCCCTCCGACTCCCTCGCCCGCTCGGACAGCACGCTTCGCGCCAGGTCGGCATAGTGCTCAGGGTCGTACGGTTCTGGGTCGGTGAGCGCGCGAATGACGATCTGGTTCTTCAGCGCAAGACGCGCCGCGAACTCGGCGAGCATCATGCCCTCATCGACGAGTTCCTCAAGTGCGGCCGGTTCCGCGTCTGGAAGGGTCGAGTAATCGAAGAGCTTCATCGGCACGGGCTTTCGCCGCCTCCACCGAAACCTCATCGACCGCTCACTCTCGCTGTCGGCATCCCCAAGCTGGGTCTGCAGCGACCACCGTCAAGCTTATCGGGCCGGTGACGGCGAGCCCCAGTGCTGGCGACGCTCAGTGCTGGCGGAATTCAGACGAGCAGTTCAGATCAAGACGCCGTCCGCGAGGTGGAGGCTCGCCCCAGCCATCGCCTGCAGTGTCTCGTCGTGCGTGGAGATGATGGCTGTGGTGTGCTCTGACGCCACCACCGACTGCAGCAGCGCCATGATCGCCGCGCCAGTGTCGGAGTCGAGTTGCCCCGTCGGTTCATCGGCGATCAGCAGACGCGGCGAGTTGGCCAGCGCTCGCGCGATTGCCACTCGCTGCTGCTGTCCACCCGACAGTTCACCTGGACGCTGCATCGATTGACCAGAGAGGCCGACGAGATCAAGCAGGTGTGCGACGCGGTCGGCGCGTGTGGCGTTGTCGAGCTTCTGCAGTCGCAGTGGGAGCCCCACGTTCTCTGCCGCCGACAGCATCGGCAGCAGTCCGAAGGTCTGGAACACGAACGCCAGATCGTCGCGCCGCAGCCGGGTGCGCCCACCTTCATCGAGGGAGGTCACGTCGGTGCCGTTGACGATCACGCGGCCGGATGTCGGTTGGTCGAGACCACCGATGCAATTGAGCAGTGTGGTCTTGCCAGACCCTGACCTGCCGACCAGCGCCACCAGCTTCCCGCGCGGAATCTCGAACGAGACGTCTCGCAACGCGTGGACGGCATCCGCTCCGGAGTCATAGGTGCGGCTCAGATGCTCGACAACGACCATCGGTGCGCTGTGCCGTGCCATCCTGCTCGTCGGCGCGTCGCCGGCCACAGCATCCTCAGCTATCTCGCTCATGCGCCGCCCTCCTTTCGTTCAGTCGGCCAGACGCCCACATGGTCTTCCTCGAGCTCAAGACGCACCCGGCCGCGAAGCCCGAGCGACTGGCGGTAGCCTGCGGGCAGCTGCAGGCGTCCGGCTCGGTCGAGCACGGCGTACTCCCTCGCGATCACCGCTGAGACGCCCTGTTCGTCAACGTGCGTGTGCCGCACGACTTCGGATGCGGTGCGCCCGTCACGAATGGCAACGGTGCGCTGCACCTGGTCTGACACCGCCCTGTCGTGGGTCACGATCACCACCGCCGTTTCGAGGTGGGTGTTGGCCGAACGCAATGCGGCCAGCACCTCCTCCCCGGTCGCGACGTCGAGTTCGCCGGTCGGTTCGTCGGCGAACAAGACCTGCGGATGGTTGGCCAGCGCCACGGCGATCGCCACCCGCTGCTGCTCGCCGCCGGAGAGTTGCCCTGGTCGACGATTGGCCTTCTCCCCCATTCCCAGCACGTCGAGCAGTTCGGCGGTGCGTCGCTGGCGTTCACCGGCCGCCACGCCAGCGAACGACATCGGCAGCGCCACGTTCTCGGCCGCGCTCAGGTACGGGAACAGATTGCGTGCCGTCTGCTGCCAGATGAATCCGACAACGTCGCGCCGGTAGACCAGGCGATCCGCGGCAGACATCCTCAGCAGGTCCCATTCACCCACCCTCGCCTGGCCCGCCGTCGGCACATCGAGACCCGAGAGAATGTTCAGGAGCGTCGACTTGCCGGAGCCGGAGGCACCGACGATCGCGATCGTCTCGCCCGGATAGACCAGCAGGTCGAGGCCCTGCAGCGCCTGCACCTCGATCTGCTCCGACTGGTAGGTGCGCACGACGTTGTCGCACACGATCAGGGCACCCTCACCGTAGCTCGGATCGATACCCGTGTTCGCAATCGTCATATCGTCTCTCCCACTCGAAGAACCTCACTCAATCGATCCCGGCGATGACCGGCAACCTCGACGACCATCGTGATGAGAAGCACAAGCACAGCGCCGGCGATCACGCTGAGGATCACAACCGGCGACACGACCGGGTCTGGCGCCCGGCCGCCCGCGAGTGTTCCAAGGCCCAGCGACGGCCCCAGGATCACCACCATCCCCACCCCGGCCAGGATGCCGCCTAACAGTGCCGCGAGAACCATCGGCGCTGTCTCCGCGAATGCAAGCCACCACCCCAGCCGCACCCGGAGACCGAGGGTGCGCAGCAGCGACAGTGACCGTGCGCGCGCGCCTGCGCTCGCCAGCACACTGGCGATGAGCGCAATGATCGCGAGCAGGGATACGGCCCCGACAGACAGCACCATCATCCTGTGCACTCCGGCGACCAATGCGTCACCCTGCTGGTCGTCCACCCAGGCGGTGCGCAGGATGACATCATCCTCCGTAACACCGAGACTCTCCACAGCGGCCGCGGCTCCCGGTCCCATGACCAGCAGCGTGTCAGGCACAAGCGGCACCGTGCTGACGGCAGACAGCGAATCGAGATCGGCGTATACGAATGGCCCGTCGAGGTAACCCGGAACGGCGTCGACCGTGCCTGTCACGCGCAGCTTCAGGTTGTGCCCGCCGTAGCTCATGACCAGCTCGGAGCTATCCAGTCGCTCCGTCAGCCGCTCGTCCACGAGAACCGGCAGCGAATCTTCTTCCCCCGATGGCTCCGGAACGGACGCCGCGGCCAGCTCCCGCAGATCGGTCACATCGGAGCCGGGCCCCCCTCCGGGTTCGTCGCGGAGTTCGTCAACGACGTCGGCGTAGTTTCGGTCGACGGCGAGCACGGTCACGAAGACCGGTGACGACCCGGCTGACGACGCAGGCGAGATGGACGCTGCTGAGTTGAACGCACCCCTGGCCTGCATCGACCCCGCGGCCGTGACGCCGGGTTCGGCGGCGACAGCGGCGACATCCGTTTCTGTGAGGGGTGCTGTGGCGGATGCCGTGACGCGCGCATCTGCGCCGACGCTCTGCCAGGAGGCGTCGACCTGGCCGGAGCGCACGGTGTCGACCAGCAGTCCACCGCCGACCGCGAGGGCAACAGCAAGGGTGAGTGCGAGGAGCGGGAGCACCGCGAGACCGCGCTCGGCCTGCACCGCCCCCAGAAGTCCGAGCGCGCCTCTGGTGCGCCGAGCGAACGGCGTGACAAGGCGCACAACCAGCGGATAGACGCGCACCAGGATGAGCGCGACAGCGAGTGCGAGCAGCAGTGGTGCCGCGGCCAGGAGTGGGTCGACGCCATCCGTTCGAGTCCCGAGGAGTCCGCGGCTTCGCACCGCGAACAGCGCCCCAGCGGCTAGCACCAGCATGGTGACCTCTCCGGCGAGCCGCCGTGCCAGCGCGACCCGCGCGATGCCGGATCGCGCCGACGCGTTCGCCGGGCTTCGGCTGGCACTCCAGCTGCCGCGCGCCACCACGAGCGTCTGCAGAACGGGTGTCAGCGCGGCAACAAGAAGCACAGCCGCAATCGACAGAAGGTCGTATT
Source organism: Glaciibacter superstes DSM 21135 (assembly GCF_000421145.1). Lineage (GTDB taxonomy): Bacteria > Actinomycetota > Actinomycetes > Actinomycetales > Microbacteriaceae > Cryobacterium > Cryobacterium superstes. The sequence goes on along the minus strand of NZ_ATWH01000011.1, from coordinate 61,428 downwards.
CCATTCCCGGGATGAACACGGCGGCAGCGGTAACGCCGATCCCGCCGCCGACCAGGCTCACCAGGATCGATTCAACAAGCGTTCGCATTCCGATAGACACCAGGGATGCGCCCCGTGCGCGTTCCAGCGAGACATCCCCTGTGCGCCGCAGCACGAGGAGCCGCGAAAGAAGCACGATGACCGTCACAGCCACTCCGAGCACGCCGGCGATCATCAGCGACATTTGGGCGATGGCCGCCTTTGCCTGCCCGGGGAAATCGGCGAGCGCATCCGCAAACCCGCTTCGCACGCCCAGAGGCGCGGTGAAATCACCGGCCAGTTCGTCACTTCCCAGGTCGAGTGCGCGCACGTCGTCAGCCACCCGTGCCTCGAGCGCCGCGGTGAACACGTCGGGCACGAACGGCAAGCGGATGGTGGCGTCCGACGGATCGGTGGTCACGGCGCCGAGCAGCTCCATTCCCAGCGGTGAGGTCAGCACCACGATGCCCGCCGACGTTCCGGCAACGGATGTTGAATGGTCGGAGGGCGCCCACATTCGCGGCATATCCAGCCATTCTCTGGCATCTTCCACAACGACACCGGCGGCGAGCGCATCGGCCGCCGGCTGAACGATGCCAACGACGGTCAGGTCGGTCGTCTTCGGCGTGGAAGTTCCTGGCTCCACGGCCTGCGGAACGCTGAGGACACTGCCAACACCGACGGATGCCGCTTCCGCAGCCGCAGAGGAAAGCACCACTTCCCGTTCGCCTGCAGCATCGGCCGGCAGTGCCCCATCCACGAGGGTGAGTCCGTGCAATTGGGCCGATGTCAGCATTCCGACCTGGATGGACAGTCGCGTGCCTGCCAGCGCGGGATCGGCACCGGGCGTTGTCGCCTGCGTCTCCTGGCTGAGGATCGTCACGGTCGGGTCGCCGAGAGCTTCCGCCAACCCACCTGTGCCGTCTGGCCCTTGCGGCATCCGGCCCTTCAGCTCGCCCGCCAGCTGAATGACCTGCTCAGGCGTCGCTACCGGTGTCGATGCGTTCGGCGTGCCTACTGTTGTGGTGACGACGATGTCCGCCTGCGGGCCCGCGGCCGCCACGGCTTCCCGCGCACCGTCATCAAGGGTGTCCTGAAGAAGGTGGGGCAGTGCTGCCGCGAGAAGAGTCAGGAAGCCGATGAGGAGCACAGACACCACGACCAGTCCCAGATCGCGGCGAGCGCGACGGGCACTCAGGGTCACAGCCTGCCTCATGACTCGCCTCCCTCGCGCAGCAGTTCGGCGGGGCGGGTGGATCGTTGCACGATGGCGGTGAGTGCCACGACGACAGCGAGCACCGCGCCCACTTCGAGGGCGAGAAGCGCGAGCTGCGCCCACGGGATGTCGATCACCACGGCCGGCACCGGAGTCGTGCCGTCCGGTGAGAGTGCAACGAGAGGGCCGACCAGCCACACCAGTAGCAGCCCGATGGCGATCCCGAAGACCGTGCCGAGTGCGCACAGCAGAAGCGATTCGAGAGCCAGGAGTGCAGACAGGGCCCCACGCGAGGTACCGATCGCCTGGAGGTGCGCGAGTTCGAGGCGACGAGCGCGCAATGCGGCGATGATATTGACGATGAAGCCGACGGCCGCGAGGAGCGCGCCGGCAATCACTCCGAGCCAGAGCGCCGCCTGGGTCGCCACCCTGAGCGGCGACTCCTGCAACTGCCGCGCGAGCCCGTCACGACTGACGACGGATGCCGCCGCCAGGTTGGTCGTCTGCGTGCCGGCCGCGGAATCGGCCGGGCGCGCTTCACTGCGCGCATCCGTATAGGCATCCGTGTACGCCTGCCCCTGCCCGGCAGCGACGTCGATCCACCATTCGTCGACGAACGGCCCGGAGAGCCCAGCCTGGGCAAGCGCCCTCGACAGGGCGGATTCGTCGACGACCACGGTTGCGTCACGGCTGTCGGCCGCCGGGATGTTTGCTCCCGCCGTCGCCAGCTCGGTGACCGTGGCGGCACCGGGAACGAGCGGCACCGTGCCCGCAAGCCGGATCGGCACCAGCTGGCCCTGCACCCGCAACGTGAGCTGGGAACCGGTGTCGACGTTGAAGGTGGAAGCGAAAGCCGTTGGCACAACGGCGGCCAACTCGGTGACAGGCTTCCAGCCCACCATGGCGAACGACGCAGGTCGCGAATCGACGGTGGAAGGGATCAGCACTTCGAGCGACAGCTGTCTACCGGCCTGCCCCGGCACGGGCGGCCGGTCGGCCGCGTCTCCGCTGGTGCCGAACCATGCTGGGTAGGCATCGGACGCCGCATCGGCATCGAACGGCACCGGTTGGACGGACATCGATCCCCGCTGCGTGACCCCGAGGTCTCCGAAGAGCACGGTCAGTTCCGCCTCGTCGGGCACGGCGTCCCCTGGGTCGGTTCCGGTGAAGACGGTCTGGAGCCCGACAAAGCGCAGCTGCTCCGCACGAGTCGATCCAGCCGCATCCGGCGTCTCATCCCCCGTGTTCTCTTCCCCCGTGTCTTCTGCCCCCACGCCCACCAGAGCTTCAACCGCGTGGACTTCGCCGTCGGCTTCGACCTCGCCGAAGCTCACCGTGGTGAGCAGCCCGCTCGCGCCTTCAAGGATCGCCCGCACTTCGGCATTGACGCCCGGCAGCGCGGTTGCCGTGTCGCCGATCTGAACGGTTGCAGAGAGCCTGTCTACATCTCCCGGCAATTGAACACCGCCGGACACCGCCGCATCCCCGGCCAGCGACTCAGCCAGCTTCCTGCCACCCTCGTCGCCCACCCGGCCGTCGGCGATCATGTTCCTGGCGGCAGAGGAGAGGGCCAGCACCTGCGCCGGAACACCAGCGGCGGGCTCGCCCACGCCGCTCGCTGCGTCCGGGCCGGCAACGCGCGCGGAACGGTGGATCGCCGGTTGCGCCTCACCCTGCGCACCGGCCGCGAGATCGACGGCCTGCTCGCTCGCTGTGGCCGGATCGGCCAGTGCGCGAACCGGGGCGCCGACCGCGAGAGCTGCCTGATCGCGCTGTGAGTTCTGCCACGTCGTCAGGAACGACAGGCTGAACGTGCCAACCGCCAGGGCAAGGCTCAGCAGCAGCACCGCTGCCGTCGCCCGCTGCGTTCTCCTGCCGATCTCCCACGACGCCAGCGGCAGCACCATCCCGCGCGCACCGGATCCTGCCCGCTCGATGAGGCGTGCAGCCACCGGGATCAGTCGCGCACAGAGCAGTGCGCCGGCCAGGAGCACCAGCGCCGGCCCCGCAGCGAGCACCGGATCGACGGCGAGCGACGCCCCGCCGCCAATCGTGGTGCGGTACAACCACAGCTGCCAGTAGGCGATGGCTGCGAGGAAGATGAGCCCCAGGTCGAGTCCTGATCTCATGAAGCCGGAGAGCCGGCGCTGGCGGGTCTTCGATTGCGCCCCGTCGACGATGGTGCGTTCGCGTCGCCACGGCAGCGGGGCGACCGGGGCAACCAGCACCACGACGACGAGAACGGCCATGACGGATGCCGTCAGCCAGGTGATCGGCGAGATCGCGACGTCCGTCGGCATGCCCGCAGCGACCATCGGGGGCTGTATCGCCAGCAGCCGGTAGACCAGTAGTGCCAGCGGAGGGCTCGCCAGCACTGCGACAGCGCCGATCGCGCAGGCCTCCACGGCTCCGAGCGCGAGCACATGGGCGGCAGACGCCCCGCGCGACCGCATGAGTTGCTGTTCAGTGTCGCGGGCATCGGTGAATACCCGGGCGGTCTGGGTCATGGCCGCCAGCGCGAGTACGACGAGGAGCAGGCTGATGACCACCACCGTGGAGCGGGTGACCACGAGACCAGACACGACGGCAGTAACCGCATCAGCGGTCGGAGAGGAGACGAAGATGCTCTCGCCGAGCCTTCCGGCCTGGCTCGGGATGTCGATACCGGCGGTTCGCAGCCGATCGATCAACGGCGCCAGCTGGTCGACGGTGGTGTCGGCGAACTCAGGAGCATAGGCGATGTCGATGAACGACACCGGGACATCGGCCGCATCGATTGCTCCCGGCGAGGCGATGAGTGGCCCGAATGCCTCCATCGGATCGTAGAAACGCACGCCTGGCCGCGGAAACTGTGGGTCGTTGCCCTCGCCGTGCAACACGTCGTTGGTCCAGAAGTCGTCCGTCGGGTCGTCTGCGCGGTAGAGCCCGACCACCTGGGCGGTGGTCGTGCCGGTGCCGAAGGCGACGTCGAGCGTGCTGCCGACGGTGAGGCCGACGGCGCGTGCGGCCGACTCGGGCAGCGCAACGGGCACCGCGGCATCCGTTGTCGCGGCATCGGTTGTCGCGGCATCGGTTGTCGCGGCATCCGATTGCGCGGCATCCGTTTGAACAGCAACGGCGTCTGCCCAGGCTCCCTCGACGATGGAGGCGTGGTCGGAGATGTCGTCGAGCTCACCGAAGTAGGTGAGTGCCGGCTCGGTGCCGAGCCCGGAGACGTCGCCCAGCTGCGTGAGGACCATGCCGGTCGACGTGAAGGTAGCAGAGTCGCCCAGTACCGAGGAGACCGAACCCGCAAGCGCATCGCGGCTTCGTTCGATGGAGGCGGTGGGGTTCAGGACGCGCACGTCGAGCGTGGTCTGATCGGTCGGGAGGGCGGTGAGGGCGCCACGAACGCCGCCCTGCTCGGTAGCGGTCACGAGCAGGCCGAGTGAGGTGACGAGGGTGCAGGCGAGGGTTGCGACCGCGGCCACGGCCACGACCTGGCGCCATTCCGCTCGCCAGCGACCGGCTGTCATCCCGAGCAGCCAGGAGCGGTGCAGGCCGCGCACGGCCGAGCCGCCAGAGCCGCCAGAGCGCCGAGCATCGTGCTTCACGTCGACTCCCCGGTGGTATCCGCACGAAGCATGCGAGCACGTCTTGCTCTCGTGCATGCTACCGGAAGCCCACCTCCGTTCCCTTGTCACATGGGCTGTGTTCGGCCATCCGCTGCCGACGGCGCACTGGAGTCGTGGGAGGATCAAGCCATGGGTGGGACGGAGCGCGGGGCACGACGTATTCGGCTCGTCGCAGCGGGCGTTCTCACGCTGGTTCCCGCTGCGGCAATCGTGGTCACCTGGTTCCTGTGGCGCGACGGTCTGCCGGAGACTCTTCCGACCCAGTGGTCCGGTGATTCAGTGGTCTCCACGCAGCCCACCTGGGTGTTCGTCGCACTCACCGGTGTGACCGCCTTCGTCTCGGCAATCTTCGGGTTCGTCTCCAGTCTCACCCCGGTGGAGAATTTCGAGTCGCGACGCACGCTGCTCGTGACGGGGCTTGTCGGAAGCCTCTGCCTGATCACCTGGACGATCAGCGCAAACCTCGGCGCGAACCAGGCACCAGCCATGCTGTCATGGGGTGTGCTGGTTGGCGGCGCGATCATCCTCGCATTCCTGCCGGCTGTGCTCGCGCCCAAGCCTGTCCCTGTCCCTGAAATCTCGGCCGATCCACCGCTCGACCCAGTCGAACGACCGTAGGTTTCGCAAGCCCGGTGGGTCAGGAGGCCTCAGCTGATGCCGTCGCGTCCACCCGGCGCAGCGTGTCGACGAGTGTTGTCACCTGCGCATCCGTGAACAGCCCGTCTGGGCCGGTGGGAGCGTAACCCGTGAAAGGAGCCTCATACAGTAGCGCCGGGTCGACGGAACCGCGCCGGGTGAGGTGCTCGATGATCAGGTTGACGAATGCCAACTGGTTGCCGTTCAGGGTGGAGTCACCCACAAACCCGCTCATGGCTTCGGATGCCGCGATCCGGTCCATCCCGGCGACCGACCGAATCAGCAGGCCCAGTCCGTTCGCTTCAGCGGCTCCGGCGGCGATCTCCTCTGCCGTGAATTCGCCGCTGAGCGTGAGGATTCGCTCGAGTTCGTCCAGATCGACGGCGGTCAGTTGCTTGCCGGTGCGCACCTTGTGCAGCACCACCTGATCCTCGTGCTCACGCAGGAAGTGGTAGAGCTTCGCCCGGAACCGTTCACGATCCACCCCCGGTGCACTGATCACGAGATCAGTGGTGCCGATGCCACCAAGTGTGTCTTCGAAGTCTGTGTAAACGATCGCCTGGCGGGTCCTGTCGATGAGCCGCACGAGCCCGCGCAGGCGCAGCCTCATCACTTCCAGCATCTGGAGGGTGACGCCGTCCCACCAGTCATCCGTCGCCACCGCGGCAATCAGTTCGAGGTTCTGCGCGACGACGGGGATGCTCCTCTGGTCGCCGAGCGCATCGGCGATGGCCTGAATCCTTTGTTTGGCAGCGGCAAATCCGAGATCGCCTGCCACCACGCCCAGCTGCGCATGGAGCGCAAGCAGGTCGAACCGTTTCGCTTCCTCGTCGGTGTCCGCGGCCAGTGCTGAGGATGGCAGGCCAGAGAGCGCAGCGGCCTCTGCCAGGGCGTCGGCATCGAGTCGCCCCCAGCTCTCCGCTTCTGAGAATCGTTCGACCGTGCGGCGATGCTTGCGCACCAGGAAGTTGCCCAGGCTCATTCCCGTCACGATGGTGTGCAGGCCGGCGACGAGATCCCGCCGAACGCTGACCTCGGAATCACTCGGGGAGATGACCTGGTCGAGCGCTTCCACCATCCTGAGACGCATTTCAAACAGACGTTGCGTCAACGACGGCGAGTTCGAGCTCTCCGCGCTCGGCACGTCCTGGTTGAAGTACTCGATGTTGCCGCACACGTCGAAGATGACGAAGTCTTGTTTCGGATTGCCCGGCCCGTAGAGGTCAGGTTGCAGACGGGTGCCGCGGCCCACCATCTGCCAGTACTTAGTCTTCGAGTGCACCGGCTTGAAGAAGACCAGGTTGACCACGTCGGGAACGTCGATGCCGGTATCGAGCATGTCGACCGAGATCGCGATCTGTGGCGACTTCTCTGTCTGGCCGAAGTCGTCGATGAGACTCTGCCGATACTCGACCTTGTGCGTGATCACGCGGGCGAAATGCCCTGCATGCTCTGGATAGTTCGCGTCGAAGCGCTCAACAATGAACTCGGCGTGAGCGTTGTTCTTCGCGAAGATGATCGTCTTGCCCAAGCGGTCACCAGCCGCAACCGTGCGGCCCTCCGTCATCAGCACTTCGAGCACCTTGTCGACGGTGTCGGTGTTGAAGAGCCATTTGTTGACGGCTGCAGCATCGACTTCGGCAGGCACCAGGCCGTCTTCCCATTCAATGAGATCCCACTGGTCTTGCTCATCTGCGCTCAGGTCGTCGTAACGGATGCCGCGGGTCATGAATCCGAGGGAGATCGGCCGGCCGACCGGCGGCACGAGGTATCCGTCGCTGATCGCCTCGCCCAGCTCATAGGAGTCGGTGGGAACGCCGTCTTCCAGGTTGAATAGGCCGTAGGTGTTGTGATCGATCTCGTTCTTCGGCGTCGCCGTCAGGCCGACCAGCAACGAATCGAAATAGCTGAAGATCTCGCCGTACTTCTGGTACACCGAGCGATGTGCCTCATCGACGATAATGAGGTCGAAGTAGCCTGGGCCGAACCGGCGAAGATCGCTGGCACCATTGAATGCGCCGCCCTGGTCGATGAGTCCCATCATCGTCGGGTAGGTCGAGACGAAGACCCGGCCATCGGCATCCTTCTCTGTCACCAGGTTGACCGGCGCGGCATCCGGAAGGTGTTCCTTGAACGCGTTCACCGCCTGGTTGACCAGTGCGACCCGGTCGGCGAGGAATAGCACGCGTTTGACCAGGTTGGCGCGCATCAGAAGGTCGACGAGCGCGATGACGGTGCGCGTCTTGCCGCTGCCGGTCGCCATCACGAGCAGTGCTTTGCGTTCGTTCCTGGCATCGAATGCCTCGGCGACCTTGCGCACCGCACGCACCTGATAATGCCTGCCGACGATGCGTTCGTCGACGGCGAGTTCGGCGAGCGGATGCCGGGAGCCCCGTCGCTGCACGAGGAGCGCGAGTTGGTCTTGCGTGTAGAAGCCCTGCACTTGCCTGGGCGGGTAATGGGTGTCGTCCCAGATCCAGTGGTCGTAGCCGTTGGTATAGAAGATGACCGGTCGCTGGCCGAATTGGCGTTCGAGTGCGTCGGCGTAAAGCCTCGCCTGCTCCTGGCCGGCGCGGGCATCTCGCTTAGTGCGTTTCGCCTCGATCAGTCCGAGCGGGAGGCCGTCTGCGCCCCAGAGCACGTAGTCGACGGCACCGACACCGGAGGCGTTCGGCATACCGGTGACCGGGAACTCGACGTCGCGTTCGTCGCTCAGGCTCCAACCTGCCTCGCGCAGCAGCACGTCGATGTACCGGTCGCGGGTTTCATCTTCGCGGTAGTCGTGGGTGTCGGGGATGACGGCGTTGGCCGCTTTGGCCGCGGCAAACTCGGCGCGCAGCGCGTCGAGCTCTGCCTGCAGTGATTCGCTCTGTTCCAGTGCTTTCGCGAGCGCGGCATCCTTCGCCTCGTTGTCGGCCGCGAGTTGCTGGATCTGCGCCTGAGTGCGGGCTGCGGCTCCCGGCTGGGGCTTCGGGATGGATGCCGCGTCGAAGGGCTTTCCGGCATCGGGTCGCAGGTCGGCGATGAGTGCGTAGTGGGTGGCGAGCCAGATGAGCACGTGGAAGAGTTCCCGCACGATCGGCAGGCTGTCGGCGTGCCGCACCGGTGTGGTGCGGTGCACGGCGAAGTTGCCCTGTTTGCGGATCAGGTCCATCTTGGTGTGGAGGCCTGGGCCGACGAGTTGCTTGAAGGTGGGCTCGAACAGCAGGCTCGACAGGTCGTCTTTGTAAGGGCGCCTGAGCGAGGCATCCGTTCGGTACAGCCAGTGCACGGCAAGCTCGAGGGTGCGTCTCGCGTAGAACACCGAGGAGCGCGGGTCGCCGAAGGTGTAATGCTCGGCGCGACGCGCCTCCTCAGCGATCTCGGGCCAGGCGGAGCGCACGAAGTCGAAGTTGCTCATGTACTCAGCTCTCCCGCTTGTACTTCGACGCGATGTAGCGTGCCACTGCGTGGCGCGATGACCGCCAGGAGCCGTCACTCGCACGACTGGCGTCCAAACGTCCACGGTTGGCGGCCTGACGAAGCGCTGTGTAACTGAAGTCTTCGGACGCCAATGACTCCAGCGGCACAAGCCTCGCCGGTCCAGCAACATTCGGAACGATGAGGCGGTGGAGATTGTCGACGATGGAGCGGCTGAGGACTTCAGCGAGAGGTCCTGGATCCCCCTTGTCGGCCTTGTCGAGCGAACGGAGATACTTTGTACGATCCTGTTTGAAAATGATGACCGGTGGCCATCCGAGCTTGACGAGAATCAGGTTCATCACGAGTCGACCAGTTCGTCCGTTGCCATCGAGGAATGGATGGATTCTTTCGAACCTGGCGTGCAAGTCTGCAAGACGCAGTACTCGCTCGGCGACGAGGAGCCCACCGTTGATCTCCCGACCCAACGCGTTTGCGTCCTGTATCCAACTTGACAGCTGAGGAGGAACATCTACCCACGAAGGTGGGGTCATCCCGCCGGAGAACGGATGAATGTCGTGCCGCCGAAATCCTCCAGGCGACTCTTCGGTGGTGGCCTGTTCGTGTGGAGCCTCCTGCCAGACTTTTTCCATCACCAATTGATGGACGTGCCTGACCTCGGTCAGAGTGATGAGGTCATCCCCAGCCCAATCGCCAGCGGAGCGCGCTTGGGAGTACACCCAGGTCGCCGCGTCGCCGTATCCACGGACTTCGAGATAGTCCTTGAGCTCTTTTCCACCCACAGCCCGCCCCTGATCGAGCAAGTTCTTAACTTCCCGCAAGACCAGTGTGTTGCCTTCGAGCGCGGTTGAGTTGTGCGCCTCAAGATGCCAGATATCGTCCCAGATGGATGCCGCTTCGGCTGGCGTCGGCATCCCCCCGAAGTTTCCGAGTTCCTCGATGGCGGCGTCGAGTCGTTGAAAGATGGCAACGCGTGACAGTCGCCCACGCGGGTCCCGATCGCTGGACGGCGAATTTGTCACAGTGGCCCTTCAACATTTGTACAAATCAAACTATCGGAGTTTGTCGCAGCGTGCGATGAAAAATGTGAACAATCAACTCTGCATTCTCCTGCAGCGCTTCCATTCTGTTCAGCACAGCGAAGTACTCGGTCACGGTCGCGGCTTGCTGCTGACCCCAGTTGCGGGGTGATTTGCTCGAAACCGCTCGGATTCGGACATCTTCGAGGCCGCAGTGTCGGTGGTCGCCGATGAACTGCTCTACTGCCCGGTCACACCCGGCGGTCGTTCGGACTCTCTGTCCGGGCGTTCCCGACGGGCCGATCGGCCCAGAGAAGAGTGATCATGTCCAACGACAACGGCCGGGACGTCGGAGCCGAACCAGGCAGCCATCCGCCGCTCCCCGACGGGCTGCCGGAACAGCACCTGCCACCGGTGTTCGGTGCGAGCACTCCGCCTCCCGTCGCTGCCGGCGCAACCGTCGGCTCCAGTCCGGCTGCACCCCGCCCCGCTCGCCCCGGCTCCGAAAAAGTCGAAGCTCGGCACCACGGCGCTGGTGTTGGGTATCGTCGCCGTGGTGTTCGCGGTGATTCCCGGGCTCTCCTTCCTGGCTTGGCTGCCGGCTCTTGCTGCAATCGGCCTCGGCATCGCGACGATCGCGTCGAAGTCGATTGCACGGAAGGGCAAGGGGATCTCGGGCGTCGTGCTCGGCGGCCTCGGGTTCATCGTCGCGATCGTCGCCAGCGTGAGCTTTCTCGCTTCTCTGGGCTCGCCCAGCAAGAGCCTCGTTGCTGCGGCGACGGATGCCCCGGCGAAGGCCGAGCCTGCAGCCCCCGCGGCGAAGGCGCCGGCGACCAAGGCAACGCCCAAGCCGACGCCAACACCAACCCCGGTCGTGATCCCGGTGCCCGCGGATGCCGTCTACAGCGGCACCGGTGACACGGTTCTGCAGATCGCACCGCCCGACGGTGTCGGCGAGCCGTGGGTCGCGGACGTCAACTACGTCGGTGATCGCAACTTCGTCGTGTGGTCGCTCGACGCGAACATGGCGCAGACCGATCTCCTCGTGAACACCATCGGTGCGTACACCGGATCCGTGCTCAGTGCAGCCGATGGTGGCTCGTCGACGCTGGAGATCACGGCAAACGGTGATTGGTCTGTGGTGGTCAAGTCACTGCGTGCTGTGCCTGAATTCGCTGGAGCAACGGCGGCCGGAACCGGTGACTTCGTGGTCATCTACCGCGGTGACCCGGGAGTCGCGACCATCACTCACGGAGGTTCGCGCAACTTTGTGGTCTGGACCTATGGCAATCGCAATGACCTCGTCGTCAACGAGATCGGTGCCTACTCCGGCACCAAACCGTGGGCGGGAGGACCGTCGCTGATCGAGGTCAAGGCCGACGGCCCCTGGTCGATCACCGTCGGTTAGCCAGCCCGTTCAGTAGGCGGGGACGCCGACGACCCGAAAGCCGGCGTCCCCGCGCCCCATCAATATCAAGTAGAAGGAATGTGAACCGTGAGTGACCTCAATCCACACCAGCCCCAGCAACAGCCGATGTATCCCACGGCGTATCAAGTTGTCTATCAGCAGGTTGTACGACCCCCGTCGAATGGCATGGCCGTTGCGGCGCTGATCTGCGGAATTCTCGGAGTGCTGCCGGCGCTCACGATCATCCTGATCTTTCTGTCGCCGATCCCGGCCATTCTGGCGATTATCTTCGGCTTCGTCGGCCTCAACACCTCGAAGCGCGTGAACGGCCTGGGTCGAGGCATGGCGCTCTGGGGAATCTGCCTCGGATTCACCCCGCTCGTACTGGGCATGTTGGTGCTCATCCTGAGCGCGATCGGTTCGGCCGCGAATCGCTAATATTCGCGCGGTGGGAGCGAATCGGAGCCGATCGTCTATTCGAAGTAGTCTTCGTCGACCTCAACCACGTCGTAAGTCTGTTTGACCTGGACACCGACGCGGTAACGAATCATGAGGTCAGCAAGGCGTTGGCCGTCGATGAGAACCACTCGGCTCGGGATGCGGTCGACGTAATCTCGAGCACCGCTACTAAAAGCACTGGTGGTTACGAAGACTCCTTGCGTTGCCCCCTTATCGGCAAGTGCGCCGACGAATCCTTACAGCTCAGGCCGCTGCACCGAGTTGCCTGCACCATACCGCTTTGCTTGAACGTAAACGCGATTCAAGCCGAGAGCGTCCTGATCGATGACGCCGTCAACGCCGCCATCACCTGTACGGCCAAGCCGGCGAACCCGCTGCTCCGCTCCCCCGTAACCCATTGCGATGAGAAGGTCAACGACTGCTTGCTCGAAGAAGTCTGGATGCTGTTCACGAAGACGACGGAAAAGGTCTGCGGCCACCTCAGACTCGAAAGTCGCGATTCCTGATTCGATGAGTTCGATCGGATCTTCTTCAGGATTCGGTTCTTCGTTGTTCAACGTTGAAGCTTTCGTTGACCGTCGACCGCGCTGAGGAACGTACTCCTGAAAGGCAGGAATAGCTTTGAGGGCTTGCTCTGCAATTCCCTCAGGGTTCTCCACTAGCAATTTGCGGCCAGTGTCGGTGATTTGGAAGACAGCTCTCACGGGCTTCGATATCGCCTGAGCACGGGTCAGGAACGACATCGCCCAGCCCATTCGATTCAGGGCTCGGTATTGACCGGACGGAAGTAGTTCAAGTCGTTGTTCGCGCGGGATGTTTGCATGATCGAGCGCTGATTCTTCGAGCGCCTTCTTCTGCCAGACCTGCCCATCGGAGAGAACTTCAAGAATCGGCTTCATGAAAAACTGCCATGCCGGAATCGAGGAAGCGTCTGTAGCTTCCTCACGCGGCTCAGGTATTTTGCTCACAGTTCTCCTCGGAAGGCTCGATGTTGAAGTGAAGCGAAGAGCTCGTCGAAATACCGAATTCCTTCACGCTGCTTGTCTCGCTCCGTCGATATCAGCTCAAACCTGCGTGAAAACGAAATCTGCTCACTCATTGGTGGCACATAAATTGGGAGACTCTTTATTTGCGCCTGGAAGAGATTGGCCTGCGCAGAAAGGTTCACCCTCTTCTTCATCTCTTCCTGCATCCGCGGTGTCTGCAGATACTGCTCGAGGTACACGGGATCGATCGACGCGTCGGGCCTGACGAGGGCGACACTTCTTACAAGCACAAACTCTTCGTCCGAACGAATCATCGCCACTCTGCCAACGGAACCAGAACAAGAAATGAGAACATCTCCCGCAGCGGGTCGACAACGTTTCGCAATCCGCGCGTATTCATCGTCGCCTACGTAGTCGACGGACGTGAAGTCGAGGTAGCCGTTTCGCACGTTCCTTGCCGACAAGAGCTTGTGTCCGCTCATGGTTCTCCTGGGAGTCTGATGTTCCCCATCGGTGATTTGAAGGCAATGGTTCGCCAGCGCCGACGTAGTGGACGAATCATGAGAGGAATCATGAGAGGAATCGAACATCTCCTCGAAGACGGAGTCGGCGAGCTGGTCGAGGAGGGTGAGCGCGCGGTGCCGTTTGGTGCGGAGTTCGTCGGTCTGGTCGAGGATGGCCGCGATTCGACGCTGCTCGGGGAGGGGCGGGAGGGGGATCTCGAATGAATTCAACACCGCTGCGCTGATTCGCGGTAGGTTGACCCCCGATGTGCGAGACGCCGCCTTTTCTATCGATTCTGGTCGAAGAAGGAAGTGGGCCAGATACCCGCGGTCGAGTCTGTCGCTCGGCAGAAGCGGATAGATGTCGGTACTGCAGACGCCCGAGCCGCTTGGACGGGCTATCTTTCCGAGGTTGGGACGAAGCTTGCCGAACAACACGTGACGTCTGTCGAACGCAAACTTGTTGCTCCTTAGCTCTCCGCCACGGACAGTAATCGACTCGTCGAGCGCTCCCGACCTTCCGATGCTTTCGAGGCCGACGTACGTCGTGCCGCCGGAGATTGCCTCAGGCATGACGGATCGGCTGTCGACAGACAGCACAGAACCAAGCACGACAGTTTCGAAGCTCATGCGGATGGAGACAATGAACGACGGAGCTCTGCGAGGCCGGCCGCAATCTCAGCATCGAGAGCGGCGAGGTCGTCGAGGATGTCGGCGGGCGAACGATGCTCGACGTGCTCGTGCTCGACCTCTTTGTAGCGGTTGAGAGAGAGGTCGTAGCCTTGGGCAGCGATCTCAGCCTTCGGGACGAGGAAGGATTGGGCGGTTCGAGGGCGGGCGGCTTCGGGGCTCGCCGCGAGCGGGGTGGCACCGGGTCTTGGGAGGGTTTGCCACCGGGCGAGTACGTCGGGGAGATTGTTCTGCTCGTGGATCGCGGGGTCGAGCGGAGTGCGCTTGTCGTCGAGCGAGAAACCATCGGCCTGCACGTCATAAAACCAGACGTTGTCGGTTCCACCTGAACTCGTCTTCGTGAAGAAGAGGATCGCCGTCGACACCCCCGTGTACGGCTTGAACGTGCCACTCGGCAGCTTCACGACCGCCTCAAGCTTGTGGTCTTCCACCAGCATCCGTCTCAGCTCTTTGTGTGCCTTCGACGACCCAAACAACACGCCGTCCGGCACGATAACAGCAGCTCGCCCGCCATACTTCAACACCCGAATCATCAGGGCGAGGAACAACAGTTCCGTCTTCTTCGTCTTGACGACCTGCAGCAAATCCTTAGCGGTCGTCTCGTAATCCAGGCTGCCCGCGAACGGCGGATTCGCGAGAACGAGAGTGTAAGCATCCGTTCTCGGGTGGCTTTCCGCGAGTGAATCCGCGCGCTCCATCGTGGGGTTCTCGACCCCGTGCAGCAGCAGGTTCATGCTTCCGATGCGAGCCATCGACGCATCGGAGTCATACCCCGTGAACGCCTTCTGGTTGTAGTGCTCGCGCAGCGCGGCATCCGTGAAGATCTCGCCGTGGTGGTCGTGCAGGTACTCCCCCGCCGCCACCAGGAACCCGGCGGTGCCTGCGGCCGGGTCGATGATCGTGTCATCTGGTGTCGGCGCGGTCATGTCCACCATCAGCTTGATGATGTGGCGCGAGGTGCGGAACTGACCATTGGTGCCAGAGGTGGCCAACTTCGAGAGCATGTACTCGTAGATGTCGCCCTTGGTGTCGCGGTCTTTCATCGGGATGTCATTGAGCAGGTCGACAACCTTGACCAGGAGTTCCGCGGTAGGAATGGTGAAGCGGGCGTCTTTCATGTTGCGTGCATAACTGGAGCCGTCTGCGCCCAGCTGGCGCAGGAACGGGAAGACGTGCTGGTCGAGGATCTCGTACATCTCCTGCGGCGAACGGTTGGTGAATACCGACCAGCGCAGGTCGTTGTACGGGCGCGGCTGGCGTGCCGTGACGTCGTTGCCCTCTGGGAAGATGCGGTTCTCGATCGGGCGACCGAGCCGGTTCGCCTTGTTCTCTTCGAGGGTGTGCAACTCATCGAGCCGCTTGATGAAAAGCAGGTACGTGAGCTGCTCGATCTTCGAGGTAGCGATCGAGCGCTTGCTTGACGTAGTAGGTTTTCGTTCGACCGGTCTCAGCCGCGAGCTTCTCCAGCGCCGCCTCCTGCCGGGCATCAAGACGTACAGATGCCATCGCGCCCTCCTTGTTCACCTCAATTGAACTACGTGTAACACGGTTGTCAGACGACGCCTTTGCGCAGGAGGAAGCAACTGTATGGAACGGTCTCACCGGTCTGCACCAGGAACTGGGCGGATGCCGCGCGCACGTAGAACTCCTGACGCTCGACTCCGAGCGCAACGATTTCCCTGCCCTCCGCAGCCGTGGCGATGCGCGAGACGGCGGCCGCGACATCCGTCACCGTGTCTGGCTGATCGTCGATTTGCATCCGCTCGATCGGCGACTCGACAAACGCGTCTACCGGGAACACCGACAGAATCGCCTGGGCCGCCGCCTCGACGCCGACGCCATCGAGGCGGATGACGGTTTTGCCGTAGCGGTAGGCAGGGAAGTTGCGGTCGACGAGCGCCACGATGTCACCGTGGCCCATCTCGGTCAGCAACTTGAGCAGATCGCCGCTGAGCAACGGGTCGATGTTCTTCAGCATGGTCCTCTTTCTGAGCGAATCGTCGTCCAGAGAAAACCTACCGCTCGTACCGACCATGCCTGACCGGAAAAGCCCGGTCAGAAGATCCTGACGGCCACCTCCGCCGGTGCTTCCAGAAGCCCTTCAATCTCTTCATCGAGCTTCACCAGCGTGACGGAGGCGCCTGCCATGTCGAGAGAGGTGCAGTATTCGCCCACGTAGCTGCGGCCGACGGTGATGCCACGCTCTGCGAGCTGCTGGTGCGCGCGCCCATAGAGGATGTACAGCTCGCTGATCGGAGTACCGCCAAGCCCGTTGATCATCAGCGCCACTCGATCACCCGAAGCGTACGGGAGATCGCTCACCACGGCCTCGAGCAACTCATCGACGATCTCATTCGCGGAGGCCAGCTTCGCCCGACGACGACCGGGCTCGCCGTGGATGCCGACTCCCATCTCCATCTCGTCGTCGCCCAGTTCGAACAACGGCGACCCCTTCGCCGGCGGCGTGCACGAGGTGAGCGCCATGCCCATGGTGCGGGTCACGCTGTTGACCTTCTCGCCGATGCGGATGCACTCGTCGAGGTCCGCGCCCGCTTCGGCTGCCGCCCCGACGGCCTTCATCACGAAGAAGTTGCCCGCGACCCCGCGGCGCCCGACGGTGTAGGTGGAATCCTGCACCGACACATCGTCATCGATGAACAGCGTCTTGACGATGACGCCGTCGGCTTCGCTCATCTCCTGTGCCATCTCGAACGCCATCTTGTCGCCGGTGTAGTTGTTCACCAGCAGCAGCACACCCTTGGGTGAAGCGACGAGCTTTGTCGTCTCATAGACGTAGTCCATCGGCGGCGCGGCGAACACATCACCGGGGCACGCGGCATCCAGCATGCCCTTCCCCACCACCATCACGTGGGCGGGCTCGTGCCCGGAACCAGAACCCTGCACGATCGACACCTTGTTGGCGTTCGGTGCGTCAGAACGCATGATCAGGTTGTACTCCGGAACGTATTTCAGCGTGTCGGGGTTCGCCAGAGCGATGCCGGAGAGCATCTCCGGCACAAACTGCTTCGGATCATTGACGAATTTTTTCATTTCTCCCAGCTCCATTGCTTTCCATCAGCGCGCCGAGAATTCGGCACTCAACCGTTCGAGAATGACGGCCACTGCGACCGCGCCAGGATCGGGAGAGCCGATGCTGCGCTCACCCGTATAACTGGCCCGACCACGTCTGGCGATCATGCTCGTTGTCGCGTCTGCCTGCTCCCTCGCCACTGCGGCCATCCTGGCCAGTGCGCCCGCGGCATCCGTGCCGGCCGCAATCTCGGCTTCCAGCGCATCGGTCGCCGGCACCAGGGCATCGAGGAGAGTCTTGTCACCGAGCTCTGCACTGCCCCTGGCCTTGATACCGTCGACTGCCGCCCTGAGCATGCTGACAACATCCGCACCGCTCAGTTCTTCCTTGCCCTTGATCGCTGTCGAGGCGCGCAGGAATGCGGTGCCCCAGATGGGTCCTGACGTGCCGCCGATGCGACTGGTGATGACCATCGCGATCTTCTGCAGGAACGCAGAGGGTGCGCTGCGATCGAAGGTGTCCCAGTCGCTCAGCACAATCTCGAATCCGCGAGCGAGGGAGTAGCCGAAGTCGCCGTCGCCGACGACGGAATCGAGGTCACCGAACTCGCGCTCATTGTCTACGGCCGTTTGCGCGATGCTGTGCACCACAAATTCGGTGTCAGCGAGGCTCGACTCGGTCATCGGTTCTCCTGGTTCGAATCTGTGGGATTCGGCTGTTTGAGGTTCTGGTGTCGCAGAATTGCTTCGATGTCGGACAAACCGACATACGCCCCGGTCGCCAGATCCAGCGGATTCGACAGGATCGTGATGGGCTGGCTATCGGGGTCACCCAGCGACGACACCACCAGCGACGCGCCGGAGAAGTCCTCCTCTGCCGTGTAACTGCTGACGGTGACGACTGTGCGCAGCCCGGCGGCGAGCGCCGCACGCAGGCCGTTCTCGCTGTCTTCGATGACAACGGCGTCGGATGCGTCGAGGTCGAGTTCGCGCAACGCGTGCAGATAGATGTCTGGTGCCGGCTTCTTCGCCGTGACGATATCCCCGGCAAACACGCTGAAGCGGTGTGCCAACTCGTCACCGACCGCGTGCTGCAGAACGGCGCGAACGGATGCCTCTGCCGACGTCGACGCGACGGCCAGTGTCCAGCCGGCTGCCGCGGCATCCGTTGTGATCCGAAGGATTCCGGGCCGGGCCGGCATGACCCCGTCTGCCACGCGCTCGGTGTAGATGGCAGTCTTGCGCCGGTGCCAGCTCGCGATGGTGTCTGACCAGTCCGATGGGTCGTCGCTCAGTCCGATCTCGGCGGCGAGTTCTGCGGTGAGAATGCTCGCCATGCGTTCCTTGCCGCCGCCGATCTTCACCTTCTCCGCGTACTCCGCGTCGCTCCAGTGCACGGGAACCGCGAACTCCGAGAACGTCTGGTTGAAGGCGGGGAGATGCCCGTCTCGCTCGGTATCGGCCAGTACCCCGTCGCAATCGAAGATGAGCGCCGGCATGGTCTATGCCCGGCCTGCGCTGCCGAATTGCTCGGCGAGACTCCTGGTCATCGCGACGATGTCACCACGCACGTGGCTGAACAGCGCCGGAGGGTCCCATTTATCACGAGCCTCCGCGTCTTTCAGGTAGTCGAGGTTCGACTTCATGTACGTGATCTTCAGCGCCGTCGAGATGTTGACCTTTGCACAGCCACGGGCGATCAGATCGCTGAACTGCGCGTCGGTGAGACCGCTGCCGCCATGCAGCGCGATCGGGATCGGATGCGCATCGATGATGTCGGTGACGCGCTGGAAGTCCAGGACCGGTTCCCGCTTGTACACCCCGTGCGCATTGCCGATCGCCGGCGCAAAGACGTCGACTCCGGTCGCCTCGATGAACCGAAGCGACACCTCAAGCGTCTGCCTGGCGGCTTCCTCGTGCGAGCCGATTCCGTCTTCCACCCCGGTGATGGCCTCGATCTCGCCCTCGACGTGAGCGCCGAACTCCCTCGCCTGCTTCACCACCTCGATGGTCTGGCGCTGGTTCTCTTCCACCGGGAGAACGGATGCGTCGAAGAGTACAGAGTTCCACCCCTGCTCGAGGCACTCCGTGATGACGTCGCGGTCTGGGCAGTGGTCGAGGTGCAGGGCAACCGGCACCTCGATCCCGGCAGTCATCGATTCCCACATCGCGAACAACACACTGGAGCCGATCGACTTCACAGTCTTGACCGAGGTCTGCACGATGACAGGAGACCGCGCTTCGACAGCGCCCGCCAGAACGGCCTCCATCGTGAGGTCATTGACGATATTGATAGCAGGGACACCGTAGCGCTCGGCAAATGCACGGTCGACGATGTCTTTCAGTGTTGAAACACCCACGGGTGGCCTCCAAGCATCTTCGATCGTCATGCTAGGCCTAATCGGTGCCGCGGGCAACAAGCCCGCGGGGGCCAATTACCCCTCGACGCCCTGCGAAATGCGCACGGTATTGCCAGACCTCAGCGCTCGAAGACGAGCAGCGTCGACGTGGCCGACGCGAGAATCCGGCCAGCGGCATCCGTCAGCGTGGCCTGTGCAAACGCGGCCCGGCGGCCGAAGGAAATGAGCGTCGACTCCGCGCGCACCAGCCCGGTGTCTGCTGTCATCGGCCGGTGGTATGAGACCTTGAGCTCGAGCGTCGTGTACGCCTGCGTCGGACTCAGCCTGGAGTGCACAGCGCACCCACAGGCGCTGTCGAGCAGCGTGGCAGCATAGCCTCCGTGCACCGTGCCGATCGGGTTGAATGCGTGATTGTCCGGGACACCCTCAAAAACCGCGCGGCCCTCGTCCACTTCCACCAGACTGAATCTCAGCGACTCGGCGATGCCAGGCGAACGGCCCGACTCGATCAACGCCTTGAGTTGTTCAAGCCCGGTCAGTCCAGGGCCGACCTCGTCGGCGAGCGATGTCATGAGCGAAGCCCGTCCAGGCGGGCGGCAACGTGCTCCAGAACGGCTTCGTCGCCGGCGTAGATGCCGTCGGCTCGCGGCCAGTGGCTGATCACGTCGGTGAAGCCGAGCGCGGATGCCCGGCCGACGTAGTCCTCGAAAGCGTCGATACTCTCCAGCGAGAATTGCCCGCCACTGTCAAGGGACAGATAACGGTCAACACTCGCGGGGTCACGGCCCTCTGCAACCGCCACGTCTTCCATGCGTTTGACGAGGTCGCGCGCTGAACGCCACCATTCATCGCCTTCGACCCCATCGGCTCCCGTTGTCACCCAGCCCGCACCGTGTGTCACGGCCAGCCGCAGGCCCTTCGGACCGTTCGCCGCAATCACAAAGGGCACGCGCGGCTGCTGCGCCGGCCGCCCGACCATCCTGGCGTTCACCGCGCTGAACCAGTCGCCGTCGAAGCTGATTCCCCCGCTTCCCGGCTCCTCGTGGCGAAGCAGCGTGTCGAGACCGGTCACGAACTCGGCGAAGCGTTCGTGACGCTCGCGAGGGCTCAGCTCACGCCCACCGAGCACAAAGGCGTCGAAGCCGGTGCCGCCGGAACCGACACCGAGAAGGAAACGCCCACCGGAGATGTCGTCGAGAGTGGCGATGTCCTTCGCAAACGGCACCGGCTGGCGAAAGTTCGGTGAGGTGACGAACGTGCCGAGACGGATGCGTTCGGTCTGGGCGGCAGCAGCGGTCAGCGTCGGTATGGTGGCGTGCCACGGCTGGTCGGCGAGTGTGCGCCAGGACAGGTGGTCGTAGGTCCAGGCGTGGTCGAAGCCGAACTCCTCTGCCCTCATCCACTTCTGACGGGCCTCGGCCCACGGATCCTGCGGGAGTATGACGATTCCGAAGCGCATGATGCGAGTCTACGGACCGGTTCCGATCTTTGTCGGTGACCGGATTCTGGCAATCCATCCCGATGTCACCCGTGGGTGTAAGACTCGGTTCATGGCAGGCACAGTTCACTCCCCCGGCGCCTCTTCCGCTGATTCCCTTTCCTCGGCGCGCTGCGGCATCGTTCCGCCGTACCTCCTCCTGCGACTGGCGCGGCTCGACGACCCGCGGTTCGCGGCTGCTTCAGACGCTGCCCGGCATTCGCTGTTGCGCGACGCGCCCATCCGCGACGTGCGCGCGCCTGAACCGTCGCCGCATCCGTCTGCTCGGCCAACGAAGCCGCATCCTGCGCGGGAGCCGGCGACTCCCGGTTCACCGAGGCGCAGCGTTTCGGATGCCGTCGGCCGCGAAGACCTGCCGGGCCGGCTGGTGCGCGTGGAGGGCCAGCCTCCTGTCGCCGATGTCACCGTCAACGAGGCTTACGACGGGCTCGGCGAGACATACTCCTTCTTCTGGAGCGCATTCGAGCGGGACTCGATCGACGGCAATGGACTGCCACTGAACGCCACCGTGCACTTCGGCGAGAAGTACGACAACGCCTTCTGGGACGGCCAGCGCATGGTCTTCGGAGACGGCGACGGGCAGGTGTTCAACCGCTTCACTGTGTCGCTGTCAGTGATCGGCCACGAGCTCACCCACGGTGTAACCCAGTTCACCGCGAACCTCGTCTACCGCGGGCAGTCCGGCGCGCTCAACGAGTCGGTCTCAGATGTGTTCGGTTCCCTTGTCGAACAGAAGGCGAAGGGCCAGTCGACCGCCGAGGCCAGCTGGTTGATCGGCGAGGGCCTGTTCACCGATGAGGTCGAGGGCAACGCCCTCCGTTCGATGAAGGCGCCCGGAACTGCGTACAACGATGATGTCCTCGGCAAAGACCCCCAGCCGGCCAGCATGGCGGACTATGTCGAGACTGACGACGACTACGGCGGGGTGCACCTGAATTCCGGCATCCCGAACCGTGCTTTCTACTTGGTGGCCGATTCCCTTGGCGGTAACGCGTGGGACGCCCCTGGCCACATCTGGTATCAGACCCTCACCGGTGGTGACCTCAGCGCAACCGTGGATTTTGCCGGCTTCGCCGAAGCCACCTCGAAGACGGCGTTTCGGTTGTTCGGAGACGGCTCGCCGGAGCACAAAGCGGTGGCCTCAGCCTGGGTGACCGTCGGCGTCACCAAGAGCCAGTCGGATGACCGTACTGGCATGAACTCCCCTCACTGAAAGTGAGTACGCTGCCGAAAAGGAACACGCCATGAACCGCTGGTCTCACACACGCTCGTCGCTCGTTGCTTCCTTAGCGGCGTTGACCATGGTGATGTTGTCTGCGTGTAGCAGCGGGTCAGTGGGATCGAGACACGAGATTTACGACTCGCTCAGCGCGCTGATCGCCGACAGCACCGCTGTCGTGGAAGTTCAGGTGGAGGATCGCAACAGCGTCGCGGCAGGTGAAGATTCGTCCGCTTACACGGCCGCGACGGTTGTGGTTGTAGCGGCAGTGCAACCACCCGATCTTGCAAAATCGGCCGTCGATATGCCGTCTCGCCTGGAAGAAGGGTCGACTGTCGTGATTCGTCAAATGGGCGAACCCGGCACCCAAGCCGATACGCCCTATTTGGAACCGGGCAACCGGTACCTCGTGTTCCTCACACCGACCCAGCTGCCGAACGCTGCTGCCAACGAGTTCTACATAACCGGAGCTGTAGCCGGCATCTACAAGGCGGACGCCGACGGCTTCGTGAGATCGAGCCAGGATGGGGACCGCATCCCCGAGATCTTGACGCTGAAGGATCTCGAGTAGTTCCTGCTGCGATGCAACGTTCGTATCGACGAACAGCGTGTGACGCCGATGCGGGCAGTCGCTCTTCGCGGGGCGGGAGAATATGCGCAGGGCTAACGCGCGGCCAAGACGCAGAATTCGTTTCCTTCCGGATCGGCCATCACAACCCAGGATGCGCTGCCCTGACCGATGTCGAGGCGGCTGGCCCCAAGGCTGATGAGTCGCTCGACCTCCGCCTGTTGATCGTCGGGCACCCATTCGAGGTGGAGCCGGTTCTTATGCTGCTTGTGCTCGGCAACCTTGATGAACATCAAGCTGGGCGTCTGACCAGGAGCAGGAGCCAGCTCTATTGCGTCGCCGTCCTCGTCAACGATCTGCCACCCCGTGGCCGCTTGCCACCATCGCGCGAGCGACGAAAGATCACTGCAGTCGACAACAATTTCCTCGAGACGAAGAGCCATGCTTCAAGGCTAGGCAAGGGCTGCCACAAAGACAAGGAAGTGGGTGTCCCGCTGCGGGTTCCGAGATTGATCCTGCGGTGAGAGTGTGCCTGTAAGGCCCGCCTGGTCTCCACTCGAGGTGTGTGCGGGGTCGACCGGAGCGGGGCGACGCGATAGCATCACCGCATGAAGGTCATCGTCTCGCGGAGCGGCGGCATCACGGGCATCAGGGTCACCTGGCAGGTTCGGGTCGACATGCAGCCGGATGCCGACTGGTGGCAGACCCTCATCAACGGACTGCCCTGGAACGAGATTGAAGCCAGCGAACCGAAGCCGGACCGCTACGTGTACCGGATCAGGTGCGCTCCCCACGAGGTCGTACTGGCCGAGCCGCAGGTACAGGGACCGTGGCGGGAACTCGTCGACCGGGTGAAGGAAGTGAATGACCACGACCAGGTGAGCGGCCGCGAACGGCACGGTGAGCAGGGCGAAGAAGAGGTCACCGAGCAGGGCGCACGGAACAGTGAACAGGGAATAGCGCACGACAGTTCAGTGGCGCCGCCGTCAGGCGAGTCTCAGTAGTACCTTCGCCGCACGCACTGGCGATCGCGAGGGCCACCACGGTGAACGGGATCGCGAACCTGTCCGTGAGTCGCACCATTGGCGCCTTGCTGGCCGCGGCGTGTTCGACGAGGTTGACGATCTGCTCGTACTGGCTGTCCTTCGCCGCCCGCGTCACGCTCGGTCTAACAGCAGTGGCACCGTTGACCCCGCCGCTGAGGCCTCCTCGCCTGCGATCCGTTCCACTGGGAGACTCTCCCCGGTGAGGGAGGACTCGTCGAAGGTACCGATATCGCTGATCAATGTGCCGTCGACGGGGACGATCTCGTTGGCGCGGACCATCAACCGGTCACCGGGCGCGATCGTGTCGATCGGCACCTCAACGGTGGTCCCGTCTGCGGCCAGCCGATGTCCCGCCTGCGGGGCGCGAACCAATAGCGCAGTGAGGTCGCGCTTGGCTCGGTTGGCAGCGTAGTCCTCAAGCGCCTCGCCGCGGGTGAGCACGATCACCGCCCATGCCTCGCCGACTACGACGGATGCACCGATCGCGGTCACGGCGAGGATGTCGACCCCGAACGTCCCGGACCGCAGCTCGCGCAGTATCCTCCACGCCGATCGCGCCGCCATCAGGAGCGCGAAGACCGTCGGCAGCCAAAGAGCATGCTCCGCCCAAGGCGTGAGCAACTGAATCCCGGCCACAGCAGCCACCACCAGGGCAGCCAGCACCTGCGGGTATCTACGGAACCGGACAAATAGGCGAAGGATCATGCGGCCTCGTCTTTCCTGTACGGAGTGCTGGCGAGTGGTCTCTTCCCAACGCTACGCGCCATCACCGGGTATACACATGCTCATAGCCGACCGGCTCTCGACGCAGGCCCCGGCGTGATCTGCGTTCCGACGATGCCGTCGACGACCTCTTCGGCGTGTTCGAGGGCTCCGATTGCGGCTGGTTTGCCCGTGTTCTCCACGAAGGTGCAGGCCGCGTCCACTTTGGGTCCCATGGATCCGGCCGGGAACGGCAGCGCCCGAAGCAGACCGGGGGTGGTGTCCCCGATGACGCGTTCGTCGGGGGTGCCGTAGTCGGTGAGCGCACCGGGGACGTCGGTGAGGATCACCAGCTGCTCGGCGCCCAAAGCACGAGCGAGGAGCGCCGCGGTGTGGTCCTTATCGATGACCGCTTCCACCGGTGTGTAGCCGTCGTGGTCGGTGAGGGGGATCCCGCCCCCTCCGCCCATGATCACCGTCGCGCCGGTGTCCAGCAGGGTGGCTCCGGCGTGGAGCTCCACGATTCGCTGTGGGAGTGGGGAGAACACGACCCGTCGCCACCCGTCGCCGTCGCGGGCGATGTCCCAGCCGTGATCTGCGGCGAGCCGGTGTGCGCGGTGATGGTCGTAGACCGCGCCGATGAACTTCGTCGGCTCGCCCATGGCCGGGTCGTCCGCGTCGATGACGGTGTGGGTGACCAAGGTGACGATCGGGCCGGCCAGTCCCGCGTTGTGCAGTGCCTGCGTGAGGAGGGATCCGATCAGTCCCTGCGTCTCGGCGTCGAGCGCAGCCAGGGGGTACGGTGCGGTGAGGGTGGCATCGTCGGTGGATTCGCGGGCGAGGAGACCGACCTGCGGGCCGTTGCCGTGCACAAACACAACCTGATGCTGAACTGCGAGTCGTGCCAGCGCCGGCGCGGCGAGGGCAAGCCTGGCGACCTGGGTCGCTGCCTCCGGCGGTTCGTGGCGGTGCAGGAGCGCGTTGCCGCCGAGGGCGATCACGAGCCGCATGTCACGCTCCATCGAGGATGGGTTGCGACCGGTTGAGACTGCAGAGCATAACGGCTTTGATGGTGTGCAGCCTGTTCTCGGCCTGGTCGAACACGATCGAGTGCGGGGAGCGGAACACGTCGTCCGAAACTTCCGCGCCGTCCAGCCCGTACCCGGTGAACAGTTCGTGTCCGAGTTGGGAGTTCTGGTCGTGGATGGCGGGCAGGCAGTGCAAGACCTTCACGGCAGGGTTGCCGGTGCGTTGCACCATCGCCTGGTCGATCCGGTAGGGGCGCAGCAGCGGGATGCGTTCGGCCCACGCTTCGCGGGGCTCGCCCATGCTCACCCACACATCGGTGTAGAGGAAGTCCGCCCCGGTCACGGCCTGGTCGATGTCGTCGGTGACCAGCACCCTGCCGCCGGATGTCGCGGCGATCCGTCCCGCAGCGTGGATGATGTCGTCCTCGGGGCGGAGAGCGTCCGGGCAGGCGATCCGAACGTCCATGCCAATGAGCGCACCGCTGGTGAGGAGGCTGTTGGCGACGTTGTCGCGCGCGTCGCCCAGGAAGCACACCGCGAGCTGCTCCAGGGGTTTCGCCGCGTGCTCGCGCATCGTGAGCAGGTCGGCGAGAGCCTGGGTCGGGTGCCAGCGGTCGGTGAGGCCGTTCCACACCGGGACTCCCGCGAAGCGGGCGAGGGCTTCGACGTCGTTGTGCGCGTATCCGCGGAACGCGATCCCGTCGTAGAGGCGGCCGAGCACGATCGCGGTGTCCTCGATCGACTCGGTCACCCCGACGTGACTGCTGGCCGGGTCGATGTAGGTGCAGTGCCCGCCCTGCTCGTCGATCGCGACCTCGAATGCGGCGCGGGTGCGGGTGGAGGGTTTCTCGAACAGCAACGCGATCGTCTTGCCGATCAGTCGCTGCTGCTCGACACCGTTCGCCCGTTCGGTCTTCAGATGGGCGGCGACACCGAGCTGATGCTCGAGTTGTTCGCGCGTGAGGTCGCTGTCTTCGAGGAGGTGCCGAGGCGGCAGGAGCGAGGTCATCGTTGTCGTCGCCGTTCAGTTGGCGGGGTCGCGTTGGATGGGGCAGGACATGCAGCGGGAGCCGCCGCGGCCGCGGCCGAGCTCGCTGCCGCCGATCGTGATGACCTCGATACCGTGCTTTCGGAGCATCGTGTTGGTGGCGACGTTGCGGTCGTACCCGATCACGACACCTGGAGCGATGGAGAGGAAGTTGTTCGCATCGTCCCACTGCTCCCGGGCCGCCGCTCTGGGATCCTCCTGCGTCACGAGGACGCGCAGATCCTCGGCGTCGAGCGTCTTCGCCAGCAAGGGGAAGAGCAGTTCCGCGCGACCGACCGCGAGGTGGTCCGGGTCGTCGCTGGGGGTGATCAAGTGGGCGCTCAGGCGTTCGCGATCAAGGGATGGCGAGAGGATGAAGGTGCGCTCGTCGAGCATCGTCATGAGCGTGTCGAGGTGCATCGTCGCGTGTGACTTCGGGAGAGGGACGGTGATGACCCGCTCGGCCTGCCCGGTGCGAAACAGGGCTTGCGCGAGGGTTTCGACGGCCATCGGGGTGGAGCGTTCGCCCATGCCGATCAGGACGGTGCCGTGACCGAGGATATGGATGTCGCCGCCCTCAATCACCGATACCTGCCGGATCTCGTCGGGGTTGTAGCGTTCGATCTCCGTGGCGGCGAACAGCGGGTGGTGGTTGTAAATGACGCGGGCGTTCACGGTCTCCGGGACTCGAGCGGGTTTTGCCATCACGTTCACGTTCACGCCCTGGTAGGCCCAGGCGGAGCTGTCGCGAGGGAAGAGGGTGTTCGGGAGGGGCGGGAGGAGGAACCCATGGGGGTCGCGGATCTGCCAGAGCAGACTGTCGGTCGCTGGGCTCCCGAATTCCTCCATGGTGATCCCACCGATGATCTGCTCCGCGAGCTCGGCCGGGGGCTGGGCGTCGAGATGCCGGCGCAGCTCCGGTGCAAGGGTCGGCCCGAAACGGTCGGGTGTGCAGAGCCGGTCGAGCAAGAATTCTCGTGCGGTGGGGAATGCGAGGGTCTCGGCGAGCAGTTCCGCGAAGTAGTGAACGACCACTCCGTGGGAGCGGAGTACTTCGACGAACGCGTCGTGCTCTGCACGCGCCTTCGACGACCAGAGCACGTCGTCGAACAGCAGCTCGTCGCAGTTGTCCGGGGTGAGCCGGTCCAGCTCGACCCCGGGCCGGTGCACGATCACCTGCCGGAGCGTCCCGACCTCCGAGTCCACCCCGAGGCTCCTCTCCGCAGTAGTCGTGGCGGGGGCTGGGCTCGTTTGGGTGAGGGTGGTCATGATTGTGTGCCTTTCCCGGCGGTGGCCGGCTCGGTGAGCGGCGGTGATGGTTCGGAAGGGGTGACCAGTGCGGCCGGAGTGTCTGGGACGACGACGGATGTCGACCACGGGGTGGTCGTCGTGATGCCGTGGCGGCGGTTGGAGACCTTCAGCCACACGTACAGCGGCACACCGAGCAGGAACGCGATCGCCCCGTAGAAGGTCGCCTCAGCTCCCGTGCCGATAAGCGCCCAGAAGCTGAACGCGAGGGCGAGGACCGACACGACCATGTCGCGGGCGAAGTGCGGCCAGGACGTGGACCGGGTGCGGCTGAGCAGCCAGTAGATCTGCGCGGCCGCGGAGAACAGGTACGGGACGACCGCGGTGAACACCGTCAGCAGCACGACCATCGTGAACACCTGCTCGAAGCTGGTGTAGGCGAGGATCGTCAGCAGCGTCGCGAAGATCGTGGAGACGAGGATACCGACGATCGGCATCCCGCGCGCCTCGCGGGCGAAGACTCGGGGGAACATGCCGTCTTTCGCGGCGGCGTGCGGCATTTCGCCGACGATGAACGTCCAGCCGACGAGGCATCCGAGTCCGGAGACGATCGCGACGACCGCGATCACCTGACCGGCCCAGGTGCCGGAGAAGATCGCGTCGGCGGCGTCGCTGAACGGGGCGGTCGAGGTGCGCAGGTCGCTGTTGCTGACTGTGCCGAACACGGCGAGGGTGCCGAGGATGTACACGACGGCGCAGGCGAGGGTGCCGTAGATCGTGGCGCGGGGGACGTTCTTGTCGGGATTGCGAACCCGGCCGGCAGCGACCGACGCGGTCTCGATGCCGAGGTAGGCGAATAGGGCAACAGCGCCGGCGCCGGCGAGGGCGGTCCAGCCGTCGGTGCCGGAGGAGTTGAACGGGCCGAAGTTGGCCGGGTTGAGGAAGAACAGGCCGATGATCGCGATGAGGGCGAGTGGCACGATCTTCAGGATCGTGAACACGACCTGCGCGCCGCCCATGCTGCGCAGCCCGAGCACGTTGATGAGCACCGGGATCCACAGGCAGGCGACGGCGATGACGATCGACCAGAGCACGTTGTGGTCGGTGTTGATGAACACCTCCACGTACCCGGTGAGGGCGACGACGATGGCGGCGTTGCCCGCCCACGCGGTCAGCCAGTATGACCAGGCGTTGAGGAACCCGGCGAACTCCCCGAAGGCGTCCCGCGCATACAGGTAAGGCCCTCCGGAGCCGGGAACCCGTTTGGTGAGCCAGCCGAAGACGATCGCCAGGGCGATGGCGCCGATGGTGACGAGGATGAACGCGACGAGGCTGATCGGCCCGAATGCGGCCAGCGCGGTGGGGAGACCGAATACACCGGTACCGATCACGGAACCGACGACCAGGGCGGATGCGGCGGGAAGTCCGAGATGCTTACCCTGCTTGGGGAGCGATGGAGTAGTCATGTCGCCCATCTTCGCGGAGTCCAGCCCGATCCGTGAGGGCCGAAGGTCCTACCGTCTCGGCCCTGTTTCGGTATCGAATAGACGCCAGACCTCGCAGCGGGGAAGGATCACCATGCCGATGACGACGCCCACCCATCCGGGAGAGCCACACACCCCGGGGATCGCCGGGCGGCTGGTTTGACCGGATCCGCGAAGGTGAGCAGGCCCAGAAAAGAAACGCCGCCGAGAGCATGAGCACGAGGATCCAGATCCAGTTCACGTGATGCGCGAACATGCCGGGCTCCCGGCTGGCACGGCGAGTTGGCTCCTGAAGGCTCACTGCCCTCTTGGTCTGAAGGCCCGGGACCATGCCTCACTCCCGGATGGGCTGCAGATTGAGGAACGGCGTGATGTCGATCGGCTCGGTCGGGGGCAGCTCGATGTCAGCCGGATCGATGACCGTCTCGCCGGGCTCTTGAGGTCGTGAAGTCTTCATGACGATGTTCCTTCCTGCCGGGAGGGCACCCCTAGCGGGCGTGACCGGGGAATCCGACACTGCCCATCCTTTGTCGCCTGGCTCATGTGGCATAGGGTCCAAAGTCCCCACTCCGCTGCTGGGGCGGGAGGACCTATGGCCCCTCGCGCCGGTTGACGCGGTCCGTAGGCTGCCCGAACGACCCGCGTTCCGCGGCGACACCCATGAGAGGAGCCGGACGTGGACGCGTACGTCGCCCTCTGGCTGTTCTTCATCGACGGTCTCCTCGGAGTCGTGATCGAAACCGTCTACTGGTGTTCCTCGCCGGCCTCGCGATCTGCACCACGATCGAGTATGCCGTGAGCGCAGGGCTGGAGCGGACGTTCGGGATGGTGTTGTGGGACTACCGGGACAAGCCCGTCAATCTACACGGTCGGATCTGGCTGCAGTCCGCGATCACCTGGGGCCTGATGTCCTTACTGCTGATCTACCTGCTCGACCCGATGAGCATCCGGCTGATTTCCGCGATCCCGCGCCCGGCCGGCGAGACCGCGCTGGCCATCCTCGTCACACTCACCGTGAGCTCCGCGGCTCTGACGATCGCCGCGTTTCGGCGGATCAGGCGACGTGTTGGTGCAGTCGACGCGACCGCGTATGCCGACGAAATCGAAATCGAATCCTGGGGTGATCGCCTGGTCCACCGATTGGCACCCGACATGATCCTCCTCGGCACTTTCTCGCACGCGAACCTCATCGTCCGATACCGCGCCCTTGCGGCTCGATCGCCATCCGTCCGGCCTCGCCGTGGCCCGCGACGGGACCAATGGCCCTTACACGACAAGTCCGAGGCGGCGCACGGTTGATGAGTGCGCAGTTCGCGCACGTGATGAAAGGACGAAGAAGATGAGCATCGCAACCCCGGTCCGCAGCGACCAGGACATCCAGACCGCGGTCCAGGACGAACTCAAATGGACCCCCGACGTGGACGCCGCCGGCGTCGGCGTGGCCGTCGAGGACGGTGCCGTCTCGCTCTCCGGCGAGGTCGACGACTACTCCGAGCGGCTCGCCGCCAAGCGCGCCGCCTTGCGCATCCGAGGCGTCACCGCGGTCGTCGACGACCTGGTGGTGCATCCGAAGTCAGGGTGGACGGTCACGGAGACCGACATCGCCAAGGAGGTCGAGCGCGCCCTCAACTGGGCCAGCAACGTCACTGACACTGTCAAGGCCGAGATCAAGGATCACGCCGTGACCCTCACCGGCCAGGTCAGCTGGGACTTCCAGCGCCAGGCCGCCAAACGCGCCGTGCAGTACCTGCGCGGGGTTAACTCGGTGAACAACATGATCACCCTGACCGCGCGCCCGTCTGCGGTGGATGCCGAGGAGCGCATCAAGAACGCCCTCACCCGCAACGCCCAGCTCGACGCGAAGACCATCGACGCCACCGTGTCCGGCAACAAGGTCACCCTCACCGGAACCGTGCGGTCCTGGGCAGAGAAGCGGCAGGCCGGAAACGCCGCCTGGGCCTCCCCGCACGTCACCGACGTCGACAACCGCATCGTCATCCGGGCCAACTGATCCAAACACGACGGGGCGCGGCAATCGCGCCCCACATGAGAAAGGGGCACCATCATGGCACGCAATCTCGTCCGCTTCGACCCCTTCGCGGGGCTCGATACCCTGCGCCGGAACTTCTTCGACGACGGCCTATTCCGCGCCCTGCGCGGCAAGCTGCCGACCACGGACGTCTACACCGAGCATGACTACGCCCTCGTCGTCGAGGCCCACCTGCCGAACTTCGCCGAGAAGGACATCACGGTAAACGTCGACAAGGGCGCCCTGGTCATCCAGGCCGAGCGGCACGAACAGGAGGAGGACAAGAATAAGAAGTACGTGATCCGCGAGAGCAGCAGCAGCTTTTACCGCAGCATCGCCCTCCCCGAGCAGGCCGAAGACAGCAAGATCAAGGCCGACTTCGACGACGGGATCCTCAAGGTCACCGTGCCGCTGAAGGAGCTCGCGGCACCGACGAAGATCGCGATCGGAGCCGGACACGCGGCCCCGTGACCGGTGGGTGCGCGGGAGCGGAGCGACGACCTTCGTCGTTCTGACTCCCGCTTCCACCGTCCCAGCATCATCCGTGCACGCGGAGGGGGTCCCTCGCCGGTCAAGAATCTGAACTCTGGCGCCCCTTCCTTGATTTGCTTCCCGTCGCTGGTGCTTCCATCTACACGCTCGCTGAGTTCGTGGGCCTGGAGACGGTGTCTGCAAAGCAGTGGGCGAGCCGCGCGTTTGGATGAGCTGCAGTTCGATCTCGGGAAGGTCCGTGCTGGGATGCGATGCGGACCGCGGCTCCCGTGCTCGTGCCGGAACTTCGAGGATGTCCCAATAATGTGTGGCCTGCCTTCAGCCGGGCGGTCCTTGCCGAGGGTGTTGGCGCGATGTTTGTTTTTCCGCTCGTCTTCGGGCCGCTTCGCCTTGGCGCGGTCGATCTCTACGCGGAGGAAGCGGGGAAATCGAGCGGTTCAGTGGTGGCTCTCGCCGTTGTTGTTGTGAAGTGGTCCAGTTTGGTGCTCTCCGTCGGTGAGAACGTACTGGGCCATCATGCCCTGATCTTCGTGCCAGAGCATGTGACAGTGATACATGTATGGGGTCGACGGGTCGGCGAAGGAGCTGAAAGGGACGATCAGCTCGGCGGTATCTCCTGGGGCGATGAATATGGTGTCTTTCCATCCACGGTTCTGGGGTTCTGGGGCTGCGCCGTTCACAGCGTTGACGGCGAACTGTGTTCCGTGGATGTGGAAGTTGTGGGCACGGTCAGAGCTGTTCGAGATCGTCCACGTCTCAGTGGAGTTGGCAGTGATCACGGTATCGATGCGGCTCATGTCCATCGACTTCCCATTGATCGTCGTGTTGCCGAGTGTGAAGTGCCGTTCCGTGGTGGTGTCTTTTCGCTCAGGGAGTGCTGTCGAGGATAGTGCAACGGGGAGCGTTTTCGTGGTGGCGTCGGCCGCCCTGGTAATGCGGAGAATCCCCAGGGTGTCCTCGGCGCCTGAGGTGATGTTGTCGCCGTGACTCATGCCCAGATCGTGTGGAACGGAGCGAAGAACTAGATCGGCATCCCGCGGCACTGGGATGAGGACTTCGGCGCGTTCGGCGGGGGAGAGCAGCAGGCTGGTGAGCGGCTCCGGTGAAGGAAGGAGACCACCATCGGTGCCCACGAGGTAGAACGTTACCCTGGTCGCGAGCTCAAGGTTGTAGCAGCGGGCCGCCGAGGCGTTGAGGATGCGGAAGCGTACGAGGCTCGTGGACGCCTGAAAGCGTGGCTGGTGGGTGCCGTTGACGATCACGGTGTTACCGATCCGGCCGATGGGCGCGGTGATGGGTGTCCCCGGAAGCGTGCGTCCGGACTGGATGGTGACATCCTGAATAATCAGCGGGATATCGTCTACGCCATATTCCGAAGGCAAGGCTGACGACGCGTCGTCGTCGATGAGGAACAGGCCGGCCATGCCTCGGCTGACCTGTAACTCGGTCTGCCCGTGAGGATGCGGGTGATACCAGAGTGTCGTCGCTGGTTGATCGATCTGCCAAGCTGCAGTCCACGTGGCTTCGGGTTTGATGCTCTGATGTGCAGTGCCGTCCTGGCTTGCGGGGAGGATCATGCCGTGCCAATGTGCGGTGGTCGGCATCGTGAGGTCGTTCGTGACGTGGATGCGCACACGTTCCCCGCGCGCGGCTCGTATCGTGGGGCCAAGATGGGTGCCGTTGAACCCCATCGTCGCGAACACGGCACCGGGCACGAGTTCTGTTTCGCCGGCCTGCGCTGTCAGGCGGAAGACCCGTTCACCGTCGATGATCTCCGACTCCAGCAGCGGAGGAATCCGTATGGGCGTGGCGAATGTGGCCCCGGGGTTGCGGGGTTGTCCCTCAGTGATCCAGTATCCGACCGCCCCGATGGCAGTGAGCGCGCCGAGGCCGAGTAGTAGCGTTCGTCGATTGATCCGGATCGGAGGTGGACCGTCTCCAGGTGGCTGTTGGCTGTCGCCGGTGTCTGTGTTCATTCGCTGGCGATGGCCGCTCGGCTGATGTGGGATCGGGCGTGGGCGATCGCGGGCTCGAGTTCGGCAAAGAGATGGTTGGGGTGGCGGAGCGATCCGATGACGCCGAGTCGCTCAAGAACGTGCAGATGTTCGGGTCTGATGCCTTTGATGAGAACCGTGACCCCACGTCGTTCCAGAGCGGTCACGAGGTCAGTGAGGGTGTGTGCGCCGGTGGCGTCGATGAGTTGCAGTTGTGAGAGGCGCAGAATCACCACTTCGATACCCTCATGATCATTGATGCGGTCGAGGATTCGCTCGGCAGCACCGAAGAACAATGAGCCATCGATACGAAAGAGCGCGATCCGTTCATCGCCGGCCAGGGATGAGCCCGGCGGCTCCTCCCTGTGAACACCGCTGGCCGTGCTGAGGGCGCGCAGGGCGAAGAACGCGGCAACGGCGATGCCGATTCCGACAGCGATGATGAGATCGAAACTCACCGTGATGATCGCGGTGATCACGAATACGATCGCATCGGATCGGGTAGATCGCAGCACCTGTTTGATTATTGTGGGGGAGATCATTCTGGCCGCAGTGACCATGAGCACCCCGGAGAGCGCGGCAAACGGAATCACCGCGACGACGTTCGCTGCCAGATAGACGACAGCGAGGAGTGCTAGCGAATGCACGATCGCGGATGCGCGTGTTCTGGCGCCGGATCGCACGTTGACCGCAGTTCGGGCGATAGCGCCGGTGGCGGGCATCCCGCCAAAGAACCCCGATGCGATCGATGCGAGTCCTTGCCCGACGAGTTCACGATCAGCGTTGTAGGGTCCTGTGTCAGTCATCGACGCTGCCACCCTGGCCGACAGCAGTGATTCGATTGCGGCCAAAGCTGCTACTGCGAATGCAGGGCCCGGCAGGCTCAGCAGGCTTTCCGCCTCGATCACCGGGAGTGTCGGTAGCGGTAGTGAGCGAGGCAACTCCCCGATCGTGTCCAGTGGCAGGCCGAGGAGGGATGCGCCGAGCGTCACGACCACGATCGCGATGAAGGATGCCGGGAGTCGACCGCTGATGCGGCTCAGGAGCAGCATGACGACAGCGACGACTGCAACAGTCGCGAGCGGAGAGAAAGCCGCCGGCCAATCCGCGCCCAGAGCTGACTCCATGGCAGCAATGACGGCGTTGGTGCTGTGTCCGGCCCCTCCCACGCCGACTGCAGCAGGAATCTGCTGGAGAAAGATGATCACTCCGATGCCGACGGTGAATCCCTCGATCACCGGCCAGGGAATGTAGCTAACCGTTCGCCCCAGGCGCAGTACGCCGGCGAGCAACACGATGATGCCTGCGAGGATGCTGATGAGCATCACGGAACCGACGCCGTGGCTGACCACGATCGGGGCGAGTACTACCACCATCGCTCCGGTCGGCCCGGACACCTGAACATTCGAGCCGCCGAACACTGCAGCGACTAAACCGGCGACGATTGCCGTGATGAGACCAGCTTCGGCCCCCACACCGGAGCTCACGCCGAATGCCAAGGCCAGAGGGAGCGCCACGATGCCGACCGTGACACCCGCGACCAGGTCGCCGCGCCAACTCCGGCGAAGCTCCGTATAGTCCAGAAGGTTTGGTAGCAGCGTTCTCAGCGACCATGACGAGGCTCTCATCGAGCAGAAGAGATCGCGGGCAGAGTCAGGGCCGAGGCCTGGTGTCTCTGCGAATCCTGTAACAACTCCGAAAGCAACTGACGGGCCACTCGCAACAAGTCGGCAACCTGAGGGAACGCTAAACGGTAGTAAACGACACTCGCTCGTCGCTCGGACACGACTAAGCCGTAGCGGCGCAGCACCGAGAGGTGCTGCGAGAGATGGGAAGCCTCAAGTCCGGTCTCAGCGATCAGGTCTGAGACAGGTGCCTCGTGGACACCCGCGAGGATCTCTAACACTCGGATGCGATAGGGGTGGGCGAGGCCCTTGAACAGATTCGCCTTGATCTCGTACACGGGCCGCTCGTTGTTGTCGAATGCCATGCGACGCTCCTTGTGCACTTCAGAATGAACCGCGGAATACTGACTTGATGAATTCATCATACCACCCAGAGCTTTTCCGCCTTTCCCACTCAGTGTCTAGTCGCTCGGCTTGTGCTCAGCTGAACTCATGACGGTTGAGCTCAGAGTTGCGAACGCCATGGAATCGGCTGGTATGACACTGGTGTCACGTCCGTGGCGGCGTAGCAGGCGCATGGCGTTGATGATAACGATGAGGACTGATGCTTCGTGGACGAGCATTCCGATTGACATTGTCATCCCGCCAAGGAGTACGCCGAGCAGAAGCAGGGACACCGTGACCACGGCGATTGTGATGTTCTGACGCATGTTATTCACCGTGCGCCGGGCGAGGGAGATCGCTTCGGGGAGTTTGAGGAGGTTGTCGCCCATGAGGGCGATGTCGGCGGTTTCCACCGCCACGGCAGAGCCGGCCGCTCCCATTGCGACTCCGATGTTCGCCGTGGCCAGTGCGGGAGCGTCGTTCACGCCGTCGCCGACCATTGCCACGATGTGGCCCTCCGCCTGAAGCGCGGTGACAACGTTGAGTTTGTCTTCGGGCAGCAGCGAGCCTCGGATCTCGTCGGCGCCGGTGATCGACCCGATGGCATTGGCTACCAGCGGTGCGTCCCCGGTGAGCATGATGACTCTCTTGACACCAGCGGCATGCAAGTTCGTCACCATCTGGGCGGCATCAGGCCGCACTTCGTCGGCGACACCGACCACACCGGCGACCGTGTAATCGACGGCCACGATCATTGGAGTGCGGCCCGCCTGGGCCAGCTCATCCGCCACCCGAGCGGCGGCAGCCGTGTGCGAGATTCCGTACTGGGTGAGGAGAGCCAGATTGCCGATCAGGATCCGACGGCCTGCAGTGTTGACCGCGATGCCCTTGCCCGGAACCGGTTCGGTTGACTCCGGCAGACCGGTGACGCTGAAGCCTTCGCTTACAGCTGCATCCAGGATCGCCCGGGCCAACGGATGCTCTGAGCCTGCTTCGGCCCGTCCCGCCCAGGTCAGTACCTGCTCCCGAGTCATGCTTCGGTCCAGCACGATAACGTCGGTCACGCGCGGGCGGCCCATCGTCAGCGTGCCGGTCTTGTCCACAGCGACAACGGTGATTCTCGCGGAAGTCTCCAAGAATTCGCCACCCTTGATGAGGATGCCGTCTTTCGCGGCCCGGCCGATGCCGGCGACCATCGAGACGGGGATGGAGATGACGAGTGCTCCGGGGCAGCCGATGACCAGCAGCGTCAGCGCCAGGACGACGTCGCCGGTCAGCACCCCGACGACAAGCGCCAGGATCATGATCGCGGGGGTGTACCAGGCGGAGAACCGGTCCATGAACACTTGAGTCTTGGCCTTGGCGCCCTGCGCGTCCTCGACACGGTGAATGATTCTGGCCAGCGTGGTGTCAGCTCCGACGCCGGTGGCGCGCACCTGTAAAAATCCGCTCCGAGAGACGGTACCGGCGAAGACACGGTCACCGATCATCTTCTCCACCGGCATGGATTCACCGGTAATCGATGCTTCATCGAGGGCACCGGTACCACCGGTGACCTCGCCATCGACGGGAACCTTGGCGCCGTTCTTGACCAGGACGGTCTCACCCATGATCACGGCGCCGGCAGAGACGTCCACTTGCTCACCGTCGCGCAGAACAATGGCGACGTCGGGAGCGACGGCGACCAGCGCGGCCAGAGCGGATCGGGTTTTGTTCAGGGTTGCCGTCTCAAGGGCGTGACCGATCGCGAAGAGGAAGGTCACCGCGGCGGCTTCCCAATATTGACCGATGATGACCGCACCGATCGCGGCCACCGAAACCAGCAGATCGATACCGATGAATTTCGCTCTAAGCGCTCGCGCCGCGTTCATCACGATTCGGGTATCGGCCACCACTGCGGCGGCCACCATAACGATGTTGCCGACCGTGTCGATACGGGATACCTGGAGGATCACAAGCGCGGTGATGATCAATAACCCCGAGACGGCCGGGATCATCCACCGGTTATTCATCCAACTGCGTAACGCGCTCATGTCACTTGCCCTTCTTTGACATTGATGAAGCCCCGGCCCATGGGGCGCATTCAAACCGCAGCGATGCAGGGTGCAGAGCCTGCTGGTCCGCTGCGCGTTGTCTACGACGCGGTCAGAAGGTGGCCGGGCGTGATTTGTAACCGGCCTTTGCGACTGCCGCCACCAGGTCGTCGACGCTCACGACCGACGGGTCGTGGTCGATCTCGATGCGGGCGGAGGCGAAGTGAACCTTGATCGCAGAGACACCGTCCACACGCCTGACCTGCTTCTCGATCTTCGACACGCAGGAGGGGCAGGAAAAACCTTCGGCGCGCAGGAGAGTGCGGGTGGTGGTGGGAGCAGTGGTGCTCATGACGTGGTCCTTCCGATGGTGATAGTCGCCCCTATCTGCCGGGGTAACTATGACGCTACGGTGACCCCACGAAGCACACCATGACGCGCGTCATTTAGCCGCAGCTGCGCGCTGGAAGCTGAATCGCACTGCCGGCGAGGAGCGTTGTCGATACGCTCAAATTATAGAAACCGGAGCGCTTTCAGAGTCTGGAGAATTGTCATGATCGTGAAACTAGTGAGCATTGCCTAAGCTTGCCTAACCTCACTTCGCGCAAGAGGATACCGGCCCGTTCCTCTGAATCAGGTAGGACTCTGGCGTTCCCGGGTAGAAGCAGGTAGACACGAGTCATGAGTGAAACCAACGAGAGCATCAAGAAACTCAGTGAAGACGAAGCATGGGCGTTGCTGTCGACAGCGAGGTTCGGACGGGTCGCGGTTTCGATCGCCGGACAGCCGGATGTCTTCCCGGTCAACTATGTGGCGCAGGCCGGTTCGGTGATGTTCCGCACCGCAGAAGGGACAAAACTTTTCGGCCTCACGGCAAACGAGAAGGTCGCCTTCGAAGTCGATGATTACACCGAGACCGAAGGCTGGAGCATTGTCGTCAAGGGCACTGCGCACGCCCTCGAAACCGAAGCCGAGATCGCTGAGGCCGAACAACTGCCCCTGAAGTCGTGGATTGCGAGCGTCAAACGTCACTACGTGCGCATCGACGTTCACGAGCTGAGCGGTCGGCGTTTCATTTTCGGCGAAGAACCGGATCCAGAACTCGACGCCTCATAGCGCGACTGTCGTGCTGCTGTCAGGTGCTGACCTGCGCAACACGTTCTCGGTGCGCATTTCGTGTCGCGCGCGTGAGCGTCAGCGTGACGAGGAGACACAGCAGGGAAGTGAGGGCCAGGAGAATCAACCCGACGCCGTAGGTGCCGGTACTTTCATACAGGGCACTGAGCAACAGCGGAGGAACGAAACCACCGAGACCGCCGGCGGCGCCGACGAAGCCCGTGGTTGATCCGATCCTGTCGCTATCGACGATCTCCGCGATGAGTGCGAAGACGGCACCCGAGCCCGCACCAAGAGCGGCTGCCATCGTGAGGAAACAGAGGGTCCCGACCAGCGGAATCGATCCATCCTGAAGGCTTCGCGGAGTGAATGTCAAGCCCACAGCGGCGGTCGCGATCACTGCGTAACTGGCGGCGAGGACCGAAATTGAGCTGAACCTGTCGGAGAGGATCCCTCC
Source organism: Glaciibacter superstes DSM 21135 (assembly GCF_000421145.1). Taxonomy (GTDB): domain Bacteria; phylum Actinomycetota; class Actinomycetes; order Actinomycetales; family Microbacteriaceae; genus Cryobacterium; species Cryobacterium superstes. The sequence continues at coordinate 22,119 of NZ_ATWH01000011.1, read as the reverse complement.
GAGTGGGCGGCAGAACACAGCAACGACGACGAAGCCGGCCATCCGGCTGGACGCATCGGCCAGTTCGAGGCCGTAAGCGGTCTGCAGGTAGGTGGGCAGGAAGATCGAGAATGCGACGTATCCGCCGAAGCTCAACGCGTAAAGGAATGACGTTTGCCAGGTGAAGGCGCTGCGTGCCGTTGCAGTGAGCCGGCTCAGCAATGACGTCGTGGGGACCGCGCGATCGGGTGAGTCGCGCAGGAGCGTCCACGACACGACGGCGTAAACGGCCAGCGCGATCGAGGAGATGAGGAAGGGGGAGGTATTCCCCACGGTGTTCCAGAGGTGGACCGTGGTCAGTGCCGCGATCGCCGTTCCGCCCATTCCAATCCCGTACAGGCCCACCGCTGTTCCCCGCTTCTCGGGAGGGAACCACGCGTTGACGAACGGTACACCGACGGCGAAGATCGTGCCGGCGACGCCCAGGAAAAATGCGCCGATGACGAGGGCGACGTACGAGGTTTGTCCGAAGAAACCCAGAAAAAGCACGGGGATGATAGACGCGGCCGAGATTGCGGGAAACATGATCCGACCGCCGAACCGATCGGTCAGCGCTCCCACCGGTATCCGGCCCAGCGCGCCGACGAGCACCGGAATCGCAACGAGAAATGCCTGCTGATTGCCCGATAGCGCGAGCAGATCCTTGTACAGGGGCCCCAGCGGGCTGAGAAGAGCCCAGGCCCAGAAGTTCAGCGCATAGCCCACAGCGGCCACGACGAGCATGAGCATGGCACGTGAGGTACCTGGCCGTGTTCGTTGAGTACCCATGAGCCACCTTCCCACACGGCGGGATCTCCAGGACAGGCGTTCGGGCGCCATCCAGCGAGAAAATCACAGGCCGAAGGGGTCAGGACGATCGACGAGTTCCTGACGGAGCATCGTTGAGGCCGTCACCCACCATTGCCACGACGTGACCCTCAGCCTGGAGTGACGATGTCGGGCTTGTCTCGGGGCTTTGCGAAGGGGTCGGCCCGATTCAGCCGAAATCGGGGTGACGGACGCCGTCGGTGAGGCAGGACAGGGACACCATTCTTTGGTCGATACTGTCCAGCTCTTCCTCCGATAGACCCGCGAAGAACGGGACCTGCGCCAGAATTTGCATCCGCATGGGTTTTGGGCAGTGGTGCGGCTGGGCGCAGGTGCTCTGTAGCGGAATCAAACGTCGGGACAAGGCCATGACTTCATCATCCTCCTCCGACGCGAGGTCAACAGGATGGGCCGCTATTTGATCAGCTGCTAACCCACGAAGAATGGCACCTGCGCCAGAGGGTCGCGTCGGCCGAGTTCGGGCTAGTCGGTCGGCCCGACGCGGTACCGACTGGATACCGCGATCCGGTTCCATGAGTTGATCACGATGGCCACCCAGATCACCGCCGCAAGTTCGGAATCCGAGAGGATGATCGCAGCGGCTACATATACGTCATCTGGAACCCGATCACTTGCGATGAGAGCTACCGATTCGGCCAGTGCCAATGCTGCGCGCTCGCAGCAAAGCCCGTCGAGGTCGTCATCGATCCAGCCGATGTCGAGTTGCCACCGGCCCAACCAATCGACATCACGAAGTTCTTGACATCACAAACAGTCAGCGAGTGAGCACACGCGAGCGCCTGAGCGCTTTCGACACCCAATTTGGCCTCGAACGTGGCCCGGACATCGATTTCGGAGAGGACACCGAAGCCCTGTTCGGCGAGCGACTCCCGAGTTTGCTGCACCGCTTCTTCGTACGACAGGGCAACTGTGACGGTGTGTGCGTAATTCATGTGCTATGCCAATCATCCGGTTTCTTCATTGAGTTGCAGACCGCGCGTCCAAGACTCTTACCGCGCTTCGATGATGCCCATCATCCCTTCGTCTTCGTGGTCCAGGATGTGGCAGTGGTAGACCGTCTTGCCGGTGAAGTCATCGAACGGGATGCGGACCCGGACGCTGTCGCGCGCAGGCACGTTGACCACGTCCTGCCAGACTGCGGCGTCCACCGTGCGGCCCCCCTGTTCGATGATCTGCATGGGCCACACGTGCAGATGGATCGGGTGGTCCATTGGGCTGGTGTTGGTCAGTGTCCATTCCTCGATGGCACCGGCCCGTACCGTGGTGTCAACCCTGGCTGGATCGAACGACTTCCCGTCGATGGTGAAGCTCATCATTCCCGTACCCATGCCCATGCCCATGGCGAAGGTCAGCTCCCGTCGGGCGGTAACCGTTGCCGTCCGCAGATCCCGGGGCGCCGGCTGCGCCGGGATGGGTCCCGGGGAAGCGGCAGGGTCGCCGCTGACGTCAAGGGTTACGAGGTCCGCGCCGGTGGAGGACGCCTGACCACCGCCCATCATGCCCGCTGTGGTGCCCCTGTCCACCGGCAAGGTGCGCAGCACCGTTGTTCCGGGTGCGGTCGTAACCAGCAGGTCCGCCCGGTTGCCGGGGGCCAGCAGAACTTCATCGACATCCTGCGGGCTCGAGAAGCGGCCAGAATCGATTCCAAGCAGCTGAAGTTGTTGACCGTCCAGCCGCAGCCTGAGGTAGCGGGAGACGCACGCGTTGACGATGCGCCACCGTTCGCGTTCTGCCGGTCTGGCTGTCAGGTGCGGGGTGAGCTGACCGTTGACCAGGACCAGGTTGCCCTCCCGGCCGACCATCCGGTCCATCGGGGAGGTGGCTGGGACGCGCCCGGACGAGTCCAGTGAGATGTCCGAGACGACCAGTATCCGTTCCCGGCTGATGGGGATAAGGTCAGGGTCCTCCACGACGATGGCACCATAGAGGCCGCCGAAGAGCTGATCAGCCACCGAGCCGTGATGATGGGGGTGGTACCAGTACACGCCCGGCGGGTGATTGTCCGGCAGCCGGTACTCGTAGTCGAATGAGGTGCCGGGGTCGATTGCCAGGAGCACGTTGTCGCTGTTGCCCTGCGGGGAGACGTGCAGGCCGTGCACGTGCAAATTGGTGGCGGCGCGCAGCCCGTTGTCAAGAGTTACGTTCAGCCGGTCGCCAGGTCGGACGAACAGGGTGGGACCGGGAAGGCCCCCGTTGTAGGTCAGCGCCCTTGCCTGTCTGCCGGCGATTTGTACCGGCCGCTCGGCCGCTGAGAGTCGAACCTGCAGCCGACCGTTGACGCTTCGCAGGGGTTCCGGCTCAACAAACTCGAGACCGGTGACAGTGCTGGATCCGGGGGTCAACGCCCATGTGAGGCCGGCCCCGCCCGCGAGCACGCCCACCGCCCCGATGCCGCCCAGCAGGAGGGCATTTCGCCGACTGATCGGTTGCATTAGCTGTCTTCGCCGAGCACCGTGAGCTTCTCGCGGTATTCTTCGGAGCTCAGCTCGCCCTTGGCGTAGCGTTCATCGAGGAGCTGCCGCGCCGCGCTCCGGCCTCCCTGACTCTGTAAAACATCGGCGTTCCCGCGAGGACTGCCCCGGTTGACACCGCCGGAGAAGGCGCGCACGGCCACGATCACAATGAGTGCAACACCGAGGAGCACCAGCAGCCCGAACAGCCACATCCACCCCATATCGAATCCGTATCCCCACATCATTGTGTGTTTCCTTCCGGGCCAGGTGGGCGATGCCCAACATTTCAGTTCGGTTTCTTCCAGCGGCAGAAGATCAGGCCAGGGAGAGGAAGAGTTTTTCCAGTTCCGCCTGGTCCACGCTCGGATCTTCCTGCTTCAGGCACCGCTGCAGCCCTGTCGCGACAATCGCAAACCCTGCCTTGTCCAACGCGCGTGAGACAGCGGCCAACTGCGTGACCACGCTCTTGCAGTCCCTGCCCTCCTCAATCATGCGGGTAACGGCGGCGAGTTGTCCCTGCGCCCTGCGCAGCCGGTTGATCACCGGTTTCATGTCGGTCGGGTCGAGCTCCACAACGCCTCCAAGGATCACTTTGCTGAGGCCAATTTTATACCCGGGTAGGTATCTTGTATATATGCTGCGCGGCATGGAGGGAATTCGTGAAGTTCCCGGCTCGAAGACCCGACGGACCTATTGGGATCCAGGAGGATTCCGAGCTGGTGTGGGAGCCGTCGGCGCTGCATCTGCATTGGTTGGCCACGTATGACCCCGAGCAGAACGGTTCCGCCCCGCTGGGCTGGCACCGCGACTTCTCGGACGCGGCTGCGCCTGCGCGACTGGGTGGTCGCATCCGGGACCCGTCTGGACCGTTACCGGCCCACGCGGCAGACAACGTGGCCCGGCGAAGACCCGGCAACAGCGGTCGAGGACACGGCAATCGTTGAGCGTGACGAAGACTTCGTGCCGTTCGTACTCGACGATGTCGCGCGACGCCGCGAGGCCGAAGATGCGTTCTACGCCGGCCTGGCCAGGGAAGCCGCTGACGTGTCCTGATGGATCTGTGCCGTGACCGGGTCGACCATTTCTGCGGTGACGACGTAGCTGGCGCGGGTGACCTGCTCGTTTGCGTGTCTGAGGAGTCGGGACGCGAGTGTGATGTCCGCTGCGGCTTCGATGAGGGCTGCCGAAGTCCGACGGAAGATGTGTGTGTTGAACTCCTCCACCTCGATCCGTTCATCCTTCAGTGCGTCCTCGTTGTCGTCGACGAACGTGCGGAGCAACCGTTCGAAGTTGCTACCGGGCGTTGATCGGGTGCGGACGCTTGTCGCCGGGCTTGACCCAGGCGGGCCAGAATCCCCACTGCGCGAGCTCTATCTCGCGCTCGAGCGTGCCGGCGTCGTCGACGAACTCGCGGACGATCGGCGCGCGTTGCGTGGGGGGCGAAGTTGTAGCTGGCCGCCGAGTCCGCGGCGCGGCCGCCGGCCGCGACGTATTCGACGATGAGTTCGTTGGTCTCATCGTTCATCGCGTAGCGGCCCCACATGCATTTCACGCTACTCGCGGCCTCCGGCGCCGGGGCACGAGAAAGCCCCTAGCAGGCCAATCGGGATGCCGGCTGCCGCGAGGTTCTCGGCGACCAAACGCCCGACCGCGCCGGTCGAGCCGGTCACCGCGAGGGTGGGCGGTGCGAGTGTGATCATGCGGTAGTTCTGATCACTGCCGGGCCGGCCCTCACGAGTCGATTGCGCAAGGCCAAAATGAACGCGATCATGACGATCGCGATGACGCCGACTGCCACCAAATCCCACAGTGTGGACTGGTTGGTGAGCGTGCCGCTGAGGTTGAACAGCGCGTGGAAGACAACACCGGGGAGGATGCTCCCGGTCAGCACGGCGCAGTATGCCAGGGCGATGCCGATGAGGACGGCCGCGACGAGCTGCAGCGCCTGGTCGGGGAGCGAGTACCCCCGAAGGAGATTGACGATGTGGCCGATGCCGAAGGTGACACCCGAGATGATGATCGCGCGTGTGAGGTTGCCCCGCGTACGCAACGCCTGGAGCAGGAAGCCACGGAACAGCAGCTCCTCGACGAATCCGACCGCAGCCACGAGCAGAACGGCGAATGCGACCGTTCGCAGGTCAAGCCCCGGCGCGAAGCCCTTTGCGTACTGCACGAACGTGATCGCGAAGAGCGGGATGTAGAAGAGCGTGAGTGGCAGAGTGCCCGGCTGCACCGATCGAATGCCATAGAAAGCGAGTCGGCCACCGACCCGCAGGTAGACGATCAGCACCATCGACAGCGCGACGAGCACAATGCTCGTGAGTTCGGGAAACCGCACCACTTCACCGAGAAAGTCGCCGATGTTGACCGCAACGATGTAGATCGCGATCCAGATCAGCGCGTGCCAGATGGGTTTGGTGTCCTGCAGTTTCCGCATGGCGCTCCTCTGACGAGTGACGCGCAAGAGCGAATCATCGCCAGACTACCCTCGATGGATGGGGTAAGCACCGCTCGGCCTCGGGCTCGGGCTCGGGCTCGGGGTGAGCGTTTCGGTACTCGCTTCAAACCCACTGTTGCTGGCGTTCCCGTCGCGAGAAGCGCAGCCGAACCTTCAGCGGGGACCTTAGTGCGGTACGGCGCACCGCGCAGCCGTGGGAGCACCTCCATCCACTTGTGGTGGCCTTCGAGTATCTCGGCTACAAGCGCTTCCCCACCGGAATCCCACTCGCTTGATCGCGACTTCGCCACCCCTTCAGCGGACTGCATGCGGGCACACAAATCGCACCCATGCCCTCGACCCGCCACGCAGCAATCGACGTCTCAAATGGGAACCTCGAGCGGGACATGCTTTCCGGATAATTTAAGCGACCTCCTGCGCCAAAACGTCGGAATCTGAACGGCTCGGCCGCCGGCAGACAGCTCCTTGCCGGGAGAGGCTTTAATTTCACTCGGCCAGGGGCTTCTGGGCGGTGTTTGATTCGTCTGCCCTGTTCCACACCTTCACGATCGCCCAGGCCACCGCTGCGATCGGCACCGAGAGTACGGCACCGGTGATGCCGCCGAGGATGGTGCCGGTGGCCAGTGCGACCAGGACCACCAGGGGGTGCAGCTTCAAGGACTGCGCCATGACCACGGGCTGTAGCAGGTCACCCTCGAGTTGGTTGACCGCGATGACGATGATCAGCACGATGAGGGCGACGATCGGGCCGTTGGCTACGAGCGCAACCAGGGCGGCGAGGACCCCCGCGAGTGTCGCACCGATTAGGGGAATGAATGCGCCGAGGAACACAATGACGGCAAGTGGAAGCGCTAGCGGAACCTGAAGTATCGCCAACCCTGCGCCGATGGCGATGGCGTCGACGAGGGCGATGATCGAAGTGCCACGAACGTATGCGCCGAGGACCCGCGGCGCGGTGTGGCCGACGCGCCGTACCCGTTCAAGGAGTTCGCCCGTGAAGGGGCGGAGGAAGAAGTTCCAGATCCGGTCGCCGTCTTTCAGGAAGAAGAACAGGATCACGGACACGAGCAGGATTCCTGTAATCACCTCCGTTACGGCAGAGACGCCGGCGATCGCACCAATTCCGAACTGACTGCTCGTCAGAAAGTCGACGGCGGCATCGCGTACGGCGTCGATCTGCTCCTGATCAATCGGAATCGGCCCTTGGACCAGGAAAGCCTGCAGATCATCCAGGCCTTCCGATGCGGCCACCGCCAGCTTATTCCACTGGTTGCGCACGGCAAGAACGATGAGCGTGATGATGCCGCCGAAAACCAGGACACCCCCAAGCAGGGTGATCCAGGTGGCAAGCATCGCCGAGACATTGTGTCTTCGCAGCCAGCTGAAGACCGGGCTCAGCGCTGCCGCCAGGATGAGGGCGATGAGCACCGGAACAATCACGAGTTTCATCTGCACGAGCGCTAACACGACCACCGATACGAGTGCGATCACGACGAGGATCTGAGCGCTGCGGATGCCCAGACGACCGAGATGGTCAGTCATCAGTGAGCGAATAGATGGGCGACCGCTGTTGTCTTCTGCTCTCATCCTCCAACCCTAGACAGGCCCGGCACGTTTTCGCCGTCTCTTGTCTCCGACCCGATTATCGAGACAATCTATGCCTCGATAGCGTGATCGTCGTCGCAACCGCCTTCATCGCTGGGTTAATTGCGCTGCTGGTAGGACTGATGATCCTGTGGAACAACCTGGTGCACCGGGTGACCCCTTCCTTTGCACTGGCACTTGATCCGGGTCGTGACGACGCGGTACGTGAAAAGCGCCGACCCAGGAATGAACCGGTACTCGGCGGCCGTGCCGTCCGGTGCTAACCCGTGCTAACCCACCGTATTCGCTCCAGGGACCACCATCATCGGCGATCGTCCGTGATGCAGCACGGCTTGGCTAACGGAACCCAATAGCAGTCCAGGGAATCCGCCGAGGCCCCGGGTCCCGAGCACCACCAAGTCGGCGGTTTGCGTCGTTCGAACAAGAACTTCTGCTGCCTTTCCCACGAAGAGATGCCGGCTGACCTTCACATCGGGGTACCGTGCTGCTACCGCAGCAACGACGCGGGTCAACTTTGCTAGTTCCTCTTCGTAGTACGGATCCGAATCTTCCACGGATGGCGACCAACCCAGGTCACCGACGGTTGTACCTTTCACGGACACCAACGCAAGCGGTTTACCGTGGATGCGCGCCATTTCCGCGGCTTCCCATAAGGCGGGGCCCTGCGAACCCGAGTCAACCGCCATCACGATTTGACCAGCAAAGGAAAGACCATTAATCGCGCTTTCCTGCTGCCGCGCCGTATCTCCTGTACCAACCGCATCGGAGAAGGTTGGGTGCATCGCGCTCTTCTCGCCACGTTCGTTGCTGGGGTCACCACGAGTGCCTTGACCGACTTCCAACCCGGTGACAGCACTTTCATGCCCCTCCTGCGGAACCACGACAGTGGGACAGTGTGAGTGGGCTGCCAGGCCCGAAGAGACGCTACCTAACAGTCGCCCGACAAAGCCTCCTCTGCCGCGCTTGCCGACTACCGCCAGTCCGGCGGTTTCGGAATGTTCGACAAGAACCTTGCTGGCATCACCGCACTCAATATGCGCTTCGGTGCGAACGCTTCGAGCCTCTGCGCGTGCCGTCGCATGGTCAAGGATGGCCTCGGCTTCCCGTCTTGCGGCCAGTGCATAGCTCGCTCCGACAACTGGATCCGCGACAAACGCCGGGGGGAACGCGCTCACCAATCGCAGCGGCCAATTGCGAATATCAGCCTCGACGATTGCCCAATCCAGAGCTCGGTTGCTGTTCGACGAGCCATCAACGCCAACCAGAATCACATTGCGCATACCCACAGGCTTGCACATTCGAGAGAAAAGAGCGTGGGATCAGTGATCTCAATTCCAGGGATTCAGGTCACTGCATGACCTGATGGACGGCATGCGCGCAACAAGATCAGCACCTGTGAGATTTAATCGTGAATCGCTCAGTCGCGCGGTTTCCCGAGTGTGACGATCACGGCAGTCCACCCCAAAGGCCGCATCCCCCCGTTCCACCCGGCTGCGGCCTCAGTTCTGGCGAGCCTTGTCCGTTACACTGGGGGCCTGTCCAGGCATGCTGTTCGCCAGCCCGTCGGCGACGGGCCTCAGCACTGTATGTTCACGTAGGGACGACACCGACATCGGATTGGTTCGCGACGCCGCAGATCGGGCTACGCGGATCTCCGATACTTCCGGTAACCACACCGCACTGAGAACGTGAAGTGATAGCCCAGGCACCAGTTCTCCATGAGATCAGGGATAGGAAACGGTATGGCCGAGACAATTGTCGTCGCGCTGAACGGCGGCACGGGAAGCCGAGCCGCGCTCGACTGGGTGATCGAGCGTGCCCGCACGATTCGCGTATCTCTTGAGCTCACCACTGTCATCGATCTGGCAAGGTTGCCGACGACGATCACGGAGGACCGGGTCCTTCCTGCTTACGAGCAGATGTTGATGGATGCCGCGAGTCGGGTTAGACGCGAAGCGCCCACCGTACAGGTGATGACGTCGGTACGACGAGGCGCGCCGCGCCGGGAGTTGTTGATTTCCGCCGCTGACGCCGATCTGCTGGTTATCGGTACTCGTGAGGCCGCGGGCTTCGTCTATGGAACATTGCGCCACCAGATCGCAGCCGGGGTGAGCTGCCCCCTGGTTATCGTGCCCACAGACTGGACGCCTTGTAACGGTTCCGTCGTCGTCGGCGTGGATGACGACGATACCTCTCAGATTGCGGTGGACTTCGCCGCCCGGGAAGCCGAGCGGCTCGGCCGTGAACTTTCGGTCGTGCATGCGTGGCGCATCCCCACCCTGCTCGCTCTCGGATGGTTGAGCGCCGGTGCTAGTCCTTATGACGAGATACGGATGGCACACGCCGAGGTTCTGGCAGGAGTGGTCGAACGGGTTCGCGCCGAGCATTCGACCGTGGTGGTGCGAGACACGCTCGAACACGGACCTGCTGCTCTGGCCCTCACCGACGCGGCTGAGCACGCTGAAATGGTCGTGGTAGGCACCCACCGACGCGGGATGGTTCCCGGGCTGCTACTCGGCTCGGTAGCCCACGACCTGCTGATCAGCATGCCGTGCCCGGTCGTGGTCGTGCCGCACCCCGCCGACATGCCTCTGCTCATACCGAACGCCGAGCGCGGAAAATAGCGAGGCCGCTGGAGTGGCCGGGTTGACATATCGAGTTCCTAAATCAACCACCCGGATTTCGACGCGAGGCCCCTACGAGACGGTGCTTTCATGAGCGTTACATCCCAGACCGACGCGCTCTTACGCGCGCACGATCCATACGCGCGCCCGTCACAGGAGGTGCTCGCGGATCTCGAATCGAACCCGCAGGGCCTCAGCGTTGGTGCCGCAGAGCAACGCTTGGCCGCCTATGGCCCGAACCTGCTGGCTGCCCCGCTCACCAGGCACCCGGTGCTGCGGTTTCTGGCTCACTTCAACGACGTGCTCATTTACGTGCTGCTGGCCGCCGCTGTACTCAAATCGATTTTCGGTGATTGGATCGATGCCGCGGTCATTCTCGCCGTGGCCGTCATCAATGCGGTGATTGGTTTCCTGCAGGAGGGGCGGGCCGAGAAGGCGCTCGACGGCATCCGCCGGATGCTGTCCTTGCACGCTGATGCCCGCCGCGACGGCGTGTGGGTCGACGTAGACGCGGAAGCGCTCGTTCCCGGCGACATCGTGCGGGTTAAATCCGGTGACAAGGTGCCCGCCGACGTGCGCCTGGTCGAGGCAACCAAATTGCGCGTGGAGGAGTCCGCCCTCACCGGCGAGTCGGTTCCCTCCGGCAAGATGACCAGCCCGGTTCTTCCTGATTCCGGAATTGGCGACCGGCACAGCATGCTCTACTCGGGCACAATTGTTACCACCGGTCGCGGGATCGGCGTCGTCACTGCCACCGGTGTCGATACCGAGATCGGCCGCATCCAGTCGATGCTCACCGGGGTGCAGAGCCTCGCCACGCCGCTCACCCGGCAGCTGGACTCCTTCGGCAAGAAGGTAACACTGCTCATCCTTGGCGTAGCCGCGGTTATGCTCGTGATCGGCCGTCTTCTGCACAATCAAGACGCCAATGATCTACTGTCGGCAGCAATCGGGTTCGCGGTCGCGGCCATTCCCGAGGGCCTGCCGGCTCTTGTCACCATCACCCTGGCTCTCGGCGTGCAGCAGATGGCCAAACGTCGAGCCATCGTCCGCAAGCTGACCGCGGTCGAGACGCTCGGCTCGGTTACCACCGTCTGCTCCGACAAGACCGGCACGCTCACCCGCAACGAGATGACGGTGCGTAGCGCCGTCACCCGAGCCGCCCACTACCAAGTCACCGGAATCGGTTACGAGCCGGTTGGCGTGATCAGCCTCGACGACGAACCCGCCACGCTCGATACCCGCCCCGACCTGACCGAACTCATCGCGGTCATGGCCCTCTGCAATGATGCCCGCGTCACCGAGGAGGACGGCCAATGGCGGGTCGTCGGCGAACCGACCGAAGGGGCACTGCGAACCCTCGCCCTCAAGGCCGGCTTCGATTCCGTCAGCTGGCAACGGATCGCAGTCATACCGTTTGAGTCCGACAACAAATTCATGGCCACGCTCGATAAGAACCCCGACGGGAAGTTGCATATTTTTCTTAAGGGAGCCCCCGGGGAAGTGCTCGCGCGCAGCAGTTTGCAGCTCGGCGCCGTCGGAAAGCCAGAGCCGATCGATGTGGCGTACTGGGATGAGTGTGTCGATGATCTCAGCGCGCAAGGCCTGCGTGTGCTTGCCGCCGCAACAGTTGTCCCTCCCGACGACATGGTCGATCTGCACCCAGGGGACGTCGATAGTGGGTTGCTGTTCCTTGGGGTGGTTGGCATCGTGGACCCGCCCCGGCCGGAGGCGATCAAGGCGATCGCCACCATGCACGCCGCCGGTATTTGGGTGAAGATGATCACCGGTGACCATGCGGGCACCGCGCGGGCAATCAGCCGAGAGATGGGCATCACAGACGATGCACACTCACGGGTGATCACCGGAGCCGAGTTGGAAGCGATGAGCCAGGACCAACTCGTCCGGGTCGTGCGTGACGTCGACGTGTATGCACGCACCAGCCCCGAGCACAAACTGCGGATCGTGAAAGCGTTACAAGCCCACGAGGAGGTTGTTGCGATGACGGGCGACGGTGTCAACGACGCCCCCGCGCTCACCCGCTCTGACGTCGGGGTGGCGATGGGGATCAAGGGCACGGAGGCGACTAAAGAGGCCGCCGATATCGTCCTAGCTGACGATAACTTCGCCACCATCGAACGTGCCATTGAAGAGGGGCGGCGCATCCGTGACAACCTGCAGAAGTCGATCGTCTTCCTCTTGCCCACCACGGCCGCCCAATCTCTGGTCATCCTTGTCGCCGTGCTATTCGGATTTACCTTGCCGCTTCAGCCGACGCAAATCCTCTGGGTCAACTTGATCACTGCCGTCACCCTCTCGCTCGCCCTCGCCTATGAACCCGCCGAGCCAGGCGTAATGCTGCGCCGGCCCCGCAAGCCGGGCGGATCCCTTCTCGGCCGGGGCTACCTGGGCCGGATCTTCTGGGTGTCTTTGCTGATTAGCGGTGCCACCATCGCAGTGTTTTTTCTGGAGCGTGCCGTTGGGTCCACCCTCGCTGAAGCGCAAACCACTGCGGTGACCATGCTCACTCTCAGCCAACTCGCTTTCCTTTTCAACTCGCGCTTCCTACAGGCCTCCAGCCTGAACTTGGCCGTGCTGCGCGGCAACCCGGTGATCTGGATCTCCACCGGCGCGCTCCTGATACTGCAGCTCGTGTTCGTCTACACCCCGTTCATGAACCTCTGGTTCCGCTCCGCACCGATCGGTCTGCGCGAGTGGGGGTACACCCTCGGCCTGTCGGCTGCGATATTCCTGTTCGTCGAAATAGGCAAGGCGATCGAACGGGTGGTGGCGCGAGGACAGCGGTGACCGTGGCCACACCATCGGCAGTGTCGGTGCGCCTATGACTACACCACTCCACGGGACGCGACCGAAACGGCCGAGCCGCTCAACATGGCCACCACGGTCCAAAGGCTCCAAACGTTTTCAGCAGCAAATGGACTTTCCTGAAGGCGCACGCTACTCGTGAGCAGATGATCGCAGCGGCTGCGGAAAATCTCCCCTCTACAGCACCGCCCGCAAGCCGACGCCGTGCGGACACTCCCCCGCAAGCGCCGCCCGTGCCGGCCCGCGAAGAGTTGTCTGGGTACCGATTCGCGTATGCCCTGCCGGCAAGGAAATCGCTCAGAACCTCCCGTCTACGCACCAGGGCGCATGCTGATGTGTCTATTTGGGGTGTACCCCAACCAGGCGTCAGAACAGAAAGACGGAACGCGTCAGGAAAGGAGCCGTCCCTCTATTCCCTGACAGAAGTTCGCGGGGCTCTTGGAGCACCCCTGACTCTGAGAGGAGAGTGCAGGGCGACAAACAGCAACTGGGGCATGCACCGGAATGAGCAGCTGGTGGATCGAACACGCCGATCACCACATGCCCATCCTGCTCGACCCAGAAGGACCATTCACCAAATCGACCGACCGCAATACCCACGGCGATCCGATGCCGTACTCACCACCACCGGAGGGATTCTTCCCTGATATGCGAGGTTGAGCGACTTCCGCCCATTCCACTCGTGCATTTTCAGAGAATGGTGAGTCCGAGAACGTCAGCGACCTCCTGCAGCCCTTTCGCGTTGCGGCTGATGGGTGATCGTGTCGTGGCCGCCAGCGGTGCATTATCGAACAGCGCCCAGCACTCGTAATCGCCGAGCCTGGAAACATACCGAATGCCCCCGTAGAGAGGCATTCCATCATCGTCCGCCTGCGAATACACCCACGTCGCCAGCGCTCGGGTCAGCAGTCGGTTCGGCCCACGTATCTGAGCTACATCCAAGTTGTTCACATTGAAGGCCGCGAGCACATCTGCCATCGCTGAGGTGAGGTGCGTATGTATCGCGGCCGCCTCGATGTCCAAGAAAGGAAGCGCACCAAAAGGTTGCAGTTGGGTGATCATCCTCTTCCGTCGCCATTCTGCTGGAACAGTGCCAGAGGATACTTGGTTCGGCCCGTGCGCGTCCATCTTCGCCAGCAACGACGCCTTCGGACGGAAGCTAGCCAGCGTTTCCGCGTAGGAGCCTTCCGGCTCAGTAGCGGCATACAATACGCCGGCGCCGAGCACGTCGAATCTGTTGCCCTCATCGGGCTTTGCTGCGATAAGCGGAGAGATCATCGAAAACCGCAGCGGTGGGTAGAGGAATTCCACCCGGTACAGCACGTTCGGTGGGATGGCCAGGACCGTAAGTCCACGCTAGCTGGCGATCACGTAGTTGCGAGCCGCCGCCATCACGCTTCTCATCTGGCCTTCAGACAGCGCCTCCGCCGGCGAGTTGTCGTCCAGATCCGGGTTCATCCCCATAAACCAGGCACGCGCCGTCGGTGCGGCATCGACGGACTCGATCACTTGCAGCACTTGATAGGCGTTGCGAAGAAGCTGTTCGGTGGCTTGCGGTGGCTTCGTCCCCGTCAGCCACCTTGAAACGGTGCGTGGCTCCTTGCCAACGATGACACTCAAGAGCGCTTGCCCGAGGTCGGCTTGCAGCGCTGCGGTGATATCACGGACATCGAGCTTGATCGCGCTGAGGTGACCCGTCGCATGCACATCGCTTCTGGTGCTTCCTGCAAAGCTCATAGCTTCGTTTCCCTCGTTTCGGGTTCTCCACCAGTAATGAAGAATATCAACGCCAATAGAGCTTCACACTACATGCCCCGTGATTTGTCCGCAAGAACGTCTGGTTTTACACCTACCATTTTATCCGGTTATTTGACCGATAATGGTTATCATGTCAAGTTGAAGCCACTCTGTTTACAGAAGGTACGAGATACAATCGGAGCTCTCCCCCTACCGACCGCCCTGCCGGGAGGCCAGACTGGCGCACATGGAACACAGGGAAGGCGCAGGGCGCTTCGTGATCAGGGTCACACTGGTGCACGTCGTGACCTATCTCCTGGTCGGCATCATTGCGTCGATCGCGTTCGACTACGAGACGTTGTTCGAGCAGCCAGTCATCCGCGACTACATGCAGGAGTTCGGCTCGGTCTCGCTGTTCGTCGGTCCCGTCGTGCAGGTGGTCCGCGGCGTCATCATCGCCGCTGTGCTGCTGCCGTTCCGCAGGGTGCTCGCGGCGCGACTCGGCTGGCTCTGGTTGTGGCTGCTGCTGGTCGGCATCGGGATCCTCTCGACTTCCGCCGCAGCGCCATCCTCGATCGAGGGACTCGTCTACACGAGAGTGCCGCTGTGGTACCACGCGATCGGGCTGCCGGAGATGCTCGTGCAGACCCTCGCGTTCAGTCTTATCGCCGCCATGTACGCACGATATCCCCAAGGGGTACTCGCCGCCCTGCCCCCGGTGTTCGAGCGGATCGTACGAGCGCTCGTCACGGCGTCCTTCGCCTTCATCGGGTACGCCCTGGTCTCTGTCGCCTTTGCTCTCGTCTCGGGCGCGGGCGTGGACCCCGAGCAGAACCTGAGCCTGGAGGTGCAGGGCCTGTTCATCGTGCCGTTCCTCGCCAACTGCACGATCGCGTTCATCGCGAACCGCGGCGTCACATCACCCCGCTGGCGGCTCGTCGCCGGCCTGGCGTCCTATGCCCTGGGCGCGGCTTCGATCCTCGTCTACCAGTCCCTGGTCTCTGGCGGCGCTGATCCTCTGTACGCGTTCGTTGCACCCACATTGCCTGCCCTCATCGTCTGGCTTCTGGTGCCTCGGGAGCGGGTCACCGAACCTGCGGATCCGACGCTGGATCACGCTGTGAGCGGGCCGCTGCAGAATTGAAGTGCCGGTGGAGTCGGACGACTATTGACTCCACGGCGTCCGCCCCCCTGATCTGGTGAGAATCCGTTCCGGTATGAAAGATCTGGTGAGAATCCGTTCCGGTATGAAAGATCTGGTGAGAATCCATCCACCATAAGGATGGGCCGGAAGGCGTCCGACTGGAGCACCAGCACCCATAGTGTGAAAACGGATAATGGTCTTCACCAGTAGTAGTTGGGAGAGTCGCTCCCGGTACCCCCGCACGCGCGAGAAACCCACCTCGCTCCGCGATTAGACGTCCGGCGTGTCTTCGATGTCCGTTCGCAACTCACCGGTGATGGCATCCACCGCGGCACCCACCGTCGGCGCGAAACGCTCGTCCGTGAACCGGTCATTCAACCCGTAGCGCTCGAGCGTGTCCTTTACCGGTCCCTTGATTTCGGCGAACACCAGCGTGATCCCGCGCCAAGCCAGCCAATCGTCCAGATCGACGAGCTCCTCGGCGGCAGTGGTGTCCAAATCCGTGATCGGCTCCGAGGCCAACACCAGCGTCCCCAGCGGCTCTCGACCGCTCCCCCGGTTCTCACGGACGGCCCGCTGAACCACCTGGCGGACCCACTGGTTGAATAGCCCGCCGTTGACGAAGAACAGAGGTTCGGCGGATGCCGCCAGCCACGCCTGCCTGCGCTTGGCCCGCTCAAAAAGGCGGGCATTATCGATGGCGAAACCGACGGTCGACGCGAGAGCGGTGACGAGCTCCTCATCATCGGCGCTGAACTCGCCTGACGCAGCATTCGTGAGATAAAGGTTGCCGAAGACCTGATCGCCCACGCGGATCGGCACGCCGAGAAAGCTCTCCATCTGCGGGTGTTGCTCGGGGAACCCCATCGATCTTTCGTCGTCGGCAAGTTGGGGAAGTCGAATCGGCTGCAGATCGTCGATCAGTGCGCCGAGAAGCCCGTGTCCTTCGGGCAGGCGGCCGATGCCTGACACCTCGTCATCGGCCATTCCGACATGGATGAACTGTTCGAGCGACCCGTCAGGAGAAATGACACCGAGCGCACCGTACCGGGCGTCAACCAGGTCGATGGCCGTCTCAACGATCCGGCGAAGCACGACCGTCAGATCGAGTTGTTGACTAATGAGCTGCTTGGCCTTGAGAAGCACGCACAGCCGACCCTGGGTCGCAAGCACATCGGAGGCCCGAGCAACGAGGTCGCCAAGCGCTTCGTCCAATTCTGGCGCGCGGACCTTCAGGGAAGATCAGGGAACCGTCCTCCGTCATCAGCAACCTCCATCCTCGGTATGCCTCAGCTGAAGGTTAGTGGTGCGAAGAGCGGGCGCGGAAGGGTGACGACGTTCTGCCAGGCCAGCTGGGCGCTCCGACCGTGCTGCGTGACGGGACCTCAGGCCCTTGCACTTTTCTGGTGTGGCCGAAAGTCTGTGTAGAGCACGACCACCGGAACGGACCTGCCGACGACCGAGGAGACAAAATGATCGACCGAACCGCGCTACAGGACGGGACCCACCTCCCCTCCGACTATCGGGAGCACCAGGCAGTCGATCTCAAGAAGAACAGGATGTCGGCGATCGCCATTCAAGCGATCTTCGTCGTGATTGCCGTGGTCACTGTGATCGTCCCGCTGTTGTTCCGCGTTCCCCTCGGCACGGGGTGGAGCCCGTTTCTCACCATTCCGGTGACGCTCGTCGCCGCCCTCGTCTATATGGCGCTGCACGAAGCAACGCACGGGGTCATGCTCCAGCTGATCACCAAGGTGAAGCCCTCGTATCGGGTGCGGTTCCCTTTCCTTACGACCGGCAATCGTGCCTACCTCACACGGCGGAGCGCAGTGCTCGTTGCGCTAGCGCCGGCGGTGCTGTGGGGCGTGGTGCTGTCAGCTGTGCTCCTGGTGGTGCCGGTGGACTTTCGGTTCACCGCATACGTCGTCCTGGCCCTGAATTTCGCCGGATCGTCCGGCGACTTCGTGGAGGCATTCGTGGTGACGCGACTGCCGCGAGATGCGCTGGTGAAGGACGACGGGGACAAGGTTCGCGTCTTCTTGCCCCAGGCCGCGAGCTAGCCAGAGCTCACCGGCGGAGTGGCACCCGAGGGAGCCAGCCCGCGATTCCGAGCATTGCGAGCACACAGACGAGTTGCGCCGATCCGGTTGCGAAATAAAGCACTTGTAACCAGGACGATCCACGAATCAGAGTGGTCTCGGTGAAGATCCAGATGAGCATCCCGAGTCCGGCCACAGCCGACCACAACAGGGCCGACTCCCGGCGCATGACCAGGAGCCCGGCCGCGAGAGCCCGAAGACCTCCCACCACGATAATCAGGATCAGAGCTGGCCACATGAACGAAGTGAACGGGCTGATCGCGAGGAAGGCAGCAGGCATCCCGAGCCCGTCTGTGACAAGTATGGCGATTCCGCCGCCGATCGCGGGGAGCGCGTTGAAACCTGATACGACGAGCAGCGACCAGAATATCGTCGCTCGGAGTCGAACATCCCATATCACATACTCCGTTCTACGTGGTCCGCGGCCCTGCGTCCTCAGTGCACCTCCTCGGTCCGCGAGCGGCACAGGGCGAAAGTCCCGAGGTGAATCATCCGCAATTCCGCACGGAACAGCGTGCGAGTCTTCGCGGAAGTGCTCGCCTCAGACGGCGGCCCAGCCCGCGTCGGTTTTTGACGCCGACCGCAGTTCCATGCGGACGATAACGGGAGGCCCGCCCGCCGGTGTCTGGATCTGCGGCCAGCGCGCGCGATAGGCCCGCGCCGCCTCGTCGTAGCCGTGCTGGTGTGGGCGGAGGGTCCTGCCCTCCGCCACTCGCCACTCGCCACGAAGGAGAACCCGGACGGCGCTCGGGTTGTCGAGGTTCCGCCACCAGCGTTTCGTCTCAGGGGCGCCCGGAAGGAGAACGAGCGCGGGAGCCCGCTGACGAGCCCGAGCACCGCGCCCGCAACCGCTCCGGTCACTGTTGCGAGAAGTAGCGTCAGGAACGGCGACCAGTTTGCGTCTGGCGCCGTGGCACCGTGGCGCCGTGGCACCGGCGAAGATGACGGCCATCGCCGGCGCCCATGCCAGAATGCTGATCAAGATCCAGCGCCACGGGTGTCGGACGATCCTTTGCAGTCCCCCGGCCTGGGCTGCGCCGAGCACTGAGCCCATCAGGGCTCCGAGGAGCAATCCGCCACCGATCAATGGTTGGAGGTGCAGTGGAATCCCGTCGGCACTGAATTGGGCAGCGGCGGATACCGCCGCCCAGCCGAGACCCGCCATGAGTGTGGTCGACAGGATCCATCTTCGTCGGCTGAACGAAGGAAGCCATCGCACCAGCCCTGCCGATTGAAGAACTCCCAACGCGATCCCCTCAATCAGTCCCCCGCCAACGATGATGAGCAAGACCAGGGCATGGGCGGCGGCTGTACGCGGACCCGGCACCAGCGCCTCCGCGAGCAGCGACGCGAGCGCCAGGGGACGCCTTCCACGACATCGCTCGCGTCCTTTCCCGGAATCGAGCGGCGCACTCCCGAGTGCACAGATCCGAAGGTCCCGCAGATGTCAAACGGATGCGCCGAGCCGTCCGCCCGCAGTTCTCAACCGGGCACGAGCGTGGAGCGGGTGCCACGCAAGGCGCGGGCCGACGCGACGAGTGAGTCCGTGGATGTCGTCCGCCGTCGGAATTCGGTACGGCACACCGCTTGCAGAGCTAAAGAATCGAGTATCAACTATGTCCACACCAGCACCCGACAAGATCGCACCGACCCCACCCCTGTTCCAGTACGAATCAAGTACCGAGACAACGAAGGCCCCGCCGACGTCGAAGAGGCGGACTAGCACCGTTTTACCTCCCCGCGGCGCCTCGCGAGTGCGCGCAGAAGGACCTTGCGGATCTCGTCGTACCAGAGCACGACTGATCCGAGTGCCACGCATGTGCCCCAGTGGGCGAGATCCATGGACGTGGTTCCGAAGGCCACCTGCAGGAACGGCACCTCGACGACGGCGATCTGCAGCAGGACACCCAGCGCGATGGCGCCCCAGAGCCACTTGTTCGCGAACAGCATCCGGAACGCGCTGGTCGTCTCCGAACGGGCATTCAGCGCGTTGAACAGCTGGGCGAAGACGAGGGTGGTGAATCCGGCCGTGCGTGCAACTTCGAGCGTGTCGTTGCCCTCGACGAGACCGCCGGGGAGGAACAGATCGATGGTGAACAGCGTCGCCAATGCCATCACGAGGCCGATGGAGAGGATCCCGCCCCACATGCGCGCGTCGATCGCCCGGTCGGTCAGTTTGCGCGGCTTCCGCGCCATCACGTCGTCAACCTCGGGGTCGACGCCCATCGCGAGCGCGGGGGTGGAGTCGGTGATCAGATTGATCCACAGGATCTGGGTCGCGAGCAGCGGCAGGACGAGCGCGTCGCTGCTCGCGTCCGTGAGGCCGATCACACCGGCGAAAACGACGCCCAGGAACACCGTGAGCACCTCGCCGACATTCGATGACAGCAGGTAGCGCAGAAACTTTTTGATGTTGTCGAAGATCACCCGGCCTTGACGGACCGCCGCGACGATGGTGGCGAAGTTGTCATCGGCGAGGATCATGCGCGCGGCCTCTTTGGTGACCTCGGTGCCGGTGATGCCCATCGCGACGCCGATGTCGGCGGACCTGAGTGCGGGAGCGTCGTTCACCCCGTCACCGGTCATCGACACGATCTGCTGGTCGGCCTGCAGCGCGTCGACGAGACGCAGCTTGTGCCGGGGCGACACGCGGGCGTACACGGATACCTCACGCGTGACGTTCCGCAGTTGGTGGTCATCGAGCGTGTCGAGTTCGGCTCCGGTCACCGCACGTGCCGACGGCCCGATAATCCCGAGGTCGGCGGCGATCCTTGCGGCGGTGGCCGGATGGTCACCGGTGATCATGATGACGCGGATGCCCGCGCGGTGCGCTTCGGAGATCGCCTCGGCGGCCTCAGCTCTCGGCGGATCGATGATTCCGACGACACCGGCGTACACCAGGTCGTGCTCGAGCGACTCGTCGACGTCGGCCGAGGAGTCGGCGGTGTTCTGCACCCGGTATGCGACACCGAGCGTGCGGAAGGCCTCCGCCGACAGGGCCTCCACCTCATCGATCGCCTGCTGCCGGAGCCTTTCGGTGAGCGGAACCGTTTTCTCGCCCACCTGAAGCAGGGTGCAGCTGCTCAGCAGCACGTCGGGGGCGCCCTTACTGAACAGGAGGAGGCTTCGGTCGGTCTTCTCCTGATGCAGCGTCGACATCATCTTCCGCTCAGAGGTGAACGGGATCTCGGCCCGCCGCTCGAAACGGTCGATGTGTCCCGTCGTGCCCTCGAGCTTGCGGGCCGCCACGAGGAACGCGGCCTCCGTCGGATCCCCCTGGATGTGCCACTCGCCGTCGTGTTCGGTGAGCTGGGCATTGTTCGCGAGAGATCCCGCGCCGAGCACCAGTTGCACCTCATAGCGCTGGTCGCCGGGGAGCTCCTCACCATCGCTCAGCACCGAACCCGTGGGACGGTATCCGACACCGGTGACGTCGGCTCGCCCGGAGGAGGTAACCACGCGTTCGATCGTCATCTCATTGCGGGTCAGGGTGCCGGTCTTGTCGGTACAGATCACCGATGCGGAGCCGAGCGCCTCCACCGAGCTGAGCTTCTTCACGACGGCGTTGCGTTTCGCCATGCGCTGCACGCCGATCGCGAGTACGACCGAGAGCATCGTGGGGAGCCCCTCTGGCACCGCGGCCACGGCGAGTGAGACTCCGAGCAGTAGCACGACGACCAGATCGCTCGGCGCCGTGATGCCCTCGACCAGGATGATGGTGATCATCACCACCAGAGCGACGATCACGACGATGACGCCGAGCATCTTGCCGATGCGGTTGATCTCGTTCTGCAGCGGAGTGGGCTCTTCGACGGTCGCGTCGAGCATCTCGGCGATCGCCCCCACCTCGGTCGACATCCCGACCCCCGTGATGGCCGCACGCCCGACGCCCTGGGCGACGGAGGTGGCCTTGTAGACCATGTTCACCCGGTCGCCGAGCGGCGCCGGCTCCGTCAGCGTCGCTGGATTCTTGGTGACCGCCTCGCTCTCACCGGTCAGCGATGCCTCCTGGATGCGCAGTGCACTCGCAGTGAGCAGTCGGGCATCCGCACCGACGGCGTCGCCTTCGCCGAGGACGAGCACGTCGCCTCGCACCAACTGGGCGGACGGCACGGTCTTCAGCTCGCCGCTTCGCAAGACGGTTGATGCCGCGGCGGACATCGTGCCGAGCGCGACTACGGCATCTTCGGCCTTCGCCTCCTGTGTGTAGCCAAGAATCCCATTGAGGACGACGATCGCGGCGATCACGATGGCGTCGACGGGCGCACCCTCTGCCCCTTCGACGACCCACGCGACGAGAGAGACA
>NZ_ATWH01000010.1 GCF_000421145.1 Glaciibacter superstes DSM 21135 | reverse complement strand
GCCGCTCTGTTCGGCGAGTCTTCCGGTGCAGTCCTGGCGCTCGAGGCGGTGCTTCACGGCCTCCCGATCTCGCGACTTGCTTGCTATGAGCCGCCGTTCTACGTGTACGCGGGATACCCGCAGAGAAGTGCTGATTTCACCGAGCGGTTCGATGCGCTGGTCGCAGACGGACGACGCGGCGACGCGTTCGAGCTGTTCATGATTGAGGCGGTGGGGGTGCCGGCTGAGGCGGCTGCGGGGATCACCGAGATTCCTCTTTGGCGCGCCCTGGAGAGCGTGACCCACACCATCTCGTACGACGGGCTGATCATGGGGGATACGCAGAAGGGCGATCCGGCATCCCTGGATCGTTTCCAACCGATCACAATCCCCACTCTGGTGATGGTCGGTAGCGAGAGCCCCGCCTACCAGCACAAGGCCGCCCGTCGTCTCGCGGAAGTGCTCCCGACCGCTCAATGGCAGACGGTACAAGGCGAAAGCCACCAGTACACCGCTTTGGGCATAGTTCAGATTCTCCGAGATTTCCTGTCTCGATGAGTCACCTCCCGCCCGCCACGAATCCGCGGGCCACGCTGGCTCGATCCCTTGAGAACACGGGAAATCAACGATCTGAGCGGTTTGAGAAGCACCTACTTAGGCCCAATTCCATCCAAGCGTCATCGGACGTCTTCAACGCGGTCGCCGAGCCCCGGCGTCGGGAGATCCTGGCGCTGCTGCGGACCGGTGAGAGACCGGTGACCGAGTTGTCCCAGGAGCTGGGGATGTCCCAACCGGGGGCGTCCAAGCACCTGCGGGTGCTCCGAGAGATCGGGCTGTTGCGGGACCGCAAGGCAGGCAAGCAACGCCCGTACAACCTTGACGCCCGTGTGCTGCAAGCGGTTCACGAGTGCACCGGCGGGTTCGAGCAGTTCTGGAACGAGAGCTTCGACCGGCTGGACGCATACGTGCATTCATAGGGGCAGGAGGCTGGAGACGGCGAGAAACGGGTGAGCTCGCGAGCTGGCAGATGCGTCGGCTCTCAGGAACGTGCTGCCCTGCCTAATGCCGGGCGCAGGGTGGCGTCGATGAAGTGGGCAGCGTCACCGGGGTGGAGTCGACCGGCCGTGATCTCTGCTGCGGCGGCGTTCATCACGACGTGTGTGGTGGCCAGTAGCCAGCTCACTGGTAGGTCAGTACGGAACTCGCCCTCGCGCTGGCCGCGTTCAAGAACGCCTCGCATCCGGGCTTCGGCCTTCTCGTGCAGTTCGCGGATGCGCTCAGGAGGAAGTTCCTTCTGAGCAGCGGTGAGGAGCGCGCGGGCTTGATCGAGGAGCGTCCAGCTTGACGTGATCAGGCGGCTGAACGCTTCAGAAGCGTTGCCGTCCAGCGGAACCTGGGAGAGGACTTCCTCGCCGTGGCCGAGGCTTTCGATCAACGCGGCTTCGATCAGCTCCACGCGGCTCTTGAAATGCCCGTACAGAGTCATGCGCCCCACGCCAGCTTCAGCTGCGATGTCGGCGATCGAGGCTTCCGGGTTGTTCTGCAGTGCGACAGGGGTGGCCGCGAGGATCGCTGCCCGGTTGCGCTGCGCGTCTGCCCGCTGGTTGGCCGCACGCTCCGGCGTGACCGCGTGTCGTCCGCCCCTGGGTTCGGTCACGTTCGACACCCTTCATAAGTCATACAGGAATATACGAGATAGTCTAAGTGCTATAACTCGTACATGCTTGATTGATTTAGGAGGAATGATGACCACGCCAACATCAACCGGCACTGCCACTGGTGCATACCCACGACGATGGCTCGCATTGGCGTTGCTGGGCGCGGCCCAGTTCATGCTGATCCTTGATGTGACCGTCGTCGCAATTGCCCTGCCACAGATGGAGGCGGACCTATCACTGTCGCGAGAGGCGCTGACCTGGGTCGTCGCCGCGTACACGGTCGCGTTTGGTGGCCTGATGTTGCTCGGCGGTCGCAGCGCCGATCTGTTCGGCGCCAAGCCCATCGTTTATACAGGGCTCACCGTCTTCGTCTTGGGGTCGCTTGCGGCAGGCCTCGCCGATAGTGCAACGTTCCTGCTCGCTGGACGGATCACCCAGGGGGTCGGGGCTGCCATGCTGTCGCCCGCTGCCTTGTCGGTCGTGGTGAGGCTATTCGAGGGTGATGAGCGCAACCGTGCACTCGGGATCTGGTCGGCCCTGGGCGGGGGCGGCGCAGCAGTTGGAGTGCTGTTGGGTGGCCTCATAACTGTTGGCCCGGGCTGGCCCTGGGTGTTCTTCATCAACGTGCCCATCGGCGCAATCGTTTTGATCGGTCTGCTCCGCGTGCTGCCGCCCCTGCCTCCACAGCCCGGCACGAGGCCACGCCTCGACGTACTCGGTACGACGCTGGTGACCGCCGCTACCGGCCTGGCGATCTACTCGCTGACCACCGCAGGCGAGGCGGGATGGACGGCACCCATGACGCTGCTGACGGCTGGGATCGCCGTCGTGCTCTACGTGCTGTTCGGCTGGTGGCAGCGCACCACAGTTTCACCGCTGATGAACCTCAGCCTGCTCGGCAGACGCCCGGTATGGGCCGGTGTGTTCGTGCTCGGGATCGCGACGGCGCTGATGGTCGCGGTGTTCTTCCTCGGCACGTTCTACTTCCAACAGTTCGCCGGACACAGCCCGCTCGTGACCGGTCTGCTGTTCCTGCCGATCGCAGTGGCAACAATGGTTGGTGCGCAGCTCGCGGGGCGGCTCGTTGGCAAGCTCGGAGCGCGCAAACTGGGCGCGACCGGCATGATCGTCGGCGCAGCAGGCCTGATGGTTCCCGCGCTGATCCCAACGACACTGACCACGACGATCGGAATCAGCTTCGGTGCATTGGGCATCGGAATGCTCTTCGTCGTGGCCTCCATCACCGCACTCGGGCAGGTCGCACCAGAAGAGGCCGGGATCGCGTCAGGCCTGCTGAGCACGTTCCACGAGTTCGGCGCATCCATCGGCGTCGCCACCGTGTCCAGTATCGCTGCAGCCAGCTTGACCACAGGTGGGGATGCCGGGTTCAAGCAGGCGTTCCTCGCAATCGCGATCGCAGCCCTCGGAGCTACCGTCATTGCAGCCATCGCGATCCCGGGCCGGCCCAGGAACTGACATGTACCACTGGCGCGACTTCGCCCGAGTCGCGAAAAGTGCTAATAGAAGCGCTAAGCAACGTGTAAGTCGGGGCATCCCGGCGGAGTTATCCACAGATCACTTGTCATAGATCGTTGATCTTATGCAGCAAAACGGTCAGTAATGATTTGTGGTGCGAGGGGGTCGAGGTCAGTTCAAGTCCCCCCTCGCGCACGCAGATATCCACAAGTCACCCGCGCAGTCTGCCGATGCAACGTCGTCCCCGGCGGATTCCCTTCGCGTACCTGATTCACATCAGCCGCTGGTCAGGGAAGGCACACGCATGGGAAAACACGGATCCAAGAAGCTCTATTCGACGGTCCTCGTCGAGGACGGCAAGGGCAAACGCCGTGCACGCAAAGTACGCGAACGCGCAGCCCACGACATCATCGCTCGCAACCAGGCCGCACAGAAAGAGGTTCAGAGGGCGAAGCTCAGCGTGGAGCAGGCGGTCGCCCGCAGTACCCTCTACCTCCCGCGAGATGGCGAGGCGGGGGCGGCGGCGTTGCGGTCGTATCGGCGGTTTCGGGTGCCGCCGCATCAGGACACGAGCGCAACGTTGCAGGGCGCTTACCCGTTCCTTGCTGAGGGTGGCCTCGGCTCCCAAGGCGTGTTCGTCGGCCAAGACCTCTACTCAGGCGGGTCGTTCGTGTATGACCCGTGGGTGCTGTACCAGCGCGGGATCATCACCGCTCCGAACCTGGTCTTGGCGGGCATCGTCGGATCCGGGAAATCATCCCTCGCCAAATCCTTGTACACGCGCAGCATCCCGTTCGGGCGTCGCGTCTACATTCCCGGCGACCCGAAAGGTGAGCACACCGCGATCGCGGAGGCCGTCGGCGGGAAGGCAATCATCCTCGGCCACGGACTCCGCAACCGCCTCAACCCGCTCGATGCGGGATACCGGCCGAGCGGACTCTCCGACATCGAGTGGACCACCACCGTCGCGTCCCGCCGCCGCGACCTCATCGGAGCCCTCGCCGAGACCGTCCTCGACCGTCCCCTGTCACCGCTCGAGCACACAGCGATCGATGTCGCGTTGCAGGCGGTGGTGGAGACGGCGTCGGTGCCCATTCTGCCGATGATCGTCGACCGCATCCTCACCCCCGACACCGGTAGCGACGACCGGCTCGCGGAGGACGGCCGGCTCGTCGGCCACGCCCTACGACGCCTGGTCTCCGGAGACCTCGCCGGCCTCTTCGACGGCCCCTCCACCGTAGAGTTCGACCCGACGCTGCCGATGATCACCTTGGACCTGTCACGGGTGGTCGAGAATTCGACCCTGATCTCGGTGTTGATGACCTGCTCGAGCGCCTGGATGGAATCCGCACTCCTGGACCCCAACGGCGGACAACGATGGGTCGTCTATGACGAAGCCTGGCGGCTGATGTCACACCCGGCGTTACTGAAACGCATGGACGCTCAGTGGCGGATGTCCCGCCATTACGGGATCGCGAATCTCTTAATTTTCCACAAGCTCACCGACCTCGACAATGTCGGCGACCAAGGATCCGCGATGAGAGCCCTCGCCAACTCGCTCCTCGCGAATGCGGAGTCGAGGATCATCTACCGGCAAGAATCCGACCAGGTCGGAGCCACCGGCAAAGCCCTCGGCCTCACCGGCACCGAGCAGAGACTCCTCCCCAGCCTTGGCACAGGGCAAGGACTGTGGCGGATCAAGGAATCTAGCTTCGTCGTGCAACACCAGCTACATCCGGACGAGCTCCGGGCCTTCGATACGACTCAAAGAATGACCGGAAATCCGCGAAATCACGGGGATCTGGGCCAGCCCGGACATCTGTCATGAGCCTACATTCCAGCCGTGCGGAGCGCCACGATGAGTGCTGAGAACGAGGAGCAGCTCGTCCGAAACATGGACGCCCTGAGCGTGGCCTTGAGCCGGGTCTCCCAGACCTACGGTGAGCATGTCGTGCTCAGCGAGGAAGATCCGGAGACTTTCGGGGCTGGCCATTTCGTGCTCTACCCGGCCGCGGGTTCTCGTTCACGGTTGGCGATCGAGGAGCAGTACACCGGTACCGATTGGTCTGACCCTGACCGGGTCCCCACCTCCTGGACCTGGCAGGCCGAAACCCTCCGCCGACAAGGCGACGGTACCTACGAGTGGGTCACCCTTGGGCAAGGCGAGGTGGCCTCGGGCAATGTCGAGCAGCTGATCGCTGTCGCCGAGACCTGGGCGAACACTACCCACGGCCTCGCTGCACGGGAAGCCAATCTGAGTACCGAGGCCCCAACTGTTGGGGAGGCCCCGAGTACGACGGTGGGGCTGCGCACCTACCGCACATGAACCCTCAGAGAACACGCCTCCGAACACCCATGAGTCCCCGCGGAGGAACGCTAGGGCTGGAGGTACGGTCATGAGCCTGCGCCGCACTCGCCGTGAGCACCAGAATCCAGCGACCTCCGCACCGACGTCGACCCCTGCGGCCGTGCCGGCGGTGTTGCCGCAGATCGTGTTGGAGGCCATGAACGCGGACTCGCTCGTGGTCAGCGTGAACGGCGTCCGGCTTCCTGCGACCCCGATCCGGCGGGATGAGATCGCTCAGGCCGTGACCGAGCTCGTGACCCAGTTGGGGACGCCGACACGGGTGGAGGTGCGAGAGATGGATGGCAGCATCCACGCCGACATCCTCACCCCGCCCCCACCACCATCACCCTTCGCACCACCCACTGATCTGCCGGTGCCCATCGCTCCGCCGTCGCTGCTGGAGTTCACCGGCGGCGGGTTCGTTCCCGGTGAGGATGTTGCCCTTGCCCTGGTCCTGCGCCACTCCTCTGCCGGACCCGACGGTACGGCCCGCACGCTCCTGGACCTCAGTGAGAAGCCCGGTATCACCGGTGAGGTGATCTTGTTAGGGCGGATCTCGGGGACCACGTCGGTGCAACGCATCGACTGAACCCTCGTCGGCCGCACCTGTTCTCCTGACCCCACCGCCAACACCCGCGGGGTCAGGAAGGTGGCCTCTTATGTCCGGTCCGGTGCAGGCGAAACCCGCCAACGATGTCGTCATCAATCTCGTCCTCGGAGCCCTCGTCGCTGGCGCGGGCTTCGCAGGGTTACTGCGGCTCGCCGGGAGCGTAGCCGCGTTCCTCGCCGGCCTCCCCGAACCCACCGGTGGGATCGCCACCGGGATCGCAGTCCTCACCAACGCTGCTGACCCAGGGACCCCGTTGGGCGCTGCCGGGTTGAACCCGGTCCTGTACTGGGCCCTCGTCACTGTGTTCCTCGGGATCCTCGGAACGGCAGGGTTCTACGTGTGGCGGGCCTTCCAACGGGACCGGGCGAAGGTCGATCCGCACCGCCTCGCAGGCACCGCCACAGCCAGCGAGGTCATCCAGGTCGCATCGGCGAAAGCGCTGGTGAAGAAGGCGGCCACGCTGCGCCCCTCACTGACCGGGAAGGTCAGTCCTGCCGATGTCGGATATCTCCTCGGAACAGGGAAGGGCGGGCAAGTGTGGGCGACGGTGGAAGACAGCATCCTGCTGATCGGACCACCCCGCTCAGGCAAAGGCCTCCACATCGTCATCAACGCGATCCTCGACGCACCGGGCGCGGTAATCACCACGTCAACGCGGCCGGACAATCTCACCGCGACGTTGAAGGCCAGGGAGCGTGTCGGCCCGGTCGCGGTGTTCGACCCGCAGCAACTCGCCCCAGGGCTCCCGGCCGGGATGCGCTGGTCGCCGGTTCGTGGCTGCCAAGACCCGCTGACGGCGATGATCCGCGCCAAAGGACTCGCCACCGCGACCGGTTTCGGAGGCGTCCAAGATGCCGGCTTCTGGGAAGGGAAAACGACCGCCGCGATCCAGACCCTGCTGCACGCTGCAGCGCTCGACGGGCGGGACGCGAAAACCCTGTACCAGTGGGCACTGAACCCGACCCTCGCCGCCGACGCGGTACGGATCCTCTCCTCCCACCCGAACGCGGCCGAAGGATGGGCGGACTCCCTGGACGCGATGGTGCAGGCAGACCCCCGCACCCGCGACTCCATCTGGCAAGGCGTCTCACTCGCGTTCTCCGCCCTCGCAGACCCCCGCGTCCTCGACGCCGTTTCGCCTGCTCCCGATATGGAGTTCGACCCGGAAACGTTCCTACGTGGCAACGGGACCCTGTACCTTCTGGCAACCGGTGCCGGAGCCGGAGCCTCCTCAGCGCTGGTCGCAGCGTTCATCGAAGATCTCGTCGAGACGGCCAGGAAGATCGCCGCCCGCTCACCCGGTGCCCGGATGGATCCACCGTTGCTGCTCGCGCTGGATGAGATCGGCAACCTCGCCCCATTACCCAGCCTGCCAATGCTGATGGCAGAAGGTGGTGGTACCGGGATCACTCCGTTGCCGGTGCTGCAGTCCTTGGCGCAGGCGCGGGAGAAGTGGGGAGAGAACCAGGCGAACGCGATCTGGGACGCCTCGATCGTGAAGATCATCCTCGGCGGCGCGTCCAACTCCCGCGACCTGCAAGACCTCTCCACCCTGATCGGTGACCGTGATGAGACCACCGACAGCGTCACCACCGACGCCTACGGTGCCCACTCCAACCAGCGCTCCATCCGCCGTGTCCCGATCCTCCCGCCCGACGTTTTGCGGACCCTGCCGTTCGGCACCGGGGTGGTAATGCTCCGCACAGCCCGCCCGATCATCACGGACCTGCGTCGCTGGCCGAAACGCGCCGACGCGAAAACCCTCCAAACAGACCGCACCGCTGTCGAGCAGGCGCTGCAGGCTGGCATCCAGTAACCGGACTCGCGGGTCGTACCTGTCTTGTGCCCCGGCAGCACAGCCGGCGGCGACCACGAGACCTCTGGAGGTACAACGCCATGGCAATCACCACGAAGGAATCCCTATCCGGGTTCATCGCATCCGACCCTGATCTGACGTTCACCGTCAACGGCGACGCCCGCTTCTACGCGCGGGTGCGGCAAGAACATTTCCAGCGCGAGGACAGTGGGTCGTTCACCAAGTTGGAGTCGACGTTCACCGATCTCGTGATGTTCCGCAAGTCCGCGGAGCGCGCCTACGCCCAGTTCCAGAAGGACGACGCGTTCATCGCCGAAGGCGAGACCCGCACCTACGCGCAGACGGTGAACGGCGAGGAAGTCCAGCGCGACCAGTTCGTCGCCTCCCGTGTCGGGCACGACAACAACATCACTACCTACGACGTCGACCGCAGCCGACCCGACCGCAATGCAGGACGCGATACCACCGAGCGGGAAAGCGCCGGTCAGGACCCGGTCGCTGCAGCGACTGCAGAACGTGAAGCGCAGCTCGAACCCGAACCGGCTGTCGCCTCCGTCGCGGCGGCCGCGGGTCCCGGAACCCTCGCCCGATAGGCCGGGTGCGGCGACCAGCCTTCTCGCCCTGACTGGTCGCCGCACCCTCCCGCTCCACAGGCGTGGAGCCACCTTCTTCTTTGCTCATTTCTGCCTTGGAGGCATCCACCATGAACGCTGACGACATCGCACCACCTGACCTGCCCGAAGACCCGGGCCTCGAGCAGGGTCCCGATTTCAGCGAGATCGACCTATCGGATCTGCCGCCGGAGGTTGCGGCGAAGACGAAGCAGTTCGCCGAGGAGGCCTACGTCAACAACATCGCCTCCCACCTGGGAGAGATACCGCGTCCGATCAACTGGCGACGTCTTCCGCCGGATGATCTCGAGCACGAACTCCTGGAGTTGAACGCCTGGGTCGACTGGCTGCGGCACGAGTACGGACTGCCCCCGCAGATCGTCCCGCCCATGTGGCACCGTCACCCCGAACTGTTGTGGGAGCTTTCGGCACTCCGCCAGCACTGGCTGTTCTGCTTCGACGCGCAAGCCAAAGGCAATCAAGCCCTGGCCTGGCATCACGACTTCGCCCAGGCTCGCGAGCGACTCCGGGATTGGGTCACAATTTCGGGCACCCGCCTTGACCGGGACCGCCCTACCCGCATCACCGTCTGGCCTGGCGGGGAAGCTGAAGGCTGGACCGAGCCCGACAACACGGAACGTCCGGTCACCGAACGCATCAAGGATTTCCTCGCGTTCGTTGACGAGCAGGTCGCAACACGGCGCGACGAACAGGACACCGTGATCCGCGCTGTCGTCGCCGACGGGGGTGCCGTCTGATGGGACGCACGCGTGTCTACCGCCGCAAGACCGACTACGTTCCTCGCGACGAGCGCGCCCTCACTGTGCGGGCAGTACATCGGGAGGAGCCCGATGTCGGCAAGCTCACCGAGATGATCATCCGCCTCGCTCTGCAGCGCGTCGCCGACGCCCGCACATCAAGGGAAGAAGCCGCTCTGCCGTCTTCTCTCAAACCCGG
Source organism: Glaciibacter superstes DSM 21135 (assembly GCF_000421145.1). Classification (GTDB taxonomy): domain Bacteria; phylum Actinomycetota; class Actinomycetes; order Actinomycetales; family Microbacteriaceae; genus Cryobacterium; species Cryobacterium superstes. The sequence goes on along the minus strand of NZ_ATWH01000010.1, from coordinate 214,150 downwards.
CACCCACCGCCCGAACACGGGTAGGCAGAGCTAACATCACAAGCCACGCCCCGTGACCGGCAGGTTGCGTCGGGCGCGCTATCAAAACAAGGGCGGACCCCGCTCGGAGCTCTTCTTCCAGCTTCCGGGGAATGCAGCCGCACCCCTCACAGGGTTTGCGAATCTCGAAGTCTCGCACGCGCTCCTTGACGCCAGTACCTCGCCCGGATCCGGGTCGTCTGTTTTCGTTGACGACTGATTCGGAGGAATCCTGATGGCTGCCCAAGCCACGCTCACCCCCACCCGAGAGGTGCCGGGTCTCCCGCTACCCGCACGCGACATGGCCGAAGCAATCTCCTACCTGCGTGTCTCCACCAAGGAACAAGCCGAGAAGGGAGGGAAGGACGAGGGCTTCTCCATCCCCGCGCAACGGGCGGCGAACCAGAAGAAGGCCGACACGCTCGGTGCGGTCATCGTCGAGGAGTTCGTTGACGCAGGTGAGTCTGCTCGCAGCGTGAACCGCCCAGATCTGCAACGCCTCCTCCGGTACGTGAAGGCGCACCGGGTCAAGTACTGCATCGTGCACAAGGTGGATCGGCTCGCTCGGAATCGTGCCGATGATGTCGCCATCCACTACGCCCTGCAAGAAGCGGGCGTCACCCTCGTCTCGGCGACTGAGAACATCGACGAGACCCCGTCGGGGATGCTGCTGCACGGCATCATGTCGACCATCGCAGAGTTCTACTCCCGCAACCTCGCCACCGAGGTCGTAAAAGGCATGACCCAGAAAGCGATGGGCGGTGGCACTCCCACGAAAGCGCCTGTTGGTTACCGCAACACCCTTGAGCGCGACGCCCTCGGCCGCGAGATCCGCTCCATCGCGATCGATCCCGAACGCTCCCACCTGGTGACCTGGGCCTTCCAGGCCTACGCCTCCGGCAACTACAGCCTCGCCGAGCTCCAGAACGAACTCGTCGGACGCGGCCTCACGACCCTGCCCACCCCGAGCAGGTCGGCCCATCCGATCGCGTTATCGTCCGTGCACCGGATGCTCCGAAACCCCTACTACAAGGGCGACGTCGTCTATAAGGGCGTCCGCTACGACGGGGAACACCCGCGCCTGATCGAACCCGAAGTCTGGCTCGCCGTGCAAGGTGTCCTGTCCGCGCACAATCTCTCGGGGGACCGCACCCAACGCCACGACCATTACCTGAAAGGCACCGTGTTCTGCGGAGCGTGCGATTCACGGTTCCTGATCAACCATGCCCGCTCCAGGCAGGGCACGATCTACCCCTACTTCGTCTGCTCCGGCAGACACCAACGCGTCACGGACTGCACCCAGAAGGCCATCCACACCACCGACGTCGAGGAACTCATCGCCGACTACTACCGCAACATCCGCATCCCACCAGCGACCATCGACGTGCTCCGCGAAACGCTGAACGCCGAGCTGGACCGCCTCACCGCGTCCGCAGGAACCGAAGCTGCCGAACTCACCGCCAGGCGCACGAGAAACCTCGCCGAACAAGACCGGCTCCTGGATGCACACCTCGCCGACGCGCTCAGCCTCGAGCAGTTCAAAGCCAGACAGGACAAGCTCCGCGCCGAATTCGACGACATCGACTCACGCCTCGCCGAGCACCACAACGACTACGCCGAAGCACGGCTGCACATCAACGACTGCCTCGAGCTCGCCGCGGACGTCTCACGGATCTACGCCGGATGCGACGACCAGACCCGCCGGCTCTGCAACCAGGCCTTCTTCACCAAGATCTACATCGACGAGGACAATATCATGCGGCCCGTCCTCGCCGAACCGTTCAACATCATCCTCGACCCAGAGAAGGCCCGCGAAGCCCACGACTGGTCCGCCAAGCGAGCTGCTGCTCCCAACGAGTCCGACGTCCCTGCACCAAGCATTTGGTTGCAGGTTGGAACGTCGAACATTAAGTGCCCCTGGAGGGACTCGAACCCCCAACCATTTCCTTAGGACGGAACTGCTCTTCCATTGAGCTACAGAGGCTGACCCGACAAGTTTAGCGGCTCAGCGCGACGCGCCAATTCCGCGCGAACGCGCCATGCGCGCCTGGTGCATGGGCGCGCAAATGGCGCGCGCCCTCGATACACCTACGCCGGCGGGTAGAGGAACAGCGCGACCTCGCCGCTCGGGATCGTGCGCGTGTGGTACGCGTGATCGTTGCCCCAGTTGTACTCCTCAAGCACAACTGTGCCGTCGCCGGGGACAGACTGCACATACGCCACGTGGTTGCCGTTGAACCAGGCCACCGCGCCGACCACCGGCTCATTGCTCGTGGCCCACCCGTGGCTCTCCCAGGCGCTCGCCCACGCGGAGGCGTTGCCGCCGTTCGGCGTCATGGTCTTCCAGGTCCAAATCCAGTTGCCGGCAGAGGCTCCGGCATCGCGGTTCAAGCGCCACGCCACAAAGTCAACACATTCGCGGTAGTAGTACCCGAGCGGTGAAAGCCCGCCGCCCTGGTTATCCGTCGCCTCATACGGCCACGGATAGTCGTCACCTTCGGCCCGCGGCCCGCGCACTGCCCACGAGCCTGGAGATGCCGCGGCCGCCTCGGCCGCACGCTCTGCTGCGGCGGCGCGCTCGGCTTCCAGCGCACGCGTGGTCAACTCTTCTTCGGTCGTCGCCGAGAACCCATCACGAGCGACAGTGACCCGCGCCGCTGACGACGCGACGTCGAGATCCTGGGCGCCGTCCGTGGTCAGAATATGAGCAGCGGATGCTCCACCAGCGATTTCGCCGTTCGGCGCGAGAGCGTAGGCCGGCAGCGCCATGGTCATGAACAATCCCGGAATGGCTACCAACGTCGCCGCAACTCTCAGCGGGCTCCGTCGTTTGGAGGCGGGCTTGCGGGACTGTGCTGCAAACGTGGGAGCCGGGGCGGGGCGCGAACCCGCGAACCCGCGAACCCGCGCCGCGACATCCGGAATCATGACATCTGACGGCTTGAGCGGAACGCTCGGGCCGGACCCGGACGGCGCAATCGAAATGGCCTCAGGGATGCCTGGCGCAGTGTCATCGGACGCCAGCTGGCCAGTCGTCTTCACTCCACCGTCGACCGAGCCGGACGACGTTTCAGCAGCTTCTGCAGCGGCACGCTGTTCGCGCAACTGGCGGCGCGTGGGAAAAGTGCCACCGATCTCAGAGGAATCTGCGTTCTCGGGAGAACCGGACATGCCGGGCTGGGTCAAAAGACAATCCTCTGGAATACCGGAATCGGGCGGTGGGACTCCCCTACCCTATTCGACCGGCTCGGAGATGTCACGCTCAAACGTTATCTTTCCGTGATCTGATCACGGAATGATCTCGGTGAGCCGTGCAACAGGTCATGCGGCAGGAGCCAGGTACGCGTCCCACTGCGGCAGCGGCCGCTCAACCCCGCGCATCACCCAGCCCGTTCCCTGCGGCATCCGAGGGTCGACCAGCATGTTCCAGCCCATCTCCGACGGCGTGTGATCACCCTTGACGTTGTTGCACCGCAGGCAGCACGCCACCAGGTTGTCCCAGGTGTCGCGCCCGCCACGCGAACGCGGCAGTACGTGGTCGATGGTGCTCGCCGACTTGCCGCAATAGGCACACCGGTGATCATCCCGACGCAGCACGCCGCGCCGACTGACCGGCACCGCCCGTGCTCGGGGAATCCGCACATACCTGGTGAGCAGGATGACGCTGGGCCGCTCCCAGACGCCCGACGCAGACCAGACCGGGTGCTCACGGTCGATCTGAACGACCGTCGCCTTCCGGTTCATGACCAGCACGAGTGCCCGCTTGAACGAGACAACGGCAAGAGGTTCGTAGCCCGCGTTGAGGACCAGGGTGCGCATGCGATTCCTTTCGAAAGCGACTGGACGGCTTCCAGCCATTCGAACTACCGGTCTGATGCAACGAAACGGAGAGAACAGGCAAACAAAAAGGGCGCTGTCATCACGACAACGCCCCAGGGGCCACAGTGTGGCTCCCGCATATCTGACTGCTGTGCCAATGCGCACAGGAGTGGCGCTGATCCATGGTGTGGATCGTGCCTTTCTCGCGCATGGGCTCTCCCGAAGGTCCGCAGAACATCAGAAATTCAGGTTAACCCACTTTTCAGCCACGTCGAACCACTGGCGCGCCGGTTTACCGCGCCGGTCACGGAGAATTCACACCAGGTTCAGCGCGCTCGGGACTCGGTGTCTCAGGTGACCCGTTCGACTCAGATGCCGAGGCGGACGATGTAGTAGTCGCTGGTCCAGATCGGCTGCACACGAACGGATGCGCCTTCATACGGCGCGTGCAGGATGTTGCCGTTCCCTGCATAGAAACCATCGTGCCCGTCCATAATGACGAGGTCACCCGGCTGAGCGTCCGCCTCGGAGATACGGGTGCCCGCTGCTCCCTGACCGGTTGAGGAGTGCGGCAGGCTGATGCCGAACTGCGCATATACATACATGATGAGCCCGGAGCAGTCGAAGCCGGCCGGAGTCGCCCCGCCGTACACGTACGGAACGCCCAGGTACTGGGAGGCGACGTTGTACACGGATGCGAGGTCGAAGTTCGGGTATGGCGGGTTCGCCAGGTAGTCGGCGACGGATGGACCGTCATAACCGGCCGCGTACGTCTCCATCTGTGCCGCGACCTCAACACGCCTGGCCTCCGCGGCCGCGGCTTCGGCCGCCGCCGCGAGCTCTTCCGGCGTTGTGGCCTTGAATCCGTCACGAGCAACGGTCACGGTGGACGCCTCGTCGGCGACGTCGACCTTCTGCGCGCCGGTCTTGGACAGCTGGGTTGACTCTGTCGCGGCGAACTGGGCGTCGTTCGAGCCGGGCGCGAACGCATAGGCGGGGAGGGCGATCGTGGCCACGAGTGCGCCGGCGAGGGCCATGACGACCACGTTGCCGATCGGCCCGCGTCGCACTGAACGCTTGAGCACCGGGCGGCGCGGTGCCAGCTGGTTCGAAGCCGAGCGATCGTGCGTCGTTGACGCGATTTCCGCGTGGGCCTTCTCAGCGGCCGTCGTGGCCTGATGGGTTTCTGAACGGAATCGCTTCATACCAAATGCAGCCAAAGTGTCAACCTCCGGCGCCCCGGCAACACTAGGTTGTTGCCCTGTCCATGCGCAGATCGCGTATGTGTACCGATATCAAGAGACAGGCTCGGGAGACGTCTTGATTCGGGCCCTTCGACCGGCTTCTGGTCTGTGGGACAGGTTCGAGGCTACGGGACGTTCACCTGTTTGTCACCTTCAAAAGGGACTTTTCTAACAGAATGGTAACGAAAATCCACCGCTGTCCCACCGATTTGGAACGATGCGAGCCCGTCAGGATGCGGCAAGGCCAGGTGTTTCCACAAAGATGTGACTCGCCACCTCGTTGGGAAGTTCGAGCCCGTCGCCGAAGCCGTCTACTTGAACGAGCACATACGAACCCGCCGCCGAGAACACACCGGTCGCCCCCGGCATGACACCGGATTGCTTGAGCTGCAAGAGCAGATCAGGGTCGAACTGCACCGGCTCGCCTAGGCGCCGAATGACGGCCGTCACCGGTTCGGTCGCGGCTGCTACGACGGCAACGATGTTGGTGACGCCGGTCATGAACGCCGCGGCCGGCGTGTGGCCGAGTTCGGCGAGACCTGGGATCGGATTTCCATACGGCGACTCCGTTGGGTGGCCGAGCATCTCCAGGATCTTGCGCTCGACCTGCTCACTCATCACATGCTCCCAGCGGCATGCTTCGTCGTGTACGTACTCCCATTCGAGCCCGATCACGTCGCTGAGCAGGCGTTCAGCGAGGCGGTGCTTACGCATCACGTGCACGGCCTTTGAACGGCCCTGCTCCGTGAGCTCGAGGTGACGGTCGCCTGAGACCACAACGAGCCCGTCGCGCTCCATCCGGGCAACGGTCTGGGAGACCGTGGGCCCCGAATGGCCAAGACGCTCGGAGATGCGTGCACGAAGAGGAACGATGTCCTCTTCCTCCAGGTCGAGGATGGTGCGGAGGTACATCTCAGTGGTATCGATCAGATCAGTCATCCCCAGCCTCCCGCTCGGCCCGTCAACCGCGTTTGTCACGCACTGGCACAACCCTACCCGTGGTACCAACGCCAGTTAGAATCGCCTCATGCCGGATCTGAAAATTCCCTCCAAGTTGCTGCCCGTCGACGGTCGATTCGGCTGCGGCCCGTCCAAAGTGCGGCCTGAGCAGCTGGAGCACCTGATGCGATCGGTCGGCATCATCGGAACTTCCCATCGCCAGGCTCCGGTCAAAGATCTGGTCGGCCGGGTGAGAAAGGGACTCGGCCAGTTGTTCCGCATCCCCGACGGCTACGAGGTCGTTCTCGGCAACGGCGGTTCAACGGCATTCTGGGACGCCGCAGCCTTCTCGCTCATCGAACGCCGCAGCCAGAACCTGGTGTTCGGCGAATTCGGACAGAAGTTCGCGGCTGCGGCGAAAACACCGTTCCTCGAAGCCCCAGACGTGATCAATGCACCGGCCGGTTCACGTGCCGAGTTCGTCGTCACCGAAGGCATCGACGTCTATGCCTGGCCTCAGAATGAGACCTCAACGGGCGTCATGGCCCCCGTCACCCGCGTTAACGGCGACGACGGCGCACTCACCGTCATCGACGCAACGAGCGCCGCCGCCGGAATCGACTTCGAGGCGAGCGAAGCGGATGTCTACTACTTCGCACCGCAGAAGAACCTCGCTTCAGACGGCGGTCTCTGGCTTGCCCTCTTCTCCCCCGCTGCGATCGAACGCGTAGAGCGCATCGCCGCCAGCGGACGGTACATTCCCGAGTTCCTCAGCCTGAAGAACGCGATCAGTAACTCACGCCTCAACCAGACGTTGAACACGCCGGCCGTGACCACCCTGCTGCTGCTGGAGAACCAGCTCGACTGGATTAACGGCAACGGTGGCCTGGCCTGGGCATCTGCCCGCACCGCCGAGTCGTCTACTGCCCTCTACGACTGGGCTGAACAGGCCGACTATGCGACCCCGTTCGTGACGAACCCCGCCCATCGTTCGCAGGTCGTGGTCACGGTTGACTTCGACGAGGCAGTGGATGCCGCGGCCGTCGCGAAGGTGCTCCGCTCCAACGGCATCGTCGACACCGATCCATACCGCAAACTGGGGCGCAACCAGTTACGCGTTGCCACCTTCGCCGCCATCGATCCGAGCGATGTGCACCAGCTCATTTCCTCCGTCGACTATGTCGTCGAACACCTCGGACGATAGCGAAGACCCGTGCGCTTCTGGCTGAAAGACAGCGAGCGACGCCCTGACCCGCTGCCCGCGCGCACAGATGCGCGCAAGGCATACTTCGCGGGATCAGCGGCGTGGCTTGTCGCCCTCATTCTTGTCGTCGTCTTCGCTGAACCCCTCGCCGTCGCCGGACTCGGCTGGTGGCTCTGGTGTGCCATCCTCGGCCTCGGCCTCGGCCTCGTCGGCCTCGCCTGGGTGCAGTTCCGACGCCGCTAGGGCCTCACCGAAGTCGATTCCATCGAGCGAATCGTCGCCGAACTCGTCGATGTCACCATCGATATCGTCGTCAGTGTCGTCGTCATCGTCTGAATCGTCATGTTCGCCGTCGCCGTCGCCGTCGTCATCTCCGGCACCCTGCGCTTCGGACGCAGCCTGTGCAGAGGCGAGCTCCTGCGCAGCCCGATAATCGGACAGGCGGTCCGACCACGGAACCCAGTCAGGGGCAAGGAGGGCCGCCTCCCCCGGCATCAGTTCGGTTTCCAGAACCGTTGGCGCGGAGTTCGCATCGATGCGCGATAACGTCACCGTCCAGTTCCAGCCCGGATAGCCGGTCATGGTGCACTCGAAGAGAAGCGATAGAACGTGCTCGCCCTCCACGATGTGTCCGACCGGTTCGCCGACGGTGTCGGCCGGCGTGTCTTCGAGCAAGGCGGCTCGCGCCAGTTCGACCGAAGCCAGCAGCACATCGTCGGCGTCGATCGGCTCGGCCGGCACCTCGACTGAGATCTCTTCGGCGGCGGGCTCGTCGGCGACCGCTTCGGCGGCGACCGCTTCAGGAGCGTCCGCCGCAGCATCCGTCTCCGACGCGGCCGTCACTTCAGGAGCGTCCGTCACTTCAGGAGCGTCCGTCACTTCAGTAGCGACCGTGGCATCCGTCTTCGCATCGTCTGTTCGTGCCGGCTTGCGCGCCGGCACGTCGAAGGGAAAATCGAGCTCGGACTCAGGCATCCAGTTCCTCTGCCACCTTGCGGAGCATGGCGGCGATCTTGCGGCTGTGCGAACTCTCCGGGTAGCGACCCCGGCGCAGGTTCGCGCCGATACCGTCAAGCAGCTTGACCAGGTCTTCAACGATGATCGCCATGTCGTCTGCGGGCTTGCGGGTGATCTTCACCAGGCTGGGGGGCGATTCGAGCACGCGCACAGAAAGCGCCTGCGCGCCCCGCTTGCCGTCTGCGATGCCGAATTCGAGCTTCGTGCCCGCCTTCACCGTAGTACCGGCTGGCAGGGCCGAAGCGTGTAGGAAGACCTCCTGGCCTTCATCAGAACTGATGAAGCCGAAGCCCTTCTCTTCGTCGTAGAATTTGACCTTGCCGGTGGGCATCTGAACCTCGATGTGTTTCGGGCGCGCTGAACTGCGCGTCATTACCACCAGCATATTCGCAAACGGCGCCGTCGGGCCTGCGTATCCTTGAATGGTGACCACACCAATCGCCGACAGCACCAGCAGGACCGAACGAATCCTCGCCTACATGGTTGCGGGCGTGGTCGGACTCTCGATCCTCGCCTTCATTGCCATGCTCATCGGAACCGCCACCGGGGTCGGCGACAACGACGGCTTCAGCCAGGGTGTGTGGCCGTTTGTCATCACTCTTCCGCTCTTCGGGTTGCCAATCGGCTTCATCCTCCTGATCGGGCTGCTGGTCGTCAACGGCATCCGCCGCGGTCGCGAGGCCAAAGCGAAGCGCCCGTAGCCGCCATGCTGATGCTCGCGACCAGACTCAGAGCCATGGACGATGCCGCCTTGCATCGTGCCCTCACCCTTCGTGATGTCGCGACCGGCGGCATCCGCGACTTCTTCGATCTCGCTGATTCGCTGCTCGAACCCGACTCCGTTCAGAACGCGCTCACCCGTCTCGACCGCGGCACACTCGCCGTACTTGCCGTCACGGGTGAGAGCCCGAACCCGCCGACGATCTCCGAGCTTGCCGCACGGCTCACGGTGTCGGCCGGCCGCACGGTGACGGCAACGGATGTCGCAGAGCGCGTCGCAATTCTGGACTCCCGTTTGCTCCTCTCGCTCGGCGACGACCGGCTCACTCCCTACGACGCCGTCACTGCGCGACTGCGCGCCTGGCCCGCCGAAGGATTGCCATCTGCCGAAGAGCTCGCGAACGAGCCCGCACCCTCGGCCCTTGCCCCCGTCTCCGACACCGACACCCGGTTCACCGACCGCCTCGCCGCAGAGAGTGCATTCTCTGTGGTGTCGTCGATTGCGGAATTGATCAACGAGCTCTCACGCGAACCGGCCAGGGAACTCAGCCGCGGCGGCATCGGGCTCCCAGACAGCAAGCGCCTGGCCGCAGCGATGTCGGTCGAGCTCGAGTCCGTCGTTCCGTTGGTGGCGATCGCGACGCGGGCGAAGCTCATCGGCCTGGACGACGGACACTGGCTGGAAACGGACCGCGGTGAATCCTGGCTTCTCGACGGAACCGCTGCGCGCTGGATCACGCTTGCGGCGTCGTGGCACGCTGCCCTGCCCAGTGATGTGCGTGGCATCCTCTCGAGCAGACCTGGGTTGTCGTGGGGAGAGGGACTGCGTGGTTTCGTCGGCTGGCTGTATCCGGCGGGCGGAGAGGTGATGGACGGCCGCATCGCGGAGTTCGCCCGCGACGCTGAACTGATCGGAATCACCTCCCACCACACCACGTCGACGGTGGGAGCGGCTGTGCTGTCTGGCGACCTCGACGCAGCCGTAGCCGGCATCGCTGAGGCGCTGCCCGATGAGGTCGGCCAGGTCTATCTGCAGCACGACTTGTCGATCGTCTCCCCCGGTCCGCTCGCACCGTCGATCGACGCACGACTCCGCAGCATGGCAGACGTGGAGAGCCGGGAGCTGGCTTCCAGCTATCGCATCACCCACTCATCGGTGAACCGCGCCCTGGCGGCCGGTGAGAGCGCCGAGTCTCTGCTCGAGTTTCTCCGCGGAATCTCACTGACCGGCATCCCTCAGCCCCTCGAATACCTGATCACCGACTCGGCCGCCCGGTATGGTCGGGTGCGGGTCGGCGCTGCCCTGCCCGGCGACGCGCTGCAGCGCAGTTACGTGCGCTCAGACGATGCCGCCCTGCTCGGCGCGATATCTGTCGACCAGACCCTGTCGGCCCTCGCGCTCAGCGATGCCGGCGAGGGCAGACTCACGAGCAGGTTCACAGCGGATGTCGTTTTCTGGGCACTGAGCGACGCTCGCTACCCGGTAGCGGCCGAGAACAGCGACAGCGAGATCGTGCACCTCCGCCGGCACCAGCTCGCCCGCGTGAGAACTCCGCCGATAGCGGACCCACTCAAAGTACTGATCGAGACGCTGCGTGCGGGCGACGGCGGCGAAAGCGCGGCGGCCGGCGCCTGGCTGGCCAGGCAGCTCGACGTGGCGATCCGTGCACGACAGACCGTCACCGTGAGCATCGCCATGCCGGGTGGTGTGGTCGTCGACTACCTCCTCGAACCCGCGAGCGTCGGCGGCGGCCGGTTCAGGGCCAGGGACCGACGAGCCGACATCGAACGCACCCTGCCGCTCTCCAGCATCATCAGCATCACACCAGAGGCCTGACCGAAGCGGCAGACGACGCCATCGTGAGGGCGGTGCACAGGGAGTCCCGATCCGGGCGTAGGATTAAGGGCTATGTCTGATGGCCCCCTGATCGTCCAAAGCGACCGCACGGTTCTGCTCGAAGTCGCCCACCCCCTGGCAGAAGACGCGCGCCACGATCTGGCGGTGTTCGCCGAGTTGGAGCGCGCTCCAGAACACATCCACACCTATCGCATCACCCGCCTGGGATTGTGGAATGCACGTGCGGCCGGCCACGACGCCGCCGACATGCTGCACACCCTGGAGACGTACTCGAAGTTCGCGATTCCACAGACGGTCTCTGTCGACATCACCGAGACCGTCGGACGCTACGGGCGACTGGTGATCGAGCGCGATGACGAAGGCCAGCTGATCCTGGTGAGCCGTGACCAGGCCGTACTGACCGAAGTCGCGAACGCCAAGCGGATCTCCCCGTTGCTCATCGGGCATCCGTCACCCGACTCGTTCCTCGTCGAGCCCTGGGCCCGCGGGCAGCTCAAGCAGGAACTGGTCAAGCTGGGCTGGCCTGCAGAAGACCTGGCCGGCTACACGCCAGGCACCCCACATCCGATCGCACTCAACGAGTCTGACTGGGCACTGCGCGACTATCAGAACAAGGCGATCTCCAACTTCTTCGAGGGGGGCTCAGGGGTCGTTGTACTTCCCTGTGGCGCTGGCAAGACGCTGGTCGGCGCCGGAGCGATGGCGACCGCGAAAACGAACACCCTCATCCTTGTCACCAACACGGTTTCTGCGCGCCAGTGGCGCGCAGAGTTGATCAAACGCACCAGCCTGACCGCAGAGGAGATCGGCGAGTACTCTGGGCAGGTCAAGGAAGTCAAGCCGGTCACGATCGCGACCTACCAGATCCTCACGGCGAAGCGGAAAGGCGAGTACGCCCACCTCGCGCTGCTCGACGCCATGGACTGGGGTCTCGTGATCTACGACGAGGTGCACCTGCTGCCGGCTCCAGTGTTCAAGCTGACCGCCGAGCTTCAGGCCAGGCGGCGCCTCGGTCTCACCGCGACGCTGGTGCGCGAAGACGGCCGGGAGGGCGACGTATTCAGCCTGATCGGCCCCAAGCGCTTCGACGCTCCGTGGAAAGAGATCGAGGCGCAGGGGTTCATCTCACCCGCCGCGTGCTACGAGGTGCGGATCGACCTGCCGCAGTCAGAGCGCCTCAGCTACGCGGCAGCGGCCGACGATGAGCGCTACCGGATGGCGGCGACCGCACCAGCCAAGCTCGATGTCGTCAAGCAGCTGGTCGAGAAGCACAGGGGCGAGCGGATCCTGGTGATCGGCCAGTATCTCGACCAGATCGATGAACTCGCAGAGGAGCTCGGTGCTCCGAAGCTCACCGGTGCGACACCGGTCGATGAGCGGGAGCGGCTGTACCAGGCGTTCCGGGTCGGCGAGGAGAACGTGCTCGTGGTATCGAAGGTGGCGAACTTCTCGGTCGACCTGCCAGAGGCGACGGTGGCGATCCAGGTGTCAGGATCGTACGGATCACGGCAGGAAGAGGCACAGCGCCTCGGTCGCCTGTTGCGCCCGAAGGAGTCTGGCTTGTCGGCGAACTTCTACACGCTGGTCGCCCGCGACACCGTCGACCAGGACTTCGCCCAGAACCGGCAGCGGTTCCTCGCGGAGCAGGGGTACAGCTACACGATTCTCGACCTGCAGACACTCGCTGCCGCGTAGCAAGCGACGTCATCAACCAGCGGGGTGGCTCCGAAGGCGGTGGTAGCGGAGAAAGAGCATGTCGCCGGCGGGCAGCGCGTGCATCAACTTCATGGAGCGCGAGGCCGCTGCCCCTCCGCGCGCAATACGCCCAGCAGAACCGTTCTCCAGCACTGGGCTGAGGGTCAGGCAGAGCTCGTCGACCCTGTCGGCATCGATCAGCGTGCCGAACAGGTGAGGGCCGCCCTCGCAGAGCACCTGGGTGAGCCCACGTTCGGCGAGCGCTTCAGACATCACCCCGCAATCGACTGCCGCCTCCCCGCACACCAGCACTTCGGCGACTTCGCCGAGCGCCGCACGCCGGTCAGCCGGCGATGCCGCGTGGGTGATCACAATCGGTCGCCCGTCCGCGTCAGTGACGGCAGCCTCAGTGAAGAACGGATGCTCCGGTGAGATGTCCAGCCGTGACGAGACGATCGCGACCCTGGGCTGCGGCGGCAATCCGGCATCAACGCGCCACGCGGCATCCGAGTCGCTGAGACGCACACCGCCGTACCCTTCTGCCCGCACGGTTCCGGCACCGACGACGATGACGTCGGAGAGCATGCGGAGGGTGTCGAAGACCAGCCGGTCGTCGTCGTTGCCGAGGCCGCCGCTTAGCCCGTCGTGGGTTGCTGCACCGTCGAGACTCGAGACGAAGTTCACGCGCAGCCACGGTGACACACGGTCGACAAGACGGTACTGTTCGATGACCTCGTCGCGGTTCAGCATCTCACCAGAGTCCTTTCGTCGATACGCGTTCAGCCGACATGCGTTCAGCCGACATGCGTTCAGCCGACATGCGTTCAGTCGACATTGTGCCGGAGGTGCACCGGCTCCCGAAAGCCGAGGATCGCCTCCGTCATCCGCGCCGCGTCGACGGCTTCACTCACGTTGTGCATCCGCACGATCCGAGCGCCCTGCAGGATGCAGTAGACCGCGGCCGCCAGCGAACCTGACACCCGCTCGCCACGTTCGCGATCGAGCGTCTCGCCGATGAAGTCCTTGTTCGACACGGCAGCGAGAACCGGGGGCCCGAGTTCGGTGAGCTCCCCCAGCCGGCGGGTCAATTCAAGCGAATGACGCGTGTTCTTGTTCAGGTCGTGGCCGGGATCAACGACGATCCGTTCGAGCGGCACACCGCGCGACACGGCCAGGTCGACCCGCTCGCGCAGGAACGCGGCCACCTCGCCGACCACATCGTCGTACTGGGGCGACGGGTACGGCGTTCTGGGGGCGGCGAGGCTGTGCGTGATGACGAGCGTCGCATCGCTGTCGGCGACGACCTCTGCCATGGCCGGGTCGTGCACCCCTGTGGTGTCGTTGATCACGTGCGCGCCGGCGGCGAGGGATGCCAGCGCAACGTCTGGCTGGAAGGTGTCGACCGAGATGATCGCCCCAGACCCCCTCAGCGCTTCGATCACCGGAACGACCCGATCGATCTCCTCTTCGACCGGAACCGCCGGCCCCGGCGCGAATTTGGCACCTCCGATGTCGACCCAGTCCGCGCCATCGGCCATCGCCTGGCGCGCGGCGGCGACCGCTGCGTCAAGCGCGAAGTTCGCGCCCCTGTCATAGAACGAATCCGGCGTGCGGTTGACGATCGCCATCACGGCGACCTGCCGGGAGAAGTCGAAATCGCGCCCGCCGATACGGCGTACCGGATGGAGCAGCATCGGCACGATCGCTCCACGAGGCGTGCTCACCGTGGCGGCCGGCGCAGCATCCATAACGGGTCCTCAGTTGGGTCTATCGGTCAGGCGGGTTCCGGCTGGGTGGTGATCAGTGCTTCCAGACTATTGCTTTCGTCTGCCAGCGCCGCCGGGTCGACAGAGACGCGTGAACGGATGAGGTTCTGCACGGTCTCGTTCACGTCCCAGACGTTCACGTTCATGCCTGCGACCACACGGCGGTCGGCCACCCAGAACGCAATGAACTCCCGCTTGTCGCGGTCTCCCCTGAACACGACGTCGGCATCCTTCGCCAGTTCGCCGTAACCGGAGTACTCCATTCCCAGGTCGAACTGGTCGGTGTAGAAGTACGGAATCTCGTCGTACTCCACGTCTGAGCCGGCCATGGACCTGCCGGCTGCAACGCCGGCCTTCTCCGCGTTGCCCCAGTGCTCGATGCGCAGGTGGTGGCCGAGAACCGGGTGGAAGACGCTCGCGACGTCGCCGACCGCGTAGACATCGGGGTTGGAGGTGCGGAATGAGGCGTCGACCACGATGCCGTTGTCGACGTTGAGTCCGGCGTCCTTCGCCAGGCCAACGTTCGGAATGGCGCCGATACCGACGACGACGACATCCGCAGGCACAATCTCACCGGCGTCAGGTCCCGTGTCGGAAGGGCTGTCGTCATGATCACCGTCGAGCAGCACCCCGGTCACCCCGCTCGCGACACCGACGATCTCCTTCACGCCGGTCTCCATTCGCAGAGTGACGCCGTTCTGGCGGTGCAGTTCGCCGAACACCGAACCGACTTCGTCACCGACCGCGACGTTCAGCGGCACCGTCTCACGCCCCAGTACGGTGACCTCGTTGCCATACTGCCGGGCAGCGGAGGCGACCTCGAGGCCGATCCAGCCTGCTCCGACAATCACCACCTTCTTGCCGCCGGCCTTCAGCGCCTCGTGCAGGCTCTCGGACTCGCCAACGGTGCGCAGGTGGTAGACACCGGGCAGGTCGACTCCCGGTCCGGGGAACCGCCGCGAGCCGGCACCGGTCGCCAGGAGCAGCTTGTCGTAGTGAAGCACCTCACCATTGTCGAGTGTCACTTCATGGGTTTCCGTGGAGAGAGCGGATGCCGTGCGCCCGCGAAGAACATCGACATTCTGTTCTGAGTACCACTCGGCCGGATGCACGAAGATCGAGTCTCGTTCTGCCGTGCCGCCGAGGTATTCCTTCGACAGCGGAGGGCGGATGTATGGGAATTCATCCTCGCCGGCGACCAGCACCACGCGCCCCGAGAAACCCTCTTCCCTGATGCCTTCGGCCGCGCGTGCCCCGGCGAGCCCGCCCCCCACGATCACGAAGGTCGCGGTGTTGTCTGACGTCGCGGTGTTATCTGAAGTCGCGGTGTTGTCTGACGTCGCGGTGTTGTCCATGTCAAGCTCCTATCGGTGTGAACGGGTGGGCGCTCTGCTCGCACGCGGTTCAGCCGCGCAGACCGCAGAGAGCGAAAAACTCTTCCCTGGTGCGAGCGTCATCGCGGATCAGGCCGTGTAGCGCGCTCGTCGTGGTGCGAGCGCCCTCCGCCTGCACCCCGCGAAGGGACATGCAGGCGTGCTCGGCCTCGATGACGACGCCGACTCCGCGCGGCGAGAGCTTCTCGTCGAGCCAGTCGGCGACCTGCTTGGTCAGGCGTTCTTGCACCTGAAGATCGCGCGCGAAGAACTCCAGAACACGAGCGAGTTTCGAGAGCCCCAGGATGCGTTCGCCCGGGAGATAGGCGATGTGGGCTACGCCCGTGAACGGCAGCATGTGATGTTCGCAGAGGGAATGGAATGGGATGCCCTGCACGAGCACCAACTCGTCGTACCCCTCGTCATTCGGAAAAGTGGTGAGCGCGAAGTCGTGCGGCGTCAGCATCTCGATGAACGCATCGGCGACCCGTCGCGGAGTGTCTGCCAGGTGCGGGTTTCGGACGTCACGGCCGAGCGCCGTCAGGAGATCGGCCACGGCCACGGTCGCCGCCTGCCTGTCGAAGCCGCTGCCCGTACTGGGACTGCCCGTACTGGGACCCTCGCCTTCGACGACGCGCAAAGGGCTCGCTCGCAGGGCATGGTCCGGCGGCTCCTCGGTTCGTTCCGCGATCGACATGGCTTCCTTTCCGCAACTGCCGCACCGGCCGAGCATTCCCAGGGCGGAGAACCCACACCGTCTGGATACACCGACTGGATACTCTGACGCTATGGCCCGGGAAATCTTTTGTCAAGATCGATTGGTTTTAGAGTTAGACTGATGTCATGATCGACCCGGCCATCGGCATCCCGCCACACAGCACACCGTCGCGGGGCGCCGACGAACTCCGACCAGAGGCAGCGACACCCCGAACGACGAAAGACGCGAGCCTCGCGACGCTGACCGCACTCGCCGACCCGAACCGCCAGGCCCTTTATACCTTCGTGTCTCGAAGCGCTGAGCCGGTGGGCAGGGACGCCGCGGCTGCAGCCGTCGGGCTCTCCAGGGGAACGGCGGCCTTCCATCTCGACAGGCTTGCTGCCGAAGGGCTCGTCGACGTCGAGTATCGACGACTGAGCGGTCGCTCAGGACCAGGGGCCGGACGCCCGGCCAAGCTCTACCGACGCACGGCGGGCGAAGTGAACGTCAGTGTGCCTGAGCGCCACTATGACCTCGCCGGCGACCTCCTCGCCGGCGCGATCGAGCGTTCCATCGAGACCGGCGAGCCTGTGCGTTCGGCGCTCAGGCAGGTCTCCGCTTCGGCCGGGCGCGAAGCCGGCGCTGCGGCGCGGTCACTTCCAGGCGCCCTGGAAGACCACGGTTTTGAGCCCCGTGCGGACGGCAACGACCTGGTTCTCGGCAACTGTCCCTTCCACCGTCTCGCCCAGAAGCACACCGACATAGTCTGCGAACTGAACTTCGAACTGGTCACGGGCCTCGCCGAGGGGTCCGGCGACGACGCACACACCGTGCACAGCGACCCTGGCGCAGGCAACTGCTGCATCCGCGTCTCCCCCACACACGTCACCGCATGAGGCGACACACCGTCCACTCTCAGGAAAGCCCCAGCTAACGCGCAGATAATTGCGGGATGACCGATGGCCCCCGCATTCTTATAGTCGACGACGAGCCCAACATCAGGGATCTCCTCACCACCAGCCTCCGTTTCGCCGGCTTTGCCGTGCGCGCGGTCGGAAACGGCGCACAGGCGATTTCCGCCGTGCTGGAGGAAGAGCCCGACCTGATCATCCTCGACGTCATGTTGCCCGACATGAACGGATTCGGCGTCACCAAGCGCCTCCGTTCGGCCGGTTACACGGCCCCCATCCTGTTCCTCACCGCAAAAGACGACACAGAAGACAAGATCACCGGCCTCACCGTCGGTGGCGACGATTACGTGACCAAGCCCTTCAGCCTCGATGAGATCGTCGCGCGTATCAAGGCGATCCTTCGCCGCACCATGCACGCTGACGAAGACGCCGTGATCCGCGCCGGCGAACTGACCATGGACCAGGACACGCACGAAGTACTCGTCGGCGACGAGCCGATCGAGCTCAGCCCGACCGAGTTCAAGCTCCTGCGTTACCTGATGCTGAACCCGAACCGGGTGCTTTCTAAGGCACAGATCCTCGACCACGTCTGGGAGTACGACTTCAACGGCGATGCTGGAATCGTCGAGTCCTACATCTCTTATCTTCGCCGCAAGGTTGATGCGCACTCGAGCGAACCGCTGATCCAGACCAAGCGCGGGTTCGGCTACATGCTGAAGGCCAACAAGGCGTAGCAGCCGTTTTCACCGACCTCACGACAGTGATAGCGTCGTGAGGTCGCTCGGGCTCAATCCACGCATCCGCGCGGGAAAACGGGGAACGGATGCCACAGCCACGCACACGAGGCGACTGGCTGTGGCTGGTACTCATCGGCCTCGTTGCCGGCTTCCTCTCCGGCCTGTTCGGGGTGGGCGGCGGAGTTCTCCTCGTTCCGGCGCTCATCGGCCTCCTGCGGTTCGACATTCGAAAGGCCGCCGGAACGTCGTTGGCGGCGATCGTTCCCACCACCGTCGTCGGAGTGATCGCGTACGTGCTGAACGATGCGGTCGACTGGGTTGCCGCAGCGCTGCTCGCAGCCGGCTCGATCGTCGGGGCCCAGCTCGGCAGTCATCTGCTGAGCCGACTGCCGAGGGCCGCCCTGAGGTGGGGTTTCATCGTGTTCATCGTCGTGGTGATCGTGTCGCTCTTCCTCGTGATTCCGAGCCGCGACGCCACGATCGACCTCACGATCGGTGTGGTCGTCGGCATCGTCGCGCTGGGGCTGCTCACCGGCATCCTGTCCGGTCTTCTCGGAATCGGCGGCGGCGCCGTCGTTGTGCCCATGCTCATCCTGCTGTTCGGAGCGAGTGACCTGGTGGCCAAGGGCACCTCGCTCGCGATGATGATACCGACGGCGCTCTCCGGAACCTTCGCGAACATGCGCAGGCACAACGTCGACCTGTCCGCCGCCGCGGTGATCGGCATCTCGGCCTGTGCGACCACTGCTTTTGGCGCCATCGCCGCTGCCGCGGTACCGCCCTTCGTCGGCAACGTGCTCTTTGCCGCCTTCCTCGCCTTCATCGCCGTGCGCATGACCGTGGAAGCGATCCGTCGACCGCGCTAGCCACCCAGCCGCCCGGTGCCAAGGCAGAGTCACAGGCAGCAATCGTAGAATTGCGGATGATGCACGATTCACTGACGGAGCGACTGGGCCGCGTCACCCTGCGCACCAAGATCACCGGCGTGACGGTGCTCCTGCTGACCCTCGGCCTGCTCGTCTCGGGTATCGGCACCATGGTGATGGTCAAGGAGTATGCGATCCGGCAGGTTGACGCCAAGGTGAAGGCGATTGCAGACACCACCAAGAACCCGTGCACCGACGAGGATGTTCGCATGGACGGCGGTGACTACTACATGGCGCTCTTCGACGGCAATGGCGAGTTTCAGTGCAGCAATTGGGTCGACCGGCCCCGAGACGAAATACCGGTCGCAGACCTTCCCCTCACAACACTCGCCGTCAACGCGAACGCCGGCGCGGCCTCGACCCTCCACGACAGGAATGGCGGGTCGTATCGCGCCGTTCCGGTCACGGTGACCATCAACTCGCAGGGAACCAACGGAACACTCGTTGTCGCCTATTCGCTGAAGCCGACCGAGAACCAGATGGCGACCTACCTCACTATCTTCTTCGGCTTCGGAATCGGAGTGGTGCTCGTCGGCGCCGGCCTGACCCGGCTCCTGGTCGCAACTACCTTCCTGCCGCTGCGTGAGGTCGAACGCACCGCGGCGGCCATCGCCGACGGCGACTTCAGCCAGCGGCTCGGCGGTGCCACGCCGAATACCGAGGTCGGGCGGCTCAATCGCTCGCTCAACACCATGCTCAACCGGATCGACCGGGCGTTCAAAGACCGGGCGCGAACGATCGACCAGATGCGCCGGTTCGTCGGCGATGCCAGCCACGAGCTGCGCACCCCCCTCGTCTCGGTGCGCGGTTACGCCGAGCTCTATCGCATGGGCGCCTTGCAGACTCCAGAGGAGATCGGCCAGGCGATGGAGCGCATCGAGAAGGAGGCCATCCGCATGGGCGGCCTGGTGGAAGACCTCCTCGAATTGGCCAGGCTCGACGAGACCAAGCCCCTCGCCGTCGCGCCCGTCGATCTGGTACCGCTCGCTCGCGATGCCGCACTCGACGCGATGGCATCCTCGCCAGGGCGCACCGTCACGGTGCTCACTCCCGTTCCGATCGAAGATATCGATACCGCTCCCATGGACCCGGTCGACCTCGGACATTCGACCGGTGACCTCACCCGTGCCGCGGCTGCGGCCGTGGCAACAGACGCCGACGACGACGCGCCAGCAGCATCCGGCGCCGCCGACAGGCGCGGCCCGAAAGCAAACGACCGCACCCACCCCTCCGCCGCGCCCACCGGGCCAATCTCATTCGCCGGCGCGACCCTGGCGCGTTTACGCACACGCCGACCACGGCGAACGGATGCCTCGGCGATACCCGGTACTCCGACCGCTGGCCCGGCAGCCCTGGTGGCCAGTCAACAGCCGGCTGCCATTCCTGCGGTGGTGATGGCCGAGGAGAACAAGATTCGTCAGGTCATCACCAACCTGATGGGCAATGCAATGCGCTTCACCGGCCCAGAGATACCCATCGAGCTAGAGGTGACCGTCGACCGGCGCAACCAGCGCGCATCCGTCGCCATCATCGACCACGGCGAGGGCATCCCGCCGCAGATCAGGGAGAAGATCTTTCAGCGCTTCTGGCGCGCGGATTCCTCGCGTGCCAGGGAGACCGGCGGGAGCGGCCTCGGGCTCGCCATTGTCGCCTCCATCGTCGCCAGTCACAACGGCACCGTCGACGTCGTCGAAACACCGGGAGGCGGCGCGACCTTCCGCGTCTGGTTCCCGCTCGCCACCTCGTCGAGCGCTCCCCAGCAGCTCACCGGCCGCGTCGAGCCCCGGGTGGACAGCGCCTAACCTGACAGCTCAGTCAGCCGGCGGGTAGCTGACGCGCGTGCCGTCAACGCGAGCGAACGACGTGAGCGTGTGCGGTTTGGCCGACGCGCGGGTCATGATGTCGAGAACGTCGACTCCCCTCGCCACGAGAGCATCGCCGATCATCGACCGATGGCAGCGCCATGGCACGGCTTCAGCGCACATGATTGCTGCGTCTGAGTGCGTGCCACGGTCGACGAGGAGATCGATGGCAGTTTCGAACTCGTCGGTCTGCATGTAATCGGCGTAGCCCTGGAACGAAGCGTTCCGCCATGCACCGTTGATGCTGTCTTTCCGAACGTGCCGTAGCCCGCCGAGCGCCTGCATTCGCCGGTAGGTGATGCGGTGCTTCCGTACGCTGGCTGCGAGCGCGTCTTCGTTGAACTGTGGGTTGTGCCGCGACTTCGGGATGGTGCGCACGTCGATGAGCCTCTTCACGCCATGTGCCTCGAGCATGCCGATGAACTCGTCCACCGGGTGAGTGGAGTGTCCGATCGTGAATATCGTCTCGCGTGCCATCGTCATTCCACACTAGGCCGTTCGCCGGCGCGGACTCCTGGTTGTCGCACTCTCACGCCACTCCCGTAGGCACCCCACGTCAGAGCAGGTCCGCGAGCATCGCGGCGGCCCTCGTCGCCCCGTCTGACGGGACTGCCCGGTATCGGGCGGTGCTGTCCAACCCGTCCACTATCGCCTGGGCGATGTCGTCAGGCGTTGAGGTCCCGTAGTCCATCCGCCGCCCCGCATTGTGCCGATCCAGCCGATATGCCACGTGGAAGGTCTGCTCGAAATGGTTTGCGAGTGGGAAGTAGATGAACGGGGTGCTGGAGGCGGTCAGTTCCATGCACGTGGTGAGCCCGCCTTGAACAACCGCGAGGTCGCACGCGGCGAGGTGCAGGTAGAGGTCTGACACATAGCCCCGGATGTCGGTGGCCGGCGATCGGGGAAGCGAACCTGGGTCGATCCGGGGCCCGGCGACGACCAGAAACCTGAGCTCCGGCACGAGGCGCTGCGCGAGAGGTGCGGCTTCCATCACGCGGCGCAGCAGGGATCCTCCGACACCCGACCCGCCGACCGTGACGACGCACACGCGTTCGCCCTGCCGATAGCCGAGCTTGGCGCGCAGCTCCGTCTTGTCTCCGATCGCTCCGGCGTCGAAACCGGTGATGTAGCCGGCGAAGTCGAAGTTGTCCTCGGTCCACGAACGGATGCCGGGCAGTCCTGGCCCGAATCCGTCCGGCACGATGTCGTCTGGATCGCCCACAAAAATCGACCTATCCCGAATCCGACCCAATCGCGCTCGTTGCTCGATCATCTCGGCGTTGTAGTCCGCAGTGAGTGCTTGCTCGGCCGCGCCGCCGCTGGCCATGGGCAACCAACCGACGAAGTCGGTCATCCATGCGAACGAGAACCGTTTCAGCTCCGGGTTCTCATGGAGGTAATAGTCCACGTCCCATGCTTCGTCTCCGATGACCAGGTCGTATGGGGTCTGGCTGACAACATCGTGGAACACCATGAAGTTATTCATCAGGATCTCGTCCATCCGTCGAATCGCCTGGAACGCATGGAGATCGTGCTCGCCGGCCTCCGCTTCGATGTGGGCTGATTCGCTGGCGAGCCAAGATGATCCAGGATGGACGCGTTCACCGCTCTCCGCGAGGAGCGTTGTCACCGGATGTTGAGCCAGCCAATCGATCTGAACGTCGGGGTGGAGGTCGCGCAACCGCGACGCAACGGCGATGTCTCGCCTGGCGTGGCCGAGTCCGATCGGCGATGACAGGTAAAGGACGCGTCGTGGCCGACGAAGGGGGCGGGAATACTTTGTGCGTGTCGGCCGGGGCACGACGGTGTCGACGAACTGCTTGATCAGCAGGTTGACCAGGACGGGATCTCGCCCCTGCGGCCCGTGCCCTCCACCTTCGATCGTGACGAGGCGCGCGTGTGTCAGTTCCGCGAGCGCGAGCGCGGCCGTCGGGTTGCGGATCGCGTCCTCGTCTCCGTGGATGACCAGCACCGGCACGGTCACGCGTTCGCACATCGCCCGGAAATCGTTGCTTCTGGGCCATTCCAGTCCTTCGGTCGCGTTTACCAGGTCCTTCGGTGCGACTTCTGTTCCCCAGCCGACTGTGTCCTCAATCTGCTTCGTGGAGTGTGCCTCGGTAAACATCCGCCCGAAGAAGAACGAGAGGAAGTCCGCGTAACCGCCGCCAAGCCAGTAATCCCGGTTGTACTTGCCCCAACCCTCTGCCGGGGCTGGCCCGGTGAATGGGTGTCCGAGGCGTTCGGGCAGCACCGGCGCGAGTGGAACCGCCGGACCGATGCACACAACGCCGAGCACCCTCTCCGGACTTTCCGCCGCGAGACGGATGCCCCACAGCGCCCCAAGAGACAACCCGACAAGCGCGGCACGGTCTGTGCCGGTGGCATCCATGACCGCGAGAGTATCCGCGGCGAACTCAGTCACGGCGTAGCCCTCCGAATTTCCGGGCGAGTCCGAGCCGCCGGTGCCTCGGCCATCGAAGGTGACGACGCGAAAATGGCGGGCTAGGAACGGCACCTGCAACTTCCAGAATCGCGATCGGATGATCGACCAGGTGGGCAGCAGCAACACAGTAGGGCATCCGCTGCTCTTGTCATCACCGAAGACCTCGAAGTGCAGGGTCACACCATTGTTCTCGACCGTGCCTTCCCGATCAGGCTCACGCGCGCGCATCACTCTGCCCGCGTCTCTCTTGCTCGGTCAGCCACGCGTCAATCCAGCTGAGGAGGACCTGGTGGCCAGAGTCGGAGCCCGAAAGCCGCTCGAGCATGATGCCCTGATTGAAGGTCGCCACGAGCGCGACCACCACGTCGGCCGGGACCATCGCCGTGTCGACGCCGAGTTCCGCAAGGCCCTTCTCGAATGCCGGTTTCAGAACGTCGATCCATTCGGTCCGCACGGTCGCAACGCGCGCGCGCATCTCGGGATGGTTCCATGCCATCGCCTGCAACTCGAACCACACCTTCTGATAACCGGAGTCGAAGTCCGCGGTGAGGTAGTGCATCGCGTTGCGCCACTTGTCTGCGAACGGCTCCGGCCCGTCGTAGAGCGCCTTCTGCCGCGCAAGCAATTGCGAGGTGAACCTTTCGAGCGTCTGCATGAGCAGTTCCTCCATCGAGCCGAAGTAGTAGTGCACCAACCCCGGGTTTACGCTGGCGCGCTCCGCAACGACGCGAACGGTCACTCCCGCCTGGCCGACGTCGACCAGAAGTGACTCGGCGGCGTCCAGGAGCGCAGTCGTCGCCTGCTGCCGCGCCGCACTGGTGGCCCTCGCGGGATTCCGCCGGGTGGTTCCTGCTGTGCTCGCCACATTCACACCTTCGCTTCGAGGACCATGTTGAGCGACGTTTCTGCGGCGCGGCGCACCGAGCTGAAACCCGCACCGTGGAGGATCGCGGTGAGACGGGCCTCCCCCGCCTGGGCTCCGAGCGCCATCGCCCCCTCCTGCGACAGCGAACTCGGCGTGCACAGGAAGTTGGAGAACGCATAGTAGGCGGTACTGACCGGGTTCTGGTTCTGCTCAATGCTGTCGCCAGCGAGAGGTTCGACGACCATCAGAGTGCCCCCAGGTCGCAGGGCCTGACGGGCGTGAGCCGCGGCGCCGGCCGGGTCGCCCATGTCATGCAGCGCGTCGCACACAGTGATGAGATCATATCCACCGGGGAAGTCCCGCGCCGTGCCGACTTCGAAGCTCACGCGATCGGCCAGTCCGGCCTCTGATGCCCTCACCCGTGCCAGCTCCACGGAAGCGTCGTGCTGGTCGAACCCGACAAACGTCGCCGCTGGGTAGGACTTCGCCATCGCGACGGTAGAGACGCCGAGACCGCACCCGATGTCCGCGACGCTGGCACCGGCGTTGAGAGCGGCGTCAACACCGTTCAGTGACGGGATCCACTCAGAACCGATGAAATTCCGGTAGGACGGGCCGAAGAATCGTTCGCATCCGGGGTAGAGGTCCTCGTGATGCTCGCCCCATCCGATTCCGGCACCGGTGCGAAAGGCCTCGGTAAGCCGGTCCGTCGAATGGACAGCGGCGAGCGCGAGCTCGTAGCCGCCGATCACGCACGCCGGGCTGGACTCGTCGGTGAGCGCCACCGCGTATTCGGCGGGCAACGAGTAGTGGCCGTTGCCCTCGTACGTCACATAGCCGCCGCCGACCTGCGCATTCAGCCACTCGTGAAGGTACCGCGTCGTCGTGCCCGTCTTTTCGGCAAGTTGCGCCGGTGTTATCGATTGCCCGTCAGCCATCGCTCGATACAAACCAAGCCGGTCGCCGATCACCACCAGCGCTCCGTTCAGTAGTGTGCCGATGTCTCCGACGGCCTTGCCGACGAAGTTCATCAATCGTTGCTCGTCCATGTCACACCTCGCTAGTCAACTGTCTTAGTCGAATGACTAAGTTAGTTGTACATCTAAGGAAGCAATGGTGTCAAGGGCAAGTTTGATTCTGCCCCGACCTCCAGAAACCGACGCGCGGAAGGGGCCGCGGACCTGCACTTCGCAGCTGGTCACCGAACCAGCCTTCGCCGCAGGGAGATGGCACGATTGAACGGTTCTTTGGGTCACCGGCGTTCGCACCGCCGCCTGCTCCCTCCACAGGGGCGATACCTGCGACTTCTCCACCGTTCGTCCCTCTGGGGGCCATTCCTCTGGCAGGCCTCCCTACTGTCGAAGTCAGGCACTCCACCGGGAATGGCCAGAACAACAGAATGTCCAGAAGAATAGAGGAGATGGTGGCATGACCAGGTATCAGGTCGACAGCGAAGCGGTACTCAGCACAACGGCCACAGTGCGTGCGTCGATGGAGCGCATCCGTTCGGAGGTGTCTGCGCTGACGAACCAATTGACGAACCTGCAATCTTCGTGGTCAGGTCAGGCCGCCGCGGCGTTCCAGTCTGCCGTCTCAGACTGGCGCGCGACCGAGGTGCAGGTCTCGCAGAACCTCGAAGCGCTGAACCAGGGCCTGACCATGGCCGGCCAACAGTACTCAGACATCGAGCAGGCCAACGCGAGGCTGTTCTCCCGCTGACGGACGATCGGCGCCTGGCTCCGGCCCTGGCTTTCGCCCCTGCCTCGCCCTGGCCCCGGCCCGTGGTCGCGGCCGTCGCGCGCCATTTACGCGCGGACGCTCTATGCGCGCGTGGCGCATGCGCGCGTAAATGGCGCGCGGCCGAAGAACTTGGCCGCGCGAGTCGGCCGAGTCGGCGAGTTAACGACGCTGGGCGCCTCCCCGAGGGGAGACGCCCAGCGTGTGAAACGGGTTGGATTCAGACCTGAAGTCTTAGAAGTCCATGCCACCGGTCGGGTCGCCGGCCGGAGCCAGGTTCTTCTCCGGCTTGTCGGCGACAACAGCCTCGGTGGTGAGGAACAGCCCGGCGATCGACGATGCGTTCAGCAGCGCGGAGCGGGTGACCTTCACCGGGTCGTTGATGCCGGCAGCGATCATGTCGACGTACTCACCGGTCGCGGCGTTCAGGCCGTGTCCGACGGGCAGGTTGCGCACCTTGTCGGCGACAACGCCCGGCTCGAGTCCGGCGTTCAGCGCGATCTGCTTCAGCGGCGAGTCGATAGCGACGCGCACGATGTTCGCACCCGTTGCCTCGTCGCCGACGAGGCTGGTGATGGCCGCGCCTTCGAAAGCAGTCTTACCGGCCTGGATGAGCGCAACGCCACCACCGGCGACGATGCCCTCTTCGACGGCAGCCTTCGCGTTGCGGACGGCGTCTTCGATGCGGTGCTTGCGCTCCTTGAGCTCAACCTCCGTTGCGGCGCCGGCCTTGATGACAGCAACGCCACCGGCGAGCTTGGCGAGACGCTCCTGGAGCTTCTCACGGTCGTAGTCGCTGTCGGTGTTCTCGATCTCGGCGCGGATCTGCGCGACGCGACCGGCGATGGCCTCGGTGTCGCCTGCACCCTCGACGATCGTGGTCTCGTCCTTGGTGATGACAACCTTGCGTGCGCTTCCGAGCAGGTCAAGGGTGACGTTCTCGAGCTTGAGACCGACCTCCTCAGAGATGACCTGGCCACCGGTGAGGATGGCGATGTCCTGCAGCTGCGCCTTGCGACGGTCGCCGAAGCCAGGAGCCTTGACGGCAACCGACTTGAAGATGCCGCGGATCTTGTTGACGACCAGTGTGGCCAGGGCCTCACCGTCAACGTCCTCGGCGATGATCAAGAGCTGCTTGCCGGTCTGGATGACCTTGTCGACGATCGGCAGCAGGTCCTTGATGTTCGAGACCTTGGAGTTGACGATCAGGACGTACGGGTCTTCGAAGACCGCTTCCTGGCGCTCGGGGTCGGTCACGAAGTATGCCGACAGGAATCCCTTGTCGAAGCGCATTCCCTCGGTGAGCTCAAGTTCGGTGCCGAACGTGTTCGACTCCTCGACGGTGACGACGCCTTCCTTGCCGACCTTGTCGATAGCCTCGGCGATGATCGCGCCGATTTCGCTGTCACCGGCAGAGATGGATGCCGTGGCCGCAATCTCTTCCTTGGTCTCGATCTCCTTCGCGTTGGCGACGAGCTCCGCGATGACCGCAGAGGTGGCCTTCTCGATTCCACGCTTCAGGCTGATCGGGTCTGCGCCGGCCGCGACGTTGCGCAGGCCTTCGCGAACGAGCGCCTGGGCGAGAACGGTGGCGGTGGTGGTTCCGTCGCCAGCGACGTCATCTGTCTTCTTGGCGACCTCCTTGACGAGCTCCGCACCGATCTTCTCGTACGGGTCGTCGAGTTCGATCTCCTTGGCGATGGACACGCCGTCGTTGGTGATCGTGGGGGCGCCCCACTTCTTCTCAAGTACGACGTTGCGCCCACGCGGGCCAAGGGTGACCTTGACGGTGTCGGCGAGGATGTTCAGGCCGCGCTCAAGGCCGCGACGGGCCTCTTCGTTAAAAGCAATGATCTTTGCCATGTGTGTTTCTCGTCCCTCCCGGACGTTCCAAAACTGTGATGGGTTAGCACTCAAATCAGGAGAGTGCTAGGTCGATTCTGGCACTCTGGGGTCGAGAGTGCAAGTGAACGTCAGGTGGTCGCAATGCGGGGCCACGACAAGGGACCAGCGAAGGCGTGACGTGCGCTACGGCACCAGCTCGACAGAGCCTTGGTCTGACGGAACCAGCTCGACCCAGGTGTTGCCCTCTGCGAGGCGTATGACGACCCCGCTGTCATCCACCAACCTGATCGGTGAGGTGGCGGCATCCTTCGCCCAGGTGCCGTGGATGGTCTTGCCGCCACTGGAGACCCAGGCCTCCCCGGAGCCGAGCATGACGGTCTTCGGCACCTCGCCGTAGCTCCAGTCGATGCCGACGCGCATCACCACGACGTTCGTCGCAGCCAATTGCACGCCGTCGCTGTCCTGGTCCGGCGAGCCCTCCTGCGATCGCAGGTAGAGCTGGCCTGCGGCATCCCACGACCAGCTCGGCCAGCGTTCGTCGGAGAATCGGGTGTTGATGGCTGACACGCCAGTGCCGTCCACGACGGCGGATGCCGCGGCCGGGGTCGCCGCGTAGGCGAACTGCTGTGCGGGCGGCGCCAGGTCGGCATTTCGGGCCACGAGCTCTATCGCCTTCACGACGACGTCATGAGGGGACTCATAACCGTCCACGCGATAGAAGATGTCCGTGTCGTCGTAGTCGAATACCGCATTGACCACCGGTGTCGCCATCATCATCTCGACAAACTGCTCCTGACCGCCGGAATAGGCGACGATGCCACCGAACGGGGTGATGATGTCGGGATCCATCGGCCGGATCGAACGCACCGGGCCAAGCAGTTCAGGCACGTCACTCTGCCAGATCGCCACGTAGCGGGTGATGCCGCCTTCGACAAGCTCCTCGAAGACGATGTCGGCGCGGCCCAGGCCGATCTGCGGCCTGGCACCGTCGTGGTTGTCGACCTTCGCTGAGAGCGCCGGGCCGACCACGCTGCCCGGTGCGACACTGGTGCCCCGCAGCGGCGAGAGCACCTGCGGCTCCGGCGCCACGTAGTCAGAGACCCAGGCCGCCTCCGTCGGTGTCGGTGTCGGAGTCGGAGAAGGGGGGCTGCTGCAGCCGGCCAGTCCTGCGGCGAGCGCCGAGCCGGCGACGACAGCGCCGACGATGACGGATGCTGCGGAGCGTGCCGCGCGCGGCATCCGTCGACTGGTGTGCGAAGTCACGCCCCACACACTAACGCCGCCCGGCGCTGCGGGAGGCGTTAGTCGGGTGTTTTGTCCGAATTGGACCGAGCGGCTCCGAATTGTCTGGCTTGGCGTGACTGACGCCGGCCGGGTGAGGTCAGGCTGCCGGCTGAACGTAGTCGTTGCCGACGACGACCGTGAGGGCCGCTCCAGACTCGGCGAAGTCTGGGGCGAGGAGGATATCTGCACCCGGGATGGAGTCGGCAACGCCGCGCGCGGCACCCTCCAACGCGGGGTCGGCGTAGTAGACGATGGTCTCCGCGACATCTTCGGTGCTGGCATTGGAGGTTGCTCCGACAGTCCAGCCTGCTGCGGTGAGCAACTCGTCGACGCCGGCGGCAACTCCCGCACCGGGTGTTCCGTTCAGCACGGTCACGCTCAGGCTTGGGTCGACAGTCGGTTCTACGGCTGGCGGCGCTGCGGACTCGGTCGGCGTCGGGGCTGCGGACGGGGAACCGGTTCCAGGCAGGTCGAAGTTGAGGCGATCGTTCAGGAGGAATAGTCCGCCGACGCCGAGGGCGATCAGAACGATCGTTGCGGCGAGCGCCCACCAGAATGAAACCCAGCCGCGCCCGCGTTTTCCCGGAGCGCGATGGGCGCCCACCCGATCGAGGTGGCGCGGAAGGTCGTCGAAGCGGTCTTTCGGATACGTGCTCGGCATCGTTAGTGGTTACGGTCCTCGTTCGGCGGATCAATCGGGACGGAGGTGTCGTTTGCGGGGGTGCGAGTGACGTCACCGTGAAGCGAACGACGCGCCCTGACCCTGGTTCGGGCATCGCGCATCCGTTGCAGGCGTTTCACCAGCATCGGATCGTGCACGAGGGCATGAGGCGAATCGATGAGGGCACCCAGCAATTGATAGTAGCGGGCGGCTGAGAGGCCGAACTGGGCGCGGATCGCTTCTTCCTTCGCCCCGGCGTGTTTCCACCATTGGTGTTCGAAGGCGAGAACTGCGAGGTCGCGCTCGGTCAGCCCACTCTCGTCTGGCTCCGGCGCATCCGTTCGGCGGCTGGCATTCTCCACAGTTCACCTCCTCGGTGTACCGGGCCATCCTATTTGCGGTCGGCTGGGAGAACCCGCACCCCACTCCGCGAATGGCATGGAATGCCCCGGTCGCCGAACGAGTTTACTGTTGAAGGGAGTGAGGACCGCGGACGGTTCGCCTCCAGGAAGGAATGCACCATGGATTACACGGTCTCGAA
This sequence comes from Glaciibacter superstes DSM 21135, assembly GCF_000421145.1. Taxonomy (GTDB): domain Bacteria; phylum Actinomycetota; class Actinomycetes; order Actinomycetales; family Microbacteriaceae; genus Cryobacterium; species Cryobacterium superstes. The sequence goes on along the minus strand of NZ_ATWH01000010.1, from coordinate 183,988 downwards.
ATCTGAGGATGCGTGGCGTGAGGAGCTCGGCCCGGAGAAGTACGCGGTGCTGCGGCAGGCGGGAACGGAACGCGCGTGGACCGGTGAGCTCCTCGACGAGAGTCGCGCCGGTGTGTATACCTGTGGCGCGTGCGGCGCAGAGCTGTTCAAGAGCGGTACCAAGTTCGAGTCAGACTGCGGTTGGCCGAGCTTCTACGAGTCGGTGCGCGACGACGCGGTCGAGCTTCTCGAAGACCGCTCCCTCGGCGTTGTGCGCACAGAGGTGCGGTGCGCCAACTGCGGCTCGCACCTCGGTCACGTCTTTCCGGATGGGTTCGGCACGCCCACCGGCGACCGCTACTGCATGAACTCCATCTCGCTCGAGTTCAAGCCGGCAGAGTAAGACGGTGTCCGCCGTCTCCGACGCGATCGACGCACGCCGTTCGTACTCTCGAGTAACGGCGGAGACGCCCGACCGGGCAGAGCTCCTGCGCCTGGTCTCGGTTGCCGGCCGCGTGGCCGATCATGGCTCGTTGCGCCCCTGGCGCCTGATCGAACTTCGGGGTGATGCTCGCCGTCGTCTCGGCGATGCGCTTGCCGAGGCATCCGGGCGCCTGGGCGATGACGCGGCGCGCCTGGCGGCGAAGGCGCTTCGGGCAGAGCTGCTGATTGCGATTGTCGCCAGCCGCAAGGAGAGTCACAAGGTCTACGACTGGGAGCAGGATGCCGCAGCGGCGGGTGTGGCACACGCGCTGAGCCTGTTGCTCTTCGATGCGGGCTGGGGCGTGATGTGGCGCACCGGGCCGTTCACCCGTTCCGAACCGGTGCGACGGATGCACCAGCTCGCCCCCCACGAGGAGCTCCTGGGCTGGTTGTACGTCGGTGGCGTTCCATCCGAGTCGAAGTCGTCGCAGAAGGCCCCGCTCGACCCGGCGGAATTCCTCAGCGCCCTCTGACCACGGCGTTGTTTCTTGGGCCGTTCACCTCGGGGTGCTTAGCTTGCCTGCATGGCTTCCCCATCCGCTTCGCTCGGCTACGAGTCGTCCTTCCTTACCAGCGACGTACCCCTCTCCTTCCCTCTCGACGGACGCGGCGTCATCCGTCTCGACTATGTGCACTTCACCGTGCTTCTCGACCCGACCAGGCGACTGGCGGCAGCGACAGGTGTCAACATCGACGGGAAACTACTCGTAGACGTCGCTCGCTCCGACGGCTGGCACCTGGACACACGCGTGCCGTCGGAAGAGCAGGCCGGACCCGACCTGTACGCGCGCAACGACCTTGACCGGGGCCACCTCGTGCGTCGCCGCGACCCGGTCTGGGGTGAGCCGGCCGCGGCGGCCAACGAAGACACCTTCGTGTACACAAACGCCGCTCCCCAGGCTGCCGACTTCAACCAGTCGAAAGAACTCTGGCTCGGACTCGAGGACTACCTGCTCGGCCATGCAGAGACCTATGACACGAGACTCAGCGTCTTCACCGGACCTGTGCTCGCGCCAGCGGATGTGGTCTACCGCGGCATCGCCATACCGCGCATGTTCTGGAAGGTCGCGGTCTGGACCACGACCGCGACGAGCGGCAGTGACGTCAACGCCAATCGGCCAGCCGGCACGCCCGAGCTCGCCGCGACCGGCTACCTCCTTGACCAGACCCCGCAACTCGACGACATCGAGCTGGAACGCGAGACCGCTCTCGCCGCCGGGGCCGGCGACCCACCCCCGCTCGGGCCCTACCGCACGTTCCAAGTTCCGATCTCCGAGATCGCTGTCGCTACAGGCCTCGACCTGCAACAGCTGGTCGCCGCCGATCGACTGGTCGCCAATACCGAGACGCGACCAGATGCGAGGGCGGAAGCCGCCTGGATCCCACTGAGGACCTACTCGGACATCGTGCGCTGAAGGTCGTCCGCACGACCACTGGCACGTGCCGACGTGAGCACTGATGCTGCACGGGCAAGGACGCCAGGGAGGTCGTGATCAATGTCGCGGTGGTTCCGGCCAGGCGCGCAGGCATCGCGTAGCGGCAAACGGATGCCGGTGGCCGCACTTCGCGCTGGAGTGATTTAGAATGGGTGGTCGAGGCGTTCACCGCCTCATGCCGGCCTGGCGCAATTGGTAGCGCACCGCTCTTGTAAAGCGGGGGTTACGGGTTCAAGTCCCGTGGCCGGCCCCACAACACCGACTCGTTTAGCAACACTGGCTCGTCTAGCCAGCCGGCGCCGGACTCGGCGTCGGCGTGGCCGTGGAGTACGATTCACCGGCGGACTGCAGCACGAACGAAGCGAATTCCTTCGGGTCGTCAAGCGCACCGACGTACTGGTTGCCGTTGACAAGCACGGTTGGCGTGCCATCGACAGCCGGAAGCTCGGTGTTGGGCAGTGGGCCCGCGAGTGCACGGTCCGTCGACGCCAGCACCCACGACTTGAACTTCGTGTCGTCAATGCATTCGTTCACACTGGAGAGGCCGGTGACGCCCGAGCTCTTCACGATCGTCTTGATCTCGTCTGTGGTGCGCCCAGACGAGCCTTCTTCAGGCATGTCCTCGAACATCGCGGCATTGAAGGCGTAGAAATCGTCTGGCGAGTAGTTCGCCACACACGCCGCGGCATTCGCAGCCCGCAGTGAGTACTGGGTGCCGGCAGACTTACTGGTCAGAATCGAGATCGGGTGAATCTCAACTGTCGCGGCACCCGACTCGACCCACTGCGCGATCTGCTCACTATTCGTCTGTTCGAACTGGCCACAGAACGGGCACAGGTAATCGACATAGACACGGATGTCCGCGACGGTTCCCGATTCGTCGGGCTCCGATGCAATCGGTGTGGCCTCCGGCTTCAAACCGGCGGTCTTCGCCGCCTGCATGCCTTCACCGATGAGGATGCCGTCGCTGGCCATGTTCGCCGGCCCTGGCCCTGCCGGGCGCACCGAGTTGACGATGACGAGGACGATCAGCGCCACGATCGCGATCGCGGCCACCGCGATGCCCCCCTGCAGGAACACCCGATTGCGTCGATCTTTCTTCTTCTGTTCCTCGCGGAGCGCTTTCGCCTTCTGCCGGGCGAGTTCGCGTCGCTCGTTCTTGGAAGGACGGCTATTGCCCGGTCCTACACTGGTCATGAAAGTCGCTTTCAGCTTTGTCTTTGTGCACGCCAGATAATTGCGTATGCAGTGAAGATAGTAGGGCGCGAGTCTGGGAAATACCCAACCGGTGGCTGGACGCGACCGGTGTGCGAGCCGCCACTGCACACAGGTGCCGAGTCGTGAGAGACCCCAGCACGTGGCATACTAAAGCGGATGCGCGTAGCTCACGCCACGCCATCACACATCCCATCACTCGGATCGTCCGGCACGTACCTGCCGGTGAAGGAGAACAATAGAACATGGCTACGGTCACTTTTGACAAGGCAACCCGTCTCTACCCGGGTTCCACCAGGCCCGCTGTCGACCAGCTCGAACTCGATGTTTCCGATGGCGAGTTTCTCGTTCTCGTCGGACCATCCGGTTGCGGAAAGTCCACTTCCCTCCGCATGCTCGCCGGCCTCGAAGAGGTCAATGACGGCAATATCTTCATCGGTGAGCGCAACGTAACGGATGTCCCGCCGAAAGACCGCGACATCGCCATGGTCTTCCAGAACTACGCTCTGTACCCGCACATGACCGTTGCCGAGAACATGGGCTTCGCCCTGAAGATCGCCGGCATCAACAAAGACGAGCGTGCCGCCCGCGTGCTCGAAGCTGCCAAGCTGCTCGACCTGGAGCCGTACCTCAGCCGCAAGCCGAAGGCTCTCTCCGGTGGCCAGCGTCAGCGCGTCGCCATGGGCCGCGCCATCGTGCGTCAGCCCCAGGTGTTCCTCATGGACGAGCCGCTGTCCAACCTCGACGCCAAGCTCCGCGTGCAGACCCGCACCCAGATCGCCTCGCTCCAGCGCCGCCTCGGCGTCACCACCGTCTACGTCACACACGACCAGACGGAGGCCCTCACCATGGGCGACCGCATCGCCGTGCTGAAGGACGGCGTGCTGCAGCAGGTCGGATCTCCGCGCGATCTCTACGCCAAGCCGAACAACGTCTTCGTCGCCGGATTCATCGGCAGCCCCGCCATGAACCTGCTCGCCGCAGACACCGTCGACGGCGGCATCAGGTTCGGCACGTCGACCATCCCCGTGCAGCGCGACACCCTCGCCGCCGCTTCGGGCAGCCAGGTCACCATCGGTATCCGTCCGGAAGACATCGTCATGTCGAGCACGCAGGGCGATGGCCTTTCCGTCAGCGTCGACCTCGTCGAGGAACTGGGTGCAGACGGCTACCTGTACGGTCACTCAGAGATCGAGGGCAAGCGCACCGACATCGTCGCTCGCGTCGACGGTCGTTCGCACCCGAACGCCGGTGAAACCGTCTACCTGACGGCGACCCCGAACCACCTGCACGTGTTCAACTCGGAGTCCGGCGAGCGCCTCGGCGGCGCCGTCACCGACTAAGGCAGCGCACAGGCACGCAACGATCGAACTACCGAACGGCCGGATGGAGCTTCTGCTCCTCCGGCCGTTCGTCGTTCTCTGGGCGGATGCCGCGGCACCCGTTCACCGTGTTCCGCCCGGCGCGGGCCGCACTAGGCTCGAAGGATGAGCGGATCCCTCAACATCACATCGGCCACGGCCGACCCCGCCCTGCTCGACCTGCCCTGGCACCTGCCGCTCGACGCCTGGCCCAACGAGAACATCGCCGCGCTCCCCAAGGGCATCTCCCGGCACCTGGTGCGTTTTGCGCATCTGAGCGGTCGCGTGGTCGCCATCAAGGAGACCACGAGCGAAATGGCCAAGCGCGAATACGAGATGCTCCGCACCCTGCAGGGTCTTGAAATCCCCTGCGTCGAGCCACTGGCCGTCATCACCAACCGGTCGGATGTCGACGGCGAACCCCTGAACTCGGTGCTGGTCACCCGGCACCTCAAGTTCTCACTCCCCTACCGCGCGCTGTACTCGCAGACGCTGCGTCCAGACACCGCCACCCGCCTGGTCGACGCCCTGGCCGCGCTTCTCGTGCGCGTGCACATGGTGGGACTGTTCTGGGGCGACGTCTCACTCTCCAACACCCTGTTTCGGCGTGACGCAGGCGCTTTCGCCGCCTACCTCGTCGACGCAGAGACCGGCCAGCTCTACACGGGCGGGCTCTCCAACGGCCAGCGCGAGAACGACCTCGAGATCGCCAGGGTCAACATCGCCGGCGAACTCATGGACCTTGAGGCCGGCGGACGCGTTGCGGACGAACTCGACCCGATCAACGTCAGCAACGGCATCGTCGCCGCCTACCGGCTGCTCTGGAAGGAACTCACCGGCTCGGAGTCGTTCTCGAGCAACGAGCGCTGGCGCATCACCGAACGCGTCGAGCGGCTGAACGATCTCGGTTTCGACATCGAAGAACTCACGATCAAGACGGATGAGACCGGCACGACCGTGCGCATCCAGCCGAAGGTCGTCGACGCCGGGCACCACCAGCGGCGGCTCCTGCGCCTCACCGGACTCGACGCAGAGGAGAACCAGGCCAGGCGGCTGCTCAACGACCTCGACTCCTACCGGGCGTCATACGGCGGGGAAGACGCCGATGAGGAGATGTTGGCGCACGAGTGGCTGGTGCGCGTGTTCGAGCCGGTCGTGCGCGCGATACCGCGTGACCTGAAGGGCAAGCTGGAGCCGGCCGAGGTGTTCCACCAGTTGCTCGACCACCGGTGGTTCATGGCGCAGAACCAGGGGCACGACGTTCCCCTTGCCGAGGCCGTCACGTCGTACGTTCAGGATGTCCTGCGTCACCGCCGCGATGAAGCCACCGTCATCGATCCGCCGACCGGTTCACTCACCATGCCGATCCCGGTGGTGTCAGGCACCAGCGGCGAACCCGACCCTGCTGCCGATCCAACGTCAGACGACGAGGACTGGCGTCTCAAGGTCTGACGCCGGCCCTCGCCCGCCGAGCCGTGACTTACTTGGCGGCGGCGTGCTCTGTGCGCAGGCGCGACACCTCGTAGAGGGTCACGCTCGCGGCGATGCCGGCGTTCAGCGACTCGGTGGCAGAACTGATTGGAATCGAGACGATCGCGTCGCAGGTTTCCGTGACCAGCCTCGAGAGCCCCTTGCCCTCACTGCCGACCACAATGACGATCGGCCGGTCTGCGAGCTCAAGACCCGGCAGCGACACGTCTCCGCCGCCATCGAGACCCAACACGAACACACCGCGTTCCTTCAGCGCCTTGAGCGTCTGAGTCAGGTTCGACGCCATCGCCACTGGTGTGCGGGCCGCAGCACCGGCCGAAGTCTTCCACGCCGACGCCGTGACACCGACAGAACGACGCTGCGGCACGATGACACCGTGCCCGCCGAACGCCGCCGTCGAACGGATGATCGCACCGAGGTTGCGAGGATCGGTGATGCCGTCGAGCGCCACGAACAGCGGCTTGTGCCCCCGACTGAAGGTCAGGTCGAGAAGCTCGATCGGGTGCGCATACTCGTATGCAGGCACCTTGAGCGCCAGCCCCTGGTGCACGGCGTCGCGGCCGGCCAGCCGATCGAGCTCAGGCCGCATCACTTCGAGAATCGGGATGTTGCGGTTGTTGGCCAGGGTGAGCACTTCTTTGACCCGCTCGTCCATCTCGATGCGGGTGGCAATGTAGAGCGTCGAAGCCGGGATCTTGGCCCGAAGCGCCTCAAGGACCGAATTGCGGCCGGTGACGACTTCATGTTCGTCGATCTGCTTCGCCTTGCGCGTGGACGACCCTCCGCCACCGGTATTGCCGGTGCCACGCGAGCCCGCACGGGAACCGCCGCGCGGCGCGCCCTGGCCGTCGTCCCGTGACGCGCCGGCAGCGCGCTTGCCGCCACCGCCTGCAGCAGCGTAACGCTCCTGTGCCGCCTTGCGCTTACCGGCGGGATGGTACGGACGGTCCTCGGCCTTCGGGGTCGGCTTCTTGCCTTCCAGCGCCTGCCTGCCCTGCCCGCCTGAACCGACCTGCGGACCCTTTCTTCCCTTGCGCACTGCCCCTGCGCGGGGCTTTCCGCCTGTGTTCTTCATCAGTCAAAACTCCAATGGGCACCCGTTGGGGTGTCTTCGATAGTGATTCCGGCGGCGACGAATTCGTCCCGGATCCGGTCAGCAGCCGCATAGTCGCGATTCTGCCTGGCTGTTTCGCGATCGTCGAGCAGACGCTCTACGAGTGCGGAGAGTGCCACCATGGCCGGCTCATCCGTTGCCACCGCCCACTCCGGCGACAACGGGTTGATGCCGAGCACCTCGCTCATCGCGAGAACCTGCCCCCGAGCGGATGCCGCAGCGTGCAGGTCTTCAGAGTCGAGCGCCGCGTTGCCGGCGCGCACAGTGTCGTGCAGAACACCCAGCGCCTGCGGAACGGCGAGGTCGTCATCCATCGCCTCTGCGAACTCCTCCGGAACAACTTCGACACCGGAGCCGGCGAACCGGGTTCCGGCCAGGCGCCGGTCTGCGCGGTCGAGAAAACTCTCGATCCGCTCCAGAGCCGCTTCGGCTTCGGTCAGCGACCCCTCATGGAAATCGAGTGTCGACCGGTAGTGCGCAGCACCGAGGTAATAACGCACCACGATCGCCCTGGCCGCATCGAGCAGTTCCGCTGCATAGATCGAGTTGCCGAGCGACTTCGACATCTTCTGCCCGTTGACGTTGACCAGCCCGTTGTGCACCCAGTAATTGGCGAACGGATCGCCGGCACCGTTCGACTGGGCCAGCTCGTTCTCATGGTGCGGGAAGCGCAGGTCGAGACCTCCACCGTGGATGTCGAACTGCGACCCCAGGTATCGCGTCGCCATGGCGGAGCACTCGATATGCCAGCCCGGCCGGCCATCGCCCCACGGCGACGGCCAGGCAGCGGATGCCGGCTCTCGGTCCTTGTGCCCCTTCCAGAGGGCGAAGTCGCGGGGGTCACGCTTTCCGCGAGGGTCGGCATCTGCCGCTGCCTCCATGTTGCCCGGGCTCTGCCTGGTGAGCTCGCCGTAGGCCGGCCAGCTCGCGGTGTCGAAGTACACGTCACCAGAACCGTCTGCCGCAGGGTAGGCGTGGCCGTTCGCGATCAAGCGGGCGATGATGTCCTGCATCTGCTGGATGCTCGCCGTCGCCCGAGGCTCATAGGTCGGCGCGAGGATGCCGAGTCGCTGGTAGCCCGCAGTGAACTCGAGTTCGTAACGGTAGGCCAGCGCCCACCATTCCTCGGTGGTGCCTTCGGCAGACTCTGATTCCGAGGCGTTGGCCAGGATCTTGTCGTCGATGTCGGTGACATTGCGAATGAAGGTGACGACGTTTCCGCGGTAAGCGAGCCAGCGGCGCAGCTGATCGTAGACCAAAGCGCTCCGCAGGTGGCCGATGTGCGGCGAAGACTGCACGGTCGGGCCGCACACGTAGATGCCGACCTTCCCTGGTTCGATGGGGCTGAAGTCCCGAAGCGTCTGGGCCTTGGAGTCGTAGAGTCGCACGGTCACGCCTCCCAGTTTAGGCGGGCGCCGCCGCCGGTTACGGGAACGAGCAGTGCGGTCGCCAGTGCCGCAACACCCTCGCCGCGCCCGGTAAAGCCGAGCGCATCCGTCGTCGTCGCCGACAGCGAGACCGGGGCGTTCAGGATGCTGCTGAGCAACGCCTCGGCCTCGGCCCGCCGTGGGGCCAGCTTCGGCCGGTTGCCCACCAGTTGTACAGACACATTCCCGATCCGGAATCCGGCGTCGGTCACCAGGCGCAGCGCCTCTGACAGGAAGACCTCGCCGTGTGCATCCGCGAACCGGCCATCACTCGTTCCGAACACCCCGCCGATGTCGCCGAGACCCGCCGCCGCCAGCAGCGCGTCGCAGATCGCGTGGCTGACCGCGTCTCCGTCACTGTGCCCTGAGAGCCCTCGCTCGCCGGGCCAGTGCAGGCCGGCAAGCCAGAGCGGCGAGGAGTCGTCGAAGGCGTGCACGTCGACGCCCATGCCGACGCGGGGAGTGATCCCGGCCGCCTGGGGAGCCACCGGCTGTTCACCCAGCAGCAGCTGGGCCCTTCGAAGGTCCCACGGTGTCGTGATCTTGAAAGCGAGCTGGTCACCGGCGACCACGCTCACCCGATGACCGGCGGATGCGACGATTGCCGCATCATCCGTCGCGTCGTCGCGCGCCTGGGCCGTGGCGCCGACCAGCATGTCACGCGGAAAGCCCTGTGGTGTCTGCACCGCGGCGAGCTGGGAGCGATCAACCGTGCCCAGGATGCCGCCGTCTGCATCGACGCTCTTGATCGTGTCGACGACCGGCAGGCCTGGGATGATCCCCTGCCCGGTTGCACGCACAGCGTCAACGACCGAATCGAAGAGAGCGGCCGGAGTCAGCGCCCTGGCTGCATCGTGCACCAGCACGATACGGATGCCGGGGAGGAGCGCTTCCAGCCCGCGCCTGACCGACTCTGAGCGGCTGCTTCCCCCCGCAACAACCTGCATGGGAGCGGCCGAGACGGATGACGCGACGCCCACAACGGATTCGCAGATGGAACGCGCATCGGCCAGCTTCGATTCCGGCGCGACAACGATGACCTGCGCCGGCTCCCGCATGCCGAAGACGCCGCGAAGCGCCCACTCGAGCATCGGACGCGCACTGATCGGCACAAATGCCTTCGGTTCGTCGTTGCCCAGGCGAGTTCCACTGCCTGCGGCGACAACAACGACTGCGACCAGCGGCGCGGGTGAATCAGTCATGTCAGGAGGCTATCTGCCCGAAGGCGATTGGGAACGGGGCAAAACACTGGAACGGAATGCGAAAGGCGACGCCTCTCGGCGCCGCCTTCCAACGAAAGGGAGGGATTATGAGGCAAGAACCTCGTCGAGAACGCTGGACGCCTTCTCTTCATCGGTCTTCTCCGCTAGTGCGAGTTCGGAGATCAGGATCTGCCTGGCCTTGGCCAGCATCCGCTTCTCGCCCGCCGACAGTCCGCGGTCCTGGTCGCGGCGCCACAGGTCACGCACGACCTCAGACACTTTGATGACATCGCCTGACGCCAGCTTCTCGAGGTTGGCCTTGTAGCGGCGGGACCAGTTCGTGGGTTCTTCGGTGAACGGTGCGCGCAGCACCTCGAAAACCTTGTCGAGACCTTCCTGGCCGATGACGTCGCGTACGCCGACCAGGTCGACGTTCTCGGCTGGAACCTCGATGGTGAGATCGCCCTGGGTGACATTCAGCTTGAGATACAGCTTCTCTTCGCCCTTGATGATCCGCTTCTTCACCTCGGTGATCGTCGCCGCTCCGTGGTGGGGATAGACAACCGTTTCGCCAACCTCGAACAGCATGTAGAAATATCCCTTCAGCAGCGTCTAGGATACCACAGCGACCAGTGGTAGAGTGCGCCGTGCCTCCCGCGTGCGGTGGCGACGATAGGCTAAACTCGAAGCGAATTTCGCAGCGTCTCAAGCCGACTGGTCACGCCGACCGGTTCCGCCGGACGGCCCATGCCGACAGGCAGGACGCTGAACCGTTGTGGAGGTCTTGTGAGGACGCGTATCGCGGCCATCGTCGTAGTTGCGGCTGGCATTGTGCTCGGAACGAGTGGGTGCAATCTGCTGGCACCCCAGGCCACCAGTCTTCACTACGACGCCAGCGACGGGGTGAACGGCAGTGTCGGCGACGTCGACGTTCGGAACGCCGTTTTGGTCTCCAACGACGACGGTGACGCAAACCTCATCGTGACCTTCGTCAACACCGGCGATTCCGCTCACAATCTGAACGTGCAGTACACGGCAGAAGGCGAGAAAATCGACCAGTCGTTCAATGTGAAGGCGAACTCGAGTATCACGCTCGGAACGGACGACGCACCGTCGGTCATCGTCGAAGCCGAGGCCGCCGTTGCCGGGTCGCTGTTCCCGGTCTATTTCCAGTACGGCAACGAGACCGGCCTCGAACTGCTCGTTCCGGTGCTCGACGGCACCCTGGCCGAGTACTCGACCCTGGTGCCGACGGCACCGCCGACACCCGCCGGCTAAGGCACCAGGCGCGTGCAGTGCGCGCTATTCGGAGCGCGCAGCGTCAGGCCTCGAAGCGGTAGCCGAGACCTCGCACGGTCACCAGCATCGTCGGCTCTGACGAGGTCTCCTCGATGCGCGACCTGATGCGTTTGATGTGCACGTCGAGGGTCTTGGTGTCGCCGAAGTAATCGGTTCCCCACACCCTGTCGATCAGCTGACCGCGCGTGAGAACACGCCCGGCATTGCGCATCAGCAACTCGAGGAGTTCGAATTCCTTGAGCGGCATTGGCACCTCAGTACCGTTCACTGCCACCGTGTGTCGCTCGATGTCCATCCGCACGGTGCCGGCCGTGAGCACACCGTCGTCTTCGTTGTCCTGTTCGATCTGCCTGCGCATGACGGCACGGATGCGCGCGAGCAGTTCCCTGGACGAGTACGGCTTGGTGACGTAGTCGTCAGCACCGAGCTCGAGCCCGACGACGATGTCCACTTCGGAGTCCTTCGCCGTCAGCATGATGATCGGCACCGACGATCGGGTACGGATCTCGCGACAGACCTCGGTTCCAGGGATGCCAGGCAGCATCAGGTCGAGCAGGATGAGATCGGCGCCGAGGCGGTCGAATTCAGCGAGGGCCGTCGGGCCATCGGCCGCGATTGTCACCTCGTAGCCTTCCCGTTCGAGCAGGTAGCTGAGCGGCTCGCTCAGTGCGCTCTCGTCTTCAACCAGAAGGATGTGGGTCACGGGGCTACTCCTGTCGCCGATGCCGATGAGGCGTCGGTGTCGGTGTTGATGCTGGTGTCGGGCGCCGTGGTCGAGTCGATCACGGCGCTGCTGGCTTCGGGAAGGCGGATGGTGAAAGTGGAACCGCGACCGGGCTGCGACCAGGCACGGATGTCGCCTCCGTGGTTTTGCACCACGTGCTTGACGATCGAGAGACCGAGGCCAGTGCCACCCGTGTTGCGTGCCCTGGCCTGGTCGACGCGGAAGAATCGCTCGAAGACGCGCTCGAGATCGCCCTCTGGAATGCCGACGCCCTGGTCGGTGACGGCGATCTCCACCGTTCCGTCCTGGCGTCGCACCCCGATGCCGACCCTGGTGCCGTTCTCGGAGTACGCGACAGCGTTGGCAACGAGGTTGTGCACGGCCATCACCAGCATCCGTTCGTCGCCAAACACCTCGGCACCGGACTTCTTGCCCTGCACGATGGTGATGCCGTCGGCGTCTGCGACAACCCTGCTCGCGTCGGCTGCCTGCCGCACCACCGTATCGATGTCGATGCGTTCTGGCTTGTCGAGTGCGTCCTGCGCCTGCAGGCGGGAGAGCTCGATGATCTCCTGGGTCAGCCTGGCCAGCCGTTCGGACTCGGTCGTGAGCCGGTTGGCGAACCGGCGCACCTGTACCGGTTCATCCGCTGCCGTCTCGAGCGCTTCAGCCAGCAGGCTGATCGACGCGATCGGGGTCTTGAGTTCGTGGCTGATGTTGGCAACGAAGTCGCGCCGCACTTCCTCCAGCCGGAAGGCCTCTGTGCGATCCTCGGCGAGCAGCAGCACATACCGGGTTCCGAGACGCGCCAGGCGCAGGCTGAGGTGCAGGGAGGCGTCACCGAACGGACCGCGGGCGAGGACCAACTCCTCGGTGATGGTGTCGCCTGTTCGGCGCACGCGTCCGGCCAGCTCCAGCAGTTCCTCGTGCACGATCTGCTGGTTCCAGACCAGCCCCATCGACAACGCGCCCGGCGATGCCTTGATGACATTGTTCGAGGGGTCGATGACGATGCCCGCCGATTCCAGCGCATCAAGAACCTGGTCAATCCCGTCTGGGACCGCCGGATTGACAACATCCCTGGCATGCTGGCCGTGTCGGGCGGCAACATAGAGAAGGGTCACGAAGCCCGCGCCGACTCCCAGCCCGAGGGCCAGTGAGACCAACACCAGCCAGGTTGACTCCATTCACCCAGATTACTGACTCTTGCACGCGGCCACCGCCCCGGACTACCCCCAGGCCGTCGACTTCAGTTAGTGTTCAAGACCGCGGCACCTGCCGTTAACCTTCCCTGACCATGATGATCGGGGGCCAGGAGGGTCTCGCGTGCCCGCGATCGCCAGCGGACAGGAAGGACCGACATGCGTGAAGTATTTCAACAAGAACTCGCCGAGGTGCAGGAGCGCCTCGTCGAGATCGCCGGCATGGTTGCCGTATCGATCGAGAAGGCGACCAGCGCATTCAATGAGTCCGACGTGAGTCTCGCCGAGGAAGTCATCGCGGATGACCCGAAAATCGACGCGCTCACTGTCGAACTCGACGAATTGGCCATCACCATCCTCGCTCGTCAGCAGCCGGTGGCGCGCGACCTGCGCATCGTGGTCAGCGCACTGCGCATCAGCGCCTCCCTGGAGCGGATGGGCGACATGTCGACCCACATCGCACAGTTGGCCAGGTACCGGTTCCCCGACAAGGTGATCCCGAAGAGCCTGCGCCCGACCTTCCGGGAGATGGGCCGGCTCGACGTCGAGATCGCCAAGATGCTGACGGAGCTGCTGACGTCGGAAGACATGAAGCTTGCCGACACCATCCGCAACGAAGATGACAAGATCGACGCGCTGCACCTCAGCGTCTTCGACGCTGTTCTCGGTGAGACGTGGAAGGGACAGGCGTCAGATACCGTCGACGCCACCCTGGCCAGCCGCTACCACGAGCGCTTTGCCGACCACGCGGTGTCGATCGCCAAGAAGGTGCAGTACCTCGGCACCGGCGACTGGCACCCCGGCCTCAGTTCGTAAGCCGCATCACTTCTCGGCCGCATGGCTTCTTGGCCGCATCACTTCTCGGCCGCATGGCTTCTTAGCCGCATCGCGCCGAGAATCGCCCGTGACGCCGAGAATCGCCGATGCACCGGCGATTCTCGGCGCAAACGGTGATTCTCGACGCGCGCGGTGCTGAAGCGGGCGGTGCTGACGCGTGCGGCGTCGAAGCGAGCGGCGCCGAAGCGAGCGACCGACTGGCCGGCTACTTCTTGGCGCCCTGGGCCGCGACGGCGGCAGCACCGGCGGCCGCGGCCTCAGGGTCGAGGTACTTGCCTGGCTCCAGCGGCATGAAATCATCGCCCAGCGTGTAGACGAGCGGAATACCGGTCGGAATGTTGAGCTCGGCGATGGCGTCGTCCGAGATGCCGTCGAGGTGCTTGACCAGCGCCCGCAGCGAGTTGCCGTGGGCGGTGACGAGCACGGTCTTGCCCGCCTTCAGGTCGTCGGTGATATCGGTCTCCCAGTAGGGCAGCATCCGTTCGATCACGTCTTTCAGGCACTCGGTGCGCGGAACCGCATCGCCCAGGTCGGCGTAGCGCGGATCACCGACCTGTGACCACTTGGCGTCGGCGTCGAGTACGGGAGGCGGCACGTCGAATGAACGTCGCCACAACCGGAACTGCTCAGGGCCGTACTTCTCGAGCGTCTCCGCCTTGTCGAGCCCCTGCAGCGCACCGTAGTGGCGTTCGTTGAGGCGCCAGGAGCGCTTCACGTCGATCCACAGGCGGTCGGCCTGCTCGAGGGCGAGGTCCGCCGTCTGGATGGCGCGGGTCAGCACCGACGTGTGCACGATGTCCGGCAGCAGGTTCGCTTCGAGAAGAAGATCTCCCGCCCGCTTTGCCTCGGTGACGCCCTGATCGCTCAGTCGCACATCCACCCATCCGGTGAAGAGGTTCTGCTGGTTCCAGAGGCTGTTTCCGTGGCGGAGAAGTATCAGTGTGTATGGCGCAGGCATGGCTCCCACTCTAGCGAATCCGACCCTGCGATTCGGGTTTCGCGTAGCCTGGCGCCTGGCGTCAGCCGCGCGGAATGCGCACGCCGAGGCGGGGCAGGCGGGGGATGTCGGCGACCGCTCCAGCGGACTGCGGAACGATCACTTCCTGGCTCGCCGGGATGTCGATCCCCTGTGACCGCACGTGCAGCGTGACGTCGGCCGGTATCGTGCGTTTGATCACGGCGAGCGCGATCGGCCCGAGCTCGTGGTGGATGCCGCTCGAGGTGATGGTGCCGACGGTGCGGCGCTCCGGCTCCGCGCCCGGCAGCACGCGGTCGCCCTGCACCTCGTCGCCGTGCACCGGCAACACCGATTCGGAGCCGTCGAGATGCAGGAGCACCAGCCGGCGCGGTGGGTGCCCGAGGTTGTGCACCTTCGCCACTGTCTCCTGCCCGCGGTAGCAGCCCTTGTCGAGATGCACGGCCGTGCGCAACCAGTCGAGCTCGTGTGGAATGCTCTTCGCATCGACCTCGGCCGCTGCCCGTGGTCGCCAGGCGGCGATGCGGAGGGCTTCGTAGGCGAGCAGACCGGCTGCGCCGACCGTTCCGGCGACAACGGATGCCCCGAGCGACTCAAGAGCGGAACGGGCCACGAGCGTCTCGCTCCAGTTCCACGACGCGCCTGGGTGTTCAGTGGTCTCCGCATACTGGAACCCGCCGCGGGTGACGCCCGACCACGGGTCACGCCAGACCAGCGGCACACCATTCGGCGCGGCGGGCTCCAGGCCAGGCACCGACTGCGTCTCGTGCCCGGCCGGCGTCTCGGGAACGAACGAGCCGACGGTCGCATAACTCGCGGTGTGGTCAACGACCTGCACCCGCAGCATGAAGCGCATCTTGTCGAGCCACGCGTGCAGGCCGGGCAGTTCCGCGGACTCCACGAGCAGCCACGTCTCTGTGCCGTCGTCGATCACGCGCATGGCGTATTCGAGGTGCCCCGCCTGGTCGAGCAACAGCATCTCGGTCGACTCACCCGGCTCCAGGCCCAGGAGCGCCTGGCTGGCGAGCGAGTTCAGCCAGCTGAGCCTGTCTGGTCCTGAAACACCGAGCACACCGTGGTGAGAGAGGTCGACGATGGCAACGCCTGCCAGCAATCGTCGCTGCTCCATCATGGGATTGCCGTAATGAGCAGCCACGCCGGCGTCAGCTCCTTCCGCCTCGACCGCCTGATCGACGCCGAGCAGCGGTGAACGCTCGAAGAAGACCGCCTCTCCTGGAGCGCCAGTGCCAGTCGTTGGCGTGCCAGGCGTTGCTTCGTCAGTCATATTCCTATTCAACTTTCGCGAGTCGGCCCGACGCATGGGTGCGCAGGTCCTGGCCGAGGGCGGCGATGTCCCACGCCCACAGCAGATGGTTGTCGACGAGTCCGTAGAGCCTGGTGGCCGCCGTATACGGCTTCGCGCCCTCGGTGCGCATGACGGCATCCGTTGCCAGGTCGATGCGCGGACCCTTCACCTGCCCGAGATACAGCTCGGCCACTCCACTCGGATGCACCAGCGACACCTCGATGTCGAAACCACCGTCACCGTTGCGCAAGGTCTCCACGGCTTCTGCACTGGTGAACGGATGATCTCCGATGCCAGGCAGCATGCCGGGGCCAGGGTCGCCGTCGCCCTGCTTGCGACTGAGCCGCCAGTAGCCGGTTTCGGTGACCAGCGGCATCCGTTCGCCTGCTGTGTCTGCATCTGTGGCGCTCGCGGCTGCCGGTTCCAGCCAGGTGTACGCACTGTAGGCCAGGTGCGGGAGCCCGTCGTGGCTGAAGCTCAGCCGCTGCCCGAATTGGCGGGAGACCGATTCATCGCCGACGGTGTAGTCGAGCACGCCGGTGCCTTCCCAAACCCCGATCAACCAGGAGAGTGGAACGAGTTCAGACGGGAGGCCAACCGGCAGGTCGATCATGGGTGACTACCGCTGCCCCCTGAACAGCTTGTACAGGACCACAACAGACACCCACGCGATCGACAGGCTCGCCAGGGCGAGCAGACCGAGAAAGAAGAGTTCGAGAGCAAGCGGCGACATGGCTACCATTCTATCGCCCGAGCCGTCGGGGCAGGTCGCGGCAGTTCGCCCACGCGGGCACGTCTGCAGAGGTCGGCCAGATCACATTGGCCAGATCACATCGGCCAGCTCACATCAGCCCGATCAGGGCGAAGACCCCGGTGGCGATCGCCAGCACAATGACGGTCCCGACGATGCTGGTGGTCATCCGGCTCACATAGCCTTCTTTGCGGCCGGTGCCGATCTGGATGCCGAGGGTTGCGATGGTGCAGGCCGCGAGGGTGAGCCCGATCCAGGCGATCTCCTGGCCGCGAGCGGAGAGCAATCCGATGATCACGGCGCAGGCGACGGCGAGCACCCACACGACGGCGATGCTTCTCCACTCCCAGGTCACTCCCCCATTGTGCCCTGACAATGGCATTCACGGCTCAGGCTAAGATAAGCGGCACGATATTTGGAGGATGCGCGTGGCGCAGTTGTTGATCCTTACCTCGGCAGTCGACAATGACGTTCTCCCCGCCCTGACGCTGCTTTCGCACAGCGCGCGGTTCATTCCCGCCCAACCGGAGCAGCTCATCGCAGCGCCCGACTCCGACCTGATCCTGGTCGACGCGCGCGCCAACCTCGCGGCGTCCAGATCCCTCTGCCAAATTCTGCGCACCACCGGCATCTCGGTTCCACTGCTCCTAGTGATCACCGAGGGCGGGCTCGCCGCGGTCAGTGCGGACTGGGGTGTCGACGACGTCATCCTCGAGACCGCGGGCCCGGCCGAAGTCGACGCACGCATCCGTCTCGCCGTCGGCCGGCTGCCGCGCGATGAACCGTCACCGACGATTCGCGCGGCGGGCGTCGTCATCGACGAGGGCAACTATTCGGCGAAGGTGCACGGCACACCGCTCGACCTGACCTACAAGGAGTTCGAACTCCTCCGCTTCCTCGCTGCACACCCGTCGCGCGTCTTCACCCGCGAACAGCTGCTCAGCGAGGTCTGGGGCTACGACTACTTCGGAGGCACCCGCACCGTCGACGTTCACGTGCGACGCCTGAGGGCAAAGCTTGGCGACCAGGAGTCACTCATCGGCACGGTGCGCAACGTGGGCTACCGGTTCAATATGTTCGAGGAGGATGGCGAACGTGTCGCTCACCCTCTCGAAAGCTGACCGAACGGATGCCGGCGCGGCGACCAGGTTCCAGGTCGTTCGCGGCACGTCACATGCTCACGACGGTTACCAGCCCTTCAACGAACAGGCGATACTCGACCTGAATGCCGGCCGCCGAAGCGCCGTGCTGATCGAGGTGGACGGCGGGGTTGTCGGCGCAGCGATCCTGGGGGGCGGCGAACTCGACCTGGTGATCGAGCCCCGCTCTCGGAGGCAGGGTTATGCCGGCGAGGCCCTGGTCGGGCTGCTCGCGGCCGAGCACACCGGACACTCCGAGCTCACCGCCTGGTCGCACGGCGACCACCCAGGAGCCCGCGCCCTTGCCAGCCGGTTCGGCTTCGAGGCGGTGCGCACCCTCCTGCAGCTGCGCCTCGGCCCGATACCGCCCGTCGGCGATATCGCCGCGCGGCCAGGGGCAGGTGCCGACTCCTTCAGCATCAGCACCTTCCGCCCGGGCGCGGACGACGCCGAATGGGTGGCACTGAACGCGCTCGTCTTCGCCCACCACCCTGAACAGGGGTCGATCACCGCAGGCGACCTGGGCGACCGGCAGGCCGAGCCGTGGTTCGACGCCGGCGATTTTCTGCTCGCGCGCGATGCATCCGGTCGTCTGGTCGGTTACAACTGGCTGAAGATCGAGCCGGGCGCGCCAGGCATCCCGGACGCCACAATCGCGGGCGAGATCTACGTGATCGGCATCCACCCGGATGCCGCAGGGCGCGGCCTTGGTCGCGTGCTGATGAACGCCGGCCTTGCCCGCCTGCGTGACCGTGGCGTCACCACCGCGACGCTCTATGTCGAAGCCGACAATGCCTCGGCCGTGCACCTGTACCGCTCGCTGGGCTTCACCGACCACACCGTTGATGTGCAGTACCGCCGGCCGCCGCATTAACCCGCCGTTAACCCAGAACCGGCGCACGGCGGCGACACAGGTGTCAAGATGGTCGGATGGACGGCGAAACACTCCAGGCAGGCATAGAACTCGGCAGCGACTTCGATGACGACTTCGACCCACTGTTCGGTGTTGACGACCCCGCGCTCCCCGGCGAGCGCTACCTCGACCGCGAACTGAGCTGGCTGGCGTTCAACCAGCGTGTACTCGAACTCGCGGAAGACCCGGCGGTGCCGGTGCTCGAGCGGGCCAACTTCCTCGCCATCTTCGCGAGCAACCTCGACGAATTCTTCATGGTGAGGGTCGCCGGGCTGAAGCGACGCATCCTCACCGGCCTGGCCGTACCGACCAATGTCGGTCGCGCCCCTGCCGAGGTGCTTTCCGACATCTCGCAGGCCGCCCACGTGCTGCAGGAACGCCACGCGCGGGCATTCCAGGATCTGGTACGGCCAGCCCTCGCCGACGCCGGTATCGACATCGTCGACTGGGACACCCTGAACGCCGAAGAACGTGAGTCCCTTCGCGACTACTTCGCCAAGCAGATCTTCCCGGTGTTGATGCCCCTCGCTGTCGACCCGGCACATCCGTTCCCCTACATCTCGGGACTGTCGCTGAACCTGGCAGTGCGCGTTCGCAACTCGAAGACCGGCAAGCAGGAGTTCGCTCGCCTGAAGGTTCCGCAGATGCTGCCGCGGGTTGTTCCCGTCGATCGCAGCGAGAGTGTCGAGAGCATCCGCTTCATCACTCTCGAAGACCTGATCGCCAACCACCTCGGTGATCTTTTTCCCGGCATGGAGATCCTCGAACATCACGTGTTTCGGGTCACGCGCAACGAAGACGTCGAGATCGAGGAAGACGAGACAGAGAACCTGATCAAGGCTCTCGAGAAAGAGCTGCTCCGCCGCCGATTCGGCCCTCCCATCCGCCTCGAGATCACCGAGGACATGGACGACGTCACTCTCGACCTGCTGGTGCGCGAACTCGACGTCACCGAGCAGGAGGTGTACCGCCTGCCCAGCCCCCTCGACCTCGGCGGGCTGTTCGACATCTCCCGCATCGACCGGCCAGACCTGCACTACCCGAAGCACGTTCCGACCACGGCGGTGCAGCTACTGCCGCCGGAGCCGAACTCCACGCCTGACATCTTCAAGGCCATCTCGCGTACAGACATCCTGCTGCACCATCCGTATGAGTCGTTCACCACCAGCGTGCAGGCGTTCCTCGAGCAGGCGGCTGCCGACCCGCACGTGCTCGCCATCAAGCAGACGCTGTACCGAACCTCGGGTGACAGCCCGATCGTCGAGGCGCTCATCGACGCCGCCGAATCGGGCAAGCAGGTGCTTGCCCTGGTCGAGATCAAGGCGCGCTTCGACGAGCAGGCCAACATCTCCTGGGCGCGAAAGCTGGAGAAAGCCGGCGTGCACGTCGTCTACGGACTGGTCGGACTGAAGACCCATTGCAAGCTCGCCCTCGTCGTGCGTAACGAGAAGGGCGTGCTGCGCCACTACAGCCACATCGGCACGGGCAACTACAACCCCAAGACCAGCCGCATCTACGAAGACCTCGGCCTGTTGACAGCGGATGACCAGGTCGGCAAAGACCTCACCCGCCTGTTCAACGAACTCTCCGGCTATGCCATCGAGAAGAAGTTCAAGCGACTGCTGGTGGCTCCCCTGCACCTGCGCAAGGGTCTGCTCAAGCGCATCTCCGATGAAGCGGTCAACGCCCTGGCCGGCAAACCGGCCGGCATCCGGATCAAGGTCAACTCGATGGTCGACGAGACCATCATCGACGCGCTCTATCGCGCCAGCCAGGCCGGTGTTCCCATCGACATCTGGGTGCGCGGCATCTGCAGCCTGCGGCCAGGGGTGCCTGGTCTCAGCGAGAACATCAGGGTGCGGTCGATTCTCGGTCGTTACCTCGAACACTCCCGCATCTTCTCGTTCGCGAACGACGGAGACCAGCAGGTGTTCATCGGCAGCGCAGACATGATGCACCGCAACCTCGATCGCCGCGTGGAAGCGCTGGTGAGACTGGTCGCGCCGGAACACCTGGTCGAGATCGACACCCTCTTCGACCGCGCAATGGACGAGCGCACCTCGTCATGGTGGCTCGACGGAGACGGAACCTGGACCCGCCACTCGCAGAATGATTCTGGCCAACTGCTCGATGACCTGCAGAATAGGCTCATGCAACAGATCGGAACCCGCAAGCGTACGGCGAGCCGCCGATGACAGACACGGCGGTCTACGCGGCCGGCGCCGTGTGCTGGCGCCTCATCGAGGGCAAGATGCACGTGCTGGTCATCCACCGCACCGTGCACGGTGACGTCACCATCCCCAAAGGCAAGGTGGACCCGGGAGAAACCCTCCCCCGTACCGCCGTGCGCGAGATCCGGGAAGAGACCGGGCTGGCCGTTGCGCTGGGCGTTCCACTCGGGGTTTCGAAGTACCCGCTGACGAACGGCAGGAACAAAATCGTGCACTACTGGGCTGCCGAGATCTCGCCTGAGGCCATACAGCGCTCGACGTTTCTCCCCAACAGGGAGGTCGCCGCACTCGAATGGGTCACCATCAAGAGGGCGCGCAGCTATCTCAGTTACCCGGCGGATGTCGAGATCATCGACGCGTTCTCTGGGCTGGTTGACAACGGAGTGACCAGCACGTTCGCCCTCATCGCATTCCGCCACGGCAAGGCGAAGCCTCCGAGCAGCTGGGACGGACCGGACCACACCCGTCCGCTCACCGAACGCGGCGTCAAGCAGGCCGCGAGCTCCGCAGACACGATCGCGGCGTGGCATCCGCGGCGCATCGTCACCAGCACGGCCACCCGCTGCGTCACGACCGTCGCACCGTTGGCCGCCATCACCGGCGTCGAGGTCAAGCGCACAGACGCCATCAGCCAGGACGCCTACGAGAGCGACACCGCGGATGTGCGTGCCATTGTGGGCAAGCGAGTGAAAGCCAGGAAGACTGCCGTGCTCTGCAGTCACGGACCTGTGCTTCCCGTGATCCTCCGGGAGATCGCACTGGCCACAGGGACCACCCTCGGCTCCTATGTTTCCCACGCCGCAGACCTCGAGACCGGCGGGTTCTCCGTCGTGCATCTCTCTGCCACCAACCCGAGCTCCGGCATCATCGCCATCGAGACCCACACCCCACGCGTCTGACGCTCGGATTGCCGGGGTCGCGACTTTGTCGAGAGCCGTTCACCTCCCGTTCACCGAACTGGGGGAATGTCGTTAACCGCCCGGCGTAGCGTCGCACGCAGGTCGGGCACCGAGGCAAACCACGTGGCCGACCTTTGTCCTGTCATCAACCCCTCGAAGGGATTCTTGTGAACTTCAAGCGTTTTGGCGCTCCCGTCGCCCTTGTGGCCGCGGCAGCGCTCGCCCTGACCGGCTGTGCAGCAAACGAAGCCGGCGGCGGTGCAACAGACGAGGCCGCTACCGGCCTGTCCGGCACTCTGGTCGGCGGCGGCGCATCGTCGCAGCAGGCGGCACAGGAGGCCTGGGTCGCCAGCTTCCAGACCGCGAACCCCGATGTGACCATCGAGTACGACCCCGCCGGTTCCGGCGCGGGCCGCGACACATTCATTGCCGGCGGCAGCAACTTCGCCGGTTCCGACCGTGCCTTCAAGGATGAGGAGATCGCCGGCGACTTCGCTTCCTGCGTCGCCGACACCGGAATCATCGAGATCCCGGCGTACATCTCCCCGATCGCGATCATCTTCAACCTTGAGGGCGTCGATTCCCTGAACCTCGACGCGGCCACCGTCGCCGGCATCTTCAGCGGAAAGATCACCACCTGGAACGACCCGGCGATCGCGTCGGCGAACCCGGATGCCACACTGCCGGCCACGCCGATCACCCCGGTGCACCGCGCTGACGACTCCGGCACCACGGAGAACTTCACCGACTACCTGCACGCAGCCGCTCCTGAGGCTTGGGTCGACGAGGCAGACGGCGTCTGGCCGCTCGAAGGCGGAGAAGCCGCACAGGGCACCTCCGGTGTTGTCGACACCGTGACCGGCGGAACCGGCACCATCGGTTACGCAGACGCATCCCGCGCCGGCGACCTCGGCACTGTGTCGATCAAGGTCGGCGACGAGTACGTCGAGTACTCGGCAGAAGCCGCAGCAGCCATCGTCGACGCCTCGCCGTTCGCCGAAGGCCGTACAGACGGTGACCTGGCCATCGAGCTCGACCGCACCTCGAGCGAAGCCGGCGTCTACCCGATCGTCCTGGTCAGCTACCTGATCGGTTGCAGCGAGTACCAGGACACCGAGGCCGGCGCGCTGGTCAAGGCTTACTTCAGCTCGATCATCAGCGAAGACGGCCAGGCCATCTCCGCCGAGGCAGCCGGCACCGCGCCGATTTCCTCCGACCTGTTCGACAAGGCATCGGCGGCCGTCGAGTCGATCAAGTAGCACCAACCCATTTGCCCGGCGCCGCCCCGCACATTGTGCGGGTGTGCGGCACCGGGCAAACTGGGGTCGTGACCCTCATTCCGGCCCCGCACCGCATCCCAACCCGACACCCAACCGTTCAGGGGACACCAGCCAGATGACACCATCAACGGCCTCATCCGTTCGGGAGCCCCGCGTAAAAGCGAAGCAGCGGCCAGGCGACCGAATCTTCGCCGGAAGCACCCTCACCGCCGGCACCCTGATCCTCGCGATGCTCGCGGCGGTCGCCGCGTTCCTGGTCATCCAGAGCATCCCAGCCGTGACCACCGATCCGGGCGAGATCCCCATCCTCGCCGGCGAGACGTTCTGGTCGTACGTTGCGCCACTGGTCTTCGGCACCCTCTGGTCTGCCGCACTCGCCCTCCTGATGGCCATCCCGGTCTCGATCGGCATCGCCCTCTTCATCTCGCACTACGCACCGAGGCGCCTCGCGCAGGGTCTCGGTTACGTCATCGACCTGCTCGCTGCCGTCCCGTCCGTGGTCTTCGGGCTCTGGGGCGCAAACGTGCTCGCACCAGCGGTGCAGCCGTTCTACTCCTGGCTTACCGAAACGATGGGCTGGTTCCCGTTGTTCGCACCGCCGGCATCCGGAACGGGCCGCACGATCCTCACCGCCTCGATCGTTCTCGCCGTCATGGTGCTGCCGATCATCACCGCCCTCAGCCGCGAGGTCTTCCTGCAGACACCGGTGCTTCATGAAGAGGCAGCGCTCGCACTCGGTGCAACCAAGTGGGAGATGATCCGCACCGCGGTACTCCCGTTCGGCCGCCCGGGTATCGTCTCGGCTTCGATGCTCGGACTCGGCCGCGCCCTCGGGGAGACCATGGCTGTCGCCATGGTGCTCTCGGCATCCGGGGGCATCAATTTTGCCCTCCTCACCTCGTCGAACCCCGGCACCATCGCTGCAAACATCGCATTGAGCTTCCCTGAGGCGTTCGGCACGAACGTCAACGTCCTCATCGCCACCGGGCTGCTGCTCTTCGCGATCACCCTCGTCGTGAACTCGATCGCGCGTTGGATCATCGCCCGTCGTAAAGAATTCTCGGGAGCGAACTGATGAGTCAGACCCTCACGGCGGCCCCCGTCGCCAACGCCTATTCGTCGGGGCGCCTCGGTCGACCGGTGCCGTGGATCGTCCTCGCCGCGTCCCTCGTGCTCGCCGCCGTCGTCTTCGGGCTGCTGCAGGCCAGCGACGGCGCCAAGGACTTCAACATCGTCGGCACCATTTTGGTCGGCATGATCATCTACGGTGTGGCCATCTATGTGATCTCCCTGCTGGTCGAGGGCGGCCGGCGGGCCAAGGACCGCCTGGTGACCGCTCTGGTGAGTGCGGCATTCGCCCTTGCCCTCCTTCCGCTGATCTCGTTGTTGTTCACGGTTGTCACCAACGGCACCGGCCGGTTCGACCTTGAGTTCTTCACGTTCTCGATGCGCAACATCGTCGGCGAGGGCGGTGGAGGCATCCATGCCATCATCGGCACCGTTCTGATGACGCTGACCGCTGCGGTGATCTCTGTGCCGATCGGGTTGCTCACCTCGATCTACCTCGTCGAATACGGTCGCGGCCCGCTGTCGAGGGCCATCACCTTCTTCGTCGACGTGATGACCGGCATCCCCTCGATCGTCGCCGGTCTGTTCGCCTACGCGGTCTTCGCCCTGATCTTCGGGCCAGGCGTTCGTCTCGGCATCGCCGGCGCGATCTCGCTGGCGGTGCTGATGATCCCCGTGGTCGTCCGCTCGTCTGAAGACATGCTGAAGCTCGTGCCGAACGAGTTGCGTGAGGCGGCATTCGCCCTCGGCGTGCCGAAGTGGCTGACCATCCTGAAGGTGGTGCTGCCGACGTCGATCGCCGGTATCACGACCGGTGTCATGCTGGCCATCGCTCGAGTGATCGGTGAGACGGCCCCGCTGCTGGTCGCCGCGGGCTTCACCAACAACCTCAACTACAACCTGTTCGAGGGGCGGATGCAGAGCCTCCCGGTCTTCGTCTACAACTCGTATATCAGCCAGGGCACAGATGCCCAGGCCTACCTCGACCGAGCGTGGGCCGGTGCGCTGACCCTCATCCTGATCGTGATGCTGCTCAACCTGCTCGCCAGAGTCGTCGCCAGGATCTTCGCCCCCAAGGCGGGCCGATGAGCATGAGCGCCGAGAAACGACGCCCAAAACACGTGCTGAGAATCGCTGAGAAATAAGGAAACCCGTGTCTAAACGAATCGAAGTCAACGACCTTGACGTCTACTACGGCAAGTTCAAGGCCGTCGAGGGCGTCACCCTCAGCATCGAACCGCGGAGCGTCACGGCCTTCATCGGCCCATCCGGCTGCGGCAAGTCGACATTCATCAGGACCCTCAACCGCATGCACGAGGTTATTCCTGGCGCGCATGTCGATGGCGAAGTGCTCATCGATGGCGACAACCTCTACGCCCCAGGCGTGGACCCGGTGCTCGTGCGCCGGCAGATCGGAATGGTCTTCCAGCGGCCGAACCCGTTCCCGACGATGTCGATCAGAGAGAACGTACTCGCCGGTGTCAAGCTGAACAACCGGCGCATCTCGCGCTCCGACGCAGACGATCTCGTGGAGGGGTCGCTGAAGGGCGCGAACCTCTGGAACGAGGTGCGCGACCGCCTCGACCGGCCGGGTTCCGGCCTCTCAGGAGGCCAGCAGCAGCGTCTCTGCATCGCCAGGGCGATCGCCGTGCAGCCGGACATCATTCTGATGGACGAGCCGTGCTCAGCCCTCGACCCGATCTCGACGCTGGCGATCGAAGACCTCATCGAGGAGATGAAGAAGGACTACACGATCGTCATCGTGACGCACAACATGCAGCAGGCTTCGCGCGTCTCCGATCGCACCGCGTTCTTCAACATCGCGGGCACCGGCAAGCCGGGCAAGCTCATCGAGTACGACGACACCACCACCATGTTCTCGAACCCGAGTGTGCAGGCCACGGAAGACTACGTCTCCGGCCGCTTCGGCTAATCGCTGCCTTCTCCTTTCGGCCAAGGAAGCGCGTCGTGCTTGTCAGGCGGCGCGGCCGAGCAGGTGGGCGTTCAGCGCCCTCGTGAGAGGTTGATCGGTGGGGAACGGCTGCCCGTCGAGTTCGGTCACCGACACTGCGAGCCGCACGCTGGAGACCAGCCACGCGGCATCCGCTCGCCGCAGCTCGTCCACCGTCACATCACGGTACTCGGTGCGCTCTCCCTCGGCTTCCAGGAACTCGAAGACGCTCTGCTGGGTGGTGCCATGCAGGATGGCGCCGCTCGGCGCCGGGGTGATGAACACTCCGCCGGCACGGATGATGACGCTGGACGTCGGCCCCTCCATCACGAAGCCGTCTGTGGTGAGAAAGATCGTGTCGTCCGCGCCCCGTCGCCTGGCCTCTCGCAGCGCCGCCATGTTGACTGCATAGCTGAGGGTCTTCGCGCCCATCAGGAGCCAGGGAGCGCGTTCGGCGACACCGCGCGGATAACCGCGGTCGAGGGTCACAACACGCACGCCGTTCTGGCGCACCGCCTTATGGTCTGGTGCGCGGGTGGCGTGGAGCCACGCGGTGGGTGCCGGGCCGTGCTCGACCCCCCTGCTCAGCACGATCTTGAGGGCGAGTTCGCCGTCGTGAGGGACGCGTGCCACCGCGTAGGCGATCGCTGCGCGCCACTGGGCAGCGTTCGGCACCGGCAGTTCGCAGATCTCGGCCGAGTTGGCGAGCCTGCTGATGTGCGGCTCCAGCTCCTGTGGGTGCCCTCCCACGACGGCGAGTGTCTCGAAGATCCCGTCACCGCGCTGGGTGCTGAGCTCTGCGACACGGAGCGCAGGGGCAGCCGATTCGATCTCGTGGAACGTGTCGGCGAAATCGATCTGCGCGGATTCAGCAGGAACCGGGTCGATCAATAGGGTGAAAGGCAGTGGCATGCATTGAGCCTAAAGCCAACGCCGGCCGCTGCGGGATTCACCAGGCAGGGTAATGGCCAGGCCGCAGAACGCCTCTCGGCGCGAGGCCGCTCGGAGCGGCGAATATTGGAGCCCGGGGTTACTGCGGCCCGGCCACGAACCAGTCTAAACGGACTCGGCCGGAACGCCAGCCTGTTCGCCCCTGGCTGAGCCATGCATCCCGCGCGCGTTGCCTGCGACGGTGCAGACTGCGACAGTGCAGGTTGTGACAGCGCAGGCGGATGCCGCAGTCAGTCGAGCGAGTCGTGTCGCCAGAGCCTGGCGCAGGAGACGAACTCCTGCGCGGTCGTCGAGAAGCGCAGTGCCCGTGTCGTGAGTTCGCTCGAGCGAGCCGGTTCCGTGGCATCCAGGTCGTCTGCGACGGAGGTGCAGCCGGTGGCGGTGACCCGGCAGAAGGCGGCAGCACGGTCGAGGGCGACCGCGAAGTCACCCGTGAACAGTCCGCGGAGGATCTCGTCAGCGAGCACGATGATCTCTTCTGGTCCTGTGGGCACGGATGCCCCGGCCACAACAGGGTCGATGGTGGTCGACACCTCGGTGCCGCGCTGGTAAAGGTAGGAGATCCCCTGTGGGTCTTGACGGATCAGCAGGCGCACCAGGTAGATGCGCCAGAGTGCGCCGGGCAAGCTCCGCGGGGTGGCACGAGACCAGAGTTCGGCGACCGCGTCGATCCCGTTCTCGTCGGTGTATGCCACGAGGCGTTCTACGACGTCGGGGTCAGGATCGTTGCGCACCCTGGCGAGCAGCGCATGTGCCGTCTCGTGCGCGACGCGACTGATCTGCGCGGGGTCTTCTCCGCCCTGGAACGACTCGAACTTGCCGCCGGAGAACTTCGTCGGCTTGTGGAATTCGTCAGCCATCGTTACCTCCCTGCGGTTCAGCGGCTGGAGTACTGGCTCAACGCTACCGACAAAAACCTCTGCCCATTCCACGGTAGATTATTAACCGAGGGCCTCTAGCTCAGTTGGTAGAGCATCGGACTTTTAATCCGCGGGTCGCCGGTTCGAGCCCGGCGGGGCCCACCGAATGTTGGATGTTCAAACCCGCGACGTCAGCGGGTTTGACATCTGCACCCTGTCACAGGGCGACGTAGGGCTGCTCGGCTCCGTCGCGCGTGGTGTGGGCGGTCCAGTAGTGCTGAGCGATGGTGTCGGGCTGGGTCTCGGGTCCGCCGCTGCCGATCCAGGCGAAGATCGGGACGTGCGCGACGTACACGCCGGTGGACTCGGTCGCCTGGTGCAGCTTCAGTGCGTAGCTGCGCAGCGCGCCGCTGCCGATGGTGGTCGTGGTGAACTCGACGGGACCGGCGAGCGGGTCTTTGGAAGTGCCGCCGGTGGTGTAGAGGATGGTGCCGCTGCCGCGCTCGATCATGGCGGGCAGCACCTGCTCGGTGGCCGCGATCCCGCCGTAGAGGTAGTAGTCGATCTGCGGCTGGATGGTGGCCCTGTTCGCCTCCAGCGGGCCCGGGTTGCTCAGTCCGGGGACGGGGGTGTGCGGGGCGGGCGAGTACTCCAGGACGTCCACGGCTCCGAAGCGGGCCTTGATCCGGTCGAAGGCGGAGGCGACCGAGGCCGGGTCCATGACGTCGGCGGCGAAGCCGGCGGCCTCGATCCCGGCTTCGTTCAACTCTGCGGCGAAGGCGTCGAGCTTCTCCTGGGTGCGGGAGACGAGCGCGACGGAGAATCCGTTGTCCCCGAAGGCCTTGGCGATGGACAGGCCGAGGCCGGATCCGGCTCCGACGATGGCGATGGTGGGCATGGTGAGTTCCTTTCGGTTCTTCGCGCGGCGAGGTCGGCCCCGCGAGTTCAATGGGACTGATACTTACTGATTGTGCGGTAACGGACTGAGAAGTATGTAGGCTGGTGGATGCGAACGGGAGGCGGACGAGATGGCGACACCGAGGAAGATCAGCGGTCCGTGCCAGGCATGGCCGAAGGACAGCGCCTATATCCGCGAGGTGCTCGACCGGATCGGCGAAAAGTGGACGGTGTTGATCATCAGCACCCTGAGCGCCGGCTCGTTGCGCTACTCCGACGTACAGGCGAGCATCCCGGGAATTTCCCAGCGGATGCTGACCCAGACGCTGAAGCACCTCGAGCGCGATGGACTGATCACCCGGACCGCTTACGCCGAGGTCCCGCCGCGCGTGGAGTACGAGCTGACGGATCTGGGCCGATCCCTGATCGATGCGGTGACGGCGATGGCTGGCTGGGCCGCCGCCCACCACACCGAGATCGCCAACAACCGGGCCGCCAGCGAACTGACCGGAGTCGGCCGAGGCAAGGCCGCGATCAGCGCGACGGCAGACTGACTCGTCCGTGGCGCTCACCGCTGCGTAGCATCGGGCGCATCGCCCGCTGGCAGGGCCGCCACGATCCGCAAGCCCGCTCCTCGCCTCGTTCATGACTCACGCTCGCTTGGCACGGGACCGGCCGCCTGATCCAGCAGCTGGCCGTAGTCAGCGGCCTTCCGGGCACCCGGGGCGGCCACCCGGCGGTCGAAGACGACGAACGGAACGCCGGTCGCGCCCAGCTCCAGGGCCTCACGGCGGTCGGCGCGCACGCGGTCGGCGTACTCGTTGCTCGCGAGGATCTCGCGGACTCGCTGCCCGTCCAGGCCGACTGACTCCGCGACGCGTGGGAGAGTGTCCGGGGCGTAGGGCTTGAGGGCGCCGGTGAAGAAGCCGTCCTGGACGTGGGAGAAGAACTCGAACCCGCGGCCCTGGTCGCCTGCGTACTGCACCACGCGGTGCAGGTCGAACGTGTTGGCGTTCAGGCGGTCCAGCGAGTACTCGAGTCCCTCCTTGCGAGCCATGGCCTGCATCTGGCGCTCGGCCTGGAGGACGTGGGCAGCAGTGCCGCCGTGGGCACGGATGAAACTCTCCTCATTCTTCTCCGGCTCGTGCGGCGCCTCCGGGTCCAGCTCGAAGGATCGCATCACGATCTGGAACCGATCCGCGTCCGGACGCTGTGCGATCGCGGCCTGAAGCCTGTGCTTTCCGACGTAGCACCACGGGCAGCCCAGGTCAGCCCACACCTCGATGATGACCTGCGACCCCTCAGATCGCGTTACCTGCTGAACCATCTTTCCCACCTCACTAGTAGTGCGTAACACCATCATGAGTGGGTAGGAGAGGACCTACAAAAGGCACTTTGAAGTGCGTTGGTAACGTCCGACTCGGCCTCCGGCCGGCCGGTAGGCGTCGGGCGTTGCTCCTGCGTCAGGCGAGATCATCGCCTCGTGCCCGCGATCGGGAATCTCCCAGAAGGAGTCTCACAAGCGAGAGGGCAGGCCGACCGCACGGGGCGGCCGGCCTGCACGTGAGCAAAGGTGCTACTGCTCCGAAGGCGAACGCGTCAGCGTCCCTTACGGGGTTTGATGAAGGAGTCTTCCGACTTGTCTCGCTTCGCAGCGCGCTTCTCCTTCAGGGAGAGTTTCGCCTGCTTCTTAACGTTGGGGCCGCTGGGGCTCTTGCCAGCCATGGTCACCTCGCTTCCGTCATCCAGATGGGCATGAACGTACGACCATAGCCCATTACCCCACCGAAAGCATTTCCTATCTGATCAGGAAATTTTCTGCTGGAGCCGCGGCATCCGCAGCGCATACAACGACGCTGCGGCAAGGAACACAACACCACTCGCGAACGCGACCGGGAACGACACCGAATCCACCAGCGCGCCGGCAACCAGCGGGCCGACGATCGCGCCGAAGTCAGAGAACATCGAGAACACCGCCACCGGTCTGCCACTGCCGGGGCCGGCCGCGTCGCCAACGGATGCCGCCGGCGCAGTCCCCATGAACGCCGCAGCCACCCCATAGAGGCACAGCAACGCCGTCAACACCCAGATCGACGGTGCGAACGGAATCGCCAGCATGCACACCGCCCCGACCGCGTACGCGCCGATGATTGCCGGCCGTCGCCCCACCGTGTCTACGAAGCGCCCCGCCGGGGCCAGCGCAATCGTCTGCACCACGGCAGCAGCCGCAAAGGCCAGGCCGGTGGATGCCGTCGGCTCGCGCAGCACCTCGACGACCAGCACCGGGATCAGCGCGCTGCGCACCCCGAACGACGCCCACCCCTGGGCAAGGTTCGCCAGGCACGCGGCCCTGAATCGCGGATCGCGGATGACCGTGCGAAACGGCACCGGGGCATCCGTCGCCCCATCAGAGGCGACCACCTGCGTCTTCGGCTGCAGCAGGACCAGACCGATCAGCCCTGCGACGGCCAGCGTGCCGGCGTAGAAGAAGAACGGCGCGGTCAGGGAGATCGTCGCCAGGAGCCCGCCCAGTGCCGGCCCGGCCATTCCACCAATCAGGAATCCGCCCTGGTAGAAGCCGACCGCACGCCCGCGACGCGACGGCGGAGTCGAGCCGAGCAGCAGGGTCATTGCTGAGACCGAGAACATCGCGGAACCGATTCCCCCGGCCCCGCGCCAGAGCAGCAGCTCTGCGTAGCTGCCCGCCACGCCGACGAGGGCGCTGGAGACCGCGACGATTCCGATCCCGATGGCCAGGATCGTGCGTTCGCCTGCCCAATCGATCAGCCGCCCGCAGAACGGACTGGCCACGAAACGCATCAGCGCAAACGCCGAGACGACAGCCCCGACCTCGAGGTAACCCACGTCGAAGCTGCGCACATACACCGGCAGCACCGGCACGACAACACCGAACCCGAGCATCACGAAGAACGCGATGATGCCGAGCACGACCACGTCGCGCGCGAGCCGTTGCGTGTCGCCTGGCCGCTTGATGGCAGATCCTGTCTGAGTATCCCGCCGTACCCGATCCGGGCCGTTCTTCCGACTCTAGCCGGGCATCACGTCGTCGCGTACCGCTGCCGTCACCTCGCGCACGATCGTTGCCCCATTGGCCTTCAGCTCGGCCACCGACGACACCCCGACGAGCGTCATAGTGCGCACGAGCTCATCGGCCAGGATGTCGATCACCCGGCCGACACCCGCCGATCCGCCGGCCACCAGGCCGTAGAGGTATGGCCGCCCGATCGAGCACGCGTCGGCGCCGAGAGCGAGCGCCTTGACGATGTCACTCCCCCGTCGAATGCCGGAGTCCACAATCAGTTCGATGTTGTCGCCGACGCGCTGACGTGACTCCTGGATGACATCCATCGGGTTCAGCATGTGGTCGAGCTGCCGCCCGCCGTGGTTGCTCAGCTGCACCGCGTCAACGCCGAGGCTGGCCGCCCGCGCGACGTCGCCGGGGTTCACGGTGCCCTTCAGCACGATCTTTCCCGGCCACATCATCCGTAGCTCTTCCAGGTCGTCCCACCCCTGACCAGACTCCGAATGCCCGAGAATCTGCTCCCACATCGACGGCGTGACCATCGACCCCCCTGCGGCGGCAGGTTCGAGATTGGGAAAACGGATGCCGTCTGCGCGCAGGAAATTGACCCACCAGCCTGGCCGGGTGGCAATGTCGATCAGCGAGGCGAGCGTCAGCGCCGGAGGGGCCGTGAACCCGTTGCGCCGATCGCGCTCCCGCGACCCGAGGGCGCGGGTATCGACTCCCACCACCAGCGTGTGGAAGCCGGCGGCCTCACACCGTTCGAGCTTCGAGGCCAGGTATCCCTTGTCGGGTGAGAGGCCGATGTTGAACCAGCGATCGAGGTCGGGCGAGGTCGCCGCGAGATCCTCCATAGCGACGGTGCTGAGTCCGGCCAGGACGTAGGGGAGACCGGCGGCTGCAGCGGCCCGGCCGACCGCGAGCTCACCCTCCGGGTGGAACAATCGCGTCGCCCCCGTCGGGGTGAGCGTCAGGGGCAGTGCGATGTCGCGCCCGAGCAGCGTGGTGGTCGTGGTGGGAACGGTCAGTGATCCCCACGCGGGCATGAGACCCCACCGGTCGAACACCGAACGGTTGCGCACCAGGGTCGCCTCGTCTTCGGCGCCACCGTCGAGGTAGTCGAAGATGCCGGCGGGCAGCACGCGGCGGGCTGCGGCTCGGTATTCGGCGACATTCCAGGCCGTGGCCAGCGTGCGGCGCTTCCGCGAAAGCACGGGCGTCTTGACCTGCACGAGCTGCCTGACATCGCTGAGTTTCACGTTTCGCCTCACTGGTTCCGGGCGCGAATATCGGCTGCGCTGCCGGTCAGCCTAGAATCTGAGGCGGTCATACTCTATGGACATCGGTACGAAGAGAGAGGGTGCGCGCTGTGGCGAGTTACCAACGGGAGTCCGGTGTCGATGCGAGTGTCGATTCAGGTGTTGATTCGGGTGTTGATTCACACGATGGGCAACGGATGCCCACCGTCGCGGAACTCGGTCGGGCCGTCGGCGACGAGATCGCCAGTCTCGTTCTCTCCTCAGCCGACACCGGTGCCACCATTACCGGTTCCGTACTCTACGACGCGGCGGGTCGGTCGGAATCTGGTTCGCCACCCAGATTCCCCGGTGCCCTGGCGCTGGCGGTCGGGCTTCCCATCGCTGACGACCACATCGCAGAACGTTTCCAGGAACTCCACACAGCCGGATTCCTTGCGCTCGTCTACAAAGCACACGGTGCGCAGGAGACCACGCTGCATCGTGCTGCAGAGGCGAGCGGAATTGCGCTCTTCCGTGCCAGGGACTCTGTGCCGTGGGACCAGCTCGCCGAATTGTTCAGAGCCGCCATCGCCCCACAGGACGCGTCTCGGAGAGCACTGGTCGACATCCGCCCCGGTGATCTGTTCGAGCTGGCCAACGCCGTCGCCTCCCTGGCCGGAGGCGCCGTGGCCATCGCGGATCCCGACCAGACCGTGCTGGCCTATTCCACCCTCCCCGAACACCCCATCGACGAGACCAGGCGCACCTCGATCCTGCATCTCCAGGTTCCGCACACCGACCAGAACGACCGGGACTACCGGCGGGTACACGCCTCACGTGACGTTGTCAGCGTCGCACCGGGCGAGTACTCGCTGACCAGATCGGCCATGGCGATCAGGGCGGGGAGCGTCGTTCTCGGGTCGCTCTGGCTGATCGACGCGAGCGGTGCGGGTTCGGGCAGCGCTGATTCGGGCAGCACCGGTTCGAGCAGCGCCGACACCGCAGACACCGACCGAATTCTGCGGGAGGCCGCGAATGTCGCCGCGCTGCACCTCCTGCACCGCCGCACTAATCACGACTCAGGCCGCTCGCGCCAGATCGACCTCGTGAGGCCACTTCTCTTCGAGGCAGGGCGGGCGGAACTCGCTGCCGTACAGCTCGGTCTGCCGACCGATCCTGTGCGGGTCGTCGCCGTCGCCGCGGCCGGCCAGCACGGCTCCGCGCCAGACATCCTGCAGGCCGGGCTGCGCCTTTTCGACTCGGTGCGCACGGCCTGTGCCGTCTGGCTTCCGACGGCGGCGTGCGGGCTCGCGGACAACATCGTCTACGTCGTGTTGCCGCAGTCATCGAATTCAACCGCCGCTTTCCAGTTCAACGCGATGCGCCGCATCGTGCAACACACGCGCCGTCTGCTGTCCCGACCGGTCCTGGCCGGCTTCGGCCTTGCCGTGCCCGTCGGCGATGCAGGCAAGTCGCGCGCGGATGCCGAGGTCGTTTTGGCCGTGCTCCTCCGGGATGCAGAGGAGGGGCTGCTGCATCCCGATAGCGACGCAGACGCCGCGGTCGCAGACCAGGACTCGATGGGGCCGAGGCTCCAGTTGGGTCGAATCGTCACAGAACTCCGTCAGGCGGGTCAGCTCCCCGGCGACTACGCCACCAGGATCGCCGAGCACGACGTGCGGCGAAAGACATCATTCGAGGAGACGATCCGCACCTACCTCGACGCCAGCGCGAATGCGATCGAGACGGCGACTCGGCTCCGGTTGCACCCGAACACGGTGCGCTACCGGCTGTCGCGCGTCGAGCCGCTGTTCGGACTCCGGCTCGACGATCCGGAGACTCGCCTGCTGCTCTGGCTGCAGCTCTGGGCCCGGCAGCATTAGACGGGCCGCCTCGGCTCAACAATCGCACGGCTTCCCGCTCATTCTGCTGCATCCGCGACACCGCACACGTCAGGCCAGCGCCGCCAGAGCGTTCGCGACCACGAAGATCGCCAGCCCGGCGAGCGCCCCGACGACCGTGCCGTTGATGCGAATGAACTGCAGGTCCTTGCCCACCTGCAGCTCGATCTTCTGCGTGGTCTCCGTCGCATCCCACCGCTCGACGGTCTCGGTGATGACCGCGGCGATCTCGTGCCGGTAGCTCGAGATCACGGTGCTCGCGGTGTCTGCGACCCACGTGTCGACCCGCCTGCCGAGCGCGGAGTCGCCGGCCAGGCGAGCACCGACATCCGTCAGCGTTGAACGGATGCCGCGGCGCAGCGCGCTCGACGAGTCATCCAGTCCGTCCAGCAGTGACTCCTTCACCGCGTCCCACGTCTCTCCGGCGAATTCTCGCAAGCGCGGGCTGTCAAGAAGTTCGAGCTTCAGCGCCTCTGCGCGACCGATCATCGCCGGGTCGTGCTGCAGGTCGTTCATCACGTCAGCCAGCCAGGTGTCGAGCGCAGTGCGCATCGGATGCGCCGGGTCTCCACGCACCGCGCCGATGAATCCCAGCACCTCGCGGAACGCCCTGTCATCCACGATTCGGTCGACGAAGCCGGGCAGCCAGCCGGGCAGCCGGTCTGACACAGCACGGCCGAACGCCTCAGGATGCGCGGCCAGCCAGGCCTCCGCCTTGTCGAGCACCAGGTCGACGGCCGCGTGCTGCTGGCCGGATTCGACCAGTCGCTGCCCGACGCGACCGAGGCCGGGGCCCCACTCCGGCTCGAGCAGGTGCTCGCGGGCCACCGCTTCGATCAGCTCGCGGATGCTGTCGTCGTCGAGCAGCTCGAGCACGCTGCGAGCGGCAACCGCGAGCTCAT
Organism: Glaciibacter superstes DSM 21135; assembly: GCF_000421145.1. Classification (GTDB taxonomy): domain Bacteria; phylum Actinomycetota; class Actinomycetes; order Actinomycetales; family Microbacteriaceae; genus Cryobacterium; species Cryobacterium superstes. Next base: position 147,912 of record NZ_ATWH01000010.1, on the reverse strand, counting down.
CGCTGACCCGGCCGGCATTCTCCTCGCGCGCCAGCCAGCCGCCGAGGCGTGCGGAGATTCCGACCGATTCCAGCTTGCCGCGCACCACGACCTCTGAAAGGAAGTTCGACTCCACGAACTCGCCGAGGCTCGCCCCGATCTCGTCCTTGCGATTCGCGATGATGTTGGTGTGCGGAATCCGAAGCCCGAGCGGGTACCGGAACAGCGCCGTCACCGCGAACCAGTCCGCGATCGCACCGACCATGCCGCCCTCCGCCGCGGCGCGCACGTACTCGAGCCACGGGTAGCGCTCCTGCAGGGCGAAGGCCACCGCGAAGACGACGGCCATCAGCACGAGCAGCGAGGTCGCGAGGCGCTTCATGCGCACCAGGGCGATCAGTCGTTCGGCATCCTGGGCGCCGAGTGCGATGGGCGTCTGCGTCTGGTTCTGCGTCACGGTCGAGTGCCTGACATCCGTTTCAGCCAACGATTCCGGTGTGACGGATGCCCCAGCGCACCGTCCACTCCTCACCCGGCGTCAGCCAGCGAAGGCCATCACCAGAGTTGAAGGCGTCGGCCGGTGCCGTCATCGGCTCGATCGCGACCGCTTGCCTGGTGACCGTGCCTGTCTTCGTCCGCACCGGGAATGTGCTCGGCGTGAACACCTGCAGGTAGCGGATATTCTCATCGCCCCAGAGGCTGACCGTTCGACCGTCCGGCGCGGTGAGCGTGTGTTCACTGCGGGAATGCTCACTGTGTGTGTGCCCTGAGGGCCCGTGCCCCATGCTCACTCCGGTGAAGCCGTCGTCGAGATCGAGTTCGTGCACCGCGCGATCGGTGCGCAGGTCATACTTCGTTCGCGTCACCGACGACGTGCCGACGGGGAGCATCCGCTCGTCGACGTCGATGTGCGTCTCAGCTGCCACCCGAAGCAGTAATTCGCTGCTCGGCACGTCGCCGATGCGCAGGTAGGGGTGGGCGCCGATGGCGACTGGCGCATCGCCCTCCCCGACGTTGCGGATGACGTGCGTCACGTCGAGCCCGTCGGCGACAAGCGCATATGACACCTCGGTGTCGAGCTGGAACGGATATCCAGCCTGCGGAAACACCGTCGCTGCAAGTGTGACCATGCTTTGTGTGCGTAAGGTCTCCCGGTACGGCGAATAGCGCAGAAGACCGTGGATGGCGTTGTGCCTGGCCGGCTCGGTGATGGCGAGCTGGCGAGCGCTGCCGTCCCGGTTCCAGCGGCCATCACGGATGCGATTCGGCCAGGGGACCAGCACGATACCGGCACCCATCGGTGGCGGCGCCTGCTCCGCAAAGGTCTCAACGAGATCTATGCCGCTGACGGCATATGAACGGATGCCGGCAGCCACCTCTGTGATCACCGCCGTCGCCGGGCCACTCGGAGTGTCTGCCGCGAGTTCGAACTGGGTTCCCGTTGCTGCGCGCATGACTTCAGCTTATGCACCTGCAGCTGTTTCGCCGGCTCCCTATTCCGGCAGGAGCACCGTGAGCCCTGCGTCGCGAAGTGCGGCGATCTCGCCGGCCGGCGCTGCGGCATCCGTCACCAGCGTCTCGAACGCGCCCAACGCGCCGACGAGACCCAGGTGCGCACGGCCGAGTTTCGAGCCGTCTGCGACGACGATGCAGCGTGCGGCGGCGCGCAGCATGACCGTCTTGAGGCCGGCCTCCGGGAGGTTCACGTTGGTGACGCCGTGCACGGCGTCGACGCCGCTGCAGCCGATAAAGGCAAGGTCGGCGTGCATCTGGCTGAGCACGGTTGTTGCCATCGGCTCGACCAGGGAGTGCTGCAGGGGGCGCAGCGACCCGCCCGTCACGATCACCGTGAAGCGCGGGATCGCCGGTTCCAGTTCGAGAGCGATGCTGAGCCCGTTGGTGATGACCACGACGTCGGTGAGATCGGTGCGGGCCCGGAGCGCCCTGGCCACGGCGAGAGTTGTGGTGCCGACGTCGAGGATCACACTCTGGCCGCTCGCCACCAGCGAAGCGGCCAGGGCTCCGATCTGCTGCTTCGGAATCACCGAGGATGCCAGTGCCTCTTCGAACGACGACTCCCGGTGTACAGGCCCGTCTACCTGGGGTTGCGACGGGACCGCACCTCCGTGCACACGCTGGGCATCTCCAGAGGCCACCAGCGCATCGAGATCCGCTCGCGCGGTGACGCTCGAGACCCCGAAGGCGCCCCGCAACTCGCTCACCCGCACGAATCCACGCTCGTCGAGCAGCCGCAGGATCCGCTCCCGTCGAAGCGGAGCCGGCAGCGTGCCGTGCTCGTCGCCTGGGGTAGAGGTGGTCATGCCCCTATCTTCACTCACTTTGCTTTAGTTTTCAATATGAAACATTTGGTTTCTCATCCGAAGATCAGATATCGTGGTGCTGTCATGAACAGCGCACCCACCACCGGCTTCGTCGCCGACACCAGAATCGCCCGGCAGCAGCACACTCTCGCCGACGGCCGCGAACTCATCTACTTCGACGACCCTGACACGACGTTGCCGCCCGAACGCGCGGCAGACACCCGTGATCTCGCCCCGCGCCCCGCGAACGCCACCATGCGCCAGGATGCCCTGACCGGCGAGTGGGTCTCCATCGCCGCCGCCCGCCAGAACCGTGTGTTCCTGCCGCCTGCGCATCTCGACCCGCTGGCGCCGTCGACGCCGGAGAACCCCTCAGAGATCCCGAGCAACTACGACGTGGCCGTGTTCGAGAACAAGTCGCCCTCGTTCGGACCGCTGCTGACGGATGCCGGTGCGCCTAATGGACTGGACGACCTGTCCCAGATCGGCCTTGGTCGCACCCGCACGTCGGTGGGCCGGTGCGAGGTGGTGTGCTTCTCTCCAGAGCACGAAGGTTCGTTCGCCACCCTGTCGACGACGCGCGCGCGCACCGTGATCGAGGCCTGGGCCGAGCGCACCGACGCGCTGTCGGCACTGCCTGGTGTCGAGCAGGTTTTCCCGTTCGAGAACCGCGGCGAAGCGATCGGGGTGACCCTGCACCACCCGCACGGGCAGATCTACTCCTACCCATACGTCACGCCGCGCACGCAGCAGCTCATCCGCTCGATCGAGCGCTACGACGGCGACCTCTTCGCCGACATCCTCGCCAGCGAGCAGGCGGGCGACCGCCTCATCCTGCGTGGTGAACACTGGAGCGCGTTCGTGCCGTTCGCAGCGCGCTGGCCGATCGAGGTGCACATGCTCCCGCATCGGCACCTTCCCGACTTCGCGGCCACCACCCTCGCCGAGCGCGACGAACTCGCCGTGCTCTACCGGCGTCTCCTGCGCGGAATCGACGCCATGTACGAGACCCCAACGCCCTACATCGCGGCCTGGCACCAGGCGCCGGTGAATGTGCACCAGGGCGACATCCGGCTGATGCTGCAGGTGACCAGTCCACGGCGGGCGGCAGACAAACTCAAGTACCTCGCCGGTTCAGAGGCCGCCATGGGCGCCTGGATCGGAGACGTCGCACCGGAGCAGGCCGCAGCGGCGATTCTGGATGCCGTGGCGCGCGCCGCCGCTGACGATGCGGAGCCGGCATCGGCATCCGTTTCGCCTGCTACCGACACCTTGACGGATAGGACCGCACAATGACCGACCTGCAGCGCGATGTTCTCACCGGGTTCGAGAGTCGGTTCAATCGCCGGCCCGCCGGGCTGTGGTCTGCACCGGGCCGGGTCAATCTGATCGGCGAGCACACCGATTACAACGAGGGTTTCGTCTTTCCGTTCGCGATCGACCGGCGCACCGTGATCGCGCTCGGGCTCCGCGACGACCGACTGATCAGGGTGGCGAGCTCCTTCGCCGAAGAGGCCATCGAACTCTGCTTGGAGGAGCTGTTCCCCGAGAACCTGAGCGGCTGGTCCGCCTATCCGCTCGGGGTTGCCTGGGCGCTCGGCCAGTTCGGCGCGAACCTCGGCGAGCTGAAGGGGTTCGAGGTCTTCATCGACTCCGAAGTGCCGATCGGCGCTGGGTTGTCGTCGTCTGCCGCGATCGAGAGTGCCGTCGCCGTCGCGTTGAACGACGTCTGGCGACTGAACCTCGACCACCGCACCCTGGCCAGGGTCGGGCAGCTCGCCGAGAACCGTGCCGTCGGCGCACCGACCGGCATCATGGACCAGTCGGCATCCCTGCTCGGCCGAGCGGACGCCGGGGTGTTCCTCGACTGCCGCAGCCTCGAGTCAGAGGTGATCCCGCTCGGGTTCGATGCCGCCGGCCTTGAACTGCTGATCATCGATACAAAGGTGAGCCATTCACACGCGACGGGCGGGTACGCGGCACGGCGGGCATCCTGCGAGGCCGGCGCCGGTGCGCTCGGCGTCGACTCACTGCGCGACCTTGACATCGACGATCTTCCTCGCGCGGCCGAGGTGCTGGGCGACGAGACCTTCCGGCGCGTTCGCCACGTGGTCACCGAGAATCGTCGGGTACTCGATACGGTGCGCACGCTTCGCGAACAGGGCCCGACGGCGATCGGCGCGTTGCTTGACGCGTCACACACGTCGATGCGCGATGACTTCGAGATCTCGGTGCCCGAGCTCGATCTCGCCGTGGAGACGGCCCGGCTGGCCGGCGCGATCGGCGCCAGGATGACCGGGGGCGGGTTTGGCGGCGCCGCCATTGCCCTGACCCCGCACGCGCTGGTGCCGGCGGTGACGGCGGCCGTGATGGCCGCGTTCGACGCTCGCGGCTTCGCGACGCCCGACATTTTTGTCGTGCACGCCGCGGACGGCGCTGGCCGCGAGCAGTAACAGCATCGCTCCCGCGTTCCGCGTTCCCGCGTTCCGCCCGCCAAAGTAGGAAAGAAAGCGCCTTCGTGCGCCAAACGAGGACGGATCACGCTCTCACTCGTGACTTCTCCTACGTTCACGACACGGATCAGCCGGCAAGCAGCTGCGCCTCCACGGCTGGGTCGAGCCCGACCGGCGGACGGTCGGGGCGGTGCGGCGCTACGCCGCCGATCGACTGCAACCAGGCCCAGGTATCGCTGACGGTCTGTTCGACCGGCCGGCACACGAGGCCGGCAGCGACCGCCTTCTGCACGTTTCCCCCGTGCATGAAGTCGTAGTCCTCTCCCGCCGGCAGCCAGATCGGCAGGCCCGTCCACGGTGCGACACCGGCGGCGAGGATCTTGTCTGGATCGCTCCAGCACAGGCGCGCCTCGGATCCTGGCGTTCCGGAAGCCACCGCATCGACGGCGCTCTCGAGCAGACTGCCCATGGTGGCGTGACCGGGTGGGCTGACGACGTTGTACGCACCGTGGAGGCCGCGGACGGCGGCTGACAGGCCCCAGGCTGCCAGGTCGCGCGCGTCGATGTACTGGATGCTGGCATCCGGCGGTCCAGGCGCGAGCACGTCACCGCCGGCGGCGATGCGGTTCAGCCACCACGGCAGACGCCCGATGTTCTCGTACGGCCCGAGGATCAGCCCCGCACGGGCGAGGATCGCCCGGTCACCGAATGAAGCAAGCACGGCGAGTTCGCCGCCGGCCTTCGCCGTGGCATAGTCGTCGTCGGGTGAGCCGTCGACGACGGGTGCGTCTTCCGTCGCCCCCGCCGCTGCCGGGTACTGGTAGACGGAACGGCTCGAGACGTACAGGTAGCTTCCGGCCCGATCAGCGAGAACGGATGCCACGTCGCGCACGGCCTTGGGCTCCCACGACCAGGTGTCGACGACGACGTCCCATTCGTCTCCTGCCTCGGTTCCACCGTCCAGTGCCAGGAGACCGTCTGGGCGAGATCGATCGCCACGCAACGCCGTCACACCGGCAGGCACTTCATGACTACCCCGATTGAGCATCGTCACCGACCAGTCCTCCGCCAGCGCCTGCTCGACAAAGGCTCGTCCGACGAATTCCGTTCCACCAAGTACCAGGAGTCTCATGCGACCCAGCCTGTCGTACGGCCGCCACCGGAGCATCCGTTTTCGCCCACGGCAGACGCAGCCCTGCGAACATCACCCTGCCAATGTCGCCCAACCGACGTCACCGAGCCGAAGTCACCGAGCCGTGAGAAAAGCACCTTCCCAGCGCTGGGAAGGTGCTTTTCTCACGGTTCGGCGAGGTTGTGGCGGCCGATCTAGCCCTTGCCGCCGGCGTTGATCGTGATCTCGTCGATGCCGCCGTCAGCGACACCCCACTCGTCGAGGATCGCCCCATACGTGCCGTCGTCGACCAGCGACTGCAGTGCCGCCTGCACGGCCTCTGCCATGCCGGAATCCTTGGCCACCGCGAGTCCGTATGGAGCTGCTTCGAAGGTCTCCCCCGCCATCTGCAGCTTGTCCTTCAGCTGTGCGATGCCATACAGGGTGACCGGGGAATCGGCGCTGAACGCGACGGCCTGGCCGAGCGCGACGGCGTTCGCCGCGGCATCCTGCGTGTCGAAGGGCATCTTCTCGATGGGATCCTTGCCTGCTGCCACGCACGCGTCGCTCTTGGCCGGGATCTCGACAGTGTCCTGGTAGGTGGTGGCCTGCACGGCAACCTTCAGCCCGCAGGCGTCCTCCGGATCGACCTCTGTACCCGCGGTCGACGCCCACTGGATGCCGGCGACGTAGTAGTTGACGAAGTCGACCTGCTTCTCGCGCTCGACGTTGTCGGTGAACGAGGACTCGCCGATATCGATGGTGCCGCCGACGATGCCGGGGATGATGGTCTCGAAACGTGCCACCTTGTATTCGACGTCAAGGCCCAGCTTCGCGCCGATAGCGTCGCCGAGCTCGATGGCCCAGCCGACCGGCTCACCTGCGTCGTCCTTGTACTCGTTCGGGGCGTAGTTCGGGCTGGTTCCGATGATGAGCTTGCCCGACTCCGCGACCTTTTCCGGGAGCAGCGCCACCGCCGCCTCGTCGACCTTCACATCGGATGCCCCGGCGGAATCGGTGGATGCCCCGGTGTCGCCCGTCGAGTTGTCGACGCAGCCGCTGAGCAAGAGCGCGGCCGCCGCTGCGAGGGCCGGGAGTGCATATCGTGCGCGCATGGATCATCCTTCTTCAGTTGTTCTTCAGTCGGACTTCAAGTGCTCCAGCAGTCACTGGTTCGTCATTGAAGTGCGTGAACGGGGCCGAATGCCCTCGAGCCTAGGAGCATCCGTTCGTAGACACTATGGAGATCAAGACCAAGCGGGTCGTGCTTGCTTGTGAGGTAGTGCCAAGCCCGGAGCGAGGCCTGGTGAGCCCCAGCCTACGGTGTCACCCGAACGGGTTCCCCGCCGGTGACCCGCACGAGGTCGTCGTAACCGATCGGGAAGACGGTGTGCGCGTGACCGGCAGCTGCCCAGACCTCGGGAAATCCGGCAAGGTCGACATCAACGACAGTGCGGATCGGAGACGGATGCCCGAGCGGCGCGACACCGCCGATCACCTGGCCCGTCGCATCCTTCACCTGGTCTTTGGCAGCGCGTGCAATGGTGCCGCCGAGCTGCTCCCCGAGCCAGTCAGTGTCGACTCGATGGGCACCGGAGGTCAGAACGAGCAGGGGCTCACCGTCCAGGGTGAATACCAGGGAGTTCGCGATCGCGCCGACCTCGATGCCGAGCGCTGCGGCCGCGGCCTGCGCGGTGGTCGCCGCGTCGTCGAACCAGCGGATCTCGGGCGTCAGCCCCTGCTCGGCCAGGGCCCGACGCACACGATCGACGGAAGGATGGGCGGTATTCACCATGCGCACCAGCCTAGTGATCCGCCGCGCCCAGGTTCGTCGCCCAGGTTCGTGGCGGTTCGTGGCGCAGGTTCGTGGCGGTTCGTCGCGCAGGTTCGTGGCGGTTCGTCGCCCAGGTTCGTCGCTCGAGTGCAGCTCGCCGAGAATCGCCATTCGCGCCCACAATCCCCGCTGCAACGACGACACTCGGCGCAATCGGCGACACTCGGCGGCACCCGGCACCCGGTCCCCCAGTCCCAGTCTCCAGCCCCGTCCCAGCCCCACCAGCCCAGCCCTACGTCCCTCGATTCGGTTAATCGAACATCCTCGCCGTGCCGGCCGCGTGTTTCCGGGCACCGGGGCAAGAATCAGGCGGATTAACCGAATCGGGGCACAGCACGACGGGCAGACGGGCAGGCGCGCAGGCGGGCGGGCAGCTGGGCAGGCGGGTAAGCGAGGGCAGATCGCGCGCGGCTAGGCTGGCGGCATGGCTGCCGATCCTTCCGCCCGCATCATCACCCTCCCAGACCTGGCGTCGCCGGTGGTGCCGGAGTCCGCGTTCGTCGCAGCCGGGGCCGTCATCGTGGGGCGGGTCACCCTCGGCGAACAGGCCAGCGTCTGGTACAACGCAGTGCTCAGGGCAGAGCAGGAGCCGATCTCGATCGGCGAGGGCTCGAACCTGCAGGACAACGTCTCGTGCCACGTCGACGCCGGTTACCCCCTCACGGTGGGCGCCGGCGTGTCCGCCGGGCACGGTGCCGTGCTGCACGGCTGCACGATTGAAGACGGCGTGCTCGTCGGTATGTCCGCTACCGTCATGAACGGCGCCGTCATCGGCGCCGGATCCCTTGTCGCCGCGGGTGCCGTGGTGCTCGAGGGCACGGTGGTTCCTCCCGGGTCGCTGGTGGCAGGAGTCCCTGCGAAAGTGCGCAGGGAGCTGACCGATGACGAGGTCGCCGGCATCCGTCAGAATGCCGCCCACTACCTGCAGCACTCCGCCCTGCACCGCAGGGCTATCGCCTAGTTGCGTGAGGCTCGGCGGGAGAACGAGGGCATCCGTTGTCGCGCTGCTGCAGGGCGCTCACGCCAGCCAGCGGCGTCGCTTCGCGCGTCGCAATCAGACGCGTGCCGACGGCGAACCAGCTGGCGAAGCAGGTGGCGAACCCAGGTGGCGAACCAGGCGCCTCCGATCAATGAAACACGTCGGCGCGTTCCTATCCGAGTGCGTACTCCGCGGCCTTCACCACGTTGCCGAGCAGCATGGCCCGCGTCATCGGGCCGACTCCACGCGGGTTCGGAGAGAGATAACCGGCGACGGATGCGACGTCAGGGTGCACATCGCCGGTCAACTTGCCTTTTCCCGTGACCGCGTCTTCGACCCTGGTGATGCCGACGTCGAGTACCGCCGCGCCCGGCTTCACCCAGTCGGGCCGGACCAGGTGCGGCACTCCAACCGCGGCCACGACGATATCGGCGCGGCGCACCTCCGCCGGAAGGTCAACCGTGCGGGAGTGGGTGAGGGTGACGGTCGCGTCCAGCCCCTTCCGGGTGAACAGGAGTCCGAGCGGTCGCCCGACGGTAAGGCCGCGACCCACCACCACCACATTCTGCCCAACGATGGGAACGCCAAAGCGCTGCAACAACTCGACGATGCCGGCCGGGGTGCACGGCAGCGGCGAACGCAGCTCACCCTCGATACCGAGCACCAGCCGACCCAGATTGGTCGGGTGCAGGCCGTCGGCGTCTTTCGCCGGGTCGATGAGCTCGAGCATCGCATTCTCGTTGTGCCCGACCGGAAGCGGCAGCTGGATGATGTAGCCGGTCACCTCACGGCTCGAGTTCAGATCGGCGATGGCTGCGCGCACGTCAGACGTCGTGGCCGACGCCGGCAGGTCGATGCGGATCGACTCGATCCCGACTTCTGCGCAGTCCCGGTGTTTGCCGGCGACGTACGAGCGTGACCCTGGGTCGTCGCCGACCAAAAGCGTGCCGAGTCCTGGCACCACGCCGTGCGACCGCAGTGCCGAAATGCGCTCCGCCAGCTCGGACTTGATCGCCGACGCCGTCGCGACACCGTCGAGAGTGATTGCCGTCATGTCTCTTCCAATCTGTGGGACGTGCGTCGCCGACTCCGACTCCGACTCCGCGGAGCATCCGTTTGTTCCAACCATTCGACGGAGATTTTGTCCGAAATCACCGAAAACGGATGCCTACGGCCAGTTTGAGCCACAATCTCCGTCGAACGGTACCGGGTTCGAATCTCGGGGAGTGGTTACTGGGCGAGCCCCGGGTAGAGCGGGAAGGCATCCGTCAGCGCCTTGACGCGCGTGCGCAGTGCAGCGATCTCGGCACCGGGCTTCAGCGCCTCAGCGATGACATCGGCGACCTCGGTGAACTCTGCATCGCCGAACCCGCGCGTTGCGAGCGCCGGAGTACCGATTCGGAGGCCGCTGGTCACCATCGGCGGCCGCGGGTCGAACGGAACGGCGTTGCGGTTGACCGTGATGCCGACCTCGTGCAGGGCGTCTTCAGCCTGCTGGCCGTTGATCGGCGAGTTGCGCAGGTCGGCGAGCACCAGGTGCACGTCAGTGCCACCGGTGAGCACGTCGACTCCGGCGGCCTTCGAGTCGTCTGCGATCAGCCGGTCGGCCAGGATCCTCGCACCGCGCACGGTGCGCTCCTGGCGGTCCTTGAATTCCGGCTCTGCCGCCAGCTTGAACGCCGTGGCCTTCGCCGCGATCACGTGCATGAGCGGTCCGCCCTGCTGGCCGGGGAAGACGTTGGAGTTGAGCTTCTTGGCCAACTCGGTGTCACGCGAGACGATGAACCCAGAGCGCGGGCCGGCGAGGGTCTTGTGCACCGTGCTCGACACGACGTCGGCGTATGGCACCGGCGACGGGTGCAGGCCGGCCGCGACGAGCCCGGCGAAGTGGGCCATGTCGACCCAGAGCTTGGCGCCGACCTCGTCTGCGATGGCACGGAACGCGGCGAAATCGAGGTGACGCGGGTAGGCAGACCATCCGGCGATGATCACCTTCGGCTTGTGCTCAAGGGCTTTGTCACGCACGACGTCCATGTCGACCCGGAACGTCTCCGGATCGACACCGTAGGCGACCGGGTTGTACAGCTTGCCGGAGAAGTTCAGCTTCATGCCGTGCGTGAGGTGGCCGCCGTGTGAGAGCTCCAGGCCGAGGATGGTGTCACCCGGCGTCGCGATGGCGGACAGCACCGCAGCGTTCGCGGTCGCTCCGGAGTGGGGCTGCACATTGGCGTATTCGGCGCCGAACAGCGCCTTGGCGCGATCGATGGCGAGTTGCTCTGCGATGTCGACGTACTCGCAGCCGCCGTAGTAGCGGCGGCCAGGGTAGCCCTCTGCGTACTTGTTGGTCAGCACGGAGCCCTGCGACTGCAGCACGGCACGCGGAACGAAGTTCTCGCTCGCGATCATTTCGAGATAGTCACGCTGGCGGCCGAGCTCCTGCTCGAGAACAGCGGCGATCTCGGGATCGACGACCTCGAGCGGCTCGTTGAATGTGGATGGCGCGGCGGTGGATGTCGCGGCAGCGGATGGCGCGGTATTGGTCGGAACAGCAGTGGACACGGTCGTCTCCTTAGACATTTCAGTGATGTCGTGGCCCAGGCGCGCGGCCACGAACCGTGTCGGTCGCTCCCCGATGGTGACCCATCTTCGTGCTACGCCAGTTGCGACGCGGCTAGCTTACCAGCCGCCCGGGCGATGCCGGGCGACTTATACCCGGTTCTGTCGCCTGAAAGGGGCGAGCTCGTCGGTGACCAGCAGATCCGCTCTCAGGTGCTGCGTGTCGTAGGCCGACCGGGCAACCAGGTGCGCGGCCATCGGTGCCGTCAGCGCCTGGAAGACAACGATGGCAACGACCAGGGTGAGGGTGCCCAAGGTGAAGTTGTTGACGGCGACGTCGGCCGTAATCGCCATCAGCCCGAAGATCTGCGGCTTGGTTGCGGCGTGCAACCGTGAGAGCACGTCGGGAAACCGCAGCAGGCCGACACCGGCGGCGAGGCACATCAGGGAACCGGCCAGGACCAGCACGGCCGTGACGATGTCGCCGGCGAGGCCGCTCATGCGCGGTCCTGCTTCGGCAGGAAGCGGGCGACGGAGAGTGAGCCGAGAACCCCGAACAGGGCGAGAACCAGCAACACCGGCAGATTGTCTGTGTGGCGGTTGAAAGCCATCTCGGCCCCGAGGGCGCACATGATCGTCGCCACCAGCACGTCGGATGCGATCACCCGGTCGAGCACACTCGGCCCGCGGACGATGCGATACACAGCGCAGAGCGCGCCGATGCCGAGCATGATGCCGGCGACAATGGCGACGATGGTCATCCGTTCTCTCCTGCCTGTCGTTTGGATTCGCGTCGCGCGCCTGCGAGCGCCTTCACGTCTTCCCGCGATCCAAGGGCGAGCACGATCCGCCGCTCCGTTGCGAGCACCGACTGCCTGAATCGCTCCGTCGCCTCACGGTCTTTCATATTCAGAACGTGCAGGTACAGCGTCGAATTCTCACGGTCGGTATCGATGACGATCGACCCAGGGACGATGGAGGTCGACACGGCCGTCCAGGTAAGCACCAGGTCGCTGCGGGTGCGCATGTGGATCGCGAGAACGGCGTTGCTGGCCCGGTAGTGCGGCGCCAGGGCGAGGAAGGCGACCTGGATCGACGCACGGATGATGTCGAACAGCAGCCACGACAGGTAGAGAACCAGCCGCACCGGGTTCACGCGTCCGCTGAGCTGCACAGCCGGCAGGTAGAAGACAACGGATACCACGGCCGCGAACACCGCGCCCGTGACGAGGTTGAGCCACGAGAAGTTGCCCCACAGCAGCATCCAGAGCAGCGCCAGGCCGAGGAAGAGTGGAAGTTGGTTGATGAGGCTCGCGAGCCTCGCACGGCGGGAGGTCATGGTGCACCGTCCGGAAACACGGCGTCGATGTAGGTCGAGGGGTTTTCGATGTTGGCGGCCGCGCGCGCGGTGAGGTCGAAAATCGGGCCGGCGAAGACGGTCAGGGCCACCGTCAGCACCAGCATCGCGGTCGTCGCACCCGTCATCATCGGCGAGATCGTCTTGGTCTTCACCGTTCCTTCGTCCTGCGGAGCCTCCATCATCGAGTCGAGCGATTCGAGCTCTTCCGCCTGGGCCTTCGTGCGCCAGAACGCCATGTTCCACGCCCTGGCGAGCGCATAGAGGGTAAGCAACGAGGTAGCGGCCCCGGCCGCTATCAGCACGTAGCTCAATGGATCCCCCAGCTCGACTCCGGCCTGGAAGAGCGCAACCTTGCCGAGGAACCCGGAGAAGGGTGGGATTCCGCCGAGGTTCATGGCTCCGATGAAGTACAGGACCGCAACGAAGGGGGCGGCCTTCAGCAGACCGCCGAGCCGCGACAGAGATGTCGTGCCGCCGACGCGCTCGATCAGGCCGGCGCAGAGGAACAGTGTCGTCTGGATCGTGATGTGGTGCACAACGTAGAAGATCGTCGCAGAGATGCCGAGCTGAGTGCCCATCGCGATGCCGAACACCATGTAACCGATGTGGCTGACCAGGGTGAACGACAGCAGCCGTTTGATGTCCGCTTGCGCGAGGGCGCCCAGGATGCCGATCACCAGGGTCAGCAGCGCCGCGATCATGAGCGGAGCGGTCAACTGGTTGTCGGGGAAAAGCAGCGTCTGGGTGCGGATGATGGCGTAAATGCCCACCTTGGTGAGCAAACCGGCGAACACCGCCGTGACCGGCGCCGGCGCCGTCGGGTAGGAGTCCGGCAGCCAGAACGACAGTGGGAACACCGCCGCCTTGACGCAGAAGGCAAGCAGGAGCAACAGCCCGAGGATCAACTGCACATCAGACGGGAGGTCGGGAATCCGCTCGGCCAGCAGCGCCATCGTCACCGTGCCGGTGGCCCCATAGAGCAGTGCGATCGCGCTGAGGAACAGCAGCGACGACATCAGACTCACGACGATGTAGGTGATGCCGGCACGGATGCGCGCGCCGGTACCTCCGAGCGTCAGCAGCACGTAGCTCGCAGACAGGAGCATCTCGAACCCGACGTACATGTTGAACAGGTCGCCGGCAACGAAGGCGTCGAAGAGCCCGGCAGCCAGCACGAGATAGGTGGGATGGAAGATCGAAACGGGGGTGTCACTGTCGCCGTCGGCGATGCCCTGGCCGACGGCGAAGATGAGAACGCCGAGGAGCATCAACGCCGACACCAGGAGCATGATCGCTGAGAGCCGGTCGACGACCAACACGATGCCCCACGGGGCATCCCAGCCACCGACGTGCACAACTCCGGGACCATCCCTGTCGACCAGGAACAGCAGCACCGAGCTGATCACGGCGACCGAGGTCAGCGAGAGCACGCTCACCACGATCTGCTGGCGGCGTCGTCGGCCGAGAGCAAGGGTGATGGCCGCACCGAGCAACGGAATGGCGACAACGAGCGGGATCAGGGCGTTCATGGTGCCTGTGCCCCCTCTGCTTCGTCTTCATGCTCGCTCGCGTCAAGAGCCGCCTGAATGGCCTCTTCGTCTTCGGTGGAGGAGCGGAAGGTCTCTTCGGTGAGTTCTGTGGTCTCCTCCGCGTGCTCGTCGGTGACAATATCGCCCTCGTCGCCGAGCTGCGCCAGCCACCAGGAGCGGTAGATGAGGGCAAGAAGCAGCGCCGTGATCCCGAAGTTGATCACGATCGCGGTGAGCATGAGCACCTGAGGCACCGGGTCTGCCATGGCTTCGTCTGATGCGGTGCCGGTGACGATGGGGGCGCTGCCCGGCCTGCCGCTCATGATGAAGATCAGCAGGTTCGTGGCATTGCCCACGAGCAGAAACCCGATGAGCACCCGGGTGAGGCTGCGCTCGAGCATCACATAGACACCGGCCGCGTACATCACGGCCATCACGACGACAAGAACGAGGGAGGCGCTCACCCGGACACCTCCGTTGAGCTGGCCTGCGCCGCCGGCTCAGGCTCCGAACCCGGCCCATCAGGCACTCCGTCGCCGTCCCCGTCGCCCTCGCCGCTCTCGCGCTGGATGTCGATCTCACTGCCCAGGCTCCGCAGGATGTCGAGGGCCAGGCCCATGACAACCAGGTACACGCCGATGTCAAAGATCGTCGAGGTGCCGAAGGAGAGGTGGCCGAGCACCGGAATGTCAGCGGTGAAGTACGCAGACTCCAGCGGAAGACCGCCGAAGAAGAGCGAGGCAACGGCCGTTCCGACGGCGAGGATGATGCCGAGTCCGAGGATCTTTCCCGGATCGATCGGCGCCGCTTCCCCGAGTTCGTAACGTCCGCCGGCCAGGTAGCGTGCGACGAGCGCAAGACCGGCGAGCAGCCCGCCCGCGAAACCGCCGCCGGGAGCGTTGTGCCCGGCGAAGAGCAGGTAGATCGACACAATGATCGCGGGGTGGAAGAGCAGCCGAACGAGTACCTCGATCAGGATGGACCGGTTCTTCGCCGCGATGGTGCTGGCGGACAGCAGCCACGACTGACGGGTCACTGCCGACCCCTCGTTCGACACATGCGGGTCGTCGAGAACCCGGCGGCGCTGCTGGCGTGATCGGCGCTTCTTCGAGGCGCCGACGCGGAGAATCTCGGGGTTGCGTCCTGAGACGAACAGCAGGCTGGCGACCCCGGTGGCCACGACGATCAGCACGGAGATCTCCCCCATCGTGTCCCACGCCCTGATATCGACGAGCATCACGTTGACGATGTTGTTGCCGTGGCCTTCTTCGACCGCGAGGCGCGGCAGGTCGGCCGCGATGGACTCCGCCTGCCTGGCACCGAGAGCGATCACCCCGATCGTGCCCATGACCGCACCGACCAGGATGCCGATGAGCGCGCGGCGCTTGCGGCGTACAGGGCGATTATGCTGGGCGATCTTCGGCGGGAGGCGGCGGAGCACCAGCACGAACACCACCAGCGTCATGGTCTCGACGAGTGCCTGCGTGAGTGCGAGGTCTGGCGCGCCGTGGAACGCGAACAACGCCACGAGGCCGTAACCGGTGACGCCGGCCAGCAGGACCGCAGTCATCCGTTGCCCGACGCGCGCGGCCATGACGGCAGCGACCCCCATCACCAGCGCGATGATGACCTGACCGGGGTAGTCCCAGAGCACGACGGCGTCTGGCCAGGTGCGGTTCACCGCCGCGGCGAAACCAAGGGCCAAGACAAAAACCACCAGGATGGTCGCCAGGTACTGCGGAAGGCCGCCCCGCTGCACGAAGTGGGTGATCTGTGCGGCGATGCGGTCGACAAAGCGCACGGTGGAGCCGTAGCCGAGGCCGGCGTCGATCCACGAGGGAACGCCCTCCTGCCAGCGCGCAATGGATTTGCGTCGCCAGAACAGGACGAACCCGGCCGCGAGCACCACCGCTGAGAGGGCGAGAGCCGGTTCGACACCGTGCCACAGTGCGAGGTGTGCGTGCCCGCCATCATCGATGGCATCTGCGGAGACGGCCAGGAACGGGTCAAGGAGAAACGCGAGCGGGCCGAGCGCGACGGTGAAGACGGCGAGGATTCCTGGGGCGACCAGAATGCCCCAGCGGTCGGATGCGAGCGGTGTGGACGGGACCTCCGGCCTGGTGGCGAATGCTCCCCAGAAGAAGCGAGCGCTGTAGGCGACGGTGAGCACGGAGCCGATCGCGGTTCCGGCGAGGGCGATCCAGCCCCAACCGTTTCCCGTCGCGCCGGCGTCGATGAACGACGTGAACACCGCTTCCTTGGCCACAAATCCGAACAGCGGAGGGATGCCGGCCATCGAGGCGACCGAGACGAGCGCGAGTGCCGCAAGGACGGGCCGGCGGCGACCGATACCGGAGAGCTGGCGCCAGTCCCTGGTGCCGGCCCGATGATCGATGATTCCGACGATAAGGAAGAGAGCCGCTTTGTAGAGCGCGTGGGCGAGCAGGAGCGCGAGACCCGCGAGCGCGGCATCCCGGGTTCCGAACCCCACGACAATCATGAGGAAACCGAGCTGGCTGACGGTGCCGTAGGCGAGCACCAATTTGAGGTCGTATTGACGCATGGCTCGCCAGGCACCGACCAGCATTGTCCAGATGCCGAGGGTGACGATGACCGGCATCCAGCCCGTTGAGTCCGCATACCCGGGGGCGAGCCGGGCGACCAGGTAGATGCCGGCCTTCACCATGGCCGCTGCGTGCAGGTAGGCACTGACAGGTGTGGGGGCGGCCATCGCCGCCGGCAGCCAGAAGTGGAAGGGGATGAGCGCAGATTTCGACAGCGCGCCGACCAGGATGAGCAACACCGCCCACGTGGCCACCGGGCCGGTCACCGGTTCGGCGACGATCAGCGCGAGCGACGTCGTGCCCGCTTCGACCGAGATCATCACGACGCCGATCAGCATCACCAGACCGCCGAACGTGGTGACCAGGAACGCCTGCAGTGCGGCACCGCGACTCTCCCGCTTGCTCGTGTAGTGACCGATCAGCAGGTACGACAGAACGCTGGTGATCTCCCAGAACATGAACATCACGAAGATGTCGTCTGCGGTCACGAGCCCGTACATCGTGCCGGCGAATGCAAGGAGGAACGCGGCAAAGCGGCCGAGCCCCGGCTCGTCTGCAGAGAAGTACCTGGCGCAGTAGACCAGCACCAGCGCCCCGACTCCGGTGACGACGAGAGCCAGCAGCCAGGCCAGTGCATCGACCCGGAATGCGAGCGCGATTCCCAGCTGCGGCATCCATTCGATGCGTTCGGTGACAGCGTCACCGGCTGCGATGGTCGGCGTCTGGGTGAGGGTGTAGCCGAATGCTGCCGCTGGAAGCAGCGCGATCAGATAGAAGACACGGGTCGACAGGAGACGGGTGAGCAACGGGGTGAGGACCGAGAGGACCAGGAACGCGAGGAGGATAATCGCCATGCGGCCTCCCGGCTGTCAGCAGTCAGAGTGTCGCCCTTATTCTACCGGGCGGCCTCACCGGTGAGGACCGGCCTGGGACAACGCGTCAGCCGGCCGTAGTCCCTGCGACACCCCTGCATCCGTTTCCGTGCCCGGATTCGGTTAACCGCTGGCCGCATGGCCGGGCGCTGCACTGTTCCGGGGCCGCCTCACCCAGATCGCACAGATTAACCGAATCGGGGGACAGGGATAGAGGGCAGAAGAAGAATCTCTCAGAATATTCCGTAGGAAATGTCGATCTGCGAGAGTGTCATTCGACGTCAGTGCAGAGGCGGCCGAATCCGGTGGCCCCGAACAGAAGGAGACACTCCCATGAGGTACATGCTGATCATGCGTTCTACGTCCGAGGCCCAGACTGCAGCGAAGGACATCCCGTTCGACGACATCATCAACGCGATGGGCGAATACAACGAGTCACTCATCAAGGCTGGTGTGCTGCTCGGGGGCGAGGGGCTCACCGACGCGAAGGAGGGCCTCGTCGTCGACTTCGCGTCGACACCACCGGTCGTGACCGATGGGCCATACGCGGAAGCGAAGGAGCTGTTCTCCGGCTTCTGGATCCTCGAGACGTCCACGAAGGAAGAGGCCGCCGAATGGGCCAGACGATGCCCGCTCGGCCCCGGTTCCACTCTGGAGGTTCGCCGCATCATTGAGGCGTCAGAGTTCGACCAGGACAACGAGCACATCAAGCGCGAAGTGGCCTGGCGCGCCGAGAACGAGCAGGGTGTGGTCGCGGGCTGAGCCGCGACCTCGAAGACGACGAATCACGAGCACACACGCCATGACCGCAGAAACGGGCTCAGGAGCGGCCGAGAACGCCGGCCGTTCCAGGCGCGCCGTCGAAGCCGTGTGGCGCATCGAGTCGGCCAGGATCGTCGCCACCCTGACCCGCATAGTCGGGGATCTCGGCCTCGCGGAAGACCTCGCCCAGGAGGCACTGGTCGACGCGCTCGCTCAGTGGCCGAAGTCTGGCGTCCCGCGGAATGCGGGCGCCTGGCTGACGGCGGTCGCCAAACGCAAGGCGATCGACGGCTGGCGCCGCGCCGAACGCCGGGGCCAGCGTTATGCCGCGATGGGCCATGACCTGGCCAGCCGAGTCGACCCGGATGCACCGCCGTGGGACCCGAATCAGATCGACGACGACCTGCTGCGGCTGGTTTTCATCTCGTGCCACCCGGTGCTCAGCCGGGAGGCGCAGGTCGCCCTGACCCTCCGGGTCGTCGGCGGTCTGACGAGTGAGGAAGTCGCCAGGGCGTTCCTGGTGCCGACCGCTACCGTGCAGCAGCGGATCGTGCGGGCCAAGAAGACCCTGAGCGCGGCGAAGGTTCCATTCGAAGTACCGGACCGCAGCGAATATCCCGAGCGTCTCAGCTCGGTCTTCGGCGTGCTCTACCTGATCTTCAACGAGGGCTACGCGGCAACCGCCGGCGACGACTGGATGCGCCCAGAGCTCTGCCACGAGGCGCTCCGTCTCGCCCGCCAGGTCGCCGAGCTGGTGCCCCGCGAGCCGGAGGCGCACGCACTCGTTGCGCTGATGGAACTCCAGGCCTCGCGGTTCGGGGCCCGCACCACTCGCACTGGAGAGCCGATCCTGCTGCTCGATCAGAATCGGGCGAAATGGGATCGCGCTCAGATCGTGAGAGGGCAGAAAGCCCTGGTGAGAGCGGATGCCACCGGCCGGGGCCGCGGCTCGTATGGGCTCCAGGCGGCCATCGCCGAGTGTCACGCCACCGCGCCCACCGCCGGTGACACCGATTGGGGCCGGATCGTGCTGCTCTACGAGGCGCTCGGCCGGCTCGCCCCATCACCCGTTGTTGAGTTGAACCGAGCCGTTGCCGTCTCGATGGCCGTCGGCCCGGCATCCGCTCTGCGGATCGTCGACCAGCTGGTCGACGCAGGGGATCTTGCCGGATACCACCTGCTGCCGAGCGTGCGAGGCGAACTGCTCGCCCGCCTCGGACGCAAAAAAGAGGCGCGCCGGGAGTTCGAGAGGGCCGCCAGGCTCACCGGCAACGAGCGCGAACGATCGGTGCTGCTCGCGAAGTCGGCCGCGCTCTGACCCACGCGCGGCCTCCCGCTGGCGCGGCCGTCGCCATGCCGCGCATAGGCTGGTGGCATGAGCGCGCCGTACCGACCGATGGCCCTCGAGCTCGAGACCGAACGACTGGCGCTGCGCCTCTGGGACGAACCAGATGCCGCCGGATACCGGGAACTCGTCGGAGAGCGCGGCGACCCCCTGCCAACGCTCGGCGAGGCGACAAAAGAGATAACGGATGCCAGGGCCAACACCCCTGCGCGCGGAATCGCCACACTGGCCATCCGCCCCCGTGACGGCGGCGAGTTCATCGGATATTGCGGGCTGGTCGTCGGTCGTTCAACAATCGAGGAGCCGGAGATCGCCTATGAGCTCCTGCCCCGCGCACACGGGCACGGTTATGCGACCGAGGCTGCCAGGGCGATCCTGGATGCCGCAAAGGCCACCGGGCGCACCAGGCTCTGGTCGACGGTCCGCTCCTGGAACACTCCGTCGTTCCGTGTGCTCGAGAAAATCGGCTTCCGGCGCGATCGAACGGTGACGGATGACCGGGGCGAGCTGGTCTGGTTGGTCCGCGACCTGTAAGCGCGTCGAAGGTATCGCTCGTCTAGCCTGCCGCGATGGTGACCGGCCGACCTTCCGCTGCGGAGCGCCTGGCTGCATCCATGATCTCGAGAGTTCGCAGCCCGACAGAGCCGTCTGGTTGCGGAACCACGCGTGGGCTGGACCCCGGCCGCGGCGAGCCAGACTGCCGTACGGCAGCGATGAATTCGGTCAGGAGCAACTCGTCGAGGTTGGTGCCGTACCCGAGGTGGATCGGACCATCCGATCCGGTTCCTGCGACGTGCTCCGCGAAGGGCTCGATCAGTGCGGAACCGCCTGTGCCGGTCACCTGCAGGCTCAGCCCGCCCCAGGTCGCCGCGGCATCCGGCTGGCTCCATGAGCAGTCGATGGTTGCGATGAGACCTCCCGGATAGGTGACGGTGACGAGGCCTCCGGTCTCCACGTCGATGTCCTTGTCGGCGTGCAGGATGCGGTTTGACACTGCGTACACGCTGTCGGCGCGGGAGCCGCCGGTGATTGCGTCAATGAGGTCGGCACAGTGGACGACATGATCGACGATCGCGCCTCCCCCGGCCAGCTCGGCGTCGGCGAACCACCGGCGTGAATCGATGGGGAGCTTGCCGTTGTTCGTGCCGTTGATCGCGAACAGGTCGCCGAGACGATCGTCAGCAACCAGTCCCTGTAGTGCGCGGAAGCTCGGTGAGAATCGCACAGGGTAAGCGAGCATGAGGATCACACCGGCCCGTGCACAGGCGTCGACCATCGCCCTACCGTCTGCCACCGTCGTCGCAAGCGGCTTCTCGCACAGCACGTGCACCCCAGCGGTGGCAGCACGCTCCACCAGTTCGCGATGGCGCGAGTTCTCGCTGGCAACAATGACGGCGTCTGGCTGCCAGGCAAAGAGCGCGTCATAGTCGTCGACATAGTCGATCCCGATTCGCGCGGCCAGTTCGGCGCCACGGGGCGAGAGATCAGGAGCCGATGCGCCGTCGGGGTCGGCAGCGAGTACCTCGACCCCCGGCATGGCCGCGAGTGTGTACGCGTACGACAGGGCGTGACTATGGGCGAAGGAGACGATTGCGACCTTCACTGTTGACGTGGTGTTCATGCTGCAGCCTCCGTACTCGCGGCGAACTCGGACATGACGATGACGGATGCGGTGGCCAACGACATCCGAGCGGCCTGCGCCAGTTCGACGGCGGTGACACCGTCTGCGGCGCTGACCCTGGGCTCCGCACCGCCTGCGAACGCCGCAGCGAACTCACGGATCTCTGTGAGGTACGGACTCTCCCGCAGCGGAGAGGCCGGGATGACGAGATCGGGTGACACCTGCTGCAGGTCGAGGGTGAGGCCGGAGTTGGCGCTTGAGGAGTAGTTCAGGACGCCGACGCTCCCCGCGATCGAGAAACCGGTGGTGAAGGGTGTGCCCACCGCTCCCCAGGTGGCCCGCACGTGTGAGATCGCTCCGCCTGCATGCGTGAGCGTGACGTGGGCCGAGACGAATGAAGGAACCACGTTGTCCACCGTCGGCGGGTTCTGCACCGCGTACACGGTTTCGACGTCGCCGCAGATCCATCGTGCCTGGTCAAGGTCGTGGATCATCAGGTCCATGATGATTCCCCCTGAGGCCGCATCGTCCTGAAACCAGGTGCCGATGGCCGGGCTGGAGCCCCCGCGGTGGAACCGTGCAACAGCGACCTCCCCGATGCGGCCGTCAGCGACCGCCTGATGTGCCGTTGCATACGGTGCCGTGAAGCGCACGACGTGGGCCGGGTACACCTGCACACCGGCCTTCGCCGCCGCCGCCGCGATCTCGCCGGAATCGGCCGGAGTCATCGCGAGCGGCTTTTCGCAGACCACGTGCTTGCGCGCCGTGATCGCGGCGAGGGCGAAGTCCCGATGTGTTGTCGTCGGCGTGACGATGTCCACGAAGTCCACTTCACGAAGGAGCGCGTCAAGGGTCGTCACCACCTCCAGGTCATATCGAGCGGCGAGCTCCGCAGCCCCTCGTTCCGAATAGACCAGCACCCGGGCACCGAGTGCCTTCCAGGCCGGTGCGTGCACCCGGGAGATGGCCCCGGCCCCGATCAAACCGACGACAGGGAATGGGTCGTTCGCTGTTCCAGCGGCTGCGTACATGGTGTTTTCTCTCATTTCAGGCCTGCGAAGGCAATGCCTTCAACGACACGGCGCTGAAGGGCGACGAATACGATCAGGATCGGCGCCATGGCCATGAGCGATGCGGCCATCAGTACGCCGGTGTCAACGCTCCCCTGATATCCCTGCAGGGTCGCCAGTCCAACCGACAACGGCATGTTGTCCGGGCTGCTGGCCACAACAAGCGGCCAGAGCAGGTCGTTCCACGATGCCAGCACGGTGATGATGGCGAGCGAGATGAGCCCCGGTTTGGCCAGTGGCATCATGACGCGGGTGAAGATCTGCCAGCTGTTGCACCCATCGAGGCGAGCAGCCTGCTCGAGCTCCGCCGGCATCGCCTTGAAGAACTGCATCATCAGGAACGTACCGAAGGCGCTGAAGAGGCCGGGCGCCGCTATGCCGGCGATCGTGTCGAGCAGCCCCACGCTCTGGACGATCTGGTACTGCGGGATGAGGTAGACCTGGGTCGGCACCATCAGGATCGACAGGAGGACAGCGAGCAGGATCCCCTTGAACCGGAAGTGCATCCTCGCGAATGCGTAACCGGCCATGGAACACAGGATGAGCTGCGCGAGGGTGCGGAGCACGGTGACCGCGAGCGACACCCAGAACTGGCTGAGGAACGGCACGCGCGTGAAGACTTCCGCGAAGTTGTTCCACTCGAAGCTGGAGGGCCAGAGTGTCGGCGGGATCGACATGATGTCGGCCTCCGTCGATATCGACATCTTCACCTGCCACAGGAACGGGAAGATCATCAGCAGCGAGCCGATGATGAGGACGACGTGCGCCCCCCGGTTGTGACCGGCGATCGAGCCGCCCCGTGCATTTCTCGTCTGCATGTTGTTAATCGGCATAGTGCACCCATCTGCGCTGGAGCCGGAATTGGACCAGGGTGAACAGCCCGATGATCAGCAGGATCAGCACACCGATGGCCGACGCATAACCCTTCTCGTTCGCTCCGAACGCTGCGTCGTAAAAGAGGAAGACCAGTGACTGGGTCTTTGGCATGACCGGGTTGGTCGGGCCGAGCAGCGCGTAGAGCATGTCGAACAGCTGGAATCCGGCGATGAACGTCATCACCGATAGGAAGAAGATGGAAGGCGTGAGAAGGGGAACGGTGATGGAGCGAAACTGGCGCCCCTTTCCCGCACCGTCGATCGCACTCGCCTCGTAGAGCTCAGGCGGTATTCCCTTGAGTCCGGCGGAGAGGATGATCATGTTGAAACCGATCGACATCCAGAGCCCCACGATGGCCACCGCCACCAGAGAGAACCACTCGGTGGAGATCCATGCCGGGCCTTCAATGCCGACCACTCGCAGTGTGGAGTTGATCACCCCGTAGTCGTTGTTGTAGATGATCCGCCACACCATCGAGATGGCCGTCGGCATTGCAATGTACGGCAGGAAGAAGCAGGTGCGGTAGATCATGGCGAACCGCAGACCCGGCCGGTTCAACAGCGCAGCGAACACAACGGCGATCGGAATCCCGACCAGCAGGATGCCGGTGTACACGAGCGTGTTGACGATGGCCCGAAGAACGTCTGGGTCCTGCATGAGCCGCACGTAATTCTCGACCCCGGTCCAGGTCGAGCCGCCAAATACTCCCCATTCGGTGAAGCTGTAGTACACCGACTGCAGCAGCGGCCACAGGTAGAAGAGCCCGATACCGGCAGCAAGCGGCAGTATGAAGAGCGCCGGCCACCAGCCGTCTGGCGAGTGTCGCTTTCGCGCGAGGCGCGTCGCACCTCCCCCGCCAGGGGCGGGAGCCTGGGCCGCCTGCATCCCCGACCCCGCCCGTTCGATCGTTTCCGACATCGGGCTACTTTTCCTTGGCCAGGGCTTCGTTCATCTGGTCTGCAAGGTCTTTCGCGACGTCGGCGACAGGCCGCTCGCCGGAGAACGCCTGCGGAAGGAGGTCGAGTTCGACCTTGTTCCAGGCGCCGGTGTTCTTCGATACGGGGTACGCCTCCGCGTAGTCGGTGGCTGCATCCTCGAACACCTGGAGGTTCATCCCCGGCGCCGAATCGACGAAGTCCTGCTGGGTGCCGTTGAAGGCAGGGTTCGCTGCGCCTGCCTCTGCCTGGATCAACGCGGCCTCCTCCGAACCGAGGTAGCTGAGGAACGCCTGCGCTGCCTCCGGATTGTCAGAGTGGGCGCTCATGGCGTTTGCAACCCCGTGGATGACGGTCTTTCGTTCCCCCGTCGGCGCCAGTGGCAGTTCCGCCACGGACACGTCAGCAGCGACGGCCGATTCGAGGACGCCGGAGACCCTCCAGTTGCCACCCCAGACCAGGCCGACCTGGCCATTCAGGAACCGGTCGAAGCCCTCAGTGTCGGCGTTGGCGGCCGGCGTGAGGCTAGAACCGTCTGCCACCATATCCGCCCAGAACTGCAGCGCCTCGACGGCCTCAGGGCTGTCGTAGCCGGACTTGTCGCCGTCGATGATGGTGCCGCCGTTGCTGAGCACGGCCGGGTAGACGTTCTCCTGATTGCGCGTACTGTCGCCTGAGCCGATGATGCCCTCACCGCCCAGGGTGTCCGAGATCTTCTTCGCGGCAGCGTGGTAGTCATCCCAGGTCCAGTCGGCGGTCGGCGCTTCGACCCCGGCTCTGGCGAGAATCGCCTTGTTGTAGAAGAGGGCGATCGTGTCGAAGT
Source organism: Glaciibacter superstes DSM 21135 (assembly GCF_000421145.1). Classification (GTDB taxonomy): domain Bacteria; phylum Actinomycetota; class Actinomycetes; order Actinomycetales; family Microbacteriaceae; genus Cryobacterium; species Cryobacterium superstes. The sequence goes on along the minus strand of NZ_ATWH01000010.1, from coordinate 122,922 downwards.
CCTTCGGCACCCCATACTGAGTCCCGTCGTATGTGTAGATGTCGTTCATCGCCGATGGGTAGTTCGACGGGTCGAACAGGTCGGCATCCTCAAACGGTTCGAGCGGCGCGAGCATGTCGTTGGATGCGAAGAGCTGCAGGTTCGGCCCGTTCATCCAGAAGACATCAGGCAGCGTTCCGGATGAGCCCTGGGTCTGCAGCTTGGTGAAGTACTGCGGGAACGCCGTCAATTCGACTGAAACGTCGACGTTCGGATAGGTCGTGTTGAAGTCAGCGATCAGTTTCTCCATCGCCGGCTGCTGGTTCACATCCCAGATGGCGTACGAGATGTCACCTGTCACGGAGGCAGGGTCTTCGGGGAGGTTGATTGGTCCCGTGGCGTCGCCGCTCGAGCCGGATGTACAACCAGACAAGAGCAGCGCCACGGCTGCGGCGCCGATGATCGCGTGAGGAAAACGCATGGGAAACTCCTTCTTCATTGATGGGAAATGCGGATGCCTGCGATGACCGGGAGTGGCGCAGGACGGGTGTTGACACGCCTCAACGAGGCGCTGATTGTGGTGTCTGGTGGTCATCGAAGTACCGGAGCACCTCGTCTGGAACAGGCGGGATCACGCGAGGTGTCGACCCGTCGCGCAACGACTCGGCAGCCATGATTCCGGTGGCAACGGCCTGCCGCGCTGCGACCGGCGAAGTGTCAGTCGCTCCTCCCGAGCGAACGAAGCGAATGAACTCGCCCATGGTGAGTTCGTCGGCCCCGCCGTGACCCTCCACGTCGCCGTCGATGGTGTACTCGATGTCTCCTTCGAGTTGGTATTCGTGGCGTCGGTTCCAGACCCGAATGACGCCGCCGGCCGAGTCACCGAAGTTCTCGGCTCTCCCCCGGGTTCCGATGACGGTGTAGTTGCGCCAATAGTCCGGCGTGAAGTGGCACTGTTCATACGAGGCGAGCACGCCGTTGGCCAGGCGCATGTGCACCAGTGAGATGTCTTCGACGTCGATCACGGGGTTCAGATCGGTCTGCGCCTGTGGCGGCCAATTGTCGTGACTGAACCAGTCGTCCAGCAGCCGATCGGAGTTGTCGCGTCGCGAGTCGACGTCGCCGTAGACCATGAGGTCGCCCATGGCCGTGACCTCTGTCGTGTACGCGCCGGCCAACCAGTGGATGACGTCGATGTCATGAGCACCCTTCTGCAGCAGCAGGCTGTTCACCCGTGACCGCTCAGCGTGCCAGTCCTTGAAGTAGTAGTCGCCGCCGTTGCCCACGAAGTGCCGGCACCAGATCGCCTTGACCTCACCAATTTCCCCGCGACCGATGATGTCACGCAGCATCCGCACAACGCTCATGTGCCGCATGTTGTGGCCGACATAGAGTTTGCTGCCGGATTCGAACGCGGCGGTGAGGATGCGGTCGGCGGCGGCCATCGTCGTCGCCAGCGGCTTCTCGAGGTAGACCGCGATGCCACTGCGCAACAGAAACTCCGCGACATCCGCGTGCGCGTCGTCAGGGACCGTGACGATCGCTGCATCGAGACCGGTGTCAGCCAACGTTCGGTAGTCCGTCGTGAATGCGATGTCGGCTCCGAAGAGTTCGCGTGCGCGTTCGGCGGCGGCCGGCCGCGGATCGGCGGCAACAACGAGCCGGGCATCACTGTGGTCTCCCACCAATCTGCCGATGTAGGCGCGTGATCCGACACCAACCAGTCCGACCCGGAGTGCGGCGGCGCTCATTCGGCCTCCCCGTTCGCGTCGCCGTGCACGATTTCGGGAACCGGTACTCCTTCGAGGCCGAAGAGTTCGGTGGAGCAGTCCTGGAATGCGAGAGCGAGTGCACCGAGCAGCGTTCCGTCGGAGCCGAGCGTCGATGCGACCATATTCGGCTTTCCCTCGATCATGATCAAACGATGCACTTCGGTTCGCAGCAGATCGACGAACGGTTCGCCGGAGCGTGAAAGGCCCCCGCCGACGATGATCAGGTCTGGGTCGAGCGCCAAGCTCACCGAGGCGATGTGCGACGCGATCTCGGAAACGAAGGTAGTCATTTCCGCGCCGGCCTCTGGCTCCCCTGCCAGGGCTTTGGCGAAAACGAGTTCGGCGGTCGGCGCCGATCGCCAGGTCAGCTGGCCGTTCACCGCGCTGCTGGTCCACCGCATCCCGCGCAGACTGCCGACCTCACCAGAGCTGCGGTGGAAACCGTGATGGATGTTGCCGTCCAGGGTGAGGGAGAGGGAGATGCGGTTGCCGATCTGAAAGTACAGAGTGTTGGAGACGAGCTGGGCGGCACCGAGGTGGTGTTCAGCAAAGGCGGCGAGCTTGATGTCGTTCTCGAGGAAGACGTGGCAGTCGAATGCCTGACCGATGCGCTTGGCGATGTCGATGCCGTTCCACTCTGGAACCACAAAGCTCTGCGAGATCCGGCCGTCGAACCCGACGATCCCTGAAACTCCGACGCACGCAACCTGGAGTTTGGCCGGTGGGATGCCCGCCGTCTCCAGCGCATCGTGCATGGTCGCAATAACTTCCTCCACCCGTTGCATGGCGCTGAGTTCGCCGGTGTCGTGTTTACCGGTGCCTGGTGCGCCAGTGCCGTGCTGACCTGTGCCTTTTCTACTGTCGGCGCCGATCTCCCGATGCGCTCGCGCAACGACCCTGCCCTGCAGGTCGGCGAGCACAACCCGGATATTGCGTGGCCCAGCATCGACGCCGGCGACGATGGCGTGCTCGGCCTCGAACTGGAACCGTCTGGCCGGTCTGCCGCCGTTGGCCGTACTGGCGTCTGCGGGTGCGGCGGAGAGGAGCCCGTGGCTTTCAAGGCCTGCGATGACGGCGTCGACTGTTGGACGGGAGAGCCCGGTTCGCTGCGCGACATCACTGATGCTCAGCGTCCCCTGCGACGTTCGCAGCACGTGCACGCAGGTCAGAGCGTTGGCGTGACGGATGTCTGCTGGGCTCGGTGTGTTCACGGGCGCACGCCTTTCATCGGCCGGATTACCGATCAGGGTCAACCGGTTCCAGTTACGATAGCAGGTTATGTAACCACCTGTCTAAACCCGATTCTTGACGCGTGCCTCACAACATCCGTCACGCGCACGGCACGTCTCTCGAGTGTCGCAACAACCGTGGCACAACCGTCCGTTGTCCTCGAGTTACTTGTTGGTTCCCTGCGAAACAGAACCCTGCAGCTGGCGCTGGAAGATCAGGTAGACGATCAGCACGGGAATGACGGTGATGATGACGGCCGCAAACAGGGCACCGGCATCGATCGAGTATCCCGCCTGCGCCGCGAACTGCGCCATGCCCTGGGTCAGCACGTAGTTGTCTGGATTCGTGTTAAGGGCGATGGGCAGCAGGAACTGGTTCCACAGCCCGACGAAGTTCAGGATCGCCACCGTCGCGAGCCCCGGCCTGGCCATCGGCAACATCACCTGGAAGAACGTACGCCATTCACCGGCGCCGTCGATGGCTGCCGCTTCTGCGATTGACGTCGACAGGGATTTGAAGAACGAGAACAGGAAGAACACGGTGAACGGAAAGGCGAACGCCGTATAGGTGATGATCATCCCCAGAAGGGTATTGAGCAATCCCGTGCTCTGGAGCACGAAGAACAACGGAACGATGGCGAGGAAGATCGGGAAGGTCAGGCCGGCGAGCATCAGGTAGTAGATCGCCCGGCTTCCCGGAAACTGGAATCGCGCCAGGACATAAGCCGACATCGAACCGAACAGCATGGTGAGGATCAACGCGCCGAATACGACGATGATCGTGTTGGAGAAGAAGCTCCCGATTCCGGATGTCGTCCAGGCGTTCACGTAGTTGTTGAAGCTCCACTCCTCCGGCAGCGCGAATGGCGACGCGAAGATCTCGGTTGTGGTCTTGAACGACGACAACAGGACCCACAGCATGGGGAGGATGACAATGATCGACCAGATCGTGAGGACAGTGTGCGAAACACTGCCGACGACTTTGTCGCCCGCCGTCGACGTCTGCTTGTTCGACGGGTTCGTCCTGCCCGAGTCGCGGCGGTCGCTGGTGGCTGGGTCAACGGTCGTGTTCGTCATTCGGCCACCTCATTGCTTCCGCCGGTGAGTCTGCTCACCAGGAACACGACACCGGCGAACAGGAGGGTGACCAGTGCGAGGATGACGCCCATGGCACAGGCGTAACCGAACTGTCCTTTCGTGAAAGCGGTGGTGAACAGCTGCTGGGACATCACGAGGGTGGAGTTGGCCGGACCTCCGCCCGACTCGAGTGCGGCCATGTAGACGAAGGCGTCAAGGGCCAGGATACCCATGTAGATGTACGCGGTCTGGATGTTGTCCCTGATGAGTGGAATCGTGATGGTCAGCGCGGTGCGCAGCCGGCCGGCGCCATCGATTCTCGCCGCTTCGTAGATTTCGGCAGGAATGCCCTTGATGGCGGCGATGAACAGCACCATGTAAAAGCCGATGAGGCTCCACACGATGACGAACATGACCGCCGGCATTGCCGTCTCGACATTGCCGAGCCAGGCGAACGCCTCGAACTGGTCGAGTCCGATACCGGTCAGCAGCCCATTCAGGATTCCGATGTTCGGGTCGTAGACCTGGGCCCAGATCAAACCGATCACAATCGCCGGAATGACGTAGGGGAAGAACGAGATGACGCGGTAGAAGCTGGCATTGCGGAGGCCTCGGATGGCGCCGCTACTCGGTCCGCCGATCGTGACGAGGGTCGCAAATATGAGCGCCACCCCCAGGGTGACGATTGGCAAAACGAGCGCAAGCGTGACGCTGTTCCCGACCGATTTGAGGAAGGTGGCGTCCTGGAAGAGCTTCACGTAGTTGGAAACACCGATGAAGTTCATGCCAGAGGTGAACCCCGACCAGTCCGTCAGCGAGTAATAAGCCGCCTGCACGAAGGGCGAGACGACGAAGACGATGTAGACGACGAGCGGGACGACGAGACAGACCACCATGAAGCTGATCTTGTCGAAGGTCAGGTCTTTACGGGTCCACCGCCGGGTGGCGGTCGTTCGACCGCCACCCGGGGCAACCTGCGCGTTGACAACTGTCACTTAACGGTGACCTTCTTGATGGCCGAGTCGCCCGCCACCTTGTCGGTGATGGCCTGAAGGTCAGCGGTCAGCGTTGCAACATCGGATCCGCCCTGAAGGAAGGTGTTCCACACCACCAGCTGGTCGGTGTTCATCCCATAGAGGTCGACGAAGTTCCAGGAGAAGACGTCAGAACCGGCCGCGTCGAGCATCGCGACCTGTGACACCAGCGCCGTCGATCCGAAGCCGTCTGCCGGGATCGTGTCCTTGACGATGGTCGACGAGAAGGTGGACTTCGCGAAGTTGACCGCCGCCTCCTGGGAGAGCATGGCCCGCAGGAACTCCTTGCCACCGGCGGCGTTCTTCGCCTTGGATGGCACGATGTATCCCTCACCGGCCGTGCTGTGGAGCGCCTCCCACGGGAGCTTCGAGCCGCTGGTCACCGTCGGTTCCGGCGCCCCGGTCATCTCGAACCCTTCTTTGGTCTGGCTCTTCATCTCGTTCTCGATCCAGCCTCCAGACGGGTACAGGACGAATTCTTCCGTGTTGCTCCACTGTGCCTGCGCGGCAGTGAACTGCGTTCCGGCTCCTCCAGGCTTCATGTAGCCGGCGTCGATGATCTTCTTCAGTCCGGTGAACGCGCCCTGCACCGGCGCCGAAGACCAGCAGTCAGGTTCGAGGTTGCCCAGGGCGAGACGCACCTCGTCGCCGCCCTCCTTGATTGCAGAGCTGATGGTCATGGTCTGGTAGTAGGTCGCGGCTTCCTTGCCCCAGCCGAGCAGGTACTTCCCTGCGGCCTGTGCCTTTGCGCCGAGATCCAGCATCTCGTCCCAGGTCTTCGGCACGGTCCATCCGTTCGCCTCGAACAGGGAGGCCGAGTACCACATCGCGTAGACCGTCAGCACGTAGTTCAACTGCACGAACTTGCCGTCGAACGTGCCTGGCTCGATGACGCCGGGGTACAGGGTGTCCTTGATGACCTTCCCCTCGTAGTTCTCGGCTTCGACGACCGACGTGAGGTCTTCCAGCTGATCCCTGATGGTGTTGATGCCGATGAGGTTGGCCCCGCTGTTATCGATGACATCCGGCGGGTCTCCGGCAACGAAACGAGGCTGCAGGGTCTGCGCGATGTTCGTCTGGGCCGTGACGTCGACGGTCGAACCGGCCTGCGCCTTTTCGACCTGCTTGCCGGCGAACGTCGCGTAGTCGATGCCGTAGCCACCCTTGAAGATCACGGCGTCTACCGTTGACTTGTCCACCATGCCGAACGGATTCGTCGCCGATACCGTGCCCGTCGCCCCACCGGTGGCGCCTCCGCCGCCCCCGCCGACGCACGACGTGAGTGCCGCGCCGAGCGGGATCATCACCGCTGTGACGAGTGCGCCTCGGAGAAAGTCTCGCCGCACCAGCGGCTTGCTCTGAATTTCCATTTTTACTGACCTCCGTCATTGGTTGTCATCAGGCATCGCGCCTGATCTTGTTGCGGTACAGATCTTCGAGTGAGCGGTTGTGTTCATCGCCGCCGGGGATATTGGCTGAGATGTACAGCGGCGGTGTTCTTCCGGCCTCCGCCAATCGCCGCGCGGTTTCCATCGTCAGGAGCTGCGCGATGAACGCAGAGGTGATCGATGACACCGCGCCGACGCCGACGCCGCCCGGAAGTTCGAGAGTGACGTCGCCGAACGGGGCCGTGTTGTCGATCACGACATCGGCCACCTCGCTCAGGCGCTTGCCACTGGGATGTTTGGGCTCAACCTGGTTGGTGTGCTGGAGGCTCGTCACAGCGATCACCTTGTGTCCGCGCTCCTGCGCCAGGAGCGCCAGCCCAACGACGGAACCGTTGACGCCGGAATTCGAGGCGATGATGAAGACGTCCTCTGCTCCAATCGGCGAGATGTCGAGAAGTTCACCAACCACCCCGCCGTTCCGTTCGAGCTCCGAGCCTCCCAGGGAGTCGACACCGAGGCTCCCGCGCAGCACGACGTCACGCAGGGCGATCTTGTTGGTCGGGATTAGTCCACCGGCCCGCCCGGCGATCTCCATGGCGAATGCTTCGGAGTGGCCGGTGCCGAATGCCTGGATCACGCCGCCGTTCTCTATCGCAGTGACCAGCAGGTCGACCGCGGCATCGAATGCCCCAGAGCGCGCACCGGCGGCCAGCGCCTCAATTCGTGCGGTGACCTCGGTGGTGTACTGCTCTGCAAGGGCAGACGCGGATGCGATGTTCGACATGATCTCCTAGATTCGTTCCCTGGCCGGCGACACCGCGCCGGCCCGTTCGCGCGCTGTGTCCCGGGTTCGGCCCGGCTGCCGGTGATCCGACACAGCCATGGCCGACGCCGCCAGGTTGGTGGTCGTCCGCCCGAAGTCCTCCTGTGCGATCAACAGGTAGAGAAGATCCAACACCATCAACTGCACATGCTTGGCCGAGAGGTCGTCTGGCTGGAGAAAACGCTCGAATACCGAGGTGATGATCTGGCAGTCGGCAACCTCGACCAGCGCCGAGGTCGGATTGTTGCTGATGGCAACGGTGAACGCCCCGGCACGATGGGCCTGGCTCAACATCTGCACGGTCTCTTTGGTACGACCGGTGTTGGAGATGCCGATGGCCACGCAGCCGGCATCCTGAATGGCCGCACTGGTCAGGCCCGCGTGCACCTCCGCCCAATAATGGGAATTGATGCCGATCCTATACAGGCGCGCCTGCAACTCTCCGGCCAGGACGGCGCTCCCGCCGACGCCATAGATGTCGACATGGGTACTGGACGCAATGCGCCGGGAGATCTCCTTCATGAGCGGAAGATCCATGATCGAGGCGGTTTCCTGCAGCGAGCGAATGTGCGCATTCATCAGGGTGCTCAGCACCTCTGACGCCGGGTCATCAGCGCCGAATGCGCGACCGATGTCGGTGGTCCAGGTGTCCTGGGCCGACGTGCGCCCGACTTCGGTTGCGATGCTGACCCGGAACGAGGCGTAACCGGGGTAACCGATCAGCCGGCAGAAACGAGTGACGGTTGCTGCGGAGGTGCCAGAACTCCTTGCCAGGTCGCCGATCGACCCCTCGAGGGGAGCCAGCGGGTTCTCCAGAAGGAAGGCCGCGATCTTTCTCATCGTTCCGGACATTTCCGGAAGCCGAGCCTTGATCCGGTTGATGACGCCGATGGCGGGTTCCCTGGTGAAAGTTCGCATGGCAGTGGCACTCACGGGAATCCGTTTCTCCTTCATTGGAGTGAATCTGAAAACAATTCTTACGTTACAGTGTGTTCACATTACACGGAACACGAAACGGTAACGATGTGCACAGTCCTGGCAATCGACGCGGGTGGTACCACCACGCGAGCGGTGATCGTTGACCGGTCCGGACGCTGCCTCGGACTCGGACTGGCCTCAAGCGGCAACCCGGTCTCGGGTGGAATCGATGCGGCAATGGCCTCGTTGGCTTCCGCCACACAGCGTGCGCGCGCGGCCATGGGGGCAGGGTCACAGAACGGAGCCGAACCCGATCAGTTCACCTCGGCGGTGGTCGCGATGGCCGGTGCAGGCCTGAACGCTCCCCTGGAGCAGATCAGCAGGGCGCTCGCCCCGCTCGGCCTGCGCGGACCTGTGGAGATCGTGCCAGACGTCCTGGCCACGTACTGTTCCGGAGCGCTCGCGCCGGATGGCTACGTCCTCGTCGCCGGCACGGGCGCGGTGGCAGCCCGAATCGAAGACCGCAGGCTCGCCGCTGTCTCCGACGGCCTGGGCTGGCTTCTCGGTGACGCCGGCTCCGGGTACTGGATCGGTCATCGAGTGGCCAGTGCGGTCACCGCATACCTCGACGGCCGCGCACCACAAACCGCACTCACCGATCTACTCCTGGCCGCACTGCAACTCCCAGCGCTGCAACTCCCAGCGCTGGCCGAGCACCGAGACGAGCGCCCAGTCGTCCTCCTGCAACTCCTGGGCGCACTGTACGCGATGCGACCGGCCGAGCTGTCCCGTTTCGCCCCACTTGCCTTCCAGGCCCGCGACGACGAGGTCGCACGCTCCATCCTCGTCGACGCTGCGGCCGCACTGGTCGACACTCTGAGTTCGGTCAGAGACCCCGCTGTCGATGGGCCGCTGGTGCTCGGAGGCAGCGTGTCGAGTGGGCTGCTGCTCGCCTTGCCAGGCGGTCCATTCGCCAGGAGCATACGTGAGGGCGCCCCGCCGATCACCGTCCCAGACGGTATCGCGGGTGCAGCGGTGCTGGGGCTCGAGCGCGCCGGCATCCCCGTCGACGAGGATACGTTCCAACAGATCACCAACGGCATCACCGCACTCCGAGATGCCGCACGGCTCGCTGGCGATTCACAATGAGTTCACCGGCTTTGAGCTAACATGCTGATTAGTTCTGCGTACCGATCACAAACAATCACAGGGAGCGCTCTCGTCTCGTGACCGAAGCTGCTACGCCCGTCACCGACGATGACCACACGCCGCTCCTCGGCCCCGGGCAAGCCGTTGTCGCCTTCGATGTCGGCGGCACCGATACAAAATCCGCACTCTTCGACGACGCCGGACGGATGCTCGGACTGAAGCGCACGCAGACTCCGCATCACGCCGGAGAGACGGCGAACGCCGTGCTGGATCTCGTGCAGGAGCTCACCGCGCGCTACGCCATCGACTTCCCGTCCGTCGACCCTGTGGCCGCAGGACTGATCGCGCCCGGACTCGTCGATGACGATCTCGGCATCGCGCTCCAGGCGGCGAACCTCGACTGGAAGGATGTGCCGTTCAAGCAACTCGTCCAGGCACGCCTCGGGCTCCCGGCGTCGTTCTCGCATGATGTTCGTGCTGCCGGCGAAGCCGAGTTCCGGCTGGGTGCTGCGCAGCCATACCGAGACGTCGTGGTGATCGTGATCGGCACCGGCCTCGCCGGCTCCATATTCATCGACGGCCGCGCTCACATCGCACACGGATACGCTGGGGAGATCGGCCATGCGATCGTCGATCCCAACGGCTTCCCGTGCAGCTGCGGCGCACGGGGCTGCCTCGAAACCATCGCATCGGCCGGGGCGATCGCGCGCCGCTACCAGTCGCTCACCGGCATCCGGCCCGATGGCGCCCGTGACGTGCTCGCCCGCGCGCAGGTCGGCGACGACGCTGCCACCCAGGTCTGGGAGAGCGCGCTTGACTCCCTCGCCGTCAGCATCGCCCAGTTGACGGCCTTCCTTGCGCCAGAGGCCGTCGTGATAGGAGGCGGTCTCGCGCAAGCGGGGGACGCACTGTTCACGCCGCTCCGGCACCGCGTCGACGAGCTACTCAGCTTTCACCGCCGGCCAGTGCTCCTCCCGGCGCGGATCGGCCAGAATGCCGGGCTGATCGGCGCTGCTCTCCGGGCGCGCGACACGGTCGGTGGTCCCGGTGTCACTGGCGAAACCCGGCAGGCGGAGAGCGCACCGTCCACCGACAAGGGAGCCGCATGAATCGTGCTGAGCGCCTGAACTCCGTGCTCGACCTCCTGTCCGAGACCGGCCAGCTCGACGTCGACGACATCATCACCAAACTCGGCGTCTCCGCCGCCACCGCGCGCAGGGACCTCGACCACCTGGCGAGCCAGCAGCTGCTCACCCGCACCCGCGGAGGGGCTATCGGTCAGTCCGTGGCCTATGACCTGCCCATCCGCTACAAGCGAGAACAGCACGCGCCAGAGAAGCAGCAGATCGCGCTCGCGGCGAGCGCGCTGGTGCCGCGTGGCGCCGTCATCGGCTTGTGCGGCGGCACGACGAGTACCGCGATAGCGACCGCCCTTAGTGCACGACCGGACATCATGGAGGCCTCGCCGCACTTCACGCTGACAGTCGTCACCAACGCCATCAACATCGCTGCACAACTCGCGATGCGGCCCCAGATCAAGACCGTCGTGACGGGCGGCGTCGTCCACCCGCGCTCCTATGAGCTCGTGGGGCCGTACAGCGACGTCGTCCTCGAGAGGATCACCATGGACATCGCCTTCCTCGGCGTGAACGGCATCGATCCGGTGCTCGGCGCCACCGTGCACGACGAGAGGGAGGCCGCTGTCAATATCTTGATGGCCCGCAGGGCCACCCGCGCGATCGTGGTGGCGGATTCCAGCAAGATCGGCCGCACCGCGTTCGCTGCCATGGGCGGTTCCGGCCTCTTCGGCATGCTCATCACCGATGACGGAATCACGGCAGACCAGCTCTCGGCGTTCGCCGACAACGACATCGAAGTGATCGTCGGCTGATGGCACCGCAGAGCGTGATCCACTCCGCCCGTCTCGTCTCGGCCGGCACCGTCACCGCCGACGCCTGGGTGGCCTTCGACGGCGACACCGTTTCACGGGTGGGCATCGGCGACGGATGGCGCGACGTGGCCGATGTGGGCACGCGCGGTTCAGGCACGATAACGGATGCTGCTGGCCGTTGGCTCACCCCCGGATTCATCGACATTCATTGCCACGGGGCAGGCGGTGCCGCGTTCGACGACGGGGCCGACGGCATCCGTACCGCACTGGCGGTGCATCGCAGGCATGGCAGCACGCGATCGGTTCTCTCGCTGGTTACCGCGAGCCAGGCCGATCTCGAAGCGCGGCTGGCCGTCATCGCCGATGTCGCGGAGAGCGACCAGCTGGTGCTGGGAGCGCACCTCGAGGGCCCGTTCCTCGACGACACCTTCCGCGGTGCGCATGATCCTGCCCTGCTGCGAGCGCCGGACGCCGATTCGGTGAGGAGGTTGCTCGATGCCGGACGCGGGCGAATCTGCCAGGTGACTCTCGCACCGGAACTGCCAGGAGCCGAGGAGGCGATCGCTGCTTTCACGGGTGCAGGTGTCGCCGTGGCTGTCGGACACAGCGCCGCAGACTATGAAACCACCCTGCGAGCGTTCGAGGCTGGGGCATCGATACTGACGCATGCCTTCAACGGCATGCGCGGCATCCATCATCGTGCGCCTGGCCCGGTTGCGGCCGCAACCCGTTTTCCCGGGGTGATCCTCGAGGTCATCAATGACGGCGTGCACGTGCACCCTGAGGTGGTGCGCCTGGCGTTCGCGGGTGCACCGGGGCGCATCGCGCTGGTGTCCGATGCGATGGCGGCGACCGGAGCGGCAGACGGGCTCTACGACCTCGGAACCCTCTCCGTCACCGTCACCGATGGTGTTGCCCGGCTCACCGACGGCGGGTCGATCGCGGGCTCGACGCTCACCCTCGACGTTGCGCTGCGGCGAGCTGTCGCCGACGTTGGGGTGCGGATCGAGGATGCCGTCACCGCCGTCACCGAGACACCGGCCAGGGCCGTCGGGCGCAGCCACGATCTCGGTCTGCTCGCGGTCGGCTATGCGGCCGACGCCGTTCTCCTCGACGACGATCTCACCGTGCAGGCGGTCTTCGCCGCCGGCGCTCTGCTCACCTGAGTCGCGCTCGCTCGCGGCACGCGGTACACAACTGCTGGAATATTCGGCCGGGACAGCGAAATCGGCTCGATTCAGGGCCCTCAGGCGAAAATTACAGCGGTTGTGAACACGACCGTGTCGAATCGAGACCGCCTCGGGGTCAGAGCCTGGCGCGGCGGCGGATGAGGACGTCTGTCACCAGAACGAGCGCGAGTGCCACGACCAGGATTCCGAGGTAGACGAACGGCACGATCTCCAGACCGACGGCATCGAGCAGCACCGCTCCGAGCAGCGCGCCTCCGCCGATTCCGAGGTTGAACGCGGTCGTGTAGAACGCGCTGGCGGTGTCACGGATGCGCACGGATGCTGCGTGCAGCAACCGCGTCTGCAACAACGGCGGCAGTGCCCCGAAGGCAAGTCCCCAGAGCATGAACGCCACGATAGCGACCGGGAGATTCGCCGTGAAGACGGCAAGGGCTGCGACGCCGATCGCACTGACCACAATCGCGACCACGAGTCCCAACTGAGGCCGCGGCCCGAAGACCGTGCCGGCGATGACCAGCCCGCCGGCCCCGGCGACCCCGTACGCGAACAGCAGCGGAGCCACCGCGGCGGTCGGGGCGCCGAGGCCGTCGATGAGGAAGGGCGCAACGTAGGTGTAGAAGGTGTAGTGACCGACCATAATGAGACCGGTAATGCAGCAGATCAGCGCGACGGCCGTGATGGTCGGGTCTCGGCGGGAGCCTGCCGCGGCCGGGCCCACCGCTATGGCACCCGTCGTCGTATTCGGTGCCGCTGCTCCATAGTGGTCGACCGGTGGCAGGAACCGCCACACCAGGAGCGCCCCGATCAGCATGAGAACCGCGAGCATCACGAACGACAGCTGCCATCCGAGGACATGCCCGGCCGCAGTCGCGATCGGAACACCGAAGACGAAGGCCAGGGTTCCGCCTGCGATGGTGATGGAGACAGCCCGGCCGATCTGCTCCTTGGGGACGAGATGAGCAGCGTATGCACCGACGACGGCCCAGAACAGCCCGTGGGCCATGCCGCCGACGACGCGGGAGGCGATGACGAATTCGTAACTCGGTGCGATGGCGGTGAGCACGTTGCTGATCGCGAAGACGATGAGCACCCCGACGACCAGGCCGTGCCGCGGCATCCGTCTGGTGAGGTGGGTCAGGGCGGTGCTGGTGAGCACGACCGTGAAAGCGAACCAGGTCACGAGCAGTCCGACTTGAGACTCGCTGACCCCCAGGGATTCGCTCATATCCGGCAGCAGACCGGTCGGCAACATCTCCGAGGTGACCGAGAGGAACACGGCCGCCGACAGGGTGATCAGGCCGAGCCAGGGAAAAGGCTTCGACGTTGTGGCGGGATGCTGTGACACAGCTTTTGACATGATGAACGCTCACGGACGGCGGATCCGCCGCTCACTCAATTGGGAGCAGGTACGGGATCGACTTCGCGCCAGCGTGCGCGCCCGGGGCCGATGTTGATCCATCGACCGTCGCCCAGTCTAGATGAACACCCTGCCTCCGGCATACGCCCGGGGTCCGGCCTGCGTCCGGCTCCCGGTATTCTGGGCGGATGACTCCTTCCGCACCGCACGAGGCGCTGCACCACTGGGTGATCTCACTGGTGTGCCCAGACCAGCCGGGCATCGTGCACGCGGTGAGCGGCGCGATCGTATCGGCCCGCGGCAACATCACCGAGAGCCAGCAGTTCTCCAGCGCTGACACCGGCCGGTTCTTCATCCGCCTTCAGGTGGAATCACCGGCTGGCCGCGATGAGATCCAGTCGGCCCTCGACCCGGTGATCGCGCGCTATGGCATGCATGCCATCGTCGACGTCGTCGGCAGGCCGCTGCGCACGCTTGTTCTGGCCTCCACAGCCGGGCACTGCGTCAATGACCTGTTGTTCCGCCAGCGGGCAGGGCAGCTGCCGGTACAGATTCCCCTGGTGCTCAGCAATCACGGAACGCTGCGCGACCTGGTGGGCTTCTACAGCGTGCCGTTCGAGTCGTTGCCGATAACGGATGCCGCGAGCAAGTCAGCCTTCGAGGCCCGCGTGGTTGAGGCGGTCGAGAAGCACGACATCGAGCTGGTGGTGCTGGCGCGGTACATGCAGATCCTCTCGCCGGAACTGTGTGCGCGGCTCGAGGGCATGGCGATCAACATCCACCACTCGTTCCTGCCGGGGTTCAAGGGGGCGAACCCGTACAAGCAGGCGCACGCCCGCGGGGTGAAGCTGATCGGGGCGACGGCGCACTTCGTGACCAGCGACCTCGACGAGGGCCCGATCATCGAGCAGAACGTGGTGCGCGTTGACCACTCCCGCACGGCGAGCGAACTGGTGGCGATCGGGCAAGACGAGGAGAGCCGCACGCTCAGCCAGGCGGTCAAGTGGTTCGCAGAGAACCGGGTGCTGCAAGACGGCGCCCGCACCATCATCTTCAAGTAGCCAGTGCCCGGGTAGACTTGGGCGGTGACGAGCCAGCGTGAAGAAGTGAAGATCGGCCCGAACGACATCCTGAGATTTGTGCTCGAACTGTTCGCGTTCGTGAGCCTCGGCCTCTGGGGTTTCCTGGCGTGGCCGCTCCCCTGGCCCGGTGTCCTCATCGGCATCGGCGCGCCGGTACTGGCCATCCTGGTCTGGGCGCTGTTCCGCTCTCCCAAGGCTGTCTTCCGGCTCGACCCATTCGGCAAGGCCATCATCGAGATTTTCGTCTTCGGCGCTGCAGCCCTGGCCTGGTGGGACCTCGGCCAGCCCATCGTCGCCGTCGTCTTCGCGGTTGTCGCCACCGCCAGCGGAGTGATCTCCGGGCGCAGAGAACTCAGCTGAGACGCTTCCGGGTTCTCAGATGCCCTGCCAGGCCGGCTTGTTCGCCCAGGCGTGACGGTAGTAATCGAGGTTCGCAAGCCGGCTCGCGGCCGCCTCGTCGATGACGACGGTCACGTGTGGATGCAACTGAATTGCCGAGCCGGGAGCACTCGCCGTCATCGGTCCTTCGACAGCCGCGGCAACAGCATCCGCCTTCGCCTCGCCGAACGCGAGCAGCACCAGGTGCCTGGCCCGGCGGATCGTGCCGAGCCCCTGGGTGATGCAGTGCATCGGAACGTCATCAGGCGATGAGAAGAACCGCGCGTTGTCGGCTCTGGTCTCTTCTGTGAGCGTCTTGACGCGGGTCAGCGACGCAAACGAGGAGCCCGGCTCATTGAAGCCGATGTGCCCTGTGCGGCCGATGCCGAGGATCTGCACGTCGACACCACCGGCATCCAGGATCGCCTGCTCGTAATCGCGACCCGCCGACTCGATGGTCTCGAGATTGCCGTTTGGCACCTGGATGTTCTGCGGGGTGAGACCGATCGGCTCGACGACGTCGCGGGTGATCACGGCCCGATAACTCTGTGGGTGGCCCTCTGGCAGCCCGACGTATTCATCGAGCGCGAAGCCGCGAACGAGCGTGACGTCGAGCGGGGTGCGATGAACGGATGCCGCCAGCGCGCTGTAGACGGGAAGCGGCGTCGATCCCGTTGCCAGCCCGAGTACGGCATCCGGCCTGGCTTCAATGAGGCTGCGCAGCGATTCCGCGACGAGCTCCCCCGCCGCGGCGGCGTTTTCAACGATGACGACTTCAGCCACTACACGCTCCCAACGAGGCGACAACGATTGTCGCTGCAAGAATCCTACTGGTTTCAATCACATTCGATCACTTCGCCACCGCCCCACCGGTAGATCGGGGCTCACGCTCGGCTCGACGGGCCCCGACCATGGTCGCGGCTTGTCGCCTCAGCGGGGTGAGGTGGAACAGCCGTTCCAAGCAACCGATCAAGGACGCGGTCGATGAGTCGGATGGCGGTATCCGCAGAGTAGTGACCGGGAAGCATGCCCTGGCTCAGCCCGCTGATTGTGGCCAGAATCAGGTCACTGTCGAGTTCCGGGTCGATGGTCTGCAGCGCTGGATCGAGTTCGAGCGCGCGTCTGAGCTGGTCCGGCACTAATCGCACGAGAGCTCGCGGAGCGCCCAATGTAGTATCCGGATCTGCGTTCACCCCTGTCAATGCCGCTGCATGAAAGGCCCCGAGCACGATGGCGTCCTCACGGCGTTGGTCATCGAGCGGCAGTCACGGCCGAAGGCAAACGTGCCTCCCGCCCTGATCGCCGCTTCGGTGACCCGCGGCAGGCAGGCAGGCTGAGCGCCTCGTTCGGCTTCACGTCACCCGCCTGGCCGGTTCGGACGCGCGCGAACATGCACCCGTTCGCCTTGGCGACCGAACAGACTGAGGAACTCGACGTCCCCGGATCCTGCCCTGCCGAACCAGTGCGGCGTGTGCGTGTCGAACTCCGCGGCCTCACCGGCGGTCAGGACAAAATCGTGCTCTCCGAGCACCAGCCGCAGGCGACCGCGAATCACATACATCCACTCGTAGCCTTCGTGCGTCTGCGGGTTCGGCTCCCCGACCGGGGTGCCGGCGGCGATGACATGCTTGAACGCCTGGAGCCCCTGCGATCCGCGACTCAAGGGCACGATCGTCATCCCGTGATGCACCACAGGCTTCAGATGAATCCGCGGATCGCCCGTCGCCGGCGCCCCGACCAGGTCATCGAGCGGAACCCGATAGATGCGCGCAAGCGGCAGGAGCAACTCCAGGTTGGGGCGGCGCTGCCCAGACTCCAGTCGTGACAGTGTGCTCACCGAGATGCCAGTCGAAGCAGAGATGTCGCCCAGCGTCGCCTTTCGGTTCAGCCGGAGGGCTTTGAGCCTCGTGCCGACAAGGGTGAGAACTTCCTCTGTGGATTCGTCCATGATCACAGTTTGCCACATCAGCAAGTGGGCTTGCCAAACGATACTCGACAGCTGGAACATGAAGACATGAATACCCCAAGCGGCGACACCATTTACGACGTGATCATCATCGGCGGCGGCCCGGCCGGGCTGAGCGCTGCCATTGCACTCGGTCGATCCAGTCGCTCCGTCCTGATAATCGACTCAGGCAGGCCCCGGAACGCGCCGGCCGCCGGAGTGCACAACTTCCTCACTCGCGACGGCGTGAGTCCCGCCGAGTTGCTGGCCACCGGCCGCGCTGAGGCCGCGACCTATGGCGCACACCTGGTCGAGGCGACGGCGACGGCCGCGAGTCGAAGGGATGACGGCTTCCGGGTGATTCTCGATGACGGCACCTCCGTACAGGGCCGCCGACTCCTCGTGGCAACCGGCCTCGTCGACGAGCTTCCCGACATCCTCGGCCTCACAGAGCGCTGGGGCAACGACGTGTTGCACTGCCCCTACTGCCATGGCTGGGAAGTGCGGGGCCGTTCCATCGGTATTCTCGCCACCGGACCGATGGCCATGCACCAGGCCCAGCTGTTCCGTCAGTTGAGCCAGAGCGTCACGTTCTTCCTCCACGCCGCCCCTGAGCCGTCTGCTGAGGAGCTCGAAGAACTGGCCGCGCGCGGCATCCGTGTGGTCAGCGGCCGCGTCGAATCGCTGACCGTCACGCGCGACGCACTCACCGGCGTGTTGATGGAGGACGGAACAGAGCACCAGATCGACGCGCTCGTCGTTGCTCCTACTTTCACGGCTCGCGCCGGTGTGCTGACCGACCTCGGTTTGGAAGCCACAGCGCACCCGTTCGGGGTCGGCACGCACGTGGAATCCGACGAGGTGGGCCAGACCGCGGTTCCTGGTGTCTGGGCGGTGGGCAACGTCACCGACCTCATGGCGCAGGTGGTCACGTCCGCCGCTGCCGGGCTGAAGGCCGGCGCCACCATCAATGCCGACCTCATCGCCGAAGAGGTGCGCGCCGCCGTCGCCTCAGCGCGAGGACAGCAGGTTGAGCAAGGAGCGCCCGACCAGGCGTGAGGCCCCGAAGGTGGCGATGTCGGCGTAGGCGCGGTCGTCGCTCGGCCAGCCCATGTCGACGACGAGCACCTCGCGCCCCTCGGCGCGGAGCCGATCGATGAGTTCACTCGCCCAGGCATGACGGTGGTTGTCTTTGCCGACGACGAGCACCGGGGCAAACGACGCAAGTACCACGTCGCTGTCTGAGCGACCCGTGCAAGCGACAATCGGGCGATCTCCCCACTCCTCGGCGATCTGTGAGGTCGGGTTGGCCACGAGTTCGGCGAACGGCCCCCACGGTGCACCGCCGACGGCGATGTTGGCCACAGTATCCAAACGGATGACGGAGCAGGTGCGCGGCGGATCCGCGAGCCACGCATTTCCCCGTTCACCGACCTCGAACGTCGCCGATATCTGGCCGAGGTCGAATTCTGGCTCGTCATTCTTGATGTATTCCGGAATGGGAATGCGAATCGCCGCTGCAGCAGAATCCTCGGCGAGGGCCAAAACGCGGCCGGCCGCCTCGGCCACCCGTGCCCTGGTGAGTTCACCGGCATCGATGGCCGCGAGCACCCGCTCCTCGATCTCGTGCAGCTGCGCATCCGTGTTCGCCGTGCCTATACAGAGGAGGTCGCACCCCGCCGCGAGGGCGGTCGCGGCCGCCCCAGCAATTCCGAGCACGCCGCTCGCCCCCGTCATGTCGAGGGCGTCGGTCACGATGACTCCGTCGAAACCGAGCTCGTCGCGAAGGAGTCCCTGAACGATCCTCCGCGACAGAGTGGCCGGGTTCACCTGGTCGATCCGCGGAAGCAGGATGTGGGAGGTCATCACGGTCTTCGCGCCGGCGGCGATGGCCGCGCGAAACGGCAACAACTCACGCAACCGCAGCTCATCAAGGCCGACATCGACGATCGGAACAGCGAGGTGCGAGTCCTGCGCGGTGTCGCCATGACCTGGAAAGTGCTTCGGGCTTGCCGCGATGCCGGTGGACTGCAGACCGCTGACCCAGGCCGCGCCGTGCGCGCCCACTCGCTCGGCGACTGTGCCGAAACTGCGCACCCCGATCACCGGGTTGTCCGGGTTCGAGTTGATGTCGACATCCGGCGCGAACGTCATCGTGCACCCGGCCGCGCGCAACTCCCAGCCGACCATTCTACCGATCTCCTTTGTGCGGCCGATGTCATCCAGCCGCCCGAGTATCGCGTTCCCGGGGTACGGCGATCCCGAATCGTAATAGAGCCGGGTGACATCGCCACCCTCCTCGTCGATCGCAATGACAGCAAGCGGGTTGGCGGCACGGATGTCGTCGGTCAGGTCGCGAAGCTGAGCCCAGGAGACGATGTTCGGGCCGAAGATGCACACGGCACCGAGCCCGTCACGCAGTCGCTGTGCCAGCCATTCAGGCAGGGTCGTTCCGGCAAAACCGGGCATCAGGGTGGTGGCGATCTGCCGGCGCAGAGCTGCCGGATCGACCTCGGCCTCCCCTGCACTCATCCCCTCACCACTCATCCCCGCACCGCTCATCCCTTCACCGCTCATCCCTTCACCGCGCCGGCCACGAGTCCACTGGTCATACGTCCCTGAACAATGAGGAAGAAGATAATCACCGGGATGGCCATCAGCGTCGAGCCTGCCATGATCGCCGCCCAGTTGGTAGTGCCTGTCAGCGTCTGGAAGGTGCGGAGCCACACCGGCAGTGTCATCATCTCCGGCCGGGAGTTCACGACGAGAGCGAGGAGGAACTCGTTCCAGGCCTGAATGAACCCGAACACCCCGGTAGCCACCAGCCCGGGCGCGAGCAGGGGGAAGGTGATGCGCCAAAACGCCCCGGTTCGACTGAGCCCGTCGATCATGCCTGCCTCCTCGAGGTCGGCCGGCACACCGTTGACGAAGCCCCTGAGGGTCCAGATCGTGAACGGCAGCACCGTCGCCACATAGACGAAGGTCAGGCCGGCGATGGTGTTCAGCAGGCTCCAGTCATCGAGCACCCGATAGGTGGAGACGATCATGGCCTCCGCTGGGATCATCTGCACGATCAGGATGGCGAGAATGAACCCCTTCCTGCTGCGGAACCGGAACCTGGTCACAGCGAGGGAGGCGAGGAACGCGAAGACGAGTGCGATGGCCACGGTCAGGATCGTGACAATGAGCGAGTTGCCGAGCGCGGGCAGGAACGGGGTACGACCGGGATCGAACAGCACGGTCTCGTAGTTGCGCAGCGTGAAGTTGTCTGGCCAGAAGTGCAGCACAGACCCGCGAATCTCATTGTTCGGCTGGAATGACGTGTTCACCATCCAGTAGACGGGGAACACGCTGGCCAGGAAGATCACGACGGCGAGCACGCTCAGCAGTGCGCTCGACCAGCGCCTGCGAGCCTTGTACCGACGCGGGCGGGCGACGGATGCCGCAGGGGCACGCCGGGTGGAAGTGGCAGTCATCACAGCTCCTCGTCCTTGATGCTCTGGCGCACGTAATAGAGCGAGATCGCCATCATGATGATCACCGTGATGACCGCGATCGCGCCGCCGATGCCGTACTGCCCGGTGCCGATCGACACCTGGTAGATGTAGGTGCCGAGGGTGTTGGTCTGGTCTTTGATTCCGCCGATGCCCTGCAGAGCGAAGATCTGGGTGAAGACCCGCAGGTCCCAGATCACCTGCAGGATGATGACCACCAGGAAGATCGATTTGAGGTACGGATAGATGATCAGGCGAAACCGGGCGAAGGAGTTCGCGCCGTCGAGCTGCGAGGCCTCGAGCACTTCGTCCGGCACCTGGGTGAGGCCGGCGTAGACGGTGAACGCGACGAACGGCACCGCACCCCAGATGACGATGATGGCCGCGACGAAGAAGAAGCTGAGCGGGTTGATCAGCCAGGAGTGCTGAACGAAATCGAGGCCGAAGGCGTTCACCAGAACGTTGTTGACGACGCCGTAGTCGGTGTCGAAGATCCAGCCCCAGACGATGGTCGCGGTGAGGGCAGGCATCGCCCAGGCCAGGAGCAGCCCGACCGAAAGCAGGAGCCGAAAGAACCTGCCCAAGCGCATCATCATGAGGGCGATCAGGGTGCCAAGAATCATGGTCGCCACCACACAGACTGCACAGAAGGCGAAGCTGCGCAGCAGCACCTGCCAGAACGCCTCGTCGATGAGGATCTTCGCGTAGTTGTCAAGCCCGATGAACGGCGCTGGCGCCCCGAACACCTGGGCGCGGCCGAAGTCCTGGAACGACATGATGAACAGCTGGATCAACGGCCAGCCGATGATGGCCGCGAGCACGGCAACCGACGGCACGAGCAGCATGTACGGCGTGAGTCCGCCGGCGCGCTTTCGCCGACCCGAACGCGCCGGCGGCGGCTCGGGAGCGATGATGCGCTCGTCGGTAACGGCGCTGGGCGCAGCCTCATGTGCGGAGGTGAGCGAGGTCATCATGACTCCAGGATGGATCGGTGACTCCGGGCAGAAAGACAGGGTGACGGATGCCCGGCCGAGCCAGCTCGGCCGGGCATCCGTTCTCCTAACCGTTCAGGATCGACTCGATCTTCTCGTCGGCTTCGGTGGCGAGCTGCTCCACGTCGCCGCCCTGCGCGATCTTCACGAACAGGTCGGTCAACAGGCCGCTGGCCTCCACGTCTGCCCACTTCGGCGATGCCGGAGTGAGCTTGGCGTTGCCTGCGGCTTCGGTGGTCGCGAGGGCCACCTCGTCGGTGCCGAGCGTGCTGGCGAGCGACAGCTTGGCCGGCACCAGGCCGTTCTCACCGTAGATGGTTTGGAACTCGTCGCTCAGGATGATCTCCAGCGCCTTGGTGGCCAGTTCGGGGTGTGCCGACTTCGCTGACACCGCGACATTCGATCCACCGGCGAAGACCTGGGCCGCGCCGCCGTCGATGCCCGGCAGGGCATAGACGCCGAGGTTGGCTTCCTGCTCTGGGCAGCCGGGCGTCTCGGCATCCGCCGGCGCCAGGATCGACCACTTCACCCAACTGGGAGCGGACAGCTGGAGCGTGGTGCCGTCGCAGAAGCCGACCTGCGGGTTGGTCTCCTGACCATCCTTCGGCGCGGCCGATGCGGTGGTCATGACCTGCTGCACCTGCTCGAGCCCGGCCATGGATTCAGCGGACGACAGCTGCGCATCCCACTCCTCGCCGTCTGGCACGGCAATCTCTCCGCCGTTCTCCCAGATATAGGGGAGGGCGTTGTACCAGTCCTGCCCAGGCCACCAGATGCCCGACTTGCCGGGGTTGGCCGCCGCAAGGGCCTCGCCCCCGGCGATGTACTCGTCGAGTGTGGCCGGCACACCCAGGCCTGCGGCGGTGGCGGCCTCCTTGTTGTAGAACACCAGGCGCGCGCCGGAGTAGAGGGGCGCGGCATAGAACTTGTCATCGTAGGTGCCGGCCTCGACGAAGCCGGGCAGCAGGTCGTCGCCGCCGAGCGCCTCGTACTTGTCGGTGAGGTCGAGGAACGCGCCTGCGGAGGTGAACGCGGATGCCTGGGTGTTGCCGACCTCGACCACGTCCGGGCTGTCACTGCCGGAGAGGTTGGTGGTCAGCTTGTCGACCAGGCCGGTCCAGGACTGCTCTTCGATGGTGAGGGTGCTGCCCGGGTTCCCTTCCTCGAAGGTGGTCTTCAGGTACTCGCGCGCGGCATCCGGGGTATCGGTGCCGACCAGCCAGACGCGGATCTCTGCGCCGTCACCGGCATCCTCGCCAGACGCGGCATTGGTTCCGGCTGCACATCCGGCCAGTGCCAGTACGGCAACCGCGCCGAGTGCGACAAGAGGGAGTTTCTTCATGAGCGTTGTTTCCTTTCTCAATCGATGGTGTCAACGGAATTGCTGGCACCCATGGTGCGAACGGGACGTTACGTGACCTGCGAGTTGTGAGGCTTCGATGAGTTCTGCGTCGAACTCCGCGGGCCGGGCAGCAACTTCGCGGTGGTGCGTAGAGCACGAGAGTGAACCCGTCGCTGGGCATCCGTTGCCGTCCTGTTTGTTAGTAAAGCTTACGAATTAATTCAGCGCAACCCCCGCTGCCCGTTTTACCGTGCCGTGACCTCCCGCCTCGAGCCTCACCTCTCGACCGCCCGAGCTGTCGTGAGGGGTCACAAAGTGCGCGGTTTCGGCCCAAAAGAGAGCACTTTGCGTCCCCTCAGCGGTGCAGCGCCGCCGGATACAGGGCCAGAGCGTCACGGATCAGCTGGAGCAGCACGTGACGGTCGCGCAGTTCGTCAGCGGCAATCTCTATGACATGCCAGCCAGCGGCGGCCAGCCGGGCGATTCTCGTTCGATCCTTCCGCCACCGTTCGGGCTCTGTGCGGTGATAATCGCCCTGGTATTCGAAGATCACCCGATGTGCGGGAAAGCAGAGGTCCGCCGAAGCAATCTTGACGCCGCGAGCGTCCCAGATCGGATAGTTGGCGTGGAGACCGGAGATCCCGGCGCGCACGATCGTGACGCGAATGACCGACTCCGGCGGAGAATCCGCTCGATCGTCAAGAAGGTCCAGTGCCTCGAGTAGACGCGCTCGGCCCCGACGGCCTGGGTGGGCGGCCACCGCGGCGGCCAGTTCCTCGCGGCTGGCCAGCGGCTGTCGGTGGTGGATGATGTAGTCGCCGGCAGCGACCAGGTCCTCTAGGTCGAGCACGGATGCGAGGTCGCACCACGTTCTGGCCAACGTGGTCACGCGCAGACCACCCCAGTCGCGCAGATCGCTCGGACTCAACTGCAGCTTGTGGCCCACAGCTCCCACCACACGGCACGCGCGCATCGGTGCCGCAACACCGATGTGGAGCTCCACCGCCTTGCTGAGCCTCAGCGGGAGCGGAATACCCATGATCAGGGCCGCCGTCACGCCGCTGAAGAATGCGCCAGGCGGCATCCGTAACTGCAACGCTCTCGCTCGGTCGGTCACTGCAACAAGCGGCACTACCGAACGGATTCCGTGGAACGGCTTCTGCAGGTCTCGTCCGCGAAGCCTGCCCTTGCCGACGCCCCTGGCTGCGGCTTCCCTGGTGGTGAATGCGCCAGTGGTGAATGCGCCGGTGTACAGGCCGCGCGGCAGGGGCTCAAGGGGATTCACGCGTCCAGAGTGCACCATCACCGTCCGCGGGCGCGGAAGTTATCCACAGGCTCCAGCCAAGTCAACCGTGAGGGGTCGCAAAGTGCTCTGAATCGAGCCGAAATGCAGCATTTTGCGTCCCCTCGCGACGGGCACGAAGGAGGGGCGCAGGATGCGATGCATCCTGCGCCCCTCCGCTGTACGGGGTGACCTGTACTGGGTTAGAGGATCACCCAGAGCAGCGTCGCCCGGCTGGTCGCCGGGGCGACCGTGTCACTGCCCGCGAACTCCGCGACCACGCGGTGGAAGCCGCGCTCCTGCGGCGGAAGGGTCACCTTCCCCTTGCCGTTCGCATCGAGCACCACGTCGTAGCTCTCCCCGTCCACGACGACGGTCGCCGGGCCGGAGACGTCGCCGTCGCTCTCGACCTGCACCGTGGCCTTGACCTTCTGCCACGAGAACGCCAGCCACTTGTTCAGTGAGAGGCTCACCGTGGCTTCGTGCTTCACCACGACACCGGCCGAGGTCGCCGTGCCAGATGGCAGCCCATCCTTCGCCGCGGTCACGACCACCGTGAGGGTGGCACCGGCATCGGCTTCGACCGGCGTGTATGTCGCCGCCGTCGCGCCCGCGATGTCGACGCCGTCAGCCTGCCACTGGAAGCCGAACACGAGCTCCGCCGTGTCCCACTCCCCTGGATTCGCCGTCAGTGTCTCGCCAACCTCCGGCGTTCCTTCGATCACCGGAGGAACCGTGTTGACCGGCGCCTCCGGCTCCGGCGCCTCGCCGGACTCGACCGAAACGACGGTGGATACGCCCGTGTCGCCATAGGCAACCAGGCCGAGATACGAAGCGTCAGGTGCCAGCCCGGCCCACGACAGCGCGTAGTCGGATGGCACCCCCTGCTCGCCGGCGATCACCGGCGGCGTTGCCGTCAAGGAACCCTCACCGGCTCCCTCGAGCACCGAGAAGGTGTCGACGTCGAACGCGGTGGTGCCTCCGAACACCGAAGCGATGATCTGGTATGACCCCGCTTCTGGCGCGACGAGGTCGACCCGTTCGTCTGCGGATCCGGTCGCTGACTGCCACCCGGCAACGGGTGCGCCACCTGGCCCGTCGAGCTGGTAGACGATCAGGTCGAGGTCGGTGGTGTCGTCGACCGCGTCAAGATCGAACCTGGCCAGCTGGGTGCCGTCCGGCACCACCACCTCGTAGGTGAACTCGTCACCGGCCGTTCCAGACCCGGTGTTCGGGTCAGCGGGGTCAGCCGGGTTCGGCTGGTGCACCCCGGCAGCGAGACCGCTGAGGTTCAGCGGAATCTCGCCGGTTGCACCCGGCGTGACCGACACGTCGGCAGAACCGTCGACGCCGGTGCCTTCGACCAGCGGCGGAGCAACCAGCGGAACCGGCTGCACGGCGATCGGGCTGTGCACCACAGTGTCTCCACTCACCCAGTCCAGCGAGCCCGTCGTGTACGCGTTCAGCGGGGCATCCGTTCTGGTGAATGTCACCGTGTAGCTCTGGGTCTCCCCAGCCGCGCCGAACTCGAGGGTCGCCGGTTCGACGACCGCCTCGATGCCCGGCATGTCGATCGGCTGAGCTTCGAACACGCCGGCCTGCGTCGAGGTGACCGTTCGGGTGACGGTCTCGGTCGAGACCAGCGAACCGATCGCTATCGAGGCCAGGTTCAGGTTGCTCGGGTCGATCGGTTCTGCCCCGACGTCGTACCCGATGCCCTGGATATACGACCACCAGTCATCGGTGTCGTTCAGGTACAGCAAACCGGGTTCGAAGAACCTGGTCGGGTCTGCATGCCCAGCGCCCTGTGCGAACGGGTCGGTGACCTCGGCCCCTGCTGCGTCGACGGTGTTGTACGCCGTCGTCATCATGGCCGACTTGACCTCTGCCGGGGTCGCGTTCGGGCGCTCGCCCAGATAGAGGGCAGCGAGACCGGCGACGTGCGGAGACGCCATCGACGTGCCGGAGATGAACTGCCAGCTCGGATCTTCACCCTCTGCGTTCGCGCCGTCGGCGAGGATCGCAACGCCGGGAGCCGTGATGTCTGGCTTCAGGATGTCGCTGCCGTCGGCTTCCACCGGGCCGCGCGACGAGAAGCCGGCAACCTGCGGCACCGGCGGAATGTAGTCCGTCGAGTTGCCCGGTGTGAACGTGACCGTGGCGCCCGGCGTTGCCGCGTAGGCGTAAGTCTCGTCCCAATACGGACCGTCGAGGTGCACCGTCGGTACGGCGTGCAGGTCGGTGTCGATCGAGCTCGAGGTGCGGTTCACGAGGAGCATGCCGATTCCACCGGCCCTGGCGACCTCGGCCGACTTGGCCGTTCGGTCATAGACACCGCGTTCGCAGAACACGATGTTGCCGGCGACCTGCGCCGGGTCGAGAGAATCCGGTGCGCAGAGCAGCGCGTCGGCCGCATCGTGCCCGGCAACGCCAACGAGGTCGGCTCGCACCAGATTTCCGGTCAGCGCAGGAGCCTCTGGCGTGCGGTCGACGGTGATGGATGCCCCGGCGTGCGCCGTTCCGTCACCGAAGGTGGCTGTGGCCTCCCAACTCGGAATGGTGCTTGCTGCGACGGTGGTGATCCACGGCGAGGCGTTGTCGAGCGTCGATGCGCCAGGCCCTGCGTTGCCAGCGGATGCTGCGACGAAGATGCCGGCGGATGCCGCGCCAAGGAAAGCCTGGTCGGTGGGGGAAACCGTCGTGGCGGCAGCGCCGCCGCCGATCGAGTAGTTGATCACGTCGACACCGTCTGCGACCGACTGGTCGATGCCGGCCAACAGGTCGGAAGACGCGCATCCGTCGTCTTCTGTGCCGATCGGATCAGGACCAGACCAGCAGACCTTGTACATCGAGATCTTCGCGGCCGGAGCCACACCGGAGATCAGTCCGTAGCCAAGTCCGCCGACACTCGCCTGCACGTCGTGATTGCCGCCCGCTGTCGATGCCGTGTGGGAACCGTGGCCGTCGCCGTCGCGCGGGGAGGCGTACTCCCCGATGTCTGCGCCGCCGATGCGGTCAGCACCGAAGCCGTCGACGTAATAGCGTGCACCGACGATCTTCGAACTGCAGTCGGCCACCTCGAACTGTTCGCCGGTCACGCACGCCCCGGTGAAGGTGTTACCGTCTGCCTTCTGGTAGGTGATGGTGTCGCCGTCCAGATACGGCGCAGCGCCTGGTTCTGTGCCGAGCGGGTCGCCGGCGAACGACGGGTTCTCCGGCGCAATGCCGGTGTCGAGCACGCCGATGACGACGCCCTCCCCTGCCTGCTCTGGCCCGCCGATACCCGCCCACACGCCGTCGTCGCCGCTCAGCCCGAGGAAGTCAGTGGACGGCTCAGCCGCAGTGACGTGGTGGAGGGTTTCTTTCGTGATCGAGGCAACGCTCTTGTCTGCTGAGAGCTTCGCGGCCTGCTTTGCGCTGAGGTCGGCAGCGAAACCGTTCAGGGCGAGCGTGTACGAGTAGTCGATCGTGGCGTCGACGGATGCCGCGACCTCCTGCTGCTGCTCGTCGAGGTATCCCGCGTATTCCTCGGCCGCGCCGCTCTGCGCGTCGAGTTTGGCGCCGGCGCCGGGCGCGGTGGCCGAGTAGCCATTGACACCGCCGTCATAGGTCGCGACGGCGTCGTCGGCCAGGGTCACGATGTAGCGACCGGCGGTGAGGTCCGTTGCCGGCATGGTGACGCCGGGAACGACGGAATCGGCCGGTGCCGCCAGCGCGGCCGGGGCCCCGCCGACGATGGCCATGGTGGCGACCAGCGCGGCGGTCAACGTGACGGCGGATATGCCGCGCACGGTCTTAAGCGGTGCTGCTGCGAGGGGTGCTCGCGGGATGGGCGACGATGGACGTCGCCGGAATTGTGAACTCAACTGCCTGTCCAATCCGAGATATCTGCGTTGATAACCTCCCCCATTTGGGGGCAGGACGTGATGCTGAACCTATCGCACCCCGCGGCCCGGCCACTAGTGGCAATCTGCGCGGATGTTGTACGTGCCAGTGGGCAGAAGGCCCGATTCGCTGCGCCAGCACTGGGCACGGGGCAAATCTCGCGCCTCAAAAGTAGTGGTCAGGGGCAGAACGCCTGTCGCTATGCTGGGTGACCGTATGCGAGTGCCCGTACTCGGCGCACCAGCATTCGGCGGGACCGGGCATCCGGATCCTCGATCGATGATGATCGCCCCGTTCCGCGGCGCGACGAGGGGTTTTCAGTGCGTTCCGGTACTCTCGCGGCGAAGCGTTCACTCGCTCGCCGCGGATTGCTCGCAGCCCTGTTCGCCGTCGGACTCGTCGCCACCGCGCTCCTGGCCGGCATCACCGGGTACCTCTCGGCCTCCAGTGTGACCGGCACGCGCACGGTGCTCGAGCAGACGCCCGCACGAGACGCCGCACTCCAGTTGCAAACTCCCCTGGCTGCCGAGGCGGCAGAGCGAAACGAACAGCGAGAGTCGACGGCGGCACTGCTCACAGACCGACTGAGCGGAACGCACACGACCGCGTGGCGCACCGTGCGGATCGACCCATTGCCGTTCAGCCGGGCATCGCCTGAGCAGACAGTCGTGCTGCCGGCCGACGTGACAGGCGAAGATTCGCTCACGCCAGGCGAAGACTCGAATGTCGTGGGCACAGACTCGATTTGTCGTAGGCACCGACGCGCAGCTGGCCGACTGGGCAACTCTCGTCGATGGTGAGTGGACCGGCGAGGGGGCGACGGACGGCGCTGCCGCCGAATCGGATGCACCGGTACCGGCCATGCTGCACGCCGCCGCCGCCGAGACGCTCGGCCTGGCCCCCGGCGACATCATCGAGGTCGGAACGGCCCCTGCGGCCATCCGCGCAGTCATCGTCGGCACGTGGCTGCCGCGCAATGCCGCGGCCCCTTACTGGTTCGGTGACCCCCTCGCTGTGTCCGGCAACGCCCAGGGCGCCGCCGGAAAACTGAACGCCGGCACACTCATCATCAGCGACGACGCCATCGGCCCGCTGGCGAAGCAGGCCACCGTCGCCTGGACGATGGCTCCAGACACGGCCACCTTCCTGCCGGGAGACCTGCCTGCCCTGGCCAGAGCGATCCCTGGGCTGAACGAACTCATCGACGATGACACCGTCACAGCATCGGGTACTGCGAGCATCACCGGCGGACTCACGGCAACCGTGACCCGACTGCAGCAGAGCCTCGGCGCCGTGCAAGGGGTGGCAGCGGTTCCGGTGTTGCTGGTCGCGACGATCGGCCTGATCACCCTGGCCCAGCTGGCGCGTCTGCTGGTCACCACGCGGGCAACGGAATCCGCGCTGATCCGCGCGCGCGGGGCATCCGTCGCCGGCCTCACCCGGTTCGCCACCCTCGAGGCCCTGGTGGTGCTGGTGCCCGCGGCCGTTGTCGGCGCGGCTCTGGCCTCCCTCCTTCTTGCCGCCTTCGGGGCAACACCCGCCGCATTCGGGCAAACGGATGCGATGGCCGGCTGGATGATCGCCGCCCTGTTCATCGTCGGTGTCGTCGTCTGTGTTGTCGTCTGCGGCGGTGTGGTCTGCACGGTTGTCGCCCTGCGCGGCGCGGTGCTGGCGGGCGGACCGGGGCGCGGCGAAGATTCCGGCCGCGCCGGCCAGGCTGCCACTGTCGGAGTCTTCGTGCTGGTGGCCGGTGCTGCCGGGCTCTCGCTCTGGCAGTTCCTGCTCTACCGGTCGCCACTGGCCGCTTCGCCAGACGGTTCGCTGCACGTCGACCCGCTCGCCGTCTTCGCGCCCGCGCTGGCCCTGATCGCGCTGGCCATGGTCGCGCTTCTTGCGTTCGGCCCACTGCTCGCGGTCGTTCAGGCGCTGGCGGCGAGGTCGCGTTCGCTCGCCGCCGTGTTGCCGAGCCGCCAGGTCGGCAGGCGGGTCGGCGTCTTCGCAGTCGCGGTGCTGCTGGTGACCCTGTCGGTCGGCGGCACGACGCTGGCAGTGGCCTACGCCGGAACCTGGTCGGCGCTCGACGCCAGCGCCGCGATGATGCGGAACGGCAGCGACGTGCGGGTCGACGTGGAGACCGCACGCTCGGTGGCCGGTCCAGACACGATCATCTCGGCCGCACCCTATGCCGCGCTGGACGGCGTCAGCGCCGCCGCCCCGTGCTCATCACCCCGGTCACCGTCGGAGCAGAAGACGTGTCGCTCACGGCCATTGCCCGCGAAGCGCTGCCAGGGGTGGTCGGCGAACAGGGTGATTCGCTGGATCCAGACCGCCTGGCCCTGCAGCTCGGCACAAGCAGGCCGGATGACGACCAGGGTGGCGACGACACAGTCGGCACTCCGCTCCCGACAGCGACGACGACGGTGTCGATCACCGTCGCCGCACCTGGCGCCACCGGAGCCGGCACAGTGTCGAGAGCCGGCACAGTGTCGACCGCCGCATGGGTGACGGATGCCGCCGGCGCCGTCGCCCGGCTCGCGTTCCACACCGAGTCCCTCGCTGATCTCGGTGCGGCTCCGGTCGCACTGGAAGCCCACCTCCCGAAGGGCACCGCGCCGTGGAGCATTCTCGCGCTGGAGGCGACCCTCGCCGGGTCAGACGGAGCGACCGGCGTGCACATCGAATTCAGTGGCGCAGGAGTCGACCTGTCGAAGGCAACGGGAGATTCCCGGTTCGAGACCGTTCTCGCCTGGGACAAGCCAACCGGCCGGGTGCTGCTTGGTTCTGCAGCCAGCGACACGAACGCGCAGGCGGCGCCGTTGACCGTCGTGCTCACCGACGCCCTCGCCGCCAGGCTGAACGCGAATGTCGGCGACAAGCTCGCCTTCCTCATCCCAACGACCGGTACCAGCGTTGACGCAATCGTCGGCGGCACGAGCGCGCTGGTCCCCGGATCCACCGGCGCCTACGGGATCCTCGCCGACCTGCCGGCCCTCAGCGAATACGCGCTGGGCGCAGGCGAACGCGTGCCGCAACTCAGTGAGGTGTGGATTCGCACCCAGCAACCGGCATCCGTCGCCGAAGCGGCCGCACGGATACCCGACCTGCCGGCCAAGGTGAGCACCATCGCCTCCGAATCGACCGCTGCCATGCTGGCGCCCGTCGTCACGGCGCTCTACTGGGGCATGGGCGGCGCGCTCCTGCTCGCGGCGATCGCCGTGCTGGCGATCACGGTCGCCCTGGCCGCAGCGCGAAGGGGCGAGGTCATTGTGCTTCGCACACTGGGCGTCTCGAATAGGGAGCAGGCCAGGCTGCGCATGATCGAGCTGGCGACGGTGATCGTTGCGGCGGCCGTACTCGGCCTTGCATCCGGGCTGGTCGTCTCCTGGTTCACCGTCGGCATCCTGGCTCGCACAGCCGTTGCCGGTCTCGGCGACGCCATGCCGGCACCGCTCCAGCCGGACTGGGCACTCTGGACCGTGCTCGTCGGTTCATTCGCTGTTGTGCTCGCCGCGATCTGCGCGGCGTACGCCGCCAGGGTCAGGCGCCAGGCCCAGGACACGACGTCGAGGGAGGAGACCAGATGACCCGCCGCCAGAGCGCGCACCGGCACTCCTCCCACCTCAGCGTTCCCTGGCTGATCTGGCGCCAGGCTTCGGCCAACCTCGGCGGGTCGATCACCGTCGCGGCGATCGTGCTGGTCATGGCCGCGCTCGCCACCGGGGTTCCGCGGGCTATCAACAACATGTTCACCGACGGTCTCCAACTGGCCGTCGCGCAGCTGCCGGCGACCCAGCGCGACCTCGTCGGCGCCGCGAGGGGCGGCCCGCTGTCCGGCCCGGCCTCCCGGCCAGGCGCATCCGGGCTCTCACCTGAGCTGGAAGCAGTCTGGGGCCTGCAGGAAGACTCGATCACCTCGGTGCAGGCCGAGATGCCGCAGGCTCTCGCCGCCGCCGTCGACCCGGCGCGCTACGTCGTCACCCTGCCCCCGCTTGGCGCGAGCCCCGCCGACCCGTCAATAAAGAAGCCGGCGACAGAGCTCTCACTGGGCTTCGATCCGCATCTGGCGGAGCGTATCGACATCGTGGAGGGGAAGGCACCAGTCGCCTTCGCGTCGGCCCTGCCAACGGATGCCGCGGTCGAGCTTCTTCTGTCGGCCGCGAGCGCAGAGTCGATGGCGTGGGCAGTCGGTGACGAACGGGTGATGGGGTTGCCGAACGGCGGACAACAGGTGCTGCGCCTTTCCGGCACCTTCGACGCCGCAGATAAGAACAGCACCTATTGGAAGCACGTACCAGGAGCCCTCGAGCCATCGGTGCTGAGCGCAGGGCGACTGGAGCCGACCTATACCGGCGTCGCGTACCTGGACCCGGCGTCCTGGGCCGTAGCCGGCGAGCTCTCCTCCAACTTCATCAACCAGGTGTGGTTCCCGGTCGAGGCCGCAGAACTCAGCTCATCGGGCGCTACGGACTTCGCCCAGAGCCTCCGCACCTTCACGCGGCTTCCGCACGCGATGGCTTCAACGGAGGGAACGACCGGCTACGTCGGCGACTCGGGGATGAGTTTCTCTACGAAACTCGGCCTCACCTTGCAAGACGTGTTCGTGCGCACATCGGTGACCAGCGCGGTGCTCGCCATGGCGGCTTCCGGACCGATCGGAGTGGTACTCGCCGTGCTGGTGCTTGGAGCCAGGCTGATCGGCCACCGCCGGAGCACCGGCCTCGGCCTCGCAGCCGCGCGCGGCGCGACGACGGGGCAATTGAGAGGCGTGCTGGCAATCGAGGGAGCGGTGATCGGCATCCCGGCGGCCACCGTCGGGACTGCCATCGGCCTGCTGGTCGTGTCGGGGCAGGCGACACCGGCGACCTTCATCCTCCCCGCCCTGGTGGCGATCGGGCCGGCGATCCTGTTGGCCTTGTCGACCTCGGAGAAGAGCCTCAGGCGCTTCCGCAGCGATCTCGGTGTCGGCACTGCCTCCCGTTCCCGGTGGGTGCTCGAAGTGCTGGTACTCGGCGTTGCAGCCGTGTCGGTGGTGCTGCTCACCCAGAGAGGGCTCACCACCTCGTCTGATTCGATCGGCGTCGATCCGCTCCTGGCCGCCACTCCGCTCCTGCTCTCCCTGGCGGCCTGCGTTGTCGTCATGCGGGTGTATCCGGCTCCGTTGCGTTGGCTGTCCGAGCGGTTGAAGGCGAGGCCGGGGCTGACCAACTTCCTCGGTTCTGCGCGGGCCGTGCGGGACCCTGCCGCCGGGTTCGCGCCGATCCTGCCGCTGGTGGTCGGAGTCTCCGTCGCCGTTTTCGGCGCCGGCATGCTCGCGACAGTGCAGAGCGGGGTCGAAACCGCTGCACGCAGCGAGGTCGGCGCCGACCTGCGCGTGAGCGCACCGCACCTGACCAAGGAGCAGCTGGCCGCAATCATTGATGTGTCCGGCGTTGCCGCTCTCGCTCCCGTCTATGCCAGGGTTGCCGCCAATCTCAGCATCGACGGGCACCGACCGGACACCGTGAGCGTGATTGTCGTCGACGCCGCCGAACTCCGTGCTGTGCAGGCCGGCGGTGCGGGCGCCCTCGACCTGCCGGAGTCCCTCAGCGCACCGGCAGGAGACACGGTGCCCGTTGTGCTCTCCGACATTCTCGCCGCTGAGATCGAAGAGGGATCGAGCATCGAACTGGGCGACGAAAAACTCGATGTCGTCGCCACTGGAGCCAGCGAGATTCCGCTGACCCCGAAGCAGTCGTGGGTGATTGTCGACCGGGCCAACGCCGACGCGCTGGTGTCATCGACCTTCTCGCCGGAGATCGCGCTGGTCGACCTCGACGACGGAGCCGATCCAGCACTGGTGAGCGCCGGCATCCGTTCTGCTGCGGGTGACGGCGCAGAGGTCGTGCTGCCGGCTGACCTCGCCGAAGCGGTGAACAGCACCCCGTCTGTGCAGGGCCTGCGGATCGCACTCGTGCTTGCCATCGCGCTGGCCTGGCTGCTCACCGCCGTCACCGTGGTGATGACCCTGGTGCTGATCTCACCGGCACGCGATCGCATACTCGCCCTGCTCGGTGCGCTCGGGCTCGAACGAAGCACGAAGCGGGCGCTCGTTGGCTGGGAGATCGGCCCGCTCGCCGTGGCCGCGCTGGTCGCTGGGACACTGCTCGGAACCGGCCTGCCGTTCATTGTGCTTGCGGGCGTCGACCTTCGGCCGTTCACTGAAGGCGTGGTGCAGCCGGCTGTTACACAGAGCCCACTGCTGCTCGCACTGGTACTCGGCGGCTTCCTGCTGGTGGTTGTCGCCGGGTCGGCCATCGCGCTGCTGACCGCGCGCCGGGCGGATGCCGCAGGCACACTTCGCACAATCGAGGAAGGATGATCCCGTGACGGATACAACCTCAATGGAGACGGCCGTGAGAGCCGCCGAGGCGGTCGAACCGCATATTCTCTGCGTCGACCTGGTGCGCATCTTCACCGCACAGGGTGTCGAGGTTCAGGCGCTGCAGGGCCTGAACCTCCGCGTCGACGAGGGCGAGATGGTGGCGCTGGTCGGCGCATCCGGTTCTGGCAAGTCCACGCTGATGACGATCCTCTCCGGCCTCGACACCCCCACCGCGGGTGTCGCCAGAGTCGCGGGGCACGACCTGCTGTCGATGAAGCGCGCTGAGCGGGTCGCCTACCAGCGGCGCAGCGTCGGCTTCGTCTGGCAGCAGACGTCCCGGAACCTGCTGCCCTACTACACCGCAGCCGAGAACATCGCGATGGCGATGGTCGTCGGTCGCTCGGTGCCGGCCGCCAAGAGGCAGGCGAAGACCATCGAACTGCTCGACCTGCTCGAGGTCGGCGATTGCCGCGACCGGCGTCCGGGCGAGATGTCTGGCGGTCAGCAGCAGCGGGTCGCGATCGCCGTCGCGATTGCGAACTCGCCAGCCGTGCTGCTCGCCGACGAGCCGACCGGAGAGCTCGATGAGGCAACCAGCGTCGAAGTGCTTGCGGCGATGGAAGCCGTCAACCGCGAACGCGGGGTGACCATCCTCATCGTGACCCATGACCCCGCGGTGTCTGGGCAGGTGCGGCGCACGGTTCAGATTCGCGACGGGCGCACCTCGACAGAGGTGCTGCGGCGTTCCCACGTCGACGAAGACGGGCTCGAACACCACATCGCTGAGGAGTTCGCGGTGCTTGACCGGGCCGGACGCATGCAGCTGCCGGCCGAGTTCACGAACCGCCTGAACCTGCGCGATCGGGTTCGACTCGCCCTCGAGCCAGACCACGTCGGCGTCTGGCCAGGGCAACGGGAGCGCGAGGCGGAGCGCATGGCCGAACAAGATGCCGATGCTCGTGCTGCTCAGCGCCACGGTCGCCACAGCGGAGCGCCGCAGGCCGCGCCCGCCGGCACCACCGAGCATTCCGGCAACACCGAGCATTCCGGCAACACCGAGCATTCCGGCAACACCGAAGACTCCCACAGCACCGAGGAGACACCGTGACCAGCTCACCCGTGCTGCGCGCGGCCTCCGTTTCACGCGTCTTTCACACCCAGGCCGGCGACGTGCATGCCTGCACAGACATCTCCCTCGAGGTCGGCGCCGGTGAACTGCTTGTGGTGCGCGGGCCGTCAGGGTCCGGCAAGACGACGCTGCTCAACCTGCTCGGCGGGCTCGACCGGCCGGATTCCGGTGAGGTCTGGCTCGGAGATACGAACCTGGGCTCGATGCCCGAGCGAGCGTTGGGTGAGATGCGGCAGAAGCGCCTGGGATTCGTCTTCCAGTCGTTCGGGCTGATCCCTGTGCTGTCGGCAGCGGAGAATGTCGAGGTGCCGCTTCGCATTCAGCAAACGGATGCCGCCACGCGCGACGCCCGTGTCGCCGAAGTGCTCGACGTGGTCGGGCTCGGAGAGCACGGCGCCCAGCGTCCGTATGAGCTCTCCGGCGGCCAGCAGCAGCGGGTGGGGTTGGCCAGGGCGCTGGTGTCTCGGCCAGACATCCTGCTGGCCGATGAGCCGACCGGTCAGCTTGACAGTGCGACGGCCGCCGCCGTGATGGATCTGATCGCCGACCTCGTGCATGCGCAGGGAGTGGCCGCGATCGTGGCGACGCACGACCCGTTGCTGATGGCGCGAGCAGACCGCGTGCTCGAGCTGCACGACGGCCGGCTGGTCACCGCCGGCTGATCCGGCGCCTGCCGCGCCTGCCGCGCCTGCCGCGCTGGCTGCCGTGCGGTGCCGCCCGCCGCTCGTCGCGAAAATAGGAAGAATCCACCACAACGCACCCAAACAAGGACAGATTGACCCTCTGGAGCGGGGATCTCCTACTTTGGTGCAGCGGCATCCGTCACATACACGGACGACAAACGCCGCGACGCACACGACAACGGATGCCGCAGGCCGGCCCGCGTCCGTTGCCGCCACTTGCCGAGAATAGGAAGAATTCACCGCAGCGCACCGAAACAAGGACAAACTCGCCCTCTGAAACCCGGATCTCCTAGTTTGGTGCAGCGGCATCCGTCATCAAGTCATGCAGAAGGGCCCCGACCGCAAATGGTCGGGGCCCTTTCGAAAGCGCGCGCGAGGTTACGCCAGGCGCGCCTTGAGGTTGTCGGCGAGAGCGCCGAGGAACTCTTCGGTCGTCAGGTAGGCCTGCTCCGGCCCGACCAGCATGGCGAGGTCCTTGGTCATCTTGCCGCTCTCAACCGTCTTGATGACGACGTCTTCCAGCGTGTGCGAGAAGTCGATCAGGGCCTGGTTGTCGTCGAGCTTTCCACGGTGGGCGAGGCCACGGGTCCAGGCGTAGATCGAGGCGATCGGGTTGGTCGAGGTGGGCTTGCCCTGCTGGTGCTGGCGGTAGTGACGGGTCACCGTGCCGTGTGCGGCCTCTGCCTCGACTACGCTGCCGTCCGGAGTGGTCAGCACGCTGGTCATCAGGCCGAGCGAACCGAAGCCCTGCGCGACGGTGTCTGACTGCACGTCGCCGTCGTAGTTCTTGCACGCCCAGACGTAGCCGCCCTCCCACTTGAGGCTCGCCGCGACCATGTCGTCGATGAGGCGGTGCTCGTAGGTGATGCCGGCTTCTTCGAACTTCGTCTTGAACTCGGCGTCGAAGACCTCCTGGAACAGGTCTTTGAAACGACCGTCGTATGCCTTCAGGATGGTGTTCTTGGTGGAAAGGTACACCGGGTAGTTGCGCTCGAGGCCGTAGTTCAGCGAGGCACGGGCGAAGTCGCGAATCGACTCGTCGAGGTTGTACATGCCCATCGCCACACCGCTGCCTGGCGACTGGAAGACCTCGAACGACTGCGGCTCTGTGCCGTCTTTCGGGGTGAACGTCATGGTGAGGGTGCCTTCGCCCTCGAAGCGGAAGTCTGTG
This sequence comes from Glaciibacter superstes DSM 21135, assembly GCF_000421145.1. Classification (GTDB taxonomy): domain Bacteria; phylum Actinomycetota; class Actinomycetes; order Actinomycetales; family Microbacteriaceae; genus Cryobacterium; species Cryobacterium superstes. Next base: position 85,371 of record NZ_ATWH01000010.1, on the reverse strand, counting down.
GCGCGGTACTGGTCGCCGAACGCGTGACGGCCGATGATGATCGGCTTGTTCCAGCCCGGAACCAGGCGCGGGACGTTGGAGATGATGATCGGCTCACGGAAGATGGTGCCGCCGAGGATGTTGCGGATGGTGCCGTTGGGAGAGCGCCACATCTTCTTCAAGCCGAATTCCTCAACGCGCGCCTCATCTGGCGTGATTGTTGCGCACTTGACGCCGACACCGTGCTTCTGGATCGCGTGGGCAGCGTCGATCGTGATCTGGTCATCCGTCTCGTCACGCTTCTGGATCGACAGGTCGTAGTACTCGAGATCGACGTCGAGGTAAGGGTGGATGAGTGAATCTTTGATCGCCTGCCAGATGATGCGGGTCATCTCATCGCCGTCGAGCTCGACGACTTTACCTTCAACCTTGATCTTCGACACTACGTTCTCCTCCGAAAGCCTGTTTCCCCGAACCAACGGGGGGCCGATTGGCCAGCGTCAAGCTTACTAGAGGATCATAAGTATCTTGACATCGAGATAATTTGCTCGTGCAGCACGTACCAGGGCGCTTGCGAACCCGACTACCGGGCGGCCCTGCGGCAGGTTAGCCTGTTCACATGGGTGAGCTGAGACTGGAAGAACTGTCCGCCGGCAACGTGGTTGCCGCCAATGGCCTGAGCCTGAAGCCTGGCCAGGAACAATTCATCGCACCGGTCACCTATTCGGTCGCCGCGGCAACGATCAACCCGGCCACATCCTGGCAGCGGGTGGTGCTGCAGGGAGACCAGGTCGTGGGGTTCATCCACGGCAATTTCGACCCGGAGTCCGAACAAGAGGAACTGCGTGCGTGCATCTGGCGCATCAACGTCGACGCGGATGCCCAGGGCCAGGGTGTCGGCAAGTTCGCCGCGGACGCACTCGCGGAGGAAGCGCGCTCACGAGGATTCGAGCGCATCACCGTGATCTGGGAATCGGGAGAAGAAGGCCCGGAGGCGTTCTTCCACCGCATCGGCTTCACCGACGTCGGTGAGACCCAGTACGGCGAGATCATCGGCGCGCTGCAGCTCTAACATCCGGGTCGAAACCATGCGTCTTGCACCAGAGAGTCCGTTCGTGATGAATGTGCTCGATATCGTCGACCAGATTCCGCCGGGGCGCGTAATGACGTATGGCGACATCGCCGCCGTGCTCGGGTCGCGGGGCGCGCGCGTGGTCGGCCAGGTCATGTCCCACTACGGTTCAGACGTGCCATGGTGGCGCGTGATCCGCTCAGGGGGTCATCCGCCGGTCTGCCATGAGAACCGCGCACTCGAGCACTACGAGGCAGAGGGAACGCCGCTGAAGACGTCGTCGTCAACGGATGCGTACCGGGTCGACTACGCATCCGCCCGCTGGTCGCCCTCGTAGCGCGCCTCCGGTGCTGATTCGGCCACGGTGCAATAGCCTGACCCCATGAGTTCGACCAGCCTCCTGAGATCGGGCCCCTTTCGATTCGGCTTCATCACGACGCTCGGAGTGCTGCTCGCGCTGGTGCTGGGCGCCGCCATCGCCAATCTCAGTTATGCCCTTACCCTGATCTTCTTCGCATTGTTCATCACCCTCGGCCTCTATCCACTGGTGCGAAAGCTCGAGTCACGCCGCATTTCACGGGTCGGCGCCGTGCTCATCGTCATGGCGATCTTCCTGGTCCTGGTCGGATTGCTGCTCTGGGCTGTCGTTCCGATCATCACCGACCAGGCCGGCGCGCTCATCAGGCAGTTGCCAGGCGGACTCGGACAGATCGAGCACCAGGCCTGGTTCGTCGCCTTCGATTCCAGCGTCGGAGGTGCGCTCACCCCGTTCGTGCACCAGCTTCAGCACTCTGCCGCAGACCCGGCCGTGTGGCTGGCCATCAGCGGAGGTGCCCTCCGAGTCGGTGCCAACGTGCTCAACGGCACCTTCGGGGTGATTTTTGTCGTGGCTCTCACGCTGTACTTCCTCGCGTCGCTCGAGACCATGAAGCAGAGCCTGTACTCGCTGATACCGGCCACCAAACGGCCCGCGTTCACCGAAATCGCCGAGCAGATCGGTGACTCAGTCGGAAAGTACCTCAGTGGCATGTTCATCCTCGCCATCATCAACGCGGCATTCACTTTCCTGCTGCTCTCGGTCGCCGGGGTGCGGTATGCAGCAGTCCTCGCGGCCCTCGCCCTTCCGATCACCCTGATCCCCCTGGTCGGGAGTGTCATCAATACCGTGATCGTGACCGTGGTCTCCCTCTTCACGTCACCGGGCACTGCTCTCGTTGTGTTGATCGCAATGCTCGTATACATGCAGATCGAGGCATATGTGCTCACCCCGCGCATCGTCGGGAAGGCCATCAGCATCCCGGGTTCGCTCGTGCTGATCGGGGCCCTCGTCGGCGGCACGCTGCTCGGGCTGCTCGGCGCACTGGTGGCCTGCCCGGTAACGGCGTCGATCCTGCTGATAATCAAGAAGATCGTCGTCCCAGCCCAGAACGCCCGCTGATCCGGTCGCCGATGCCCGACTACTCGGTTCTCGCTCTTGTCCTGCTGCTGTTGCATGTGCTCATCGGCTTTGTCGCCACGGTACTGATCTCTGCGAACCGGCGGCCGTCCGCCGCCATCGCCTGGGTGCTGACGATCATCTTCATCCCCTTCCTCGGCGCGCTCGTCTTCCTCCTCATCGGCTTCGGCCGGCTCCCGAAGGCCCGCATGGACAAGCAACGCGAAGTCAACACACTGGTGCTGGAAAGGACCCCCGGCCTGTCGGAGGTCAGCCACGACGATGAGTGGCCGACCTGGCTGAGGTCGGCAGCGCGGCTGAACCGAACACTTGGCGGTCTGCCGATGGTGGGCGGAAATCGCGCCGAGCTGCTGGATGACTACCAGGGCTCGTTCGACCGGATGATCGAGGACATCGATGCGGCAGAGCACTTCGTCCACGTGCAGTTCTACATCCTCGTGCTGGACTCGGGCACCGCCGCGTTCTTCGATGCTCTCGGTCGAGCCACCCGGCGCGGTGTGAAGGTGCGCGTTCTCTCCGATCACGTCTCCGGTTTCCTCTTTCCCGGGCGCCGCGAGACTCTGGAGACGCTTCGCACGATGGGTGCCGAATGGCGGGCGATGCTGCCGCTTCGACCACTCCGCAGGCAATGGCAGCGCGCTGACATGCGCAATCACCGCAAGCTCGTCGTCATCGATGACCGCGTCGGTTTCACCGGATCGCAGAACCTCATCGACGCGAGCTACCTCAAGAAGTCGAACCAGCGTCGCGGCCTGCACTGGCACGAGTTGATGGTGCGCCTGGAGGGACCTGTCGTGCGAGAACTGGCGGCCGTGTTCGCGACGGATTGGTACAGCGAGACGGATGAGCTGCTTCCGCTCGATACCAGCGGCGTCATCCCTGGCCATGGCGCCGACGTTCTCGATGCCCAGGTGGTTCCGAGCGGACCCAGCTTCGACAACGACAACAATCTCAAGCTGTACGCGATGCTGATCCACAAGGCGGAACATCGGGTGAGCATCACGAGCCCGTACTTCGTGCCGGAGGAGTCCACACTCCTCGCGATCGTGACCGCTGCGTCCAGGGGTGTCGATGTTGAGCTCTTCGTCTCAGCGGTCGGCGACCAGCCGCTGGTGTATCACGCCCAGCGGTCATACTACGAAGCGCTCCTGCGCGCTGTGGTGTCGATCTACCTGTACCGCGCTCCGACGGTGCTGCACTCCAAACACTTCACCATCGACGACGAGGTGGCGGTGATCGGGTCGAGCAATATGGACATCCGTTCGTTCAGCCTGAACATGGAGGTCTCTGTCATGGTCCACGGTCGTGATTTTGTACAACGGATGCGCCGGGTGGAAGACTCCTATCGCGCGAACAGCGACCGGCTCGAACTGGCAGACTGGCTCGAGAGGCCGCTCGGTCAGAAAGTACGGGACAACCTGGCCAGGCTCACGTCCTCGCTGCAGTGAGTTGGATGGCACGGTAATGGCGGTCAACAGTGCCGCCGAAAGGGGTGACCGCGATGATCGGTGGGATCGCTGAACTGATCCCGCATGCACTCGCCATTGCGATCAGTCCGATGCCGGTGCTCGGCGTCATCCTGATGCTGCTCTCATCGCGTGGCAAGGGCAGCAGTATCGGTTTCTCCGTCGGTTGGGTGACCGGTGTCGCGTTCATCACTGCAGGCGCCAGTGCGCTGTCATCGCTGGTGATCCTGCCGTCGCTCAGCGCCGCGGAGTCACATCCCCTTCTGGCCGCTGTGCCGATCGTGCTCGGCGCCGGGTTCGTGGCGCTCGGGATAGTGCAGCTGGTTCGAGGCTCCCGCGTGGCACCAGACGCCGAGTTGCCTGGCTGGCTGTCGAGAGTAGACCGGCTGTCCCCTGCGAGGGCCTCGCTGGTCGGATTCGCCTATGCCGCGTTCCGCCCGAAGAACTTCGTCATCTCGGTCGCGGCCGGCTTGGTCATCGGGCAGAGAGGCCACGACCTCGCTGAGGTCACGATCATGGTCGTCGTGTTCAGCGTCGTCGCATCCCTGACCATCGTGGCTCCCGTTGTGATCTTCGCGTTCGGGGGTGATCGGGTCAAGGGCGCTGTGCGCTCGGCCAGGGGGTGGCTGCTTCGCCACATCCGCACGATCGGCAGCGTCGCCATCCTGTTCGTCGGGGCAGCACTGATCGTCATCGGCCTCGTCAAGCTCTAACGACTCGCACTCGGCCACCGCACCACGTGGTGACCTCCAGTCGACCGGTGCGACGGTGCGACGGGTGCGACGGTGGCAGACTCAGATCATGACGCTTCGCAACCGGATAAAAGACTTGCTGATGAAGTCGATGGGCCGATCCCACCGGGGTCTGCTGGCAGTCTCACGAGGGCGAATCGGTTGGTCGTTCGGATCCGTCACCATGGTCGAGCTGCGCACGATCGGTCGGTCAACAGGCAAGCAGCGCTCGACCATGCTTAACTCTCCCGTGCACGAAGCGGGGCGCTACTGTCTGGATGCGTCCAAGGGCGGTGACGACCGGCATCCGCAGTGGTATCTCAACCTGCTGGCGAACCCGAACGTGGACCTGACCGTCAAAGACACAACGATGCCGATGCGGGCCCGAACCGCCACTCCCTCCGAGAGAGCCGAGCTGTGGCCCGGCATCGTCAAGGCATACCCCGGCTACGCCGGCTACCAGCGAAAGACCACCCGCGAGATTCCCGTGGTCATTTGCGAGCCACGCGACTGAGGATCCGAGGGGAAGGGCTGTGCAGTTGGCCCAGGACCGGCTGCTTCGGCTCTGACTTCGGTCATCGCCGGGAACCATCGGCCTTGGTGGACGGTGAGACGTTTGTCGTCGGGCGGGCGCCAGGTCGACGTTGAACTCCCCGCGAACGTCGCCCGCTGGCTGGACGCGCAGGAGCACTGGCGAGAACACCGGCGACACCGAAACTCACACCAGCGAGTCCCGCCAGGCCGCGTGCAGCTGGGCGAACCGTCCGGTGCCGGCGATGAGTGCCTCCGGCGTCCCGTCCTCAACGATGATCCCGTGCTCCATGACGAGCACCCGGTCGGCGATCGCGACGGTCGACAAACGGTGCGCGATGATCACGGCGGTGCGGTCGGCCAGCAGCGTCTGCAACCCCTCCTGCACGAGCCGCTCACTCGGGATGTCGAGTGACGACGTCGCTTCGTCGAGGATGAGCACCGCCGGGTTCGCGAGGAACGCCCGCGCGAACGAGATCAACTGGCGCTGACCCGCGGAAACGCGCCCACCGCGCTTGTTCACATCGGTGTCGTACCCGTTCGGCAGCGCCTCGATGAACTCGTGCGCTCCAACGGCCTTCGCCGCCGCCGTGATCTCATCGAATCCGGCCTCCGGCTTACCGATCGCGATGTTGTCTGCGACCGACCCGCTGAACAGGTAGGCCTCCTGCGTCACCATCACGATCGCCCGGCGCAGGTCCTTCGGATGCAGGTCGCGCAGGTCGATATCATCAAGCAACACCCGACCGTCGCTCGGGTCGTAGAACCGCGAGATCAGCTTCGCCAGGGTCGACTTACCGGCCCCCGTCGAACCGACGAGCGCGATCGTCTGCCCAGCCGGAATGGCGAGGTCGAAGTGCGGCAGGATGACGCGGTCGGTCTTGTATGCGAACTGCACGTTCTGGAAGTCCACGTCGCCGCGCGCCTCCCAAAGGTCAACCGGTTTCAGCGGATCGGGAACGCTCGGACGCTCCTCCAGCACGCCGGAGATCTTCTCAAGTGCCGCGGCAGCCGACTGGTAGGAGTTGTAGAACATCGCCATCTCCTCCATCGGGTCGAAGAACCGACGCGCATAGAGGATCGCGGCCAGCAGGGCACCGATGGCCAGCTGCCCGTCGACCACCCGGAAGCCGCCAACCAACAGCACCGCAGCCACGGTCACGTTGCCGATCAGGATCAGGCCCGGATCGAAGATACCGAACAGCTGGATGACCTTCGCGTTGACATCGCGGTAGTCCTCGACCAGCCCGCCGAACTCCTTCTCGTTTCGCTTCTCCTTGCGGAACGCCTTGACCGCGCGGATGCCGGTCATGGTCTCCACGAATTGCACGATCAGCCGGGCCGATGCCACGCGCGACTGCCGGAACAGCGTCTGAGACCGCTTCTGGAACCAGCGGGTGAGGAAGAACAGCGGAACCAGAGAGGCGAACAGCACCAGGCCACTCGTCCAATCGACCAGGAACAGCGCGCCGGCGATGAACACCATGTACAGCACGCCCTGCACCAGTTGGTTGATACCGGAGTCGAGCAGCTCGCGGATCGCGTCGAGGTCACTGGTCTGGCGGGAGATGATGCGTCCAGAGGTGTACGACTCGTGGAACTCGAGGCTCAGCTTCTGCGTGTGCAGGAACACGCGCTTCCGCAGGTCGATCAGCACCGCCTGGCTGATCCGCGCAGACAGCACGGTGTACCAGGCGATCAACACGGCGCCGATGACGCCGGTGACGAGGTAGATCACTCCGGTCGCGACCAGTGGAACCCAGTCCTGCGAGAGCAGTGCAGGGAGCCCCCTGTCGATTCCGATCGCGATCAGCGCAGGGCCGGCCACCTGTGCCGCCGTCGAGACGACGACGACGAGCATGGCGAGCGCCACCTGCCAGCGCACGGGCTGCAGGAGCGACCCGAGCAGTCGCAGCGAGCGCTTGCGGATCTGCGCGCTCTCCGCCTTGGTGAAGTCATTGCGCTCTTCACCCTCAACACCGGTCACACTCACAGCGTCTCCTCCTTTCGCATCGATTCTCTTCGTACTTCGTCTTCCAGACTGGAGATAACAAAGGTGTAGTGCTTGTTCGTGTTCAGCAGCTCAGAGTGCCGCCCAACCGCCGTCACCCTGCCGTTCTCCAGCAGCGCAACCCGGTCGGCCAGCATCACCGTGGACGGCCGGTGCGCCACGATCAGCGCCGTCGTGGATGACAGCACCTTGCGAAGCGCGGCCTCCACCAGTGCTTCCGTGTCAACGTCGAGTGCTGACAGGGGATCGTCGAGCACCAGCACGGCGGGCTTGGCTGCAACAGCCCTGGCCAGTGCGAGTCGCTGCCGTTGGCCACCGGAAAGACTCATGCCCTCTTCGCCGACCTTGGTGTCGACGCCCTCTGGCAGGTCGTAGACGAACCCGGCCTGGGCGATCTGCAGCGCCTCGTCGAGTGCCGCATCCGATTCAGGGCTCCGCTCGGCGAACTCCGGACAACCCAGCAGCACATTGTCGCGAACGGATGCCGAGAAGAGCGTCGCATCCTCGAATGCCATCGCCAGGTGCCCGCGGAGTTCTTCGCGCGTGAGGTCGCGCACGTCGATTCCATCGATCGTCACCGAACCCGATGTCACGTCGTACAGCCTCGTTGTGAGCGCCGTGAGCGTCGACTTGCCCGAGCCGGTCAGGCCGACCAGGGCCATCGTCTCGCCTGGTTCGAGCATGAGGTCGACCCCGTCGAGCAGGTCGGGGAACCGCTCGGGCGAGTCGTGGTAGCGGAAGTGCACGTGGTTGAAGGCGAGTCGGCCGCGAGGCTGGGTGAGCGTCTTCGGTGACTCTGGATCGGTGATCGCGTTCGGGGTGTCGAGGATATCGAAGAACCGGTCGGTCGCCGTGCGCGTGTCGAAGGTCATCGACAGCAGGAAACCGATCGACTCCACCGGGAACCGCAGCACGGTCGCCGTGGCGAAGAACGCGACGAGTTCTCCGACGGTGAGCTGGCCCTGGGCGGCGAGCCAGACGCCGGCCATCAGGCAGAGCGCGAATGCGACATCCGGAACCAGCAACAACCACAGCCAGATCCCTGCGATGGCGCGCGCCTTCTCGATCTCCGTTCCGCGCAGGCTCTCCGCCTGCGTTTCGAAGTTCTTGAGCGCGTACTTGCCACGGCCGAAGGCTTTCAGAACACGGATGCCGTGCACCGACTCCTCAACGGCCGTTGCCAGGTCACCAGACTGATCCTGGCTCCGGCGCGCGATGATCGAGTACTTCTCCTCGAAAACGTAGCCGTAGATCCAGATCGGAATGGAGCAGACCAGGAAGATCAGGCCGAGGAACCAGTTCATTGCGATCAGAATCACAAAACCGATCACGATGGTGAGGAAGTTCACGACAAGCAGCACCAGGCCGAATGAGACCCAGCGACGGATGAGGTTGAGGTCACTGACGGCGCGCGAGAGCAGTTGCCCGCTCGGCCAACGATCGTGGAAGGTCACCGGGAGATCTTGCAATTGTGCATAGAGGCCATTGCGCAGTCTGGCCTCGATGTGCGTGCCTGGAGTCAGCACAAACCAGCGCCGGAGCGCGATCATGATGGCTTCGAGCACCCCGAGTCCGAGAACGATGAGAACGGCGGGCCAGATCTCGCTGGAGTCTCCGTCGGAGAGCGCACCGTCGACCAGCCACTGCAGCACCTGCGGGATGGCCAGGGCCACCAGGCCGGCGAGCAGAGCGGCGAGCATGCCGAGGTAGATGCGCGGCATGGCCGGTTTGGCATAGGGGTAGAGGCGCAGCAGGGTTCGGAAGGTGCTCTTCCGCTTCCCGGATGCGTTGTTCTCAGATTGGGGAGGATGTTCGTGTTCTGCGATGGCAGTCATAGTGATGTCCTGATGTGTGGGGTCCTGAAGATCCCGGAACTGATAGTGGCTGGTCGCTCGGCGCTCGGCCTGCGAGAGAGGGAACAGTGGAACTCAGACGGTCGGAAACGGGCGTTGTGAAACGCTGACTTCACGGTCTGAACGGATGCTGCGCGGTCGGGCCCGCGGGCGGGTGCGGCGCTAAGCCGCGCGGGCCGGGGCCGGAACGGAGGGAAAGCCGCCAAGGGCAGCACCGCTGTTCGCAGCCATCGCGAGCGTCGTCTGTGCTGTCTTTGTCATGTCTGCCTCCTGGGCGCGTCGTTTACATCGGTACGTCATCGTGCTTCATCGTGTGCCCCGTGTTCGAGCAGCCTTACAGCCTATGGCCGTGCGCACGACTCGCGCAAGCACTAAATCAAAGGTCACAGTCACTGCCGCTCAGGACAGCGCAGGCTCACGCAGCGCAGGCTCAGTCAGCTGCCGAGGCGCGCAGCCGCCAGGCGCTCCGCAGCCACCAGCGTGGTCACGCCCTGTTCGTGCGAATCGGCGAAGATGCGGGCAACGGTCTCGCCGATGGCGTCGACGCGGGCAGCGACTGCGTCGAGGTCGGCATCCGCCTCGCCCGCCTGCGACAGGTAGACGACGCCGCCGGCGTTCACGACGAAGTCTGGTGCCCACAGGATGCCCCGCTCCTGCAGGTGCGCTGCGCCAGAGCGATGCGCGAGCTGGTTGTTCGCTGCGCCGACAACCCCGAGCGCACCGAGTTCGCCGATCACCCGCTCCGTCAGCACCCCGCCGAGCCCGCACGGCACATACAGGTCGGCCGAGGTGCGGTGGGCGTCATCGACATCGATCCAGGTGGCACCCAACTCTGCAGCGAGTTCCTGTTTGGACAGGTTGACGTCGGTGACGGTGAGCCTGGCGCCTGCGGCGGCCAGCGACCTGGCCAGGCGTCCGCCAACCTGGCCGAGTCCGGAGATGACGATGTGCCGCCCGGCTACCGCGCGGCTGTCGAACAGAGACTCCAGCGTCGCGACGATGCTGGCATAGACACCGGCCGCTGTGGCGTCCGCCGGCTCGCCGACGCCGCCCTGCTCAGGCGGGAGGCCACACACGTGGGCCGTGCGCTCGGCAACGACGGCCATCAGCTCCGCACTGGTGCCGACATCCTCTGCGGTCATATATGCGCCACCGAGACTCTCGATCGCGTCGCCCAGATCGAGCATCGCGTCACGCTTTTGTGCGTCGGTGAGCACGGTGCCCATCGGCAGGCGGATCACGGACTTGCCGCCGCCGCGGTTCAGCCCGGCGGCCGCGTTCTTCAGGGTCATCGCGGCAGACAGCCGCAGGGAATCAGCGAGGGCATCCGCCCAGGTGTCGTACTGCCACATGCGTGCGCCGCCCAGAGCCTGGCCGAGCTTCGTCGAATGCACCGCGATGCTCATCATGAGCCCGGATCTCGCTCCCGTCGTGATGAGTACGCGTTCGTGCTCGAACGGAGCGGAATCGAACGGACCGGTCCCTGTTACATCCAGCGACGATGATGGGTGCGTGAGCGTCATGGTGGTACTCCTCAGCTGCGGCCTTGTGGGCGAGATTGGCACGCGCAGGGATGGCGCGCATGCTGCCTCCAGCTTAGCCTCGACGGTCTAGCTCGCGGTCTAGTGGAAGAAGTGGCGCTCCCCCGTGAAATACATGGTCACTCCCGCATCCGTCGCCGCGGCGATGACCTCTTCGTCTCGCACAGAACCGCCCGGCTGCACCACGGCGGTGACCCCCGCGTCGAGCAGCACCTGAAGACCGTCGGCAAACGGGAAGAACGCGTCGGATGCCGCGACGGAACCGGCTGCGCGATCGCCCGCGCGGCTCACGGCGAGATGGCAGGAATCGACCCGGTTGACCTGCCCCATTCCGACGCCGACGGATGCCCCGGCGTGCGCAAGCAGGATGGCGTTCGACTTCACGGCACGGCAGGCCTTCCAGGCGAACTCGAGGTCTGCCCGGATGGCGTCATCGGCCCCGGCCCCGGCGACGAGCCTCCAGCCGGCCGAGTCGAATTCCTCGAACGTGTCTGACTCCTGCACAAGCAGTCCACCGGAGACCTGCCGAAGCTCGAGAGACGAGCGACGGTACTCCTCAGGAAGCTCAAGCAAGCGGATGTTCTTCTTGGCGCGCAGCACCTCGAGTGCTGCCGGTTCGAAACCGGGCGCGACGAGCACCTCGGTGAAGATGCCGCTGACGGTCTCTGCCATGGCGAGGGTGACGGTGCGGTTCGCCGCGATGACTCCCCCGTATGCGGAGACCGGGTCGCACTCGTGCGCGCGAAGGTGGGCGGAGGCAATCGCATCCGCGGCGTCGGGTGCCGCAACAGCGATTCCGCACGGGTTGGCATGCTTGATGATGGCGACGGCCGGCTCGGCGAAGTCGAACGCGGCGCGCACGGCGGCGTCGGCGTCGACGTAGTTGTTGTACGACATCTCCTTGCCGTGCAGCTGCTCGGCCTGCGCGATGCCAGCGCCGCCGTCGCCGAGGTACAGTGCGGCTGCCTGATGCGAGTTCTCGCCGTAGCGGAGCACGGCGCCACGGGTTGCCTCGATCACAAGGGTGTCGGGGAACGGCGTCTCGGTGTCGAACGACGTCTCCGCGGTGGTCGCAAGCAGCCCGTCGACTGCATCAGGAGCGGCTGAGTCAGGTGCTTCAGACTCGGACGCAACACCAGCTGCCGCGACATCGCCGTTCTCCTGCCACTGGTCGAACACGTTCTCCGTGAACCAGGCCGACACGCTGAGGTCATAGCTCGCGGTGTGCTCGAAGGCCAACGATGCCAGCTTCTGGCGAAGCGCAAGGGTCGTGCCGCCCGCTTCGACCGCGGTGATGATCTCGGCGTAGTCTTCAGGGTCGACGACCACGGCGACGTTCGCGTGGTTCTTGGCGGACGCACGAACCAGCGTCGGTCCGCCGATGTCGATCTGCTCAATCACCTCGGCGGTTTCAGCCCCGGATTCGACGGTCTCGACAAACGGGTACAGGTTGACGACGACGAGCTCGAAGGCGGCGATGCCCAGGTCGCGCAACTGATCTTCGTGCGCCTCGAGCCGCAGGTCCGCGAGGATCCCGGCGTGCACAGCGGGGTGCAGGGTCTTCACACGCCCATCGAGGGATTCGGGAAACCCGGTGACGGATGCGACATCCGTCACGTCGTGCCCTGCGCTGCGGATCGTCGCAGCCGTCGACCCGGTCGATACGATCTCGACGCCGGTCGCGGTGAGCGCCGCAGCCAGCTCGAGCAACCCGGTCTTGTCACTCACGGAGATGAGCGCACGCTTCACCGGGATCGTGTCCCGCTCGCGGTAGAGGCTCGCTGCGGTGGTGTGACTGCTCATGTTTGCCTGACTGCTCATACGGCGGAATGCTCCTTGAGATCGACGTGTCCATTGGCGATGTCGAGTACCGCCTGCACCAGCAGACGGCGTTCGACGAGTTTGATGCGATCGTGCAGTGACGATTCGGTGTCGTCAGGCAGCACCGGCACCCGCTCCTGCGCGATGATCGGGCCCGCATCGGCGCCTTCGTCGACGACGATGATGCTCGCCCCGGTCTGCTTGGCGCCCGCGGCGAGCGCATCGCGCACACCGTGCGCCCCGGGAAACTCGGGAAGGTAGGCCGGATGCGTGTTGATCAGGTGAGGGGAGAGCGCAGCCACGACGCGCGGCGGAAGCAATCGCATCAGCCCGCTCAAGACGACAAGGTCTGGTTGCCACTGTTGGATCTGTTCGAGGAGTTCGTCTCCCCAGGCTTCCCGGCTCGCGTGCGACGAGTAGACGACGGTGAACGTCGGGATGCCGAATTCCTCGCCGAGTTCGAGGCCGTCTGCGTCGCGGTCCGCACCGATCGCGACGACCCGTGCCGGGAATTCGGCGTCTTCTGACGCTTCGAGCAGGGCGCGCAGGTTCGACCCACCGCCGGAGATCAACACGACCAGTGACAGCACTGTTCGAGCCTACCGTTCGAAGGTGGGTGCACACCTCCGCGCACCGGTGTGCGACGAGGGCGACAGTCCCGCGGATGCCCCACCGCGCGCCAGTTACGCGCGAATGCGCCATGCGCGCGTGGCGCATTCGCGCGCAGATGGCGCGTGGTGCTATCGGCGCCCGCGACTCATCCTCAGCGTGCGTCGCGACGGCCGCCGAACACCAGCCCGAGGCAGGCCGCGATCCCCACCTCTGCCGCAGCGATGGCGCCCACGAGCAGCGGGTCAGGGCCGACCTGCGCCAGGCGCCCCGGCCCCAGCGCTCCGGAAGACCACCAGGCGAGCAGCCCAAGCAGCACACCGGCGACAACGCCCATGGCCAGGCCCGTCATCAACAGAGTCGAGACGGGTGGTGCGGGCTCGCCGACGCTGGTCATCCGCTGCCTGATGACGACCGCGCAGGCGAAGCCGATGACCACAGGCACGATCAGCCCGAGGAAGCCGAATGCCAGCGAGCCGCCCGGAAGCGCGCCGAACAGCGGCAGACCGGGAACAGGGCCGAGCACGGTGCCGACGGGCGACACGCTGGTGCCGATGCCGACGGCCACACCGGGGCCGACGAACCAGGCGGCCGCCCAGATCACCAAGTTCGGAATGAGCGCAAGCTGAGCCAGGGTCAGGGTGATGCCGCCGACGATGCCGGCCTGCAGGGTTTCGTAGAGGCCGATGATGGTCGCGTAGTTGACGAGGATGAGGATGGCGACGGCGACGCCGGAGACGGCGAGGATACCGGCGACCGCGGCCGCACCGCCGGGTAGCGCTGATGCGATGACCGCGCGGGCCGTGCCAGACAGTTCGAAGTATCGCCGGCGAACCGCGCCGGCGAGTGGCACCGCGGGGTCGGTTGCGGCCGAACCTCTGCCCAACTGGCCGTGTCGCGGGGCAGAAGCGGACCTCTCTGTGCTGGCGCCGATCAGCACGCCCGCGGCATAAACGAGCGTGGGCAGAAGGATCGCCTGCAGCAGTGACGGGGTTACCGTGCCGGTTCCGGCCGATACCGCCAGGAGGGCGGAGAGCAGGCCGTAGGTGAGGATGGCGGCGACCACGCCGACGATGCCGTCGGCGGTTCCGGCGGCGCGGCGACCGGTGCGCACGCCGAGCAGCACGGCGAGGAGGGCAAACCCAAGTGGTGCGATGGTGAGCGCGAATGGCGCGTCGGCTCCCGCGAGGCCGAGTGCCAGCGCAACGGGCTGGTCGAGCTGCACGGTGAGGTCGACGCCGTTGCCGAGCAGCCAGATGTCCACCGCCCCGCGCCAGAACACCAGCCAGTCAACGGCCAGGCCGAAGTGGGTGGCCCAGAGAATGGTGAGCGGTACGAGGGCGATACCCACGCCGATGGCTACCACAATGAGCGCCTCGAGCGCGGCGAGCAGGGCTGTCGTTATGCGGTTCATCGGCCTCTGAGCCTACCCGCAGGCACCCGGCATCCCCCTCTCACCCGTCGTGCGTTGCAGAAATCGACCGACATTCCGAGCCCAGGCCCTCGTCGGGCAGCACAGCCGCCGAGCGACACACTCACGGCACCACCGCAGTAGAGTTCGAGGAGACAAGGACGCAGGCTACCGCGTCGATGCCTAGATCGACCGGAATCGACCCAGAATCGACCCAGAGGATGCTACCGACATGGTGGAATTCCACACATCGGCCCGATTGACGGTTGTGGCGCTCAGCGTCGCATGCATGCTGCTGTTGGCCGCGTGCACAGGAGCGGGTGCCGTATCGACAGCCACACCGATCGAGGCCGATAAGTCTGGTGCCGTCGGCACTGGGATCCTGCCGGGTTATCAGGATCAGACCAAGCTGGAATTCTCGCCGCTCATCATCAGCGCGCTGGAGCCCGAGGTCGTTCCGGTCAAGGCCTCAGACGGCAAGTACTATGTCGCGTACGAACTCAGCGTCTTCAACGATGCACCGCGGGATGCGACGATGACCAAGGTGGAGACCATTGCCGGCGACGACCGCGGCACAGTCATCGCGACGCTGGACCAGGAGCACATCGCGGCCAACACGATGATGACAGGCGGCAATTCGTCGGCGTTGGCTGAAACGGACATTCCGGCCGGACGCACCGTGATCGTCGTCTTCCGCGACGCCTACCCGACCAGGAAGGCCGTTCCGGCCACGTTCACGCATCGCATCAGTGCCACGTTCGCGCCCGCGAAACCGAATGATCCGAGGCTCGCTTCGAAGTACCCAGACCAGGTGGCGCAGATCGGGGGTTACCTCGCTGTGAGCACCGAGACCCCCGTGGTGATCGGGCCACCACTGGCGGGCGAGAACTGGTTTGCGAACAACGGGTTGGAATCTGAAGCGCTCAACGCGCACAGCGATGTGGTGATTCCCGTGGGTGGCCGGGTCACTTCTGCAGAGCGGTTCGCGATCGACTTCCTCCGTATCGACCCGACATCAATGAAGTCGTACCGAGGGGACCCTGCCCTGAACGCCAGCTATCTCGCTTTCGATCAGCCGCTGATCGCGGTTGCGAAGGCGACGGTAGTGAAAGTGGTTTCCGACCAGCCCGATGTAACACCGATGGTTCTCACCGAAGTCGAAACCGTCGACGATGTCACCGGGAACTCGATCGTGCTCGACCTGGGCAACGGCGTCTATGCCCTCTATGCGCACATGCAGCAGGGTTCTGCTCAGGTGAAGGTCGGCGACACCGTCAAGAAGGGCCAGGAAATCGGTCGGCTGGGCAACTCGGGCAACACGAGCGAAGCGCACCTGCACTTCCAACTGCAGCGGGCCCGCTCCTCACAGCCGACAATGTGGCATGGGTGATTGACAGCTTCACTGCCACCGGCGGGCTCTCGCCAGACGGTGACAGTGTTGTCAAGACTGCGACCTCAGGGCCACGAACCAACGAAATCCCTGTGGGCTACAGCATCTCCGAGTTCCCGGCGCTGCGGAAGTAAAGCGCCCACTGCGCGTCACCCAGTGTGGCAAGGTCGTCGCGAGAGCGTCACCGACAGGATCTCGGTCAGCTCCGCGCGGGCCCGCTACTTGCGATACGGCGCCTTGATCATCGCTACGGTAGCGGCGATTCCGAGCAGCAGACCAACGGAGACAAACGCGACAAGGCCGAGGGTGAGGAAGGTTTCCATGTTCCCAGTATCGCCCATCGTTCGAAGAACTTCACTCGTCGATCTCCAACCACTGAGCCCGTCTCCGCAGCGCGGAAACGGGCTCAGCTGAATGCAAACGTTCCTACAGCGCGGCGAGAACCTCGCGCAGCAGCGTGGCGGTCTCGCTCGGCGTCTTGCCGACGTTGACGCCGGCGGCCTCAAGGGCTTCCTTCTTTGCCTGCGCGGTTCCGGCAGAGCCAGACACGATGGCTCCGGCGTGGCCCATGGTCTTCCCCTCCGGAGCCGTGAAGCCCGCGACGTACCCGACGACCGGCTTCGTGACGTTGGCCTTGATGAAGTCTGCCGCACGCTCTTCGGCGTCTCCACCGATCTCACCGATCATGACGATGGCCTTGGTCTCCGGGTCGGCCTCGAACGCGGCGAGAGCGTCGATGTGGGTGGTCCCGATAACGGGATCGCCGCCGATTCCGATTGCAGTGGAGAAGCCCAGGTCGCGCAGCTCGTACATCATCTGGTAGGTCAGAGTGCCGCTCTTGGAGACCAAGCCAACTGGTCCCTTGCCGGTGATGTTCGCAGGCGTGATGCCGACGAGTGACTCACCGGGGGTGATGATGCCAGGGCAGTTCGGGCCGATGATGCGAGTCTTGTTGCCCTTCTCCTGCGCGTAGGCCCAGAACTCTGCGGAGTCTCCGACGGGGACGCCCTCAGTGATGATGACCAGCAGCGGAATCTCGGCGTCGATGGCCTCGATCACCGCGTCTTTGGTGAAGGCCGGTGGAACAAAGGCGATGGAGACATCCGCCCCGGTCTTCTCGATGGCCTCTGCAACCGTTCCGAAGACGGGCAGTTCTACGTCGCCACCGTTCTTGTCGTGGTGGCCGACGGTGGTGCCGGCCTTACGGGCGTTGACGCCGCCGACGATCTGGGTGCCGGCCTTCAGCATCAGTGCGGTGTGCTTGGTGCCCTCGCCGCCGGTGATGCCCTGGACGATGACCTTGGAGTCCTTGTTGAGGAAGATTGACATTCTCTAGTCCTTAACTATTCAGCGGGCAGCGTTGGCGAGTTCGGCTGCCTTGTCGGCGCCCTCGTCCATGGTGGCGGCTTGGGTGACCAGCGGGTGGTTGGCCTCGTTGAGGATGCGGCGGCCTTCCTCGACCTTGTTGCCGTCGAGTCGTACGACCAGTGGCTTGTTCGCGGCGGAACCGAGCTCGGCAAGTGCGCCGACGATACCCTTCGCGACGGCGTCGCAGGCGGTGATTCCGCCGAAGACGTTGACGAAGACGGCCTTGACCTGCGGGTCGCCGAGGATGACGTCGAGACCGGCGGCCATGACCTCAGCGGATGCTCCGCCACCGATGTCGAGGAAGTTGGCCGGCTTGACGCCGCCGTGGCTTTCGCCCGCGTATGCGACGACATCCAGTGTCGACATGACGAGCCCTGCACCGTTGCCGATGACTCCGACCTCGCCGTCGAGCTTGACGTAGTTGAGGTCGTTCTCCTTGGCCTTGGCCTCAAGCGGGTCAGCAGAAGAAGCATCCTCGAGCGCGGCGTGCTTGGGGTGGCGGAATGCGGCGTTCTCGTCGAGCGTGACCTTGCCGTCGAGGGCGATGATGTCGCCTTCTTCTGTCAGCACGAGCGGGTTGACCTCGACCAGGGTCGCGTCCTCTCCCTTGTACACCTCGTACAGCTTGACGAACACGTCGGCGACCTTGTCAACGAGCTCAGCAGGGAACTTCGCGGCGATGGCGATTTCGCGGGCTGCCGCGGCGTCGATGCCCTTGAGCGGGTCGACCTCGATGCGGGCGAGCGCTTCTGGCTTCTCCACTGCGAGGATCTCGATCTCCATGCCGCCCTCGACGCTGGTCAGCGAGAGGTAGGAGCGGTTGGCCCGGTCGAGCAGCACGGAGAAGTAGAACTCCTGCGCGATGCGAGCGCCACCGGCGACCATCACTCGGTTGACGGTGTGACCCTTGATGTCGAGACCGAGAATGGCGCGGCCCGCTGCCTCAGCTTCATCCGGGGTCTTGGCGACCTTGACGCCGCCGGCCTTGCCTCGTCCGCCGACCTTGACCTGGGCCTTGACCACAACTACGCCGCCGAGCTTCTCGGCCGCTGCGCGCACCTCCTCCGGAGTGTCCGCGATGATGCCCGGCAGAACCGGGACTCCATACTGTTCAAACAGGTCTCTGGCCTGGTACTCGTAAAGATCCACGCTGTTCTTCCAATCCGCGTTCAGCGTTCATGCCTGGTGGGGGTGGGTCGGCGCAGCATCCGTTGTCGGAAAGTAGCTCGACATCAAGACATACTGGCCACATGAAACTCTACCGCGAGAACTGACGCGGTTCCTGCGAGCCACTCAGCTGCGTCGACCCGTCCCTGCTCCAGAAAGGCTAGACGAGAACCTTCAGGCCGGTGTTCCAGTTGAAGCTGTCGTGGGCAGGGTCGGCCTGCAGCGTCATCAGAACGAACTGGAAGCCTTCGAGCTCACGGGCCCGGCGGAGGGGCCCGACATCGATCGGTCGGAGGCCGGCGGCGGACACGAACGACGACACGGCAGCCTTGGCTTCGTCGGAATCGGATGCGATGAAGACATCGAGCGGGATTCCGTCGACCGATCCCTCGACCAGGGTGCCGGCGAAGGTCGTGTTGAAGGCCTTGACAACGTTCGCGCCCTGGTCTGCGAGTGCTGCGATCTCCTCGGCGGCCGAGGTGCCGGGGGCGACGACGAGCGAGTCGAAGGTCGTGAAGTCGACAGGGTTGGTGATGTCGATGATCGTTTTGCCCGCGAGCGCGGCGCCGTAGGCGGTCACAACTTCTTTCGCAGCGTCGAACGGGAGGGCGAGCACGACGATGGCACCGGCCGGCGTGGCCTGGATGGCACCGGAGGCCACCTGGTCGCCGAGCTCGGCAGCAAGGGCAGCCGCCTTGGTCTCGTCGCGGTCGAGAATCTGAACAGCGCGTCCGGCGGCCACCGCGCGAGTGCCGATGCCGCGGGCCATGTTGCCGCTTCCGATGATGGTGATGTCAGTCATTTTTCTCCCTGAAGTTGAGGTGGGTCTGGCGCGTCGCATCCGTGCTGGTCAGTGATAAAACCTGCCTCGTTCAAGCACTTACTTGAAGCGACAACTAAACAATAGCCCGTTTTGGTTGAAGCGTCAAGTTAACTGTTAGAATTCAACCATGACGAAAACGCGCTGGCTGACAGATGACGAACGAGTGGCCTGGCTTCGGCTGGTCGCGGTGACCATGCTGCTTCCCGGACGCCTTGAGGCGGAGCTCAGGCGCGATGCAGGACTCAGCCATTTCGAGTACTACGTGCTCGCGATGATCTCAGAAAGCGAGGGGAAGGTCCTCGCCCTCAGCGAGCTCGCCTCCCGCACCAACTCCTCGCTGTCGCGCCTCTCACACGTCGTCGGCAGACTGGACGACCAGGGCTTCCTGGCCAGGAGTACCTCCCCCACCGATGGGCGGGCCTCCATCGCCACCCTCACCGACGACGGATGGACGAAGGTCGTCGCCAGCGCACCTGGCCATGTTGAGGAGGTTCGTGCGGTTGTCTTCGACCCGTTGACTGCGCGCCAGGTCGAAGAACTGAGTGAGATCTGCGCACGCCTGCTGACCACGCTCGACCCGGACCACCGATTGCTCGGGCTCGGCTGAATCCTGATGGCTGAAACCACTTCCGTGCGGGGTAGCGTGACGATGTGGATGGTGACGGTATGAATATCGTGTTTGTCATGCTTGCGATTCTCGCGGCGCTCGGGAGCGGCGTGATGGCGGGTGCGTTCCTGGCGTTCTCCACGTTCATCATGCACGGCCTCGGTCGCCTGCCTGCGGAACACGGGATGGCGGCGATGCAGTCGATCAATGTGTCGGCCGTGCGTCCCGCGTTCATGACAATGCTCTTTGCACCCGCCATCCTTGCCGTCGTCTTGACGCTGTACGCGTTTCTGAATTGGGGCACCGCCACTGCGGCGCTGCTGGTGGCTGGCTCCGTTCTCTATCTCGGCGGCGCCATCGGTATGACCGCCGGGTACCACGTGCCGCTCAACAATGCGCTGGCGGCAACGGATGTCGGCACGCCGGGTTCCGCCGCGGTGTGGGAACGGTACCTGCGAAACTGGACCAGGTGGAATCACCTCCGCGCGGCGGCGTCGCTAGCAGCCGCCGCGTCCTTCACCATCGCGCTGCTGGTCTGACTCACACCCCGCGCGCAAAGATCCCGATCCCGCTGCCCCGATCGCGCCGCCCCGATCGAGTCACTGTGGGAGCGAAGGGTCGACGCCGCGCCCTCACCGCCCTACGTTGGAAGAGTCCACGAAAGCACACACACACAAGCACAAGCACAAGCACAAAGGAGCACACCATGTCAGCACTGACCCTCGCGAATGCCCGCACCGTCATCGCCGCCGCCGAGAAACGGGCCGAGGAGATCGGCCAGCCGATGAACATCGCTGTCGTCGACGCGGGTGGGCAGCTCATCTCGCACGTACGCATGGACGGGGCCTGGATGGGCAGCATCGATATCTCGATCAACAAGGCCTGGACGTCGCGCGCCTTCGACATCCAGACCAAAGACCTCGGAGATAACTCGCAGCCGACCCAACAGTTCTACGGCATCCACGCCAGCAACGGCGGCAAGGTGATGATCTTCGCCGGGGGTATTCCCCTTTCTCGCGACGGCGTCGTGGTCGGCGGTATAGGGGTCAGTGGTGGCTCAGGCGAGCAGGACCAGACTGTGGCCGAAGCGGGCCTGGCGGCCCTGTAGAACAGCTACTGCTGCAGGCGTCACCCAGGCCAATAGGCTTGCTGCATGGCATCAGAACGAGCGCGTGCAGCAACCGTCATCGTCGCGGCGGTCATCGATGTGGTGTTGGTGCTCGTCTTCGTGTTGATCGGCCGTGCCACCCACGACGAAGGTCTTCTCGGAGCGCTCGAAACCTGGTGGCCGTTCCTGGTCGGCCTCTTCGTCGGGTGGGTCGTCATGCGTGCCTGGCGTTCACCGCGGCGGATCGTCTGGACCGGCATCGGCATCTGGGTATCGACCGTCCTTGTCGGCATGCTTCTGCGGGTGGCGACCGGCCAGGGCACGCAGCTGGCGTTCGTCATCGTCGCCACGCTCACCCTGGCCGTCTTCCTGCTCGGCTGGCGCGGTATCGCCCTCCTGGCCCGCCGCATCCGTTCACGGGGTTAGCGAGCGTCAGGCCGCCGCGATCGCGTCGTATGCGAAGTAGACGGCGAAGAGCGCGGCGGCGACCAACACCGCTCCGGCACCTCCGGCAATCCGGTCGTTCGCCCGGCGGCCAAGAGCGAGCGGGAGCGCAAGTCCGATCGCGCCTTCAACCAACCATTGGGGGCCGCCGATCAGGAGGATGCCATAGAGCGCCTCGCCGAGCACGACTCCACCCATGAACGCCAGGCCGACGCGATGGAACCAGGGTGCGCTACGGCGGACCAAGTCGCCGGCCAGACCACAGAGGGCTCCGGCGAAGACGCCGACGACACCCCATAACACGACCTCTCGCCCTGAGGCCGGAGACGGAGCAAGAACGATCCAGGCTGTGACCATCGAGACGAGGGCTGCGGCGCCGACGGATGCTGCCGGCCAGCCCCGTAGTCGAAGCGCCGTCACCGCCGCGAACGGCAGCAGCCCCCACAACGCACTCGGGTTGGCGAGGGTGTTCCACGGGGCAGGCAGAGCCGAGTCAAGCAGTCGGGCGAACGCGCCGGCCGCCACTCCGCCGAGTATGGCGGCAACCAGCGGCATCAGTCGCGCCTGGACGGGTTGCAGCCCTGGCACCCGGCTTGTGCGGTCGATCGCGGAGCGGGGTCGGTTCACGATAGTCAGCGTACGGGCAGGAGCCTTCGGCCCTGTTCGTTGTCGGTAGATCGTGACAGTGTTTATTCTGTGCCAGCAGAGGAGCAGGCCGCACCGCAGCCAACGAATTCCGAGACCCCACCGCCCCTTCGTCGGCGCGGGCTGAGATTGCCACGCGCCGCGCAGCCGTTCCGCGACGGCGAGTACCGCATCCTCGTCAGCGCTCTCACGCTCTCCCTCTTCGGCGCCGGCATGTGGCTCGTGGCCGTCGTCTGGCAGGTGATCGAGCTCGGCGGAGGCCCCATCGAGCTGTCGACAGTTGCGACCGGGTCCGCCATCGGTATGGTCGCGGCAGTCTTGTTCGGTGGTGTTGCAGCCGACCGCATTCCACAACGGCGCATTCTCATCGCTGTCGAGTGCACCAAGGTCGCCTCGATATCCGTCGCGGCATTCCTGGCCCTCACTGGCAGCCTGGAGATCTGGCACCTGGCGGTGATCTCGTTCGTGTTGGGCATCGCGGAGGGGTTCTTCTACCCCGCGTACTCGGCGATGTTGCCGTCGATCCTTCCGCCAGAACTCCTGCTCGCCGCCAACGGCGTCGAGGGGATGCTGCGTCCCATCATCATGCAGGCAGCGGGTCCTGCGGTAGCCAGTGCGATCATCGCAGCCTTCTCCCCCGGCCTCGCGTTCGTGTTCATCATCGCCGCCCAACTGCTGGCAGCAGCCGGACTGGTAATACTTCGGCAAACACCGCTCAGACGTGACCCACCGGCAGCGGATGCCCCAGCGCAGCATCCGTTCATGTCGGTGCTCGTCGACGTCAAGGACGGCTTCGTTTATATGGTGCGAACACCCTGGCTGTTCGGAACACTGGCCTACTTCTGCCTGCTGACCCTGGTGCTGATGGGACCGATCGAAGTGCTGCTCCCCTTTGCGGTGAAAGACCAGGCGCACGGTGGGCCAGGCGGATTTGCGCTCGCACTTGCGGCGTTCGGCATCGGCGGCGCTGCCGGGTCCATTCTGGTTGCGTCGTTGCGACTCCCTCGTCGTTATCTCACCGTCATGAACCTGCTCTGGGGAGCCGGATGCATCCCCATCGCGATCATCGGACTCACCTCTCAATTGTGGCTCATGGTCGTGGTGCTATTCCTGGTCGGGTTCACGTTTTCGGCTGGTGCGGTGATCTGGGGCACGCTCCTACAGCGACGGGTACCCCCGGCCATGCTCGGCCGAGTATCGAGTCTCGACTTCTTTGTCTCGCTGGCGCTCATGCCGGTATCGATGGCACTTGCAGGACCCGTCGGCGAAGCGGTCGGACTGGCGCCGACCTTCCTGATCGCCGGCCTGGTTCCGCCGGTTCTGGCCGTCACAGCCATCTTCCTGTTCCGGATGCCGAGCGATGAGTTGCAGCATCCGCTCGACATTCATGAAGGTGCCACTTACACGCCAGACGGGGATGACGGAACCGACGACTCTTCCTCAACTGCGTGACGTTCCGGTTCGACCGGGTCGCCGGGCCGCGTGCCCGACGTCTACGGCCGCGAGGATCCTGCTGGGAAGTCGCGGACTGATCGAGCCGCCGCGCGCACGGGTCCGGTCTACTCGGGTCGCGGTTTCGCCAGTCGCTCCACCACGCCAGGTAGCGTGACAGCGATCGTTCTCTCGAACTGGCACGGTGGCGGTGCGTCCGACGGGTCGAGCACGCCGAGCACGTGCGCGTAATGCGGGTAGATCGTGACGTCCATGCTCCGCAGCACGAGTTCTCGCTGCGTCGGCGTTGATTTCGGTGGCGCTGGATGCCGGTCGAGCAGCTCGCCGAGCATGAGATGCCACGCGATCCCGTGCGCGTAGATGGCATCGGCAGGCGGGAGGCCGAGCTCGAGCAGGTCCCCGATGCACGCGTCGGCGACGGCGAACGCGTTGATCGCGAGGAGGTCACCCCGGATGAGCACCTGCAGAACCCACGCGCGCGCTGCGAGATGGTCGTGCGTCGCGACATAGCGCGCGGTAAGACGCGCAAGGGCATCCGGTTCGTCGATGTGGAACGGGATGTCGGCGGTCGCAGCTTCGAGCATCCCCACGAGCAGGTCATCGCGATCGACGGCGTGGTTGTACACAGACATCGGCGACGATCCGAGGCGGCTCGCCACACCGCGGATGGTGAGCGACTCAATTCCCTGGTCCTCGACGAGATCCAGTGCGGCGCGTACGACGGCGTCGCGCGACAGACCCTTGTGCGATCGATCTATGGCCATGAGCTTCCCAGCCACCCGTTTCCCACCGCGTCGATAAATGTCGCCGTTTCCATATACAGCGTACATGGAACCCGCTACATTGATCAGCGAGAGATCGTCGTGCGCAACGAGGGATGAAATAATGACCGCAAGGATGCACCAGGGCTCCACCACGAGAACGGGTCTGTTGCGAGGTTCGGCGGTCTTCGCGCTCGCCGCATCGTTCACGCTCGGCTCGAGCATCATCCCGGTGCTCACGCCGGAGCCAGCGGCCGCCGCCGCCGGCGAGTCCATGGACTGCGGAATGCTCGCGATCGGCGAGCCGTGCTCCTTCGACTACGACGACCATCCCGGCGAGACCCAAGTCACCATCCCGGACAGCGTTGACTTCGTCACCATCGTGCTCAACGGAGCGTCGGGTGGTGGCGACACCGACGGCCAGGGCGCTGGGGGTCTCGGCGGCTCGGTGATCGGCGTCATCGACCTGCGCCTGCCGGTGGATCGAGCGCTCACGGTCTGGCTTGGCCAGGAGGGGAAGGGGCTCAAAGGTCCATCCAAGGGCTGGTTCCCCGGCGGTCGCGGAGGCCAGTCGACCTCAGATGGCGCCACGGCAGGCGGCTCGTCTGCGATCTCGTACACGGCGCAGGTGCCCGACGAGGTGCTCATGGTCGCCGGTGGTGGTGGCGGGGGCGGCGGCGAGAGCGGGTCGGGCTTAAATGACGGCGGCGACGGAGGTTCTGGGGGCAATCCTGCCCAGAACGGCACGCGGGGCCTCAGCGGCTCCAGCTCGGTGTGGGGCCCCGGCGGCAAGGGCGGCGGCGAGAACAGTTACTCCGGCGGTGCTGGCTGGGATTACAGCGGGGATCTCGGCTCCGGCGGTGGCGGTGGCGGTGGCGGGTTCCCCAACGGCGGCAGCGGGGGCGAGAACGGCGAGATCGCCTACAAGCAGTTGGCAGGCTCAGGCGGCGGAGGAGGCGGCGGATCGTCCTATCTCGACGACGAGGTGCACGAGGCGGTCGGCTACGGTCTCGCGCCGTTCGGCAATGGCTCGGTCACGATCTACCCGAACCAGACGCTGCAGCGGTTCGAGTGCACCGACACCCACGATCCCATCACAATCGACATCCCATCGGATGTCACAGGGTACGCCTTCGTACTCCAGGGCGGCTCGGGTGAGCACGGTCACAACGTAGCCCCTGAGGGCATGGGGGCCTTCGCGACCGGCCTGGTCGACGTGCACGGACTCACACAGCTCGACTACTGGGTCGGCTGCTCCGGGTACAACCACGACGGCGCGGGCTTCGGCACTCCCGGCGCAGGTGGGCATGCTCCAGCGGACAGCAACGACGGCGCACGCGGCGGCGGGGCGAGCGCCTTGGCCACCACGGACGGCCAGATGCTCGTCGTAGCGGGCGGCGGCGGCGGGACTGGCGGCGACGAAGGCGACTGCGACACCTACCCGGGCGGTCAATGCGGCGGTGCAGGCGGTTCTGGCGGCGGTTCGTCGCACAGCGCCACCCCCGCGCACGGTCAGGAGGGCGGCGACGGCGTGTCCGGCGGTGGAGACGGCGGATGCTCGAACTGCCACCACGAGAACGGTCACCTGAGCATCAACGGCGGCCACGGGGTCGAGCCGCCTTCCGACTCGCTCGCGACCGGTGGCGGCGGCGGCGGCGGCGCAGGCTACCCGGCCGGCGGGGCTGGAGGCCACCACGATGACGAGGCCGCGGGCGGCGGCGGCGGCGCGGGCGGAACGTACCTCGCGAGTTCGCGCGTGAAGAGCGGCACGAAGGCGCCGAGCGGGATCTTCGGCAGTGGCTTCGTGCTGCTCATCCCGATCGTCGAGCGCGCGACCGAACTCACAATCACGGCGACGGCGTCCGGCCCGGCAGCGGGCTACGCGGCAGCACCGTTCGACATCGCGGTGCAGTGCGCCCTCGGTGGACAGACGGTGCTCGAGGACACACTCTCGCTCAAGGCCGACCAGGCGCACACCTTCAGCGACGTGCAGCAGGGTGCGCACTGCACCGTCACCGAGACCGGCACCGGCGGCGCGTCCACACCGGCTCCCGAGCAGGCTTTCACCCTCGGTGACTCCTCGAAGTCCGTGACGATGGACAACGTCTTCGCCGCCGGCGACCTGGAACTCGGCCTCACGTCGGCGATCGTCGACGAATCCGGCGACCCAGTTCCCGGCACGGCCATTACGCTCGGCGACCTGCAGGCGCAGGTCGAGTGCCGGGTCGCCGGGCACCCACTCGCCGTGCCGGACAGCGGCCGGTTCACGGTGCCGGGTGCGGACACCTGGGGCGCGGGCTGGACCGACACGATCGGCGGCTTGCCGGTCGGCGCCGCGTGCGCGATCCGTGAGACCGTGACGGGCGGCGCAACGTCGGTCGAGTACTCCGCCGACGGCGGAGCGCCAGAGCCGCTGCCGGGCGAGACACTCATCGCGGCGACCGGGTCATCCCTCGCGGTCATCAACCACTTCGTCACCGGTTCGCTCACCATCGCCAAAGCAGCCGACGGCGACGGCACTCCCCCGCCCGCAACGGTGTACCAGGGGTCCGTGACGTGCACGCTCGGAGGACAGCCCGTGAGCTTCTCCCCGTCCGACTTCTCGATCGCTGTGGGTGCATCGGCGGCGCTGTCGGGCATCCCGTTTGGGTCCGACTGCACCGTCACTGAGACGGACCAGGGAGACGCGCGGGTCGTCACCTACACGCCCTCGCGCACGATCCGCGTCGATTCAAGCAACTCCAGCGCGACGGTGACCAACACGTTCCAGCCCGGCGCATTCCACGTGCAGGTCGGCCGCGCGGGCGAGGGCTCGCACTGGGCCAACAGCGGGTACACAGTGCAAGTCTCGTGCACCGATAGTACGGCCGACGAGTTCAGCACCGGACCCGAGGGTGGATGGCGCAGCTACACGCCCGACGTCGGTTCGACGTGCACCGTCACCGAGACTGCCGATGGTGGCGCGACGACCGTGACCTCGGTGACGAGCGCGGATCCAACCCCGGTCGTCGGACCGGCTGCCGTCGTCATCCCCGAGACCGGCTTCGCGAGTGCCACCGTCACCAACACCTTCGAGGCGGCTCCGCTCTACCTCGACGTCACCAACAGCGGCCCGGGCGCGCAGTACTCCGACGGCGCGATCATCCACGTCGAGGCGTGCGAGTTCGACGGCATCGCGTTCGACCCCGCCCCGGATGGCGCCTGGACGTTCAGCCCTGGACATGCCGGTGGCATCGCTGCCTCCGAGGCGATGCCGGTCGGCGCTCAGTGTGACGTGCGCATCGGCGACGACGCGGGCGGCGTGCCAACCATGACAGCGGTGCACGCTGACCCGACCACGGTGGTGGATGCCGCGACGCTGCGAGTCACGATCAACGACGCGCTGCTCGGTCCGTCGGTGGTCGAGATCGACATCGCGTTCGCGCTCGCGGCGCTCGACGTCACGGTCTCCAATACGGGCGCCGGGGCATCCTTCGCGAATGTGCCTCTCGAGGCCCTGGTGACCTGCAAGCTCGACGACGACCCGCTGCATGGCCCTGGCGGCAAGGTGACGCTGCACTTCGCGCCCGACGGCACCCTGCTGCCCGACTCCGCGTCGGCGCAGCTCGCGTCCCTGCCGGTCGGCGCTCAGTGTGCCGCCGTGGAGACCGTCACGGGCGGCGCGACCGAGTGGGGCACGAATCCGCCTGCGACGACCGTCGAGTCCGATGGCGCGACGCTCGCGATCACCAATGTGTTCGATGTGGCGACGCTCACCGTGACCGCGCTCATCGGCGGCAACGATGAGGCCTCCCACGCGGACGCCGCCTTCCTCTACGACGCCGACTGCCAGTTCAACTCTCTCCCGCTGACCCCCAGTGCGACGACGCCGATCGCCTTCGAGCTCGCGCCGAACGCCGCCCAGGGTCTCGTGGTCCCCGTGAACACCGTGTGCACGATCTCCGAGACGCACGACGAACACGCAACCTCGGTCAGCCCGAGCCTCGAGCAGTCGGCAACGCTCACCCAGGCTCCCGCTGCCATGTCGTTCACCAACACGTTCGACGTCGATGTGGTGAGCGTCGAGCAGGTCGTGAGCGGCGCCGGTGCAGACACCTACGGTATGGATGTCACATACGTCCCCGACCTCGACTGCCGCTGGCCCTCTGACGGCGAACGGATCGAGCTTCCGGACAACGGAAAGGTCGACCTCGACGCTGCGGGATTCTTCACCGCGACCGTCGCCGTGCCGGTCGGCGCGACCTGCGGCGCCCAGGAGCCGTACGGGCTCGCGAGTCAGCTCATCGCTCCGGCACCAATCACCGTCGCGCTCGGCGGAGAGTTCGTGCTTGTGCTCGAGGCGATCTACAACCTCGGTGAACTGTCGGTGCAGAAGGATGCTCGCGGCAGTGACATCGCAGGCCTCCAATTCGGCTTCGAGACGCACTGCACGTTCCCGACCGACGCCGGACCGGTGGACATCCCGCTGAACGACTTCGCCGACGAGGAGTACGAGCTCCGCGGTGGCGAGTCGATCGCGCTCGAGGTGCTGCATCGCGCCGACTGCACCACGAGCGAGGTTGCGGCGCACGATCCGCTGCGGGTCGCGGTCGAGGCGACCGGCTTCGAGGCCACGACCGTCGACCGGAGCGCGGCGAACGTGATCCTCGCTGGCGTTCCCTCGACCGTGCTCGTGACGAACTTCTTCGCCGGGTCGCTGCCGCTCACGGGCTTCGCGCTGTCGGGCGTCCTGTGGATCGGGCTCGCAGCGCTGCTCATCGGTTTGGCGCTCGTCGTCGCGAGGGCGATTCGGCGACGCCGGTCGCACGCGGACTCACTACCGAGCGGCCCCGCGCGCTGAACCACACCGGAGGCAGTCGATTCAGCTCGCAGACTGGTGGTCAGCACGCAGTCGATGCGCAACAAGGCGGGCAAACAGAACGAGAACTATGGCGATACCTCCACCGAGCGCCGTTTCGACCGCCCGGTCGACAAGCAGATCGGAGACCGGCACCGGCGTAGCAAGATGAGAGACCGTGAGCGCCAGCGGCGTGATGAACAATAATGCTGCGCCATAGTGGCGGCCGACCAGAATCTCCGCACCGAACTGACCGACGATGATCACGGCGATCAGCACACCGAGCGGTGGCCCTGGCAGCAAGATCATCGCCGTCACAATGACACCGAGAGCGGTGCCAATGATTCGATGCACGGCACGCGACGTCGAGTGCGCAGCGCCGGGCGGAGGGATAACCGCGACCACGCTCACGACAGCCCAGTACGGATGCCCGATACCGACCAGCATGGCCAGCCCTCCGGCGATGAGAACACCGACGATGTTCTGCGCGATGGCCAGCCAGACCCTGCTGTCTCGCCACGCCGCTCGGCGCACACTCGAGCGCCGCGGCAGTTTCTTGAACAACTCCGCGCGCTTTGTCCCTGCCACCCGTCGAAGCAGCCACCCAGACATGGTGAGCACCCAGGCGAACATGGCGGCGATCACACCCACCAGCAGGCGGAGCCACGCCTCATCTGCCGGCGTCGGCGATTGCGAGCACACCAGGTAGGCGAACACGAAGAAGATCGGCGTGCTCGGAAAGAGTCCGACGATCGAGGCGAGCAGGATCCCAGCCACGATCACGGCGATCAGCCCGGCGGTCACCACCAGGAGGCTCGCGCCGGTCACCGACATGACGATGCCCAGTGCGATCGCCACCAGCATCCCGAGGCCCCCGACCGACACGGTGCGCAGCCGCACCCGATACGGCTCGCTCCGGCCGTAGAGCGCGGTCATCGCTCCGAAGGTCGCGTAGGCGACCCAGTCGACCCTGCCGATCGCGAGCAACACGATCAGTGGCGCGCCGACGGCAACTGCTGCCCTGGTCGCGACCTCGAAGTCGAGGGCCACCAGCGACGTCAGCCGCTCGCGCAGGGTCTCCGGTTTGCCCAGGTTCTCGACGCCGTCATCCTGCCGCCCGGCCACGGTCAGACCTTCTCGATGGGCGCGATCTTGATCAGGAGTTTCTTTGCGCCCGCTGTGTCGAACTGCACGTGGGCAATCCGCTTGGTGCCTTCGCCGGTGACCTGGTTCACCCGGCCTTCACCGAAATCAAGGTGACGGATGCGGTCGCCGGCTTCCAGCGTGAGGTCGCCGTTGTCGCGCACCTGCGCGGTGACCCGGTTCGCCCACTCGGTCTTCGGCTTCGGCGCCGGCGGGAGGCCGCCCTGCGTTCCGCCGCCGCGGTTGAATCCACCGCCGTAGCCGTCGCGCCTGGCATTGAGGGCACGCGGCTGGGTGCCGCCGCGGGAGTTGGCCATGCCTGGGGACTGCTTCCAGTCGATCAGCTCGGCCGGGATCTCTTGCAGGTATCGGCTCGGCATCGCCACATTGACATCGCCGAACTGGGCGCGGGTCATGGCGAGGGAGAGGTAGAGGCGCTGGCGGGCCCGGGTGATGCCGACGTAGAACAGCCGCCGCTCCTCTGCCGGACCGCCGGGCTCGTGGGCCGACATCTGGTGCGGCAACAGCCCCTCCTCGACCCCGGTGAGGAACACAGCCTCATACTCGAGTCCCTTCGCGGTGTGGAGCGTCATCAGCGAGACGGTTCCCGATGCGTCATCAAGGTCGTCTGCGGCGGCGACCAGTGAGACCTGGGTGAGGAAGTCGACGAGCCCGCCATCCGGGTTCTCGCGGTTGAAGTCTTTGGTCTGCGCAACGAGCTCTTCGATGTTCTCCGCGCGTGCTTCGTCTTGCGGGTCGCGACTGTTACGGAGGGTCGACAGCAGGGCGCTCCTCTCGAGCAGGAACACCAGGATGTCGGAGACGTTGGAGACTCCGGCTGGGTTCTCCGGGTCGAGCTTCTGAGCCGCCTCGTCGAGGACACCGGCCAGTTGCAGGATGGCACCGGTCACCTTCGGTCCGAGTCCGAGCGATGCCGCATCCCGCATGGCCTGCCGGTAGCTGATGCCGTTTGCTTCGGCAAAGCTGCCCAGTTGGGTTTCCGTGGCAGGGCCGATTCCTCGCTTGGGTGTGTTCAGGATGCGGCGGAGGGCCAGCTCGTCTTGCGGGTTGGCGACGGCGATGAGGTAGGCGAGGGCATCCTTGATCTCGGCGCGTTCGTAGAACTTGGTGCCGCCGACGACGCGGTAGGGGACGGCTGCCCGCACGAGGATCTCTTCCAGCGCCCTGGTCTGGGCGTTGGTGCGGTAAAAGACGGCGATATCGCGGTAAGCGGTTCCGGCTTGGTGCAGCACTTCGATCTCGTCTGCGACGAACTGGGCCTCATCATGGCCGGAGTATCCGGTGAAGCCGACGATCTTCTCACCGTCGCCGCCCGCCGTCCACAGTTTCTTGTCTTTACGATCGAAGTTGTTGCCGATGACGGCGTTCGCTGCAGACAGGATGTTCTGCGTCGACCGGTAGTTCTGCTCGAGAAGCACGACCTTCGCTCCGGGGAAGTCGCGCTCGAATTCGCTGATGTTGCGGATGTCTGCGCCGCGGAACGCGTAGATCGACTGGTCGGAATCGCCGACGACGGTGAGTGAGGCACCGGGGATGACGCCGGCATCGTTCTGCAGGTTGCGAACGTGAAGGCCCTGCGCTTCGAGTTCGTCGACCAGTTCTGATTCAACCGGTCTGGTCAGTTCGCGCACGAGCGAGTACTGGGCGTGGTTGGTGTCCTGGTATTCGTCGACCAGGATGTGCCGGAACCGGCGCCGATAAAGCGCGGCCACCCGCGGGAACGCGCGGAAGAGGTAGACGGTCTCGCCGATGAGATCGTCGAAGTCGAGGGCGCTGGCGGCTCGGAGCCGCTGTGAGTATTGCCGGAAGATCTCGACGAACATGACCTCTTGCGGGTCGTTCATATTGGCGTTGCGAGCGTAAGAGTCGACATCCGCCAGCTCGTTCTTGAGCTTGGAGATCTTGGCCGATGCGCTGGCTGGCGTGAAGCCGAGGGTGTCGGCGTCGAGTGCCTTGATGATGCGTTTGAGGGTGATGCGGGTGTCGGACGAGTCGTAGATGCTGAACGTGCTGGTGAGTCCGGCCTTCTCAGCTTCGTTACGGAGGATGCGGACGCAGGCGGAGTGGAAGGTGGAGATCCACATGCCCCTGGCTGCTTCACCGACGAGGGAGACGACGCGTTCGCGCATCTCGGCCGCGGCCTTGTTGGTGAAGGTGATTGCGAGGATCTGGCTCGGCCAGGCCTCACGACTCTCAAGGAGGCCGGCGATGCGGCGGGTGAGGACGCTGGTCTTGCCTGAGCCGGCGCCGGCGACGATGAGCAGCGCCTCGCCGCGGTAGTCGACCGCCTCCAACTGCTGGGGGTTCAGTCCGTCGCGTAGAAAGTCGCGGGGGTCTTCGCTCCCGCGCTGGTCACCGCCGTGCTGGTCATCGCGTTGGCCGATATCACGCTGGTTGTCATCCCGGACCTCACGGCCTTTTTCGCGCACGACGATGGGTGCCCCGGAGGACCGTGCCTGCGTGTTGTCGTCCGAGTCGAAGAGGGTCGTCATATCGCTATCAATTGTAAGCCGTGCCGCCGACAGGGCCGATGGCCTCAGCTCCCGGCCACGCACGAGCAAGGCGATGGTCCGTCGTGACCAGGGGTGCGTCCAGCCGAATCGCGAGGCTCACGTACAACGCGTCGACCAGACGGATGCTGGCGCGATGCTCCCAGGCACCGGCAAGTAGGTCGTGCAGCAGGTGGCGTTTCAGCGGAAGGGTCGACAGCCGCTTCAGCGCAACGTCGACCGCGTCATCGGAAAGGGCTCCGGCTAGATTCAACCGGCCGAGGGCAGAGAGCACTTCGGCCTCGCAATGGGCTGGTGCATGAAGCTCCATACCTCTGAGGCGGGCGGCGGCGGCCGCTGCGTAGCTGGTGTCAGCAAGGAGGTCTACGAGCACCGAAGCGTCAACGATGACGACATCAGGCATGAGCGCCGCTCGGCTGTGTGGCCCCGCGGTCATCTTCTCCGAACTCATCCCGCGCTGCGTCGAGCGCCTGCAGGGCGTTCTCATGGGAAGTTCCCTGACCGGTCACTGGCAGCGCATCCAGCCACGCGTCAACGGCGTGGCGCTCTAGTTCCGCGGTGATCGCGCGCTGCGTCAACGCTGAGACATTCAGCCCATTTTGCCTGGCGCGCTTGGCCAGTTCGTCGGGCACGTGCACGTTCAACCTGGCCATACACACACTATACACAATGACTTCGATCGC
Source organism: Glaciibacter superstes DSM 21135 (assembly GCF_000421145.1). Classification (GTDB taxonomy): domain Bacteria; phylum Actinomycetota; class Actinomycetes; order Actinomycetales; family Microbacteriaceae; genus Cryobacterium; species Cryobacterium superstes. The sequence continues at coordinate 51,931 of NZ_ATWH01000010.1, read as the reverse complement.
GAGTGAGCGGGATTCGGTGTCACTGATTACGGCAGCCTCAACCTGGCCGTCCGCGAACTACTCGGTGGTGTTTGTTCAGAAGGGCGAACTAGAAGGGCGGGTTGTCGGGGATGTCCATTCGAGGATGCTGCCCGTTTTCTGGGTCAGCTTCCATGCGGTGAGGTGTTTCAGCAGATGGTGCGGGCGGCAGAGATTTGAGAGGTTGGATTCGTCGGTCGGCCCGCCGAACTGCGCATCCCTCGTGTGATCGATGTCGGTCTCCGACGCGGGTCGGCCGCAGCCGGGATACCGGCAGGTGCCATCTCGCAACGTGAGCCAGTCGCGGAGGTCTTTCGGGGGCCGGTACCTGTCTTTGCCGAAGGAGAGAACGATCCCGGTCTCGGGGTTTGTGAGGATCCGGGTGAACCACGGCGCCTTCGCCGCGAGACCCCTGGCAGTGTCTGGGTCGATGGGACCATACCCCTCCAATTGCCCGGGCTCATCGCTCTGGCCCATCAGCGTGAACACCGGGACGGTCACGAACACCGTCGGGCGGATACCCCAGTCCGGCACGACAGCACGAGTACCGGTCTTGCCCTTCTTGTGCTTCCGACCGGCGTGCCGGTACGCGCCGTCCATCAGCTCGTTCTCTGGGATGCCGTCCATCAGCAGGGCGGCGGCAACATCCGAGCGCAACTGGGTCAACGTGCGGGCCTCACCCGGGTACTGCATGCTCGTTGCGATGCCCGTGACCCGGCGGAAGATCGCTTGCGCGTCCGTGACGGGCAGGTACTGGTGCAACCACGCCATCCCGTCCAGAACGGGTTCGAGCACGAACCGGCGCTCGGCGGCCGCTTTCTTCGCCCGTTCCTTGATGGAGTCGGGGTGGAGGCGTTCCCTGGCCTTGACCGCCGCATGACGGAATCGGCCGGCGGGCATCCGATACGCAACCTCCAACACGACGTCTTCGAACCCGGCCCTGGCCTCTTCGGGGAGGGTGCCGGCCTGGTCGATGATGATCTGCGCGTGCGAGTACGAGATCAACCCCAACCTCAACGCCTCCAGCGTGCGAGGCAACTCATGCACCAGCATCCGGCTCTCCGCGATGCGTTTCGCCGCGGCGGTCTCTGACATGTTCAACTGCACGGCCAGCTCGGTCGTGAACACTCTCACCCGCCACGCGAAGCGTTCGGAGTCTGTCAGCGGGGCGTTCGGGGCGACGAACACGTCAGAAGTCTCAGACCAGACCCTGGCCCGGTCGATCTTCTTCGCCAGGGCAGCAGAGCGAATAGCGGTCTCCACCCACTCGACTACCACGTCGTCGACGAACACGCGGAGCCGGTCAGCGTACCCATCCGGCAACTGCGCTGACGGGTACGCCAACGACGCCAGATCATCAAGATCACCGGCATCCGGAGGCGCATCACCCCACTCCGGATGACACCCCCACGGACCCTGCACTTCCAGATCGTCTTCGTCCATGACCACAGTCAACAGCACACCACCGACACTCCAAATAGCCGAACGATGGGCCTTTTTGGCGAGTGAGGCAGTGTAGGCGGTCGGCTGCTATCGGACAGGAACGTCGCGGGCGGATCAATCAGACGGGGTGCCGCCTGAACCGTCAGACGGAGGGGTCCCGCCCTGGCCACCGTCATCAGGCGCCGAGCCCACGGCGGGAGTGGTGCGCGTGTCGACTCGAACCGTGAGTGCTGCATGGTACCCAGAAGTCGCGTCGCCAGTCACGGTGGCGAGCTGCTGGGCCCCACTGTCATCGCCGAAGACATTGTCGGAGCCGAGACTCACCTGAGACAGGTTCGCCGCAGACCCCTCGTAACCGGCCAAAGCGTAAACGGCGTCGCACGTAGCCTGCGGCAACGCCACCTGCGAGGTGGCGATCGCCTTCGTGAAGTCGGTGATGTCGTCGACCGATGGATAGACCTCGAAGTGGATGTGGGGCCAGCGGCCCGTATAGCAGGCAGGGAAGATCGAGGTGTACGACACCTGACCATCGCTGTCTGCGACCTGCACACCACGAAGATAAGTCTCATTCTCGATGCCTTCGGAGTACATCGAATAGCCGCCGGCGCTATCGCAGTGCCAGACATACACAGCGACGTCCTTGAACGGTGCGTCGTTTTCAGCGATGTCGAGGATGGTCAGCGTGAGTGCCATTGGCGTGGCTGTAGCGGTCGCACCGCCGCCGATGCTGGAACGGATGTCGCTGCGGACGATACCCGACTGCTCGAGCACGTCGACGCCGTTCGATCCGTCACCCGGATACGGGCCGGCTGTCTCATCGGGGATCTCGCTCGAGGGAGTACTGGTGGCCGTTGCAGTCGATCCAGCGGCAGTGCTGCCCGCGGTCCCGGTTGAGCACGCAGCCAGAGCAGCAGCGCCCACACCGAAGCCGAACAGGCTGAGAACCGTTCGCCTGCTGACGAGAGTCCTGATATCGAATGCGGCACCCTGATCGACGACCTCCTCGTCGGCTCGGTCAAGAAGCCGGCCTTCGTAGGCCGGGCCTTCCGGCGTGAATTGAGGGTCAGGGATCCTTCTCATGAGTGCCTCCTTCGGTCAATGATCTGGAATGTCACTCAGCATCTGGGACCAACTAAAAAGAAACCTATGAGGCGGCTACGAACCTGCTATGTCACAAACTGCCGGGCTGTTTCGTCCCAGATATAGCGGCAATGGATATAGCGGCAATGGCCGTCAGGGACCGACCCTGATTCAGAAAGGTGACGGACATGCGGGTATTCGTGGCAGGCGGCACAGGAGCCGTTGGTCGGCGGCTGGTGCCACAGCTGGTTGCCAGGGGCCATCACGTGACGGCGACGACGACACGTCAGGACAAGGTGGCGCTACTGGAACGGCTGGGCGCCGAAGCGGTCGTGATGGACGGCCTGGATGCGGCATCCGTTGGCGAAGCCGTGGCCGCTGCCCGGCCAGACACGATCGTGAACCAAATGACGGCCATCGCCGGCAAACCGGACATGAAGCACATGGACCGTTGGTTCGCCGTCACCAACCGACTGCGCATTGAGGGGACCGACCACTTGCTGGCCGCCGCAGAGGCGACCGGCGTGCCCCACTTCGTCGCGCAGAGCTACGCCAGCTGGAACGGCATCCGTCAGGGTGGCTGGGTGAAGACCGAGGAGGACCCGCTCGACCCAATGAGGGGGACGGTGGCCCAGCCGGGGATGGACGCTATCCGCTACCTTGAGAAGGTGGTTCAGGATGCCGATGGCGCAGTTCTGCGATACGGCTGGCTCTACGGACCGGGCGCCACAGACGACCTGGTCGCCCCCGTGCGCAAACGGCAGTTCCCGATCGTTGGGAACGGTGCCGGCCATACCTCATGGGTGCATCTCGACGATGCTGCGAGCGCCACGGTCCTCGCCGTAGAGCAGCAGGCCACAGGCACGTTCAACATCGTCGACGACGAACCGGCCCCGGCAAGCGAGTGGCTGCCATACCTGGCCGCATGCGCCGGAGCGAAGCCGCCGATGCGCATTCCCACCTGGCTGGCGCGACCGCTTGCCGGCGACGTCGCTGTGACGGTGATGACCGCGGGGCGCGGCTTCTCCAACGCGAAGGCCAAACGCGAACTCGGCTGGCAGCTGCGTTACCCCTCGTGGCGCCAGGGCTTCAAAGAAGAGCTGCGCTTCAAGGAAGAGCTGTCATGACCAAGATCGAGGAATTCCAGGACCTGCGACCACTCTTGTTCGCGATCGCCTACCGCATACTCGGCAGCGTGAGCGAGGCGGAAGACGCGGTCCAGGAGTCCTGGATGCGCTACGAGGCGTCCGGCACCACGCCCCGGTCGGTCAAGGCATTTCTCTCGGCCGTGGTGACCAGGGTCTCGATTGACGTGCTGCGCTCGGCCCGCGTTCGCCGCGAGCACTACGTGGGGCAATGGTTCCCCGAGCCGCTCGTCACCGACCCATACAGCGACCCGGAGCGATCGGCAGAGCTGGCCGACTCCGTCTCGATGGCCGCACTGTTGCTACTCGAGCGGCTCAGTCCGCTGGAACGGGCGGTGTTTGTGCTTCGCGAGGTGTTCGCATTCGACTTCACCGAGATCGCATCGACGGTGGGCCGCTCAGAGGCGGCGTGCCGGCAACTCGCTGCGCGCGCCCGGCGCCATATGGATGAGGGACGCCCGAGGTTCGACGCGGACCGCAGAGACCGGAATGAACTGGCAGCGCGGTTCTTCGATGCGCTCAAAGAGGGCAATGTCGATGGCCTCCAGGAACTCCTCGCCGCCGACGTTCAGATGGTCGGCGACGGCGGCGGCAAGACCCCGCAGTGGGGCAAGGGAGCCGTTGTCGGCGCAGTCAAGGTAGCGCGGGTTCTCGGCGCCGGCCTGCCCTGGTTCTTCAAGATCGGCGGAACGTTCGAGCCTCACGAGGTGAACGGCCAGCCTGGCGCGATCTTCCGCGATCGGGGCGGCTTGGTGCTCAACACCTGGTCGCTCGACGTGCTGGACGGTCGCATCCAAACGATCCGCACGGTACTCAACCCCGACAAGCTCGGTCACGTCGGCCCGGTGGCGGATGCCTGGGCGGTCTACAACGAGGCCGAGCAGGCTCGCCGCTCCCAGGATTGAAGACAGCTATTCAGCGACGTCGCCCGGAGCGTGGAGTTCTTCGCGCGCCAAGACCGCCAGGTCTGGGTGATCTGCGAACACCCCGTCGATTCCCGTGGCCAGGATCGCCTGGAACTCTTCCTGCCAATGACCGTACTCTGCCTTGGCTTTACCCCGACGGAAGGTCTTGGCGAGAAACTGGTTCTCTGGGCGCAGGGTCCAGCAATACGCTTCGAGTCCCGCATCGTGGGCGTTGCCGACGAGACCGGATGGGCCGAGAACGTGACCCGCAGCATCCGTTTCGAATATCAGCGACTTGTGCACGCTGATGCCGTCGAGCGCGTCGTCGAGGCCGTTCAAACCGGTCACTGTCAGTTGGTCGGCATATGGCCGGGCCTGCGCCCCGAGCCTGGCGACCTCGTCGAACGGCGCGCCTTTCGCCTCCAACAGGTAGACCAGCTTGCCGTTGATTCCACGCGCCCTGACCTTGTGCAGCACACTCTGCTCGAACGCCTCGATCGTGAGCAGATCCTCGTCTTCGTTCCACCCTGCAGCCCTCACCTCCGCTGCAAACAGTTCGTCGAGCGGCAGCCCGATCGACTCGAAATAGGTCGCGTGCTTGATCTCGGCGACCATACCGAGCCGACGTCCGGAGCCGTCCGCGGCTTCGTCGATGATGCCGAAGAGATCCGCAAGCCGCAGCACCGGATAGCGGTCATCGAACGATGCACTCGATGACCGTATGGCTGGGATCCGCTCCCGCGCCCGCAACGTCGCAAGTTCGTCCCAGGTGAAGTCCTCGGTGAACCAGCCAGTCAGTTGCACACCGTCGATGAGTTTTGTGGTTCGCAGGTGTGCGAACTCGGCGCGCGCCGAGACATCCGTCGTGCCAGAGATCTCGTTCTCGTGGCGCAACACCAGCACGCCGTCGCTGGTCGAGACGATGTCGGGTTCGACGGCGTCCGCGCCGAGCGCGAAAGCCAGCTCATAGGCAGACCTGGTGTGCTCTGGGCGATATCCGCTTGCGCCGCGATGACCGATGACTAACGGATACTGTCGGTCACGATTGGCCATTCCCCAAGGGTAGCCGGGACTGCGAGAATCGGTGGGTGACCTGGACTGAACCCGCCGCCCTGCGGCGCCTGTCGTGGGGCGGATATCGAACTCGTTACGCCATCGGACTCGGCCTGATCGTGCTCGGCATCGCGGCTACCCTGCTCGCCAGCTCCTTCACCCTCTGGTTCCTGCTGATCGGACCGCTGGTGCAACTGCTCGGATGGCTGGTCATGCCTGGAGCGCTCTGGCGTCGCCTCGTCGTCGCTATTCCGTGCATGGTCGCGGGGCTCGCTCTGCTCACCGGCCCGGATTTCCTGGGGGTCTTTGCGGTACTGCTGGCTGGCTGGCTGCTCGTTCGGCACCGACCGCTGTTGCCGTACCTGGCGCTCGTGCTGCCGATTGCGGCCAGTTGGGTGCTCCATGGCGCGCTGAGCAACTACGGGCAGAACTGGGTCGGGATTGTTGCCGGGGTTGTGGTGACCGTCGTGGCGGCGTGGGTGGCCAGGTGGCTGGCCATCGTCCGGTTCCGGCTACGCGCTGGGCGGATCCCCAGCCAAAGCGGGGGAACTCTCCGGTAGATTAACAGCAGCACCGATCATCGGTGCTGCTGTCCCCAGCTGATTTAGCAGAGGAAATCATGGCACTCTCGAACCCCGCCTTCTCGCGCAACGCCGCGTTCAGTGCCCCCGGCACGCTCGCTGCGACAAAGACGCTCTCCGAGAACGAACTGCAGGACATGTACAACGCGCCGTCCGCCGGCTCGCAAGACACGGACCGCATGACCTACGAAGACACCATCGGCAAGACCGGGATCAGCTTCGCGATCCTCGTGCTTGCGGCCGTCGTCGGCTGGGTCTCCGTCCCTGTTCTCGGGTTGGTACCGGTCATCGTGGGCGCGCTGGTCGGGCTGGTGCTCGGCCTGGTCAACTCATTCAAGAAGGAGCCGTCCCCCGGTCTGATCCTCACTTACGCAGCGTTCGAGGGCCTGTTTGTGGGCGGCATCTCCCAAGTGTTCGAAAGCATGCCTGGCATGGAAGGTGTTGTCCTGCAGGCAGTCTTGGCGACGCTGGTTGTTGTCGGTGTGACCCTCGCCCTCTTCAAGAGCGGCAAGATCCGCGCTTCCAAGAAGGCGACCAAGATCTTCCTGATCGCGATGGTCGGCTACCTGGTGTTCTCGCTGGTCAACGTCGGCTTGATGCTGTTCGGGGCGACCGACGGTGCATTCGGGATGCGGAGCGCTGAACTCGCTATCGGGCCGTTCAACATCAAGCTCGGCATCGTGATCGGCATTCTCGCCGTACTGATGGCCGCGTACTCACTGGTGCTCGACTTCGACTTCATCCAGCGCGGCGTGAACAATCGTGCGCCACGTAAGTACGGCTGGACCGGTGCGTTCGGCATCATGGTCACGGTCGTGTGGCTCTACATCGAACTGCTGCGCATCTTCGCCATAGCGCGCGAATAGCTTGAACACGTGAAAGGGCCGGTCTCCCGCGGGAGGCCGGCCCTTTTTGGTTCATCAGGATGTGCACGGGAGAGAGGAGCGGAATACTCACTCCTCGTCGCCCCCTACTCCCACTCGATCGTCCCCGGCGGCTTCGACGTGACGTCGAGCACAACACGGTTGACGCCGTCGACCTCGTTCGTGATGCGGTTCGAGATTTTCGCCAGCAGATCGTATGGCAGGCGCGTCCAGTCCGCGGTCATGGCGTCTTCAGACGAGACTGGACGCAGCACGATCGGGTGACCGTATGTACGGCCATCCCCCTGCACCCCGACGGAGCGCACATCGGCGAGCAGCACCACCGGGCACTGCCAGATCTCGTCGTCGAGGCCGGCGGCCGTCAGTTCGGCGCGCACGATCGCATCCGCTTCACGCAGCAGCTCGAGGCGTTCCCAGTTGACCTCACCGACGATCCGGATGCCGAGGCCAGGCCCAGGGAACGGCTGGCGGCCGACGATCTCCCGCGGCAGGCCGAGCTCGGTGCCGATGGCCCGCACCTCGTCTTTGAACAGGGTGCGCAGCGGCTCGACGAGATCGAACTGCAGGTCTTCAGGCAACCCACCGACGTTGTGGTGGCTCTTGATGTTGGCCGTGCCAGAACCGCCGCCAGACTCGACAACATCCGGATACAACGTCCCCTGCACCAAAAACTTGATCATCTCGCCACCCTCAGCCTTGGCCTCGAGCACCAGCGCCTCTGCAGCGTTCTCAAACGTACGGATGAACTCGCGGCCAATGATCTTGCGCTTCTGCTCCGGGTCGCTGACCCCGGCGAGCGCGTCGAGGAACTGCTCGCGCGCGTCGACGGTGACCAGGCGAACCCCTGTGGCCTTGACGTAGTCTTCCTCGACCTGGCGGCGTTCGTCTTGCCGCAGCAGTCCATGGTCGACGAACACGCAGACCAGCTGGTCGCCGACGGCCTTGTGCACGATCGCGGCAGCGACGGCGGAGTCGACGCCGCCGGAGAGTCCGCAGATCACCTTGCCGGTTCCGACCTGGGCACGAATGCGCTCAACCTGCTCGGTGATGACGTTGCCGCTGTTCCAGTCGGCCGGGATGCCTGCAGCCCGGTGCAGGAAGTTCTCCAGCACCTGCTGGCCGTGCTCAGAGTGCTTGACCTCCGGGTGCCACTGCACGCCATAGAGCCGACGCTCGTCGTTGGCGAACGCGGCGACCGGGGTCGACACCGTCGACGCGAGAACGCTGAAACCCTCCGGCGCCTGGGACACCGAGTCGCCGTGGCTCATCCACACGGTCTGATCATGCGGCTGGCCGGCCAGAAGTACGTTGCCGGCATCCGTCACATTCACCGGCGTCGAGCCGTATTCGCGCGCCCCGGTGTGGGCGACCTCACCGCCGAGCGCCGTCGCCATCACCTGGAAGCCGTAGCAGATGCCGAGAACCGGCACACCGAGGTCGAAAATCTCGGCGTCGAATGCGGGCGCGCCCTCCGCATACACGCTCGAAGGGCCACCAGAAAGCACGATTCCGAGCGGATTCTTCTCCCTGATCTCGGCGGCCGTCACCGAGAACGGCACGATCTCCGAGTAGACGGATGCCTCGCGCACGCGCCGCGCGATCAGCTGGGCATACTGGGCGCCGAAGTCGACGACCAGCACCGGGCGGGCACTGGTCTGTTCGGCGCTGGCCTGCTGGGCGCCGTTCTGCTGAACATCAGTCATGATCTCGCTTCCGCCGTCTCCGTCTGCTGGGCCCCTTCACGATCGGCCAGGAAACGCCTGACGTTCTTCGCCATCCGCGCCTCAACGAAGAAGGAAAGGGTCGGAACGATTCCACCGAGCGCGATGAGCACAAAACGCGAGAACGGCCAGCGCATCAGGCTCCACAGCCGGAAATCTGCGAACAGGTAGAGCACGTAAAACCACCCGTGCGCGATCAGGATGCCGGTGCTCAGGTTGACCGCGGTCACCGTGCCGGTGGGCACCAGTGCGAGGAGGCCGCCGGGCCCTGCGAGTTCGAGTTCGTGCCCGAAGGCGTACTTCACGATCATTTCGGCGCACAGCAGGAGGAGCATCACGCCCGTGATGATCGACGCCACCTGATAGAGCCGGAGCGCGCCGGGAATTCGGGGAACGTCAGCGGGCTTGGGTTGAAGAGGCATACGTCCAGTTTACGCGGCGGAAGACGGCGGCCCGGCCGCGGGGCCAGCCCCGGTGACGGCCTCGGCCGCGGCGATGGCGGCCTCTTCCTGCTCCCTCTCAACGGCGTCTTTCACCAGCCGGTACCAGAGGAAGATCGCGAACCCGGCGAACACGGCCCACTCGAGGGCATAGAACACGTTGAGCCAGTTGAGGCTCACCTCGTTCTCGGGAACCGGCGAGTCGATCTTCTCGAGACCGGATGCCGCTGACTGGTCAACGAGGTAGCCCGCGTAGACATCCTCCCCGTCGAAGTCCTGCCAGAGGTTGATCAACGCGGCGACCGAGACCGTGGTCATTGAGTGTGGGTCGCCGTCTTCATCCGGAAGGGCGGGGGCTTCACTTGGCAGGAACCGCGCGGTCACGGTCGTTTCGTCGCTGTCAGAGGGCGCATCGGCATCCGTCGCCGCCTTGCGTTCTGCCAGCTTCTGCGCGGCAGTATGGGCGACCTCTTCGTCTGCGACCCAGCCGCGCGCAACCGGAATACTCGCGCCGGCATCCGTCACGAAGTGACTGACCACCCAGTAACCGCTCTCACCGGCGTTCAGCCGCCCGGCGATGATCTGCTCGTCGCCGACGACATAGCGACCGCTGACCTTCACCATTTGTCCGGTTGCCGCCTGCTTTACCGCACCGTTCGGATCGGCCACGTCTTCCAGTGCGAGCACCGTTTCGGTGTTGCGCTCCACGACCTCGCCAGACGCGATGGCCCTGTCGAGTTGCCACTGCCCCAGCAAGGCGAAGGCGGCCGCGATGCCCAGGGCAAGTAGGAGGGCGAGCACCCATCTCGGGCGCAACATCATCTGAATCACGAATAGTCCCCTGGGCGGTTTTCTGGCGAACGTTCTTCGCCGCTCAGTTTCTCGGTGACAAAATCGATCATCGGATCAGACTCCACTGTTGCAGACTCCGCCGGTGCAGATTTCGCAGGTGCAGACTCCGCAGTTACAGGCTCGGCAGATACAGGCTCGGCCCTGACCGATTCCGCCCTTTCCGGCTCCGCTGTGTGAGACTCCACGACTCGATTGACTGCGCGCCTGGTGTGCTCGTCGCCCCTTGGGCCCTGATCCCTGGTTGCAGCCTCGACGAGGGCGATCTCCTCGTCGAACATGGCGTCGCGCGTGAGCGCCGCTCCCTGCCCGCGACGCTTCGTGCCGCGCAGCGCGGCACCGATCCGTTCGGAATTCGACGCGAACAGGGGTCCGGCGATCGCCATGATGAGCACGTACAGTCCGGCGAACGGCTGGAGTCTGTGGTCGAGCCCCGCCCCGACCGAGAGGGTGGCCAGAATCAGCGTGAACTCACCCCTGTTGACCAGGATGGCGGCGGTATTGATGCCTTCGACGACGCCCATCCGGTTCAGTCTGGCCAGCAGCATCCCGGAGACAACGTTCAACGCAAACGTCATCACAACCGCAATCAGCACCACGACGATCACAGAGCCGAACTCCGTCACATGGAGCGCCAGACCGAAGTTCAGGAAGAAGAAGGCGGCGAAGACGTCTCGCAGCGGCACTGCGACCCGCTCGACCTTGGTGCGGTAGCTGCTCGCCCCGAGCACAACGCCGATCAGGAACGCGCCAATGGCATCCGTCACACCGATGATCTCGCCGATGCCGGCGAAGAGCACCGCAAGCCCGAAGAAGAGGATGGTGAAAAGTTCATCGTCTTTGGTGCGCACCAGGCGCGAGACCACCTTGCCGCCCCAGCGAGCCAGCGAGAACATGACGATCAGGAAGATGAACGCGATCGACAGCTGCAGCACAATGGGCCAGACCTCGGTCTTGCCGCTCAGCACAACAGACACGATCGCCAGGTAGATGGCGATGAAGATGTCGCCAACCACCGTGACACCCAGGATCATCGGCGTCTCCCGGTTGGCCAGGCGCCGCAGTTCGATGAGCAGCTTGGTGATGATCGCGCTCGATGAGGTGCCGGTCATTCCGGCGATGACCAGCGCTTCTCTCGTCCCCCAGCCCACCATCATGCCGAACGCGAACCCGAGGCCCATATTGATGAGCACGTAGGATCCGCCGGAGACGATGAGCTTGCCGGCATCGTTGAAGAACTCTTCCTGGTCGAACTCGAGCCCGAGGCTGAACAGGAGCAGGATGAGGCCGAAGATGGCGATCAATTCGATGTCTGCTGCGGCGAAGTTCAACGGGAACCAGCCGGTGTACGGGCTCGCGAGGAGCCCGACGATCATGTAAATCGGGATGGACGGCAGACCGATGAACTTCCCGAGGCGTCCGAGTACGTAGGCGACGACCAGCAGGACGCCGAGAGTGATGAGGTCTTCGCCAAGATGCATTGGCTAGCCCCCTGGCGGGGCGTCGACCGGCTTGGCCTTCACTTCGCCGGTCCGGAAGAACGCGAATGCCTTCGCCACCTTTTCGGGTGAGCCGGCGACGACAAGCGTGTCACCGGGGAAGACCTTGAAGTCTGGTGCGGGCGCCGGGTTGGCGGACTCGCCCCGCACAACGGCGACGACGGTGAGCCCGGCGATCCCCCGTTCTGCGGGATTTCCGAGCGGCTGCCCGGCGATGTGGTCTTCGTAGTCCACGGTGAACCAGTCGATCGACAGGCCCGGAATCTGGTCGAGCGCGGTCAGCGATTCCGTGATCTGGGTTCCGCCGAGCAACTCGGCCAGGGTGTGCGCTTCGTCTTCATTCAGGCGAAGCGAAACCTTGTTGGCGTCTGGCCCGCCCTCGTCGTCGGCGAAAGTGATCAGGTCACTATGGCCGGAGCGGTGTGCGATGACGCCGAGCTTGCCTCCGTCATCCGTCACGAAGGTATGCAGCACACCCACACCGGGAAGTTTGACCCGCCGAACGTCAACCATGGCAAAACTCCTGGGGATTGGGGGCAGTCTAAATATTCTACCGGAGCCGCCCTCCGGCTCCTCCGCCTAGCCTGCGATCGCCAAGAATCAGTGAGTAGTTCGTGGCTCCGCAACGGGGTGACGCGAACGACGCTCCCTGACGTGCCAGAAGCTGGCGATGCCAGCACCGATCACCAGCCAGGCAACACCGATAATCTTCGCGTTGTCGTTGGCGTTCCAGAGTGCATAGCCGAGAACCACGATGCCGACGATCGGCGAAACCCAGTGCACGAACTTCTTTCCGCTGCGCTGTTTCACTCCGAAGTGGGCGATGACTGCCACGTGCAGCAGGATGTAGGCGGTCAAGGCGCCGAACGTGACGAGTGTGGTGAGGAGCTCTTGTTCCGCCGTACCGACGATCCCGATGACCAGCGAGAGACCCGCGATGAGCAGCATGGCATTGACCGGCACCTGGCGCCGCGGACTGATCTTCGCGAAGATTCGCGGAAGCTGACCATCTCGAGCCATGCTGAAGACAAGGCGGCTCGACGTGGCTTGCGAGGCGATGGAGTTTGCGAAGATGGCGATCAACGCCGACGTCAACGTCATGACGACCTTGAACCATTCACCGACGACACTTCCGGCGATGTCATAGAACGCATTGTTCGTCTCGTCTCCCGCGGCGAATGTCGTGCCGGTAGGCACAAAGATGGCAGCGAGATAGACCTGCAGCACAAAGATCACGGTGATTGCGAAGAGCACGATCATTGTTGCTTTCGACACTGCCCGTCCTCCGCCCTTGGCTTCTTCGTTGAGGGTCGAAATAGCGTCGAATCCGATGAAACTGAGTGCTGCGATCGGGATGGCGCCAAAGACGATCGCCCAGGAGAACTCGGCCGGCTGGAAAACCGGGTCAAGACTGAACGAAGCTCGCCCCTGCGCCACTGCCACCAATGCCCCGACGACGAAGACGCCGAGCACAACCAGTTGAATGGCAAGGAAGACCTTGTTGACCCCGGCCGTGAGGTTGATTCCCCGCAGGTTGATTGCCGCAGCCAGCACCACGAACAGGATGATCCAGACGAACGCGGGGACACTCGGGACAACGGTCACCATCGCTGCGGCCGCGAAGACGGAGAGCAGCGCAGGCAGAAGCAGGTAGTCCAGCAGAATCGCCCAACCCGCGATGAAGCCCATGAAGCGGTTGAGTCCGATGCGCACATAGGAGTACACCGACCCGGCGATAGGGAAGCTTTTTGCCATCTCCTTGTAGCTCAGCGCGCTGAAGAACATGGCAAAGGCCGCGACGAGATACACCAACGCCGGCATTCCGCCGGAGAAATTGTAAATGAGACCGAAGACGGGAAGCGTTGCCAGCGGAACCATATAAATGAGGCCATAGACGACGACATCCGTCAGACTCATCGTCCTGTTCAGTTCCTGCTTGTAACCGAAGTCTTCCAGCCGATCGCTGCTCGCTTCGATTCGCTCCGGACTCGCGCCCTTGCTCTGTTCTTTAGTCATGCGGTTGCCTCCTTCATTTGTCACCGGGCATGTGTCCCCGGCATTCAGTCTGTGGCGCGAAGAAACTCGCGAAGAGTGGCGACGAACGCCTGAGGTTGCTCCAGGTGCACATTGTGGGTGCCACCGGCGAATTCGACATAGTCGCCGTACGAGTTCATGTGCGAGAAACCGCGGATCGTCTCTGGCGTTGCTTCGTCGTCGCTGCCGCACAACCAGAGATTGGGGATGGTGAGTGAGCGCACTATCGGAGTGAGATCTACCCCGCGCAGGTTTCCGGTTTGAGTGAACTCGTTCGGACCCCACATCGTCTCGTAACCGGCGGCAGCCAACCCGTCAACGCTCCGTTGTAGTGAGGGCGGCCATGGGTCGAGACGGCAAAAATGCCGACGATAAAATTCCTGAAGTGCGGCCTGGTACTCCACTGTGTCAGCGGAACCTGCCAGCGCGGCCTGGTGTTCGGGCGGGAGCTCCGCAATCAGCCGCGCAGCGTCGGCGCACCACGCCTGGACACTCACAAGTGGGCTGGCAAGGACCAGACTCTTCACCCGTTCAGGCCACTTGTCGTAGAAGGCAAGTGCAAGCATTCCGCCCCATGAATGGCCGAAGAGGTGGAATGTCTCTAGTCCGGAATCGCTCGCGAGGCTCTCAAGGGCGTCGACGAACGTCTCCACCCGCCACAATGACTCGGCATCTGGTGTGTCAGAGCGCCCGCAGCCCAGTTGGTCGTACACAACAACGCGCCGCTCGTCTCCAAGGACGTCGAGCGATTCGAGGTAATCGCTGGGGCTACCCGGCCCGCCGTGCAGCAGTATGAGAGGAACCGCATCCGTTTCCGGATCAATCGACTTCCACCAGAGCCGACCGCCGACTCCCGGGTAATACCCTGTCTGCGCCTGAGGCACACCACGATTCGCATCGTGCAGAGACGCTCCCACCTATAGCACGCTCTTCGGCAGCCGATGGGTAGTCACCGCTCCGATCGGAGCCATCGGATGCAACGGGTCGGGTTCTGATGAACCGGTCGGACCTCCGAGACGCGAATGGGCTATAGCGCTCATTACCGCGTAAGCGTCGCCGGCAACCCAGCCGTGATCGTCGACCAGGAAATGGAACATGTCTTCGTAACCGCGGGTGATGCTCTCCTGCACCGGGTCGCCGAGGCCCACGAAAATCCATTCATCGTCGGTTTCGATCCGCGGCGCCCGCAGCGGCATGTTCTTCACCAGATCGACGCTTACCACGGCGATCCCCTCCGCTTCGATCGCCACGAACGATGACTCGCCCTCTGCCATGATCGCGTGGATGTCGCCGATCGACAGGTAGGCGCCATCGACCATGACGGGCAGATACACCGTCGAGCCAGGCCGACACTCGGTGAGGTCCATGTTTCCGCCCTGCCCATAGCTGGGCATGATCGTCGAATTTACGCCTTCCGCCGGCGCGGTGCCGATGCATCCGATCATGGGGCGTGGGGTGAAGATGTGCCGTTTCGTCACATGGGCACCCGTCTCGTCGATGGGAATACGACGGGCGAAGATTTCGCTGCCCATCACGTGTTGCAGGGCACCGGTGCCTGGCAGGCTCACCGACCAGCCACAGTCTTTCAGGCGAATCTCGTGGATCGTTACAGCCAGAGCGTCCCCTGGCTCCGCACCCTCAACATAGACCGGCCCGGTGATCGGGTTGATACCGACGGTGAGCTTGTCTATGTCGCCGTGTTCGTGTAGCTGCCGGTAGACCTCGTCGCTGGTTTCAAAACCAATCAGCTCGCCGGTGCCGGGCGTAATCCGAAGTGCGGGAGTCTCCTCCGGTGAGAAGCCAAACTTGCCATGCGTCTTATCCAGAAAGTGATCCATCGTTTACAGCTCCCCTCGCATGCCCGTGGCCGGAACTTCGTTCGCGGGCATGTCTCCCTCGCCCGACAGGTCCGTTTTGCGGCCGGTCATCTTGTAGTAGACGAAGACAGCTGCGCCCACGACCAGCCAGACAACGCCGCCGACCTTCGCCTCGACGTTCGCGTTCAACAACACGTAACCGATGATGAGAAACCCGATGGCCGGTGCGACGAGGTGCAACAGGAAGTTGCGCGACTTCTTGCGCACGATGTAGTGCACGATAACGGCCAGATGCAGCAGCATGAAGCCGAACAGCGCCCCGAAATTCACCAACGACGAGATGAGGTCGATCTGGCCGACGAAGAACAGCACCAGAATCGCCGAGAGCACCGATACCAGAATGATCCCGTTCTGCGGAACCTGCCGTTTGTTGAGGGTGTGAAGGAACTTTGGCAGCTGGCGGTCGCGGCTCATCGAGAAGAGCAGGCGCGAGGTCGCTGCCTGCGCGGCCATGGCGTTGGCGATTCCCACGGCGAGCACGTTCACCACGAAGAACGCTGTCATCCAGCCACTGTTTGAAGCGGCCTCCACGATGGTGAAGAACGCGTTCCCGACCTCGTCGTCGCCAAACGCTTCGCGGCCGCCGGCCAGGGCGCTGGCAAGCCAGGTCTGCACGATGAACAGGAACGCCACGATGCACAGCGACATCACCATCGCGCGACCGGCCGAGTTGCGTCCGCCGGAGGCCTCCTCAGACATGGTCGCGATACCGTCGAAGCCCAAGAAGCTGAGTACGGCGATCGAGAGAGCGGCTGCGATGAGCGGCCCCGTGACCTTGCTCGCGTCCCAGAGCGGGTCGATCGAGAAAACGGCTCCGGGGATCGTTTCGCCGGTGAGCGCTGTAACCGCGATGATTACGAAGATCACCACGAAGACCAGTTCCACCGTGAGGAAGACGCGGTTGATCAGCTTCATCGAGCTGACACCCATCAGGTTGATAACCATGTTGATGGCCACGAAGATCAGCGCCCACACCCAGCGCGGTGAGTCGGGGAAGATGCCGACCATCGACTCCGCCGCGAAGACATAGAGCAGGGTGGGAACGAGCAGGTAATCGAGCAGAATCGCCCAGCCGGCAAAGAATCCGACGCTGGGGTGGATACCACGACCGACGTAGGAGAAGACCGAGCCGGCCAGCGGGATGGACTTGGCCATCTGTTGGTAGGCCAGTGCCGTGAAGATCATGGCGATGAGGCCGATCAGGTAGACCAGCGGCACCATGCCGCCCGCGGCGTTGTACACCACCCCGAAGATGGCCCACGGCGCGATCGGCACCATGAAGATGAGTCCGTAGATGAGCAGGTCCATCGTGGAGATGGATCGTTTGAGTTCCTGCTTGTAGCCGTATGCCTCCAACTGTTGCTGAGGGGTGAGTGCCATCGATTCGCTTGATGCGGTCATGGGCGTGCGCTTTCTCTGGGTCAATGTGCGGTGTGTTCTCGGACGTGTGCTGCTGGGGAGTCGTGTTGCGCCAGGAATTCGCCGATAACGGCACGGAACTCACCGGGGCGTTCCAGATGAACGCAGTGACTGGCATCCGGGAACACCCAACTGGTGCAGCCCCAAATGCCGTCGACGAACGGCCGCCAGGTAGCGGGGGTTGCCTCGTCGTTCTCTCCGGCGACCACGAGGGTTGGTACCTCGATGGAGCCGAGCCGGTCGATGATGCTCCAGTCGCGCAGCGTACCGACGACGTGGAACTCATTCGGCCCGTTCATGGTGTGGTAAACGGTGGGCTCGGCCTCCATCTGGTCTTCGCTCTCCCGGAAGTCCTGTGGCGTCGGCACGACCGTGCAGACGTGATGCTCGTAGAACACTTCGGCGGCGGCAATGTACTCAGGATCGGTAATAGTGCCGGCTTGTTCATGGGCCGTGAGCGCGTGCTGCACTTCGGCGGGCAGGTGCGACCGCAGCTCAGCCGCTGCGTGGGCCCACAGCTCCATGGATGCCGGTGAGTTGCAGATCTCGAGGCTGCGGAGTGCGGCGGGTCGCCTGGTGGCTATCTCGGCTCCGAGCATTCCACCCCACGACTGGCCGAGCAGGTGGTAGGCGGTGAGCCCGAGCTGCTCGACCAGGTTCTCGAATTCGTCGACGAAAAGTTGCGGGGTCCAGAACTCGGAGGGAGCGTCGGGCAGGTGTGTGCTGTTGCCGCAGCCGAGCTGGTCGTAGAGGATCACGGTGCGACCGGCATTTGCGAGCTCCCCGATGTTGCGCACGTAGTTGTGGGCCATGCCGGGTCCGCCGTGGAGCACAATCAACGGCAGCGCACCGTCCACGGGCATATCGGGTTGCTCGATGCGCACCCATGTCTCATAGTCGCCGAACGGGACTACTTTCGTGATGACCGTTGACACCGGCACTCCTTCGTGTGGTCATGCGTGGAAGCCGAACTCGCGGCATCCGACGTACGGTTGACTTGCAATATCATGACGTATAAATGGTCTCAAGCCAAGACCATTTACAGCTTTCTCATTGAGGTAGGTATCGACGATGACAGCGACGGATCCGTCGAAAAGCCGGTCAAGCCTCCAAACCGAGGCTGCGTCGAGCGCCTTGCGTGGTCCTCGAATGAGCATCTCGGCTGCGGATGAGATCACGGATCGACTGATCACAGCGATCGCAATCGGCGAGTACCTCCCTGGCGCGAGGCTGCCCTCCGAGCGCGACCTCGCTGCGTCTTTGCAAGCGGGACGGATGACAGTGCGATCTGCGATCGCCCGGCTCGTGCAGGAAGGGCTGCTTGAGACATCGCGTGGCCGGGGCGGCGGCTCCTTCGTGCGTGAGCAATGGGCGGCATCGTCGAGCGCGTCCGTTGAGCGAACGCTTTCGGCGCGGTGGGAGTCAATGCGTGACACCTGCGAGGCGGTCAGCTTGCTGCATGGCACGATCGCGCGCGCTGCTGCTGCCAGCCGAACCAACGATGATGTGAGGGTGCTGCGGGAGCGACTGGAAGCATACCGAGCAGCCGAGTCTGGTCAACAGTCGCAGAAAGCCGACGAACTTCTCCACATCGCCATCGGTGAGGCCGCGCACAACGCCGCGCTTCAGTCGGTCCTGTTCAGTCTTGAGTCCCGGGTGAGCCTCGCCGCCCCCGCGCACCTCTGGGGCACTCAGGAAGGGATGCCCGCAATGGAGTTGCGCGCTCTGGTCGACCACGAGAAACTCATCGAGGCTATTTGTGGGGGGCACGTGGAGCGCTCGGGCAGCATCGGAGCGGAGCATGCTCGCATCGACCTTGAGCTAATTGAAATTGCACTGCGAAAGGCGAGCGGGTCAGGCGTGGGGCCAGACTAGTATTCTGCGCGATACGTCCACCCGCTGTAGAGCACCACGGGAGCCCACTACAACTCGGAAACGGGCTCCTGGGTGAATGGGCCCGCTACTTCGTCGCGACGATATCCGGGGCTTCGAGACGCACGCGGTCTGCAGACTCGTCGTCTGGTTGCTCCTGCGATTCGCGTTCGGCAGCCACCCGCTTGAGGTAGAAGGCGACTTCACGTTCTTCGCGTTCCGTGTCCCAGCCGAGCACCCCTGCCATGAGCCTTGCTGCCACCGGCGCCGCGGAAACCCCTCGGTCCCAGGCCTCGATCGAGATGCGCGTGCGACGCGCGAGCACGTCTTCGAGGTGCAGCGCCCCCTCGTGGGTCGCCGCGTACACGACCTCCGCGCCGAGGTAATCGTCTGCGCCCGGCAGAGGCTCGGCGAGCGCCGGATCCTCGCGAATCAGGTCAAGCAGTTCGTCAGTCAGGGTTCCGTATCGGTTCAGAAGGTGCTCAACCCGTGCGGTGTGCAGGCCGAACGCCCGCGCGATCTTCCCACGCTTGTTCCACGCCGCCTGGTACCCCTCGGCCCCGAGCAGCGGGATGTTCTGGGTGGTGGACTCCGGAACCCGCCCGTCCAGGGCATCGGTCGCGGCGTCGATGGCATCCTTCGCCATGATCCGGTACGTGGTCCATTTCCCGCCCGCGATCACGACCAGTCCTGGAACGGAATGGCCGACCAGGTGCTCGCGGGAAAGCTTCGAGGTCTGCTCGGATTCTCCGGCCAGCAGCGGACGGAGACCGGCATACACGCCCTCGACATCCTCGCGGGTGAGCGGCACCGCGAGCACCGAGTTGACGTGTTCCAGAATGTAGTCGATGTCGGCCGCGGTCGCCGCCGGGTGCGCCTTATCGAGGTGCCAGTCGGTGTCGGTGGTGCCCACCAGCCAGTGGCGGCCCCACGGGATCACGAACAGCACACTCTTCTCGGTGCGGAGGATCAGACCTGTCGACCCCTGGAACCGGTCGCGGGGCACAACCAGGTGCACTCCCTTCGAGGCGCGCACCTTGAATGTGCCACGCTCCCCCACCATGCGCTGGGTGTCGTCGGTCCACACGCCGGTGGCATTCACCACCTGCTTTGCACGCACCTCGAACCGCTCGCCGGTCTGCAGGTCGTGCGCCTGCACGCCGACAACACGCTCGCCCACCTTGATGAAACCCTCGACCCGAACCCGGCTCGCCGCGTGGGCACCGTAGAAGGATGCTGTGCGAGCCAGCGAGGCGACGTACCGCGCGTCATCCACCTGGGCGTCATAGTAGGTGATTCCGCCGACGAGGGCGTTCTCGGCCATGCTCGGCATGGCTCGGAGCATCTGGCGCTTCGACAGGTGCCTGTGATGGGGCACTCCTGGGGGCCGCCCGCCGGTGTACGAGAAGATGTCGTAGAGCAACATTCCAGCGCCGATGTACGCGCGCTCGATGATCCGCTTCTTCAGCGGGTAAAGGAAGCGCACCGGCTTGACCAGGTGGGGGGCGAGCACCTGGAGCAGCAGCCCGCGCTCGATCAGCGCTTCGCGCACCAGCCGGAAATCGAGCTGTTCCAGGTAACGGATGCCGCCGTGCACCAGCTTCGACGACCGGCTCGACGTGCCTGAGGCCCAGTCACGCGCCTCGAGGATTCCGACGCTCAGGCCGCGAGTCACCGCATCCATTGCGCTGCCGGTTCCGACGATGCCGCCGCCGACGACGAGGATGTCGAGTTCCTTCTCTTTCATCCGGGAGATGGCTTCCGCTCGCTCCTCCGGACCGAGTTTCGAAGATCGGGTGACCGGCTTCCGTCCTGAGGACGTGCCTGTCGCTGCCTTGACCGCTGCCTTGACCGTTGCCATTTGCCGACTCCCATCAGAACTGGTGGTGCTTACCTCGACGCTAGTTCACTCAGTACGGAGCAACAACCACTTCAACGCGCTGGAACTCCTTAAGATCCGAGTAACCGGTGGTGGCCATCGACCGGCGCAACGCACCGACCAGGTTCGCGGTGCCGTCTGCGACCGGTGCTGGGCCGTACAGAATGGCCTCGAGCGGCGCGATCGTGCCCACTTCGACCCGCTTGCCACGGGGAAGCTGAGCGTGGTGTGCCTCAGCACCCCAGTGAAAGCCGCCGCCTGGGGCATCCGTCGCCCTGGCCAGCGTTGTGCCGAGCATCACCGCGTCTGCACCGCACGCGATCGCCTTGACGATGTCGCCTGAGCTGCCGAGGCCGCCGTCGGCGATGACGTGAACGTACCGTCCGCCTGACTCGTCCATGTAGTCGCGACGTGCGCCGGCGACATCCGCCACTGCCGTCGCCATCGGCGCATGGATGCCGAGGGACGCACGCGTGGTCGACGCCGCGCCACCACCGAAGCCGACGAGCACGCCGGCAGCACCGGTGCGCATCAAGTGCAGGGCCGCGGTGTAGGTCGCTGCGCCACCCACGATCACGGGGACATCGAGTTCGTAGATGAACTTCTTGAGGTTGAGCGGTTCCTGGTTCTTGGAGACGTGCTCGGCCGAGACCGTGGTTCCGCGAATGACAAACAGGTCGACGCCGGCCGCGACGACGGTTTCGTAAAGTTCCTGCGTACGCTGCGGCGACAGGGCGCCGGCGACGGTGACGCCGGCGGCACGGATCTCGGCGAGGCGCTCGCTGACGAGTTCTGGCTTGATCGGCTCCGAGTAGATCTCCTGCATGCGCGCCGTCGCCTGGCCTTCTGGAAGGCGACGGATCTCGGCGAGCAAGGGCTCCGGGTTCTCATACCTGGTCCACAGGCCCTCGAGGTCGAGCACACCGAGACCGCCGAGCTTGCCCATCATGATCGCGGTGGTCGGCGACACGACGGAGTCCATCGGTGCGGCGAGGAACGGGATGTCGAACTGGTAGGCATCGATTGACCAGCCGACGGAGACGTCCTGCGGGTCGCGCGTTCGTCGGCTCGGAACGACCGCGACATCGTCGAAGGCATATACGCGACGGCCCCGCTTGGAGCGGCCGATTTCAATCTCCATACTCACCCGCCCAGTCTAGGCGCAGCCGATTGAGCCACCCTCCCCGCGCGAACAACGCGCCGCTCGTCCCAGACGGCGTCATTCGATTCGTACACCTCCCCATCGGATCCGAAGACGAGGAACCGGTCAAAACCCCTGGCGAACCAGCGATCGTGCGTCACGGCGATCACGGTGCCCTCGTAACCGGCGAGCCCGTCTTCCAGCGCCTCGGCCGAAACCAGGTCGAGGTTGTCGGTCGGCTCGTCGAGGAGCAGGAGGGACGCGCCACTGAGCTCCAGGAGCAATATCTGCAGGCGCGCCTGCTGGCCGCCGGAGAGCGATTCAAATGCCTGCTCACTCGCCCCGGCAAGACCGTAGCGGTCGAGCGCCCTGCTGGCGGCCTCGCGCGCCATGCCGTCACGGTGGTCGTCGCCACGATGCAGGATGTCCAGCAGCGTTCGCCCGACGAGCTCCGGGTGTTCATGCGCTTGGGCGAACCAACCGGGCTGCACCCTGGCACCGAGCTTCGCCACGCCGTTGTGTTCGACAGGCACCAGCACCTGGTCTGCGGATGCGAGGTGCCCCATGGTCGGGTCCGGGTCTGTTCCGCCCCTGGCCAGCAGTCGAAGGAAGTGCGACTTGCCCGATCCGTTCGATCCGAGCACGGCGATCCGTTCACCGAACCAGATCTCGGCGTCGAAGGGTTTCATCAACCCGGTGAGTTCCAGCCGGGTGCAGACCACGGCCCGGCGGCCGGTCCGCGCTCCCTTCAGTCGCATGGTCACGTTCTGGTCCTTCGGGCGCTCCTCGGGCGGCCCGATTTCTTCGAAACGGGCGAGCCTGGTCTGAGCCGCGCGATAGCGCGAGGCCATGTCGGAGTTGTACTTCGCCTGCTGCCCCAGCCGCACGACCAGGGCGCGAAGCTTCAGATGTTCCTCGTCCCAGCGCCGCCGCAGTTCGTCGAGCCGGTCCATCCGGTCACGACGGGCCTCGTGATAGCCGGTGAAGCTCGAGCCGTGGGTCCAGGTGGTGTTACCCACTGCGCCGACCTCGAGAGTGATGATGCGGTTGGCGGCCTCTGCGAGCAGTTCGCGATCGTGCGAGATGAGCAGCACGGTCTTCTGGCTCTGGCGGAGGGTCTCTTCGAGCCAGCGTTTTGTGGGCACGTCGAGGTAGTTGTCGGGTTCGTCGAGCAGTAGCACCTGTTCCCGGCCGCGGAACAGGGCTTCAAGCACGAGCCGTTTCTGCTCGCCGCCGGAGAGGGTGTTCACCGCCCGCCACTGGGCCTTGTCGTATGGGAGGCCGATTGCAGCGATGCAGCAGGTGTCCCACAGCACCTCCTGGTCGTATCCGCCTGCATCCGCGTACTCGGCGAGCGCGCTCGCGTATGCCATCTGGGTGACGAGGGTGTCTTCCTCCATGAGCGCGAGTTCGGCCAGGTCGACGTCTCGCGCTGCGCCCTGCACGCGCGCAGGCGCGACGGACACCAACAGATCGCGCACAGTCGATTCGCCCTGAAAGTGACCGACGAACTGGTCCATGATTCCGAGGCCGCCATCGACGGAGATGACGCCCGAGTCTGGTGTGATCTCACCGCGGATGAGTCGCATGAGTGTGGATTTCCCTGCACCGTTCGCCCCGATCAGCGCCGCCTTCTGGCCCTCTGGGACCCGGAACGAGACGCCGCCCAGCAGCATCCGCCCGTCGTTCAGAGAATAGGAGACGTCGCTGACGTCGATGTAGCCCACGATCGAATCCTCGCTGCACTGCTTATGCTGTGCCATGTGCATGCCCGGGTGTTGTGCACTCCCGGTCGCGCGCCGAGTGGCGAGCCGACCAGCTTACAGCCACATTCGGTTCCATCGACCAGAGAGGTGGAATGCGGCATCCTGAAGGCATGGATGTCACCGCAGAACCCCTGTCCCTGCTCCGCGAGCGCACCAGCATGAAATGGCGCACATACCCCGACGATGTCCTGCCGCTCTTCGTCGCCGAAATGGACTTTCCGCTGGCCGAGCCGATCGCCCGGTCGCTGCACGATGCGATCAATCGCTCAGACACCGGCTACGCGCCGCCCATCAACGGAATGGGCGAGGCATTCGCGGGGTTCGCCGAGCGCCGCTGGGGCTGGCAGGTCGACCCCGCTCAGGTCACCAGCACCACCGATGTCAGCGTCGCCATCGTTGAGACCATTCGCCGCCTGATCACTCCGGGTGATGGCGTCGTGATCAACCCGCCGATCTATCCGCCGTTCTTCGAACTCGTCCGTGAAGCAGGTGCGACCGTCATCGAGGTACCGCTGGTACACCTGCCGCCAGAGGCAACGAATAACACTGAGGCAACGGATGCAACCGGCGCGTCAGCCGGGTGGGCGATCGACCTCGAGGCACTCGAGCAGGCCTTCGCGGCCGGCGCACGCGTGTATCTGCTGTGCAACCCGCACAACCCACTCGGGCACCCGCACAGCGTGCAGGACCTCACAGCCGTGGCAGAACTCGCCACCAGGTACAACGTGACGGTCATCAGCGACGAGGTGCACGCCCCGCTCACCCATTCAGACGGCGCGTTCACCCCGTACCTGTCCGTGTCGCCAGAAACGGCCGAAACCGCCATCTGCATCACGTCGGCGAGCAAAGCGTGGAACCTGGCCGGCCTGAAATGCGCCGTCATGGTGACCGCATCAGAACGGATGCGCGCGGTGATCGAATCACTGCCGATGGAAGTCCCCTGGCGCATGAGCCAGTTCGGGCTGATTGCCGGAATCGCCGCGTTCACGGAAGGGGAGGAGTGGCTCGACGGCGTGATCGCATCCGTTGAAGGCAACCGCCACCTGCTCGCCGAGCTCCTCGATGTGCAGCTGCCCGGCGTCGGCTTCACCCAGCCGCGCGCGAGCTACCTTGCCTGGCTCGACCTGGGCGCACTCGGCTGGGGCGACGACCCCTCCGTGGTCGCACTCGAGCGCGCCAAAGTCGCCGTGATCGCCGGGCCGGACTTCGGCCGGGAAGGACGCGGTTTCGTGCGTCTGAACTTCGGCTGCGCGCCCGACGTGCTCAGCGAAGCGATCTCACGCCTCGCGGCCGCGGTCTCATCACACCGATCGAAGCCCGAGAGTGCCGATTGAAGCTCAGCGGCGGTAGTTGGGCGCCTCGACCACAATCTGCACGTCGTGCGGGTGTGACTCCTTCAGCCCGGCTGGAGTGATCCGCACGAACTTGCCCTTCTGCTTGAGCTCTTCGATGGTGCGCGCACCAACGTAGAACATCGACTGCCGCAGGCCGCCAATCAGCTGGTAGGCCACCGCAGAGAGGGGGCCGCGATACGGAACCTGGCCCTCGATACCCTCCGGGATCAGCTTGTCGTCTGACGGCACATCCGACTGGAAATAACGGTCCTTCGAGTACGACGTCTTCGAGCCGCGGGTCTGCAGCGCACCCAGCGATCCCATTCCGCGGTAGGTCTTGAACTGTTTGCCGTTGACGAACACCAGCTCACCGGGGCTCTCGTCGCAACCGGCCAGCAACGAGCCGAGCATGACGGTGTCTGCACCGGCGACGAGCGCCTTGGCGATGTCACCTGAGTACTGGAGGCCACCGTCGGCGATGACCGGGATGCCGGTTTCACGGGCGGCAAGCGACGCCTCGTAGACGGCCGTCACCTGTGGCACGCCAACGCCGGCGACAATACGTGTCGTGCAGATCGACCCGGGTCCGACACCGACCTTGATGGCGTCAGCTCCCGCATCGACGAGCGCCTGTGCGCCGGAGCGTGTCGCCACGTTTCCGCCGATGACGTCGACACCGGCAAAGGCAGGGTCGCCCTTGAGCTTCCTGATGATATCCAGCACTCCTACGCTGTCACCGTTGGCAGTATCGACCACCAGCACGTCGACACCGGCGTCGAGCAGCGTGGTGGCACGCCGCCAGGCGTCACCGAAGAATCCGATGGCGGCACCGACCATGAGCCGCCCGGCAGCATCCTTCGTCGCGTTCGGGTATTCCTCCGACTTGTCGAAGTCTTTTACGGTGATCAGGCCGGTGAGTTTGCCCGCCGCGTCGGTGAGGGGGAGCTTCTCGATCTTGTGCTTCGCGAAGATGGCAACCGCGTCTTCCGGTGGCATCCCCACCCGGCCGGTGATGAGCGGCGACGTGGTCATGACCTCGCGCACCTTGGTGGTGTGCTTCTTCGTCTCGGAGACGAACCGCATGTCTCGGTTCGTGATGATTCCGACCAGCACACCATCGGCATCGATGACGGGCAACCCGCTGACGCGGAACTGCGCGCAGAGGGCGTCGACCTCCGCCACAGAGGACTCTGGCGAAGTTGTTACCGGATTGGTAATCATGCCGGATTCGCTGCGCTTGACCAGGTCGACCTGCTCGGCCTGGTCACCGATCGAGAGGTTGCGGTGCAGCACACCGAGACCGCCTTCACGAGCCATTCCGATCGCCATCCTGGTCTCGGTCACCGTATCCATCGCGCTCGACAGCAGCGGCGTTGACACCGAAATTCTGCGGGTCAGGCGGGATGTGGTCTCTGCCTCACTCGGAATCACATCGGTATGACCGGGAAGCAGCAGGACGTCGTCGTAGGTGAGACCAGTGAAGCCGAACGGATCTGGCTGATCCATATTTCCCCTTTGCGTGTGCAGGTTACGTGTGCAGGAATCTCGAATATGAACCGGAATCGTCGCGTCATATCCGGTGTCTCAATGTTAAGCGAGTTTGCGCCGGAAGCATTCCTCAGTTCAGAATCACAGGTGTCAAATATTGGTTCGCGAAACAAATGCGACATAATCGGCACGTACTGTCGACAAGGATGTTGGCAGGAAGACCCGAGGCCCGCTCGGTTACCCACCGGCCGGCGCCACCATGGAGGTGCAGTGTTATCCACTGAAACAGCTCGCAGGTTTTCACCCAGGGCGCTGGTGATATTCCTCGGCGTCCTGATGGCTGCCCTGATGCTCTCCGTGCTGTCCCCGAGCCCGGCCCATGCGGACGAAGTCAACACCGACAAGTACGAATATAGCCTCGGCGGCAACGTTCAGTTCGGTGGCGAACCCGTCGAGGGAGTGCTCATCACGGTCACCGGGGGCGGCTACGAAGCCGAGGTGAAGACGGATGCCGATGGCAAGTGGCGAGTCGGCGTGCCCGAGAAGGCGACGTACAAGGTCGTCCTCGACGAAGACTCGCTGCCAAAGGGCGTCATCGTCAAAGAAGAGGGCGGCAACGAAACCACCGCGGAGTTCGGGCTGACCAAGACGAAATCGGTGAACTTCTTCCTCGGTGAGGGCGAACGAGTGACCGTGAGCTTCTTCGACCAGTTCATCAACCGCTTTGCGAACGGGCTCAACTTCGGCCTGCTGCTCGCCCTCGCCGCCATCGGCCTCTCGCTGATCTACGGAACAACCGGGCTCAGCAACTTCGCCCACGCTGAGATGATCACCTTCGGCGCGCTGATGACGCTCACGTTCTCTGTCACCTTCGCGCTGCCGATCTGGCTCGCGATCATCATCGCCGTTATCCTGAGCGCCGCGCTCGGTTGGGGGCTCGACGCGGGAATCTGGAAGCCACTCCGGCGAAGAGGTGTCGGGGTGATCCCTTTGATGATCGTCAGCATCGGCCTGTCGCTGGCGCTGCGCTATCTTTACCAGTTCTTCTATGGTGGCCAGACCGAACAGCTTCCAGGTTCCGGCCTGGCTGACCTCCATTGGGGCGCGATCTCGCTGTCGCTGATCGACCTCGGCAGCATGGCCATCAGCATCGTGGTCCTCCTGGCCATCTCCTTCTTCCTGCTGCGCACCCGCATCGGCAAGGCGACGCGAGCCGTCGCCGACAACCCGAGCCTCGCCTCGGCGAGTGGAATCGACGTGGACCGCGTCATCCGCATCGTTTGGGTGCTCGGTGCGGCGTTGGCCGGCCTGAGCGGTGTGCTCTGGGCCTACTTCCGGCCGGGGGTCAGCTGGGACATGGGCTTCCAGATCCTGCTGCTCGTGTTCGCGGCCGTGGTGCTCGGTGGCCTCGGCACAGCCTTCGGGGCGCTGCTCGGATCCATCATCGTCGGCCTCTTCGTGGAGTTGTCCACCCTGTGGCTGCCGTCCGACCTCAAGTACGTCGGCGCACTCATCGTTTTGATCGTGGTGCTGCTGTTCCGACCGCAGGGCATCCTCGGTCGTAAAGAGAGAATTGGTTAGGGCCGGGACATGATCGACTGGGGAGCAATCTTTGGAAACGCAGCCGTCGAGCTGATCAGCCCGACCACTGCCGCATACGCCCTCGCCGCACTCGGCCTGGCAATTCACTTCGGTTACACAGGCCTGCTGAACTTCGGGCAGGCCGGCTTCATGGCCCTCGGCGCATACGGGTATGCGATCTCGATCCTCACCTTCGGGTTCCCTGTCTGGGGCGCCGTGCTGGTGGGTATCGGGGCATCCGTCGTCTTCGCCATCGTTCTCGGTGTGCCGACCCTGCGGCTTCGCGCCGACTATCTGGCGATCGTGACGATCGCGGCGGCGGAGATCGTGCGGCTGCTGTTCACCACCAACACCTTCAACTCGGTGACCGGTTCAGCCAATGGCCTGAGCGGCTACAAAACCGAATTCGCAGCCCTGAACCCGATTCCAGACGGAACGTACGGCTTCGGTCCGTTCGAGTACAACGCCTACGACTGGTGGCTGCGTATCGTCGCCTGGTCCGTCGTCATCCTGGCCTGCCTGCTCACCTGGCAGCTGATGCGAAGCCCGTGGGGCCGCGTTATCAAGGGCATCCGTGAAGACGAGGATGCCGTGCGAGCGCTCGGGAAGAACGTCTATTCATACAAGATGCAGTCCCTGATCCTCGGTGGTGTCTTCGGCACCCTTGCGGGCATGATCTTCGCGCTGCCGCGTGCTGTCGTGCCGTCGAATTACCAGACGTCGCTGACGTTCTTCATCTACGCGATCCTGCTGCTGGGTGGTGCGGCCACGATCCTCGGCCCGGTGATCGGCTCGATGATCTTCTGGGTGCTGTTGTCGTTCTTCTCCGGGTTCATCGCCCGCGCAGTCGAAGCCGGCTGGCTGCCGTTCATGTCGAGCATCCAGGCCGGACAGCTACGGTTCATCCTGGTCGGCGTTGCGATCATGCTGATAGTGGTGTTCAGACCGCAAGGCATCTTCGGGAACAAGAAGGAGTTGGCCTTTGTCAAGTAACATCGTGCCCACCAGCAAGCCGGTCAAGTCGACCGGGCTGCACATCGGTGCGGCTGAGCCCGGTTGCGCCAAACGCGACCCGATCCTGGTGGCAGACAAGGTCAGTCGTTCCTTCGGCGGCCTCAAGGCCGTCGACGTCGATCATCTCGAGGTACCCCGCGGGGCCATCACCGCGCTGATCGGACCGAACGGAGCCGGCAAGACCACGCTGTTCAACCTGCTCACCGGTTTCGACAAGCCAGACACCGGAACCTGGACCTTCGAGGGCCGATCTCTCGGCGGAGTGCCGGCCTACAAGGTCGCGCGCATGGGTCAGGTTCGCACTTTCCAGTTGACCAAGGCCCTTGGCCTGCTGACCGTCATGGACAACATGTTGCTCGGCGCAAAGGGACAGGATGGGGAGAGCCTGGTCAAGTCTGTGCTGCCCTTCCTCTGGCGGGGGCAGGAAACGGCGAACGAGGCGAAGGCGCTCGAACTCCTCACCAGATTCAAACTCGACACCAAGAAAAACGACTACGCGGCCAGCCTCTCCGGCGGGCAGCGCAAGCTCCTCGAGATGGCTCGTGCGCTGATGAGCGACCCGACGCTGGTGATGCTAGACGAGCCGATGGCCGGTGTGAACCCCGCACTGACGCAGTCACTCCTCGACCACGTCCTGAACCTCAAGTCAGAGGGCATGAGCGTGCTGTTCGTCGAGCATGACATGCATATGGTGCGTCACATCGCCGACTGGGTGGTCGTCATGGCAGAGGGCCGTGTGGTCGCTGAGGGCGATCCCTACGAGGTCATGCAGAATCAGGCCGTGATCGACGCGTACCTCGGCAAGCACCACGACGAAGATCTCGGTGAGGACACCGAGAACGTTGAGGCCATGAAGGAGCTTCTCGATGACGAACTCTAGCCAGACGCCGGCATCCGCCCCCGCAGCGGTGTCTACCAAGGCTGCCGTGGTCGAGGTCGACGACATCACCGCCGGCTACCTGCCCGGTGTCAACATCCTCACCAAATGCTCATTGACGGCGTATGACGGTGAACTCATCGGCATCATCGGCCCGAACGGTGCAGGCAAGTCAACCCTCCTGAAGTCGATCTTCGGCCTGGTGAAGGTTCGCGAAGGCCAGATCAGGCTGCGCGGAGACGACATCACCAACCTGAAGGCGAACAAGCTGGTCACCAAAGGGGTCGGCTTTGTGCCGCAGACCGAGAATGTGTTTCCGACCCTGACGATTCAAGAAAACCTGGAGATGGGCATCTTCCAGAAGCCGAAGGGCCTGTCGGAACGCCTGGAGTTCGTCACCGAGATCTTTCCCGAGCTGAAAAAGCGCCTTGGCCAACGAGCGGGCTCTCTCTCCGGCGGCGAGCGGCAGATGGTGGCCATGTCACGGGCACTCATGATGGGGCCGCACGTGCTGCTGCTCGACGAGCCGAGCGCCGGCCTGTCCCCCGTGCGCCAGGATGAGGCGTTCCTGAGGGTCAAGGAGATCAACAAGGCCGGTGTGACCACCATCATGGTCGAGCAGAACGCACGCCGCTGCCTGCAGATCTGCGATCGCGGCTACGTTCTAGACCAGGGCCACGATGCCTACACCGGCACCGGGCGCGAGTTGCTGAACGACCCGAAGGTCATCGGCCTGTACCTCGGCACGCTCGGCCAGGACGACGACTGAGCGCGTCCACAGGCCGCGTCGGCTGAGGCCGCCGGCAGGGTGCGGCGCGGAGTACGGCGACGCTACTTGCCTGCAGCCTTGGCGTCGAGAATCTCGATCACGAATACGAGGGTCTGACCGGCCAGCTCGTGGCCGGTGCCCTCTTCGCCGTATGCATCCTTCGGCGGGATGGAGACCACGAGCTTCGAGCCGACCTTCTGGCCGACCATCGCGGCGCCGAAGCCGGGGATGACGCCCGTGGTGGCGAACGTCGCCGGCTCTTTCCCGTAGCTCTGGTCGAAGATCTCGCCGGTGTTCCAGCTGGTGCCCTGGTAGTTGATCGTGACGCTGTCGCCGTCGCCCACCACTGCTCCGTCGCCCTCTTCGAGCACCGCGAGCAGCAGCTCGGCAGGCGGCTGGGCACCGGGAAGGGTGAGCGTGGGGGGCTCCTCACCGTTGAACACGACCTCAGCGGGGTTCTCTTTCCATTCAACGGGGGTCACGGGCGCGACCGTGTCGATCACGTCGGTGACGATCACTGCTGGATCACCTGCGGCGAGTCCGAGCTGCTCGTTGCCCGCCCCTTCAAAGAGGCTGGCAGACGGCACAACGGTGACAACACGCGATCCGACCGGCACGCACTCAAAGCCCGCGAGGAAGGCCTCCAGGATCGTGTCATCGCCGACCGGCATCGACGCCGGCTGGCTGAAGGTGCTCTCGCCAGACGTTCCGTTGAAAATAGTGATCTGCACATTGACGGTGTCGCCCGCCGCGGTGACCTCGCCGTCGCCGGCGCTGGCGATGGTGCGCTCGAGCTCCTTGGCCTCAACGGGCGCGGTGAACTCGGCGGTCAGCGCTTCAGCGCCCAAGTCACCGGTAACAGTGACATCATCACTGGCCGCGCCCGATGGGTATTCGGTGCAGGCAGCGGCGTCGGCCGAGGACTCGTTCTTCTTCTCGTCGCCGGAGCCGCCGGCGCAGCCGACCAACACCAGTGACGATGCCGCAATGAGTGCCAGGGGCGCACCACGGCGCGCGGAAGTCAGGAAAGTCATGGGGAAGGGATCTCGTTTCGCTGTAGCGGACGTGCACAGTCTGCCGGGTGCACCTATCAATAGTCTGGGAGTGAACTGTGCGGCAAGCACAGAGATAGGCCCCGACCGCCCTTCGTTGCCGATAGCCCAACGTCAGGTCGATTGCCCGCCCTTTGCCAAGATCATCTCGAATCGACCAAGAAATTGCCCAACTGCGACAACGGCGTCGAGCGCATGCACCTCGATTGGCTCGACGGGATTGGTCTCGTGAGCAGCGGTAGCGTAGGCAGAGGCGGCGTCTCCCCGAACATCTTCGAACATCCTGCACGCGGCACGGACGTTACCTAGAGCAATCGAGCTGCTTGAACTGGCGCTCGCCTTGGCAGCAGCAAATGCGATATCGATCTCGCCTCGCAGCGAATGCACCACTACATATGCGAAGTCATAAAGGTCCTTCTTCAAGGTACGAATGACAACGGCGGAGGCTTTTGCGACAAGATAGCCGCCAATGTCCGCAGCGAGCGCCTGCCGTCCGCCTATGTGGATGTGCTGAGTTGCCATGAATACAACCTGAGGACCGGACACATTCATGGCGCCAAGGCAATGAGCTCCCGGAAGAGCGAGTTCCTGCCCCTTGTTATCCGTGACGTCCACTAAGAAGTCGACAAGGACGACGAAGCCCTCTATCTTGATCTCCCAGCGCCAACCAATATTTGGCTTGTGCTGCGCGAATCCGGCCCCGAGAAGTGCTTGTTCAAGCCAACCAAAGTCTTGCTCATCACGATCGAACACGAGTGCCAGGTCAAGAACAACGTCTACATCCGTGGTGCCTTGGTGCGGCTCTGCTTCGCCTACGAGCCGTTCTGGGAGCAAACCCCCAATGAGAATCAGCTTGTCCCAATGGTCTCCTACGGCATCCAGAAGTCGCGCGAACGCACGTTCGGCGCGAGCACGAGATTCCCGCGATCGCGGTACTGGTGTGTTCATGTCAAAACCCAATCGCAGTCTCGCGCAGATGGGCGGCCGCCTCTTCTCCCCGACTAGATTCACGCAACAGATCAGCATACGTACGTACCGGCGATGCGAGGCGAAACCCGTCGACCGTTCTCGACTGCTGGACAATGTGTGGCCCCGCCCACAACACTTTCAGGCGCCCGGCGCCCGGCGCAAGTGTCAACCCAATCCGCCGGAGCCGGTCTTCTCGGGCCCGCAAAGTCATCTCGTCAGGTAGATAGCAACGTATCACGCCGATTTCTGTCGAGAATGGCGCGAGCCTATCTGCTGCGAAACGACCGCTGAAGACTGCTGCCTCAAACTCGGAAGCTATCGCAAGGCCAAGTTGGATGGGGTCACGGGTCAATGAGTGGTACTCGGCGACCTGCTCATGGACAACCGCTTCGTGAGCCGCCCATGCGTCGAGCATCGGCCCGGGTGCTACAAGCTGGCGTATTGCGCTCCTCCCCCTTCGGGACCCCACCTTTTGCGTCCAACCCTCGCGGTCGAACGTCGTTAGCGCGTTCGAAACCGAGCCCGCCGATCGATACGACTCACTGCTCAATTGACCGACGCTGGGGACGAGAATGCCGTCATAGGTATCGTCGCGAAGCCGTGCCCTATTGAGTACTGTCTCTGCGATCGTCGCGAGTGAATTTGTCCAGTTGACAGCGCCACGACCGCGCGGCCGTGGCGACCGCTTTGGATCCTTGACAACCCATATGGTTCCCAACACAAGGTTGGCCGCCCCGTCAGCAGATGCCCAGGCTATTCCCTGCTCACCGAGAATGCGTTGCGCGCCCTCCGACATGGCTTCTGCGGTGATGACGAGAGCTTTACGGTTCCCGGAGATTTTGGTGAGTGCGCGCTCTATGTCTCGGGGAAATCCAGCGCCAGCCCATGCAAGATCGACCAATATCGGTGTGTGCCCTGGCACATTGATCGTCACGCCCGCGACGTCTGTTCTTTCATCCTGAACTATCTCGACGCCCGCTGGTAGGGCATCAGCCAGGACGGTTAGCGCCTTTTGTTCAGGATTCCGCATTTATTCACTGTACAGTGAAAAAAGGGCAAACGCTGAATAATCACCGACGGGTAGGAAACGAGGTGAGGGGCCCGGCATTGCCGGGCCCCTCACCTTTCACGACTGCTACTAGTTGATGCGGGCGTAGGTGTTGTCTGCGCCGTACTGGTAGATACCGATGGTCGCCTCGGTCGGGTCGCCGTTCTCATCGAACGTGATCGGACCGGAGAAACCGTCCCAGTCGACCTGCTCGCCGGCCTTCAGGAGATCTGCGGCCTCCGTGAAGTCGGTGACGGTCTTACCATCACCGGTGCCACCTGATACCTGCTGCAGGTACTCTGCGATCTTCTCTCCCGAGACATCGTTGGCAGCGTATGCGGCCAGGGCGATCAGCATCACGGCGTCGTAGGACTCTGCTGCGTAGCTGTAGTCCTGCAGGCCGGGATCCACCTCGAGCAGGCGATCGGTGAAGTCACCGAGCGTGCCCGTGTCGAGACCGGGCAGCGTGCCCTTCGATCCGTCAACGAGTCCGGGTGCGAAGTCCGCACTGTAGTCGGACAGGTTGCCGTCGACGAAGTACAGCTTGTCGCCCGGGTAACCTGAGCCGACCAGCTGGGGAACGACGACCTTGGCCTGGTCGAAGGTGATCAGCGCGATCGCGTCAGGGTTAGCTGCCGTGACCTCGGAGATCTGAGAGGCGAAGTTCGAGTCGCCCTCATTGAACAGCGACGTCGCGACGACCTCTCCACCGGCGGCTTCGAACGCCGTCGTGGTGTATTCGGCCAATCCCGTTCCGTACGCGTCGTTCAGGACGATCAGCCCGAGGGTGCTGTTTCCATCTTCGGCGATCAGATTGCCGAGCACTTCACCCTGCAGGACATCCGACGGGGCGGTACGGAAATACAATCCGTTGTCGCTGTAGTCAGTGAACTCCGCCGAGGTGTTGGCCGGTGAGAACTGCACGACGCCGGCACCCGTGATCTGGTCGATCACGGTCTTCGACACCCCGGAGGACGCCGCACCGACGATCGCAGAGACATCCTGCGAGAGGAGGTCGGTCACGGAGACCGTTGCGGTGTCTGTCTGCGTGTCACCGGAGTCGCGGAAGATGGCTTCGACATTGATGCCAAGACCCGCGTCGTTGATGTCTTTCACTGCCAGGGCCACGCCGGCCTCTTCTGGCGGGCCGAGGAACGCCAGGGCGCCACTCTGAGGGAGGATCGTGCCGATCTTCAGGGTCAGATCGCGGTCACCTGCCTCGATCGGGTTAGCATCTCCGCTGTTCGCGGCCGGTGCATCCGTCTCATCGGCGGGTGCATTTGCTCCGCCGCTGCATCCGGTGAGGAGAAGTGCGCTGACGCCGAGCATGGCGACGCCAGTGACGACTGCCCGGACTGAGCGGGAGGCCGGGGCCTTCGCGAATACGCTCATGTTGCTCCTTGGGACTAGGAATCGATAAATCACGGCAGCCGACTGACTGCCGTTCTGTCACAATATTCACAGGAGCGCCCGGTTACAAGGCGACAGCGTAACAACCCGGTAAACCGTCCCAAATCGTTACGATCCTGTTTGGCCGTTCGCGCGCTGGTAGCCGATCGTTCGACCGTCATCCTGCGCCGCACGGCACTGGCCCCAGGATGGGCACGAAGTGTCGCCGCGGGACACCGTCGTGAGTGCGTGCTCGACCGACGCCCCGCCGTCGTCACCGGCCTCGGTCGCGGCAAGCGCCACCAGCACCACGGCGTCGTAGGCCTGCGCCCCACCGGCTCCATCCGAGAGCCCTGGGTCCTCCATTCGCAACCGCACGGTGAAGGTGTCGTCGCCCGCCACGCTGCCCGTTTGTGCTGCCAGATCCGCCAGCGAGACGATGACAGCACCTGCGGCGGTGACGGATGCCGCGGCATCCGTCGGCGTCGGAGTGTTCAGGTCCCAGAGAATCACGTCGACTCCGCGCGCAGCGAGGTCGGCGATGGCGGCCGGCACATCACCGACGGAGTTGCGGTGGATCAGCTCGATCGGCTGCCCGAGCACGCCGCCTTCCCGATCGATCTCCCTCGCTGCCACCTCGGTTCCTGCGACCTGGGCTGCGCCACCGGCAGCGGCGTCTCCGGTCATCGGGAAGAGCGTGCCGATGCGGAGCACCCCGTCTCCGGTCGGCACGATCGTCGGCTGCACAGTCGGCGTCGGGGTGGGGGTGGGGGTGGGTGACACTGGGGCACAGGCGGTGAACGCAGCAGCGCTCATCAGGGTCACGAGTGCGATGACCACTGCGGTCGGCCTCTGGCGGGGCATCCGGTGTCCTCTCGCTGTGCGTGCTGCTGTTGCGACACCTGCTGCTTCGATCAGGCTGCGGCGCGGCACCGAGCGTAGCGCCAGATCAGGTCGGTTCGAGGGATGCTCGCCGTGGTGCGCGTCCAGAAGCGATCATGTCGGCCGTCAAGATGACCAGTGCCACCCAGACCAGCCCGAAGCCGATCCACCGTTCGAGTGGCATCGGCTCCCCCAGGATGAACACGCCGACGAGGAACTGCAGCACGGGGGCGAAGAACTGCACCAGGCCCAGTGTGGTGAGCGGAAGCCGGCGGGCCGCTGAGGCGAAGAGAAGCAACGGTACGGCCGTGACCACGCCCGCAGAGAGGAGGCCGACCGTGTGCCAGGGAGAGACCGTTCCGAAGGTGAGTCCGGAGATGCCCGCAACAACGATCAGCTGGACGATCGCTACCGGGGCCAGCCACGCCGTCTCGAGGGTGAGACCGGTGACCGCATCGACCTCTCGGCCGACGCGCTTCTTGATGAGTCCGTAGAAGCCGAAGGAGAAGGCGAGGACCAGCGAGATCCACGGCAGCGACCCGTACCCGACGGTGAGCACTACAACGGCGATCAGGCTGATTCCGATTGCAATCCACTGCAGGCGCCGCAGCCGCTCGCGAAGCACCAGAACGCCGAGGAAAACGGTCACGATCGGGTTGATGAAATAGCCGAGCGCCGCTTCGACGACGTGCCCGCTGAGCGCGGCGAGAACATAGGTCTGCCAGTTGATGAAGATCAGGACGCCGGCGAGCCCCATGATCCAGACGATGCGTGGCTTGCGCAGGACCGCCAGGAACGGCCGCCAGGTGCGGGTGACGACGATCAGCAGAACGCAGAAGACCAGGGTGAACAGCACCCGCCAGGCGACGATCTCGAACGGACCGGCCGGAAGCAGAAGGAGGAAGTACAGGGGAAGGATGCCCCAGAGCCCGTAGGCGAGAACGGCGTAGATGAGTCCTGAGCGGTGTTCGCCCCCGTCTGCGGGGTTACGACCCGGTGCGCCCCCATCTGAGGAATCTCCCGGAGAATCGCCCGGGGAAGCAACGGGCGCGGGGTCGACGGGCATGATCTCAATGCTAAGACCTGGCGGTTCCCTCAACCGACCCGGCGATTAACGAACGGATCCCGGTCGGCCAAGCCGTCCGGGATCCGTTCGTCGAGTTGTGGTGCGTTCTAGCGCACGATCACCGCGAGGACATCGCGAGCCGAGAGAACGAGCAGGTCGTCCCCGCCGAACTTGACCTCGGTTCCGCCGTACTTGGAGTAGAGCACCTTGTCGCCGACGGCGACGTCGAGCGGCACGCGGTTGCCGTTGTCGTCGATGCGGCCGGGGCCGACGGCGACGACTTCGCCCTCCTGTGGCTTTTCCTTCGCGGTGTCAGGAATGACCAGACCAGACGCAGTGGTCTGCTCTGCGTCGACCTGCTTGATGACGATGCGATCCTCGAGCGGCTTGATGGAGACCGACACGGTTGACCTCTTTCTTGACTAAGACTTGTCTTGACTAAGACTTGATTAGCAGACTCACGTCGAGAGTGCTAAATCGAGTTTAGAGCGATTCTGGCACTCATGCAATGTGAGTGCCAGAGGTGTGATCGCAGAGGGTGTGATCGCAGACGTTGTCATCGCAGACAAAGTCACCGGCCACGGGTTGGTAGGTTTGCGGGATGGAACGCGGAGAGCTCGTCGAGCTGTTATCACCGACCGGACTGGCTCTACTGGATTCCCTTCCGCCGTACACCGATGCGGCCGACGTCGTGCGGATGGTGAGTGATCTCAGGAAGGCCGGGCATTCACCCGGGCTGGTCGCCGCCGTTCTCACCCAGTCGAAACTCCGGGCGAAGGCGGTCTCCAAGTTCGGAGAGTTCGCCAGCCGCATGCTGTTCACCCAGGCCGGACTCGAACAGGCCACCAGGCTGCGGGTGGCCGCGCTCCACGCCGGCCGGTTCCTGGGCGCCGGCATCGGCCGGGTCGCTGACCTCGGGTGCGGGATCGGCGGGGACGCCATGTCCATGGCGGCCCTGAACATCCAGGTCGAGGCCGTCGAGGCCGACGAGGTCACCGCGGCCATCGCCAGCTACAACCTCGCGCCGTTCGCGGGCACCACTGTGGTGCATTCCGACGCCCGCGACGCGGATCTCAGTGGTGTCGACGGGTTCTGGTTCGACCCGGCCAGGCGCACCTCTGGGCATTCCAACACCACCAGGTTGAACCGTCCAGACGAGTACTCGCCGCCCCTCGAGTGGGTGTTCGAGATGGCAAGCAGGGTTCCATCCGGCGTGAAGCTGGGCCCCGGCCACGACCGCGAGCAGCTTCCACCCGACGCTGAGGCGCAGTGGGTCTCCGTCGACGGCCAGCTTGTGGAGATGGCGCTGTGGTTCGGCCCGCTTGCCCGCGCAGGCGTGCGTCGTTCAGCACTGCTGCTGACTGCCGACGGCGTACGCGAGCTCAGCGCGGAGGCTGACAGCCAGGATGCCCCAACCGGCGAGATCGGTGAGTACCTGTACGAACCCGACGGCTCCGTCATCCGTGCCCGTCTCATCGGCGACCTGGCCAGGTCGATCGATGCGCGCATGCTCGACAACTCGATCGCCTATCTCACGACCGACCGTCTGATCCTGACCCCGTTCGCCACGGCGTTCCGCGTGCTCGAACGGTTGCCGACCGATGAACGCAAGCTGCGATCCGCCCTGCTGGAACGAAAAATCGGCACCCTGGAAATCAAGAAGCGGGGCGTGGATGTCGACCCGGCAGCATTGCGCACCCGGTTGCGGTTGAAGGGCACAAAGTCAGGCACTCTGCTGCTCACCCGCGTCGGTGGAAAACACATCACCCTGCTGGTGGAGCGGATCGTTCCAGAGCAGTAACGACAGTCAGTAGTCCGGTGTCGACCCGAGCACGGCGATGAAATAGAGCCAGCCGGCCGAGATGACGAGGCCGAAGAGCCCGGTCGCTATTCCCCACCCCCACCGCGATCTCGCGGTGGGCTCGACGGTGCGAGCGATGAGCCCGAGCGCCAGCGCGCCGAGCGACAGTGCTCCGCCCCAGACCCAGACGATGGAGACCACCAGGCCGAGCAACCCGATGACGAGGGATACGGTCGACAGGCCCCTGCGGGCGGCCAGCGCCTTCAACTCGGCATCGGTGTAGACGTAAGGCACCCACTCCGTGGGAGCCGTCACCGTCGACTCGTATGCGAGCTGCCCGTCTGGCGGGGCGCTGCGCGTGGTCAGGTCGACGGGTGGCAGGTCTGCCCGACCGTCTGCGCCTGACTGCGTCTCATTCATCTGTGCCTCATCGATCTGCGGCTCTCCGTGGGAATCGCCGCGGGCGTTGCCTGATGGCAACGCCCGCGGATGAAAGCATGCTCTTCAGCGTGTGCTGACCTGAGCCTGTGCTGCCTAGTAGGTGTACGAATCCATTGTTCCGATGTTGGCGAACACGACACCCCACAGGATGAAGCTGAGCAGCGCGGCCGCGAGGCCGACGAAGCCGGTGATGATACCGGTGAGCCAGAATCCCTTGGCCTCTGGCTCCTTCTTCTTGCCCATGAAGCCGAGAACTACGGCGGCAGCCGGGATGAACAGGCCGAGAATGCCGCCGACGAACGGGAAGAACACGACCGGGCTTCCCAGCACACCGACGATACCGGCGATCATCGAGATCAGGCTGAGCACCGGCTGCTTCTTGGCGGGAGCACCCGTGTATGCATTGCCGGCCGGTGCACCATAGGCGGGTGGCGGCGTCGGGGAACCGTACGCCGGAGGAGGCGTCGGTGCACCGTATGCCGGAGGAGGCGGTGAAGCCGGAGCGGCCAGCGGGTCGCTTCCCACGCCTGCGCCACCTTCCTCCACACCGTTGCCGGGCGCGCCCGCGGCGTTCTCGGTGCCCGGAATCTCGGGCACCTCTGGAACCTGTGGTACATCGGGAACCTGCGGTACGTCGGGAACCTTCGGGGTCTCCGGGGTGTTTGGATCACTCATGAGTGGTCATTCCTTTCCACGCCTGCGGCGCTGGGTAGCTGGTGGTGGACGCGCCTGGATTCGAGACCGTGATGAAAATCGTGCCAGTCATTATTTGACTCCTTCATGAAGCCAGAGATGCGGCGGTGCCATAGTGGCACCCGGACTCACGGGGTGTCAATCACCATGGACGCATCCTTCCCCCTCCGCCAGAATATCTGCTTTCCTGCCCAGATGCGCCAGTGACCGGGTATTACACCTGAATATCGGTGACCGGGAGGGTCGAATCTGCGCCGAAATCGAGCGTGGACGGCGCGTGGCCGGCCATGATCAGCTGCGCGCCGAGGGCAGCGATCATGGCACCGTTGTCGGTACAGAGAGGTAGCGGCGGGATACGCAGGGTGATGCCTGCGGCATCCGTTCGCAGGGCGGCCAGCGCACGCAGGCGCCGATTCGCGACCACGCCCCCGCCGAGGAGCAGGCGCGGCACGCCCAGGTCGGAACAGGCTGCGACCGCCTTGGTGAGCAGGATGTCAACCACCGCCTCGCGAAAACTTGCGGCGACGTCGGCGCGGGGAACCGGCTCTCCGGCATCCTGGCGCTGCTCGACCCAGCGGGCGACCGCGGTCTTGAGCCCAGAGAACGAGAAGTCGTAACGGTGGTTGACAAGGTCTTTCGGCTTGCTGAGCCCGCGAGGAAAACGGATGGCCCGTGGATCGCCGCCCTCCGCCGCCCTGTCGATCTGGGGGCCGCCCGGGTAAGGGAGCCCGAGCACGCGGGCGACCTTGTCGAAGGCCTCCCCCGCCGCGTCGTCGATGGTTTCGCCCAGGAGCTCAACGTCGGAGACCAGGTCGCGCACGAGGAGCAGCGACGTGTGGCCACCGGAGACGAGGAGGGCGATGGTCGGGTACTCGAGTGGTTCGTCCTGCTCGACCTCCCCGTCGCCCTGGGCGTCGGCTCCCAGGCTGTCAGCCCTCTGCCCGCTCACCCTGAGCAGATCAGCACCGACGTGCCCGACCAGGTGATTGACCGCATAGATCGGCTTGTCCAGCGCCACGGCGAGCGCTTTTGCGGCACCGACGCCGACCATGAGTGCACCAGCCAGCCCAGGGCCGCTGGTGACAGCGATGGCGTCGAGGTCATCGAGGCTGATTCCGGCCTCTGCGACGGCGGCGGTGATGGCGGGAACCATCTCTTCCAGGTGCGCCCGTGCCGCCACCTCAGGCACCACTCCGCCATACCTGGCGTGTTCTTCCATCGATGAGGCGATCGTGTTGGACAGCAGCCGGGTGCCGCGAACGATGCCGATTCCGGTCTCATCGCACGAGGTCTCAATGCCGAGAACCAATGGTTCTGCCGTGTTCACTCGTGATCCCCGTTCATTCACACTCTTCGGTTGCCTCTGCCGCGGCATCCGTCGCCAATGTGGTCACCGGTTCGTCGATCCTGGCCCGCATCACGATCGCGTCGACTCCGTCTGGCTGGTAGTACCCGCGGCGAACCCCGACGTCTTCGAAGCCGAGGCGGGCGTAGAGCCGCTGCGCTTCCGGGTTGTCTGCGCGCACCTCGAGGAACACCTCGCGGGCACCGCGTTTGCGGGCTTCGGTGATCAGGCTCTGGATGAGGGTACGTCCGAGTCCGCTTCGTCTGGCAGACGGAGCGACCGCGATTGTCTGGATGTCGCCCTCCACAGCGCCTGCCGGTGCGAGCAGGCCGGCGTAGGCCACGATGTTCTCCGGCTCGTCTGGCGGGAAGGCGACGAGGTAGTAGCAGGACGGGTCGGCGATATCCCTGGTCATCATCCCGTTCGACCAGGCGTCGTTCACGAAGATGCTCGTCTCCAGCACCATGATGGCGTCGACGTCACGCTGGCGGGCGCGGCGGAGCTGCCAGGTCACGAGCTCACCCGCTTCGGGCCGGCCGACAACGTGACGTCGGGGGAACGAAGGTAGAGCGGCTCATCGGCAGGGAACGGATGCCCGGCAGCGAACGTCAACTCTGCAACCATGCCGAGTGCGCCGGCCGGAACGGTGGCTGCGTCGAGGCGGAGGAGGCCTGCGTGCCCGAAGGACTGCTCGTCAAGCGCTGCCGGGCGTGACAAGGCCGGCCCGTCAGTCCGCACGGGAAGGCCGTCCTCGTCCTGGCCGCTGTAGGCCGACCAGTAGACCTCGCGACGCCGCGCGTCGGTGACCACCAGCAGTCCGGGTGCCTGCCGGGCGTCTGCGGCGCTGAGTTGGTCGACGTGGCTGAAGCGGCTGAAGGCGATGGCGTCGTGGCTCACCACGGGAACCAGCGGCTTCCCGAGGCCGAGTGCGAAGACCCTGGCTGCCGCGATGCCGACCCGCAGGCCGGTGAACGGCCCTGGTCCCATGCCTGCCGCAACGCCCGAGAGTGAGGCGCGCGTGACATCCGCTTCGGCCAGGCATTCCTCGATCAGCCGGCCGATGACCTCTGCGTGCCGCCTGGTGTCTGCGACACTCCGCTCGCTCAGCACGCCGCCGTCCCGGTCGACGACCGCGACGCTCGTTCCGGCGGAGGTATCGATGGCGAGAAGCACGGCTTCAGCCTACGGCGCTGTCGGCCCAGCGCGGGCCGTGCGCGGCGATCGTGACGGTGCGCGGCTCGTCGGCATCGAGGTCGAGCCGCGTGTCGAGGTAGAGGCCCGTGTCGGGGGCGATGCCTGTCACGGGGTCGGAGCCGACGTCTGCAGCGGCATCCGTCGCCTTCGCCTCCCCAGCCGACTCGGCTGCGCCGGTCGGGCGCTCGATCTCGATATCGAGCCACGAGTCGGTGATGCCATCGAGCAGACCGCGTCCCCATTCGACCACCACGATCGACCCGGCGAAGTCGATGTCGAGGTCGTCGAGTTCGACAGCACCGGGCAGCCGGTAGGCGTCGACGTGCACCAGGGGCGGGCCGCCAACGGTACTCGGATGCGTGCGCGCCAGCACAAAGGTCGGGCTGGTGACCGCCCCACGCACCTTCAGCCCTGCGCCGAGGCCGCGCGTGAACGTGGTCTTGCCCGCGCCCAGCGGCCCGGTGAGCACCACCAGGTCGCCGGCGCGAAGCTCGGCGGCGAGATCGATGCCCAGAGCATGCATCGCCTCCGGGTCTGGGATCTCCAATCGGCGAGTCACGATCACGGCGTGGTGCCGGCAGGCGGGTTCAGGTACGTGCGCGGAACCCGGTTGCCGATGCGGGTCACGATCTCGTAGTTGATGGTGCCCGCTGCCCGCGCCCAGTCTGTGGCTCCTGGCGCGCCGGTGGCCGGGTCGCCGAACAGCACAACATCGTCGCCGACGGATGCCGTGTCGTCGCCGAGGTCGACCACAAACTGGTCCATCGCGATTCGCCCGACCAGCGGCCTGGTGCGCCCGCCGAGGCGCACATGGGCGCGTCCGGAGGCCTGGCGTGGCACCCCATCCGCATACCCGAGCGGAACCAGCGCGAGGTTTGAATCGACCGGGGCGCGCCAGGTGTAGTCGTACGACACTCCGGCACCGGCCTGCACCCGGCGCACGGCGGCGACGCATCCGCGCAGGGTCATAGCCGGGGTGAGGCCGAGGTCGGTTTCGGTGGCGGCAGTGACGTCGGAGTCGAACGGCGAGAGTCCGTACATGGCGATTCCGAGCCGCACCATCTGAAACCGGGAATCCGGCAGGCGCAGGGCCGCAGCGGAGGCGGCCAGATGGGTGAGGTCAGGCCGCAGTCCGACCGCGCGCGCGAGAGCGATGCCCCGCGTGAAGCGATCAACGGCCTCGGCGTCGTCCTCCGGTGAGGCGTTGGAGAGATGGCTGAAGACACCCCGCACGCGCAGGTGCCCGGCCTGTTCCAGCTCGGCGGCCCGGGTGAGCACTGGCGCCCATTCCGACTCGTGAACGCCGTTCCGGCTGAG
This sequence comes from Glaciibacter superstes DSM 21135, assembly GCF_000421145.1. Classification (GTDB taxonomy): domain Bacteria; phylum Actinomycetota; class Actinomycetes; order Actinomycetales; family Microbacteriaceae; genus Cryobacterium; species Cryobacterium superstes. The sequence continues at coordinate 8,065 of NZ_ATWH01000010.1, read as the reverse complement.
GCCGGTTTCCAGCTTGACCTGAACGGCAGCAGGGCGACCGAGTCTCTCTGCAGCATCCGTCACCTGGCGCAACTGGTCGGCAGACGACACACCGATGTCGACACCGGCCGTGATCGCGTCGGCGAAGTCGGTCTCTGGGTCGTGCAACCAGGCGAGGATGGGCACGGTGAGTCCCGCGTCACGGAGCTCGATCGCCTCCTCGATGTCGGCAACACCCAGCCAGTCTGCGCCACCGGCGACGGCTGCCCTGGCGGCCTGCACGGCGCCGTGGCCGTATCCGTTCGCCTTGACGACCGCCATGGTGTGCGCGGTGCCGATCGCGCGGCGCAGGTGTTCGACATTGCGGGTGATGGCGGCGAGGTCGACGACGGCCTCTCGGAAGGCGGTCACGATTCGCCCTCTGCAACCACAAACGCGCAGGCGACTCCGGCGTCGTGGGTCATGCTGAGGTGCACGCTGGTGATCCCCCGTGTCCTCAGCGCCTCGAGGGCCTTGCCGTGGAGCCGGAACTCGGGGTTTCCGCCGGCGTCGTTGATCACCTCCAGGTCGTGCCAGGTGACCTCGAAGCTGTCGCCGAGGGCCTTGATCAGGGCTTCCTTGGCCGCAAACCGGGCAGCCAGGGAATGCGGACGCAGCTCTCGTTCGCTCTCAGCGAACAGGCGTGCGACCAGGCCGGGCGTCCGCGCGATCTGCCGCTCGAAGCGGGCCAGATCGACGATGTCGACGCCGATTCCCTTGATCATGAGCTGTGTTCGCTCACACCGTGTTTGCTCACACTGTGCTCACTCGACTGCGCCTACTCGACCGTGCTCACTCGACCGTGACCGACTTGGCCAGGTTGCGAGGCTGGTCGACGTCGAGCCCTTTGGCGACGGAGAGCTCCATGGCGAAGAGCTGCAACGGCACGACGGCGAGCAGTGGCTCAAACAGCGGCGCGGCAAGCGGGATGTGGATGACGGTGTCAGCGAACGGAAGCACCGCGGCATCCCCCTGCTCTGCGATGGCGATGACCCTGGCACCACGTGCGCGGATCTCCTGGATGTTCGAGACGACCTTCGGGTGCAGGTGGGCAGAGCCGCGCGGGCTCGGAACAACCACGAAGACCGGCTGGCCGGGCTCGATGAGCGCGATCGGCCCGTGCTTGAGCTCACCGGCCGCGAACCCCTCCGCGTGGATGTAGGCGAGCTCCTTGAGCTTCAGCGCACCCTCTAGTGCGATCGGGAACCCGACGTGACGACCGAGGAAGAGCACCGCCCTGGTGTCCGACATCCAGGTGGCCAGCTGGCGCACCGTGTCGCCCTGCTCGAGCACGGTCGCGATCTTATCTGGAATCGCCAGCAACTCGGCGGTCTGCTCGGCGAGACCGGCCGCGTCGAGCGTGCCGCGCACCCGCGCCAGGTGCAGCGCGAACAGGTAGAGCGCCGCGATCTGGGCGACAAACGCCTTGGTCGACGCCACAGCGACCTCTGGCCCGGCGTGGGTGTAGACAACAGCATCCGATTCGCGCGGGATAGTCGCACCCTGGGTGTTGCAGATCGAGATCGCCTTCGCCCCGGCCTCCCTGGCGTACTTCACGGCCATCAGCGTGTCCATGGTCTCGCCGGACTGACTGATCGAGATCACCAGAGTGTCATCGCTGAGCACCGGGTCGCGATAGCGGAACTCATGGCTGAGCTCAACGTCGACGGGAATCTGCGCCCACTTCTCGATCGCGTACTTCGCCGTCTGGCCCGCATAGGCCGCGGTCCCGCAGGCGATGATCACGATTCGACGGATGCCGGCGAGCACCTCGTCTCCGAATTCGGTCAGTTCCGGAACAACGACGACCCCGTCGCTGATGCGGCCTCGCAGGGTGTTGGCCACGGCATCCGGTTGTTCTGACACTTCCTTGGCCATAAAGCTCGACCAGCCGCCCTTCTCAGACGCCGAGGCGTCCCAGGCGATGTCGAACTCTTCGGTCTCGACCGCGTTGCCTGCGAAGTCGGTGACGACCACGGCATCCGGGGTGATGGTCACGATCTGGTCTTGGCCGATGGCAACGGCGCGGCGGGTGTATTCGACGAATGCCGCGACGTCGGAGCCGAGGAAGTTCTCACCATCACCCAGGCCGATCACGAGCGGCGAGTTGCGGCGGGCGCCGACCACGACGCCGGGCTGGTCCTGGTGCACCGCAAGGAGGGTGAAGGCACCGTCAAGGCGCTCGACGACGGCGCGGAACGCAGCAGCGAGGTCACCGGTGCGCTGGTACTCCCGGCCGAGCAGAACAGCCGCCACCTCGCTGTCTGTCTCGCTCTCGAAGGTAAAACCCTCAGCGAGGAGTTCGTCTTTGAGGGGAGAGAAGTTCTCGATGATGCCGTTGTGGATGAGCGCGAGCCGGCCGTTGTCCCCGAGGTGCGGGTGGGCGTTCTCGTTGTTCGGTGCTCCGTGCGTCGCCCAGCGGGTGTGGCCGATTCCGGTGCTCCCATTGTTGATCGGGTGGGCGTCCAGTTCGCCGGACAGCATGGCCAGCTTGCCGGCTTGCTTCGCCGTGTTCAGGGCGCCGTCGTCGTCGATGACGGCGATGCCAGCGGAGTCGTAACCCCGGTATTCGAGTCGGCGGAGACCGCCCATGAGCACTTCGAGACTCTTGCTGTCTCCGACATATCCAACGATTCCGCACATGGAACACGATTTTAGTCGGACTAAGCTTGGGGGAATGTCCGAGCCTGCCCCGAACCAGGAATCGAACGGTCACAGCACCCCGTTCGTCGAGCTGTCCCGGAGCGACTGGGCCGCGCTCGCCCCGACGACACGCCTCCCGCTCAAAGAGACTGAGATCGTGCAGTTGCGCGGGCTGGGCGAGCCTCTGGAGCTATCAGAGGTGACGGATGTCTACCTGCCGGTCAGCAGGCTCCTGAACCTCTACGCCGCGAGCGCGATGAAACTGCACAAAGCGACCAGCGACTTCCTCGGCGAGCGCGCAAAGCGTACCCCGTTCGTGATCGGTGTCGCTGGGTCGGTGGCCGTCGGCAAATCAACCATCGCCCGCCTGCTGCGCGAGCTCCTGGCACGCTGGGAAGACACCCCGCGGGTGGAATTGGTCACCACAGACGGTTTCCTGTTCCCGAATGCGGAGCTGGCGCGCCGCGGGCTCATGGAGCGCAAGGGCTTCCCTGAGTCCTACGATCGCCGGGCGCTCCTGCGGTTTGTGACCGAGATCAAGAGCGGAGCAGCAGAGGTGCGTGCGCCGTTCTACTCGCACCTCAGCTACGACATCGTCTCCGACGCCCAGGTGGTCGTGCGTCAGCCGGACATCCTGATCGTTGAAGGCCTGAACGTGCTGCAGCCGCCCGCCCCTGGGCATGGCCTGTCGGTGTCTGACCTGTTCGACTTCACCGTCTACGTCGACGCCAGGACGAGCGACATCGCCCGCTGGTACGAGGAGCGGTTCCTGAAGCTGCAGCGCGGCGCCTTCAGCAATCCGCAGTCTTACTTCCATCGCTATTCGACACTCAGCGAAGACGAAGCCAGGGAACGGGCCGGCAGCATCTGGCGCAGTATCAACGAGCCGAACCTTCTGCAGAACATCCGCCCGACCAGGTCAAGAGCGACGCTGGTGCTGCGCAAAGACGCCGATCACTCGGTCTCGAAGGTGCTGCTGCGCAAGTAGGAAGCCAGCTGGCTCAGTTCGCGAGGCGCTCGCGCACGATCTCGGCGAGCGCGTTCGCCAGCCGGTCTGCGGTCGCCTGGTCTGCCGCCTCCACCATGACGCGCACCATCGGCTCAGTGCCAGACGGGCGCAGCAGCACTCGACCGGTGTCGCCGAGTTCCGTTTCCGCGTCGGTGACGGCCTGCGCGATGACCTCGTCTGAGTGCAGCGCGTGGTGGTCGACCCCGCGAACGTTGACGAGTATCTGCGGGTACACCGTCATCACGGAGGCAAGCTCGGCGAGCGACTTGCCGGTACGGGCCATCTCAGCGACCAGGTGAAGCCCGGTCAGGATGCCGTCGCCTGTCGTCGCGTACTTGGTCATGATTACGTGGCCGGACTGTTCCCCACCCAGTGACAGCCCGCCGGCGCCGAGCGCTTCGAGCACGTACCGGTCGCCGACTTTGGTCTCCACCATACGGATGTCGTTGTCTGCCATGGCCTTGCGGAGGCCGAGGTTGCTCATCACCGTGGCGACGAGCGTGCGATCGGTCAGAACGCCGCGCTCCGCCATCGACACAGCCAGAATCGCCATGATCTGGTCGCCGTCGATGATGTTGCCGTCTTTGTCGACGGCCAGGCAGCGGTCGGCGTCGCCGTCGTGGGCGATTCCGACGTCTGCGCCGTGCTCGAGTACGGACTTGGCGAGGTTGTCGAGGTGGGTCGAGCCGACACCGTCGTTGATGTTGATGCCATCGGGCTCTGCACCGATCACGGTGACTTTCGCACCGGCATCTGTGAACACCCTCGGCGAAGCGCCTGCCGCTGCCCCGTGCGCACAGTCGAGCACAACGTGGATGCCGGCGAGGGGGTTCGGCAGGGTGCCGAGCAAATGCACAATGTAACGGTCTTCGGCATCAGCGAACCGACGGATGCGTCCGACATCGCCGCCGATCGGCATCAGCACGTCACGATCAAGGTATGCCTCGATGCGGTCTTCGACCTCGTCGGGGAGCTTTGTGCCCCCGAACGCGAAGAACTTGATGCCGTTGTCTGGTGCCGGGTTGTGGGAGGCAGACACCATGACGCCGAAGTCAGCGTCGATGTCCGCGATCAGGAACGCTGCAGCCGGGGTCGGGATGACACCGGCATCGAGAACGTCAACACCGGAGCTCGCCAGGCCGGCCGCGACGGCCGCAGAGATGAACTCCCCTGACACGCGCGGATCGCGCGCGACGACGGCCACGGGGCGACGCCCCTGTGAACGCCGCAACTCGGCGCGTCGGCCCTGGGTAAGGACAGAGGCGCTTGCCTGGGCGAGTCCGAGGGCCAGGCCAGCCGTGAGTTCACGGTTGGCCAAGCCCCGGACGCCGTCCGTGCCGAATAGTCGTGGCATATCGTGCCGGTACCGGCTATCGACCTAGCGCTTGGAGAACTGGGGAGCCTTGCGGGCCTTCTTGAGACCGGCCTTCTTGCGCTCCTTGACGCGAGCGTCACGGCTGAGGAATCCGTTCTTCTTCAAGATGGCGCGGTTGTTCTCTTCGTCGATCTGGTTGAGCGCGCGGGCGATGCCCAGGCGCAGGGCACCGGCCTGGCCGGAGGGGCCGCCGCCGGTGATGCGGGCGATCACGTCGTAGCCGCCGAGGAGGTCGAGCACCTTGAACGGGTCGTTGATGAGCTGCTGGTGCAGCTTGTTCGGGAAGTAGTCTGCGAGCTCACGGCTGTTCACCGTGATGGTGCCCGATCCCGGAACAAGGCGCACGCGGGCGATGGCCTGCTTGCGGCGGCCGACGGCGGCTCCCGGTACGTTGAGGACGGCGCGGGGCGCCTTGGTCTCGGCTTCAGCGGGAGTCTCTGTCGAGTAGCTCTCCGGAGCCGCGTCAATCTGGTCTGCGATCTTCGCCACGATGGTGTGAATCCTTTGTCTGAGGTTCTAGTGAGTCGAGAAGTCTGGTTGTCGCTACTGAGCGACCTGGCCGAGGGTGTACGGCTTGGGCTGCTGCGCGGCGTGTGGGTGCTCTGGGCCTTCGTAGACCTTGAGCTTGGTGAGCTGCGCACGGCCGAGCGAGTTCTTCGGCAGCATGCCGCGAATCGCCTTCTCAACCGCACGGGTGGGGTGCTTCTCGAGCATCTCGGCGTACGTGGTGGCCGTCAGGCCGCCCGGGTAACCGGAGTGGCGGTAGGCCTTCTTCTGGTCGAGCTTGGCGCCCGTGAGGGCGATCTTCTCGGCGTTGACGATGATGACGAAATCTCCCATGTCCATGTGGGGGGAGAACGTGGCCTTGTGCTTGCCGCGGAGGAGAACGGCGGCGTGGCTGGCGAGACGGCCGAGCACGATGTCGGTGGCGTCGATAACGACCCAGTCGTGCTGGACTTCGCTTGCCTTGGGGGTGTAAGTGCGCGTCACAGTGATGCTGCTTTCTTGTTCGAACGGAGGTGTTCGTGAATCCCGCTCCGGGCGTGTTCTCATGAGGAGAACACAAACGATGGAGGGCTCACGTTCGCATGCCTGGCTGCAACGCACAGGCACCAAGGGTCTATAGTACGGGATCCGCGGTGTTCCGCGCAATTCGCACCGGTGTCCCGGATCAGAACGATGACCGATATAGGTGCAGCCGTGTCTCAAGCCACTATATTTCAGGTGTCACCCGCCAGTGAGCGCCGCAGAACGGAACCCGCCTTGAACGACGACCGCGCCTACCCGAAACGACGCCCACCGCTGGGGACAGTATGGGCGAGCGCCTTGCTGATCATGGGTGGGGGGCTCTTCTTGATTCCGCTCGTCTTCACATTCCTCGCGAGCCTGGCGCGGTCTTCCGCGATTGATCCGCGGCTGGTAGCGCCGCTCTTCGCCACCGCGGCAGCAGGAGTAGCTCAGCTTGTCGCGGCACGAGCGTCATGGCGCGGCGAATCGTGGCCGCGAGGATTCCTCTTGGGCCTGGTTACCGCCGAAGTGGTGGCTTTGATATTCGGTTACACCTTCGCCATCCTCGGACTGATCTTCGCTGGGACGGCCGCAGGATTGCTGTGGCGATCGGACGCGCGCCGGTACTCGGCAGCGGCTTTTGACGCTCCTCGACATCGGTAGCTGGGGCCGTGTCGTTTTAGAAGGGTGCCGCCTCCGTGGTGACCGTGAGGCCGGTCGGTGTGGTGATGGAGACTCGACCATTCGGGAGGCGTTCGTAGTCGAATCGGCTGAGGTTCTTGCGACGGTTGCTCTTTTCGCAGAGCGGGAACAGGTTGTCTTCGTTGGTTCTGCCGTTGTCACGTACCCATTCTTCGAGATGGTCGACATCGGTGTCGTCGACGGCCCGGTTGCAGGTGGGATCGATGCAGTTCTCGAAGCGAAACGCGATCCAGTCCTTTTGCGCCTGGGTGGGGCGGTAACGTTCGCGGTCGTAGGTGAGCTTCTCACCGGTGAACGGGTTCGTGGCCACGCGCCTGAACGAGGGTGCCTCGGCGAACAGCCGGGCAGCGGAGTCGCGGTCGATGGTGCCATATCCGCGTAGTTCGATCGGCTCGTCTCCTCCGCCGATCATGGATAGCAGCGGCACAAGCAGCACGGGCCGCACTTTCGCGGCCGTTGGCGTGCCGTCACCCGCGAGCCACGCCGCGGCCAGATCGGCACGAATCTGGTCACGTGAACGCCAGTTGGAATCTCCGACCTTGGTCTTCTTCTGTTCTGCGCGGGAGGTGGCGTTGAGGCGGGACACGATACGAACGGCATCTGGTGCTGACAGGAGCGCGTGCACCCATGCCATGCCGTTTTCTGCCGGTTCCATCCACACGCCCCTGCCTGCGAACGCGCGAGCGTGTCGGGCTTCGGCGGGTTCCTCGTGCAGCTTCTCCTTCGCCCGTCTGGCACGTGCCCGGAACGCGGCCGGTGTGAGGGTTCCAGCCGGTTCGGCGAGCTGCTCATCGAAGAGTCGCACTGCGGTGTCGTCGTCCCAGCCGCTCAGCAGGTCGAGTGCCGCGCCGACATGCGCCGTCGTTGTCTCGCCTGCCGCGAATACGGCGCGCAGCCGGGGCAGCCGGTCTTCGAGTAGCTGCGCGCGGTGGGCCAACGTACGCACCTGACCTGCGGAGAGGTGAAGACGCAGGCCAGCGTCGAACGCCGCCGCTTCCTCGGCCAGCTCAAGCGCATCCCGCCCAGTAAGCCCTCCGGAACGCAGATAGACGTGCGGGTTCGCCCGCGCGAGCCGCATCAGCTCAGCGAGCGACGCCCACAACCGCGCCTGTGCCCGATTCGTCTCGGACTGCGAGGCCGTGGCTTCATCGAGGCGATCGAGGATCAAATCGAATCCGGTCGCTACGGTCTTGCCCGGTATTAACACGGCGGGACGTTTTCGTACAGGCACTTCTCATACAGACACTTCTCGTGCAGGGACGGCAAACGCATCCTGACTCCAGATCTCATCTCGGCACGAGTGACTCTGA
>NZ_ATWH01000009.1 GCF_000421145.1 Glaciibacter superstes DSM 21135 | reverse complement strand
TCACAGCGTGGAAACTGACCCAGAAACCCGGCGGCGTCCTCAAATGGTCATCCCCGCTGGGAGCGACCGCGATCACGACACCCGACATCGAACCCGTGAAGAACGGCCCCCCCGACATCCCACCCTTCTAAACCTTCAGACTTAAACCCACAGACTCCGCTGACAAAAAAGGGGGCACCAGCCACCCATATGTCAATCCCCTGAAACCGTGGAGACTTTGCTAAGTGGGTTTTGTGTTTTCGGATCGCCGGACGGGGTCGTGCATCGGGTGCGGCAGGCTGTGGCCTGCCGGTGCTGCCGCCGGTCAGGGGCCGCGGAGGCTCGCGGGTCAAGGGCGGCCGGAGGCCGTCGCGCAGCGATCGCGTAGCGACCCTTGAGGCGGGAGAGGTGGCCCCGTAACCTGCACGGCCCCGCCCGGCGATCCGAAAGGGCCGGGCGGGAAGACAGCGGCGGCGTCAGCCGCCTCCATCAATCGTTCATGCCGCTTCCGATCCGGAATCTGCCTCAGCCCGGACGCGGGCTTGCGCGTGTTCGTAGTCCACCGGGGACAGCATCCCGTTCGTCGAATGGCGCCGGACCGTGTTGTATTCCTCGATCCATGCCGCGACCGCACGGCGCGCTTGCTCCCGGGTAATGAAGCGCTTCTGGCGGAGCAGCTCGAACTCCAAGGACGAATTGAACGATTCAGCGACCGCGTTGTCCAGCGCCGAACCGGTGCGCCCCATCGACTGAGTGGCGTGTGCGTTCCGGCAGGCGTCGGCGAACAGTTCCCCGGTGTACTCGCCGCCCTGGTCGGTGTGGCATATCACTCCGGTCACCGTCCCGCCACGGATCGCGATCGCCATGCACAACGCCGCCCGCGCCAGCGCTGCATCGTGGTGGGAATCCATGGCGAACCCCACGCAACGCCGCGAATGCAGATCCAGCACGTCGGCCAGGTAGAACTTACCTTCATCGGTGGGAATCTCGGTGACGTCGCCAACCCAGGTGACATCCGGCAGCGGACGCGGGCTGAAGTCCCGCCGCACCGCGTCGGGCGCCTTGCGCGCCGACTTGTCCGGTCTGGTCGTGGACCTGCAGCGGTGTTTCTTCCTGGCCACCAAGCCCTGCTCCGCCATCAGCGCGGCCACCGTGTTCACACTGACCTGCCAACCCAGCGCACGCAAGTCGGCAAGGATCCGTGGCGACCCGTACGTGCCGTGATGCTTCGCGAACAGCGACCCGATCATCGCCGACAACCCCGCACGCCGCGCCCGGCGTACCGACCCGTCGCCGTGACGCCACTTGTAGAACCAGGACTGCGACACCCCCAACGCCCGACAGGAGACCGCATACGGGATCCCGTGCTCCGCCCTCTGGGACACGACCGAGGCGGCAAGGTCTACCGCCCCATCGCTTCCTTCACCCAGAGGGCGGTGGAACGTTTGAGCACATCACGCTCCATCGCCAGCTCCGCATTGTCCCGCCGCAGCCGGACCAGCTCGGCACGCTCGCTCTCGCTCAGCGCACCGTCCCCGCCGTCACGGGTCCGCCGGTCCCGGCCCACCCAGTTGCCCAGGGTACCCTCATTCACGCCCAACTCCCGAGCAACAGCAGCGATCGGCCGGCCCGTTTCGTGGACGATCCGCACCGCGCCTTCCCTGAACTCCGCATCGAACTTCCGTCGTGTATCCATCGCCGTTTCCTCCTTAGCGATATCTCCACGATACGAGGGGAATCCCAGAGGAGGAGGAGGAGGAGGAGGAGGAGGAGGAGGAGGAGGCGAGCCGAAAGCGTCGGAGTGCGCATCGACATTGCAGCTTCGGGCCGGGGCTGATAGAAATGAGCAGGAGCGGATAACGCTTTCCCACGGCCCCAGGTGCCGCTCCCCTCGCACAGCGTCGCGCACCGGTTAGGAACTCGAAGACCATGAACACCGCCCCAGAACGATACGGGCTCATCGGCACCGGTTCCCGCGCTGGAATGTACATCGGCGCCACCATCGGCGACCACGCGGATGTCGCCACCCTCGTCGCCTGGGCAGACACCAACCCGGGCCGCCTCGACTATTACGAACGACAATTCACGGATGCCGCGCTGCCGGCCCCGACGCGCTACCCGGTCACCGACATCGAGCGCATGGTCACCGAGCAGAAGCTCGACCGCGTCGTCGTCACCAGCCCAGACTTCACCCACGCCGAATACGTGTCCCGCGCACTCCTGGCCGGCGCCGACGTCGTCGTCGAGAAACCGCTCACCACCGACGCAGACGGCGTGCGCCGCATCCACGCCGCCATGCAGGAGAGCGGCCACGACGTCATCACCACCTTCAACTACCGTTACAGCCCTCGCAACAGCTCGCTCAAGCGCCTCATCGGCTCCGGCGCGATCGGCCAGGTCACCTCCGTGCACTTCGAGTGGGCGCTCGACACCGTGCACGGCGCCGACTACTTCCGCCGCTGGCACCGCTACAAGGCCAACTCCGGGGGCCTGCTCATCCACAAGGCGTCCCACCACTTCGACCTCGTCAACTGGTGGATCGACGCTGCCCCCGTGCGCGTCTTCGCCAGCGGCGGTTTGCGATTCTACGGCGCAGAGAACGCCCGAGCACGCGGCCTCGGCGAGCGCCCGGAACGCGGCACAGGCCACGCCGACCACGATCCGTTCAGCCTCGACCTCAGCCACGACGCCGTTCACAAGGGCCTCTACCTCGACGTCGAACAGAACGACGGCTACCTCCGCGACCGTGACGTCTTCGACGAGGGCATCACCATCGAAGACAACCTCGCTGTGCTCGTTGACTACGACACCGGCGCCACCATGAGTTACTCCCTCAACGCCCACAGCCCCTGGGAGGGCTACCGCGTCACCGTCAACGGCACCGAGGGACGCGCAGAGCTCGAGGTCATCGAACGCGGCGCAGTGCTGATCGGCGACGACGGCCGCGTGGTCGTCGACCCGAGCAACCCGAATTCGAATCCGGTTGCCGCGGCTGGCGATGAGAGGGACCGCACAGACCTGCGCCCCAACGGCGAACGGCTTATCCTGCAGCGCCACTGGGAGGCGGCACAGGAAATCGAGATCCCTGACGGAATCGGCAGCCACGGCGGCGGAGACGCGTACCTGCTCGACCACCTCTTCCACCGCACCCAGGTCGATGAGCCGCTGCACCGCGTCGCCGGATTTGCCGACGGCGTGCGAGCGGTCTCGGTCGGCATCGCCGCCAACCGCTCACTCGAAACCGGCGCACCGGTGCGTTACATCGACCTGGACCTCGGCGTGTAGACGCCAGCACGGCACCGCGACCAGACCAATTACCAGACCCACGAAAGGCCTGCCCAGATGCACTACGGCGGAGACTACAACCCTGAACAGTGGCCAGAAGACGTCTGGCCAGAAGACATCGAACGGATGCGTGAGGCCGGCGTCACCATGGTCAGCCTCGGCATCTTCGCGTGGTCGCGTATCCAGCCCGCAGAGGGTGTTTTCGATTTCGACTGGCTCGATCGCATCATCGGGCTGCTGCATGAGGGCGGTATCGCCGTCGACCTCGCTACCGCAACAGCTTCACCGCCGCCATGGGTCTCCGCGACCTACCCCGAGGTGCTTCCCCAGGACGAGAACGGTGCGACCTACTGGCCGGGCAGCCGCCAGGCCTTCGCGCCGACCTCGCCCGTGTACCGAAGCCTTGCCGCCGCCCTCGTGACCCGGCTCGCCGAACGCTACGCGCAGCATCCGGCGGTCGTCATGTGGCATGTCAACAACGAGTACGGCTGTCATCTGAACCTGGACTACTCGGATGCAGCCCAGGGCGCCTTCCGGCTCTGGCTCGAAAATCGCTACGGCGGCATCGATGCCCTCAACGAGGCGTGGGGCACCTTCTTCTGGTCACAGCGCTACGGTTCGTTCGCCGAGGTCTTTCCACCGCGGAAGGCTCCGTACAGCCACAACCCCGGGCAGCTGCTCGACTACCGCCGATTCACCTCTGACGCACTGCTCGAGTGCTATCTGATGGAGAAGGAGATCATCCGCGCGGCCAGGGCAACGCAGCCGGTCACCACCAACTTCATGGGTGCGTTCAAGCCTGCCGACTATTGGCGCTGGGCGGCCGAGATGGACGTCATCACCGACGACTGCTATCCAGACCCGAACGATCCGGAGAGCTTCCGCGCGTCGGCGTTCGCGCGCGACCTGATGCGCTCTCTGAAACCCGACGTGCCCTGGCTGCTGATGGAGCAGTCCAGCAACGCGCTCAACTGGCGGCCGACCAATGCGCCAAAGGCGCCAGGGCAGATGGCCGCGCTCAGCATGCAAGCCGTTGCCCGCGGAGCCGACGGCATCCTGTTCTTCCAGTGGCGGCAGTCGCGCGCCGGTGCGGAGAAGTTCCACTCGGCGATGCTGCCGCACGCCGGTACTGACACCCGCACCTGGCGTGAGGTCACCGGGCTCGGCGCCGAACTCGCGGCCCTGCCCGAGCTGCCGCGCGGCTCCCGCGACGCCCAGGTGGCCATCGTCTTCGACTGGGAGAACTGGTGGGCGATCGAGAACCCAGACCACCCTGTTGCGCTCGACTACCTCGCACTCGTGCAGCGCTGGCACGCAGCCGTGCACCGAAAGCACACGCAGGTCGACCTGGTGCGCGCATCAGCAGACCTCAGCGGCTACCGGCTGGTCATCGCGCCGCAGCTCTACCTGCTTCCAGAAGACGGTGCCGCTAATCTGCGCGATTTCGCCCTGGCCGGCGGCCACCTGCTGGTCACCGCGTTCAGCGACCTGGTCGACGAGCACGATCGTTTTCGCGAAGGCGGCTTCCTCACCCAGCTCGGGCCGCTGCTCGGCGTGAGGGTCGAGGATTTCGGCGCACTGGTGTCGCCGGGCGCCGATGCGCCTGGCCAGGCGATTGCGCCGTTCACCGGGCCATTCGGCGAGGTGACCGGCACGCTGCTGGCCGAGGAAATTCACGTCGAAACGGCGACCGTGCTCGGCTCGTTCGCAGGTGGTCGGTTGGACGGCAGACCGGCGTTCACGCAGCGCGCTGTGGGTGACGGCCGGGCGTATTACCTGGCGACGATTCCGGATGCCGCCGGCACGGCATCCGTTGCCGGTCACCTTCTGGCTGAAGCGGGTATTGCTCCCGTCGTAGGAGGTCTGCCAGAAAGGGGGCTGCCCGAGACCGTCGAGGCCATTCGGCGCGGTGACGTCGTCACGGTGATCAACCACGGCGCGGAGTCGGCGGAGTTCGCGCTCGCCGGAACCGATCTGCAGTCTGGGGAGACCGTTGCGAGCGTCACTCTTGCGCCGTTCGAGTACCGTCTGATCCGCGAGTCGTAGGCCGTAGGTGAAGAAGCGAGCGCCTGTTTCGGGAGATGGCCTGACGCATGCGTGACCGGGGAGTTCGGCCAGCGCGAGGCTCGCAGTACACATGGCGCGACCCGACGGCATCCGCTTCCAGCCGTGCGCTCTTCATCGCCGGGCTCAGCCTGCTTCAGGTGATCTGGACGTTCACCATGGACGTCTACCTGCCCGCCTTCCTGCAGATCCGCGACGAACTGCACACCACATCGGCGCTTGTGCAGGTCACCCTCACCGGGGCATTCGTCGGCATGGCCGTCGGCCAGCTGGTGAGCGGACCGCTCTCCGATGCCGTCGGACGCAAACGCCCACTTCTGACGGTGCTGGCGGTGCACATCGTGGCATCCGTCGTCTGCGCCGCCGCGCCATCCATCGAGGTGCTGATCGGTGCTCGCTTTGTGCAGGGTATGGCGTCCGCGTCGTGCGGGGTGATCGGACTCGCGATCGTGCGCGACCACTTCTCCGGCCAGCTCATGGTGCGCACTCTGGCGAAGATGGCGATGGTCAACGGTGTCGTTGTGGTGCTTGCGCCCTCCGCCGGTGCTGCACTCCTGCACATCACCGACTGGCGGGGCATTTTCGGCGCACTCGCCGGATTCGGTGTGCTGCTCATTCTCATGGTGACCTTCGTGCTCGCCGAATCGAACCCCACGGCCAGGCGCCGCGAGCGTCCGCCGTCCGCCCTGCGAGCCGACTACCGCGCGCTCGGCCGAGACCATGCCTACGTAGCGGTCGTGCTGGCCGGGGCCCTCGTCTGGTCAGGCATGTTCGTCTACCTGGCCTCCTCGTCGTTCATCTTCCAGGAGGTCTACGGGCTGAACCCCTCCTCATACGCCCTGGTGTTCGCTTCGCATGGTGCACTCATGGTGATCGGCAGCCAGCTGAGCTCGTTGTTGGCGCGGCGGCATCCGCCCCGCCGTATCGTGACCTGGGCCTTGGCCTGTCTGGTGGTGTCGGCGCTCGTGTTGGTGGGCAGCATCCTGCTGTTCCCCGGTGCCGGCTTCCTTGGCCTGCTGATTCCGCTCTGGCTGTTCACGGCCTCGTTCGGCCTGATCGGCCCGGCCGTCCAGGCGCTTGCGCTCGGTCCGCACCCGAGTCGCGCCGGCACCGCAGCCTCACTGCTTGGTGCAGCGAACATGGCCCTCGGCGCGGCAGTATCGCCACTTGCCGGTGCGTTCGGGCCGGTGACCGTCGGCTCCACCGTCGTCTTGATGGCCGTCTGCGAGATCACGGCGCTTGTGGTGTTCCTGGTGGTGGTTCGCCGGGCCGCCATTCCTGCCATGCTGAACGGTATGTCCGCACGCGCCATCATCATCGCTCCCGACTCCTTCAAGGGCACGGCCAGCGCAACCGAAGTCGCCAGGGCGCTCGCCGCCGGCTGGGCACGTGTGCACCCAGACGACGAGCTGCGCCTGATGCCGATGGCAGACGGGGGAGAAGGCACGCTCGAAGCCTTCGAAACCGCCGTACCGGGGTCGAAACGGATGCCGGTGACCGTGCAGGGGCCGGACGACCGCACGGTGCCCGCCTACTGGTTGCTCCTGCCGAACGGCACCGGCGTCGTCGAGCTCGCGGGCACCAGCGGCATCACCCTCCTCGACCCGCTTCGCCCGCAGACCGCCCACACCCTTGGGTTCGGCCAGGCCATCGCTGCCGCGCTCGACCACGGGGTCGACCGTCTTCTGCTCGCCATTGGCGGCAGCTCGTCGACAGACGGCGGAACCGGCGCGCTCACCGTCCTCGGTGCCATGTTTCGTGACGAGGCCGGTGCGCCGATTGCGCTGGGCAATGCCGGTCTCGCTGACCTCGCGCAGGTCGATCTCGGCAGTCTGCGTCCGCTCCCGGCTGGCGGTGCCGTGATCCTCAGCGACGTGACGAACCCGCTGCTCGGTTCGGCCGGTGCCGCGGCCGTGTTCGGGCCGCAGAAGGGTGCCGCCGCTCGGCAGATCGCCGAACTTGAGACCAATCTCGCCCGACTTGCCGGCCTGGTTGCGGTCGATGCCGCGATCCCGGGAGCCGGTGCCGCCGGTGGTGCCGGCTTCGGCCTGCTGGCGTGGGGAGCCACGATCGCGCCGGGGTCGGCCGCGGTCGGCGAAGCGTTGGAGTTGCCGCGTGCCGTCGCCGGGGCATCCGTCGTCATCACCGGCGAAGGCCGCTTCGATGACCAGTCGGCGGCAGGCAAGGTGCCGTCGTACCTGAGGGCACTGGCGATGGATGCGGGGGCGCAGGCCATGCTTGTCGCCGGCCACATCGAGGCCGATGCGGCAGGGTTCGCGGCGGCGGTCTCGCTGACGGAACTCGCCGGAAGCTCGCGCGCGGCCATGGGCGAGACGCTGGCCTGGCTCGAGGAGGCCGGCGCGCGCCTCGCGACAGCTGTGCCGGTGTCGGCGACCGAGCCCGTCGCATCCACCGAGCCCGCAGCATCCGTCGCTGCCCAGACCGACTCGACGCGCACCCGGCAAGCCACCTGACCGCACCACGTTAACTCGCCGACACCATCAGGAGACCCATGCCCACCGCTCGCCTCACCATCGACCCGCACTTCACCGTCGGAGCGATCAACCGCCGCCTCTTCGGCTCGTTCGTCGAGCACCTCGGCCGGTGCGTCTACGACGGCATCTACGAACCGGGGCACCCGACCGCTGACGCAGAAGGATTTCGGCAAGATGTGATCGATCTGGTGAAGGAGCTGGGCGTCTCGGCCATCCGCTATCCTGGCGGCAACTTCGTCTCCGGATTCCGCTGGGAAGACAGCGTCGGCCCGCGTGACGAGCGCCCTACCCGCCTCGACCTCGCCTGGCACTCCACCGAGACGAACCAGGTCGGGCTGCACGAGTTCTCGTCGTGGCTGGGCAAGGTCGGCAGCGAGCTGATGCTCGCAGTGAACCTCGGCACTCGTGGGCCGCTTGAGGCGCTCGACCTGCTGGAGTACTCCAACATCCGTTCTGGCACGACGCTGTCGAACCAGCGGATCGCCAACGGCAGAACGGATGCCTTCGGCGTCAGCATGTGGTGCCTCGGCAACGAGATGGACGGCCCGTGGCAGCTCGGCCACCGCTCCGCAGACGACTACGGAAGGCTCGCGTCGCAGACGGCGAAGGCGATGCGGCAGCTCGACCCGTCGGTCGAACTGGTGGTCTGCGGGTCGTCGAGCGCGCACATGCCCACCTTCGGCGAGTGGGAGCGCGTTGTGCTCACGCACCCCTACGACGACGTCGACTACATCTCGTGCCATGCGTACTACGAGGAGAAGGACGGCGACCTCGGTTCGTTCCTGGCGTCGGCCGTCGACATGGACCACTTCATCGAGTCCGTGGTCGCGACTGCTGACCATGTGAAGGCGGTCAACGGCAGTGACAAGACGATCAACATCTCCTTCGACGAGTGGAACGTCTGGTACCTGTCGCGCCATCAGAATCTTGAGGTGATCACAGGGATCGACAACTGGCCCACCGCACCGCGCCTTCTCGAAGACGTGTACTCCGTCGCCGACGCGGTGGTGTTCGGCAGCCTGATGATCTCGCTGCTGAAGCACGCCGACCGAGTGACCAGCGCCTCACTCGCCCAGCTGGTGAACGTGATCGCGCCGATCATGACGGAACCGGGTGGTCCGGCGTGGAAGCAGTCGACGTTCTTCCCGTTCGCGCTCACGTCGAAGCTGGCCACCGGATCGGCGCTCGAGGTGCGGCTCGAGTCTGACACCTACGACACCGAGGTATATGGCACCGTGCCCCTCGTCGACGCGGTCGCGACCCATGACGCAGACGCCGGCACGGCATCCGTTTTTCTGGTGAACCGCTCGCAGACCGAGGATGTGACCGTGGAGATCAACGTGGCTGCGCTCGGCGGTCGTACAGGCGGTGGGGTGGCGGTCGTTGATGCGCAGACCCTGTCCGACACGGATGTCTACGCCGCGAACACGCTGGAGGCCCCCGATCGCGTCGGCCTGGTGCAGAATTCGTCGGTTGTTACGGGAGATGGCGTGATCTCGGTGACGCTGCCGCCGGTCTCCTGGACCGCGCTTTCGCTCGCGTAGGCCCGCCTCCTGCAGCGGTTCACTCTGCATAACTCCTGCTGGGTGCGCGGCGGCGGGCGGAGTCGCCTGTCGTTCCGATGCCTGGCGGTGTGGAAGCAGGGATTCTGCAGGAGTTGCGCACTGCGCGGGCGTCGTCAGCCACTGGTGGGTAACTCAGGAGATCCGCGTGCGGGTGGCCGCGGCATCCCGGACCAGTGCGGCGGACGGTGGATGCTGCGCGAAATCTCCTGAGTTAGTCACACCGTCGACATGGTGCGAAGCAAACGGGTGGCGGGAGCGGCGCACCCTGGTCACGACGACGGCCGCGATTCCGCCGACCGCGTGACTCCTGCTTGGTGCGCGGCGGCGGGCGGAGTCGCCCGTCGTTCCGGTGACCGGTCGTGCGGCTGCCGGAATCCTGCAGGAGTTGTGCGCAGCGGGGTGCGGAGAAGTCAGCCGGCGACGCGAGCGGCGTACTGCTCGCGGATGACCGGCCGGAAGTCGGGCGCCGGTTCCGCCGCGATCGACGTCGACCACGTCGGGCGGGCGCCGGTTAGCGCCCAGGCCGCCTGCACTGCTGCGCCGTCGGCAACGTACTCGCCGGGCTGGGGGACTACGACAGGTGCGTCAAAGACCTGCGCAGCGATCGCCTGCACCGCGGGATTCAGTGCCGCACCGCCGATCAGCAGGATGCGTTCGGCCGAGACGCCCTGGGCGCGCACGGCGTCGAGACCATCGGCAAGCCCGCACAGCAGCCCCTCGATCGCGGCCCGAGCCAGGTTCGGCCTGGTCGTCGATCCGAGGGTCAGTCCGAAAACGGATGCCGTCGCATCCGGCAGGTTCGGCGTGCGTTCGCCCTCGAAATACGGTTGCAGCACGAGACCGCCCGACCCGGGCTCGGCTTCGAGAGCCAATCGCCCCAGCTCGTTGTGGTCGGCACCGAGAAGCCCGGCGATTGAGTCGAGCACCCGGGCGGCGTTCAGCGTGGCGACCAGGGGCAGGAACAGTCCGCTCGCGTCGGCGAACCCGGCGACCGCACCTGAGGCATCCGTCGTCGGCTCGTCGGTGACCGCGAACACGGTGCCGCTCGTGCCGATGGAGACCACCACGTCGCCCGCGCGAGCGCCGAGCCCCAGCGCGGCACCGGCGTTGTCGCCCGCCCCCACACCGACCACGACCCCGGTCGCGGAACCGTTCGACGGAGATTCTGCCCGCAAACCCCCGAATTCGGTGTTTTCCAGCCCGTTTACCGGAGAATCTCCGTCGAATGGTCGGGAGGCGAGCGTGCCGGCGACCTCGCCCGGGCCGAGCACGCGCGGCAGGACCGCTCCGTGCCCGAGCGCGCGTTCGAACAGGTCGAGGTCGTAGTCGCCGGTGGCGGGCGACCAGTACGCGGTTCCGGATGCGTCAGAGCGGTCGGTCGTCAGCTCGCTGAGCACGGGTCCGAGGTCGCTCTCGCCTGCGGGGCCGAAGCCGCGAAGCCGCCAGCTCAGCCAGTCATGGGGGAGGGCAACAGCGGCAACGCGAGCGGCGTTCTCTGGCTCTGTATCCCGCAGCCAGCGCAGTTTGGTCGCGGTGAACGACGCGACAGGAACGACGCCGGTGCGGCGGGCGTACTCTTCCGCGCCGACTTCAGCGATGAGGTCGCGGGCTGCCGCGGCGCTACGGGTGTCGTTCCAGAGCAACGCGGGGCGGATGACCCCGCCGTCTATGTCGAGCACCACCATGCCGTGCTGTTGCGCCGCAACCGAGACGGCGGAGACGTCGGCGAGGCCGCCGGCATCCGTCACCGCTGCCTGGAGCGCGTTCCACCAGGCGGCGGGGTCCACTTCGGTGCCTTCTGGATGCGCCGCCCGGCCGGTGCGCACCAGGACGCCGGTGTCGGCGTCCCTGATCACGATCTTGCAGCTCTGTGTCGACGAGTCGACTCCGGCAACCAGTGTCATGGGGTGTTTCTCTCCGTATTGAGGCGGGGATGCGGCACCGACCGGCTCGAGCCGGTGGTGCGGTGTGGCTAACTCAGGAGATTCCGGAGATCGGCGCATTGCGACCGCGGAATCCCGCGGCCTGCGCCGCCGCGGTCAACGGATCTCCTGAGTTAGCCACCGGGGATGGGGGAGGAGGGCGGTCACTCGGCGTCGGCGCAGTGGATGCGCCGGCGCCGGGTGCCGATGCAGAGAACTAGCTGCGGGCGCCGAGCAGGTGCTCGAGCGCCAGCTGCTGCAGCCGCACGAAGCCGTAGCCCTTGCCGTTGAAGTAGGCGTCGGCGTCGAAGTCCTCGTATGCGCTGCGGTCGGCGATGAGGTCGTCGTACGACTCGCCTTCGCCGATCGTCGGCACCGAGAGCTCCGGCACGCGCGAGGCGGCCAGTGCCTCCTGCACCTCTGGGTCTGCGCGGAAGGATGCAGCGCGCTCCTTCAGCAGCAGGTAGGTGCGCATGTTCGCGGCGGCAGAGTCCCAGACGCCGGTGGCGTCTTCGGTGCGCGACGGCTTGTAGTCGAAGTGGCGCGGGCCGTCGTAGGTCGGGCCGCCGTCTGGGCTGCCGTTCTCCAGCAGGTCGACGAGGGCGAACGCGTTCTGCAGGTCGCCGTGGCCGAAGACCAGGTCCTGGTCGTACTTGATGCCGCGCTGGCCGTTGAGGTCGATGTGGAACAGTTTGTCCTGGTACAGCGCCTGGGCGATGCCGGCGGCGAAGTTCAGTCCGGCCATCTGCTCGTGCCCGACCTCGGGGTTCACGCCGACCAGTTCGGGGCGCTCGAGCGTGGAGATGAAGGCCATCGCGTGTCCGACGGTCGGCAGCAGGATGTCGCCGCGCGGCTCGTTGGGCTTCGGCTCGATGGCAAAACGGATGTCGTAGCCCTTGTCGGTGACATAGTCGCCGAGCAGGTTGACGGCCTCGCGGTATCGCTCGAGTGCCTGGCGGATGTCCTTGGCCGCGTCGTACTCTGCGCCCTCGCGGCCACCCCACATGACGAACGTCTTGGCGCCGAGCTCGACGCCCAGTTCGAGCTGGCGGATGACCTTGCGCAGTGCGAACCGGCGCACCTCACGGTCGTTGGAGGTGACGCCGCCGTCTTTGAAGACCGGGGCGCTGAACAGGTTTGTGGTGACCATCGGCACCACGAGGCCGGTGTCGGCCAGGGCCTTCTTCAGGCGATCGATCTGGTTCTGACGCTCGGCATCCGTTGATCCGAAGGCGAACAGGTCGTCGTCGTGGAAGGTGAGGCCGTATGCGCCGAGGTCGCTCAGCTTATTGACGGCTTCGACGACGTCGAGCGGTGCACGGGTCGGACCGCCGAACGGGTCTGTGCCGTTGTAACCGACGGTCCACAGGCCGAAGGAGAACTTGTCGGCGCGGGTGGGAGTGAGGGACATGGTCGAGCTCCGATTCAGCATCAGTGGTGATTTGTGGGGCCGGGGATTTGTTGGGCCCAAGAACATATTACGTGGTCGGGTGGCGAATGCGCCAGCCATTCGTGCCGGCATGCCCGAGCGGACGCGTCACCCAAACGAATTTGTGGCCAAAAACCACAAATGACTTGCAATTGGGAATCGCCGCACTTATGCTTCTGGACGAACCAGTCGAAACGTTTAGACAATCTAAACCACCTGGACAAGACAACGGAGTTCCCATGGCCAACATCCACGACGTCGCTCGCGTCGCCGGTGTGTCCATCAGCACTGTGTCATACGCCCTCAGCGGGAAGCGTTCGATCGCGGCAACCACTCGCCGCCGGATCGACGACGCCGTGCGCGAACTGGACTACCGCGCCAACGCCGGGGCCAGGATGCTCAAGGGCTCACGCACGAACATCCTCGCGTTGAGTGCGCCGCTGCACGCGGGCACGGACACCCCGGCTCACATGACCTTTGTACTCGCGGTCGTTACCGCGGCCCGCTCATTCGACTACGACGTGCTTCTGCTCACCCAGGATGAAGCCACCAGCGGCCTGCGCCGGGTCGCGCGCAGTTCGCTTGTGGACGGCATTGTGCTGCTCGATGTGTCGACCACAGACGAGCGAACCCAGCTGGTTCGAGAACTCGGCCTGCCCGCCAGTGTCATCGGCATTCCAGGGGACGCCGATGGGCTCGTCTGCGTCGACCTCGACTTCGAGGAGGCGGCGGTGATGGCGGTGCGTCGTCTCGCCGATCTGGGCCACCGCGAGATCGGTCTGATCGGCCAGGCTCCAGCCATCTACCAGCGCGGATCCAACTTCCCGCCTCGCTTCCGCGACGCTTTCGCAGCAGAAGCCGAGCGGCTGGGTCTGGTCACCGCGTTCACCCCGGCGGCGGAGGATTCGGCCGGGGTGCGCGCCGCCGTCGATCGAATCTCGGCAACACTGCCCGGCATGACCGGACTGGTGCTGCACAGCAACGAACCGGTCCAGTCGATGATTCTGGAGCTCCTGAACCAGCGCGGCGTCCGGGTTCCTCATGACCTGTCGGTCATCTCCGCCTGTTCGAGTTTCGACACCAACCACCTCAATCCGCCCCTCGACGTGATTCCCCTTCCTGCTGACCGGTCATGCACCAGGGCCATCGAGCTCACCATGGCCCAGTTGGAGGGAACCGTCGACCCGCACGTCGAGCTCATCGAGCCGGCGTACGTCGAGCTCGGTTCGACGTCCCCGCAAAGAAGTCGCTAACAGCATCACCCCCCGAAAGGATTTTCCGCCTCACCGTAATCGAAACGTTTCGACAATCCGCGCCGATCCATCCGGACCTGGCCTACGAGGAAGTAGTACACAGTGAAAACCAGAACAAGAAAATACCTGACCGGCATCGCCGTCCTGGGCGTCAGCGCTCTGCTCCTGAGCGCCTGCTCGTCCGGAGACTCCGGCGATTCAGGCGGAGACAGCGACACCCTGAAGCTCTGGCACTTCGAGAGCGACACCAGTGCAATGGGCATCGCCTGGGAAGAGGCCATCAAGACCTTCGAGGAGGAGACCGGCGCAACGGTGGAGTTCGAAGAGAAGAGCTTCGAGCAGATCCGTTCGACCGCGAGCCAGGTGCTCAACTCGAACGAAGCGCCAGACATCCTCGAGTACAACAAGGGGAACGCCACCGCCGGCCTGCTGGCCAGCCAGGGGCTTCTCAGCGACCTGGATGACGCCGTCAAGGAGTATGGCTGGGACGAAAAACTGGCCCCGTCGCTGCAGACCACTGCGCGATACGACGACAAGGGCGTCATGGGCTCTGGCCCCTGGTACGGCGTGCCGAACTACGGCGAGTTCGTCGAGGTCTACTACAACAAGGACATGTTCGCGGCGAACGGCCTCGAAGTGCCGACGACCCTCGAAGAGTTCGAGACTGTGCTGCAGGCTTTCGCCGATAAAGGCATTACCCCGCTCGCAGAGTCTGCCTCTGAGTATCCGCTCGGACAGCTCTGGTATCAGTTGGCGTTGACGAAGGCCGACCGCGACTGGGTCGATGACTACCAGCTCTACTCCGGCGATGTCGACTGGTCTGGGCCGGAGATCAGCTACGCGACCGAGACCATCAAGGACTGGACCGACAAGGGCTACATCAGCCAGGATGCCAGCGGGTTCAAGGCGGAGGATGCCGGAACGGCGTTCATCAACGGTACCTACCCGATCTTCTACTCCGGCAGCTGGTGGCACAACCGCTTCACCACGGAGGTGACCGGATTCGACTGGGGCACCTTCCTCTTCCCTGAGGCGCAGCTGTCACCGGGCTCGGCGGGCAACATGTGGGTTGTGCCGGAGAACGCCAAGAACAAGGAACTGGCTTACGAGTTCATCGACATCACGATGCGTCCAGAGATCCAGGCGCTCATCGGCAACAACGGCGGCATCCCCGTCGCAGCCGACACGGCGGACATCACCGATCCCAAGAGCCAGGAGCTGATCGGCAACTTCAACACGCTGACCGAGCAGGATGGGATCGCCTTCTACCCTGACTGGCCCACCCCCACCTTCTACGACCAGCTCAATGCCGGACTACAGGAACTGATCAACGGCACCAAGTCGCCGAAGGACGTGCAGACCCAGCTGGGCGAGCAGTACCAGTCGGGCGTCGACGACATCGTCGGCTAGTCACCCACGGCCGGGGCGAGGCACGCGCCTCGCCCCGGCCGGCACCCCCGCACCGCAGGACCAGACCGCAGAACCAGACCGCACAGCAGAAAGGGAAACCCATGGCGACGACATCCGTCACCTCGGTACCACCACCGGTCGCCGGCGTCTCACCAGCGAGACAAGGAGGAAGGGGTGGAGGTTCGTCGCGGCAGGGCCCGGGCATGCAGAGCCTGATTCCCGGGAGCAGCCGCAACGCATTCTGGCTTTACCTCGTGCCTGGCCTCGTGCTGCTGACGATCATCATCCTCATCCCGCTGGTGTGGAACATCTACCTCACGTTCACCGACTACCGCGGAATCAAGCCGCCGGAGTGGACCGGCCTCGACAACTGGATCAAGCTCGCCGGAGACACCACCTTCTGGACCTCGTTCGGCAACTCCATCGCCATGATCCTGGCCATGGTTGTTGTTCCCACACTCCTCGGCCTGGTTCTCGCCGCGATGCTGTTCGACCTGATCGGCAAGAAGTTCGGTGCGAAGCTCGCGAGCTTTCTGCGCGCGACCTACTACCTGCCGCAGATCCTCCCCGCCGTGATCGCGGCCATTGTCATCGGCTGGATCCTCCGACCTCAGAACGGCGCACTCAACCAGGTGCTCGAGGGCGTCGGTCTCGGCGGACTCGCGCACAACTGGCTCGGCAGCCCGGATACCGCACTGATCAGCATCATGGTGATCATGATCTGGGTGCAGCTCGGCTACCCGATCGTCATCTTCATGGCCGCACTGCAACGGGTCGACCCGGCCCTCTACGAGGCGGCGGAACTCGACGGAGCGAACTGGTTCCAGCGCTTCCGGGCGATCACGGTCACCATCATCCGCCCGGAGATCTTCGTGGTCACCCTGACCTGCACGATCGCGGCGCTCAAGGTCTTCGGCCCCATTTACACACTCACCGGCGGCGGACCGGGAACGTCGACGATCGTTCCGGCTTACTACGCGTACAGCGAGTTCTTCCAGTCTCAGCAGGTCGGCTACGGCGCCACGATCGCCACTGCGCTCACCGTCGTCATCGCGATCGTGTCGATCGTGTTCATCATGGCCCAAACCCGGCTCGAGCGTCAGGACGAGGAAGTCTAATGTCACAGGCAACCACACACCCCGCCCCCGACGTCACGCTCCGCGGCGGCGCCAGTCAGAAACAACGGCCACTCCGTGCCACACGGGGCCGCGGCGGCATGAAACGCAAGACCGCCGGCGATTGGGGCATCCTCCTCGTCGCCGTCCTGATCGGACTCTTGATCGCGGTGCCGTTCCTCATGATCCTGATCAACTCGTTCAAGTCGCCGGCCGACTACAACGCGACAGGTCCGCTCACACTGCCCTCAGAGCTCTACTTCGACGGGATGACCGCCTTCTGGGAACGCGTCAACTTCCCGGAGAAGCTCTGGAACAGCTTCTTCATCAGCAGTGTCGTCGCCATCCTGGCCGTTGTCATCTCGATGCTGAACGCGTTTGCACTCGGCATCGGCCGGGTGCGCGGCCGCACCTGGATCGTGGTGTTGATCCTGCTCGCCAACATGCTTCCGCAGGAAGTGCTGCTGTACCCGTTGTACTTCATGTTCAAGCAGGTCGGCCTGTACGACAACCAGTGGGCGGTCATCATCATCTTCGTGGTGATCCAGAGCGCCTTCGGCACGTACCTGCTGGCATCCGTCTATGGCACCTTCCCGAAGGAGATCCTCGAGGCCGCCTCGATCGACGGTGCCAACCGGTGGACCATCCTGTGGCGCGTCGTCTTCCCGATCTCCCGGCCGACGCTCAGTGTGCTGGTGATCTTCTTCTTCATCTGGACGTGGAACGAGTTCCTTATTCCCTTGACGTTCCTGGTGAGCAACGCCACCCAGACCGTGCCTGTGTCCATTGCGGTGCTGCAGGGCGACCGGCTGATGGACGTCACAACGACCAGTGCGTCTGCGCTGCTCGGCCTGCTCCCGACCCTGATCTTCTTCCTCATCTTCCAACGCACCCTCACCAGGGGCATCACCGCAGGAGCAGTCAAGTAAACATGAAGTTCACCGATGGATTCTGGCACGTCAGGCCCGGCGTCGAGGCCCTCTACGCGCAGGAGGCTTACGACATTGAAGCGCTCCCAAACGGGGGCGTGGACGGCGACGTGCTCCGCATCTCTGCCCCGACCAAAGTCATCGAACGCCGCGGCGACGTCCTCAATCGTCCGCTACTGACCGTGAGCCTGTCCTCGCCGCTCGACGGCGTCATCCGGGTGCGTATTGAGAAGAACAGGGGGGCGGATGCCGGGGCCGGGTTCGATTTGGTCGGTGCCACCGAAGGCGCCGGCGTCGCGTCCACTGCCGAAACAGGCGGCACGCTGACCTCCGGTGCCCTCTCCGCCCACATCGCACCAGGCGCCCCCTGGAACCTCAGCTTCGAGGCCGACGGCCGTGCCCTCACCACCAGTGGCCACAAGTCCGTCGGCTACCTGCGCCTCGCCGACCGCGCCCCCGTCGCAGCGGAGCCAGCCGGGGTGTCCGGTGTGACGGAGACCGGCCTGGCCCCGGCATCCGCCTACCTGCACAGCCAGCTCTCGCTCGGCGTCGGCGAACTCGTCTACGGCCTCGGCGAACGCTTCGGCCCATTGGTCAAGAATGGCCAGACCGTCGACATCTGGAATGCAGACGGCGGCACCTCGAGCGAGCTCTCCTACAAGAACGTGCCCTTCTACCTGACCAACCGCGGCTACGGCGTGCTGGTCAACCACCCGGAGCACGTGTCGTTCGAGGTCGGCAGCGAAGCGGTCGAGCAGGTGCAGTTCTCTGTCGCAGGCGAACACCTCGAATACCTGGTGATCTACGGACCGACGCAGAAGGAGATCCTCGAGCGTTACACCCGCCTCACCGGCCGCCCTGCCCGCGTGCCAGCCTGGTCATACGGCCTCTGGCTCTCCACCTCGTTCACCACCCAGTACGACGAGGCCACCGTCACGAGTTTCATCGACGGCATGGCCGAGCGCGACCTGCCCCTCTCGGTCTTCCACTTCGACTGCTTCTGGATGCGGGAATTCAACTGGACCGATTTCGAGTGGGATCCGCGCGTCTTCCCAGACCCTGAGGGCATGCTCGCCCGACTGCACGACAAGAACCTGCACGTCTCCGCCTGGATCAACCCGTACATCGGGCAGCGCTCCGCCCTTTTCGACGAGGCGAAGAACGCCGGCTACCTGGTGAAGAAGGCCGACGGCGAGGTCTGGCAGTGGGACATGTGGCAGGCAGGCATGGGCCTGGTCGACTTCACCAACCCGGATGCGGTCAGTTGGTTCCAGGGAAAACTGCGTCATCTGTTCGAGCAGGGCGTCGACGCGATCAAGACCGACTTCGGTGAGCGAATTCCCACGGATGTCGTGTGGCACGACGGTTCATCGCCTGACGCCATGCACAACTGGTACACCCAGCTCTACAACAAGGCGGTCTTCGAGGTACTCGAGGAGCACCGTGGTGAGGGCGACGCCGTGCTCTTCGCCCGCTCCGCCACGGTCGGCGGCCAGCAGCAGCCGGTGCACTGGGGTGGAGATAACTCCTCGTCGTTCGAATCGATGGCCGAGTCCCTGCGCGGCGGGCTCTCACTGTCGCTGAGCGGATTCGGCTACTGGAGCCACGACATCGGCGGCTTCGAGGGCCTGCCGGATGCCGCGGTGTTCAAGCGCTGGGTCGCCTTCGGCCTGCTCTCCAGCCACTCGCGCCTGCACGGCTCGACCAGTTACCGGGTGCCGTGGCTCTTCGACGATGGCAGCGAAGCGGCCGGACAGAGCGCCGTCGAGGTCACCCGCCGCTTCACGAAACTCAAGCTCGAGCTGATGCCGTACCTCTACCAGGTCGGCCTCGAGGTGCACCGCACCGGAATCCCGTTCATGCGCCCGATGCAGCTGGAGTTCGGCGAGGATCCGGCCGTGGACTACCTCGACCGGCAGTACCTGCTCGGCCCAGACCTGCTCGTCGCCCCGGTCTTCTCGGCCGCAGGCGACGTCGAGTACTACCTGCCGGCCGGAACCTGGACGAATTACCTCACCGGCGAGAGCGTGCAGGGCGGCGGCTGGCGCAGGGAGACCCACGATTTCGCTAGCGTTCCCCTGTGGGTGCGCGAAGGCGCCGTCATCGTCACCGGTTCGCACGACGACCGGCCGGACTACGACTACACCGACAACCCGTTGGTCACGGTCTATCCGGGATTCACCGGTACCCGGGACATCGAAGTGACCAACCCGCTGAACGACACGTCCGTTACTCTGACGGTCACCGCAACCGACGATCAGATTTCCATTCAGAGCGACACGGATGCCCCGTTCCGCGCCCGGCTCGCCGGCGCGGGTTCGAACAACGCGGACATCGTCAGCGCAACCGGCAGGAAGGCCGAACTCCGATGACCGACCAGCAACCACCAACCCAGCAATCACGAACCCAGGGCAATCCCGACTACCGCGACGCGGGTCTGAGATTCCCCGACGGCTTCGTCTTCGGCTCCGCCACTGCGTCGTACCAGGTCGAAGGCGCGGCGAACGAAGACGGGCGAGGTCCGTCGATCTGGGACACCTTCAGCCACACCCCTGGCAAGGTCTGGAACGGCGACACCGGTGATGTCGCCGCCGACCACTACCACCGCCTGGAGGAAGATCTCGACCTGATGACGAGCCTCGGACTCCAGTCATACCGGTTCTCGATCTCCTGGTCGCGCATCCAGCCGACGGGCCGCGGTGAGGCGAACCAGGCCGGGCTCGCGTTCTACACACACCTCGTTGACGGACTGCTCGCTCGCGGCATCCGCCCTATCGCAACGCTCTATCACTGGGATCTGCCGCAGGCGCTCGAGGATCAGGGCGGCTGGACGAACCGCGAGACTGCGTACGCCTTCGCCGACTACGCGCGCATCGTGGGGGAGGAGCTCGGTGATCGGGTCGCCACCTGGACGACCCTGAACGAGCCGTGGTGCTCTGCCTACCTGGGTTACGGATCAGGTGCGCACGCACCAGGGCGAACGGACGGCGAGGCGGCACTCACCGCCGTTCACCACCTGAACCTGGCGCACGGGCTTGCCGTTCTCGCGCTGAAGGAGGTCGTCACGAACGATCCGGACTTCTCGATCACCCTCAACCTGCACGTTCTGCGCGGAGAGGGCGAGACCGGCCCAGAGGCCGTTCGGCAGATCGATGCCCTGGCGAACCGGGTGTTCCTGTCGCCGTTGCTGAAAGGCGAGTACCCGGCGGATGTCTTCGAAGACACCAAGGACATCACCGACTGGTCGTTCGTGCGCCCAGGCGACCTCGACATCATCAGGCAACCGCTCGACGTGCTCGGGGTGAACTACTACTCGACGACACTCGTGCGCCTCTGGGACGGAGTCTCGCCCCGTCAGAACTCCGACGGCCACAAAGACGTCGGCGGCTCACCCTGGCCCGGCGCCGACCGCGTCGAGTTTCTCGCGCAGCCCGGCCCGTACACCGAAATGGGCTGGAACATCGAGCCGGCAGGCCTTGAAGAACTGCTGGTCAGCCTGCACGAGGAATTCCCCGACCAGCCGCTGATGATCACCGAGAACGGGGCGGCATTCGCCGACGAGGTCGTCGCGACCCCGGATGGCCCTGCGGTGCACGATGCGGAGCGGGTCGATTACCTGCGCCGGCACTTCACGGCCGCGCACCGGGCAATCGCCCGAGGAGTCGACCTGCGCGGCTACCAGGTGTGGTCGCTGATGGACAATTTCGAGTGGGGCTACGGGTATTCCAAGCGGTTCGGCATCGTGCACGTCGACTACGACACGCTGGTGCGCACGCCGAAGGACAGCGCCCTCTGGTACGCCAAGCTCGTCGGCAGCGGAGTCATCCCGAAGTAGCATCCCGGAGTACAGCGGGGGTCGCCGCCGCTCGCCGAGCGTGAGTGCGCCCGAAGTGCCGCCTCGCGGGGTGAGGAGGCGGCACATGGAGCGCACGGACGACGGGAGATCCGCCGGTAACCTTGGCTTGACCTTCGAAAGAGAGTGACCTTTCCGGTCGAGAGTGCCCGGCGGAACGGGCACTCTCGACCGGAAAGGTCACAGTCGCGGCGATATCGCGCTGGAGATAGCCCAGCTGGAGAAGGCACGCGCGGAGAACTATGCGGGAGAAACGGGAGGTGAGCGTGCGAGGCAGCAACCACGACGATGTTCGCAGGCGCAATCTGTCAACAGTCCTCCGGCACGTGCATCGCATCGGTCCGTCCTCCCGCTCCCAGCTGACCCGCCTGACCGGCCTCAACCGCTCGACGATCGCGGCTCTCGTCGGAGAGCTCACCGACCTCGGCCTGGTCACCGAACTCGGCCCTGGTGCCACCAATCAGGTCGGCCGACCGAGTCCGATCGTGAGCGTGAGCGCCCGCGTCGCCGCGATCGCCGTGAACCCCGAGATCGATGCCGTCACCGTTGGTCTCGTCGGCCTGGACGGAAACGTGCACCGGCGCATCCGTCACGAGACCGAGAGCTCCCCGAGCGTGACAGAGGCGATCGACATCGCCGCAGACGTGATCGACGGGATGCGCGGCGATCTTGAATCCGGATACCGCGTTGTCGGCATCGGGGTTGCGGTGCCCGGGCTGGTGCGTGCGCACGATGGGCTGGTTCGGCACGCGCCGCACCTCGGCTGGGTCGACGAACCGCTCGCCGGGCTGCTTGAGCAGGCGACCGGCTACCCGGTGCAGGCGGCGAACGACGCCAGCCTAGGAGCTATGGCCGAGCGCTATTTCGGTGCAGGCAAGGGCATCACCGACCTGATCTACCTCAACGGCGGCGCGAGTGGAATCGGTGGCGGCATGATCGTCGGCGGCGTTGCCGCGGGCGGGGTGGCAGGCTATGCGGGCGAGTTCGGTCACACGCGGGTCAGCGGCAGTGAGCGAACGGATTCCGCCGGCATCCGCGGCACGCTCGAGGCCGAGGTCTCTCGCAAAGCCCTGCTCGAGGTGCTCGGGTTGGACAACGCGGACCCAGACGAACTTGAGCAGGCGCTGCTGGACTCCGATTCCGCAGAGGTGCGGGCCGAGGTCGAACGCCAACTCGATCACCTCGCGGTCGCGCTGGGTGGCGCCATCAACATCCTGAACCCGCAACTGGTTGTGCTCGGCGGCTACCTGGCCGCCCTGCACGCCGTTGACGCTGAACGACTGAGCGCTGCGGTCTCGGCGACCGCCCTTGGGGCACCCTTCGGCAGCGTGCGCGTGGCAGCGGCGGAACTCGGCTCGAACCTGCTGATGATCGGAGCGGCCGAGCTGGCCTTCGAGCAGTTGCTCGCCGACCCGGCCGGATTCGACACGGTCCGTTCGTAAGTGGGTCGACCTGCGTGAGGGGTCACAAAGTGCTCGTTCTGAAGCGTTTTGAGGGCATTTCGCGACCCCTCACGCGCCCGGTGCAGCCGGTCGGCCGCCGTCGTGTTCAGTGCGGGTCTGACCCGTTCAACACTGCGACCACCTGGTCGTAGTCTCCGCGTGCTTCGCCGAAACGCAGGAATCCGACGCGCTCCACCTGGATCTCGTTCGCACCAGGGTTGTTTTCGATCAAATACATGACTTCGTCCACGAACTCGTCCAACGGCATCGCAACCGGGCTCTCCTGCTGGCCTGGGAGCAACGCCGTGCGAACGGCCGGAGGCACGAGCTCGACGACCTTCACTGTGGTGTCGGCCAGTTGCAGGCGGATGCTCTCACTGAGCATGTGGATGGCGGCCTTCGTCGCGTTGTAAGTGGGTGTCACCGCGAGGGGGGCGAATGCGAGCCCTGACGAAACGGTGACGATCGTTGCGTCTGGCTGCCGTTGCAGGTGCTCGATGAGTTCACCGATCAGGCGGATGGGCCCGAGCAGATTTGTGGTGACGGTCGACTCGGCCTGTTCGAGGAAACCGCGGGCGGAATGCCAGTCCTCGATGCGCATGATGCCCGCCATAGCAATAAGCACGTTGAGGTGCGGGTGGGCGGCGATTACCTGCATTGTGGCAGAGCGGATGCTGTCAGCATCCGTCGTATCGATCTGCACCGTGTCGATGCCAGGGTGATCGGTCGCGATCTGGTGCAGCAGGTCGGTTCGGCGACCACCCACAATGACGGTGTTGCCCCTGGACTGCAACTGGATGGCGAGTGCTAGGCCGATGCCGCTGGTCGCTCCTGGGATGAAGATGGTGTTTCCGGTGATGTTCATGATCCGAGCATTCCGCGTGGCCCGGCCGGGCGGGAGAGGAGTGGTTATCGGGGGACCGCTGATCCCTGGAAGCGATCGGCCAGACGGTGGATGATAGTGAGCATGGACCGCGTGGCACTTGCCGACTTCCTCCGCCGCAGGAGAGAGGGAATGCTGCCGTCCGATGTCGGGCTCCCTTCCGGCGCACGTCGCAGGGCTCCTGGGCTTCGACGTGAAGAGGTTGCACAGCTGGCAGCGATGTCGGCGGACTACTACACACGCATGGAGCAGCAGCGCGGCCCACAGCCGAGCGAGCAGATCCTCGCCTCGCTGGCCCGAGCGTTGCGACTGACCAGCGATGAGCGCGATTACCTGTACCGGGTGGCCGGACAGAACACGCCAGATCGCGTGGCATCCACTCATATCTCGCCGTCGTTGCAGCGGGTACTTGACCGGCTCGACGACACTCCTGCGCTCGTTCTGTCCGCCCTGGGAGAGACACTCGTTCAGAACAGGTTCGCCGTCGCCCTGCTCGGCGATCGTTCTGGATACACAGGCCTCGACCGCAGCGAGATCTACCGCTGGTTCGCCTACCCGGAATCGGAGCGGGCGATGTATCCGGAGGATGACCGCAACCGTCAGAGTCGTGCGCTCGTGGCATCGCTTCGAGTCGCGTACGGAATCACGGGTTCGAGCTCACGCGCAGGTGAGCTCGTTGGCGCGCTGCAGAAGAGGAGCGCGGAGTTCGCCGCGATCTGGGAGCGACATGAGGTGGCAAAACGATTCGAGGACCACAAGACGTTGATCCACCCAGAGCTCGGTGCCATCGAACTCGACTGCCAGGTGCTGTTCACTGAGGACCAGTCGCAGAGTCTCCTTGTCCTGACCGCACCACCGCGTTCCGAAGGCGCCCAGAAGCTCGCCCTGCTCGGGGTGCTCGGAACCCAAACGCTGGTGTGAGGGCTATCGGGTCAGGACCCGAGAGGCACCGGACCCGTGCTCTCCCGCACCACAAGCTCGGCGGGAAGCAGCACCTGTTGCGGAACCTCATTGCCGCCCAGGAGGTCCACCAGCATGCGCAGGGCCTGTGCTCCGAGTTCGTGCAGTGGCTGGGCCATGGTCGTCAACTGCGGAGTGGAACGCGCGGCCTCTGGGACGTCGTCGAATCCGATGACGGACAGGTCTTGCGGCACGCGTAACCCGAGTTCGTGCGCCACCGCCAACACGCCGAGCGCCGACATGTCATTCGCGGCGAACACGGCGGTGGGCCGGTCCTGCCGGGTGAGCAGTTCCCGCGCGGCCTCCGCGGTCAGCGCGGCCTGGTACCCGCCGTCGCGGACGAGTGCGGGGTCGAACGCGATTCCGGCCTCCTCGAGTGACTCTCGGTAGCCGGTCTCTCGCAGCTGGGCGGAGGTGAGGTCGCTGCGTCCGCGGATATGCGCAATTCGGCGGTGGCCGAGTTCAATGAGATACCGGGTGGCGACCCGGGCGGCGTCGACGTTGTCAGAGTCGATTGCCGATGGGCCCGCCTGTCCGGTGTGCGGGTCTATCGCGACGACGGGAATCGAGGTGGTCGGAATGAGCACGGTCGGCGTGACGATGATGGCGCCGTCGATGAGCGTGCCGGCCAGGCGCGACAGGGACCGACGTTCCCAGCCGGGGCTGACTCCACCGGGCGCGAGAGCGGAGTAAGCGAGCAACTCGTAGCCGGTTCCCGTGGCGGCGGAGGAGATGCCCTTGAGCAGCTCGACAGAGAACGACTCGAATTCGGCGACGAGGATGCCGATGACATTGGTTTGCTGCCGACGCAGGCTGGCGGCCACCAATGAGGTCTCATAACCGAGTGCGGCGACGACTTCCATCACCCGCTTGAAGGTGGTGGGAGCGACGCCGTAGCGCCCGTTGACGACCTTCGACACCGTCGGCACAGAGACGCCGGCTTCGCGTGCGACGTCGGCGATCGTCACTCGCCCGAGGGAGAGAGAAGGAGTGCCGTCGGTGCCCACAGTGTTCACAGTACCGCGCAGCGCGGCTGAAGCAGTACCGAAACGCCGGAGTGGAGAACGTTGTCGAAATCGTTATCGAAAACGTTATCGATATCGATTGACAAGCCACCGGCATCCTGCGAGGCTCTGGGTGCGGCAGAGCGCTGCCGTGCGTCAACCCTGACAGTCAATGAATGACAACCAAGGAGTTTCCACAATGAAGAGGAAAAACCGAGTAGCGGGTATTCTCGCGCTCGCCGCGAGCACAGCGCTGCTCGTCTCGGGATGCGCCGGAGGCAGCGACAGCGGCTCTGGCGATGGGGTCACCATGACCTTCTGGCAGAACTCGACCACCGGTGAAGGCAAGGCTTACTGGGAGAAGACGGTCTCTGAATTCGAGGAGGCCAACCCTGGTGTCAAAATCAAGATGCAGTCCATCCAGAACGAGGACATGGACGGCAAGCTCCAGACCGCGCTGAATTCGGGTGACGCTCCGGACATCTTCATGGCACGCGGCGGCGGCAAGCTTGCAGATGTCGTCGCAGCCGGTCAGGCCATGGACATCACGGACTCCATCGATGACGCCACCAAGGCGGCAGTGCCAGAGGGTGTGCTCAGCGCATTCGAGGTCGACGGCAAGATCTACGGCATGCCGACCGCGGTGCTGCCAGGCGGAATCTTCTACAGCCAGGATCTCTTCACGGCTGCGGGCATCGATGCAGTGCCGACGACGATGGACGAGCTGAACGCTGCCGTCGACAAGCTCAAGGCCTCCGGTGTTGCGCCGATCGCCGTCGGTGCCAAGGACGCCTGGCCCGCCGCGCACTGGTACTACTTCTTCGCATCCCGCGAGTGCTCGCAGGACGCCATGAATGAGGCGGCCAAGTCCAAGACGTTCGATGACCCGTGCTGGCTGAAGGCGGGCGAGGACATGGAGGCCTTCGTGAAGACGGAGCCGTTCAACGAGGGCTTCCTCACCACGTCTGCGCAGCAGGGAGCAGGCAGTTCCGCCGGCCTCCTGGCGAACCACCAGGCGGCAATGGAGCTCATGGGTGCCTGGGACCCGGG
The DNA here is from genome assembly GCF_000421145.1 of Glaciibacter superstes DSM 21135. Taxonomy (GTDB): domain Bacteria; phylum Actinomycetota; class Actinomycetes; order Actinomycetales; family Microbacteriaceae; genus Cryobacterium; species Cryobacterium superstes. The sequence goes on along the minus strand of NZ_ATWH01000009.1, from coordinate 198,936 downwards.
CGTGATCGCTTCCCTCACCCCCGATGAGAAGCCGCTGGCCGACCTCGGCTGGTTCCCGTTCCCCGAGATCGATGGCGGCGGAACCCCCGGCGCGATGATGGGTGGCGTTGACGGTTTCACGTGCTCGGCCCAGGCGCCAGAGAAGGAGTGCACCGACTTCCTGAACTTCTTCATGCAGAAGGAGCAGCAGGAGGGGTACGCCAACGCGTTCCATACGCTCCCGGCCAACCAGGATGCCCAGTCGGTCGTGACTGAGCCTGCCCTGAAGTCCATCCTCGAGGCCTATAACGAGGCGCCGTACGTAACGGTCTGGCTCGACACCCTGTTCGGACAGAACGTCGGCAACGCGCTGAACACCAGCGTCGTCGACATGCTTGCAGGCAAGGGCACCGCGGCAGATATCGTCTCCGGTGTGAACGACGCTGCGGCCAAGGGATAACTGCCGATCATGAGTGAGCCCCAAGGCGCAACGTCGCTGGCCGATCAGCGGCCGCCGCAGGGCACGCAGAAGGCTGGGGATGGCGCACGTCGTGCGCCGTCCCCGGCCGGACCGCGCCCCGGTCGGCGGAAGGCAGATTGGCGTAAGCGACTGGAGATCACGGTCCTGTCCGGGCCGGCGATCGTCGTTTTTGTCGGCTTTGTGATCTTCCCCGTGATTCTGGCCGGATATTACGGCTTCTTCCGGTGGAAGGGCTACGGGCCGGCAACCGACTTCGTCGGTCTCGGCAACTACCTGATCATCTTCACGGACAGCGCGTTCCACGAGGTGCTGGCGCACAACGGCATCATTCTGGTGCTGTCGCTGGTCATCCAGGGGCCGATCGCGATCATCCTCGCGCTTCTGCTCAACCAGAAGATCAGGGGTCGCTCCGTCATCCGTGTTCTGATCTTCGTTCCGTACATCATCTCCGAGGTGATCGTCGGCATCGGGTGGGGCCTGATGCTTCAGACCTCCGGCGCGGTCAACGACCTGCTTCAGAGCGTCGGCCTTGGCGCGCTCAGGGCCGATTGGCTCTCCGACCCGAATATCGCCATCTGGTCGTTGATGATCATCATCTCCTGGAAGTACATCGGCTTCGCCGTCATCCTGTTCCTTGCCGGGCTGCAGAGCATCCCAGACGAACTCTTCGAAGCGGCGGCGATCGACGGCGCGAGCTACTGGCAGATCCAGCGGAGCATCACGCTGCCGCTGCTCGGCCCGACCCTGCGCATCTGGGCGTTCTTATCGATCATCGGCTCACTGCAGTTGTTCGATCTGGTCTTCATCATCTGGGGCCAATACGTTGCCTCAACGGCGGGAACATCGACCATGGCGACGTACATGGTTGCAAACGGCCGTACCTCAGGCAACTTCGGTTACGGCAGCGCCGTTGCCGTCGTGATGTTCTTGATCTCCCTCGTCATCGCCTTGACCTACCAGCGCTTCGTGTTGCGACGCGACACGGCCGGCGCGCTCACAGAGAGGCGGAAGTGATGTCAGTCATGACAACGGAGACGACACCACTCGACATGACACCCCGCGAGGCGAGGCGTACTCGAGGACGCGAGCCGTGGGGCAGCCCGGCGACGTACTTCATCGCGTTCCTGTTCATCGCCCTGTGCCTCGGGCCGGTCTTGTACATCGTGATCGGTGGCTTCCGCGACAACTCGCAAATCACGTCGTCCCCCGCCGGATTCCCGACCCCGTGGCGCTTCGACAACTACCTCGACGTGCTGACGAGTTCAATATTCTGGCAGCAGATCGGCAACTCGACGATCGTTGGCGTCACCACCACGATCGGCGTTGTGGTGCTGGGCGTGATGGTCAGCTTCGTCCTCGCGCGCTACCACTTCCACGGACGTGCCGCGATGTACTCGCTGTTCGCGGCCGGGCTCATGTTCCCGATGACCGTTGCGATCACGCCGCTCTACATCCTGGTCAAGGACCTCGGTCTGATGAACAGCCTGGCCGGTGTGATCTTGCCGCAGATCGGATTCGGCCTGCCGGTCACCGTCATCATCCTGGTGCCGTTCCTCAAAGCGATCCCAGATGAGATCGAGGAGGCAGCGTCGATCGACGGGGCGAGCCGGCTCGGATTCTTCTTCCGCATGGTCGTGCCGCTGTCGCTTCCCGGAGTGGTGACCACCGGCATCCTCGCGTTCGTCGCCAGCTGGAACAGCTATCTGCTGCCACTGTTCATCCTGAGTGACCAGACGATGTATACCCTGCCGCTCGGCGTGCAGGCGTTCGCGTCGCAGTACTCGGTTGACACGGCGAAGGTGCTCGCGTTCACCTCCCTTTCCATGATCCCGGCGCTGATCTTCTTCACGCTGTTCGAGCGCCGCATCGTCGGCGGACTGACCGGTGCCGTCAAGGGCTGACCTGCCGCTGCCCCTGTTCCTCCAGAAAGAAAGTGATGAATCCGTGACCGAAGCCGTCCCGGCGATGCCGGAGGTCTCGGAGCGCGTGCGCGCGCTCCACTCCCGCATGAGCCTCGAGGAGAAGCTTGCCCAGATCGTGGGGTACTGGCTCGATCAGAACGGCGTCGTGGCGCCGATGCAGGGAGAGATGGCCGCGGGTCAGAAGCCCTCAGGCGACCTTGCCGATGTGACGCGCCATGGCATCGGACAGTACACCCGTGTTTACGGCACGCGACCCGTCGATCCGGTGGACCGGGCCGCGTGGCTGTGGAACGAGCAGCGGCGACTCAAGCGGGAGACCCGGCTGGGCATCCCGGCACTCGTGCACGAGGAATGTCTGACCGGGCTCGCCGCATGGAAGGCCGCCACCTTCCCCACACCGCTGGCGTGGGGTGCCTCGTTCGACCCAGAGCTGGTCGAGGAGATGGCCGGCGTGATCGGCGAGTCCATGAAGCAGCTCGGCATCCACCAGGGGCTCGCTCCCGTACTCGATGTTGTTCGCGACCCTCGCTGGGGACGGGTGGACGAGTGCATCGGTGAGGACCCGTATCTCGTCGGTACCGTCGGCACCGCGTATGTTCGGGGGCTCCAGAGTGCCGGCGTGCACGCCACGTTGAAGCACTTCCTCGGCTACTCCGCATCGCGGGCCGGACGCAACCACGCGCCGGTGCAGGCCGGCCCGCGTGAGATAGCGGATGTCTTCCTGCCGCCATTCGAGATGGCGATCCTTGACGGAGGCGCGAAATCGGTGATGAACTCATACACGGATGTCGACGGCATCCCGATGGCGGCCAACTCCGACTATTTCACCGGGTTGCTTCGCGAGAAGCTCGGATTCGACGGTGTGGTGGTCGCAGACTACTTCGCCGTGGCCTTCCTCGAGGTGATGCACGCCGTTGCTGCCGACCGCGGCGAGGCGGCGGCGCTGGCGCTCGAGGCCGGAATCGACATCGAACTGCCGACCGGCGACGCCTACTTGCAGCCCCTTGCCGATCGCATCCGTTCCGGAGCCTTCGATGAGGCCTACGTCGACCGCGCGGTCCTGCGCGCGCTTGCCCAGAAGGAGGAGCTGGGACTTCTCGATGACGACGCCTTCGAGGGCGAGCCGCCGACGAACATCGACCTCGACTCTCCGCGCCACCGTGAGCTGGCCAGGCGCCTCGCCGAAGAATCGGTCATCCTGTTGTCGAACGACGGCGTGCTGCCGCTTGATCGGCACAAAACCGGGCTCTCGAAGGTCGCTGTGATCGGTCCAAACGCCCATCGTGCCGAGGCGCTCCAGGGCTGCTACTCGTTCGCGAACCACGTGCTCGCAAGCTACCCTGACCTCCCTCTCGGCTTCGAGATCCCGACGGTGTTCGAGGCGCTCCCCGGTGCGTTCGGGTCTGCCGGTCTCACTGCTGCGGGTCTCACTGCACCGGAATTCATCCATGCCGAAGGCTGCGCCGTCTCCGACGACGACACCTCCGGTTTTGCGGCGGCCGTGGCGGCCGCGACATCCGCCGACGTGGCCATCGTTGTCGTCGGTGACCAGGCCGGCCTCTTCGGCCGCGGCAGTGTCGGGGAAGGAAACGACTCCGAATCGCTCGAGCTGCCCGGTGTGCAGCGCGCACTCGTTGAGGCGGTCGTTGCTACCGGCACGCCGGTCGTCATGGTGCTCCTGACCGGAAGGCCCTATGCGATCGGATGGGCACTCGACGGCGCAGCAACGGCCCCAGCAGCCGTGCTGCAGGCCTTCTTCCCTGGTGAGGGGGGCGGTCTCGCGATCGCCGACATCATCACCGGTCGGGTGAATCCGTCTGGACGCCTGCCCGTTTCGATGCCGCGGTCGGCCGGAGCGCAGCCGTATTCGTACCTGCACCCGATTCTGGGCGGTCCATCCGATGTCACGTCTGCGGACTCGACGCCGCTCCTTCCGTTCGGCTTCGGCTTGTCGTACACCTCTTTCGACTACTCGGACCTGGTCGTGGATGAGTCCGTGCCGGCCGACGGCACGTTCACCGCGACGGTGACGGTGACGAACACGGGCGCGGTCCGCGGGGCGGACACCGTGCAGCTCTATGGGCATGATGTGCAAGGCACTGTCAGCAGGCCCGTTGCACAACTGCTCGGCTACTCACGCGTCGAACTCGACCCGGGTGAATCCACCCGCCTGACGTTCTCTGTTCCGACGAGCCGATTCGCGTTCAGCGATCGTCGTATGGTCAAGGTCATCGAGCCGGGCGACGTCGAGGTGTGGGTGGCGTCGCACGTTGGGGTATCCAGCGGATCGCGGGCGGGGGAGGTCACGAACGGGGCGATCGTCAGCGTCAAGCAGGCGCATGAGAAGGAGGCGCCGGCCGGCCGGCCATCTGGTGTGAGCACCGTCAGAGCGACGCTCGCGATCACTGGCGACGTCCATGACGTCACGACAGCGGATGCTCGCACGGTGACCGTTCGTCAGAACGCACTCGCGTCGTCGGTTGCGGTCTGAGGGATCACGGATGCCGGAGCGCAGCATCCGTATTTCGACTCGACTCGACTCGTTATCGTTCGAGCACGAACCCGTGGTTTCGTGCTGGAATGCTTCGCCGAGTCAGGGTGAGGCCAGCGCGACTCGCGCCGCTGCAGCCTCCCACAGACGCCGCTGCTTCACGAGGAACGCTCGGTCTTGCTTGCTTTTCATAGAAGGATGCTGGGCGTCTGTTCGGGACTCCGGCCAAGTTGTGGGTTCGGACGCAGTCGAGCACCCGTTCGCGCTGACGGTGCGGGCTTCGGCTCCGGTCCGCCGTGGTAACGGATCGCTGTGCATGCCCGCTCACGTTTCTGATAGCAATCGATACGGATGATATCATTGTCGGTATGAAGCAATTGCTGGTTCGAGTGCCTGAAGAGGTTCACGCGCGCCTCACTGAGCAGGCGAAACGCGCTGGAGTGTCGGTCAACTCGTGGGTCAACCAGCTGTTTGAGCTCGGACTCGATCCTGCCAACGTCACCCGTCGGCAGCGACTGATTCTGCGGCTCATGGAGACAGGCGTCGTTGGGCTGGCGTCTGCCCGAACGCCCAGTGGCGCACGTGAAGTGCCGGAGGGCGCGACGCGGAGTAGTGCGGCCCCGAAGAACGCGGCAGAACGCGACGCGCTGCTCGCGAAAGCGCGTGCCGGATTCACGGCGGCAGGCGGCGTTCCGGATGCAGTGCTTGACGATGCCCTCGGTCGAAACCGCTCCTGGTGATCGTGTACGCCGATTCCTCGGTCATTGTGCGCTCGGTGATACCCGCCGAGTCGGGCAGCGACCAGGCCGCATCTGTGCTGGCAGACGGCGACACGCTTGTCATCTCCTCAACCATCGCCCGCCTTGAGTGCACGAGCGCCGTGGTGCGCGCAGCCAGGCACCTGCGTATCGACCCGGCAACGGCGCTGGCTGCGATTGATGCGCTCTTCAACCCCGAGACGGGACTGGTGATCCTCGTTGATCTCGAGCAGGCGGAAGCCGAGCTGCAGGCCATCGACATCGCCCGGGAACACGGCTTGCGGGCGATGGATGCCTGGCACGTTGCGTGCGCGGAACTCTGCTTTCGCGAACTCGCGGAGCCGAACGAAGCCCTTGGCTTCGCCACCCGGGACGACGAGCAGGCCGAGGTCGCCAGAAGCCGAGGCTGGCAGATTCTTTAGCACGGTATTCACGGCGAAGTACTTCTGGCGCGCACCTCTTTCGCGCAGCATCCGTTGCCTGTAGGGTGTTAATCGGCCGGAATCGAATCGATTCGATGAGGAATAAGACGCGACGTGGCCGGCTTGTTCTCAGAGCTGCTTTCGCCCTTTGCCCGTTCAATCTCAAGGACCCCGTTGACGTACACCGGCTCCATCCCCGCCATTCTGCCCGGCTCGCCAGCAGGCCCGTCGAGCGGCCGGCCACACCCGGGCGACGCCCTGTCGCGTCGCCAGCGTCTGGTCTACATCCTGGTGCTCGGCGCGCTCACCGCGCTCGGCCCGTTCACGATCGACCTCTACCTGCCGGCGTTCCCGATACTTGAGGCAGAATTCGGCGTTCCCGCTGCGGCCATCCAACTGACGCTCACCGGAACCATGATCGGTTTCGGTGTCGGCCAGCTCGTCGTCGGACCGTGGAGCGACAAGGTGGGCCGTCGCCTGCCGCTCATGCTCGCGACCGGCTTCCACGTGCTTGCCTGCGTTGGCGCCGCGCTCTCTGAAGACATCTTCTGGCTCGGTGCGTTCCGGGTGCTCCAGGGCTTCGGCGCTGCCGCGGGCGGAGTCGTCGCAATGGCGATGGTGCGTGACCTGTTCGGTGGCAAGCCACTCGTCAAGATGCTCTCCCGCCTGGCCCTGATCAGCGGGCTGGCACCGGTGCTGGCGCCGGTGATCGGCTCGCAAATGCTCTTGGTGACCGACTGGCGCGGCATCTTCTGGGCGCTCGCGGCGTACGGCGCGCTGGTCATCGTCGCCGTCGCGGTCTTGGTTGTGGAAACTCTCCCAGAGGGCAAGAGGCACTTCTCCGGGCACAACTCTCTCGGCCAGCGCTACCGCGCGGTGCTCACCGATCGCGTTTTCGTTGGAGTGGCCGTGATCGGTGCCATGACCTTCACCGGGCTGTTCTCCTACCTTTCAGCATCCTCATTCCTCTTTCAGCAGGTCTTCTCGTTCAACCCGCAGGAGTACGGGCTGCTCTTCGCGGTGAACTCGCTCGGCATCGTGGTCGGGGTGCAGGTGAGCTCGCGTCTGATGCACCGCCACAACGTGGGTCCGCAGTGGATCCTCGCCGTCACGACCATCGCCATGGCCGCCATGGCACTCGCCATCGTGCTGCTGGATGTCGCGGGCGCCGGCCTCTGGGGAACCCTCATCCCGCTCTGGTTCTTCATCGCGGCGTGCGGCTTCAGCTTCCCGTGCGTGCAGGTGCTCGCGCTGAATGCGCACGGTCACGAGGCCGGGACGGCAGCATCACTGCTCGGTGCCGCGAACTTCGGCGTCGCCGGGCTGATCTCGCCCATCGTCGGCGTGCTCGGTGTCAGCACGGCCGCGCCGATGGGGGCCGTGATGGCGTGCACCTCGGTCATCTCGATCGCGGCGCTGTGGTTCGTGGTGCGTCCGCGCCGCGTGCCGGCACTCGCGCACTAACGCCGCCCGCGCCCTCTAGCATGGGCAGATGAGCTCGAACGGGTCATCGAACGGGGCGACGGATGCCGCAGCAACGACGTCCGCGAGACGCGTCTCGCGGCGCTGGCCGCTGTTCAGCGGCATTGCTGCCCTCGTGCTCGCCGTCGGCCTCGGCGCGCTGGTGGCACTTCGCCATGGTGTGCTGGAGATCGACGAGGAATGGATGCATGACCTCCTCGAGGAGCGGTCGATCTGGCTGGACGTCCCCGCGCTCGCCATGAATTACCTCGGCGGCGGCATCCTCGCGATTGTGGTCGTTCCCATCATTATCCTGATTGTTCTCCTGGTGCTGAAGCGACCGTGGGCGGCCCTCTTCTATGCCGCCGGAACCCTCGCCACGACGGGCGTCGTGCAACTACTGAAGTCGCTCTTCGGGCGTGCGAGGCCGGAAGACATCCTGGTCACGTCTGATTTCGGATCGTTCCCCTCCGGGCATGTGGCCAACGCTGCAGTGATGGCCGCCACGCTGGCGATCATCTTCCCGCGCCTGTGGGTGTGGCTTGCCGGCGCCGCGTACACCGTCGTGATGATGCTCAGCCGCACCTACCTCGGCGCGCACTGGCTGACCGACACGATCGGCGGCCTGCTCATCGGGGCGGGCGTGGCCACGGTGATCTGGGCACCGTTGGCTGCAAAACTCAGTGGTGAACGACAACGGGCGATAGACGCGAGAGCGGCCAGGCGTGCCGGCCCAGCCAGGTCGGAGAAACCGAGCGGCAACCCGTGATCAACGGCGACGTCTCCTTCTGGTGGAATCAGCTCGGTCGCCCATCCGTCCGCTCAGCGTTGCCTGGTTCGACGCACGCCGACGTCTGCATCGTCGGCGCCGGCTACACCGGCCTGTGGACCGCCTACTACCTCAAGCGAGCCGCCCCACAGCTGCGCATCGTTGTGCTCGAGCAGCGCTTCGCCGGCTTCGGCGCTTCCGGACGCAACGGCGGTTGGCTCACCAACTCCATCACGGGCGGTCGCGAGCAGTACGTGGGTGCCAACGGCGCCCAGACTGATAAACGCGGCGTAGCCGCCCGCTTCCAGGCCGCCATGAACGACACCGTTGACGAGGTCATCCGGGTCGCCGCGCGTGAGGGCATCGACGCCGACATCATCAAGGGTGGCGAATTCACCGTCGCCCGAAACGCCGCCCAGTTGTCGCGCCTCCAGGCGGCAGCACGAGCCGAACAGCAGTGGGACGAAACGGATGTTGAACTCCTGTCGGCAGCACAGGCAACGTCCCGCATCAACGTGGCCGGCACCCTCGGGGCCATGTGGCATCCGCACTGCGCCCGCATCCAGCCGGCCAAACTCGCGTCTGGGCTGGCCCGGGTCGTTGAAGCCCTGGGTGTCGAAATCTTCGAGAACACCCGGGTCAGCGAGATCCTGCCGAACCGCGCTGTGACGCCGAACGGCACAGTTGAAGCCGAGTACATCGTGCGCGCCACCGAGGGGTTCACCGCTGGCCTGACCGGCCTCGAACGCACCTGGCTGCCGATGAACTCGTCGCTGATTGCGACCGAACCGCTCGGTGCCGAGGTCTGGGAGAACATCGGCTGGAACAAACGTGAGACCCTCGGCGACATGGCCCACGCCTACATGTACGCGCAACGCACGGCCGACGACCGCATCGCGATCGGCGGCCGCGGTGTTCCATACCGGTTCGGTTCGAGAACGGATGCCGACGGCCGCACCCCGGAACGTACGGCAGAACTCCTCGGCGACATCCTGCACCGATTCTTTCCGGCCACGATTGGTGCCTCGATCGAGCACGTCTGGTCAGGTGTGCTGGGGGTTCCGCGAGACTGGGCTGCGACGGTCGGGCTTGACCCGGTGACCGGGCTGGCGTGGGCCGGCGGGTATGTCGGAACCGGCGTGGCGACGACGAACCTGGCCGGTCGCACCCTCACCGACCTGATTCTCGGGGTGGAGAGTGCCCTGACCGATCTGCCGTGGGTGAACCATCGAGTGCGGGGCTGGGAACCGGAGCCGCTGCGCTGGCTGGCCGTCACGGCGCTGTATCAGGCCTACACGCGGGCCGATCACGCCGAGGCCACCCGGCGCAGCACAACATCCCCGCTGGCCCGGGTCGCCGACGTTGTATCGGGGCGCAGTCACTGAGAATTCGCACCACTTCGTTTCAGCGGGCCGTCACGACCGCGTTCTGACGACCGATTTCTTCAGGAGCCGAACCGACGAGCTGCGCCAGGAGCGTCAGCGCCTGCGTCGTCGGCGAACCAGCGGGCGCTGTATGCGTGACGAGGCACTGGTCAGGGTGATCGACTGAGCGCAACGTCTGCTGAGTCAGGGTGAGCGTGCCAACGAGCGGATGCTGCAGTTCGTAGACGGCCGTCGCGCACGGCTGCACGCGGTGGTCAGCCCAGAGCGACGCGAACTCCGTGCTGGCCAGCGTCAGGGAGCCGATCAGCGAGGCGAGCAGGGGATCATCCACGTGTTTGCCCGCAACGAGCCTCAGGTTGCCGACCACGGCTCTGCTCTTCGCACGCCAATCGGCATAGAGGCTGCGGGTCTCCGAATCGAGGAATACCAGCGCCGCCATGTTGGGGCGCGTCGCGGGCGAATGAGCCGAAGCAGGGTCGAGGTGCGAAGCAAGGAGCAGGTGTCCGAGTGGATTCCAGGCCAGGACGTCGCTGCGCCGACTGAGGATGAGGGAGGGAACGTCGCCGAGCGAAGCGAGCAGTTCCCGGAGAGCTGGATCGGCCGTCTCTGCCGGCGGTTTCTTCGGCCTGGACCGGCGACCGGCGGAATCCGCCAGATCCCTGAGGTGCGTTCGCTCGGCGTCGTTGAGATGAAGCGCCGAGGCAATGGCGTCGAGCACCTGGGGTGACGCGTTGCGAGACTGCCCCTGCTCAAGTCGCGTGTAGTAGGAAGAGCTGACGCCGGCGAGCATCGCGAGCTCCTCCCGACGAAGCCCTGGCACGCGACGCCGATCGCCATAGAGCGTGAGGCCTGCGCCCTCTGGCGTGATGCGGGCGCGGCTGGCCTGCAGGAAGTCGCCGAGTGGCCCTGGATCGTTCGAAGTCATGAGACCAGTCTGGCGCCAGGGCCCTCATGATGCCTCCCCCTCGTGAGGGTAGGCACGAACAGGGCTGTCTATCCTCAGCGCGGCGCTCGATGCTGGTCTCTGGGAGCGGCACGGACCGCACAACCAGTCGTTCCACCACTCCTCGCAACCGAAAGAGCCAGAGAACATGAACGCCACCACCATCCCGGCCACAACCGCACCAGTCCTCACGTTCGGCGGCGTGAGCGTCACGCGCGTCGTCGAGAGCGTCGGCAGCATCGGCATGACGCCAGACCAATTCTTCCCAGGAACAGACGCGTCTGTGTGGACCGAGGATGCCGACGCGCTCCGCCCGCACTTCCTCGAGTCCGACGGCGACACCGCGATGGCGAGCACGTCACGCGTCGCGATGCAGACCTGGATCCTCCGGAGCGACGGGAAGACAATCCTTGTCGACGCGGCGATCGGAAACGACAAGGATCGCCCTGACGTGCCGAGCTGGTCGCACCTGCAGACCGACTACCTCGATCACCTCGCCGCGGCCGGCATCGTGCCGGATGATGTCGACGTCGTCGTCAACACTCACCTGCATGCAGACCACGTTGGATGGAACACTCGACTGGTCGACGGGGTCTGGGTCCCGACGTTCCCGAATGCCCAGTACCTCTTCCCGGCCGAGGACCTCGCTTTTTGGGATCCAGCAAATGACAACGCGACGATCATGGGTGCGGGTGCGCACACCGTCTGGGCTGACAGCATCGCCCCGGTTCTCGCCTCCGGTCAAGTCAGGTCGTGGAGCGGCAGCCATCGCATCGACGACGCCTTGACGCTGGAGTCAGCTCCTGGTCACACGCCGGGCGCCTCCATCCTCCGTCTCGTCTCCGGCGACCACGAGGTGCTTTTTGTCGGCGACACTCTGCACAGCCCCGCTCAGTTGCGCGACGTGCACACGTCGAGTTGTTTCGACGAGGACACGGCAACTGCCCACACCACCCGCGACCGGATCTTCTCCGAGGCAGCCGAGAGAGGCCTGTTGATGTTCCCTGCGCACTTCGGCGGACACGGCGGCTTCACGGTGAAGAAGTCAGGTGACTCATTCGCCATCGTCGAGTGGGCGCCTCTCGACGCGATCTGACAGACGACCAGGTGCACCACCGTCTGACATTTGATTGAATGAGCATCATGGAACTCGAAGACCTCTTGCTGGTGCTCAATGCCGGCAAGACCATCACCGGGAACTCACCATTGCATGAGGTCATGCACCGGGTAAGCCAGGATGCCCTGCGCATCACCGGCGAGCTCAACAGCGGATACCGGGAACCGGCGCGGGTGCGGGAGCTGTTGGCTGAGCTCACCGGCAAGCCGGTTGCCGAGTCTGTGACGGTGTTCCCGCCTTTCTACTCCGACTTCGGGAAGAACATCACCCTGGGAGAGCGGATCTTCATCAACTCCGGATGCAAATTTCAGGATCAGGGCGGTGTGGTCATCGGGGACGACTGCCTCATCGGTCACAACACGGTGATGGCCACGCTCAACCATGACCTTTCGCCGATTCGGCGAGCGGATATGCACCCGGCTCCCATCGTCATCGGCCGCAATGTGTGGATCGGATCGAACGCGACCGTTCTCCCGGGCGTGACGATCGGTGATAATTCCGTCGTGGCTGCCGCATCTGTAGTCACGAAAGATGTACCAGAGAATTCCGTTGTTGTGGGCTCTCCTGCGCGAGTGGTGCGCTCGCTGTGAGCGTTGACGCCGAGGCACAGGGTGAGGCATTCCGGCAAGCGGATGCCGCGGGCCGGGCTGCAGGCGTGAGCGTGCGGCAGGCAGACCCGCGCGATATCCCCTCAGCTATCGCCCTGTTCGAACGCACCTGGGGTGCGGGCCGCAGCCCCGACCGCTCCATGCTGCTCGCGCTCGATTACGCCGGCAACACGGTGCTCGTCGCCAGCGCAGACGGCAAGCCGGTCGGCGCGACGCTCGGCTTCCTCGGCTGGACCGAGGGCCTGCACCTGCACTCCCACATGGCCGCCGTCGTGCCGTGGCGCCGCAGCGGGGGAGTGGGCTACGCCCTGAAGCTCTTCCAGCGCGCGGTCTGCCTCGAGCAGGGCGTCACCGAGATCCGCTGGACATTCGACCCCCTCATCCGCCGCAACGCGCACTTCAACCTGATCAAACTCGGCGCGGAGGCCGTGCGTTTCCTTCCCGACTTCTACGGCCGGCTCGACGACGCCATCTCCGGCACCGACCAGAGCGACCGCTTCGAGGTGCGCTGGCGACTCGACTCGCCGCGTGTGCGCCGGGCGCTCGCCGGCCGGCCCCAGCCCGCCTGGAGCGCGCTGGAGAAGTTTCACCTCGACGTCGACTTCGAGCAGCTTCGCGCCGAGAACCCGGCCGCCGCCGCCCGCATCCGTCACGACTCCCGCACCCTCTTCAGTAGTGCATACCGGCGCGGGCTGCACGCCGAGCTGGATTCTGAGAACAACTACGTGCTTACCAGCGACCCTGGCGACGCTCCCGGCTAGGATTCAGCCATGACTCCGAGCGACTCCGCAGATCCGGTAGCAGCAGCACAGGCCGAGGCGCGAGCGGCGCTCGCCGCAGCACAGAAGGCGCAGGCGGAGGCCGAGGCGGCCGTCAAACGGGCTCAGGATGCCGCCGCGGCGGCTGAGAAGACAGCGGAAGAACCGTCGGCCACGAAGCCGGCCGCGGCGTCCGCACAGGCACCGCTCGACGCCACTCACGTCGACACCATCAGGTCGGGATACGCCTTCGACGCCCCCGCGCTCGAGATGGGTGCCCTCGTCAATGGCGAGGCGCAGCCAGACGTGCCGATCCGCATCCCGCTCGCCATGACCAACCGGCACGGCCTCGTGGCCGGTGCGACCGGCACCGGCAAGACTCGCACGCTGCAGGTGCTCGCAGAGCAGCTTTCCAGCCACGGCGTCGCCGTTTTCGCTGCTGACATCAAGGGTGACCTCTCCGGTGTCGCGACCGTCGGACCGTCGAGCCCCAAGCTGCTCGCCCGCACAGAGGGAATCGGCCAGAAATGGGAGGGCGCAGCCTTCCCCACCGAGTACTTCTCGCTCGGTGGTACAGGCAAGGGGGTTCCGATTCGCGCGACCGTCGCCGGTTTCGGCCCCATTCTGCTCTCCAAGGTGCTCGGCCTGAACGACACCCAGGAGTCGAGCCTCGGCCTGGTCTTCCACTACGCGGACAAAGCCGGCCTGCCCCTCCTCGACCTGACCGACCTCCGCGCCGTGCTCAGCTTCCTGATCAGCGAAGAGGGAAAAGACGAACTCACCGGGCTCGGGGGCCTTTCCAGCGCCACGGTCGGCGTCATCCTGCGCGAGCTCATCACGTTTGCAGACCAGGGCGCAGACGTCTTCTTCGGCGAGCCCGAGATCGACACCGCCGAGTTCCTGAAGACCACGCCAGACGGAAAGGGCATCATCAGCCTGCTTGAGGTGCCAGGCGTGCAAGACAAGCCCGCGCTCTACTCGACCTTCCTGATGTGGCTCCTCGCCGACCTGTTCAACGACCTGCCGGAGGTCGGCGACCTGGACAAGCCGAAGCTGGTGTTCTTCTTCGATGAGGCGCACCTGCTGTTCAAGGATGCCTCCAAAGACTTTCTCGCGTCGATCACGCAGACGGTGCGCCTCATCCGTTCGAAGGGTGTCGGCATCTTCTTCGTGACCCAGACGCCGAAGGATGTGCCCGGCGATGTGCTCGCGCAGCTCGGCTCGCGCGTACAGCACCAGTTGCGGGCGTTCACACCGGATGACGCCAAGGCGCTGCGTGCGACGGTGTCGACGTATCCGAACTCGGGTTACGACCTCGAAGAAGTGCTCACCGTGCTGGGAACCGGTGAGGCGATCGTCACCGTCATGAACGAGAAAGGCGCCCCGAGCCCGGTTGCCTGGACCCGGCTGCGGGCACCGCTTGGGTCGATGGCGCCGACTCCGGATGCCGAGATCGATGCGGCCGTCGCCGCCTCACCGTTGCTTGCGAAGTACGGCACGGCCATCGACCGTGATTCGGCGCGCGAGATGCTCGCGGTCAAGCTCGAGGCGGCGAACAACGCCGCTGAGGCCGAGCAGGCTGAGCAGGGGCGTGCCGAAGCGGCCGCCGAACTGGAGAAGCAGGAGGCTGCTTCGGCCAAACAACAGGCTGCAGCAGATAAGAAGGCACAGGCGGAGTACGACCGGTTGATGAAGCGCACGCAGGGCTCGTCTTCTTCACGCACGAAGTCACGGCCGCAGAAGAGCGTTCTCGAACAGGTGCTGGGTTCCTCGGTGACCAGGACGATCCTGACCGGGGTGGTCACCGGGATCTTCGGCACGCGCCGCCGGCGCTAGCGCCGCGATCTTTCCCGCCGGCATCCGTCACCGTTGCGGTTGGCGTCGGCGTTGGCGTTGGCGTCGGCGCGGTTGGCGTTGGCGTTGGCGCGGTCAGCGGCGGGGACGCCGGCGATCGCGTATGCGGCGTTCGAACCAGTACAGCAGTTCGGGGCGTTCGATGCTCAGGTCACGGAGGGTCATCGGCTCGGGAAGCGGGACGACAGGAGCGCCGAGTTCCCTGGCGACCGTGTCCATGGCGGCGCGTGACCAGAACTGGCCGCGCATGCGCAACAGCAGGCTGCCATCTTTGCGCAGGATGAACAATTGCGGGGTGGTGTCGAGGGCGTCGCTTCGGTAGAGCTCGAGAACGACGATGCGGTCGATTTCGCTGACCGGGGTTCTGGCCACGCGCCCGAAATAGCCGCGCTCGACGATCTGGGAGTGGGAGACCCAGATGGCCGTGCGTAAGAACGCCACCAGGGCGATCAGGAACAGCAGGGTGACCACAATCTGGGCAACCAGCACGGCCGGCCAGCTTCCGATCGGAATGCTGAGCCAGTAGAGCACGGCGAACAGGGGCACGAAGAAGGCCAGGAGCGCGAAGGTGGACTGGCGGAACAGATGGCCGTGCGGCCGCAGCTTCGTCTCGCTGCCACTGCCACTGCCACTGCCACTGTCGCTGGCATTGTTGTCGGAGACCATCTCACCCCCCTCGTAGACTTCGGTTATCGGGGAGCCGCCGGCTCGCGTCCGGCCGGAAATGACACCCACGCTGTGTGCTTCTGACGCCGCGCCGGGGTGCGTGGCGGCTTCGTCCGCCGCTTCACAGACACTCATCAGGCGGCGAGCACACTCGATGTCGGCGGCCATCGATGTGCCGGCTGGTGTGCCCGCCGGCTGGAGGTCACGGGGGCGGGCGCGGGGCCGTTGAAGAGCGCGGGGCCGTTGAAGGGCGCACAGCAACGCCGAATGTGTTCCAGCGCTCCCGTGGTCATGGTTCCCCCACTAGTGAGTCTTGCATTCCCAGCGCCTGTATGCCTAGCGCCCTGCCCCATTCTGGGGGAGCCAGGCCGCGATGAGGCGGTCCGGAGAGGTGGTTCGCTACAGGCTCCAGTGCTCGATCGCCGGAGTGCGCTTGTCCCAGCCGAGGCTGCAGACCGCCGCGGTGCCGAGTAGGAAGTGCTTACCCTCCGTGGGGGGCAGCTCCAGCCAGCGGGCGGCAAGAATGCGCAGAAAATGGCCGTGCGCGACCAGCAGCACATTAGCGATGCCGCCGTTCTTCACCCGGGAGACGATTCGATCTGCGCGGGCGGCGACGTCGTCGATTGTTTCCCCGTTCGGCACGCCCTGGCTCCAGATCAGATACCCAGGGTCTTCCGTGCGGATGTCGGCGCTCCGCCGGCCCTCATAGTCGCCGTAGTCCCATTCGTGGGCGTCTTCGGTCACCTCCGCGTCTGGGTAGCCGGCCAGTTCGGCGGTGCGCCTGGCACGCACAAGTGGCGATGTCAGAACCAGGCCGAAGTCGAGGTCGGCGAGCTTGGGTGCGGCGTCGATGGCCTGCTGCTCACCCTTTGCGGTGAGTGGCAAGTCGGTGAGACCGGTGTACTGCCCGCTCTTCGACCACTCGGTTTCGCCGTGGCGCAGAAGCCAGAGTCGGGGCAGGGCGTGCAGGTTCGAGCCAGAGGAGTTGTCCGCTGGTGTGGCGAAAGTCATGGATGTCTCGCAATCTTCACGGTGAATCACTTCACGTCGACCTTACGTGGAAGGCTACTGCAGGCTGCAGCTGGCAGCGGCGTACCCTGAAGTGTGACCCCTCGAACGGATGCCGCCCGCTTCATCTCAGAGACCGCCGTCGGCACCCGCGTGGTGGTGCGCACCACGATCGATGACGGGTACACGGATGCGCTGGGCTACCTGCGATCCCGCGACGACACCGCGTGTGTCGTCGAGACGAGGCACGGCCTGGTCAC
The DNA here is from genome assembly GCF_000421145.1 of Glaciibacter superstes DSM 21135. GTDB lineage: Bacteria > Actinomycetota > Actinomycetes > Actinomycetales > Microbacteriaceae > Cryobacterium > Cryobacterium superstes. The sequence continues at coordinate 182,054 of NZ_ATWH01000009.1, read as the reverse complement.
GCTCGCCCTCGACGATGTGGTTGCGGCCAAAGAGGTGCCGCCGCCCCCGGCACGCCGTGCCCCTCGGCATCCGCTGGGCTGAATCTAGGTGCACTTCTGCCTGCCTGTGCCAGCGCTCGTTCGGTTGCACGATGATGGATGATGGCAACGTCTCTTCAGCCACCAACGCCCCGAGAACAGAAGGTCTCCCATGCCGTTTGCCGATGACCTCATCGGACTCCGCACCGTCCAGGCGCTGACCACCGCCATCAATTCGGCCGCTCCGGGTGCGCCGCTTGATGCGCTCCGGGCCGCGCCCGATCTGCTCACTCCACTGTCGTTGCGCGAGCGCAGTGACCTGCTGCGCGATGCGCTTCTTGCGGATCTTCCCGGCGACTATGCCTCCTTTGCGCGAACGATGCGCGCAGCCCGCGACGGCGCGGTCTCGTTCAGCGGCTGGCTGATCTGGCCGGTGACGAGCGCGATTTCGCAGAAGGCAGTCGCGGAAACGGGCACCTCCCAAGAAACGGATGCCGCCTTCGACGATGCGCTCCTCCTCCTCTCCGAACTCACGTCGCGACTGACCTCGGAGTTTGCCATTCGCACGCTTCTCAGCCATGATCCAGGCCGATCGCTGGCGAAGATTCGCGGCTGGACGACCTCTGATGACGAGCACGTCCGCCGCCTCGCGTCGGAGGGAACACGCGCCTACCTTCCGTGGTCGAGGCGTGTGCCGGCGCTTCTCACTCGACCGAATGCGACCCTGCCGATCGTGAACGCGCTGTACCGCGACGACAGTGAATATGTGCGCCGCTCCGTAGCCAACCACCTGAACGACCTCAGCCGGGACAACGCCGACATCGTGCTGGAAACGGCCGCAGCGTGGCTGGCGGAGCCCGACGAGAACACCGCGTGGGTTGTCAAACACGGCCTCCGCACCCTGATCAAGAGGGGCCACCCGGCGGCACTGGCCCTGATGGGATTTGTGCCGGTCACCGGCATCCGTGTCGTCGGTCCGACGCTCACGCCGACGGAGGTTCCCTTCGGCGGCGCGGTGCGCTTCGTTTCGGCCGTGACGAACACCGGTTCGGAGCCGGCGGCGCTCGCCATCGACTACATCGTGCACCACACCAAGGCGAACGGCGTTCAAAGTGGCAAGACCTTCAAGCTGACGACCACCACGCTCGAGCCGGGTGGTCGTCACGACATCGATCGCAGCCACTCGTTCCGTGCGATCACCACCCGTCGGTACTACCCGGGGGCGCATGCCATCGAATTGCAGGTCAATGGGGTGGTGCTCGGGCGTGCCGAGTTCATTCTGCTGCCGGCGGACGGTCAGTCGCCAGGCTGAGGCCGTTCGGGTGAGCGGCCGCGTGCTCGAGCTGCACCTGCGCGCACTCCGGCCTTCCGCGGCGGTGCGGCGGTGCGAGAATATCTGGATGGAGAATGGGGGACCCCGTCGTTCGGGCTCCGCCCTCACTCCTCCTCGAATCGCCGTGTTCCAGTTAACGAGTAAGCGCCCGACCTTCGGCCGGGCGCTTACTCGTTGGCGGAGAATGGGGGATTCGAACCCCCGAGGGCTTGCACCCAACACGCTTTCCAAGCGTGCGCCATAGGCCACTAGGCGAATTCTCCTGGCGAACCGGAACGCACGAAGCGAAACCGGCCACAGAGAAGCTTACCCCACGAATTTGGTGGCTTATCTTCGTCAGTACCGAAGGGCTGCGAGAGCGTCCTTGACCGATTCCTCGCCGCTGACGGCCTCGAACTGCGCCCGGATTCCGTACCCGTCGACCAGCGCAGACGCGATGATCGCCGCGACATCCGCGCGCGGAATCGAACCCCGCCCCGTCGACTCCGCGAGCCGCACGCGTCCGGTTGGGGCGTCATCCGTCAACCCGCCAGGGCGCACGATCGTCCAGTCGAGGTCGCGACCGCGCACGTCGGCATCCGCCTCGCTCTTGGCTCGCAGGTAGACCTGGAAGACGTCGTCGGAATCCGGGTCGAAGTCGTCGGTTGCAATCGCCGAAATGAGCACATAGCGACGGATGCCGGCACGAACGGCGGCATCAGCGAGCAGAATCGCCCCGTCGCGGTCGACCGTGTTCTTGCGCTCAGCGGTGCTGCCGGGGCCGGCGCCAGCGGCGAAGACCACGGCATCCACCCCGGCGAGGTCGGTGGCGAGCGCGTCGGCATCCGTGGTTTCGAGGTCGACGACGGCAGGAATGCCGCCGGCGACGAGCACGTCGGCACCGTGCTCTGGGTTGCGAATCAGCGCGATGGCCTCGTGGCCCGCGTCGGCGAGCAGTTTCTCGAGGTGCAGGGCGATCTTGCCGTGGCCTCCGGCGATGGCGACTCTCATGTGGACCTCCGGGCTATTGTTGCTGGCTGGTCTTCCAGTCAACGCGTTCCCGGTCGGCGATACAAGCGAAAGCGGGAGGTTCAGGCATAAAAAAGACTCCTCGCGCACCCGCCAGAGCCCGGTTACCCTTGCTACGTTTCCGTCCTGGGGGAGTTGGCCTGGATGGCGCCACGCGAGGAGCCTCAGCCATTCTAATCGAAGTCGGCGGGAGGCGCAGTTCAGGGGCGGCGGAACGGGCAATTGCACGAGAAGCATTGCACAAGAGCCATTGCGCAACAGTTCTTGTGGAACTACGCTGGCGGGTATGAACGAGCAGAATTCATCGGACGGGCACCGCGAGGCAGACGGGGCGAGGCAGACGAATGCACCGGCACCGGTCTCGGCATCCGCCATCGCCCTCACCAGTGCCAAGCAGATGCGCGCGCTTGCCCACCCATTGCGCATGAGTGTGCTGGGCGAACTGCGCATCAACGGCCCGCGCACCGTCGGTGGTCTCTCCGAGGTCTTCGACGAGGCACCGGGAACCCTCAGCTACCACCTCGGCAAACTCGCCGAGTTCGGGTTCGTGGAGGAAGTGCCGGAGCTCGCCGCCGACCGCCGCGAACGCTGGTGGCGTGCCGCCCACCAGTTCACGAACATCGCGCCAGACCCGAACGCACCGCCGGCCGAGCGACAAGCCCTCTCCGTGGTGCGGCACCAGGTGATCGACGGCTACGCGTCCACACTGCACCGCGCTGTCGAGGCCGAGTCGACGCTCCCGAAGGAATGGGCACAACCGTCTGGTTCATCTGATATCGCGGCCTTCCTCACCCGGGAGGAATTCGCCGAGGCGGGGGAAGAACTGCAGGCCGTGCTCCAGAAGTGGTATGACCGCAGCGACAAGAATCGCGACGGCGCCGAGGCCGTGCAACTGATCACTCACGCGGTGCGCATGCCATGAGCGCGCGAACAGACGCACCAACAGAAAGCAGACCGGGCGGCACGCTGGGTGGCAAACGAGGTGAGCCGACACGCGCGCCTTCGCAGGCGGACGCGCGCCGCGGCATCCGTCGTCTTCTCCCGCTGATCGGTTTGCTCTCTGCGCAGGGTCTCTCGCTCGCCGGCAACGCGATCACCATGATCGTCGTACCGCTCTATGTGCTGTACGACACCGGCTCGGTGCTTCTGACCGGCGTCGCCGGCGTGTTTGCAACCGTGCCGGTCATCGTCGGAGGGGCGCTCGGCGGTGTGCTGGTCGACCGGGTCGGCTTCCGCCGTGCGGGCATCATCGCCGACCTGGCCAGCGGCGCGACGGTGCTCGCCATCCCCATCCTCGCCGCGACAACCGGCCTGCCGTTCTGGGGGCTACTCGCGCTCGTCTTCCTCAGCGGGCTCCTCGACACCCCCGGCGATACGGCGAAGACGTCACTGCTGCCCGACCTCGTCGAAACCTCCGGAGTGCGAATGTCGCGCGCGACCGGCGCCCAGTCGGCAATCTCCCGCAGCGCCATGATGGTCGGTGCGTCGGTTGCCGCCGTCGCCGTTGTCTGGCTTGGACCCCTCAATGCGATGCTGCTCGACGCCGCGACCTTTGCCGTGTCTGCCGCGCTGCTGTGGGCATTCGTACCGCGGTCATCAGTGCCGCAGGCGACGGATGCCGCGGCCTCGTCGGATTCGCCGGTCACTGCCGTTGAGACTCCGGACGGAACCATACCGGTCGACACCGTTCCTGTCGACACCGTGCCGGCGGGGTTCTGGCGGGAATTGGCCGACGGCATCCGTTTCATGGTCTCGAAGCCGCTGATTCGCAATGCCGTGTTGATGATCGTCATCACGAACTCGTTCGACGCCGCGGCGATGACCGTGCTGAAGCCCGTCTATGCCCGCACGATCAGTCCCGACGGCGCCCTGTTCGGTGTGATGGTGGCGTTCTTCGCATTCGGAGCCCTCACCGGCGCTGCGCTGTACGGCTGGTTCGGTCACCGCCTGCCGCGCCGCGCGACGCTGGTCGTCTGCTTCTTCCTGGCGGGCCCGCCACCCTATTTCGCGATGGCGTTCGACCTGCCGGTTCCGCTGTTGCTGACGGTCTTCGCGGTGGCCGGGCTCTCCGCCGGGTCGATCAATCCTCTGCTGTCGGTTGTGCTCTACGAGCAGATACCGCGCGGCATGCGGGCGCGCGTGCTCGGAGCCCTCACCACCGGTGTCTCGGCCGGGATGCCGATCGGCAGCTTCTTCGGCGGGCTCGCCGTCGCCCAGGCCGGACTGGTGCCCACGCTGCTCGTGGTCGGAACGACGTATGCCATCGTGTCGCTGGCGCCGCTCACCGGCGGATCCTGGCGCGAACTCGACGCCCCGCGCGGTTCCGCCGCCGTCCCCGAGCCCGTTGCGGCCTGACGGCTCGGTGTCGGCACCCGAAAATGCTCGGGCACCCGAACGTGCTCCGGCACCCGAACGTGCTCCGGCACCCGAAATTGCTCTGGGCACCCACAATTGCGGGTGCCCAGAGCATTTTTGGGTGCCCCGGCGTCGCACCTGGCTCTGGCCAGGACGGCGACACCCGGCCTAGTGTGGGAATCGCACGTGGTTATCCCGAGGGAGGCACGAATGAGCGACACGACAGCGACCGATGCGACTGCGACCGATGCGACTGCGACCGGAACGACAACGGCCGGCACGAAAGTGAGCGACACGACAGTGACCGATGCGACTGCGACAGGAACGACAACGGCCGGTACGTCCGAAACGAACAGCACGGCCTGGCCGAAGCGCGACGCACCCCCGCTCAGCGACAATGCCATCGCCCAGATCGACGCCTGGTGGCGGGCAGCGAACTACCTCTCCATCGGGCAGATCTACCTGCTCGATAATCCGCTGTTGCGCGAGCCGCTTACCCGCGAGCACATCAAGCCGCGCCTCCTCGGCCACTGGGGCACAACCCCCGGCCTCAACTTCGTCTACGCGCACCTCAACCGTGCCATCCGCGAGCGCCAGATCAGCACTCTGTACATCGCCGGTCCCGGCCACGGCGGACCGGGAATGGTCGCCAACGCCTGGCTCGACGGCACATACAGTGAGATCTATTCCGACATCGACCAGACCGTCGACGGCATGCAGAAACTGTTTCGGCAGTTCTCGTTTCCGGGCGGCATCCCGAGCCATGCCGCTCCGGAGACACCCGGTTCGATTCACGAGGGCGGCGAGCTCGGTTACGCACTCAGCCATGCCTACGGAGCAGCCTTCGACAACCCAGACCTGCTGGTCGCAGCGGTGGTCGGAGACGGCGAGGCCGAGACCGGCCCGCTCGCCACCAGCTGGCACTCCAACAAGTTCATCGACCCGTTGCACGACGGCGTCGTGCTCCCGATCCTGCACCTGAACGGCTACAAGATCGCCAACCCAACGGTGCTCGCCCGCATCCCGGAGGAAGACCTCCTCGACCTCATGTGGGGCTATGGCTACAAGCCGCACCTCGTCTCCGGCGGATTCGACGGCGAAGACCCGATCCTCGTTCACCAGCGCATGGCCGAGACCCTCGACGAGGTACTCGACGAGATCGCCGCCATCAAGAAGCAAGCACACAAGCAAGCGCAGAAGCAGGCGACGGATGCTGCGGGCGCGGCCAACGAGGCAGACCCGGCCACCACAGACCCGGCCGCCGAAGACCCACTGGAGCAGGACGCCGAGCGCCCCCGCTGGCCGATGATCATCCTGCGCACCCCGAAAGGCTGGACCTGCCCGGCCGAGATCGACGGCCTGCCGGTGGAGAACACCTGGCGGGCCCACCAGGTTCCGCTCGCCAACGCACGCGACACCGAGGAGCACACCCGCATCCTCGAGGACTGGATGAAGTCCTACCGGCCGGAGGTGCTCTTCGACGAGGCCGGCGCCCCGGTCGACCAGATCGCGAGCCTCGCTCCCGACGGCGACCTGCGCATGAGCGCCACCCCGCATGCGAACGGCGGGTTGTTGCGCCGCGACCTGCGACTGCCCGACTTTCGCGACTATGCCGTTGACGTTCCGTCGCCTGGCGCATCGACCGCCGAGGCGACGAAGGTGCTCGGCGAGTGGCTGGCCGACGTCATCCGTGACAACCCAGACAATTTCCGCATCTTCGGGCCGGATGAGACGGCTTCGAACCGTCTCGCGCCGGCGGTGTACGAGTACACCGGTAAGCAGTGGGGCGCCGAGATCCTGCCGGTCGACGAGCATCTGGTGCGGGCCGGGCGGGTGATGGAGATGCTCTCTGAGCATCAGTGCGAGGGCTGGCTCGAGGGCTACCTGCTCACCGGTCGGCACGGCCTGTTCAACTGCTACGAGGCGTTCATTCACATCATCGATTCGATGTTCAACCAACACGCCAAGTGGCTGGAGGCGTCGCAGCGCATTCCGTGGCGGCGCCCGGTCGCCAGCCTCAACTACCTGCTCTCCAGCCACGTCTGGCGGCAGGATCACAACGGTTTCAGCCACCAGGACCCCGGTTTCATCGACCATGTCATGAACAAGAAGGCCTCTGTCGTTCGGGTCTACCTGCCACCGGACGCCAACACCCTCCTCTCCACCTACGACCACTGCCTGCGTTCCGTCGACTACGTGAACGTGGTGGTCGCGGGCAAACAGCCGGCGGCGAACTGGCTCACCATGGACGAGGCCGTTGCTCACTGCACGCGCGGCATCGGCATCTGGGAGTGGGCGGGAACAGAGACGCCGGGCACCGAGCCGGATGTTGTACTCGGCTGCGCGGGAGACGTACCGACTCTCGAGACGCTCGCCGCGGCATCCATTCTGCGCTCTGAACTTCCTGATCTGTCTGTGCGGGTTGTGAACGTGGTCGACCTGATGCGCATGCAGGACTCGCGCGAGCATCCGCACGGCCTGGGCGACCCGGAGTTCGACACCATCTTCACCACAGACAAGCCGGTGATCTTCGCCTATCACGGCTATCCATGGCTGATTCACCGGCTGACGTATCGGCGCAACGGCCACGACAACCTGCACGTGCGCGGGTATAAGGAGAACGGCACAACGACGACCCCGTTCGACATGGTGATGCTGAACGATCTCGACCGGTACAGCCTGGTCATCGACGTGATCGACCGGGTGCCAGGCCTCGCCGCCGGCGCAGCAGGCCTGAGGCAACGGATGCAGGACGCCCGCCTGCACGCGCGACAGTACACCAGGGAGCACGGGGTTGATATCCCCGAGGTGGCGGAGTGGTCGTGGGATGGCAGCGGTGGTGGCGGCGGTGTCTCGCAGGAAGACGCCCAGGAGGCAGTCGGGGTTGCCGGCGGCGCGAGCGCGGGTGACGACACCGGCGCCGACAACGCCTGACCGGCCCAGCCCGCCCACACCTCACTCCTGGGCACCCGAAAATGCCGCTGGCACCCACAATTTCGGGTGCCGGCAGCATGATCGGGTGCCCAGGAGTCGGCTTGCCAGCTGGAGGCGGAGCGGCAACTCCGCTTTCGGGCCGGATTCCCAGCCGCAATGCGATTGAATGGAACCTGTGTCGAAGAGCATCTACATCACATCCGCAGAGGGAAACACCGGCAAATCGACGATTGCCCTCGGGGTGCTCGACACGCTCTCGCACTCGGTGCAGCGGGTCGGCGTTTTCCGGCCGATCGCCCGGTCAACCGTCGAACGCGACTATGTGGTCGAATTGCTGCTGCAGCACGACACCGTCGAACTGGGCTATGACGACTGCATCGGCGTCACGTACGACGATGTGCGCGAGGATGCCGACGCCGCGCTCTCCCTCATCGTGCAGCGCTACAAGGCGGTCGAAGAGCAATGCGACGCCGTTGTCATCCTTGGGTCTGATTTCACCGACGTCGGAAGCCCGACCGAGCTCAGCTTCAACGCCCGCATCGCTGCCAACCTCGGCGCACCGGTGCTGCTCGTGCTCGGCGGCCGCTCCGGCCAGGGGTCGGGTGAACGTTTGGGGCAGGCCGACGCCCGCACCCCACACCAGATGCGTGACATCGCCGATCTCTCCATTGCCGAGCTGACGCACGCCCACGCCACAATACTGGCGGTGATCGCCAACCGAACGGATGCCGACAAACTTGACGAGATCACGGCGGCGATCGAGGCGGTCGAGCCTGGAGTCCCGGTCTGGGCCATTCCAGAAGACCCCTACCTCGTGGCGCCCAGCATGCAGTCGATCATGGATGCCACCGGCGGCGAACTGATCAAGGGGGAGCCAGCGCAGCTCGCCCGCGAGGCACTCGGCGTCGTTGTCGCCGGCATGAGCATGGTCAACGTGCTGCCGCGGCTGATCGAGGGCGCTGTGCTCGTTGTCGCCGGCGACCGCACGGAGGTTCTGCTTGCCGCCATGATGGCGCAGAGTTCCGGAACCTTCCCGTCGATCGCCGGCATTGTGCTGAACGGCGGGTTCGACCTGCCAGAGCCGATCGAGCAGCTGCTCGACGGGCTTCCGCAGGCGCTTCCGATCATTCGCACGAAGTTCGGAACCTACGACACCATCGTGGCGATCACGCGCACCCGCGGGCGTCTCGCGGCCGACTCCCAACGTAAGTACGACGCTGCGCTGGCGCTCTTCGAACAGCACGTCGACGCATCCACTCTTCTCGAACGCCTGAACGTCGCAACGACGACCGTGATGACGCCGCTGATGTTCGAGTACATGCTGCTGGAGCGGGCGCGCTCGAATCGGCGGCATGTGGTGTTGCCGGAGGGTGACGACGACCGCATCCTGCGCGCTGCGCACACCCTGCTGGCGCGTGAAGTCGCCCAGCTCACGATTCTCGGTGAGACGTTCGAGGTGCGCTCGCGGGCCATCGAGCTCGGGCTCGATATCTCGAAGGCCGACGTGCTCTCCCCGCACGACCCCGTGCTGGTGATGCGATTCGCCGAGGAGTATGCGCGGTTGCGTGCCCACAAGGGTGTGACGCTGGAGCAGGCTCGCGAGATCGTGACCGACGTGTCGTACTTCGGAACCATGATGGTGCACCTCGGCCTGGCCGACGGCATGGTGTCCGGCGCCATGCACACCACGGCGCACACGATTCGGCCCGGGTTCGAGATCATCAAGACGAAGCCGGATGTCTCTGTCGTCTCATCGGTCTTCCTGATGGCGCTCGAAGACCGGGTGCTGGTCTACGGCGACTGTGCGATCATTCCAGACCCTGATGCGTCGCAGCTGGCCGACATCGCGATCTCTTCGACGGCGACGGCCGAGCAGTTCGACATCGAGCCGCGGGTGGCGATGCTGTCGTATTCCACCGGCGAGTCAGGCACGGGGGCGGATGTCGACAAGGTGCGCGAGGCAACCGCGCTGGTGCGTTCACGTCGGCCAGACCTGCCCGTCGACGGACCGATTCAGTACGACGCGGCGGCGGATGCCGCGGTCGCGGCCTCGAAACTGCCCACCTCAGAGGTGGCCGGCCGTGCCACCGTCTTCATATTCCCGGATTTGAATACAGGCAACAACACCTATAAAGCTGTGCAGCGATCCGCCGGTGCGGTGGCGATCGGCCCGGTGCTGCAGGGCCTGAAGAAGCCGATCAACGACCTGTCGCGGGGCGCATTGGTGCAGGACATCGTGAACACGGTGGCGATCACGGCGATCCAGGCAGCGGCGGAGCCGGAATCGGTGGGTGTTGGCGCCGTGGCCGGGCCGGCCGTTGTCGGGGACGCCGTGGCTGCATCGGTCGGGGGCGCCGCCTCGTGACCGCTGTTCTGGTGGTGAACTCCGGTTCGTCGTCATTCAAGTACCAGTTGATCGAGATGGACACCGAACAGATACTGGCCAGTGGCCTGATCGAGCGAATCGGTGAGAGCACGGGCGCATCGTCGCACACTGTCTATTCGCCCGCTGTCGAGGCCGAGGCCGAGGCCGAAGCTGATGCCGATTCGGCCGGCGAGACGTCAGAAGCTGAGTTCACGCGCGAGTTGCCGATCCCAGACCACACGGCGGGATTCGCGATCATGCTCGAGGCGTTCGCCGAGCACGGACCGTCACTTGACGAGCATCCGCCTGTCGCCGTCGGGCATCGTGTTGTGCACGGGGGAGCCCGGTTCTACGAGCCGACCCTCGTGACGAAGCAGGTTGAGAAGGATATTGACGAGTTGTCGGAGCTCGCTCCGCTGCATAATCCGGGGGCGTTGCAGGGCATCAAGGCGGCCGAAGAGGCCTTTCCCGATGTGCCGCACGTGGCGATCTTCGACACGGCGTTCCACCAGACGCTGCCGCCGGAGGCGTTCACTTATGCGATCAACGCCGACCTGGCCGAGCGATTTCGGGTGCGCAGATATGGATTCCACGGCACGTCGCACCGGTATGTGGCCAATGCCGGCGCCGAGTTCCTAGGGCGACCGGTTGGGGAGCTGAATCAGATCGTGGTGCACCTCGGCAATGGTGCGTCGGTGACCGCGGTGCGCGGTGGTGAGTCGGTTGAAACGAGCATGGGGATGACGCCGCTCGAGGGGCTGGTGATGGGCACGCGTTCTGGCGATATCGACGCGGGGGTGTTGTTCCACCTGCATCGCAAGGCCGGCCTGGGTGTCGAGGAGTTGGACGAGTTGCTCAATAAGGGCAGCGGGATGCTGGGGCTTGCCGGGCGCGGTGATATGCGGGATGTGATCGAGGCGGCGCAGGCGGGGGATGGGCCGTCCCAGCTGGCCCTCGACGTGTATCTGCACCGGCTGAAGGGGTATGTCGGCAATTATTATGCGCAGCTCGGGCGACTCGATGTGATTTCGTTCACCGCGGGAGTCGGTGAGAACAACGCGCTGGTACGGGAGCGGTCGCTGGCTGGGCTCGAGGAGCTCGGCATTCGGATTGACCCGGCACGCAACGAGGCGTCGTCGCGCTCGACGCGCGTGATTTCTGCGGATGACTCGCGGGTGACCGTACTCGTGGTGCCCACAGACGAAGAACTCGAGATCGCTCGGCAGACGCTCTCGCTCGTCAAGTAGTAAGTTCGTTGCGCTGGTATTTTTCGTTGGCCCCGGAGCGAGCGCCATTTCGCTGACTCGGTGCGGCTGATTCGGAGCGGCAGATTCGGAGGCGGATGTCGACACCGTATCCATCCGCTCACGCTCCTAGCGCCGTAGGCTGGACAACGTGGTAGATGTCGCGATCGTCGGGAGCGGTCCGAACGGACTTGCCGCGGCGGTTGTCATGGCCCGCGCCGGGCTCAGCGTGCAGGTTTTCGAGGCCGCAGACACCATCGGCGGCGGCGCCCGCACCCTTGAGCTGACAGAACCGGGCTACCGGCACGACTGGGGTTCCGCCGTGCAGGCGATGGCTTTCGCGTCACCGTTCTTCCAGCACTTCGGCATCACCGAACGTGTCGAGTTCATTGTCCCTGAGATCTCCTATGGCCAGCCCCTCGACGGTGGCCGCGCGGGCATCGCGTGGCGCGACATCGAGCGCACGGCGGAGGGCCTCGGTCGCGACGGCGCCGCCTGGCTCCGCCTCCTGAAACCGCTGGTCGAAGACGCGAGGCGGGTGACCGAATTCACGATGTCGCCGATGTTGCCGCTGCCGCGGCATCCGTTCACCGCACTTCGTTATGGCCTGCGCGCGCTCGAACAGGGTTCCTTCCTGGCGAACGCGCGCTTCTCGGGAGACCTCGCGCCGGCGTTGCTGGCCGGCGCCTTCGCACACTCGATCGGTCGCATTCCGTCGCTCGGCACGGCATCTGCGGGGCTCTTGCTGGCCACTCTCGCTCACGACGGTGGCTGGCCGATTCCGGTGGGCGGGTCGCAGGCGATGACGGATGCGATGGTGTCAGACCTGCAGGCACACGGCGGCACGGTCGAGACGGGTCATCGCATCTTCTCGGTCGATGAGTTGCCCCAGGCGCGCGCGGTCTTCTTCGACACCTCGGCGGGCCAGTTGCTGGACATTGCGGGCGGCCGGCTGGCGCCGGGCTACCGCCGTGCGCTCGGGCGTTTCCGGTACGGGAATGCGGCGTCGAAGGTCGACTTCGCGTTGTCGGGTCCGGTGCCGTGGGCGAATGAAGACCTGCGCGCGGCCGGCACGATTCACGTCGGGGGAACGCGAGCCGAGGTGGCAGCGGGTGAAGCCGCTGTGGCCGGCGGCCGGTACCCGGAACTGCCGTACGTTCTGGCGTCGCAGCCGACGGTGTTCGACCCGTCGCGGGCGCCTGCCGGTGGCCACACACTGTGGACCTACACGCATGTGCCGGCAGGGTCGGACCGCGACATGACGGAGCCGGTCACGGCCCAGATCGAGCGGTTTGCGCCGGGGTTCCGTGACGTGATCGTGGCGAGCAGCGCACTGCCGGCAACGGCGATCGAACGCGGCAATCCTAATTTCGTCGGGGGCGACATCGCCGGGGGAGCAGCTGACTTCCTGCAGCTGATCGTGCGGCCGGTACTGTCGTCGAAGCCGTGGCGCTCGGCGCCTGGCCTCTACCTCTGCTCGGCGTCTGCGGTGCCGGGCCCCGGTGTGCACGGGCTCGGCGGCTACCAGGCCGCCCGTCTGGCGCTGCGCGAGGTGTTCGGGTTGCCGCTGCCGTCGCTCGCGCCGTAGGCGCTGCCCTTTCGCGAGGAGCCGCACCCATTCCGTTGTGCGCACAATCGGTGGACTCCGCTCGGAGTCAGCGCCTGTGGAGGAGCGGAGGGCCGGGCAGATGAGGGGCCCACAGTCAGCGGTGCCGACCATCTACGCGTGGTCAACTATCGACGCGTGGTCACCGCACGGATGCCGGAGGCGCGGTGCTTTCCCGCACGACCAGTCTCGTCGGCACAATTGTCGTACCGGTTTCGTGAGCGGTGGTCTCGATCTCGTGCAACAGCGCAGTGATGCAGAGCCGGCCGACTTCACTGAAGTCCTGATGCACGGTTGTCAGCGGCGGCCAGAATGAGCTCGACTCCTCGGTATCGTCGAAGCCGACGACGCTCACCGATCGAGGTACGGGCCGACCCAGTTCGTGTAAAGCCCGCATCACTCCGAGAGCCATCTGGTCATTGGCGGCGAAGATCGCCGTGACGTCGGGCTGCGCGCCAAGTGTCAACCCGTGCTGGTAACCGGACTCGGCGGACCAGTCACCGTAGAGGATCTCGGGCGTCGGCGCGCCCGCGTCGTTCAGGGTTGTTCGCCAGGATTCAGTGCGCCTGATCGCCGAGAACGACGATCGGGGCCCCGCGATGTGCCAGACCGACCGGTGTCCGAGTTTCAACAGGTGTTCCGTCGCGAGGCGGGCGCCCTGCGCCTGGTCGGCGTCGACGACGGTGTACCGGGAACCCGCATCGGAATCGACGATGACGACGGGCATTCCATCGGGGAGCGTGATGTCGGCCCTGTCGAGAATGTGCGCCTCGATGATGATGACGATGCCATCGACAGCCTGCTCGCTCAACCGCGAGAATGCGCCGGCCACTTCTCCCTGCGTCGGCAGAGCGACGGGAATGAGCGTGATCGAATAGCCGGCCTGGGCGGATGCTGTGGCGATGGCATCGAGCGTGCGCATATTTCCGAAGGTCGACAGCGTGAACATGATCACGCCGATCGACCTGAAGCGGCCGGTCTTCAGTGCGCGGGCAGCGCTGTTCGGCCGGTAGCCGAGCAACTGCATCGCCGCTATCACCCGGTCGCGCGTTGCGGCATCGACGTTGTTCTGTCCGTTCGAGACCCGGGAGACCGTCTGGGACGAGACGCCGGCCTCGCGCGCGACATCGGCCATCGAAGGTCCACGGGAGGCGCGTCGCGTCGGCGCGTCAATGTTCTGCCCGGTCGACGAGATCGTCATCGGCAACTCCTCTGGTACTGATCGGTCGGCTGTCCAGGCCGGGCGAAGAACCGCTGCTCGGCATTCGACTCACTTTGTCAGCTTGACGTGGTCCAGTCGAGGTGGCAGGGTTTATCGCGCAATCATGTTTACGTAAACACGCTAGCATTACCGCAGACGATGTTTACGCAAACATCCCGTGTGCCACGCCGATCCGGAAAGTAGTGATGACGACGCTGTCCCTCTCTGCCAAGACTGGCGCTCCTGCACCCAGGCGCCAGCGCAAGCGCGACTGGTCGGGCTGGAAGTTCGTCGGACCGTTCATGGTGGTCTTCGCGCTGGTGTTGATCGCGCCCGTGATCTATTCGATCTACCTCAGCCTCTTCAAGGACCAGCTCATCGGAGGCAACAGCTTCGTCGGTCTGGCGAACTACGGGCAGGCGCTGTCCGATCCCAAGTTCTGGGAATCCATCGGCCGGGTATCGCTCTTCCTCGTCGTGCAGGTGCCGATCATGCTGGCGCTCGCCCTCTTCGCCGCGCTCGCCATCGACAGCGCCAGGCTGCACCTGTCGTCGTTCTACCGCATCGCGATCTTTCTGCCGTACGCGGTGCCGGCCGTGGTCGCGGCGCTGATGTGGGGCTTCATGTACGGAACCCGTTTCGGCCTGGTCGGCAATGTCAACGACTTCTTCGGCATCGACATCCCATCGCCGCTCTCGAACAGCTGGATCCTCGCCTCCATCGGCAACATCGTCACCTGGGAGTTTGTGGGCTACAACATGCTCCTCTTCTATGCGGCGCTGCGCGTCATCCCGGCCGACCTGTATGAAGCAGCCGACCTCGACGGCGCCGGCACCTTCCGCGTCATTCGGAGCATCAAACTCCCCGCGTTGCGTCCCGCGATCGTGATCGGAACGATCTTCTCCATCATCGGCAGCTTCCAGCTCTTCAATGAACCGAACATCCTGCAATCCCTCGCGCCGAACTCGATCAGTACCTACTTCACACCCAACATGTACGCGTACAACCTGTCGTTCGCCGGCCAGCAATACAACTACTCGGCGACCATCGCCATCATCGTCGGACTGTTGACCGCCGCCATCGCCTATGCCGTGCAGATCTCCGGATCCAGAAAGGAGGTGTGAGATGGCACTCGAACAAGCCGTCAAAGCCTCGCGGATGTCGCGCTACACGCGATCGCGCTCGGGTGGGGCATTGCAGAAGCGCAAGTCTCTGGTGCTCACGATCGTCATGACGCTGCTGCTGGTCTACAGTCTCCTGCCGCTGTTCTGGCTCCTGGTCAGCTCGACGAAGACGCAGCCGGAACTGTTGAGCTCCTTCGGGCTCTGGTTCAGCGGAGAGTTCTCACTGTTCGACAACATCGCACAGACACTGAGTTATGGCGACGGAGAGTTCGTGCGCTGGTTCGGCAACACCGTCCTGTACGTCGTGGTGGGAGCCGGCGGAGCAACCCTGCTCGCTGCACTCGGCGGATACGGACTGGCGAAGTTCAACTTCCCCGGCAAGCGTGCCGTCTTCGCCGTCGTGCTGGGAGCTGTCGCCATCCCGGGCACAGCTCTCGCGGTACCGACGTTCCTCATGTTCAGCCAGCTCGGCCTGACGAACACGCCGTGGGCCATTATCCTGCCGTCGCTGATCAGCCCGTTCGGCTTGTACCTGATCTGGACATACGCGATGGACGCCGTACCGACGGAAGTGCTGGAAGCAGCACGCATGGACGGGGCAGGTGAAATGCGCACCTTCTTCACCATCTCTCTGCGACTGCTCGGACCGGGCCTCGTCACCGTGCTCCTCTTCACGATCGTGGCCACGTGGAACAACTACTTCCTGCCGTTGATCATGCTCAGTGAGCCGACCTGGTACCCGTTGACGGTCGGGCTCAATCAGTGGAACTCGCAGGCGCAGACCGTTGGAGGCGACCCCATCTACAACCTCGTGGTGACCGGCTCGCTCCTGACGGTCGTTCCCATCGTGATCGCTTTTCTCTTCCTGCAGCGGTACTGGCAGTCCGGGCTGGCCGCGGGGAGCGTCAAAGCGTGACAGGGCGAAAAGCGAGCGCGGAGAGGGCTCGCCTGACGCAACCATCAACCCTCTCCGAACACAGTGCACCATTTACAGGGAAGTGAAGGCAACAGCATGACCACAGAACACACTCGCCGTCTCCGTCGCATCGGCGCCGTCGTCGCCACCGGGATGGCCCTGAGCCTGACGCTCGCGGCCTGCTCCGCGACCGGCGACACCGGTGCCGAGACCGGAACGGCCTCGGACATCGAAGCGGCGCTGCAGGAAGAATCGACCATCACGGTGTGGGCATGGGCGCCTGCCGTCGAGGACATCGCGGCAGCATTCGAAGAGAAGTACCCCAAAGTGACCGTCGACGTCGTCAACGCCGGCACGGGCAACGATCAGTACATCAAGCTGCAAAACGCCATCAAGGCCGGCTCCGGTGCTCCGGATGTTGCACAGATCGAGTACTACGCCCTCCCGCAGTTCGCTCTGTCCGATTCCCTCGTCGACCTGAACGACTTCGGGTTCGGTGACCTGGAAGAGAAGTACACGGCGAGCACCTGGGGTTCCGTGAACCTCGACGGCGGTGTCTACGCGCTGCCGCAGGACTCTGGACCCATGGCGCTGTTCTACAACCAGGCCGTCTTCGACCAGTTCGGCATCGCGGTGCCGACCACCTGGGACGAGTACGTCACGGCTGCGCAGCAGCTGCATGCCGCGGACCCCACGAAGTACATCACGAACGACACCGGGGATGCCGGGTTCACCACCAGCATGATCTGGCAGGCCGGCGGCCAGCCCTTCGTGACGGAGAACTCGACCGACGTCACCGTCAACCTGCAGGACGAAGGCTCGAAGAAGTTCGCTGACACCTGGAACCAGCTCATCGAGGGCGACCTCGTCGCGCCGATCTCCTCCTGGAGCGACGAATGGTACAAGGGGCTCGGCGATGGAACCATCGCGAGCCTGACCATCGGAGCCTGGATGCCAGGCAACCTCGAATCGGGCGTTCCGGAGGCATCTGGTGATTGGCGTGTAGCACCCATGCCCACCTGGGAACCTGGTGTGGCAGCAAGCTCGGAGAACGGCGGCGGCGGGGACGCCATCCTCAAGCAGAGCAAGAACAAGCTCGCTGCGGCCGGATTCCTCGAGTTCATGAACGCGGGCGAGGGAACCCAGATCTCGATGGACGCGGGCGGATTCCCCTCCACGACGGCAGACCTCGAGTCCGACGACTTCCTGAATGCGGAGAGCGAGTACTTCGGCGGCCAGCAGATCAACCAGGTCCTCGTGCAGTCGGCCAAGGACGTCGTCCCCGGCTGGAGCTACCTGCCGTTCCAGGTCTACTCGAACAGCATCTTCGGCGACACCGTCGGCCAGTCTTACGCGAACAAGACCGATCTCAACGAGGGTCTCATCGCGTGGCAGGACGCAATCGCTGAGTACGGAAACGGACAGGGATTCACCGTTACCAGCGAGTAACGCACAGCACTCACTTATCGGGAGGAACGGTCGGGCTCGCGTCCGCGCGGCCGTTCCTGCCCGGCTGCCGTTCGACCCAAAGGAAAGAATGCGTGGTACACGCCCGCCTCTCGATCGACCGCTGCGATGTCGTCGCCTCGGTCTCACCCAGACTCTTCGGCTCCTTCGTCGAACACATGGGCAGGGCTGTATACACCGGTATCTATGAACCGGCGCACCCCAGCGCTGACGAATGCGGCTTCCGTAGCGACGTACTGGAACTCGTTCGCGAACTCGGTGCAACCGTCATCCGTTACCCCGGCGGCAACTTCGTGTCGGGGTACCGCTGGGAGGACGGAGTCGGGCCGGTCTCGGCCCGCCCGGTACGCCTGGACGCTGCCTGGCACAGCACCGAAACGAATGAGGTGGGCCTGCACGAATTCGCCGAGTGGGCAGAGCGTGCCGGCGCTGAGATCATGCAGGCCGTCAACCTCGGCATGCGGGGCATCGAGGACGCCGCGGCGCTCCTCGAGTACAGCAATCACCGGAGGCACACGGCGCTCTCCGAGCAGCGCCGCACAAACGGGCGAGACGAACCGTTCGGCATCACCCTCTGGTGTCTCGGGAACGAGATGGACGGACCGTGGCAGATCGGTCACAAGACAGCGGATGAATACGGCCGCCTCGCCGCGGAGACCGGGCGCTTGATGAAATGGATCGACCCAGGGATCGAGCTCGTCGCAGCGGGAAGCTCCAACGCCGACATGCCAACGTTCGGCTCGTGGGAGGCGACGGTTCTCGAACATTCCGCAGAAATCATTGACCACATCTCGCTGCACGCATATTACGAGGAGCGGGACGGCGATGTCGACAGCTTCCTCGCGTCATCCGTCGGTCTCGATCGTTACATTCGCAAGGTCGCGGAGATCATCGATTCCGTGCTCGCGGCGAAACGCCTCGACAAGATCATCGGCATTAGCGTCGACGAGTGGAACGTGTGGTACCAGACCAGGTTCAATGCCGCCGCGCGCGGCGAGGTGCTCAGGGTCGCGATTGAGTCCGACCAGCACGACACTGCGTTGTACGGCACTGTGGATCTACTCGACGCCGTCGCCACGGCCACCGACGACGAGCTCGTGCTCTTCCTCGTCAACCGTTCCGTTAATGACGACCTGCAGCTTCACGTCGACCTCGCTGGAGTCACTGCTCGCCACGTGCTCGACAGCCGGACCCTCTGCATCCCTGACGGGTCCACGCGGTTTCTGAGCAACACTGCCAGTCAGCCGGATGCCGTTTCACCGCAGGCGCTTCACCAAGTCCACATTGACGGTGAGGGTCTGACCGCCACGCTGCCGCCGCTTTCGTGGTCGATCGTGCGGCTGGCCACATCCGTTTCACCATCAACGGTCCAAGGAGATCTGCGTGCCTGAATTTGTCATTGGGGAGCGGGATTTCTTGCTGGACGGCGCTCCGTTCCGGATTATCTCCGGTGCGCTTCACTACTTCCGGGTTCATCCCGACCTGTGGGCCGACCGCATCCACAAGGCGAGGCTCATGGGCCTCAACACGATTGAGACCTACGTCGCCTGGAACGAGCACTCGCCAAAGCGTGGACGCTTCGATACTGACGGCGGCCTCGATCTGGCGCGCTTCCTCGACCTCGTCGCGGCAGAAGGTCTGTATGCGATCGTGCGGCCTGGCCCGTTCATTTGCGCGGAGTGGGACAACGGTGGCCTGCCGGGATGGCTGCTCAACGATCCTGCTGTCGGGGTGCGCCGCAATGAGCCACGCTATCTCGAAGCTGTCTCGGAGTACCTGGACGCACTCCTGCCGATCGTGGCCGAACGACAGATCGACCGTGGTGGACCGGTGATACTGCTGCAGGTCGAGAATGAGTACGGCGCCTATGGCAGCGACAAGAACTACTTAAGTGCCCTGATCGAACTCAACCGCCTGGGCGGCATCACGGTCCCACTCACGACGATCGACCAGCCGACAGACCAGATGCTCCAGGACGGAAGTCTGCCGGAGCTGCACAAGACCGGCTCGTTCGGTTCGAGGGCCACCGAGCGCCTGGCGACCCTGCGAGCGCACCAGACGACTGGACCCCTGATGTGCGCTGAGTTCTGGGACGGCTGGTTCGACCACTGGGGAGCGCGCCACCACACGACGACAACTGAGGATGCGGCTCGGGAGCTCGACGAGCTGCTCGCTGCCGGAGCATCCGTCAACATCTATATGTTCCACGGCGGCACGAACTTCGGCTTCACAAACGGCGCGAACGACAAGGGTGTCTTCCAGCCGACGGTGACCTCATATGACTACGACGCCCCGCTCACCGAGTCAGGGGAACCAGGCTCCAAGTTCTGGGCTTTCCGCGACGTGATCGCCCGGTATGCGCCCGTTCCTGAAGAAATTCCATCGCCTTCGCAGCCCGCGCCGGAGTTCGAAGTCTCGCTTGATGGCCGGATCTCGCTGTGGGACGCGGTCGACAGCCTCGGGGAGTGGATCGATTCCGACCAGCTGCCAACGATGGACGACGTGGGTCACTTCCGCGGCTTTGCGCTCTATCGCACCTGGGTCGAGGCAACGGATGACGGAGTGCTGTCGTTCGAAGAGGTGCGAGATCGCGCCCAGGTCTTTCTCGATGAAGCACCGGTTGCCGTGCTGCACCGCGACCATCACGACACCGCGGTCAGTCTTCCGAATCGGCGGGGCCGGCTCGACATTCTGGTCGAAGACCAGGGCCGGGTGAACTACGGACCCCGAATCGGCGAGCACAAGGGGCTGATCGGGCCGGCGCGCCTGAGTGGAAGCGAGGCTAGCCGGTGGCAGACACTCCCGATCGACCTTGAGACGATCGGGGTGCTCGATTCGCTTTATACGGATGCCGCCGGCACCAGTCTGCAGGGCCCCGTTTTTGCGCGTGGCTATTTTCAGGCCGCCGCCGGAGTCGATCACTTTCTGAGCACGGCCGGCTGGGGCAAAGGCCAGGTGTGGATCAACGGCTTCAACCTGGGCCGGTACTGGAGTCGCGGCCCGCAGGCGACGATGTATGTTCCTGGCCCGCTCCTCACAGCCGGTTCGAACGAGATCGTGGTGTTCGAGCTGAACGGCGCACTCGAGCGTGTGGCCCGCTTCGTGGCGGCGCCCGACCTGGGGCACACCGACTACTGACCGCTCACGCCCGAAGGGCGAGCGCCATTGCCCCGCCAATGCAGGCCCCGCCAATCCAGGACGACGAGGCCCCCGCCGCGAACAGCGACGGGGGCCTCGTTTCTGTGCTTGGCTAGTGTCGGCGCCGTGGGCGTCCCAGCGTCAGCACTGCGCCACCGAGCAGAAGTAGGCCGCCGATCGAGAGCATGAGCGCCCACGGCACATCGGAACCCGTGTTCGAGAGCTGGCCTGTGGCGGATCCTCGAGCAGTCCCATTGCCGGGGCTCTCGCCACCGGGGTTGGCACCACTATGGTCCCCGCCACTATGGTCCCCGCCACCCGGGTTTTCGCCACCCGGTTCCTCGTCTTCCGCGGCGGTGATCACGACGGTGTCAGAGGCGGCCTGCCCGACTCGGTAACCCTCGGCCGTCGCGGCGACAGTCACGCCGACAGAGGCACCAGTATCTGCAGCGACTGGTGTGTAGGTCGCTGAATCTGCTCCGTCGATCGGCTCGCCGTTCTTCGTCCAGCTATAGCCCAGCGTCGCGTCAACCGGATCGGCAAATGCGGTCGCCGTCAGCACTGCCCCGACCTTCGGCGTTCCCGAGATCGTCGGCGCACTGACCGAAGCAGTGCGGGTGAAGGCGATCCTGTAGATCTCGACCGTCGTGCCGTCTTGCGCCGTGACCGTCACGGTTGCCGTCGCATCCGCACCCGTCGAAGACGTGGCCTGATCGATCTCGACCGTCGCGTTGGTGTCTGTCGCCGCCGCCGACACCGTCGGCAACGCCGAGCCCGAAAGCGGCACTGTGTAGTCGGTGTTCGCGGCGGTGAAGCCCTCGACTGGCGTGCCGTTCACGGTGAGCTTCGCAAGATCGGCAACGGATGCCACGCCAGGAGCTTTCGCGAAGATCTCCACCTCAGAGACCACCATGTGCGTGTTCGGGTAGGCCTCCATGACGACCCGCAGCTGCGACGTCGCAATGTCGGTGAGGGGAACATCGACGATCGGAGCGGTGCCGTCTTCGGGACTCGGCAGGGCGGTGGGGGAGCCGGGTACCGGGACCCATGTGTCACCTTCATCCAGGTACTCCACGGTGATCGATGCCGGCCAACTCGTCGCGCCACCGTCGCGGTAGAAGTGCATCGTCGAGCTGGTGAGTGGCGTGGCAGTGCCCAGGTTGTAAGTCAGCGTGTCCGAGGTCGGCTTGTTGCTGCTGCGCCAGTTCGACCAACCCTTGTCGCTGGTCACGCCGTTGCGCGTGTTGTCGACCGAATAGCCGGACTCCGTCGACGTGGCGGTGGCGGTCGTGGTGCCTGCCACCGCGACGTTCACCTCGCCGGCTTCGGTGATGATGATCGACAGCGTGGCGTCGAGTGGGTCAGCGGAGGCGTCGTTCGAGAGCGCGCTTCCCGAGACTGTGACGACGCCGACGGCAGCCAGCTGCTCGGTCGTCAGGTCGTCCCAATTCCACGTCACGGCGGCATCGAAGCGGTTCGTGCTCGCCCCGATCTGTGCCGGCACCGTTGTCGGTGCGGCGGCGATCACCGTGTCACGCGAAATTCCCGCGTACGTTGTGAGCGAGACCGGGTCGGTGGAGGCGAATCCACCGACCTCGACGGTTGCCGTCACGGAATCGAAAGCGGTGCCGAAGACATCCGTTCCCGACCCGGTCACTGTGATGGGACCGTCATTCCAATCAATGCCTTCGGTGCGCCAGGTGACCCCGACGGGCGTACCGGG
This sequence comes from Glaciibacter superstes DSM 21135, assembly GCF_000421145.1. GTDB lineage: Bacteria > Actinomycetota > Actinomycetes > Actinomycetales > Microbacteriaceae > Cryobacterium > Cryobacterium superstes. The sequence goes on along the minus strand of NZ_ATWH01000009.1, from coordinate 159,622 downwards.
TCCGGTCGCATACAGCGGCGTGACAGCGGCTGGCAGCGACGCGGGAACGCCTGCGACGGTGTTCACGACCACCGGCGAGAAGCCGAGGAGCTGAGTACTTTGGAACGACCACGACTGGTTGCCGCCGCCGTTTGATGTATAGACGTTCACGGGCGCGCCCTCGACGGTCGAGCCTCCTGGGATCTCGAGCGCAGATGGAATCTCGCAGTTGACGAGGCTCCAGTTCGAACCGTCGGAGCTGGTCAAGATCCATTGTTGTGACGGATCGGCGGCGGCATCCTCTCGCGATGATTCGACGAGCACCGTGCCGGAACTCGTCGCTGCAAGAGCCGTGCCAGACGCACTGCGCAACACAAAACGCTCCGCGTTCGACTGGCCGTCCGTCACCTTTTCCGCCGTCCACAATTGCGGTCCGACGGTGGCGTTCGTGGCGGCGAGGGTCGTGATCGTGGCTCCGGGGGTTGTGCCGATATCGACGGAGTTGTTGGCTGTGATGGCCTTCCCGCTCTGGGCACCGACGATCCGGTACTGGTGGCCATCCTCAAGTGGCGATGCACCCTCTGCGACCCCACTGACACCCGTGATCACAAAGGTGCTGACCGACTTGGCGGGAACCGTCACGACGGCGGTCTTCGAGGCGGCGTCGACCGCGATGGCCTCTCCTTCCACGAGAGCATTCTTGGTCGTGTCTTCGGCCGTCGACTCTGTCGTGACGATCGGAGTGAGTGTCGCGCCCTGGTTGATCGTGCCGAACTTCGAGAGGTCGACCGTGATGGTGCGGGCGGTGGTGTCACTGTTGGCGTGCACGAGGGTGACGCCGGTTCCGTCCGCGGTGACGGCCGAGGTCGTCTGTTTGTTGGTCGACGGGATGATGTGGTCGCCGGGCAGGATGTAGTGCGTGAAGTTCCGCAGCGTGTTGTACTTCGCGTTGGTGAGCACTTTGCACGAAGGATCTGCATCGCCGTCAGCGAGCCGGCGCACCGAATTGCCGTCGACATTGCAGTCGAAGTCGATCAGCACACTGCCCCAGTTCAGCTTCTCGACCTTCTCCATGTTGTAGTAGTCCTCAACCGGCTGCCACAGCACCCACGCTGATGGCTCGAGCTCGCGCAGGTCGTCCATGATCCGCGACGCCATACCGATGCCGTTGTTCATGTTCGTCTGATTGTTGACTCCGGTGCCGTCCCAGTCGCCGCCAACCTCGCTCATCCACAGGGGCTTGCTGGTGCTCTTGGCAATATCGCGAACGCCCAAGCGCCCTGACGTGCCGTAGGTGTGGACATTGAGCTGGCCGACCGAGTCCTTGGCTTCCTGGCTCCAGCCGTTCCAGTTGGTGGCAAATGTGCCAGGATTCGTCTCGTCCATGGCAGAGATGACGGCATCCGTCGTCGTGTTGTCTTTCGCGAGTTCGGCGGCGAGGGCCTTGATGACGGTGTCCTGCATTGCCGGGCCGACGTGCGCGCCTTCCTGCCGACCCCCGTTCGGCCACCCGGTGGAGCTGTCGATGCTCGTGCCCCAGTAGTTGGTGTTGGGCTCGTTGAAGGGGTCGATGGTGTCGAAACGGATGCCCTCCTGCTCCTCGACGGATTGGGCGACGGTCTTGAGGTAGGTCGCGAAGTCCGCGACGGATGACGGCTTCAACTGCTCCGCACTCGAGTCGAACCCGCCGGAGGCATAGCCGCTCTCCGTCATGAAGTAGGGCGGAGAGTTGCTGAAGGCTTCCCACTTGGTGATTTTGTCCTTGAGGGCATCAACCCACCAGCGCTGCGTCTTGTCGGCGTCGAAGTTGTACGAGTTGGGATCCTCCCCGCCCCAGGCCGCGGCATACCGGTCGCGGTCTGCGTAGTTCGAGGTGATCGCACCATCGGCGTCGCTCGCGTCAAGGTCGGGGTTCCACCATCCATCAACGGCGCCGCCGGGGCGGAGGTATGAGGGCACGTCGCTCGCGTTGCCGCCACCGATGTTATAGCGGGCGATGTTGAGGTTCAGGCCGTCTTCGCCGAAGACCTTGTCGAAGAGGTCTTGCCGCACAGCTTCTGGGTAGTCACCCGTCGCATTGGCGAACCAGACAAGGCTTGTGCCCCAGCCTTCGAATGCCTCGTTCTGATAGGCCGGGTTGGGCGTGATGGTGACGGGATTCGCCTCTGCGGCACTGGCGGGTGGCGACGTCACACCGCTCAATCCGATGCTGATGGCGCTGAACGCCAGCACTGTTGTTGCTGCAAGCACGCGTGTGCGCGCGGGTGACGACGCTGTCATGGATGGACCTTTCCTCCGTTGGACATCCCGCAGCCGATGGCTGCCGAACACGATCGTGTTCACGTAAACATCTACAAAAGAAGCGGATGTTTACGCAAACATCATTGAGTCTGTCGAGCGAGGGTTCGACTGTCAACCGAAATGTCACATTGGTCGCAAACCAAAGGTTCCGGCGCAGCATGCCGGCGTCGCTGCCACATGGTCGAGCACCTCGCTGCGAGGTTGTCGCCCACATCGCAGAGGCAGGGCCGTTGTCAGTGGCGCCGACTACGATTGAGGCGTGGTCACCGCCTTATATCGCCGTTATCGGCCAGAGACATTCGCCGAGATGATCGGCCAGTCCCAGGTGACGGAACCGCTGATGACGGCGCTCCGCACCAACCGGGTCAACCATGCCTATTTGTTCAGCGGCCCGCGCGGCTGCGGCAAGACGACATCCGCCCGCATTCTGGCCCGCTGCCTGAACTGCGCTGAGGGCCCGACCGACACCCCGTGCGGCGTCTGCCCGAGTTGCATCGAGCTCTCCCGCGACGGCAGCGGTTCGCTTGACGTCGTGGAGATCGACGCGGCCAGCCACAACGGCGTCGACGATGCTCGCGACATCCGTGAGCGCGCGATCTTCGCTCCCGCCCGCGACCGGTACAAGATCTTCATCCTCGACGAGGCGCACATGGTCACGCCTCAGGGTTTCAACGCGCTGCTGAAGATCGTCGAAGAGCCGCCAGAGCACGTCAAGTTCATCTTCGCGACCACCGAGCCTGAGAAGGTCATCGGCACGATCCGGTCGCGCACCCACCACTATCCGTTCCGCCTGGTGCCGCCGGCGCAGATGCTCGAATACGCGCAGTCGCTGTGCGAGAGCGAGGGCATTCAGGTCGCGCCGGGCGTTCTGCCGCTTGTGGTGCGGGCCGGTGGCGGGTCTCCACGAGACACGCTCTCCCTGCTCGACCAGTTGATCGCCGGCTCCGACGGGCACTCCGTGTCGTACGACCGCGCGGTCGCCCTCCTCGGTTATACCCACGGCGCACTGCTCGACGATGCGATCGACGCGATCGCCGCGCGTGATTCGTCCGCCGCGTTCGATGCCGTCGACCGCGTGATCCAGACCGGTCAAGATCCTCGCCGTTTCGTCGAAGACCTCCTCGAGCGCATGCGCGACCTGATCATCGTTGCCGCCGCCGGCGCAGAGGGTGCTGCGGCTGTGCTGCGTGGGGTTCCGCGAGACGAGATCGACCACATGAACACGCAGTCATCGAAGTTCGGGCCGGCCGAACTGTCGCGCACCGCCGACATCCTGAACGCTGCGCTCACCGAGATGACCGGCGCCACGTCGCCGCGGCTGCACCTCGAACTGATGATCGCGCGCGCCCTCATCCCCGCGAGCGACGACTCCACCCGGGGCGCGCTCGCCCGCGTCGAGCGGCTTGAGCGCCGGGTCGGGGTCGACGGCGTGGCCGCGACGCCGGTTGCCGCCGAGGTAGAGACCTCGGCGCACACCGTCGCGGTAGACACGGCGGCCGCCAGGTCGGCCGCAGCTCCTGTGAAGTCGGCGACGGATGCTGCGGCGCCGGTCGCCGCGACACCGGTCGCCAGAACAGCAGAACCGATCCCAACCGGCTCGATTCGTGATGTTTCGGGTGACACCGGTGCGATTCGTGATGTTTCCGGTGACATGAACAGGGGGGAGTCCGGCACCGCGTCCGGCACCGCGCCTGGCACACCGGCGCGTCCAGCGCCCATCGGCCCGGTCACGCTGCAGCAGGTGCGTGACACCTGGCCCGAGGTGCTCGAGGCCGTGAAGTCCGCGAAGATGAACGCCTGGCTGGTGCTGTACACGGCGCAGGTGCGAGAGCTTCGTGACGGCGAGATGCTGGTTCTATCGTTCCCCAGCCAGAAGGATGTCGACAGTCTCAAGCAGACTGCTGCTCCTGGACAGGGCGTCGGCGACTACCTGAAGCAGGCGGTGAACGCGCTGCTTGGCTTCACTCCGAAGCTCATCGCGCGCGTGGACGCGAGCACCGAAGCACGGGGCACCGAAGCACGGGGCACCGAAGCACGGGGCACCGGCGGGTCAGTGCCCGCCGATCCGTCGTCTGCGCCGGATGCGGATGTGTCCGCGAGCGTCGCGCAGGCGCCTGCCGCCACAAAACCGGCCGCAACACAGGCGGCCACAAATCCGGCGGCCACCACACAGGCGGCCACCACACAGGCGGCCACAAATCCGGCGGCCACCAAACCGGCGTCAAGCGGCTGGACTACCGTTGCGATCCCCGGCTCCGGCACCGCGGATTCGGGCGCGGCTGTTTCGGGCGCGGCTGCACCGGCCGGCACCGAAGCGGAGGCGCGGCCCGCAGCAACGTCGGCGTCATCGGCCGCGCGGGGGAACCAGACCCCACCCCCGGCCGCCTTCGCGGACGAACCTCCGTTCGACGAGGAGCCGCCGCCGTTCGAAGACGAGGTGCCCCACGACTTCGGTCCGGAAGCATCCGCTGTGCCAAGCCCCACCCCGGGCATCGCCGCAGCCCCCACCACCACGGACGCCACCACCACCGCCGACGGTTGGGCGACGACCGCGCCACCCCGGGAAGATGACACGCCAGCGCGTGCGACGCCGGCGGCATCCGTTGCCCCGCAAGCGCCACCCACACAGGCGCCAGTGCAGCAAACCACGGCGCCACAAACCACGGCGCAGCAAACGACAGCGCAGCAACCCCCGGCCAGCCCACAGTCCAGCCCACGGTTGCGGCCTCAGGGCAAGGCGCCAGCGTTCGGGGAGAAGCAGCGCTACGGTGAGTCCGTCGTGCGCGAAATTCTCGGGGCGACGTTCCTCGAAGAGCAGCCGCACGATCCGGCCACCCGTCCGAGAGGTGCCTGAGGCGTATGTACGAAGGAATCGTCCAGGAACTTATCGATGAACTCGGCCGGCTTCCGGGCATCGGCCCGAAGTCTGCCCAGCGCATTGCGTTCCACATCCTGCAGACGCAGACGTTCGACGTCTCGCGCCTCGCCAACGTGCTGCTTGAAGTGCGCGAAAAGGTGCGTTTCTGCGAGATCTGCGGCAATGTCTCCGAGCAGCAGACCTGCGGCATCTGTCGCGATCCGCGACGCAGCCCGGCAACGATCTGCGTCGTTGAAGAGGCGAAAGACGTCGTCGCGATCGAGCGCACCCGCGAGTTCCGCGGGCTGTATCACGTGCTCGGCGGTGCCATCAGCCCCATCGACGGCGTCGGACCTGACGACCTCAGCATCCGTCAACTCATGCAGCGACTTGCCGACAGCACAGTGCAGGAGGTCATCATCGCCACCGATCCGAACCTCGAGGGCGAGGCGACCGCCACGTACCTCTCTCGGCTGCTCACCACCCTGGAGATCAAAGTCACCAGACTCGCCTCCGGGCTCCCGGTTGGCGGAGACCTGGAGTACGCCGACGAGGTCACCCTCGGCCGCGCCTTCGAAGGCCGCCGCACCGTCACGGGCTAACCCGCCCGGCGCCGGCTCTGCACCCGCGCAAGCCAGGTGATCGCCGCCCAGGAACGCACCCACGGCATCCGTTCGTGACGGCTCTCGTCACATGGCAGCCGGGGAATATGGGAGCAATTAGAATGGAGCCTCGGGCCCGTGCCCGGTTTCCCAACCCTGGAGTGCCACGTGAGCCTGATTGTGCAGAAGTTCGGCGGATCGTCCGTTTCGGACGCCGAAGGCATCAGGCGAGTCGCCAAACGCATCGTCGAAACGCGCAAAGCGGGCAATGATGTGGTTGTCGCGGTGAGCGCCATGGGCGACACCACAGACGAACTCCTCGACCTCGCCCATGAGGTCACCCCTATTCCGGCGCCGCGCGAACTCGACATGCTTCTCACCGCAGGAGAGCGCATCTCGATGGCACTGCTGGCCATGGCCATCAAGAGCATGGGCCATGACGCGCGATCGTTCACCGGCAGCCAGGCCGGCATGATCACGGATGCCCAGCACGGGTCTGCACGCATCGTCGACGTGACCCCGGTGCGGCTTCGCGAGGCCCTCGACGAAGGTGCGATCGTCATCGTCGCCGGCTTCCAGGGCTTCAACCGCGACACCAAAGACATCACAACGCTCGGACGGGGCGGCTCAGACACCACCGCCGTCGCCCTCGCCGCTGCCCTCGATGCCGACATCTGCGAGATCTATACGGATGTCGACGGCGTTTTCACGTCTGACCCCCGGGTGGTGCCATTGGCGCGTAAAATTGATCGCATCACCAGCGAGGAAATGCTTGAGCTCGCCGCAAACGGGGCCAAGGTCTTGTATATTCGCGCAGTGGAATATGCCCGCAGGCATAACGTCACGTTGCACGTTCGCTCCTCGTTCAACAACAACGAGGGCACCATCGTCTACAACCCGGATGCGCCGATTCGCCTCGGCGGTTCTGCAGCCGAGAGAGAAGAGAACGCCGTGGAAGATCCCATGATTGCCGGCGTGGCCGCCGACCTCAGCGAGGCCAAGATCACCGTCGTCGGTGTGCCAGACATTCCGGGCAAGGCGGCGCAGATCTTCAAGATCGTCGCGAAGACGAATGCGAACGTCGACATGATCGTGCAGAACGTGTCGTCGGCCGCGACGGGCCGCACCGATATCTCCTTCACCGTGCCGATGAACGATGGGCACCGGGTGATGCAGGCGCTTGAGGCGGAGAAAGACGACGCCGGGTTCCAGTCGCTGCAGTACGACGACCAGATCGGCAAGCTCGCCCTGGTCGGTGCCGGCATGCGCACGAATTCCGGCGTCTCAGCGAAGCTCTTTGGATCACTGTCGGATGCCGGCATCAACATCGAGATGATCTCGACCAGCGAGATTCGCATTTCGGTCGTCACCCGTGCCGACAGCGTCACCGACGCACTGCGGGTTGTGCACACCGCTTTCGGCCTCGACGCCGAAGACGAAGCCATCGTGCACGCCGGCACCGGCCGCTAGCCGCCTTCCCGTCCATCCACCAACCACGATTTCCGGGGGCTAATTCAGGAGATTCCTGCCAAATGCCGGGAATCAGGCCGATTTCGGGCATATTTGAGAGGATCTCCTGAGTTAGCCACAGAGACCGGCCAGAAACGAAGGATGCCACAGTGAGCAACACCGCGAGCACCACGACCGCAGGCACGAACGACGCGAGCTTCGCGAACAGCGGTGACGCCAGCCGCGATACCGCACGCAGCACCGCGGGCGTGCACATCGGCGTCGTCGGAGCCACCGGCCAGGTCGGCGCCGTCGTGCGTCGACTGCTGGAGGAGCGCGACTTCCCGGTAGCCGGCATCCGTTACTTCGCTTCAGCCCGTTCGGCCGGAACGACCCTGCCGTGGCGTGACGAACAGATCGTCGTAGAAGACGCCGCGGGCGCAGACCCGACCGGTCTCGACATGGCCATCTTCTCGGCCGGCGCCACCCTCTCGAAGGCGCAGGCAGAGCGCTTCGCCGCGGCCGGCGTCACTGTGATCGACAACTCCTCCGGCTGGCGGATGGACCCCGACGTGCCGCTCGTCGTCAGCGAGGTCAACCCCGAAGCGATCGATCGGGCGACCAAGGGCATTATCGCCAACCCGAACTGCACCACCATGGCCGCTATGCCCGTGCTCAAGGTGCTTCACGACGAAGCGGGCCTCGAGCGACTGATCGTCAGTACCTACCAGGCGGTGTCTGGCAGCGGCCTCGCCGGTGCCAGGGAGCTGGCCACCCAGGTGCGCGTCGCCGCCGAAGACGAGAACCTGCTGCAGCTGGTGCACGACGGCTCGGCCGTCACCATGCCGGAGCCCGCGATCTATGCCAAGCCCATCGCGTTCGACGTGATCCCGCTTGCCGGGTCGATCGTCGACGATGGCGACTTCGAGACGGACGAGGAGAAGAAGCTGCGAAACGAGTCACGCAAGATCCTCGAGCTGCCAGACCTTCTGGTCAGTGGCACCTGCGTGAGGGTGCCGGTCTTCACCGGGCACTCGCTCTCGATCAACGCCGAGTTCGCTAACCCGCTGTCGGTTGCGCGCGCCACCGAACTCCTCGCCGACGCCCCCGGTGTTGCGCTGACCGACATTCCGACCCCGCTCGACGCCGCCGGTCAGGACCCGAGCTTCGTCGGACGCATCCGGCAGGATGAAGGCGTGCCGAACGGCCGCGGTCTCGCCCTCTTCATCAGCAACGACAACCTGCGGAAGGGTGCGGCGCTGAACGCCGTGCAGATTGCCGAGCTGGTCGCCGCGCGCGTGCTGGCGGCGTAGCCGCCGACTCAGTCCTCTCCTGGCGCGATTGCGGCGGCGACCTGTGGGTCAGCGTGGATCGGCTTCAGGCCGGAATCGATAGCCCATTCCTGCTTCGGTGAGCAGGTAGCGGGGCCGGTTGGGATCGGGTTCGATCTTCTTGCGCAGTTGAGCTATGTACAGGCGGAGGTAACCGGTGTCGGTGACGTGTTCGGAGCCCCAGATCTCAGTGAGGAGGCTCTGCCGGGTGACGAGCTTGCCGGCGTTACGCACCAGGATGGTGAGCACCTTCCACTCGGTGGGGGTGAGGCGGATGGATTCGGCGCCGTTCGCGGTGGTTCTGGTGATGAACTTGGCGCCGAGGTCTATGGTGACGTCGGCGATCATGGTAACCGGAAAGGTTTCCTGATTCGGAACACGACGGGTGAGAGCTCGGAGGCGGGCGAGAAGCTCGTCGATGGAGAACGGTTTGGTGACGTAGTCATCGGCGCCGGCGTCGAGTGCTTCGACCTTGTCGGCGGCTCCTGCGCGGCCGGAGACGACGAGAATGGGCGCCTGCGTCCATCCTCGCAGGGCCTGGATGACCTGGATGCCGTCGAGTTCTGGCATGCCGAGGTCGAGCATGAAGATATCGGGACGGTGTTCGATAGCGGCGTTGATCGCTGTTGTTCCGTTGGCTGCGGTGATGATCTCGTATCCGCGCGCACCGAGGGTGACGCGCAAGGCGCGGAGCATCTGTGGGTCGTCGTCGGCGATGAGGATCTTCACTGTGCGTCCTGGCTCTTCTCGTTCTTCGGGGATTTCTGGTTCTGGTGTGCAGCGGTGAGGGCGATGACCATGGTGAGCCCGCCACCCGGGGTGCTTTCCGGTTCGAGGGAGCCGCCCATGCCTTCGGTGAATCCTTTGGAGAGGGCGAGCCCAAGGCCAAGGCCGGTGAGGTTGTCGGTGTCGCCAAGGCGTTGGAAGGGGAGGAAGATGTCGCCCCGACGTTCGGGAGCAATGCCGGGACCGTGGTCGATTATCCGGATCTCGATGCTGCCGCCGAAAGTACTGGTGGTGATTCGTACTCGCGTGCCGAGTGGCGCGAAACGGGTCGCGTTGGCGAGGATATTGACGATCACCCGCTGGAGCAGACCGGGGTCGGCAGACAACGGCGGAAGACCGGCGGCGAGATCGAGTTCGACCTCTCCTGGGCCGAGATTCAGCTCGTCGAGGGCGGGCAGGATCACGTCTTCAGCGTCGATCGGCTGAAGTGAAACACCCAGCACGCCGGCCTGCACCCGGCTGACGTCGAGCAGGTCGGTGACGAGGGAGGCGAGCGTCCCGAGGCTTTCTTCGGCCGTCGCCAGGAGCTCTTCGCGATCGGTGGCGGACCAGGACACCTCGGTGGAGCGGAGTCCGCTGACGGCCGCTGTGGCGGCGGCGAGAGGGCGGCGGAGGTCGTGGCTGACGGCGGAGAGAAGTGCGGTTCTGACACGGTCGGCCTCGGCGAGAGGGCCCATCTCGCTTGCCGTCTCTGCGAGATCAGAATGCTCCAGAACAGTGTCGATCTGTGCGGCGATCACCGCGAGAAGTCGGCGTTCGGAGGCCCGGAGATCTCCGCCGTGGAGCTCGAGTACGGCGCGTGTCCCGACCGGGATGCTCGTGTAGTGCTCGTCTGGAGTGGGTTCGCCCTCCCTGGCGAGGACGGTGTCTCCAGCGACGAGGCGCACGCCGGTGAGGCTGAAGGCTTCCCTGGTGCGGCTGACGAGTGCCTGGAGTGCACTTTGGCCGCGAAGTACGCTCCCGGAGATCGTCGCGAGTAGTTCGGATTCGGCGGCGGCGCGTTGTGCGGCGCGGGAGCGGCGGGCCGCCTGGTCGACCACATAGCTCACCAACACGGCGTTGAGTACGTACAGCACAAGTGCAAGCAGGTGAAATGGTTCGTCGACAGTAACGGTGTACAACGGCTCGACGAAGAAGTAGTCGAGGGTGAGGCCAGACAGGAGCGCGGCGAAAAGCGCCGGCCAGATTCCGCCGACGAGAGCCACCACCACAACAAGAAGCTGGTAACTGAGGACGTCGCTCGTGATGGAATCATCGCTGCGGAGTACCGCGAGCAGCCAGGTCAGGAGCGGTCCGCCAACGAGTGCCAGGCCAAAGCCGGCGATCTGGCGTCTCAGGGTGAGTGCGCCAGCCAGCCGAGGCAGCGTAAAACGACCACCAGCCGCGGAGTGGGTGACAATGTGGACATCGATGTCCCCCGACTCGCGGATGATCGTGGCACCGATCCCGGGTCCGGTCAACGCGGCGAGGAGACGGCTTCGCCTGCTGACTCCCACAACGAGCTGGGTGGCATTGGCCCCCTTCGCGAATTCAACCAGGGAATGCGGGATATCGTCGCCGATCACCTGGTGGTACGTTCCGCCGAGCTTGTCCACTAGCGCTCGTTGTGTCGCCAGGGCCTCCGGATGGGCGGCACGCAGCCCGTCCTGACCGGTGACGTGCACGGCCAGGAGCTCGCCGCCCGCGGAACGGGCCGCGATCCGCGCACCGCGGCGGATGAGCGTCTCGCCTTCTGGTCCGCCGGTCAGGGCGACGATGACCCGCTCGCGGGCTTCCCATTTGCTGTCGATTCCGTGTGCGGCACGGTAGTTCTTCAGCGCGCTGTCGACCTCGTCGGCGAGCCACAGCAACGCGAGTTCGCGCAACGCGGTGAGATTGCCGAGCCGAAAGTAGTTCGACAGGGCGGCATCGATGCGCTCGGCGGGGTACACGCGCCCGTCTGCCAAGCGATCGCGGAGTGCCTGCGGGGCCAGGTCGACGACCTCGATCTGGTCAGCAGCCCTGAGCACTTCATCGGGGATCGTCTCCCGCTGGGGTACGCCGGTGATCTGCTCCACAACATCGTTGAGGGACTCGATGTGCTGGATGTTGACGGTCGACATCACAGTGATGCCCGCGTCGAGCAGAACCTCGACATCCTGCCAACGCTTCTCATGTTCCGAGCCGGGGGCATTGGTGTGGGCGAGTTCATCGACGAGCGCGATGTCTGGTTTCCGGGCGAGGACGGCACCGAGATCCATCTCGGTCAGCGTCACCCCGCGATGCGAGACGACCATGCGAGGAATGACCTCGATGCCTTCGGCCATGGTGGTCGTGGCGGCGCGGCCGTGGGTTTCCACGACCGCGACGACCACGTCTTTGCCTTCGCTGAGGAGGCGTTTGCCTTCCTCGAGCATGGTGTACGTCTTCCCGACGCCGGGGGCGGCACCGAGCAGCACTCGAAGCCGCCCTCGTTGCATGGTCTAGCCTTTCAACTCATCAACGGCGATATTCAACCGCAGAACGTTCACGGTCGGCTCGCCCAGGTATCCGAGGTCCCTGACCTGAATATTAGCTTCGACCAGCGCTCGAACGTCTTCCGCAGCAAGGTGTCGTTCGGCGGCAACCCGTGCTACTTGCAGTAATGCGTACGCGGGGCTGATGTGCGGGTCGAGCCCAGAGGACGATGCCGTGAGGGCGTCCGCCGGAATGTCTTCCGGGTCGACCCCGTTGAACTCGGCGATCTGCGCTTTGCGTTCCTTGATGGCAGCGATCAGGTCCGGGTTCTCTGGCCCCCAGTTCGAGCCGCTGGACGCTCCTGCATCGTATCCATCGCCGGCGGCGGAGGGTCGCGGCTGGAACCATTCGGGAAGCGGGTTGCCGTCAGCGTCGGCGAACGACTGGCCGATGAGCGCGGATCCGACAGTTTTGTCACCGACCTTGACGGGGGAACCGTTCGCCTGCCAGGGCAGGGCGAGTTGGCCGATCCCGGTGATCGCCAGTGGGTAGATGATGCCGAGGACGACGGTGAGGACGAGCATGGCGCGAAGTGCGACTCCCGCCGTACGTAGCCCCGTGCGTGGTGAACTCATGATGTTCTTCTTCCTTTTCTATTCGACGGGCGGGATCAGAATCCGGGAATCAGGCTGACAACGAGGTCGATCAGTTTGATGCCGATGAACGGGGCGATCACGCCGCCGAGCCCATAGATCAGTAGGTTCCTGCCGAGGATGCGGGATGCGTTCAGCGGCCGATACTTGACTCCTCGCAGGGCCAGAGGGATCAGCACGATGATTACGATCGCGTTGAAGATGATCGCCGAGAGCACCGCCGATGCCGGGGAGTGCAGTTGCATGATGTTGAGCACCATCAGCCCCGGGAACACCCCGGCGAACATCGCGGGGATGATCGCGAAGTACTTCGCGATGTCGTTGGCAATCGAGAAGGTCGTCAACGCGCCGCGTGTGATGAGCAGCTGCTTTCCGATCCGGACGATGTCGATGAGCTTGGTCGGGTCGGAGTCGAGGTCGACCATGTTGCCGGCCTCCTTGGCTGCGGAGGTTCCCGTGTTCATCGCCACGCCGACGTCCGCCTGTGCGAGCGCGGGTGCGTCGTTGGTGCCGTCACCGGTCATTGCGACGAGGTTGCCGCCCTCCTGCTCCTTTTTGATGAGCGCCATCTTGTCCTCGGGCGTCGCCTCGGCGAGGAAGTCGTCGACCCCGGCTTCGGTGGCGATCGCCTTCGCGGTCAGCGGGTTGTCGCCCGTGATCATGACCGTGCGGATGCCCATCGCCCGCAGTTCTGCGAAGCGCTCGCGCAGCCCGTCCTTGACGACATCCTTCAAGTGCACGACGCCGAGGATTCGCCCTTCCTCTCCTGGCGACTTCACCGCCACGACGAGAGGGGTGCCGCCGCTCTGAGAGATCCGTTCGACCTGATCATTGAGATCGGCCAGCACTGAGCTAGCCGCGCGCCCGTCCTTTTCGATCCACGCGATTACCGACGATCCTGCACCTTTCCTGATCTGAGTGCCGTCCGGCTGATCCAGCCCGGACATGCGGGTCTGCGCCGTGAAAGGAATGATGTCGCCAGCGGCCGTTTCTCCCACATCCACGCCTTGGGCGCGGGCCAGGTCGACGATCGATTTGCCCTCCGGTGTCGGGTCTGACAGCGAGGAGATGGCCGCGGCGCGCACGAGTTCTTGCTCCCGCACCCCTGCCAGCCGAACGAATTCGGATGCCTGGCGGTTGCCGTAGGTGATCGTCCCGGTCTTGTCCAGCAGCAGTGTGGTCACGTCTCCGGCGGCTTCAACGGCGCGGCCCGACATCGCGAGGACGTTGTGCTGAACCAGCCTGTCCATCCCCGCGATACCGATCGCTGAAAGGAGCGCACCGATTGTGGTGGGGATCAGGCACACGAGCAGTGCGATGAGCACGGGCACGCTGGCCGCCGCCGACACAAAGGAGGCAATCGGGTTGATGGTGAGGGTGACCACGACGAAGATGATCGACAAGCTCGACAGCAGCACATTCAGTGCGATCTCGTTCGGTGTCTTCTGCCTGGAGGCGCCCTCGACCAGTCCGATCATGCGATCGACGAAGGTTTCGCCGGGCTTCGACGTGATCTTCACCACGATTCGATCCGAGAGCACTCGGGTGCCGCCGGTGACCGCACTACGGTCACCGCCGGACTCCCGGATGACGGGTGCCGACTCGCCGGTGATCGCGGACTCGTCGATCGAGGCGATTCCCCAGACGATGTCACCGTCACCGGGGACGAGTTCACCAGCGGTGACGACCACGACGTCTCCGAGGCCGAGATCGGCCGACGACAACTCTCCGAGTTCCGCTGTTGTCGCGGCCGGGTCGCCGGTCTCATCGTAGGCAGCAACCACGTGTGCGTTGGTGCTCGTGCGGGTCTTGCGCAGGCTATCGGCCTGTGCCTTGCCGCGGCCTTCGGCGACTGACTCAGCGAGGTTCGCGAAGATCACGGTCAGCCAGAGCCAGACCGCGATACCCCACGTGAAGCTTCCCGGGATAGTCGAACCGCCGGATGACTCGGGGCCGCCGAGGAAAGGTTCGGCGATAGCGATGGCTGAGGTCAGGACAGCTCCGACCTCGACGATGAACATGACGGGGTTACGCCACATCAATCTCGGATCAAGCTTCCGGAATGCGCCAGGCAATGCTTCGGCAAGTGTGGCGAGGCTGAAGGCCGCGCGCGGCTTGACTGGTGTCTTTTGCTCTGGCGTCTTCTGCCCGGGAGTTTTCCGAGGCGATGATGGTGCGGTGGTGGTAGACATGGTTTACAGCAGCCCTTCTGCGAGGGGACCCAGTGTGAGCACTGGGAAGAAGGTGAGGGCGGTCACAATAACCGTCACACCGATGAGGAGGCCGACGAACAACGGTCGGTGGGTAGGCAACGTTCCTGCTGTGGCAGGTACCTTGTCTTGAGCGGCGAGAGAGCCAGCGAGGGCGAGCACGAACACGATCGGGATGAAGCGTCCGAACAACATCGCCAAACCGAGCGCGGTGTTCAACCACGGCGTGTTCGCGGTCAGTCCGGCAAACGCGGAGCCGTTGTTGTTCGCAGCCGAAGTGAACGCATAGAGCACCTCGGAGAGGCCGTGATTGCCGGGGTTCCAGATCGACGTGGACACCACATCCTCCCGGATACCGGGGATCGCGAAACTCAGCGCCGTACCGACGAGCACAAGCGTCGGCATGATCAGAATGTAGAGACTCGCAAGCTTGATCTCTCTCGGCCTGATCTTCTTACCCAAATACTCCGGAGTGCGGCCGACCAAGAGCCCCGCGACGAACACGGCGATGACGGCAAGAATCAACATCCCATAGAGCCCAGAGCCGACACCGCCCGGCGCGACCTCGCCGAGCATCATGTTCAGCATCGGCATCATGCCGCCGAGCGCCGTGTAGGAGTCGTGCATCGAGTTCACCGCACCGGTGGAGGTCAGCGTGCTGGTCGTCCCGAACAAAGTTGAGGCGAAGATGCCGAAACGCTGTTCCTTGCCCTCCATCGCACCTCCCGCGAGCGCAGGAGCCGTGCCGGCACCGACACGTTCCAGAGCGGAGAGGATGGCGACCGACGCGATGTAGAAAGTCGCCATCACTGAGAGGATCGCGTATCCCTGGCGCTTGTCCCCGACCATGCGTCCGAAGGTGCGCGGGAGTGAGAACGGAATCATCAGCATCAGGACGCTAAACATCAGACTCGTCCACGCAGTCGGATCCTCGAACGGGTGCGACGAGTTCGCGTTGAAGAAGCCTCCACCGTTAGTTCCGAGGTGCTTGATCACCTCCTGCGATGCGGTCGGCCCGCCCGGAAGGGACTGGGTGCCGCCGGTGAGAGTGGAGATCTCGGTGAAGCCGTTGAAGTTCTGGATCACACCCCCGGCGATGAGGATGATCGCACCGATCACCGAGATCGGCAGCAACAGCCGCAGCGTGCCGCGAGTCAGGTCGACCCAGAAGTTGCCGATCGTGCCGGAACGACGCCGCGAGAAACCGCGAACCAGCGCGATCGCCACGGCGATGCCGACGGCAGCAGAGACAAAGTTCTGCACCGCGAGGCCCGCGATCTGCACGGTGTAGCCCACAGTGACTTCCGGAGAGTAGGACTGCCAGTTGGTGTTGGTTACGAACGAGGCTGCCGTGTTGAAGGAGAGCCCCTCTGGCACGGCGGGCAGGCCGAGCGAGTAGGGCAGCACCGTTTGGAAGCGCTGGAGGAGGTAGACGAAGATCAGTCCAACGCCAGAGAACCAGAGCACCCCGCGCAGATACGCCTGCCAGGTCTGCTCGCTGGAGGAATCCACGCCAACGAGGCGATAGAAAACCCGCTCGATCTTGAGGTCGTTCTTCGAGGTGTAGATGCGGGCCATGTACTCGCCGAGCGGGCGATACAGCAGAGCAAGAATCAGCGCAAGGGTGGCGACCTGGAGGAGTGCGAAGAGAACGTCCATCTCAGAAACGCTCCGGTTTCACGAGGGCGTACACGAGGTACACGATGGCGGCGATACCCAGGCCAGCGGCAAGGAGGGAGAAGAACATCACAGCCTCTCGACCCCCCTGGCAACGAGGCCGACCACCACGAACACGGCAATGATGCCGAGCACGTAAACAATGTCAAGCAAAACGGGCTCCTTCGGGAAACGTCTCACGCGATGCCCGGAGGGGCACACGGCCACCCGGTCTCGGGCGCAACATCTGATTAGATACCCGTGTTCTCGGCAGAATCACGGCCCTAACGGAATCCATACGGCGAATCGCCGAAACCTCACAACACCCATACATCGCTGTCGCTGCCTGACTGCCGCCACGTCACCCGCACGCGGCACAGACCGCCGCGGCAGGGCTGTACTAGTGTGACGCTGTGGGCGCATTGTGGGGAACGTCGCGCGCGCGACTCGTGGTGTTCGCCATCTGTGTCGTCGTCGTGGTCACATTCGTCGCGCGCGCTGTCTTCACCCTCGTTTCCGGCCCACCGTCCTCCTGGTCGGTGGCCCTGGTCG
Source organism: Glaciibacter superstes DSM 21135 (assembly GCF_000421145.1). Lineage (GTDB taxonomy): Bacteria > Actinomycetota > Actinomycetes > Actinomycetales > Microbacteriaceae > Cryobacterium > Cryobacterium superstes. The sequence goes on along the minus strand of NZ_ATWH01000009.1, from coordinate 142,810 downwards.
CGACGGTCTGTGCCGCGGTGCTGGCGACCTGCCTCTTTCCCATTGGGCGCTTCGCGCACCGCTCCCCGCTGGTCAGCCTGCCGGTGCTGGTTTTTGCGGTCGCCACCCCGGCGCTAGCCTCGGATGTCGTGATCGGCGCCATCGCGCTCGGCGTGCTGATCGTCGACTTCGGCGCCACGCGGCGCCCACGCGTCGCCGCCTACTCGTCGGCACTCGCGGCATCCGCCACGGCCATCGCAGCCCTGGCAGAGGTGCCACTCGTTGCCGTCGGCCTCACCCGTACCGGCGCCGTGGCGATCGCCATCGTCGTCTACCTGGTTGTGGTCGTTGCCGTTGAACTGGCACGGATGCGCTGGGTCACGCCGGCGCCCGGACTCGGTCTGGTGCGCGACCTGTCTCCGCTCAGGCTGCTCGGCGCCGCAGCGGTGGGGGCGGCAGCCGGCTTCGTCCTGGCAGGCTGGGTCGAACGCGGTCTTCCACTGCTTGCCGGGAGCGACCACTCTCTCAGCGTTGTCGCTGTGCTTCTGGTGCTCGCCCTGTGCGCCGGTGGCGTGGGGCTGACGATGGCGAATGCCGGCAGGCGCCGCCGCCTGGTCGGACTGATCGGCGGAACGGCCGCTCTCAGCGAGAGCGACTTGCGGGCGATCCCGGCCCAAATGCAGCTGGCCGGCCAGACACAGCCGGCCGGCACCACCGCCCCTGCACCCGCTGGCACTCTGGCTGACGCACTTCGCCAGGCGGTACAGACATCAGTCGGCGCCCTGTCGGTCACCCTGCAGGACCTGCCACCCACGGCCGGCCAGGCCGGCGCTCCGGTCGCTGTCGTCAGCGACGTCGCCAGCCCTATCGTCAGCGCCGACGTGGGCCCTGCTTCGCCCTGCTTCGCCCGGCCCGGTTATCTCGTTGCACACCGCGACGCGATGGACCTGGCCTTCACCGGCGAAGACCACCAGTCCATCGCCGCACTGGCCCACGCTGCCGACGTCGTCGCCGGCGTCAGGGCCGACCTCGGCGGGCTGGCCCTCCGTGCCAACACCGACCCGCTGACGGCCCTGCCGAACTACGGCGCATTCAACGAAGCGCTGGCCAATGTCAACAACAACCGCAGCTACGGGGAATCCATCGCCGTACTGTTTCTCGACCTCGATGAATTCAAACGGATCAACGACCGACACGGTCATCACATCGGCGACGAGATCCTGCGGGAGCTCGGCCGTCGGCTGCAAAGCTCCGTTCGCCCGGATGACCTGGTCGCCCGCGTCGGTGGCGACGAATTCGTCGTTGTGCTCACCGGACTCGGCGGCCTGGCCGAAGCAAAGCTCGTGGCGGAGTCGCTCATGTCCTCCTGCAGCATGCCGATCGTGCTGGACGGCGTCACGCTGGTTCCGGTGCTGAGCATCGGTCTGTCCTACTCCGCGCATCGCGAAGCCGACGTCACCGCACTGGTGAGGGAAGCCGACCGCAGCATGCTCGCCATCAAGAAGAACAATCGCAGGGGCAGTCCGGCTCGCGAGAGCTCCATCAACGTCTCCGAACACCGGTCGACCCGGCTGAACGACTCCGTGGCGCGTGCCATCGACGACGACCGCATCGAACTGGCCTTCCAGCCGATCGTGAGCCTGGTCTCCGGCCGCATCTGGGCGTTCGAAGCGCTTTTGCGCTACACCGACCCCGAGTTCGGCGTGATCGCGCCGTCATCCTTCGTCGAGAAGGCGAAGCGACTGGGTCGCCTTGACGCGCTCAGCAGATTGGTCGCCACCAAGGCGATGACGGCCGCAGCAGAGTTCCGCCTGCTCGAACCGAGCATCGCCTGCATGACCGTCAACCTCGAAGCAGGCCAGCTTCTCCCAGAACGGATGGGCGACTTCGTCGCCGACCTCTCCAGAAGTTACCCGAGCATCACTCTCTGCCTCGAGCTGAACGAGAGGTCAGTTGCGCGGGTCTCGGCGGCTGTGCGTGCGCAGGCGGACGTGCTTCGAGACGCAGGCCTGATGATCGCGCTCGACGACTATGGATCGCTCGACTCGTCGGTCGATGCGCTGGTGCGCTTGCCGATGGACATCCTCAAGATCGATCGCAGCCTGGTCGACGACCTGGAGGACATCCGTCAGCGTGAAGTGCTGACCGCGCTGCAGGGGTTCGGCGACAATCTCGAGTATTCGATGATCGTCGAAGGGGTCGAGAACGCCGGAATGGCCGGTCACCTGCGTGCACTCGGCATCCGCAGCGCCCAGGGCTTCTTCTACGGGGTGCCGGAGACCTTCGAGAACACCCTCGCACGGCTTGAGGAGAACGGCAGCGACGCCATCATTCGGGTGCAGTCGAAACGGGCGTGAACGCCGCCCGCCGATTGCTACGCTCAACCCATGGGGGATACGGGAATGACGCTGCGAAGCCGCGGCGCAGGCGCACGGGTGGAGCGCTCCGTCTTTCTGACCCAGCTGCTGGTGGCCGGCGCCCTTCTGCTCCTCGTCGGCGTTTCGGTGGTGGTCGACCCGGCAGCGATCAGCGCCCCGCTGTACTTCTACGGAGTGGTCATCGTGTTCGGCGTCACCGGTCTGGCCGCTGCCGTGCCGTGGCGCCTCGTTCCCAAGGGCTGGATCGCACTCCTGCCGGTGCTCGACATCGTCGCCATCGTTTTGATCCGCGAGGCCCAGCCGCTTCTCGGTGCCACGTTCCTGCTGGTCTTCCCTGTTATCTGGATGGCCACTCATTTTGGCTTCAGGGGAGCGGTGGGCAGCGTGCTGATCACGGCCGTGTTGCTCTGGGGCGGTGCCGCCCTGCGCAATTCGATCGTGCCGACTGAGGAGATTCCGCGGCTCGCCATCATGCCGATCGTGCTCGCTTTTGTGGCCACCGCGACGTACATCACCACTCGGCGGGCCAGGGCTCAGAGCGTTCTCCTGACCCAGCAGGCCGGCCTGTTCGAGGTGGCCCTCCAACGTTCCCGGCGGCAGGAGAGACTGCAGGTCGAGATCTTCGACGCCATCGACTTCGGCGTTGTCAGCACCGAAGGCAGCGGCGCGGTCGTGCTGCAGAACCGCGCTCAGAAAGAGATGATGCACCGTTTCGGCGTTCAGGAGGGGACCCTCCTGCCTGCCGTCGTGCACCGCGAAGACCGCGAAACGCCGTACGCGGACTCGGAGCGACCCTTCACCAGGGCGCTCGCGGGTGAGACCGTCGACCGCGTCACCGTCTGGGTTGGGGAACCCGGTTCGACCCAGGCCGCCCTGCTGGTCTCCGCCCGGCCGCTGCAGGACGACGCCGGCCGTTTCGATGGGGCAGTGCTCGTCTCCAGGGACGTGACGGCAGAACTGCGCGCCATCCAGGCCAGGGACGACCTCGTCGCATCCGTTTCGCACGAGTTGCGCACCCCACTCACCTCGGTGCTCGGCTACCTGGAACTGGCCCTCGACGACGAACGCGTCGAAGACGGCACGAGACGGATGCTGACGGTCGCCTCCAAAAACGCCGACAGGTTGCTGGCATTGGTGGCCGATCTGCTCACGGCCGCCGGCGACTCGCAGCACGCGCTCCTGCTGGCCTTCGCCCCATGCAGTCTGGCTGACGTCGTCGCCGAGTCCGTCGAATCGGCCAGGCCGCTCGCGGCGGAGCGCGACATCGTCATCGAGGTCGATGAGCTCGTGGCAGTGGAGACGGAGGCCGACGCGTTCCGCCTGCGCCAGGTCGTCGACAACCTGTTGTCGAATGCGATCAAGTACAACGTGCGTTCCGGCCGCATCAGGGTGGCGGTGCGGGCGAGCGCAGACGAAGTGCAGCTGCGCGTCACCGACACCGGTCAGGGAATGAGCGACGACGAGCAGAGGAACCTGTTCGACCGCTTCTATCGCGCTGATTCCGTGCGTGGGTCGAGCGTGCACGGCACCGGCCTCGGCCTCAGCATTAGCAGGGACATCATGCGCCAGCACGGCGGCGACCTGCGGCTCGAATCGGCCAGCGGCGTGGGGACCACGGCAATCGCCACACTACCGAGAGGCAACGAATGACGCTGGACACACTGACCCTCATGTTCGTCACCAGCCTGGTGGCCGTGCTGTGCGGGCTGCTGTTCATTCTGAACACGTCGTTCAATCGAAACGACCCGCCAGGTCGCGTCTGGAGCCTCGCGTTCATCGCCGGCATCATCGCCGCGGTCGGCTACGGAACCAATGCGGGCGTCACAGACGCGTGGTGGGGCATCACCGTCGGCAATGTGGCCATGATCCTGGTCGTGGGGTCGCTCTGGTCGGGTGCCCGGCTCTACAACGGGCGCCGTTCGGGGTTCGAGCTGGTGCTGATCATTGCCGGCGTCGTGCTCGTCGTCTCGCTGGTGCAGGTTCCGATCGGCGAGTGGGCCGGCGCCGTCTCCGTGTGGGTCGGAATCACTATCGTCGGCACGCTCGGCGGTCTCGAAGCCCTCCGCGCCCGCCTGCGCCGCAACCTCAGCGGCCGCATGCTCGCCCTGGTACTCTGGGGAGTCGCACTCTATATGGCCGTGCGAGCCGTCGTCTTCCTGGCCGGGGGGCCGGAGACACACGTGTTCGAGACGTACTTCGGCACCGGCACCACGTCGGTTGTGAACATGGCGTTCGTCGTCATCGCGACCGTGTCGGTCTCCGTTCTGCGGGCTGAGCGCACCGGCGGCAATGCCGTCGGCGACCTTGCCGTCGGAATCAACTCGGCGGCCGGCGTGCTCTCAGCCGCCGCGTTCCGCCAGGCTGCCGCCGACCACGTCGATCGCGCAGCGCGCTCCGGACTCCGGCTCGCGCTGGTCGGTGCTGACATCGACCGGCTTCCCGAACTGAACACCGCCTTCGGGCGCGAGTCCGGTGACGCTGCGATCGCGGGATTCGCCGCCACGCTGCGACGAGCCGTGCCCCCGATGGCCGTGATCGGACACCCAGGTTCTGGGCGCTTCCTGATTCTGGCGCCAGCGGCATCCGTTGCCGACGGCCGTGCGATCGCCGAGCGCATCCAGACCGCCCTGGTCGACGAACCGTTGCCGGCCGGCCAGCAGATTCGCCTGACCGCGAGCTTCGGCACCGCCGACACTGACGATAACGGGCATGACCTGGTGCTGTTGACGGATGCCGTCGGCTCGGCCATCGAGGCCGTCAAGGTCAGCGGTGGCAACGACATCGCCACCCGGGAATTGCCCGCCTGACGTGCCGATTCAGCGCGGGACCGGGTAGCTGCGCAATTCCTGAGCGACACTTGAGGATCTCCTGCGCCGTGGCGGCTGGAAACCTGAGCTTGGGGGAGCACAGTGAACGTCATGTCCCCGGTACGAAGTCACCCCGCGTCCCCTCGACGCGGCGAGACCGACCTGGCACTGAAGATGGTCGAAGCAGAGTGCGCTCCCGCTACCCGAATCGGGGGCGCCTCTGCCGGCTGTCGCATACACCGCACTCAGGCACACCGCACTCACACCCGCCCAGCTCACACACGCCCAGGCCGCGCGGTGTGAACGACGTCGTCCAACCCGGCGCCCTTCGTCTGCTGCTGACGCAGCTCGGCGGAGACCGGGGCGCACAACGTCGATTCGTCGCGGACTTTGTCGACCTCTGGGATACCCGATCCCGGAGGCTGGCACAGGTGCTCGCCGCGCCGGATGCAGGCGGAGCCCACATCGCGCTGCTCAGTATCCGATCGAGCTGCGGCATTCTGGGCGCGGTTCGGCTGGAGGCGGCAGCGACGGTGATGCTCGCCCTGCTCGCCGATGGCGACGTGAACGGATGCCGCGAGCGGCTTCCGCAGCTGATCATCGTCGGTGAGCGCACCTGCGCCTGGCTGAACAGCTTCCTGGAGTCTTAACGGCGGCGCGGTCAGCGGTGGGAGCTCAGCGCTCGCTTGGCGCGGCCAGCCGGTAGCCGACACCGCGCACGGTCTCCAGCCAGCGCGGCGACGTGATGCTGTCACCGAGCTTGCGACGCAGGTTTCCCATGTGCACCTCGACGGCGCGCTTGTCTGCGTCGCTCACATAGTGGTCGGTGACATAGCTCTCACCGCGCAACAGCAGGGCCAGGTCGCTCTTGCTGCGCACGCGGCGTCTCGACGCCACAAGGGCTGCGAGCAGGTCGAACTCGGTGCGGGTGAGCTCAAGCTCGTGTTCGGCTCCGTCTCTGCCGAGCAGCGCCAGTCGCATGTCGGGGTTCACACGCAGGCCGTTGTGCTCCAGCCAGTCACCATCTGGGCGGGCGCCGGTGCCGGCAATCGCGCCGCTGGCAGCGGCGTCGTTAGCGGTGATGGCCTGGTCTGTTGTCGCTGTGCCGGCCGTCGTAGCGGCGGAGGCAGACCCGGAGGCCGGCGAACCGGCATCCGTCGCCGTCTGACGCGGACGACGCAGCATCGCCTCGATGCGCGCCCGCAGTTCACGCGGGCGGAACGGCTTGGTGATGTAATCGTCGGCGCCGGCCTCGAGCCCCTGCAGGGTGTCGATCTCCTCGTTGCGGGCGGTGAGCATCACGATGTAGGCCGAGCTGAACGCGCGAATGCGCTTGGCCGTCTCGAATCCGTCCATACCCGGCATGCTGACGTCGAGGGTCACGACCAGGGGCGAGCGGGTGCGCACCGCCTCGACGCCGTCGGCGCCGTTGGCCGTCGCGATCGCCTCGAATCCGGCCTGCGTCAGCACGGTTTCCAGCAGATGACGGATGTCGGCGTCATCTTCGATGATCACCGCGATGCGGCGGTCGTCCCCCTGAGTTTCCATCTGATCAGTATCCTACGCGGGCCTGGGCGGCCGATCGCGAACTGGCCGATCGCGAACTATTGCCGTGAGTCGATCGCGGCCTGGTCGACGCCGAGCCGGCGGGCGGCGAGGTCCTGGTGCGCCAGCCTCCGCAGTGCGAGGATCACCGGGTCGTAGAGTGCGGTGCCGAGCACCGCATATTCGACGGATGCCGCCGGCTCGGCCTCGGTGACCGACGCGAGGTCGATCTCGGCCATCGCCTTCAGATGCACTCCGTAGGCTGCGAGACGCTCCGAAGAGGCCGGCATCCCCACCGACTCGGCAGCAGCGAGGGCCTGGTCGAGTTGCGCAACCGCGGCGTAGCGCGGGTCGTAGAGCTGGCCGAGCTCGGCGAGTGCGGCCCTGGCACGGGGGTAGTCGCGCGGCGCGCCAGCATCATCTGCCGCAGCACCGTCAGCGGCGATCTCGGCATCGGCATACGGCGGCAACGCTGCCACGGCGCGGCCGAGCATCTCAAAGAGCGACCCATCGGGGTGATCGATGATCGCGAGAACCTCCCCGGCCCTTTGCACCGGCAGTCCGGCCGCACCGGTGAGCGCCTTGATCAACCGAAGACGGTCGAGATGCGCCTGGCCGTAGTCGGCACGCGTAGCGCTGACCGCATCGCCCTGCTGGAGGAGTCCCTCGCGCAGATAGAACTTGATGGTGGCAATGCCGACGCCAGATTCGGTTGCCAAGTGCGAAATCTGCATTCTCTTCACCTCAATCTCGGTTGTGTCTTAAATCTCGGTTGTGTCTTAAATCTCGGTTGTGTCTTGCATTAGATAGTACAGGTATCTAGTATTAGATACTGCAACTATCTAATCCTGCAACTATCTAGTACCGTGCGAATCGAAGAAGAACGGATGCCGCGGCATCCGTCACCCTGAAAGGAACCGCCATGCTCTCTGCCGCGACCCTCACCCTTGCTGGAATCCTCCTGCTGGCACTCGTCACCGTCGAGTCTGGCGGGTACTTTCTCACCAAAGTGGTGGGGGGCAAGGTGACCGCCAACACGCTTCAGAAGAACTTCTACCGCGCCGGCCACGCACATGCCGCGGTTCTTCTGGTGCTGAGCCTCGTGATCCTGGCGCTGATCGACCAGGCGCCGCTGGCCGGCGGCTGGGAGTGGCTCGCGCGCACCGGTGTTCCGATCGCCGCAATACTGATGCCGGCCGGGTTCTTCCTCTCGGTGCTCGGCCGCGACCCGCAGAAGCCCGGCCGGGCGATCTGGCTGCTCTGGATCGGCGTCGTCTCGCTGACCGCGGGGCTGGTCACGGCTGGTGTCGGGCTGGTCATGGCGGGCATCGCTGCTGCCTGATGCGCGGCCCGTTGATTACCATGGACCCATGACCACGCAGCCGATACCCGCCGACGTTGAGAGCTACTTCGGCGGCCTCACACCGGAGAAGCGCGCCGTCGTCCGTCCGGTCTTCGACGCGCTCTGCGAATCCGTGCCGGAGGGATACGAACTCGTCATGGGCTGGGGAATGCCCGGCTGGGTGATTCCGCTCGAGACGTACCCGAACACCTACAACAAGCAGCCGCTGGCCTACGTCGGCCTTGCCGCGCAGAAGAACTACAACTCGCTGTACCTGACCGGGCTCTACAGCGATCCAGAAGCGGATGCCGCCTTCCGTGCAGAGTGGGCGGCCACCGGGCGCACGCTCAATATGGGCAAGAGCTGCCTGCGGTTCAAGAAACTCGACGACGTCGACCTCGACATCGTGCGCCGCACGGTTGCGTCAGTTCCGGTGGAGCGCTTCCTCGAGATCTACGAGCGCGTCCGGCCCCGCTCCTAGCGCCGCTTTCGCCACGCGTCATCGCATACAGGCGATCGACCGCGGCGGCAATCTTGAGCAAATCCTTGGGTGCGCCTGTGCCTACTAAGGTCGAACGTTGCGGAGAGCACGCGAACCTGTGTATGGGACGACGAGTCCCGATCATGCGTACCGATCTGAGGATGCCCGATGCCTTCGAAGCCCGTAACTTCGCCTGCCAGGAAGCGCCAATGGGGTGCTGAACGAACCACTCAGCCGCTCCCCACCGTCCACGAGCGGCCCAGCGACTCCAAGATCACCTGGGGGCGGCTCGCTATCGTCGCCACCATCGCCTCGTGGCTCGGCTACCTGATCTACACGATCATGCGACAGTTCCTGAACAACGGAACCGAGAGCTTCCGGTTCACCACTGAGGCCATCTCGTACGTGATCGTTGTGACCTTCCTCACCTTCTCCGCGCTCATGTACCTGGTGGCCAGGCAAGGAGCGCTGCAGCGCTTCCGCGACCATGTGCGGGTGCCACGTGCCGAACTCGACAGTCACTTCGCGAAACACACGGGTTCGATGACGGTGCTGGTGCCGTCGTACAGCGAGGAGCCTGCTGTCGTGCGGGCCACGTTGTGGTCGGCGGCGTTGCAGGAATATCCCGACCTTCGGGTGGTGCTGCTCCTGGACGACCCGCCGCATCCCACCGACCCGGCCGTCGCCGCGCGTCTCGCCCAGTCCCGCGGCATCGCCCAGGGAATCGCCGACGCACTCGCGGAGCCCCGCACCCGGTTCAGGGACGAATTGACGCTCTGCGAGCTCGAACTGGCAGAGAAGCCTGACGTGAGCCAGGAGGCCGTGCTCGAACTCGCGGCGAACTATCGCTGGGCAGCGCGCTGGCTGCTCACGATGGCTGCCGCCGAGAACGTGACCGACCACGTCGACACGTTCTTCTGCGAGCAGGTTCTCGGCGGTCTCGCCGCGGAACTGACCGTCACGGCTGTCGCCCTGGATGCTGCGGCCAACGACAATGCTTCACCGTCACCGCAGCGGATGCTGGAGCTGCACCGCCGCCTCGTCTGGACCTTCTCGGCAGAGCTCGATACCTTCGAACGCAAGCAGTTCGCCTCACTGTCGCATGACGCCAACAAGGCGATGAACCTCAACGCCTACATCGGCCTCATGGGTCGCCGTTTCCGCCGTGAGGAAGGACCGGACGGAACGATCCTGCGCCCGGTCGCCGAAGCCGAGTACGCCGATTTCGTCGTGCCGGACTCCGAATACCTGCTCACCCTCGACGCGGACTCGCTGCTGCTGCGCGACTACTGCCTGCGGCTGGTCTACTTCCTGGAACAGCCCGCCAACGCTCGTGTCGCTGTCACCCAGACGCCGTACTCGTCGTTTCGTGGGGCGCCGACCCGCATCGAGCGGCTGGCCGGTGCGACCACCGACATTCAGCACATCCTGCACCAGGGCATGTCCTACTACGGGGCGACGTTCTGGGTGGGCGCGAACGCGGTCATTCGCAAGCGTGCCCTCGAAGACATCGTCGAAGTGGAGACCGTCGGCGGTTTCGAGGTGCGTCGCTACGTTCAGGACCGTACGGTCATCGAAGACACCGAGTCGAGCATCGACCTCGGTACCCATGACTGGACGCTGGTCAATTACCCCGAACGGCTGAGCTACAGCGCCACTCCGCCCGATTTCGGCTCGCTGATCGTGCAGCGCCGCAGATGGGCCAATGGCGGCCTGCTGATCCTTCCGAAGCTGTGGCGGCAGGTTCGCGCACGGGGGCGCGCCGGGCATCCGGTCAGCCTCATCGAACTGTGTCTTCGAGTGAACTACATGACCTCGATCGCGTGGGCCAGCTTCGGACTGATCTTCCTCCTGGTCTACCCGTATGACAGCCGGCTGCTGAGTCCGGTCGTGCTGCTGGCTGCTCTCCCATACTTCCTGGCCATGGGCAGCGACCTGCGCTACTGTGGCTACCGGTTCAGCGACATCTTCCGTATCTACGGGTTCAACCTGGTCTTGCTTCCGGTGAATCTGGCGGGTGTTCTGAAGTCGCTCGAGCAGGCGATCACCAGTAAGAAGATCCCTTTCGTGCGCACCCCGAAGGTGAAGAATCGCACTGCGGCTCCGTTGCTCTATGTCGTGGCTCCGTACCTCATCGTCGCGTTCTCCGCGCTCACGTTGTGGCGCGACATCCTGGCGCAGAACTGGGGCAACGCCGCGTTCGCCGGGTTCAACGCGCTTCTGGCAACCACGGCGATCCTCGCGAACATCGGCGTCTGGAACTCACTGGTCGACGTCTGGCTCGGACTGACCAAGTGGCTCTACGTTGAGAAGCTGCCGCGTACGGCAACGGCAACGGCCACGGCGGCGGTTGTCGCGCCGGAACCGTCGATGGACTGGCGGGCCGTGATCTACCACGGCTATGGCGACGACGGGCTGCCTGACGGACTGGAACTGCTCACCGCGGCGCGACTCGAGGAAGACGCATTCGCTCACCAGGCGCAGGGGAAGGCAGCATGAGCTCCGTGGATCCGATCCCTGTCTCGCCCTCGCCGTCGCCCCCGGCGCAGCCCGTGGCACGCCGCCGGTTGTCGAAGCTTCGCATTGTGTTGTCGGCGATGCTGGTCGTCGTGCTCGCCAGCGGCGGGTACGTCGGCTGGCAGTGGTGGAACTCAGCGCAGGCGACGGAGTCGTTCGACCCCTGGTTCGCCGGGTACGCCGACGTCACAGCAACCCCAGCCTTCAATTTCGAGACGCCGAAAGGCGACGCGACCCGCGACGTCGTGCTGTCATTCATCGTCGCCGACAAGGATGACGCGTGCACGCCGACGTGGGGCGCCGCGTATTCGCTGGATGAGGCATCCGAGGTTCTCGACCTCGACCGGCGGCTGGCACGGCTGCAGCAGCTGGGCGGCCAGGCGATCGTGTCGTTCGGCGGTCTGCTGAACGACGAACTGGCGACCGGCTGTGAGGATGAGTCGAAGCTCGTCGACGCATATGCGGCGGTGCTCGATCGGTACGATGTGACGACCATTGATCTCGATATCGAGGCGGGCAACCTCACGGATGTCGCGGCGGGAAAACGGCGGGCGGATGCCATCAGCCGGTTGCAGTCGGAGCGCCGTGCGGCTGGCGACGACCTCGCCGTGTGGCTGACCTTGCCCGTTGCACCGTCTGGGCTGACCGAAGACGGCACAACCGCCGTCAGCCAGATGCTCGTCGCCGGGGTGGACCTGGCCGGTGTCAACGTGATGACAATGGACTACGGGAGCAGCAAGAAAGCCACGATGAGCATGGCGGAGGCGTCGATCCAGGCGTTGACGTCGACGAAGCGGCAACTCGGCACACTGTATTCACGGGCCGGCACCGACCTGTCGGAGGCGACCCTGTGGTCGAAGCTCGGGGCGACGCCGATGATCGGCCAGAACGACGTTCCGGCCGAGGTGTTCAGCCTGGCGGACGCCGAGAAGCTCAACGCGTTCGCGCAGGAGAAGCGGATCGGCCGCATGTCGATGTGGTCGTTGAACCGCGACGTGACCTGTGGATCCAATTACGCGGACGTGAAGCGGGTATCGGATGCCTGCAGCGGCATCGAGCAGGGTGACGCGACATTCGCGGTGACCCTGGCGACGGGCTTCACCGGCCGACCGGAGATCTCTGCTACGGCGGTGACGACCGACGAGGCCGACCGCATCGAGACACCCGTCGACGACCCCGAGACCAGCCCGTACATGATCTGGTCAGAGGAAGCGTCGTTCCTCGAGGGGACGAAGGTGGTCTGGCACCAGAACGTGTACCAGGCGAAGTGGTGGACCCGCGGAGATCTGCCCGACAACCCGGTTCTCAACGAGTGGGAGACGCCCTGGACGCTGATCGGGCCGGTGTTGCCGGGGGAGAAGCCGTTCGAGCAGCCGACGCTGCCGGTCGGCACCTACCCCGACTGGAGCGGGACCACGCAATTCAACAAGGGTGACCGCGTGCTCTTCGAGGGGGTGCCGTACGAGTCGAAGTGGTGGAACCAGGGTGAGAGCCCCGACGCGGCCTCGTCTGGCCCAGACGCCTCGCCGTGGGTGCCACTCACCGAGGCTGAGGTCAAAACGGTTCGGGCGTCCCTGCCGGCAGCCGGCTGATGGCCGGGAATCGCCGTTCGCGCCGGGAGTCGCCGCTCTAGCTGCGATTCTGGGTGGATACAGCGATTCCGGGCGCGTGGGCCGGGCCGCGAGGCGGCCAGCGAGCACAGGCGGGCCGTAAAACCGCGCCCGGCAGGAGGCATCCGTTTGCCGCGATAGACTGAAAAGCGTGAATTCAGAGGCCCCCATCGACGTCGTACTCATTGGGGGCGGCATCATGAGTGCCACCCTCGGCACCCTGATCAAGCACCTGCAGCCCGACTGGAACATCCAGATCTTCGAACGCCTCGGCGAGGTTGCGCAGGAGAGCTCGAACCCCTGGAACAACGCGGGCACCGGCCACGCCGCCCTCTGCGAACTGAACTACATGCCGGAGGCGCCAGACGGAACCGTCACCGCCGACAAGGCCGTCGCGATCAACGAGCAGTTCCAGATCAGCCGCCAGCTGTGGTCGCACCTCGTCGCCACCGGCGCACTGCCAGAGCCCGAGAAGTTCATCAACTCCACGCCGCACATGACGTTTGTGCGCGGCAAGGCCAACGTCGAATACCTGCGCAAGCGCTACGAGGCGCTCAAAGACCAGCCGCTGTTCCAGGGCATGGAGTTCAGCGATGATCCGGCGAAGATCGGCGAGTGGACCCCGCTGCTCACCAAGAAGCGAAGCCCGCGCCAGAAGATCGCCGCCACCCGCATCGTTTCAGGCACCGATGTCGACTTCGGTGCGCTCACCCGCTTCCTGTTCGACAACCTGGTCGAGCAGGGTGCCGAACTGCACCTCAACCAGCACGTGACAAACCTGAAGCAGCAGACGGATGGCACGTGGCGCGTCAAACTGCTGCGCACGGTCGGGCAGACCCGCCGTGAAGTTCACGCCCGATTCGTCTTCGTCGGTGCGGGCGGCGGCGCACTTGCCCTGCTGCAGAACAGCGGGATTCCCGAGATCGAGGGGTTCGGCGGGTTCCCGATCAGCGGTCAGTTCCTGAAGACCAGCAACCCCAAGATCGTCGCGCAGCACCAGGCGAAGGTGTACGGCAAGGCATCCGTCGGCGCCCCGCCGATGTCGGTTCCGCACCTCGACACCCGCGTTGTCGACGGCGAGGCCTCGCTCCTGTTCGGGCCGTACGCCGGATTCTCGCCGAAGTTCTTGAAGTCGAGCACCTGGTTCGACCTGCCGTTCTCGGTGCGGGCGCACAACCTCGGCCCGATGCTCGCCGTCGCCTGGCACAATTTCGACCTGATGAAGTACCTCGTCGGCGAACTCGTCGCCACTCGCGGCGCCAAGCTCAAGGCGCTGCAGCAGTTCATGCCGACCGCGAAGCTCGACGATTGGGAGATCATCACCGCCGGCCAGCGCGTGCAGGTGATGAAGAAGGATGCTGACAAGGGCGGCGTGCTCCAGTTCGGCACCGAGGTCATCACCGCGGCCGATGGCACGATTGCCGGGCTGCTCGGTGCGTCCCCTGGCGCGTCGACCGCCGTTCCGATCATGGTCAACCTGCTGAAAACCTGCTTCCCAGACGAGTATGCCGCCTGGGAGCCGAAGCTCCGCGAGATGATCCCCTCGCTCGGCACGAAGCTCTCCGATGACCGGGACACCGCCGCCGCGTCACTGGCCGCGACCGCCTCTGCTCTGCACCTGCCGGCCTGAGCCGCGCCGCGGCATCCGTCACCCGCGTCGCACCCTCGGGAGTCTCGCCGAGCCGCGAGTTAAGCACCTTCCCGAGCGTCGGGAACGTGCTCAAGTCACGGTTCGGCGAGCCGGCCGGCGGCGTGTTTGACGAACGGATGTCGCAGCCGGTAGTGTCTACGACGCTATGAAGTTGTAATCACCCTTCCGTCCCGCGTCCGAGGCCCAGCCCGGCGGGAATTGCCGCTCTCCCGACAGGCGCACGCTCGTGCAGCGGAGAGCATCACCTCGAAGGGTGGCTGTTTTGACGCAACCAAACACGCAACCAGTTACCAATTTCGCGCCCCGCGCCGCCGGCACCGCAGACCACCTCCGGGTTGACGGCGTCTCGCAGACGTACGGCGACCGGCGCGTGCTGACCGACGTCAACCTCACGGTCTCGGCGGGGCAGCGCATCGGGCTGATCGGCGAGAACGGCGTCGGAAAGTCGACGCTGCTGCGCATCCTCGCCGGGGAAGAGCAGCCGGATGCCGGCACCATCGTGCGTCCGGCGCGCATCGGCATGCTCTGGCAGGAGGTGCGCTTCGAACCGGAAGACACCCTCGAGCAGCTCGTCGAAGACGCGCTCTCTGAGGTACGCGCGATCGAGTCAGAGCTCGACGAGGCCGCGCAGGGGCTGGCGACGGATGCCGTTGGCCCGGTTGGCTCCGTTGGCCCGGCCGGCTCCGCTAGCCCGACGCAAGACCCAGCGACCCGGTACGACGCAGCGCTCGCCGCTGCCGAACGCGCTGATGTGTGGAGCGTCGGCGCGCGCCGAGATGAGGTTCTCGCCGGGCTCGGCGTTGACGACATACCGCTCGGCCGGCGCCTCGGCGAGGTGTCGGGCGGGCAGCGCAGCCGCTTCGCGCTTGCGGCGTTGCTCCTGCAGCGCCCAGAAGCGCTGCTGCTCGACGAGCCGACCAACCATCTCGACGATGCGGCCGCCGCATTCCTCGAGAGGCAACTGCTCGCCTGGCGTGGGCCGGTTGTCTTCGCGAGCCACGACCGGGCGTTCCTCGACGCCGTGGCGACCGGGCTGGTCGACCTCGATCCGGCCAGAGCCTTGTTGGCCGGTGCGGGGATGGCCGGCGCAGTGATGACCGGCGCGGGGGCGCAGCTCACGACCTTCGGTGGCAACTACAGCGATTACCTCGGCCACAAGTCGGCCGAGCGTGCCCGCTGGGAAGCGCAGTTCGCCGATGAGCAAGACGAGCTGAAGCGACTGGCGTACGCCGTGGTCGGTACCGCCCCGAACATCAACCACGCTCGCGCCATGACCGACAACAACAAGATGTCGTACGGACGCCGCGGTGATCGCGTGCAAGACCAAATCTCCCGCCGGGTACGCAACGCTCGCGGGCGCTACGAGGAGCTGCAGCAGAATCAGGTGCGAAAGCCCCCGGCGCCGCTGACGTTCGCCGGCATCCCGTCCGGTTTCGCACCCACATCGGCGACGGATGCCGGCGGCCAGGGCCTGCTGCTTCAGCTGAGCGACGCGCGGGTGCGCGGTCGCCTCGATCTCCACAAACTGAGCATCGAACCCCGGTCGCGACTGCTGGTCACGGGGCACAATGGAGCGGGGAAGTCGACTCTGCTCAGCGTTCTGGCCGGTCAGCTGGCGCTCGACAGCGGCATCCTGAACCGTCGTAGTGCGCTGCGGATCGGTCTGCTCGAGCAGGACGTGCGCTTCGCCGACCCGTCGCATTCTCCGCGGCGCATATACCTCGAGGCGCTGGGGGAGAAGCGGGCAGAGCGCACGCCGTTGGTCAGCCTCGGGCTGATCGCGCCGCGCGATCTCGATCGCCCGGCGGGGGCATTGTCTGTGGGGCAGCAGCGTCGGCTTGCGCTGGCATTGATCATCGCGAAGCCTCCCCACGTGTTCCTGCTCGATGAGCCGACGAACCATCTGTCGCTCTCGCTGGCGACCGAGCTCGAAGACGCCCTCGGTACCTACCCGGGTGCGGTGATCGTCGCCAGCCACGACCGCTGGTTGTGCCGTAACTGGACGGGCGATCGCCTCGAGCTCGGTCGTGGCCGCCCGCCTGTCCCCGTGCGCCCCGCCACCTGAGCACCCTGAGCACCCTGACCACCCTGACCACCCTGACCACCCTGACCACCCTGACCACCCTGACCACCTCGGCCACCGCGACCACCGCGGGAACCCTCGCCGAGCCGTGAGCTAAGGACGCACCGCAAAATAATGCCGTCTGATCGTGGTGTGTGGTTGATAATGGTGTATGGCTGTTTCAGGGGATGTCGTCAGGGAGATGGCTGCGGAGTTCGAGGCGTTGCTTCCGCATCTGGATGAGCGTTCGGCGCGATTGGTGCTCGCGGCGAGGGCGCGGTCGCTGGGTCATGGTGGAATCATCGCGGTGGCGCGGGCGTCGGGGGCATCCCGGTCCCGGGTGCAGGAGGGCGTTGGGCAGCTGGAGTCGGGGGAAGCACCGTTGGACCGGGTGCGCCGGCCCGGCGGGGGCCGCAAGAAGCTCACCGAAACCGACTCGGGTCTGGTTCCCGCGCTGCTGGCCCTGGTGGAACCGACACGTCGTGGGGATCCGGAGTCGGCTCTGTCATGGACGACACTGTCGACGGAGAAGCTCGCCGCCGAGCTGACCGCGACCGGTCACCCGGTCAGTGCGGATACCGTGGCCCGGCTGCTGAAAGAGCAGGGGTTCAGCCTGCAAGCGAACGCGAAGATGGTGGAGGGCAACCAGCACCCGGACCGGGACGGACAGTTCTCCTACCTCAACGAGCAGGCCGCTGATCACCTCGGCACCGCCGATCCGGTGATCAGCGTAGACGCGAAGAAGAAGGAACTGGTCGGCAACTACCGAAACAACGGGACGCAGTGGCGACCCTTGGGGGATCCGGAACCGGTGAAGGTGCATGACTTCATCGACCCCGAACTGGGCAAGGCGAACCCGTACGGGGTGTACGACATCGCCGGCAACACCGGGTGGGTCAGCGTGGGCACCGATCACGACACGGCCACGTTCGCGGTCAACACGATCCGCTCCTGGTGGAACAGCACCGGCCGCCACGCCTACCCGGGCGCGACCCGGCTGCTGATCACCGCCGATGGCGGCGGCTCCAACGGGTACCGCACCCGGCTATGGAAGACCGAACTGGCCGCCCTGGCCGAGGAGACCGGGCTGGCCATCACCGTCTGCCACCTCCCGCCAGGCACGTCGAAGTGGAACAAGATCGAACACCGCCTGTTCTCCCACATCTCGATGAACTGGCGAGGCCGGCCGCTGACCAGTCACGACGTCATCGTGAACACCATCGCCGGGACGACAACCAGAACCGGCCTGAGCGTCCATGCTGAACTTGACGAGAACGAATACCCCCTCGGCGTCAAGATCCCTGACCAGCAGATGAGAGCTCTCGAGACCGGCCGGATTCTGGCCCGCCACGACTGGCACCCCGAATGGAACTACACCCTCAACCCACCCCAAGAATGAGCGTGTTGATAATCAGAGAGCCCTAAGCACCTTCCCGACGCCCGGGAAGGTGCTCAAGTCACGGCTCGACGTACGAGAGTGAGTGCAAAGCACTTGCGTCAGAATAGAAGTTGTGTTCGAATAACGAGTATGCGGTGGAGCGGGCAGGAATTGCAGACGGAGCAGGCGGGAACGCTGCCCGGACTGGCGCGCCTGAACAACCTGGTGCGAAGCGTCACCACTCCGGAGTTCGCCGGGATCACGTTTCACGAGGTGCTCGCGAAGTCGGCGCTGAACCACGTGCCCGGCCAGAGCCAGATGCCCTTCGGCTGGACCATCAACCCCTACAGAGGATGCAGTCATGCGTGCTCATACTGCTTTGCTCGGCCCACCCACAAGTACCTCGACCTCGACTCGGGCAAAGACTTCGACAATGAGATCATCGTGAAGGTCAACGTGTCCGAGATCCTGCAGAAAGAACTCGCCAAGCCCGGCTGGGGGCGGCATCCGGTCGCCCTCGGCACCAACACCGATCCGTACCAGCGCGCAGAAGGGCGCTACCGAGTGATGCCAGGCATCATCGCTGCGCTGGCGAACGCAGACACCCCATTCAGCATCCTCACCAAGGGCACGCTGCTGCGCCGCGACCTCGATCTCATCGCCGAAGCCGCCGAACGCGTGCCCGTCGACCTCGCGATGTCGATCGCCATCTACGACGACGACCTCCAGCAAGCCGTCGAACCCGGCACCCCGTCGACGAAGGCCCGACTGGCCACGGTAAGCGCTGTGCGCGACAAAGGGCTCGATTGCTCAATATTCATGATGCCGATCCTGCCATTTCTGACCGACACGACCGCCCACCTCGATGAGGCACTGCGGCAGGCGAAGGCGGCCGGGGCGACATCCGTTCTCTACACGGCCCTGCACCTGAAACCCGGCGTGAAGGACTGGTACTACCAGTGGCTGGCCCGCGACCACCCGGAATTGATGCCGCGCTATCGGGCCATGTACACCACCACCTACGCGCCCAAGGACTATCGCAAATGGCTCGCCGCCCGCATCAAACCCCTGATTCGAAAGCACGGACTCGAGCGCGCACCCGAAGACCCGGCGACCGGCGGAGTGCGCTCCGCCGCCCTCGCCCAAAGCCAGCCTGCCCAAAACCAGTCTGCGCAGAAGCACCTCGGCCTGCTGCGCACCGACGACGGAGAGCGGCCGCGTTCACTCATCGAAGAGGAGCTCCCGCCCGAGTTGGCGCCCACGCTCTTCTGACGCAGCTCTTCTGACGCAGCTCATCTGGCGCCCCTCTTCTGACGCCGCCTTCGCCGTGTTCGGTAGTATTCGAAGGGAGCGCTCCGATTGCGAGCGCTGAAAGAGGGGCACATCCATGACGAACCTGCACGCTGCACTCGCCGCAACCGGCGTCAACTTCCCGGTGGAGCTGGTCATCGCTATCGCCGCAGTGCTGGTTCTCGGTGGGGCCGCCGCAGCGTTCTTCGCCGGACGACGCCGCCGATCTGCCGTCGATTCCGCAGCGGCTGCTCCTGGTAGCGACGAGAGCACGCCGCCGAACACGCCAGGCACGCCGCCGAACACTCCAGGCGCCCCGCCGAGCATCTAAACCGGCCCCGGACGGACACGCGAAGATGGCGAAACTGTACTTTCGATACGGCGCGATGAACAGCGGCAAGAGCACGTCGATGCTCCAGGCCGCATATAACTATGAAGAGCGCGGACACCGCGTGTTGCTGACAAAGCCGTCGGTAGACACCAAGGGCGACATGGGCATTCTCTCCCGCCTGGGCGTGACCCGCGAGGTCGATTTTCTGTTGACTCCTGAAACGGATGCCTACGCCGCGTTCCAGGAACACCGCAAGGAAACCCTGGCTCACTCCGGGCTCGATGTCAGCGCACTGCTCCTCGATGAAGCGCAGTTTCTCACCGAGGTGCAGGTCGACGACCTGCTGCGCATCGCGATCCTGGAGAATGTGCCGGTTCTGGCATACGGCATCCGTACCGACTTCCAGACCGTCGCCTTCCCCGGGAGTCGCCGCCTACTCGAGGTGGCGCACAGTCTCGAAGAGTTGAAGACCATCTGCCGCTGCGGACGCAAAGCCGTGTTCAACGCCCGCAAGATCGGCGGCGTGTTCGTGTTCGACGGTGCCCAGGTCGCGATCGACGGTGTCGAAGTGTCGTACGAGTCGCTGTGCGGCGCCTGCTATCTCGAAGAGAGTTCCGGCGTCTTGAACAACAGGCGGCGATCATGAACGAGAAGACGAACGACATCACTGTCTGCCGCGTTGCCCTCATCGACGACCACGAGATCGTTGCGCGCGGGTTTGCCGACCTGTTCAGTTCGATCCCCGAGATCGAGGTTGTGGCGACCGTGGCATCTGTCGACGAGCTTGTCGACTCGCAGACAGCGGCCGCAGGACTCGACCTCGTCATTCTCGACTTGCGCCTGTCAGACGGCTCAACGGTCACCAGCAACGTGGGCCGGCTGCGCGATACCGGCGCCGGCGTGCTGGCGTTCACCGGCGGCGACGACGCGCAGCTGATGCGCGAGGCCGCGCGCGCCGGGGTGCTCGGGGTGGTGCGCAAATCGGAGCCGACGGCCGTGCTACTCGAAGCGATCACCAGGGCTGCCGCGGGGGAGGCGGTCGCATCCACGGAGTGGGCCGCTGCCCTCGACGGTGACCCAGACCTCGCGGACGCCGGCCTCAGCCCGCGCGAACGTGAAGTGCTCTCCTTATACGCCGCGGGTGCGAAGGCGCCGCTGGTCGCAGAGCGAACCGGACTTTCCGAGCTGACGGTGATCGACTACATCCGTCGCGTGCGCACCAAGTATGAACGGGTCGGTCGCCCCGCGAGCACCAAGGTCGACCTCTACAAACGTGCGTTGGAAGACGGCATCCTCCCCATCCCCGGTCGTTCCTGACGGCTGTTGCCGACGGTCGTTACGAATACCGATGAGCAGGCTGTCCGCGTCTGATTTCTCGCCTACCGCCTCCCGCGGCTCGGCCGATCAGCTTGGCCGTGTCATCTACGTCGCCGTCGGAGTCTCGGCCATCGTCTTCGGTGCGTTGTGCTTCGACAACTTCCTGCAGCAGGCAGACAACGGATACTTCGGGCTGGCTTTGCTGGGCTTCCTCACCGTCTTCGGACTACCGGCGTCACTCGCTGCACTCGCCCCGGTGGCTCCGCTCCGCACTCTCCGCTTCATCACTGTCGTCGAAGCAGTTGTATTCGTCGCTGTGCTGCTGTCGTGGCTGTTGCTCCTCCCTCACCCGCTGCCGGCCGGCGCCGACATCCCGTGGGTGACCACGTTCACGGCGGTTCCGTGCGTAGCGCTGGCGATCGGATTCCCTGGGTGGGTGGCCTGGACATACTCGATCGCGGTCTGCGGGTTGGGCGGCGTGGTTCGTGCAGTCTCGTCGTCTGGCGAGACAGCCGGCTTGATCGGCGTCGAAGACGCGCTGATTACCTTGTTGCTGGTGGCGGTTTTTGTCGGACTCACCATCGCAATCAGGCGAAACGCCGGTGAGGTCGACGCGGCGATCCACGCGGCTCGCACCGAGGCCACGCTCGGTGCCGAGAGACTGGCGCGCAATGAGGCGCGGCTCTCGGTCGACGCCATGGTGCATGACAGCGTGCTGTCGACCCTGCTGATGGCAGGGCGGGCACAGATCGCCCCCGCAGCAGTTTCGGAGAGCGCCGCAGCTACCCTTGACAGCCTCGATGCACTTCGGATGCAGAAGCCCGAACCCCAGCTGCGCGGTTCAGACGTCGCCCGTCGACTGCAGCAACTGGCGAACGAGCTCGCCCCGGCTGTGGTCTTCCGTGCCGAGGTCGAGTCAGAGAGCCCCCTCCCAGGGGCGGCCGCTGCGGCGCTCCTCGGGGCAGCGGGCGAGGCGCTCCGCAACTCGATCGCCGATGCGGGAGGCGGGCCCGCCGGGCCCGCCGAGCGTCGGGTCGAGCGCCGGGTCACCTTCGAGGCCGACCACGAGCTGGTGCGAATCGTCATCGCCGATGACGGTGTGGGGTTCGACCCGACGAATGTTCCGACTGAACGACTCGGAATCGCGCACAGCATCCTGGGGCGCATGCGTCGTGTTCCCGGTGGTGGGGTGCTCGTGCGGTCGAGCCCCGGCGCCGGCACGGAAGTGGTGCTGACATGGCATCGCTGAGCCGTACCCAGTCCCGCCGCACCCAGTCCCGCCGCGGTGCGCAGCAACTCGCACTTCCGCTCTCCGGACTACTCGGCATCTCTACTCCGGTCGCGAGGATCATTCTTCTCTTCTTCATCGGTGTGCACGTGTTCGTGGCCTTCGCAGACAAGGAGGGGCCGGCCTCCTTCCCCATGGAGGGCATCGGTGTCGTCTCCGTGGCCGCCGCCGCGATCTGGGTGACGAAGGAGGGTGCCGATCCCCTGCCCCGCCTGCGCACGGCAGGCATCCTGGCCTTGTGTGCGGTGACGACCGGCATGCTGGTGATGCAGATCTCACCGATCGACACGCCGCCGTATGGGCACTGGCATCTCGGTGCCATCACCCTGGTGCTGGTCATGCTCGTGGCACGCGGTCGGCCGTGGTGGGCGTGGTTCGCCTACGCTGGGCTGTTTCTCGCGACGGTCGGCTGGGCGCTGGCCGTCGGGCTTACAGCGCTCGATGGTGTGGCGCTCGTCATCAGGCATGCCGGAACACTGCTGGCCGGCACCCTGTTCCTGATCGGGTTGCGACGCACGACGCGCGCGCTGGCAGACGTCAATCGAACGCGCACACGGCAGGCCGCGATCGAGGCGACCGAACTCGCGGCGCTCGCGGAACGCGAAGCGGAGCTGGCCAGGGTGAATGCGCTGGCGCGTCCGACGCTGGTGCGGCTCGCGCAGGAGCATGCCCTCGATGCCGAGGAGCGGGCGGAGTGCCTGCTGGTCGAGGCAACCCTGAGAGACGCGATCCGTGGTCGCGGTCTCTTCATCGACCCGGTGATCGGTGCGGCGCGGGCCGCCCGTGCCCGCGGGGTCGAGGTGATGTTGCTCGACGACAGCGGTGATCTGCCGTTGGACCCGGTGACCGACGCGTCCCGCGCGGAGCCGCCGGCGATCGCTCGTGCGATTGCCGAGCAGTTGCAGTCGGTCGAGTACGGCCGGTTCACGGCCCGGTTGCTCCCGCGCGATCGCGCGGAGCGCGCCACGATCGTCATCGGACCGGCAGACCAGCGGATGCTGGTGGTCGCAGCAGACGGCACCGTGCGACCGGTCTGACGGGCCGGGCGCCAGGAAGTGGGTATGGCCAGTCAGGCGAGGAGCGTCGATCCGAGCCAGTCAGAGTGAGACGAGGTGCCAGGAAGTATCGCGAACACGGCGCTGCCCGTGGTCACGGTGAAGGCACTCAGGGCGTCGTGCGCCGACAGGCGTTGCTGCACGGGGATGAAGCTGGTGGTCGGGTCCTTTTGGTACGCGAGGAAGAGCAGGCCCTGGTCGACGGTGCCGTCGGGGAGGACCGCCCCTCGGTGCGAGTAGCCGCGCCGCATCATGCTTTCGCCCGTGGATTGTGGCTTCGACAGTCGCACGTGGCTGTCTACCGGGATGGTGGGACTGCCGTCTGGATTGCGCGCCTCGAGATCGACGAAATCAGACTCCAACTTTCCTCCCAGCGGTGCACCCGTGGCTTTGGTTCTGCCGATCACGTGTTCCTGACGAGTTGTGCTCTCGTGCTCCCAGGTGTTCAGCAGCATCCGGATGCGTCGCACCACGAGGTAGGACCCTCCGGTCATCCATGCCGGTTCGGCCTCGTCGACCCAGATGGGGCCGGATGTTGCGAGTTGACTGGTCGTGACGTTGTTGGTGCCGTCGAGTTGCCCCATGAGGTTTCGGCCGGTGCGCCCATCACGGCGGGCACCGGTGCTGCCGAAACCCTGTTCCTGCCAGCGGAGCGTGAGCGTGTCACTGGCAAGGCGGGTGAGCACGCGTTCGGCGTGCGCGAGGATGAGCGGGTCATCCGCGCACAATTGCACGACGATGTCACCATCACTGCGTGCCGGATCGATCTGGTCTCCAGCGAATGCCGGCATGTCGGCCAGGGCGGCCGGACGCCCGGCCCCGAGACGCTGCACGAGGCTTGCTCCGACACCAATGGTGACGGTGAGATTCGCGGGGCGGCTCCCGGTGCTGATGCCGGGGTCGCCTTTAGCCGAACCGCCCGATGTCATGGCGCGGGCCGCGACGGTCCAGGCCTTCATGGTTGCGGCAAGGTCGGAACGGCTCGCGTTCTGGTTGGCGTCGTAGCTGGTGAGCACGATGTTCGACTGGGCAGGGGTGGCGATGCCGGCCTGATGGAGTCCGTCGAACTCGACGATGCCGGACCCGGCGATATCGGTCTCCGCCGTGTTGCCTGCCCCAAGGTCGCCAGAGCCGGCGCGGGAACCCGCGCTCGACGGATCAGACGTCGCACCGGTCACTTGTGACGCGACCGCGAATCCGGCCACGCCGAGCGCGGCAGTCGCCGTGAACAGTCCGAACATGCCGCGCCGACTGATGCCGCCAGAGGCCTTCTCGGGTTCGGCCTGGGCATCCGCTGGGCTGTCGCGGGCCGGGCCCTCGTTGTGATCTGTGCTGGACATCAGGGGGCTTCCACTCGCTCTCCGGCCGGGGTGAGTGCCCACCACACGCCACCGTTTTGGTCTTTCCCTGTTCCGGTGGCCTCGCCAACCTCATCAGAGACGTAGCGGTACAGCGGCCAGCCTTCGAAGGTCAGCACCTCTGCGCCGACTTGATCCGCGACAGTGGCGACCAATGCGGGATCGACGTCTCCGCCGACTTCGGGCTCTGCGTCGTCCATCGCCACAAGCGGCGGCCATTTGTCGGCACACCCGCCCGTGCAGGTGACGTCGGCTGCTTCATCCGGTTCGAAGAGGTACAACGTGCGACCCTGGCCGTCGACCAGGACCTCACCGAGTCCGTCGATCGTTGCGACGTCTACTCGCGCCGGGCCGGCGTCGACGACGGGGGTGTCACGGTTCGTGAAGACGAGCGCTGCCGTGATGCCGACGGCAAGCGCCGCTACGGCGGCCCCGCCCCAGATGAGGGAGTTTCGGCGCTTCCGACCTGAGGTCGAAGGCTGGGTGGATGTGGGCTTGGGGTGAGTAATGGTGTCCATGCGATAGAGCCTCACACAAATCGAGAAGCTTGTCTAGTTTTGCGGCAACCTCTCTCGTTTGGGGATACTATTCTCTTGTGTGAGACTGTTGGGATCTACGACCGTGGAGGTGATTCGACTGCCAAATGAGTCAAGCGAGCCCAGTGAGGGACGCATGAGTTCGACGCGAGAGCGGTTTCGCGAGCAGGTGCGCGACGACGTGAAGCAGGTGGCTCTGGCGCAGTTGGTTGAAGGAGGAGCCCAGGCGATCTCGCTCAACGCCATCGCCAAGGAGCTTTCCGTCTCCGGATCGGCCCTGTACCGGTACTTCGCCAATCGCGACGAATTGCTCACCGCCCTCGTCATCGACGCCTATTCCGACCTGCGCGACGCCCTGGCGCGCGATGCTGCCGTGAGTGAGGGCGCGGCGACGCCCGAGGATCGCATCCGGGGGTTGGCGCGTGCGTACCGGCAGTGGGCACTCGCGCAGCCTCATCGCTACGAATTGCTCTTCAAGGCGCCCCTTCCCGGTTACAACGCGCACGCCGAGCCCTTGTCCAACGCCGCGCGATCACTGATGGGTATTGTGCTCAGCATCCTTGCCGGCCGCCAGGGTTCACAGGAGCGCCCGGCGCACCTCACCAACGACGAGGTGCTGACCGCTCGAAGCGGCGGCACCGACGACTTCCAACAGGCCGTCCGGGTGTGGTCGCGCCTGCACGGCCTGGTCAGCCTCGAGGCCGGTGGCGCTTACAGTGCCATGCACATTGACGCCGACGCACTGTTCGAACACGAGGTACAGGTGCTTGCGGCGTGAGTCGGCGAGTGACGTACTTCGAAACGGCGTACATCGAAGTGGGTATCCGCCGGTCGTAAGATGCCACAGATGACGGATGCGCGGCATCCGTTCGCCTCGCAGGCTTGACTCATGACCTTCACCGGCGCCGATTCCTGGGACGCGCTGTTCGAACACGACGTGATGTGGAGCATGATCGCCCGCCTGAGCGCCATCCTGCTGATCTGGTTCGTAGCCGGCCCGATCTACGTGACGCTCTTCAAGTTCGAGCCGGCCGAGAGTCCTGCCGTCGCGCCTGCTCAGCCGGTCGCCGCACATGTCGCGCCTGCTCAGCCCGTCGCCACCCGGCCCGCCTCCACCTCGCCGAGCCGTGACGTAAGCACCTTCCCGCGCGAATGAAGGTGCTCAGCTCACGGTTGGGCGCACATGTCGCGAACCGAGCGCGTAATCCCCGGGTTTTCCTCAGGTTTCTCCCCCTAGAATTCTGCGAGTGACCGACGTGAATGAAACGCCAGCGCCCTCGTCCACCGCACCAATTACCGCACCGCAGAATGCACCGAACGCGCCAAACCTGCCGAATCCGCCGACGGCCCGCCAGTTCCGTGAACCGTCACCCTGGGTTTCCGGCGTCGGCGGGCTGATCTTCTTCAGCCGGTGGCTGCAGGCGCCGCTCTACCTCGGCCTGATCCTCGCCCAGCTCGTCTACGTTGTGGTCTTCATGGTGGAGCTCTTCCACCTCGGAGAAGAGGTCTTCACCGACATCTCGCACATCAACGAGGCCAAGATCATGCTCATGGTGCTCGGCCTGATCGACGTCGTGATGATCGCGAACCTGCTGATCATGGTGATCATCGGCGGCTACGAGACCTTCGTGTCGAAGATCAAGATCGATGGGCACCCCGACCAGCCTGAGTGGCTCTCACATGTCAACGCGAATGTGCTCAAGGTCAAGTTAGCCATGGCGATCATCGGCATCTCGTCCATCCACCTGTTGAAGACGTTCATCGGCGTCAGCGACCTCCCGCCGCGGGGGCAGGAGGGTGAGCAGGAGAGCCTGACCGGCGAGACGTATACCTGGGACGGCGTGCTCTGGCAGGTCGTGATTCACATGGTGTTCATCGTTTCCGCAGTCGCGCTCGCCTGGATCGACAAGATGAGCGCCTCTGGCAGCCACATGCAGCATCCGGTCGCCGCCGCGCATCAGCCGGGTCCGCCGCCAACGGATGCCGCAGCACCGTTTCCGTCGCACGCCCGTGCGGCAGAGGCGCAGCCGAGCGTCGCGCCCGAGGCGTCCCCAGAACGGGTCTGACCCTGAACGGGGTGCGGTGCGGTCTGGTCAACCGGCCTCTTCGAGCGGTAGCCTCATCCCATGGACAACGAGGAGCTCAGGAAGATTGCGCACAAGCGGCTGAAGGCGCAGTCCGATTTCAAGCACTACCTGCTCATCTGGGCGGCCGTCACGATTCTCGTCGTGGGTGTCTGGTTCATCACCAGCCCCGGCGGCTTCTTCTGGCCGATCTGGGTCATCGGTGGCATGGGCGTTGCCGCCGTGTTCAGTGGCATCGATGCATACGGCCCCGGCCGCGGCGTGATAACGGATGACAAGGTCGACGCTGAGGTTCGCCGTATGACCAAGGACTCCTGACCGACCCATTCGGCCCGCACTCGGCGGTGTATCACCCGTGCCACCAGTGTCACACTTGGACTATGCCCACCACTCGACCCCGGCATCTTGTGACCGAAACCGATGCGCTCGCTGCAGCGCTGGATGATGCTGCCGTCCTGTGGCCGGGCCTGAGTCGCCCCCAGTTGCTCGCACGACTCGCGCTCGAGGGCCACCACGCAACGCAGCAGGTGCACGAAGAACAGCGCCGTCGCAGGCTTGACGCCGTTCGCAAGCACAGTGGTGCCCTCACCGGAACATATGGGCCTGGCTACCTCGAGCACGCTCGCGACGAGTGGCCGGCGTGATCGTTCTCGACGCCAGCGTTCTCATTGCCTATCTCGACGGCGATGCTACCCACCATGCTGCTGCGGAAACGATCCTCGCCGAAGCGATCGATGACGACCTCGCCATCAGCTCGCTCACCCTGGCAGAAGTGCTTGTCGCACCCATTCGCATGGGTCGGTTGGACCTGGTGCAGGCGGTATTGCGCGATCTGGAGATGAGGGAGTTGTCATTTCCTGCCGAAGTCGCAGAACGGCTGGTCCGATTGCGAGCTGACACGGGCTTGAAGATGCCGGACTGCTGCGTGCTGCTCGCGGCTGAGGAATCCGGCGCGAGTGTGGCCACATTCGACGATCGGCTTGCGCGAGCCGCTTCGACCCGCGGATTGACTGTGTTGGGTAGCTGACCTCACTCAGGCCGGCCTCACTCAGTCCAAGTTCAATCAGTCCAGCTCCAGGGCAAGCCGCAGGGCCTGATCGATCTCGTCAAGTTCGCTTCGGCTGACCCTGCCGACGAAATCGCCGAGGCGTTCAGGCGCGACTGCAGTCGTCTGCTCCACGAGCACCTGGGTCTCGTCGTTTCCGATAACGATGGTCGGCCGAAAGATGCGAGGTGATGCAGAACGCGACGTCGGTGCTACAAGAATTGTGGAGAGCAGCAGGTCGTCTGACTGCACCACAACGGCATATCGTGGACCCGTCTGCTCGTGACCCCTGGCGTTTCGCGGGGCATTCAGGCGACGGATGTCACCACGCACGCAGGTCGTCCATCTCTTCTGCCACTCGTCGGCTCTCGGCAACATCGTCTCGATCATTCGCCGCCTGCAGCGATTCCCGGCGCATCTGCTCGCGTCTGCGCAGTCGCACCGCATCGATCAGGGCCCGGCGCACGGCCTCCGACACGCTCGCGCCGTCTGCAGTCAGCTCGGCCAGGGCGCGCTCCGAGGGTTCATCGGTTCTGAAGTTCACGACGGGCATAGCAGCCATGATACGACGTTGTGTAAGACAAATCCACTACGCCCGCTGCCGGTGCAGGGCGACGCCGCCGATCACGAGAAGTACGCCGAGCGCCTCGATCCAGCTCGGCACCTGCGCAAGCACGAGCACCCCGATGACGGTGGCCGTTGCGGGCAGCAACGACAGCATCAGGGCGAAGGTGGCGCGCGGCATCCGTGCCATGGCGAGCTGGTCGCAGACGTACGGAATCACGGAGGAACAGACGCCAACGCCGATCGCGGCGGCCAGCAGGAGCGGCGCGGCGAGCGTGGCCGCGGCATCCGCGATGCCGATCGGCGCGACGACGACCATTGCGATGAGCATCGCGGCACCGAGCCGGTCGATGCCAGACGCGCCACCGTCGGCCGCGAGCCGGTGGCCGAGCACGATGTATGCCGCGAACAGTGCGCAGTTCGCGAACGCGAAGATCAGGCCGAGCGCCGCCCCGCTGAGGTGCACAGTGCCGCTCAGTTGCCCGGCGCCGCCCAGATGCACGGTAGTGAGCAGCCAGACGCCGGCGCAGGCGAGAAGGGCGGCGCCCAGGTTGCGACGTGAACGGATGCCGATGGCCGCGAGCACGATCGGCCCGAGAAATTCGATTGCGCCTACTGTCGCCAGCGGGAGCCGCTCGATGGCGAGGTAGAACACGCTGTTCATGGCGCCGAGTACCACTCCGAGAGCGATGAGCAGCCGGCGCTGACGCCAGGTCGAGACCTGCCAGGTGCGCCAGGGGCGACGCCAGATCGCGAAGATCACGGCGGCGGAAGCGATGCGCAGCCAGACGACGCCGAGGGCATCGACGCTCGCGAACAGGAGTACGGCGAACGCCGGGCCGAGGTAGTGGAAGACCGCGCTGGCCGCCGGGTGTTGGCCGAACTCGATGCCGATCCGCGACTGTCGACGGCGGAGCTGGCGCGCCGGGTGCAGGTGTCCGTGCCGACGGCGCGGGAACGCGTGCGCAGGCTGCAGGAGAGCGGCGTGATTCTCGGCTACCGGCTCGAGGTGAATCCGGCCGCCCTCGGCCTGCCGGTCGCGGCCTACGTGCGTGTGCGGCCGGGGCCAGGACAGCTGGCGAAGATCGCCGAGCTGGCGCGCAGCATCCCGCAAGTAAGTGAGTGCCATCGCATCACCGGTGAGGACTGCTTCCTCCTCAAGGTGCACGCGACAGACCTGAGCACGTTCGAAGTGGTGCTCGACAAGTTTCTGCTCTATGGGCAGACGACGACGTCGATCGTGCAGTCCACGACCGTTGCGCCGAGGACGCCCGGTCTGACCTGACGGGGCGTGTGACCACGTGCCTGACCACTTCGGGGTATTCCGTTAGGGTGGCTTGAATGACTGAGTCTCAGCCCCAGCCGACACACCAGCCCCAGCCGCCAGACCAACCACCCGCCGCGCTCAGCCAATCCGCTGCCGGCCCGGCCCTCAGCATCCGTGGCCTGGTCAAGGCGTTCGGTGAGAACGTGGCCGTCGATCACATTGACCTCGATGTGCCGGCCGGTTCGTTCTATGGGCTTGTCGGCCCCAATGGCGCGGGCAAGACCACGACCCTCTCGATGGCGACCGGGTTGCTGCGGCCGGATGCCGGGCAGATCCAGGTGCACGGCATCGACGTCTGGCAGAACCTGCTGGAGGCCAAGCGGCTCGTCGGAGTTCTCTCCGACGGTGTGAAGCTCTTCGACCGGCTCTCCGGCGAGCAGCTCGTCACCTACGCCGGCTACCTCAGCGGCATGTCGCGCGAGACGGTTGGTGAACGGGTCGCCGACCTCCTCCGGCTGCTCGACCTCGAGGACGCGGCCGGTGTTCTCGTCGTCGACTACTCCGCCGGCATGACGAAGAAGATTGCACTCGCCTGCGCGTTGGTGCACGCGCCGCGACTGCTGGTGCTCGACGAGCCGTTCGAATCGGTCGACCCGGTGTCGGCCGCCAACATCCGCGACATTCTGAAGGGGTACGTGACCTCGGGCGGCACGGTCATCGTCTCCAGTCACTCCATGGACCTGGTGCAGCGCATGTGCGACCACGTGGCGGTGATCGCGGCCGGCCGGGTGTTGGCGGCCGGCACCGTCGATGAGGTGAGAGACGGCCAGACGCTCGAAGATCGATTCGTTGAACTCGTCGGCGGACGCAGCCACGCGGAGGGCCCAGAGTGGTTGCGCATCTCGTAAGGCTCCGGCTGCTGGTTCTGTGGAACTCCCTGCGGCGTAGCCCCTGGCAGATGGTGGCCGTCATCCTCGGTGCACTCTACGGGCTCGGGATGCTGGCGCTCGCGGCAGCAGGACTCGTCGCTCTGAGTGCGGCGTCGCCAGATCTCGCGCGCACGATTGTGGTGCTGGCCGGTTCTGCCGTGGTGCTCGGCTGGGTGATCATTCCTCTGTTCGCCGCGGGCATGGACCAGACGCTCGACCCGGCCAAACTCGTGACCTTTCCGATTCCGCTGAACAGCCTGTTCGTGGGGCTGCTGGTGAGCGGGGTGCTGGGGATCCCGGGTGTGCTGACGCTGCTCGGAGCGCTGGCGACGGCTGGAACCTGGTGGCAGCATCCGTTTGCCGCCTTGATTGCGGTGGTGTGCGCGTTCGTTGGCATGCTGACCTGTGTTGTCGCGTCGCGCATGGTGGCGTCGATCTCGACCGGGCTGGCGTCTGGGCGCAGGTTTCGGGAGATCAGCGGGATCATCGCGTTTGTGCCGCTGGTGTTACTCGGGCCGATCATCGTGTTCGTGAGTTCGGGGCTCCGCGATTCCAGTGACGCGTTGCCGGGGCTTGCGGAGGCGCTGTCGTGGACGCCGCTGGGGGCGATCTGGTCGGTTCCGGCTGACGTGGTTCTCGGTAACGGCGGGGCGGCCGCGCTGAAGTTCGTGATTGCTCTGGCGACGCTGGCGCTGTGTGCGTGGATCTGGCGGGCGAGTCTGTCGCGGTCGCAGGTGTCGCCGATGCAGTCGGCGTCGCGCAAGCAGGTGCAAGGCAAGCTGGGGTTCTTCGGTCGGCTGCCGGCGACGCCGACCGGGGCGGTGGCGGCTCGGGCGTTGACGTATTGGCTGCGCGATCCGCGGTACGCGCGGCAGTTCATCATTGTGCCGCTGATTCCGGTTTTGATGCTGTTCTACGCGAACAATATGCAGTCGCTGGGGTTTTTGAATGCGACGGCGCCGTTGGTGGCGTTGCTGATGTCGCTGTCGATCTTCACGGATGTCGCGTATGACAACACGGCGTTCGCCCTGCATGTGTCGAAGGGGGTGAGCGGTGTCGCAGATCGTGCTGGTCGGGTGATTGCGCTCGGCTCGATCGCGTTGCCGGCTGTGCTGGTGCTGGCGGTGGCGACGGTGTGGATCTCGGATGCCTGGAGCATTCTGCCCGGGCTTCTGGGCCTGACACTCGGGGTGTTGTTCAGTGGTCTCGGTCTGGCGAGTGTGAGTTCGTCGCTCATCGTGGTGCCGGTTCCGGCGCCGGGGGACAGCCCGTTCAAGTCGCCGCCGGGCGGCGGCTTCACGACGGGGCTGATGATGTTCGCGGCCTGGGGGATTCTGCTGGTGCTGGTCATTCCAGAGCTGGCGCTGGCGATTATCGGTTTCACCACCGGGCAGGTGCTGTTCGGGTGGATCGCGCTCGTGGTGGGTGTGGTGCTGGGAGCGGGGTTGCTGGTGGCCGGCATTCGTGTCGGTGGTGCGCGTCTCGATCGCTCGGCGGCAGAGCTGCTCGCGCGGTTGACGCGGCAAGCGTAGCGCCGGGCCGGTTTTTCGCCGAGAGTCGCCGTTTGCGCCGCCTGACGCCGTAGCAGCGGCGATTCCGGGGCGAAGCGGCGATTCGCGGCGCGGGCTCGCGACCGCGACCGCACCCGCGAGCTCGGTTCAGGTGGCACGTTCGAGCGCGCGGCCGATGACTCGCGCGGCGTCAGGGAAGGCACCGGGGTTGGCGCCAGAGTAGTTGAGCCGGATGAACGGGCCGGAGGGTTCTGCCGGGAACCATTCCGTCCCAGGGGCGATGAGCACGTTCTCCCGTTCGCACTCGCGAACGAGCTGGTCGAGGTCAGCGGTATCTGGGAGGCGGAGCCAGAGGTTGAGTCCTCCGGGCGGCACCGCGGTGAGGTCGGCGAGTGGCGCGTGCTCGGTCACGCTGTCGATAAGCAGGTCGCGGCGGGCGCGGAGCTGTTGGCGCAGACCGCGGAGGTGCGTCTGCCAGCCGGGCTGGGTCACGATGTCGAGTGCTGCAGCCTGGAGGACGCCGCTCACGTACATGGCCGCCGCGCCACGGTCGGCGAGGATGCGCTCGCGTGCGGGGCCACGGGCGACGACGGCGGCGATACGGATGGCGGGGGAGACGCTCTTGGTGAGCGAGCGGATGTAGACGACGTGTCCAGCGTCATCCTGTGTGGCTACGGGCACGGATGTGGAGGTGATCCCGAAGTCGTTGGCCCAGTCGTCCTCGATGAGGAATGCGCCATGGGCCTGAACGATGTCGAGGATCCGGCGAGTGGTGTCGGCAGACCACTGCGCACCGGTCGGGTTGGCATAATTCGGCTGGGCGTAGAACGCCCGGGCGCCCGACTCTTCGAACGCGCGTGCCACCTCGTCGGGGTCAGGTCCGGTCGGTCCGGTCGGAACGGGAAACACGTGCACGCCGGCCTGTGCGGCGGCGAGGATCGCACCCCAGTAGGTGGGGGACTCCATGAGGAGGGGCTGACCGGTGGTCACGAGTGCCCGGAACGTGGAGCTGAGCCCACTCTGGCTGCCGGGTAACACGATGACGTCACTCGCTGTCGGCGGGGTGATGCCGACCGGGGTTGCGCCGGCAAGTTCGCCGGCGAACCAGGATTGCAGTTCGGGGAGCCCTGGGACAGGCGATCGAGTCAGGGCTGCGTCGCTTCGAGCGGCACGCGCGAGTGCGGAACGGATGAGTCGCTCGGGAAGCAACTCTCGGTCGGGGTAGCCGGCATGGAGGGCGACCCCGCCGTGAGGGGTGCTGCGCATCGTCGTTGTGGACGAGGGGAGCCGGCTCTGCGGCGCGCGGAGCGCGGCGGTCTGCCAGCCGTAATCAAGCGGCCGCGCCATGCGAACCGCTCGCACGAATGTGCCGACTCCTGGCCTGCTCTCGATGAGCCCCCGTGAGGTGAGAGTGCGAATGGCTTTCTGCACGGTTACCGGGCTCGCGTTGTAGCGCGTGACCAGCGCCCGCGTCGATGGCAACTTTGCCCCGGCCGGCGCCTCGGCGATCCAGTCCAGCAAGTCGGACACAATTCGGGAGCTGCTATCGTTGTCCATGACGATACATAGTAGCGCTACTGTCTCTAAGAATCACGTGATATCGCCGTCACGCGCTGGTCTCTGGTGGGGTCTCGTCGGGGTCGTGGCCTTCTCCTTTACGGTGCCGTTCACCCGGGTCGCCGTCGGCGGACTGTCGCCGCTGTTCATCGGTTCCGGGAGAGCAGTGATCGCCGCGGTCCTGGGAGTCGCCGTTCTCACTTTGACGAGGCAGCGACTCCCGCGCGGGACTCAGTGGGCTCGCCTCGCGGTGGTCGCCGCCGGCGTTGTGGTTGGATTCCCCTTGTTGACCTCGTTCGCGCTGACGAGCGTTCCGGCCAGTCACGGCGCTGTTGTCATCGCCCTGTTGCCGGCCGTGACGGCGGTGATGGCGGTTCTGCGTGGGAAGGAACGCCCACCGCGATCGTTCTGGGCGATGGCCGCGGCCGGCGCGGTGGTGACCGTCGCCTTTGCATCGCTGCAAGGCGGCGGTTTTGCACAACTGACGTGGCAAGATCTTCTGCTGTTCGGTGCAGTCATCGCGGCGGCGGTCGGCTACGCGGAGGGTGGACTGCTCGCACGAGAGCTCGGCTCCTGGCAGACCGTGTCCTGGGCGCTGGTGGTCTCTTCGCCTCTGATGATCGTCCTGACCATCGTTTCTGCGGTGCAGCAACCGCCGGTAGGCAGCCTGACCGAGTGGGCTGCCTTCGCGTACCTGGCTGTCGTCAGCATGTTCCTGGGTTTCTTCGCCTGGTATCGCGGACTCGCGATCGGGCCGATGGCGCGGGTCAGCCAGGTGCAACTTGTTCAACCCGTGCTCAGTATCCTCTGGGCAGCACTTCTCCTTCGTGAGGAGCTTGGCTGGGCGACTGTTCTCGGCGGCCTCGCCGTTGTGCTGTGCGCGGGCGTGGCCGTGCGTACTCGACTCAGTCGTCCCGCCCGTGCGATGGACCAGTCGGAGGCGGCCTCGCCTGGGAGGGGTAGAAATTGGGGGAGCCGGCGCACTATTATCCGGGAATGAGCGAGCGCGCGAATGACGGCAGTGGTGGGAACCTGAATGCGGGCGAGGTGCTGGAGTCGGTGGCGCGTCGCATCAGCGCGGCGGCCGCGCACTCTGGCGTCAGGGTGGCGGTGGCGGAGTCGTTGACGGGCGGAGCGATTTCGACGCACCTGAGTGCGGCGCGTGATTCGTCAGAGTGGTTTGCGGGCGCGGTGGTCGCCTACGAGTCCAGTGTGAAGTTCGAGGTGCTGGGTGTTGAACCGGGTCCGGTGGTCACCGCAGAGTGCGCGGAGCAGATGGCGCGCGGTGTTGCAGCCCTGTTGGGCGCGGATGTCGCGGTGTCGGTGACCGGGGTAGGTGGCCCTGGCTCGGAGGAAGGGCATCCCGCGGGCACGGTCTATGTCGGGGTTGCCGGCCATCATGGCTCGCGTTCTCGGCTGTTCCATTTCGACGGTGACCCGTCATCTGTTGTCGAACGCACGACCGAGGCGGCACTCAGGGAACTGGCCGACGAACTTGCGATGCACCGCATACCGGCTGACTAAACCTCGATCCACCGATCGGATGTCGCTTGTGGTTGGGATTCGGGTTGGCGGTGGCGCGGAGGGGAATAGTTCCTTAGACAAGTACTATTTTCCCTGATGAGAACGGCATTCTCTGCTTAACCCGCCGCGCATCCAACACAACTATCGGTGGATCGAGGTTCAGCCGGCCCGGGTGAAGACGCCGAGCCCGTTCGGCTCCTGCCCCTTCGCCGGGAACTTGTTGAAGTAGGTCAGGGTGACCCCGGTGATCTGCTCGCCCTCGCGGACGAAGACCGCTGAGGAGAGTGAACCGGGGAGCGCATTCTCACCTGTCGGCACGAAGGACAGGGTGTCGCCGTCCCATGGATCGATCTCGAACGTGTAGCCGCCCTCTGGGCCGAGCGCGCCGGTGAGGGTGCCGTTCTCCTCTGTCACGACGAAGTTGCCGAAGTAGGGGCTCGTGTACGTGCCGACGTAGTCACCGGCCGGACCCGCTGCCGCGGCACCTGCGGGGACCTCCTCGCCGACGAGGTCGCCCGCCGGGTCGGCGAAGTGCTCGAAGACGGTGGGCCATAGGTCCATCCAGGGTCGCGTCTCCTCACCGAACTGAACGAGGTCGACGAATTCCGAAACGATCATCTCCGGAACTCCCGACGGCGCTCCGTTCGTGAGCACGACGATCCCGAGGTTCAGATCGGGGATCATCGTGGCGTTGGTGGCTGTACCCCAACCGTATGCGCCGGAGTGGTTGATGCTGACGCGGCCGGCCACGGTGGCACCGACGTTCGTGCCGAAGCCGTAGTGCGATGTGCGCGTTGTCAGGTTTTTGGCATCGCCACCCATGATTGAATGGGCGGAATAGGTCTTTGCGAGCACGAGCGGGTCGATGAATTCTGCGCCGTCGACCTCGCCGTTGGCTAGCACCATATTCATCCACTTCGCAACGTCGCCGGCAGTGGAGGCGACACCGCCGGCAGGAGCCTCGGCATCAGCGTTACGGTCGAACAGCTGCTCGTACTGACCTTCTCCGGTACGCGCGTGCATCTCCGCGCGATCATCTACGGCGAGGAATTCGTCGTGGACGGTGTTCGTCGAAGTCATGCCGAGCGGCTCGAACAGCAATTCTTGCGCGGTCTCCGCCCACGTTTGCCCGCGCGACGCCGCGACGGCCTCGCCGCCCACCGTCAGGCCGAAGTTGGAGTACTGGTACGTGTCGCGGAATGACGCCAGAGGAATCTGGTTCATGTGGGCCATGATGTAGTCGACATCGAAGCCGATGTCCTCGAGTTCATCGCCGGCACCGGTCGGAATGCCGGTGCGGTGCGAGAAGTAGTCGGCGATCTTTCCATGCTCGGTCACGTACGGATCGTTCAGCGCGAAGTCGGGGAGGTATTCGACGACCGGATCCTCCCAGGACAGATCGGCGTCTTCGGTGATCGCTTTGGCCACAACGCTCGACGAGAGGGGCTTGGACAAAGACGCGAGCTGAAACACGGTGTCGACGTCTACGGGCTCCTCCGTCGTCACGTCCCGCACACCGTATCCCTCTTCGAACACGACCTCACCGTTCGAGACGATCGCGACTCCCGCGCCGGGCACTCCGGTTTGCTCGAGCGCCTTCTTGATGAACTGGGGAAGCGCATCGACGGCCGCGGCCACTGCCGTGTCGCGATCCGTGTATAGGTCGACGACGTCCTGGCCGGGATCTTCGCCGAGTGCGACGGCAAGCCCGCTCGAGGACGACGCTTCCTCGGCCGTACCCGCGGTGCAGGCCGTGATCCCCAGCGTGAGTACTGCCACCGCCCCGACGGCGACAACGCGTGCGATGCCCTTGTTCGTGCTGCTCATGCCGTTCATGTCGCTGCCTCCGGTTGACTATCTGTTAGCGGACCCATGGCTTCCTACGCGCACATACGAAGTCCTGGACTTCGGTCCCACAGAGACAGTGTGCATGGACAGAAGCGGACAAAACAACCTCCGCTTCCGGCCACGTCCTTAAGAGGGCGTCCGGAAACGGTCACATGCGCCATAATGATGTTCACACACGCTCCGGAGGGTGGACATGGAAGATAGGGCACTGCTCGAACTGATCTACCGCAGCCGCCCTGAGACGGTGGCGGAGCTCGCCGGCACCGCGCACGCGGATGAGGGCGAGGCCGCCGACGCCGTTGCGCGTCTCGCGCGGGGAGGTGCGATCTCGGTGCGCGATGGCACGATCGCGTACGCGACGCCGGCAATGTGGACGGCCGACGTCGTCGAACGCGAAGCGCGTGCGATGCGGCAGACGGCGGACGAGGCCGCCTCGCGAATCGAGGCGCTCGTTGCAGACCTACCGGCTCTGCTGCGTCACTGGGCTGTGGGCGAGGCATCCGGTGATATCGTTCCCGTTTTCGTGCGACACGGGCCGCAGGCGGCAGAAGACCTCTGGTACGACATCGCGCGGGAGGGGAGCGACACCGCCTGGTCAGTGCTTCCCGATCTCGGACGCTACTTGCAGACCGATCCGGCGCGCGCCAGCCGTTTCGCGGAGATGTTCGCCGGCAAGCGATCGGTGCGAGCCCTTCTCCCTCGTTCGATGGCAGAGAACGCCCGGCTCGTGGCGATCGCCAAACGCTACGCGGCCGTCGGGGTGGAGTTCCGCCTTCTCGACGATCTTCCGAGTTGGTTCTGGATCGACGGCGATGTGCTCGCATTGCCGATCGAATGGGGCGAGGGATGGCCGTCCAGCGTGATCGGTGTCCGTAGCGCGTCCCTCGCCGAGCTGGGCCGAAGCCTGTACCGCGAGCTCTGGCGTCGCGGCGAGCCGATCGGTGGCGTTGAGCAGCCGTGGGCGCCGCTTCTTGTGCTGATGAAGCAGGGCGTCACTCTCGACGCGGCATCGCGCAGGCTCGGGATCAACCCGCGAACGGGTCGGCGTCGCATTGCGGCGGCGATGGAGCAGTACGGCGTGTCGACATTGTTCGCCTTAGGTGTGGCGTGGGCCGCGGATGGGAAGCCCACCGCACGCTGAGCGGTGGGCTTCCCCGGCGAGACCGACGAGGACTTCGAAGAAACCATGCGCGTCGTCGAGCAGGCTCGCTTCGCGAGCGCCTTCACCTTCCAGTACTCGATCCGCGAGGGCACGCCCGCGGCGACCATGGCCGACCAGGTGCCGAAGGCCGTCGTGCCGGAGCGCTACAACCGGCTCATCGCACTGCAGGAGCGCATCTCGCTGGAAGAGAACCAGGCACAGGTGGGCCGCGAGGTCGAGCTACTCGTCTCGATGGGCGAAGGCAAGAAGGATGCTGCGACCCACCGGCTCACGGGTCGCGCCGAAGACAACCGCCTGGTGCACTTCGAGCTGCCGGAGGGCTCGGAGCGGCCGCGACCAGGCGACGTCGTCACAGTCACGATCACCCATGCCCCGCCGTTCCATCTGCTCGCGGACGCTTCCACCGGCGCACGGCTGCGAATCCGCCGCACCCGTGCCGGCGACGCATGGGACCGGTCACTGGCGGAATCGTGCGCGATCCCACCCACCAGCGAGGCGACCTTCAACCCGGCGTTGGCGCCCTTGTCGGTCAGGACGCTCAGCCACCGATCCGCCAGCTGGCGCAGCCTCGCATCCTGGGCCAGCCTCAGCACCGGGACCAGCCCCGCGGCCGACACGAGATTCGGTTCATCGAAAATGGCTGACACGTTGCGGCGACCATGAGAAAGTTGCATCTACGAGATGTCTTCCACTCAGGGGAATAGTTCCTTAGACAAGTACTATTTTCCCTGATGAGAAGGGCATTCTCTGCTTAACCCGCCGCGCATCCAACACAACTATCGGTGGATCGACGCTAAAGGTGGCGGAATGAGGGTCGAGTGGCGCGGCGCCGTCGCCGAGTCACAGGAGCGGCCGACACTGACGACCGACGGAACTGTGCGCGCCAGCCCAATCATTTAGGCGGGCGAGGAGAGGTAATCGGCGCCTATTCGCGGGAGGGTGGGCCGTCGCTGGGGTCGCGGCCGGTAGGCGCAGTTGTGCCTTGACCGGTGCGGCCGGGGTCGTCACGGCCGGGAGGTGCATCGCTGGGGCCGGGACCGGGGCTGGCGCTGGCCAGGGTGCCGGGGTCGGCGTGGCGGGTGGGGTTTCCGCCGCTGCCGGGTCGACTGTTGGCCGGGTCGGTGGCTCGGTTGGCGCGGTGGGTGTTGGTGTGGCGCCAGATTTGGGTGGGGTCCATCCAGTAGGGGGCTTTGATCTGAGGGACACCGCCTACGATGCGGATTTTCCAGCCGGAGGTTTCGATGCTGTGGTGGTGGTACCAGCAGAGGGCGACGCCGTTTGTGATGTCGGTGGGTCCGCCTTTGGCCCATTCGGTGACGTGGTGGAGTTCGACCCAGG
Source organism: Glaciibacter superstes DSM 21135 (assembly GCF_000421145.1). Taxonomy (GTDB): domain Bacteria; phylum Actinomycetota; class Actinomycetes; order Actinomycetales; family Microbacteriaceae; genus Cryobacterium; species Cryobacterium superstes. The sequence goes on along the minus strand of NZ_ATWH01000009.1, from coordinate 103,056 downwards.
AGGTGGGGGCGTTGCAGCCGGGGATTATGCAGCCGCCGTCTCTTGCGATGATGGCTTTGCGTTGGTTGGTGGTGAAGCAGCGTTGTTTGCCGCCGAGGTGGAGGATGTCACCATCGTCGCCGAAGACGATGGTCTGGTAGCCGCCGGCGCACATCATTTGCCGCACGGTCTTCAGGTTGATGGGGTCTTCAACACCATCAACCCAGCCCACACCGGTGCCCGAGGCCAGGTCGGCGGCGTTGACGTGGACCATCACGGTCGGTGCGGCACCGCCCAGGGTGGGAGTGTCGGCATCGCGGGTAATGCATTCCAAAGCGGCGCGGAGGATGTCTGCCCTTTTCTCGCCGATGGGCCGGGCGGGTCCGGTGAACTCGGTGTCGAGTTCAGCGCCGGGGATGATCTCCCCGGCTTCGATGCCTTCACGGTTCTCAATGTCTTGGTCGCGTTGGGCGACGATCTGATCGAAGGTGGCTTGTTCCTTCTTGCTGGGGAACGACGGGGTTGCGGCGTGGGCGCTGAGGTAGGTGTCGAAGAGTCCGTTTAGGACGCCGCGCATTTCTGGGGTCACGCCGCCGCGTAGCGGGTAGAGGCCGTTGCGTATGCGTCCGAATCCGAAGTTGCTGCGTGCTTCGGAGGGTTCTTCGTTGGGCGCGGTGCCGTCGGGGTCGAGGCGTGCTTTCCACACGCCTACTTGGATGCGGAGCAGGTCGGCGCTGAACGCGAACCCGGTAGTGCGCCCCGCACCGGCGTCGCCCGGTTCATCGCGCCGGGCATCTTCCGAACCCGCATCGGACCCGTCGGGGGTCTCCGCATCGGCGGCTCCGATGGCGGAGGCGATGAGGGCGCCTTCGGCGGCGGCGAGATCGCCGGGGGTGCAGTGGTTGGTGAGACTGCTCAGGCCGTTGACGATCACATCGGCCTGGTCAAGTGTGATCAGTCCCGCGGTCAGCGCCGCATTCACGGCGGGGAACAACGGTGGGAGCACTGTTCCGCCCTGCGGGCGAGGCTCGACCCGGTTGCCCAAGTTGATGCGGCGGGCCGCTTCCTTCCCCGAGACACCGGTGACGCGGGTGATCAGGTCACGACCAGACTTGCACCCACGCTTCCACGCCAGCGACTCCCGGCCCAGGTGCCGGGCGGAGCGTTCCTCGACCTGGTGGGCGGTACCGACACGGCCGGCATCGATCAGCCGGCCGACTCTCTCGAAGCCATCCATCGACTCGACGTTTCCGTCATCGTCCATCGCCGTGAACGACGTCGCCGCCAGCGACTCTCGAATGATCTCCTCCGCCACCCGAAGCGCATCCGGCAATGGAAGCGGTGCCGCAACAGCACCGGTGTCTGCGCCGGAACCTGCGGGAGTCGGGGCCGTCATTGTCATTGAGCCAGGTCACCTTCCTGATACCAGTCGAGCGGGGTTTCTTGGGTATCACCACCGTACCAATAACCAAACAGGATTACTAGTGTTCAGAGTAATGTATTTGACAAAAATCGAAGAGAGATTCGAGTCATCCACATCACCGCATAGCGGACAAGATCTGTCCTATAGGGCGCATATCGTCGGTGGTGTCCGACAACGAGAGAGGCATTCCACATGACCGACGCACTGATTTCGCCCTTCCGCATCCAGATCCCGCAGGCCGACCTGGACGCACTGAACGACCGGCTCGACAACACCCGGTGGCCAGACGAACTGCCGGGCGTCGGGTGGACCTACGGTGTTCCAGTCAGCTATTTGAAAGGGCTCGCCGAGTACTGGCGCAACTCCTACGACTGGCGCACGTTCGAGGCGAAGCTCAATGACTTTCCACAGTTCACCACGGAGATCGACGGACAGAACATCCACTTCCTGCACGTGCGTTCGCCCGAACCGAACGCGCTGCCGCTGATCCTCACGCACGGGTGGCCGGGATCGATCGTGGAGTTCATGAACGTCATCGGGCCGCTCACCGACCCTTGTGCCTACGGCGGTGACCCGGCGGATGCCTTCCATGTCGTCATCCCATCCATGCCCGGGTTCGGGTTCTCCGGGCCGACGCGCGAGACGGGCTGGGACATGGCGCGGATAGCGCACGCCTGGGCCGAGTTGATGCGTCGGCTCGGGTATGAGCGGTACGGCGCACAGGGCGGCGACGCGGGTTCGGTGATCTCGCCGATGCTGGGCGGCATCGATCCGCAGCGCGTCGTCGGCGTGCACGTCAACGGCAGTCTCGGATTCCCCACCGGCGATCCGGCCGAGATGGCCGCCATGAGTGAAGCCGAGTTGGCAAGGCTTGGTGCCCTGCAGAGTCAGATGACGGATGGCACGGGGTACGCGATCATCCAGTCGACGCGGCCGCGGACACTGGGCTTCGGACTCGCCGACTCACCGGTCGGGCAGTTGGCCTGGATCGTCGAGAAATTCAAGGAGTGGACGGATCCTGCCTTCGAGCTGCCCGAGGACGCCGTCGATCGAGACCTGATGCTCACCAATGTCAGCGTGTACTGGCTCACCAACACGGCCACGTCGGCGGCGCGGCTCTACAGGGAGGGCCAGGCCAGCTGGGGCCAGCCGGCGGAGCGGTCAGAGGTGCAGTCGGGGTTCGCGGTCTTCCCTGGCGACTTCGGAATTCGGCCGATCGCCGAGCGCGATAACAACGTGGTGCACTGGTCGGAGTTCGAGCGGGGTGGCCACTTCCCGGCGCTGGAGGTCCCGGACCTTCTGGTCGGCGATGTGCGCACGTTCTTCCGCGGCGTTCGGTAGCAACCATCTTGGCCGGCGACGCAACTCGACATCTTGACCTCAGGCATCCGCTCGTTCTAAAGTAAACATCGTCCACATTGCTTCTCGCCGAAGTGAACCGCTCATGAACGATCGATAGAAAGGAACATGAATCACTTGACGACGGATGCCGCGGCCCGATAGTGTCGTCGACGCTATGATCATCTGAAGAAATATTCGCCCGCGTCCGAGGCATTGCCCGGCGGGAATATCGGCTCCCTCTTATCGTTAATCTCTTTACCCGGTTTCTGCCTTTTTCCGCTTCCCGGCGGTAGGGTCCGCTTTATCAGCGGCAGAGTCATAGCTCGCCAGAGTCCCATCTCAGCGGAGTCATCACTCGGTCGCCCTCGATTGGAAACTCTTTCGTGACTGAATCCACATCCACCGCATCTGTGCCGACAACGACGGCGCCGACAACGACGGCGCCGACAACGGCGGCCGCGCCGACCGCGGCCGCGCAAAACGCCCCACTCGACGGCCATACACCGGCCGCGGCGACCCCCGACCACTCCGTTCGCAACCGCCGGGTGATCTGGCTGCTGCTGGCGGCATCCTTCGTCGTCATCTTGAACGAGACGATCATGAGCGTCGCCATTCGCGAACTCATGATCGACCTCAACATTGACGCGCGCGCCGCGCAGTGGCTGAGCACCGCATTCATGCTGACCATGGCCGTGGTGATTCCGATCACCGGATTCCTGCTGCAGCGCTTCAACACCCGGCCGATCTTCATCACCGCGATGTCGCTGTTCTCGATCGGAACCCTGGTCGCCGCAATGGCGCCGGGCTTCGAGGTGCTGCTCGCCGCCCGCGTCGTGCAGGCGTCAGGTACCGCGATCATGATGCCTCTGCTGATGACCACGCTGATGACGCTGGTTCCGCCTGCACAGCGAGGCAAGACCATGGGTAACGTGTCGATCGTCATCTCGGTCGCCCCCGCGATCGGCCCGACGATCTCGGGCATCATCCTCAACACCCTGTCGTGGCGTTGGATGTTCTGGCTCGTTCTCCCGATCGCCGTCGTCATGCTGATCATCGGCATCCGTCGCGTTCAGAACGTGACCGAGCCGAGGCGCGTGCCGCTCGACGTCACCTCGGTGATTCTGTCTGCGTTCGGTTTCGGTGGTCTGATCTATGGGCTCAGCAACATCGGCGGTGGCAGTGAGGGCGGTGCGGATGCCGGTGGTGCCGCGTCGTCTGCGGTCAGTCCGATGATGATGTGGCTGGCCCTGGGTGTCGGCGTGGCCTCGCTCGCGGCGTTCATCATCCGTCAGCTGTTGCTGCAGCGTCGTGACCGCGCGCTGCTCGACCTGCGCACCTTTAAGTCGCCGATCTTCACGGTGTCGATCGTCATGATGGCGGTCAGCATGGTGGCGCTGTTCGGAACCATCATTCTCCTGCCGATTTACATGCAGCAGGTGCTCGGGTTCGAGCCGGTGCAGATCGGTCTGCTGCTGCTGCCCGGCGGGTTGCTGATGGGTCTGTTGGCGCCGTTCGTCGGGCGACTGTACGACCGCATTGGGCCGTCGCGACTGGTGGTTCCAGGGTCGATTCTGGTGAGTGTTGTGCTGTGGGCGCTGACGACGGTGAGCGAGAACACCTCGTGGATGTTCCTGCTCGGGGCGCACCTGGTGCTGAGCATCGGGTTGTCGCTGCTGTTCACGCCGCTGTTCACCTCGGCGCTGGGAGCGGTCAAGCCGCACCTGTACTCACACGGCAGCGCGATCGTCGGAACGGTGCAGCAGGTGGCCGGTGCTGCCGGTACCGCGCTGTTCGTGACGGTGATGAGCGCGCAGTCTGCCGTGCTTGCGGTAGGCGGGGCGACGGATGCCGTCGCCGTCGCCGGCGGTGTGCGCGCAGCGTTCCTCACTGGTGCGATCATTTCGATCCTGGCGGTGGTGGCCGCGTTCTTCGTGCGGAAGCCCGTCGACGACCTCTCCGACGCCCCGGCCTTCGCCGCGCACTAGCGCCTGGCGGGCTGGCGCTGCTGGGCCCGACGCCTCGCCGATAATCGCCGCTGCTGCCGAGAATCGCTGCAGCACCGGCGATTCCCGGCGCGAGCGGCGACTTTCGGTGGGGTCGGGGACTCGAACGTCCGCAGATTGTGCTGGGGCCAGGACCGCCACATGCGTGTGAGGCGGCAGCGCCAGCAGCGCCGGCCGCTACGACAAGAGCTCGAAGAGACCCTTGCCGGCCGACGCGAGCGCGCCGATCAGCGCTATGACGAGAACGAGTCGCCTGGCCAGCGAGTGATCGACCCAGCGCTGGATGTACGACCCGACGAGGATGCCGGCCACCACCGCCCCGACGGCCGCCAGCACGATCGCCGGTGGAAGGGTCAACTGCTGCTTCGACACCAGCGACAACACGTTCGCCAGCAACAGGGAAACCTGCACCGTCGGCACAAACGTCTTCGAGTGCCAGTCGGTGCTTGCTCCATAGACCGCCAGCGCCGGGCCGCCGACGCCCGCGGTCACGTTGCTGAAACCCGACACGAGACCCGCCACAACCGCCCCGCCCGGTTTTCGCAGCAGCCGCAGTGGCCGTCGGGCCATGACCACGGCAACAGCCACCGCGGTCAACGCTCCGACAAGGATCAGGAGCCACGGCCGCGGCAGGGAGTGCACCACGAGCGCACCGGGAACCACGGCGATCGCGATGCCGAGCGACAGTTGCCACGCCAAACGCCAGTCGATGTGACGCCACGTGGTCGCAAGCACGGTCACTGCGGTGATGGCGGAGAGGAGATTGGCGAGCGAGATGCCGTTGATTGGGTCAAGCAACAACACCAGCACAGGGCCGGAGACGAGCGCGAAACCCAGCCCCGTCATCCGTTGCAGGCCTGCGCCGGCCAGAACGGCCACCAGTGCCAGCGCAAGCAGCATGCGGCGAGGCTAGCGCGTTACCGCATCGTCGACGATCGCAGCCAGGCGCTCGAGGCGCGGAATCGAAACGCGCTCGAGCTCCGAGTCCCAGTCGTCATGCGTGACGACAGATGCCCACACCGCGCGACCCGCAAGGAAGCCGGAGGCGCCTGCGCGGCAGGCGACGTCGACCACCTCGGGGAAGCGCTCTGCGTCGACACCCGACGAAAGCACCACCCACTGCCCGTTGATCGCATCGGTCAGCTCGCGGCATTTCGCGTCGATCTCGGCGTCGGTCCCTGTGCCATGGGTCGGCACTTCGGACTTGTAGATGTCGGCGCCGCGGTCGCCGAGTTCGCGAGCCGCCGAAAGGATGCCTGCTTCCAGGTCGGATGCCGCCTTGTCACGGCGCCCTCGCGAGACCGGTTCGACCACGCTGACGAGGTCGTGCGTGCGGCACCGTGCCACAAAGTCGTCAACCATCGCGACGCGCTCCTCCGGGTCCGTGTCGGGGCGCCAGAGTACCAGCAGCTTCAGTGCCTTCGCGCCCTGGCGCTTCAGCTCGGCGAAGTCCAGCTCCTCGTCGATGACGGACTCCGCCACGAACTCGTGCTTGCTCGGTGTGAACGCGTCCACAGCCGCAATCATCGCGCAGGACGGATCGACAACCGACGCGCCAACGACGGCGTCCCATCCGAACTGCTTGTCGATGAGGATTGCGGACGCGTGTGGACTCAGCGCCTTCGCCGCGCTCACCTTGAAACGGGTCAGGTCGGCGTCGCTGACCTCGCCGGGGCGCCCGACGGCCATCATGGCCCTGAGCGCCTCTCTCTGGTCAACGGCCAGCATCGCGAATCCTCCGGATGGACGAGCAAGCACACGGGCATCTGACATGGAAGAACACGCTCCTGACGTATGGCACTCACGGCCAAATCGAAAACAATGTTCGGAATCTAACATCAACGACAGTCAGAGATCAAGTCATGTCGTAGCATGTGGCTGTGGCCGCGACGAAGACTTCCCTGCATGTCGGTCCCGGTTCGATCCGGCGATCCGAGATCCTGCAGCGCCTATATCGAACGGGCCATGTCTCCGTCTCGGCGCTCAGCGCAGATTTCAAAGTCTCCGAGATGACCATTCGGAGAGACCTGCGCCAACTCACCAGTGAAGGCGCGGCGAGTCTTGTGCACGGCGGCGCGCGGTTGCCTCAGGATCGACACACACCGGCTGCGTTCTCGGTTCGGGCGGTCGAGCAGGCGTCGGCCAAACGGCGGATCGGTGCCGCGGTCGTCGGCCTGCTGCCCCTAGACGGAACCGTCGGAATCGACGCGGGCACGACGGCACTTGAGGCGGCGATTCAGCTCCCAGAGGACTTCAGGGGAACCATCGTCTCGCACTCCGTGCCCGTGCTGGCAACGCTGCTCGGCCGGCCGGACATCCCGGTCATCGGGCTCGGCGGTGATCTCTTGCACCAAAACCAGGCAATGGTCGGTTCGGAGGCCGTCTCCTCGATTCGCAATCTTCGGATACAGACATTTGTCGTGGGCGCCAGCTCCATCGACAGTCGCGGCGTCTACGTGCATACGAGCCTGGAGCTCGCCGTCAAGCAGGCGCTCATCGAGGCTGCCGACGAAGTGATCCTGGTGTGCGACGCCTCGAAGCAGGAGACCAGTGGGGCGGTTCGGGTGTGCTCACTCGATGTGTTCGACGCCGTTGTGGTTGACCAGGCACTCGCGCCCGAGCTCTCTGCTGCCATTCGGCAGGCCGGCGCGCAGATTCTCATCGCACTCTAGCGTCGCGGTCGTCTCGCGACGGTTCGATGTTGCAGTAGACGGTTTGTTGCCGCAGGCGACGGATGTTGCCAGCACCCTCGCAGGTTCGTAGCGTGGTGTTGACATCGGCTTCAGATCCCGGCAGACTGCATGCAATGTTCGAAACCGCACATTCAATCACCACACCGGCCGTCTCCGCGCCGCTGTCGGGAGTGCCCATCAGGAGGGTGCACTGTCGTGTCTTCCGGGCGCCGTCGACCGACAACGTCGCAATGTCGTTCGCTCCGCTCACCCACCGCGTGATGGTGGTCATCGAGCTGGAGTTTGAGGACGGAACCTCGTCAGCGGGCGAGACCTGGGCGAACTACCCGTCGTGGGCCTGGCAGGAGCGCCGGGCAACCGTCGAACACGGCGTAGCCCCGCTGCTTGTCGGCGAGGCATTCACCAGCACGTCCGAGGCTCACGACCTGATGACAACACGGCTCGGTGCGCTTGGGCGCCAATGGGGAGCACCTGGGCCGATCCGCCAGGCGATCAGCGCAGTTGACGTCGCCCTCTGGACACGAGCGGCAGAAGAACGCGGTGTGCCCCTCGGCCGCTTGCTGGCTTCTGAAACGCGGGGAGAACTTCCGGTCTATGCCTCGAGTCTGGGGCCGACCGGCGTCGAGGCGACCGCGCACACCTGCCTCGAGCTCAACATCCACGCGGTGAAGGTCAAAGTGGGCTTCGGGCGAGAAACGGATGAGGCCAACCTCGCCGCCACGCGGCGTGTGCTCGGAGACGAAGCGCGCCTCTTCGCCGACGCCAACCAGGCCTGGACGCCCTCCGAGGCCCTCGCCATGGCGCCGGTGCTCACGGAATTCGGCGTTGAGTGGATCGAAGAGCCGATCGCCGGCGACGATGCAGGCGAACTCTCCCGGTTCGGTGAGGCCGCGGGCCTCGCGGTGGCGACCGGAGAGAACCTGTACGGCGCCGCCGCATTCCACGACTACATCGACCAGCCCAGTATCCGTATTGTGCAGCCCGACGTGAGCAAGGTCGGCGGCGTGACCGACTACTGGCGAGTGGTGCAGTACGCGGCCCCGCGAGGCACTCTTGTCGCGCCCCACTTGTACAACGGCGCCCTCGCCACCGCGGCGACGCTGCAGGTCGCAGCCGCCAATCCCACCACCCCGTGGGTCGAGTGGGACATCCGTTCCAATCGCCTCAGGGAGCCCATCGGCCACGTGCTGACCGATCACGGCACCGTACTCGTTCCGCAAGGCCCGGGCCTGGGCGTGCACATCGACTTTGAATCACTGTCCGACTTTGAGGAGACCCTGTGACCATCGAATCATCCCCATCGACCGCAACCACTTTCGGCGAAGACTGGGTTGCCGGCGTGCTGAGCCAGGCGTCCGGAGTCCGGATCAATGGTGCGGTTGTCTCTGAAGGCCTCGAGCACCGAACGCTCCTCAATCCGACCGACAACACGGCCATCGCCCAGGTCGGATACGGCAACGCTGACCATGCGGCCGCCGCCGTGCGCGCCGCAGAAGGTGCCCTTCCGACGTGGAGCGCGACCCCAGCCGCAGAACGGGCCACGGCGTTGCGCCGGATCGCAGCCGGACTATCCGACGCCGCAAACCACGAGCAGTGGGCCGGGCTGATCACCACCGAGACTGGTAAGCGCACCCCGGAAGCCGCCGCAGAGCTGAAACTCTCTGCCGTGTATTTCACCACCTTCGCGCAGCTCCTCGAGAACCAGGCAGAAGAAGAATTTCGCGCGGTCCCCGGTTTCACACACCGCGTCTCACCCCGCCCGCTCGGCGTGGTTGCGGTACTGACGCCCTGGAACTTCCCGGTGTCCATCCCGGCACGCAAGATCGCGCCGCTGCTGGCGGCCGGCTGCACCGCCGTCTTCAAGCCGTCTGAGCTCGCCCCGCTCTCCTCCATGGTGCTCGCCCGGCTGCTTGACGAACATCTCCCAACCGGTGTCGTCAACACCGTTCTTGGAGACCCTGACGAGGTGGCCGACCTGTGGCTCGCCGACGAGCGGGTGCGCGCCGTCACCTTCACCGGCTCCACCCGCGTCGGTCGCCTCGTCGCGGCAGCGGTCTCCGATCGGTTCCTCCCGGCAGTGATGGAACTCGGCGGATGCGCACCCTTCGTTGTTCTGGGCGACGCGAACGTCGCGCACGCCGTCGACACCCTGATGATCGCCAAGTTCCGCAACAACGGGCAGTCATGCATCGCGGCCAACCAGGTGTTCCTGGCTCGCTCGATCAGCGAAGAGTTCCTCTCGCTCCTGACCGAGAAGACCGCAGCCCTCACGATCGGCGACCCGCGGGAGGCCGACATCGACCTTGGCCCGCTCGCACCGGCACAGGACCCGACACGTATCACCCGCCTGGTCGATGACGCGATCCGCGAGGGTGGAGAAGCCCTGGTCGCGAGCAGGTCGGTTCCTTCCGCCGGCAACTATGTCTCACCGCAATTCGTGAAGAACGTTCCGCTCGATTCGGCACTCTTCGCCGGAGAGGTCTTCGGGCCGGCCGCCGGCATCCACGTCTTTGACGACGTCGAGGAGGCGCTCGCCCTGCACTACGCAACGGGCTACGGCCTGGCCGGCTACGTGTGCGGCACCGACCTCGATCGCGCTCGGGGGGTTGCAGAGCGGATGCGCGCTGGAATCATCGGAATCAACAACGCCACTCCGAATTACCCGGGTGCACCATTCGGCGGCCTCGGGCTCTCCGGCATGGGATACGAAGGCGGGCTTAAGGGTCTGGAAGCGTTCCAGTCCTTTCACACCGTCGCGGAAGTGCGGGTCTAATCATGCGCCTCGCGATCGCCCAAACCGGCGCCCCGACTGCGGTGGTCAATCGCAGCCTCGACGGCTTTTTGTCGGCATCCGTCGGCAACGATGTGGTGGCGATTCTCGGGGGTGCCACCGGGTTGCTGAACGACAGGGTCAGAGCGATCACCCGAGCGGATGTCTCAAGTTCAGAATTGCAGAGGGTCGGTTCCTGGCTCGGCGGCGGGCGTTTCTCGGTGGGGGAGAACGACCTCAGCGCCATGGTCGACACCCTCGTGCGCCACCGGGTGGACGGCCTCGCGATCATCGGCGGCAACGGCACGATGGCACTCCTCGAGGCGATCTCTAAGACCGCCAGTGCTCGGGGCATGGCGCTGCGCTGCGTCGGCATTCCGAAGACCATCGACAACGACATCGTCGGCGTCGACCATACGCCGGGGTTTGCATCCGCGGCGCGCTATCTCGCGCGCACCGTCACAGATCTCGCGCGCGACCAGTCCGCGATGGGAAACGTCGAGCCGGTGCGGATCGTGGAGACCATGGGCAGGTCGACCGGCTGGCTCGCTCTGGCCGCGAGCTACGCCCGGCACGACCCGGAGTTCGCGGCAGATCTGGTTCTGATACCGGAGACGACATTCGAGCTTCCGCATTTCCTCGCCAGGGTGGAGGACATCGTCGAACAACGCGGTCGTGCACTCGTGGTCGTGAGCGAAGGTGTGGCACCCGAACTGACGCTCCAGCCGGTGCATGACACGAACCACACCCGCCTGATCCAAGGCGGCATCTCCCGGGTGCTGGCCGGCGAGGTTCGCGAGAACCTCGGCTTCGCGGCGCGCGGGGAGGTCATCGGCACGCTCCAACGATCCGCGTCCACGGCAATCAGTGCGGTTGACGCCGAAGAGGCGAAGACAGTCGGAGCGATCGCCGCCACCTGGCTGACCAGCGGCGAACACACCGACGTCATGGTGGGAATCGAGGTCGCCGACTCTGCAACCGCCGCCCCTGAGACATACGTGGCCTCATTCACGCCGATTTCGCTCGGGACTGTTGCCGGCCACGTGCGCGCGGTGCCGGAAATGTGGCGCGAAAGCGACCCACAACAACTCTCCACTTTCTATGACTGGCTTGACCCGCTCATCCGAACACCGCTTTCACACCCGTGACAAGCATCTTCACCTTCAAAGGAGAAATCATGAAGAAAACAACCAGAAAGTCCCTGGCCATACTGACCGGGCTCGGGATGGTCCTGTCGATCGCCGCCTGCGGCAGCCCGAGCGACAACGCGGGCGGAGGTGATGCAGAAGGCGGGGGAACCATCACCGTTGTGCTCTCCAACCACCCGTGGCAGCGAGCACTCGAACCGCTCATCCCCGAGTTCGAGAAGGAATCCGGCATCGAGGTCAAGGTGCAGACGTTCGCCGAGCAGCAGGCCAGGGACAAAATTCTCTTGAACCTGCAGTCCAAGAGCAACGCCATGGACGTCTACATGACACTGCCATCCAGGGAAGGCCCTCAGTTCTCCTCTTCCGGTTACTACGAAGAACTTGACGATTACCTGGAGAGCGCACCAGAGGACTACAAGGCGACCGACTTCTCGCCGGGTGCCATGGACGGAATGCAGGCAGACGGCGCCACCATCGCCCTTCCGATCAACGTCGAGGGCCCCGTCCTCTACTACCGCAAAGACGTCTTCGACGAGCTTGGACTGAAGGTTCCGGGAACCATGGAAGAACTGATCGAGGTGTCCAAGACCATCAAAGAACAGGGCGACGGCATGATCCCGATCACCCTTCGAGGCGCTTCTGCTGCCATCCCGTTCACCTTCGGCCCGTTCTTCCACGGTGAAGGTCTGTCGTGGACGACCGACGGAAAGGCGAACTTCGATGACCCGGCTGCCGCAACGGCGATCGACGAGTACGCCACGCTCGCCCGTGACTGCGGCCCTCCCGGAGTGATCAACTACTCCTTCACCGAGTCTTCCAACCTCTTTGCCCAGGGCAAGGTCGCCATGGAACTCGAATCCAGCAACGAGCTGAACAGCGTCATCGGTGAAAGTTCGACAGTCGTAGACCAGGTGGGCGTAGCGCCGATTCCGGCCGGTTCCGTCGAGGCGGCGCCGACGGCGCTTTCCTGGGGTATCGGCATGTCGCCGTTCTCCGAGTCGAAGGATGCCGCGTGGGAGTTCATGCAGTGGGCGACGTCACCAGAGATTCAGCTGGCGCTGACCGAGGGCGAGATCGCCCCTCCTCGTGACTCCGTTGCCGCTGACCCCGAATACACCGACACCTTCGACACGGATGCCAAGAAGGAATGGGGCGAGGCCGTCGCCGACATCCAGGCCAACGGGTTTGTCGAGGTCGGGCCGGTCGGTGCCGAGGCTCCCGCGATGCGCAAGGTGATCGGCGACGCAATTGGCAAGGCCATTCTCGGTGAGATCACCGCAGAACAGGCCGCGGCCGAAATTCAGGAGGGGCTCACGCCGCTCCTCGACACCAAGTGAGCCGGTGACTGTGTTCTCCACCACCAAAACCGAATCCGCTGCAGCGGCACGACCGTCGCTGCAGCGGAGACGGGGGCGCTTTGCCCCAGAGCCGGTGGCGAGGGGCGTGATGCCCCTGATCTGGCCGGCGCTGATCGTCACCATCCTGCTTGTGGTGCTTCCGGTTCTCTACACGATTTGGCTGTCGCTCTCAGACCGGAAGATCGACGGGTCGAACAGCGGCTTCGTCGGCTTGGCGAACTTTCAGACGATGTTCGCCGAACCGGAGTTCTGGAACTCGATTCGGGTGACGCTCTTTCTTTTCGTGTTGTGCCTGGTGGTGGAGACGGTCGGCGGACTGGCTCTTGGTTACCTTTTGAGCATCGATGTTCCCGGTCGTGCCATCTTTCAGGGACTGATGTTGATTCCTGCGATCACTGCTTCGGTGGCGGTGGCGCTGGTTTGGCTGCTGATCTACGATCCGACCCTCGGGGCGGCGAACCAGCTACTTGAGGCCATCGGGATAGACCCGGTGGTGTGGCTGGGAAGCCGCGAGATGGCGCCGTGGTCTATTGCGATCGTCGACATCTGGCAGTGGACGCCGTTCATGGCGCTGATCATTGCTGCGGGCATCCGTTCTCTGCCTTCTGAGCCGTTCGAAGCGGCGGTGATCGACGGGGCAGGAAGCATCAAGAAGGCGCTGTTCGTGGGGTTGCCGTTGCTCTACCCGGTGCTGACTGTGGCGATGCTGCTGCGCACCGTCGACCTGGTGCGTTTCTTCGACACCGTGTACATCATGACCCAGGGAGGGCCGGTGAACGCGACGAACACCCTCAACGTGTACGGCTACACAGCCGCGTTCATCGACCAGGACCCGAGCTATGCGGCGGCGCTGCAGCTGAGCCTGTTCTTTCTGGTGATCATCGTTGCCGGCGCATTCACCTGGCTGAGAGGGAAGCAGTCCAATGCCGAGTAGAAGTGCTGTGAAACAGAAACGCCGGAAGATCGCCCTGGTCTACGTGGGCTACGTGGTTGCGGCACTGATCTTCTTTGTGCCAGTGCTGTTCATGCTGTGGTCGGCCTTCCGTCGCAATATCGACATCACCGGCAGCATTTTCGATTTCACGACGCCGCTCACGCTGTCGAACTTCGTGAACCTCTTCGAGCGCTTCGACTTCGTCTACTACATTCGCAACAGCTTCATCATCGCGGGCGGGTCGACGCTGCTCGGCCTGATTCTCGGGGTGCCTGCGGCCTATGTGGTGGTGCGCAGGAAGCTGGCCGGACTGGGGTTCTTCACCCTGCTCGCCCGGATGGCGCCAGGCGTGATGTTCGTTGTGCCACTGTTTGTGCTCTCGATCGCGGTCGGGGCGCCGTCGAACGATGCGCTGAACTTCTTGCTTCTCATCGCGGCGCATCTGATCATCACGTTGCCGTTGTGCATTTGGCTGCTGGTGCCGTTCTTCGAAGAGATCCCCCGCAGCCTCGAGGAGGCCGCGATGATCGACGGATGCTCCGTGTGGCAGAGATTCGTGCAGGTTGTGCTGCCGCTGGTGGCGCCCGGGCTCTCGGTCGCGATCACGCTGAGTTTCATCTTCTCGTGGAATTACTTCTTGTTCGCGCTGGCGCTCGCCAACGCCGACACGATGCCATTGCCGGTGATCGCCTTCAACTTCATCGGGCAGGGCGCGGGTGACTACGGCGGATTGATGGCTGCCAGCACCCTCATCTCACTGCCCGCGCTGATCCTGGCGATCGTTGCCCAGCGCTGGCTGATCCGCGGACTGACCGGAGGCGCAGTGAAATGACAACCAATCGAGTGGCCAGGTTCCGTGGCGACGGTGTTATCGAGTTCGAAGATGTGGTGATGCCTCCGCTGAAGGAGGGGTGGCTGCGGGTGCGGGTGGCGGTGTGCGCGCTGTGCGGATCGGACAAGCGCCTCCTTCAGAGCGGATCGCCGGTCGTTCCAGGCCATGAACTGGCTGGCACTGTTGTGGACTCTGCCGCCGTCGGCGACCCGCAAACCGGCGCGCGTGTGCTCGTCTACATTCCCGTCTTCTGTGGTGAGTGCAAGGCGTGCCTGCAGGGTCAGACCAACCGCTGCTTCCAGCTTGAACAACTGATCGGCTGGCAGGTCGACGGTGGCTTCGCCGACCTGGTCGACATCCCGGCGCAGTGTGCCTTCCCGATACCAGACGACATCTCGTTCGAGGTCGCTGTGCTCGGCCTCGACACGATCGGTACCGCGGCCCATGGCCTGCGGATGGGTATCCGTACCCAGGAAGGAAACGTGAGCTCCGCGCTCGTGATCGGGTGCGGACCGTTGGGTCTCGGCGTGATCGCCGTCGCTCAGGAACTCGGCATAGAGAAGGTCTACGCGTTCGACCCGAACCGGGAACGCCTGCAGATGGCGCTGGAACTCGGGGCCGCCCCGGCGACCGACCTCGACACCGTCAACCAGTTTCAGATGGCCGTCGAAGTGAGTGGCTCGGCATCCGGCCGGGAACTGGCGCAGCGCGTGACCGAACCAGGCGGCGCCATCCTGGCCCTTGGCGAGTCCAATGAACCGTATTCGATGCCGGCGAACCCCCGGTGGCGAAGAACCGACTGTTTCACTGTGCGGTCGTTCTACTTTCCGCACGCCGAACTCGACGCGAACTGGGAGCTGTTGCGGCGCCACGGCGCCCGGCTGCAGAACGCAATCATGTCGGCCACAACGCTCGACGAGCTGCCCCAGACGTTCGAGCGCTTCACCTCTGGTGAGTACATCAAGCCATACGTCACGCACGAGAACCGTGCCACAACCACCAGACCGCATGAGAACCAGGAGCCAGTTTCGTGACCGCACCCACCCCACTGTTCATACTCGCCGTCGACCAGCGACCGTGGCTGACCAAAGCCCTCTTCGGCCACACCGGCGGCGTCACCCCGGCTGAGCGAGCTATCACCACCGAGGCGAAGCACCTCGTTCTTGACGGTCTGCTGCAGGCACGAACGGCCGGCGACAGTTCGGCCGCGATACTTGTCGACGAACAGCTGGGTGCCGGGGTAGCCGAGCGGGCGACGGCAGGCGGCATCCGTCTGGCCATGCCTATTGAGCGGGCGGGGCGAGCACTCTACGAAACCGAGCCAGACGATCTGGCCGGGTTTCTCGCCCGCTTTGAGCCGGAATTCTCGAAGGTGCTCGTTCGGTACAACACCGAAGACGACGCCGACCAGAACGACGTGCAACTGCAGCGGCTGGCTGAAGCCTCCCGCATCAGTCGCGACGCCGGTGCAACGTTCCTGTTCGAGCTCCTGGTTCCGCCGACCCAGAGCCAGCTGCACGCCGTCGACGGTGACGTGCTTCGCTTCGAAAGCGAGCTGCGACCCCTTCTGACGCGCCAGGCGATGGAGGAGATCGGCGCTCGCGTGGGTGTCGATCTCTGGAAGTTGGAGCATCAGGATTCCGTCGAGTCAACGGATGCCGCGGTGCGAATCGCCAGGGAGCAAGACAGCGAGTGCATTCTGCTTGGTGCAGGTGCTCCTTCTGACACGGTCAAGGGCTGGCTCGGCCGGGCTGCTGCAGGCGGTTTCATCGGATTCGCCATCGGCCGAAGCATCTGGTGGGACGCCGTGCAGCTCAATATCGCCGAGCCCGAGCGTCGGGATGAAGCCCAGGCCATGATCGCCTCGCAGTACCGTGAGTTCGTGCAGGCATTCCTGGCGCCCCAGCCCGAGCGGGCAAGCAGTGTGGCCGGCTAAGCCGCTGCAGTCGGCTCAATCAGCGAGTGGGGGGCGTGTGCGCTCATGAAGGCCAGCTCCGCGGTATACGAGGTTCTCCACCTTCGGATCGTCAGCGGAAAACTGAAACCGGGCTCTCGCCTCTCGGTTCCCGCCATTGCGCGCGAACTCGACGTGAGCCGCAGCCCTGTTCGCGAGGCAGTGATGGGTCTCGTCGGCGAGGGCCTGGCCCAGGAGACCCACAACCGCGGCGCCGTCGTGACCAGGTTCACGCCGGCGGCGTTGGTCAGTCTCTACGAGGCACGCGAAGCGTTGGAGGGCATGGCCGCGCGACTGGCCGCGCCGCGCTTCGGGACAGACGAGCGGCAACGGATGCTGGGGATACTTCGCGAGCACGACGAGGTTGCGAGGCGCGGTGACTTTTTGCGGCATATCGAAGTTGATGCGGCGTTTCACCTCGAGATTCGGCGCACAGCAGGGAGCCCGACCATCTTGCGGATGCTGGATGAGATTCAGGCGCAGGTCGCCGTTGCGATGCGGTCGACGAGTGTCAGCGGCGGCATGAAGCAGGCGGTCGAGGAACACCGAGCTATTTTTGATGTGCTCGTCACCGGAGAGCCGGAGGGCAGCGAGCAGGCTGCCCGTCGGCACATTCACCGGTTGACGGGTCTACTGAAGGAGGGTGCGGAATGACGACGGACCAGATGACCGCGTTGCGTTTCAACGGGATCAATGATGTGACCCTTGCCGAGGAGCCCAGGAGTCTGCCTCGCGATGGCGAGAGTGTGATCGAGCCGCTGGCTGTCGGTGTCTGCGGCACTGACGCTCACATCGTGGCCGGGCACTTCGAAGCAGCGCCCGGGGTGGTGCTCGGGCACGAGGTCTGTGCGCGGGTGGTCGAAATCATGGGGGACAGCGACGGCATCGCGGTCGGCGATCTTGTCACCGTTGAGCCGCATGACTATTGCACGCGCTGCTCCTATTGCCGGGCGGGCAGGGAGCATCTCTGCGACAGCAAGCGCGGGTATGGCGTCAAGCTCGACGGTGGAATGGCGACGCGGATGGTGGTGCCAACGCGCATCCTCTACCGGTTGCCGGATGACACCCCGCCGTGGATCGGTGCGCTCGCCGAACCGGTCGCATGTTGCATTCATGCGATGGATCAGCTGGACGCGATCTCGGGTGAATCGATTCTGATATACGGATGCGGACCGGCGGGAGCCATCCTGGTTTCCCTTGCGCGGCTGAGCGGCTTGACGCCGATCGTGGTGGTTGAGCCGTCGGCGCGAAGGCGCGAGCTCGCGTTGCGCATGGGTGCGCACGTGGCGCTGGACCCGGGCGACGAGGCCGACATGCAGCGACTCGAGTCGATTGTCGAGCATCGTGGATACCGGCGGGTTGTTGACGCGGTCGGGTCTGGCCGGATCGTGGAGCAGTCCGTCGCGGCCGCGGGCCGCGGTGCGCGCATCATGGTGTTCGGGGTGAGCAAGCCGGGGGACTTCGCTCAGATCTCACCGCGTGACATCTTCCAGAAGGAACTGAGCATCGTCGGATCGGTCATCAACCCGTACACCCACCAGCGGGCTGTGGCGATGCTGGGGGAGTTACGGCTTGATCGGCTGAATGCGGCATTCTTTTCTCTCGACCGGTTCTCGGAGGCGCTCGAGGCCCAGGCTGCCGGCGTTGCCGACAAGGTCTTCATCACCCCGATGAGTCCCTGACGCGCTGTCTAGTTGCGCAATTCCGCCCGCCTGCTGGGCCCGACGCCTCGCCGAGAATCGCCGCTGCTGCCGAGAATCGCTGCAGCACCGGCGATTCTCGGCGCAAACGGCGACGCTCGGCGAGCAAGCGCCGCCACTCAGGCGGTCGCCGCGCCCGTCATGATCGCCACGGCATCCGTCATCGAGTGCGACTGCGGCGTGATCGTCGCAGCGCGCTTTCCGAGGCGCTGGATGTGGATGCGGTCGGCGACATCGAACACGTGCGGCATGTTGTGGCTGATGAGAATCACCGGAATGCCCTTGTCACGCAGGTTGCGAACCAGCTGCAACACCTGGTTCGACTCGCGCACGCCGAGCGCCGCTGTCGGCTCATCGAGAACCACAACCTTCGACCCGAAGGCCGCCGCACGCGCCACCGCGACCGCCTGGCGCTGGCCGCCAGACAGGTTCTCGACCGGCACGGTCACGTCTTGCAGCGTCGAAATCCCCAGCTCGTTCAATTCGGCACGGGCCGACTGACGCATGCCCTTCGTGTCCATGACGCGAAAGAGCGCACCGAGAATTCCGGCCTTTCTCACCTCCCGACCGAGATAGAGATTGGATGCGACGTCGAGGGCAGGCGAGACAGCCAGATTCTGGTAGACGGTCTCGATGCCGGCAGCACGAGCGTCTTGCGGACGCTTGAAGCTGACCGGCTTCCCGTCAAGAAAGATCGACCCTTCGTCGGGAATCTCGGCACCGGTCAGGCATTTGATGAGCGTGGACTTGCCAGCGCCGTTGTCGCCGATGACGGCCAACACTTCACCCGGGTAGAGCTCGAGGCTCACGCCATCGAGCCCGACCACCCGGCCGAACGTCTTCACGAGCGAGCGCGCCTCGAGAATGGGCGTGCGCGCAGGGCCACCTGCGGCCGGCGTCGTCTCTTCGGTGAGAGTCATTTGCGTACCTTTCGAATCCACTGGTCGACGGAGACGGCCACGACGATCAGCACGCCAACGGCGAGGGTCTGGTAAAGAACGTCGAGCCCTGCGAGCGAGAGCCCGTTGCGGAACACCCCGACGATCAGGGCGCCCAGCAGGGTTCCCCAGATGGTGCCACGACCGCCGAAGAGGCTGGTGCCGCCGATCACGACCGCCGTGATCGAGTCGAGGTTCAGGTCTGCGCCGGCGTTCGGGCTCGCCGCGTTGGTGCGCCCGATCTGAATCCACGCGCCGATCGCCAGGATGACGCCGGCAGCGAGGTACACGCTCATCAGCACGCGGTTCACGCTGATACCGGCCAGTCGCGCCGACTCCTTGTCGTCGCCGACGGCGTAGACGTGGCGACCCCAGGCGGTCTTCGCGAGCACGAAGGCAATGACCACGTAGAGGATCAGCATCAACACCACACCAACGCTGATGCGCACGCCGAAGACGTCGAAGGTCGTGCCGGTCCATGTGAGAAGCGCCGGCATGTCGGTTCCGCGCACCGTCGCGCCGTTCGAGTACAGCAGCGTCAGGGCGACGAAGATATTCAGCGTGCCGAGGGTGACGATGAACGGCGGCAGCTTGAGGCGGGTCACGAGAATGCCGTTGAGGCCACCCGCCGCCAGGCCGACGATGAGCCCCAGCAGCAAGGCGATCACGGCTGGCATGCCGTTGTTCGTTGCCGTCTGGGCGACCACCATCGAGGTGAGCACCATGATGGCGCCGACCGAGAGGTCAATGCCCGCGGTCAGGATGATGAGGGTCTGCGCCACCGCAAGGGTGCCGACGACCGCAACCTGCTGTGTGATGAGCGACAGGTTGGCTGGGTTGAGGAAACGCTCGTTGAGGAAGCCGAAGACGATGACGGCCAGCACCAGCACAATGGCCGGGCTGATGGCTGGGTAACGGTGGAGCAGGTTGCGAACACGGTCGAGCGGCGTCTGCCGATCGAGAAACTCCGACGCGAGGTCGTGAGGGCCGGTTTGCGGATGCGACTGAGTGGTCTGCTGACTCACGAGGACTCCTGGTGGTGTCGGGCGGATGCGTGCGGTCGAGGTGTGCGGCGCCACGCGGCGACGCGAGGGTGGCGGGTGAACCGGTCACGCAAACGGATGCTCACGTGACCAGTTCACCCCGGTTCAAACGGATGCGACTACTGGCCCCAGCAGATTTCGGTTGCGGCTGAGCTGTCGATGCTTTCGAGCCCGTCGACGGGGGTGTCGGTGACCAGGGCGACTCCGGTGTCGAAGAAGTCGAGGCCGGCCGTCGTCGACGGCTTGGTTCCGTCGGTGGCGAGCTTCGCAATCGCCTCGACGCCCAGCTCGGCCATCTTCACCGGGTACTGCTGACTGGTGGCACCGATGATGCCCTCCTTGACGTTCTTGACTCCGGCGCAGCCGCCGTCGATCGAGACCAGGAGAACATCCTTCTCCATGCCGGCGGCCTGCAGGGCCTGGTAGGCGCCATAGGCAGCCGGCTCGTTGATCGTGTAGACCACGTTGATGTCGGGGTTCTGTGAGAGCAGCGTCTCCATCGCGGTGCGCCCGCCGTCTTCTGCTCCGGTGGTCGCTTCGTTGCCGACGATCACGTAGTCGCCGCCGCTGTATGAGCCGGTCTTGGCCTCATCGCCGTTGGTGTTCTCGTCGGCGACGTCGATGCCCATGCCTTCGAGGAAGCCCTGGTCGCGGTTGTAGTCGACCGAGACGACTTTGTCGTCGAAGAGGTCGAGCATTGCGATGGTGGCCGTCTCCCCGTCGAGCTGGGCGGCGGTCCACTCGCCGATGGCGTTGCCGGCTGCCCGGTTGTCGGTGGCGAAGGTGATATCGACGGCGTCGGCTGGGTCTGGCGCGGTGTCGAGGGCGATCACGTAGAGGCCGGCATCCCTGGCCTTCTGGATGGCGTCGACCACCGACGGGCCGTTCGGCGTGATCAGGATGCCCTTGTCGCCTTTCGAGATTGCGTTCTCGATGGCCTGGATCTGGGTGTCTTCGTCGCCGTCTTCCTTGCCTGCGGCAAGGGTGAGCTTGACGCCTGCCTTCTCGGCCGCAGCTTTTGCGCCGTCTTCCATCGCGACGAAGAACGGGTTGGTCGTGGTCTTGACGATCAGCGTGACGCCGATCTCGTCGTCGCCGCCCTCGCCTCCCGGCGTGGTGCTTGCGGTGTCGGCGCTGGCGCAGGCGGTCATACCGAAAGCGGCCACTGCGACGATGGCACCCGCGGTTGCGAGGCGCCGCCTGAACGTGTTTGGCGTGCTGGGAATCAACATTGAACTTCCTCTTGGTCGGGGGATCTGTCGATCCCTGACAACGATGTCATTAGCTAGGTCTAGATCATGAATGCCTATATAGTCAAGTCACGTTCTGAAATGGAGCACAATCCGTGACATCGTTATCAACGCCTCATCACGACCCGGTCACCGCGAAACCGCGGGCGACGATGCGGCATGTCGCCGCCCTCGCCGGGGTCGGCGTGAAAACTGTTTCTCGGGTTGTCAACGGCGAGCCGAACGTGTCAGCGGCCACCATCGCCAAGGTGCGCGATGCGGCCAGGCAACTGAATTTCGAGCCAGACATCCACGCCGGAAACCTGCGCAGGGCCGACCGCAGAAGCCAGACCCTCGGCCTGCTCGTCGGCAGTGTGGCGAACCCGTTCTCCGGTGCGATCCACCGAGCCGTGGAAGACGCAGCTGCGGAGAAGGGCATCGCCGTCTTCGCCTCCAGCCTCGACGACGACCCGACGCGAGAGCGCGGCATCGTCTCGACATTCCTGCGCCGCCGAGTCGACGGCTTGATTCTCACCACCGCGAGCAAGAGCCAGGGTTACCTGCTGCCAGAGCTCGAGCACGGCACGCCGATCGTCTTCGTCGACCGTGAACCCGTCGGAGTCGAAGCGGATGCCGTCGTCAGCGACAACGCGAACGGTGCGGCCGTTGCGACGCGCCATCTCATCGAGCACGGGCACACCCGAATCGCGTTCCTGGGCGACCGTGAAGACATCTGGACCATGCGCGAACGTCGCCGCGGCTATCGCGACGAGCTCGGTCGTGCAGGCATTTCCTCGAACGACGCGCAGGTCATAGGGGGGATCGTCGACGAGCAGGCCGCGCGCCAGGCTGTTGACGACCTGCTCGCCAGCGGCAATCCGCCGACGGCCATCTTCAGCAGCCAGAACCTGATCACGACCGGCGCCATCAGAAGCCTGCGCGACAACGACGCCGGCCACCGCATCGCACTGGTCGGCTTCGACGACATTGCGCTCGCCGACCTGCTCGACCCGGCCATCACCGTCGTGGCGCAGAATCCGCAGCGCATCGGTGCGCTGGCCGCCGAGCGTGTGCTCGCGAAGCTCGACGGCGACACCACGGCAGACCAGACCTATGTCGTGCCGACGACACTCATCGTGCGCGGGTCTGGCGAGATCCGACCGAATGAGTGACGCGCGTTCCGTCGTGGTGATCGGCGACGCGTTGATCGATGAGTTCCGAAACGGCACGGATGTCGAACGCTTCGCCGGGGGTGCCGCCCTCAACGTTGCCGTCGGGCTCGGTGTGCTCGGCATTCGCAGCACACTGATCGGCATGGTCGGAGCGGATGTCGACGGCGAGCTGGTGCGAGAGCACCTGCGGTCGTTCGACGTCGGGTTCCTGGCCACCATCGGCGATCGCGGCACGTCGGTCGCCGTTTCCGATCGCACGAACGGCGAGCCGGTTTACGTCTTCAATGACGCCGCCCGCCATCGGCGCATCGAATTCGACGGTGCTCAGCGGGAGGCCATCGCGGCCGCGGACTTCATCGTCGTGACCTGTTTTCCCTTCGATGATGAAGAGCAGGCGTGCCGGCTGGCCGACAGCATCCGTCACTCGCGTGGTCGCGTCATTATCGACCCGAACCCGCGGTCTGGCATGTTGCACGATCGAAGCGCTTTCGTGCGTGGCTTCGAGCAGCTCGCCGGGCTGAGCTTGCTGACCAAGCTCGGCGAAGAAGACGCGGCCCTGCTCTACGGCCAGGCGCTGTCGCCGGTGCGCGATCACCTGCTGCACGTCGGGGCCGCGGTGGTGCTGGCGACGCGTGGGGCGAACGGGGCGGATGTCTCCACGGCGACCGGCGTGCAGGCGCGGGCTGACATTGCGGTGCTGCCCGGCCCGATCGTCGACACGATGGGGGCGGGGGATGCCTGCCTGGCTGCGTTTGTGGCCGCGCTGGCGAGCGGGTCGGAGGTCCCGCCGATCCAGTGGGGTCGGATTCTCGATGAGGCCATGCTCATCGCTGCCACGACGTGCCGGCACGAGGGCGCATTGCTTCGGCTGCCGGAGCCGGTCTGAGGCGAGCGTCGCATTGATCGCCTGCATTGTTCTGTGAGGGGACGCAAAGTGCGCTCAAACAGCCGCCCATTCACGAGCACTTTGCGTCCCCTCACGGCGGCGCCTGCGCTATTCGAATTGCCAACACGGCGGGGATTTCTGGTGACGCAATGCGCTCGTTCCGTGCGTCTGGTCCCTTCACGTCGGTGGCGACGAATAGGATCCCCGACATGAACCCGATTGATCGTGTTGAGATGAGCTCGTCGATCTGTTGTGATCCTGGGAACGCGCCTATTCGCTTTCACTGGTACCAGATTCCGGAAGAGCCGACGCTCATGGCGCGGTTCGAGAGTCTGTTTGATGGCTACTCAGTTTTCTGGTTCGCATGTACCATGTCGAGCCCGTTGAGATACCGGCGTGCGTCGTCTCGGTTCATATTCACCGCAAAGAACTCGGGCGCGACTCGCGCGAGACGAATCGACTGCAGAATTCTGAGATTGATTTCGCAGAAACCCGATATTGGACGGGTCGGCCGGCCCGTTGGGGCCATACCTAACAGACAGGCTCTTGGCAGTCGCTGGCGCGTGATATAGACTTTACTCTATGAACCCGAAGGACGATTTTCTCGGTCTGGAGTCGGAAACTCCGACGGAGCGTCGTGCTCGCATCCTCGCTGGTAACGATGGCGACCTGCTCGCGAGCCTTATCGCGGTGCGCAAGACGAAGGGTCTGACGCAGCAAGATCTTGCTGATCGAATGGGTGTGACCCAAGCCACTGTTGCGTATTTCGAACGATACGACAGCGATCCTAAGCTCTCGACGATCCGACGCTATGCGCATGCGGTTGAAGCGCTCGTCGATCACACTGTCGAAGCCGACATAACGTCGGCCTCAAACGGTCAATCCGATCGTCGTGTTGTCGTTTCCAATCGGACATCCTCGATCAACCCGTGGCATTTCTCGGATTCCGACATCGACTAGAACCGGGACGTCCTTTGTCGCGCATCCCTTGGGGCGCGCATCCCGTGAGGCGCCTGCCACCGCCAGCGCCGTGATCCGCGCCAGTCGGCTCTCCCAGCCGCTCGCGATCCGCTTGAGGTCGCGAGCCACGGCGCTGACCCGCGACCGTCGTCCTTCGTGCACAACAGCTGCTATTTCCAGCCAGGGTTGTGAACGGGCTGGGCAGGTTTCGACCCTTCGCTCCCCACCGGCACGGCCGGTCGATCCTCCAGAAGGCCCGGAACCGGCGGCGTGGGCCCTACTCAGGACGGCGCAGGATCAAGCAGCGAAGGACGGGCGTCGTAGAATCGGCTGCATGAGCGACAGCTTCGCTGACCAGACCGCTGACCAGAACGCTGCCCCGTCGGGCACCGGGTGCGTTGAATGCCTCGAGAGCGCCGGGTGGTGGTTCCACCTGCGACGCTGTACGGCGTGTGGGCACATCGGATGCTGCGACTCGTCGCCGATGCAGCACGCAACTGCTCACTCGGCCGAAACGGGACATCCGATCGTTCGCAGCTTCGAACCAGGTGAGAACTGGTTCTGGAACTACCAGACTGCCGAGTTCGCCACCGGCCCAGTGCTGTCACCTCCCGACCACCGTCCGGTCGACCAGCCGGCGCCCGGCCCAGCCGGACGCGTTCCGGACGACTGGGAAGCCCGGCTGCACCCCTAGTACGCGGTTTCGAAACCCTTCGTTGAGGAGGCCCGCCAGGGCCGTCTCGAAACCGGCTCCAAGAGAAACCTCGGTGATCGGATTAGTTTCGTAGTACGATACTGAGGTGGAAGTTCTTCGGTCGGCATTTCGGCACGATGTCGAGCGAGAGAGCATTCAACACGTCCTGCGTCACGCGCTGGTCGTGGACGAAATTGGTGAAGACCCAGCTCGATTCTTGGTTCTCGGCACTGATGACGCCGGAAGGCTCATGGAGTTGGTTGTGTTGGATCGCCCGCAAGGCCCGGCGGTGATCCATGCGATGCCGATGAGAGTAAAGTACCGGGTTCTGCTACCGAAGGGATGGTGACCATGTCGACAACACACGGACGGACGGCCGATGGCACGCCCGTTACCGACGCGATGATAGAAACGCTGGCGGATGAAGCCGAACAAGGCTACGACGTCGAGGAAATTCTGCATCGACGGCGCGGCGGTCGACCCGCGATGGGCTCAGCAGCGTCCTCAGTCGAATCCGTTCGCCTCGATCCGGAACTCAAACGCGATCTACTGTTGCGCGCCGCTGAGGAACAAATCAGCGTCTCGGAAGCGATCCGTCGTGCCATCGGGGATTACCTGCACGCCGGCTAACTGCTGCACCCGTAGCGTTCCACCCTGCAAAGCGCCGTGCAAATCCCGCACAAATTGTTCAGAGGTGACCATGGCAGCGAAGACACGCAGGATCGAAGCCCGCATTGACTCCGACAGCGAGAGTCGCATTGTTCAAGCGGCGGCGCTGGCGAACGAATCAGTCTCGACATTCGTCGTGCGTGCAACCCGTCTCGCGGCCGTGATTTCGAGCGGATCCCCGTCCGCGCCAAAGGGAGAACAGCTAGAATTTGTGGCACCCAAGACCTCGGTTCCCGATCGAGGGCCGCTCACACCCAGACGCGCGCCGACAGAAACTGAGGGCTCAGTCATGACAGTCAATCCGTACCTTCACACGCCCCAAGAACCAGCTGCTGTGGGTGACACTGAAACACTCGATGTGGCCGAATGCTGGCGGCTGCTTTCAGCCAACCGCGTTGCCCGCCTTGCCGTGTGCGATGACCTCGGCGCCGACATCTTTCCGATCAACTACCTCGTGGAGTCTGAGTCGCTGTTCTTCCGCAGCGCTCCAGGTACGAAGGTCGTCAGTCTCACCAAGCGGCCCGGAGTGGCGGTGGAGATCGACGGTACAGACGGCGGAAAAAGGTTCAGCGTGGTCATCCGTGGTGACGCGCACCGACTGAACGACGAGGCGCAGATCCTCGATTCGGGAGTGAGCGACCTCCCCACCATGACCGGTTCCGACAAGTGGAACTACTTCGAGGTCACACCTCGAACGGTCACGGGTATTCGGTTTCGCACGAGCCGATAACGGCGAGGGCGACGCGCGACCCGTCAGAGAGCGAATCCGGTCCCTGAGCGATTCGCTCTGGCAAACCCCGCGGTCCCGCCATCGGCCGCGGTCTGGGCCCAAAATGTGCACACGACGCTATTCGAGGATGTCAGCGGACTCCGCAGAGACGATGGGCCCAGCGACGGTGATGTGCGCGATCTGGCAGGCCTCATCTCCTGAGATGACGGATGTCGCGCACAGGTCGGTTTCGCCCTCTGCCCCGAAGACAGCCCATGCCGCAGCCTGGCGGGTCGTGAAACGGGAACCGTAATGGACTCCATCGAAGCCCTCCGCATCGAATGCGGCCGCCCAAGCGCGAGTGACGGTGTAGTCATCCATCGTCCCCAGCTCGCGGGTAACGCCGAACCGGGCGGCTGCAACGTGTGCGAGGTCGGCGCCGCGCACACCGTCGGCGTTGAACACGGCGACGTGGAAACTGTCGGCCATGCCGCGCGAGATGATGCGAGAGGTCACGACTGCTTCGCGGACTTTCTCCCTGACCGCAGTGTCGATGTCGGAGGCGAAATAGAGTGTCCCGCGGGGTGTGACGAGGTTGAAGCGCCCTCCCCGCCCTGAGGTGTAGAAGCCGGGACTGCGACTGACGTTGAATGCACGATAGACAGGAGTCCCGTCTGGAATGATGGCCTCCGGGAACCCGGTCAGTGGGCGATTCGGTGCCGGCAGCTGCTGGGCAGGTGCCATCAGGCGGCCCAAGCCGCCGCGGTGTGAGCCGCCTCGCTCAGCACAGCGGCGATCTGGCCGGCAACCATGCGGTCAAGCGGCGATGTCCCTGAGGCCGGGTCGCGGATTGCCAGCCACTGTGCGATCGCGTACTCGTCAGTAGTGCCCCGGCGCAGCTCGGCGACCACCTCGAGCAGCCCCTGCACGGGGCGAGCGTCGCGGAACTGGAACGCGGGGAAGAGCGAAGTTCCGTCCTGAGTGACCACGCGCACCAGAGACCCGGAGCGGACTCGCTTCTGCACAGCCTGGCGGGTCACACCGAGAAAGCGTTGAACGGCCTGCGTGGAATAGAACGGGCCGAGGACGTCGTTCCAAGGGCTGGGCTGCGGGATCACCGCGACCATCCGCTCCGCGAGCTCGTCGACGCGTCCGGCCGTCACTTGGCCGGCATCCAAAGCGTCAAGCCTCACGGAGACCGCTTCGAGGAGACGCTTGCGCGTTTGACTGTCGATCGGATGCGTGGCCGGTTGCTGGATGCTCATCTCTCAAGAGTACGCGCAACCCTGTCAACCTGCAACCCTGTCAACCTGACCCAGACCCAGCGAACCGTCAGGCCGTGCGCACGCCCAGAGACACGTGAACGGATGCGACGGCGCTCGCGCCCTCGCCCACGGCGGCCGCGACGCGCTTCATTGATCCTCGACGCACATCTCCTGCGGCGAAAACGCGGGGAATGCTCGTCTCGAACGGCAGCGGCGCCCGCCCCAGTGCCGACCACACCTCGCCGAGATCTGCGGCGGCCAGCTGCACATCCGTCTTGATGAAGCCCTCGTCATCGGTCACGATGCCGTCCAGCCACGACGACGCCGGTTCGACCCCGATGAAGCAGAACAGCCCGCGACACTCCAGAGGCTGCGTCTCGCCCGACGAGTGGTCGGTGATCGAGATCCGCTCCAGCCGCGCCTCTCCCTCCAGCCCAGACACCTCGGCCGACTGATGGATCGTCACCCGCGGATCGACGACCAACCGGTCGACGAGGTAGCTCGACATCCGTGCCCGAATGTCTGGCCCGCGTACCACCAGCGACACCTCGCTCCCGCGCGAGGCGAAGAACAGCGCCGCCTGGCCGGCTGAGTTCGCTCCGCCGACAACCGTCACCGGCGACGCGGAGATGAGCCGGGCCTCGAGTTCGGTCGCCGCGTAGTAGATTCCGATGCCGACGTAGTCGTCCCACCGCTCCAGAGGCAGCGAACGATAGTGCGCGCCGGTCGACACGACCACGGCGCGGGCGTTCAGTTCGGCACCGTCTTCGAGGGTGACCGACATCCGTTCACCGTCAATCGTGAGGGCGATCACTGCGCACGGGCTGTACATGCGGGTGCCGAATTTCTGGGCCTGCACGGTGGCCAGCGCGGTCAGCTCCGCGCCGCTGATGCCGTTCGGAAAACCCAGGTAGTTCTCGATGCGCGAGCTCGCGGCTGCCTGCCCGCCCGGCCCGATTTCGTCGAGCACCACGGTGCTGAGGCCCCTCCGACGCTCCATACACCGCCGCGGCAAGACCGGCCGGCCCGCCGCCGACCACGACGAGGTCGACGTCTTCGCTTTCGCCGACGGGCAGCGAGAGACCCAGCCGGGCGGCAACCTGGCCGGGCGTGGCATTCCGAATCACCTGGTCGCCGATCACCACGGCAGGGGAGTCGGTGGTGCTGATGTCGAGTGTGCGGGCGAGCGCGAGACCGGCGACGGACTCGTCGTGAATCCATTGGTACGGCAGCTCAAGTCGCAGAAGGTAGGACTTCAGAGCAAACCCGGCCGCAGACCAGGGCGTGCCAAAGACCTCGATGCTGCGTGCGGCCGGCCCGTTACGGATGAGGTCGCGTCGCGTTCGAAACGTGCGAAGCAGCAGATCGGAGAGTTCGGTGTCTTCGGCCATCAACTGCCGAAAACGGTCGGGGGAGATGCGATGGATGCGGCCGGGTTCGCTGGCGCGTGCCGTGAGGTAGATCGTTTGCCCGGTGAGGAGGCTGAGTTCGCCGATGAATCGCCCGGCGCCGTGACGCCCGACCCGTTCCTCCGGAGCGTCTTGCGTTGCCTCGCGCACCACCTCGATCTCGCCGGAATCGACGAGTACCAAGTCGTAGCTTCGGTCGCCGGAGCGAAAGTTGACGTCTCCCGTGGCGACGTCTTCTGCCACGCCGTAGCCGCGCATCCGTTCGAGCTGTGCATCGCTCAGTTGCGGGCTGCCGGGAACCACGCCGGTCGCGGGTGAAAGGTCTGCCGACGTCATCGTCGTGTGGTCATGGTCGTGTCGTCAGGGTCGTGTGGTCATGGTCGTATCGCTTCTCTGCGTTCTCGGGTGAAAAACCGCCAGAAGAAAAGCGTGGCACGGTCGGGCGCCGGCGTCCAGCGTTTTGGCGAGCCCCGGCCGTGACCAATGCCCGGTCACGGTCTTATGGAACGACGGACTGGAGCCGTACTGTCGCGGTCCCTGGCGGACCACGTCAAACTGCACACTCGATCGGTATGCGGTTGCGGTGGCGTTGGAGCTCACGCCCAAGCCGCTACTGTGAAACGGAGGTAGGACCGCGATGGGTGAGGCCCGAATGAAGAAGAAGATTATGTTGCGCGTATTAGCGCTGGTGACCGCCGCCGCGGTGTTCAGCTTCGCCGGTTGCGCGAGCGGGATTCCGACCGTTGGTGGCGAGGATGGCAGAATCATCGCCCAGCTCGCCGAGATTGCCCCCAAGGACTCGCAGCTCGCGGAGCCCGTCACACAGGTCGAGTGCTGGAAGCCGTCGGAGAGCATGATCGATGACGACACGTTTCGCGTACTATGCCGACTGCATTACGAGCAGAACGACACCGAACGATACCGAGACATGATCTGCCTTGGCAGCGTGACGAGCGACCCTGTCAGCGATTATTGCTACCTCTGGGCGTTCTACAGTGACATGCCCGTCTACGAGGATCAGCCCGGCTTTCGGGCGGCATAGTAAAGCCCCGGGCAACTAACTGCCCCGGGGTCTACTTGCGCTCGACGCGCTACTTTTCAGCCGAGTCGAACGTCGCGAGACGCTGCTGCGGCCGGCCCTGAGCCGCGCCCGCAAGCGCGACGACGATCTCGTCGGCGTGCGGTGCGTCTGAGATGCGTACCTCGATCGTCTGATGGTGCGAGCGCACCGTCGCGTCGGTGAAGTGCTTGAGCGGAATGTCGAAGATGATGCCGGCCGGGCCGCGCTTCTCGCCCGCGGGGAGCAACGTTGTAGCGTTTGCGGCGTTGCGGAAATGATTGCCGAACGACAAGGTGTGAATCAATGCTGATCCGTGTTCGATCTCGCCGTTCAGCCCCACAATAGCGGCCTTCCCGTAGGCCTCGAGTGGGGCACCAAGCGCTTCCATTACCCGCGGCGCGAGTAGCGCTCCGAGGTCGGAGGCGCAGCTCGCGATCCCCGGGCCGAGGTCTTCCACAAAAGACTGGCCCGCCCATGGGTTCTCAATGACCGCTGCCACAATGGCGACCCGTGCGATCGGATCTACCTGACGGCCGCCCTCAAACGCGATCTCTTCGATAGTCGTCGTCAGCTTGCGAAACTTCATTGTGATTCCCTATTTTGCGGTTGGTTGATCTGCAAAGCGCGAGGGCTACTCGAAAGTGAGGGCGACCTTCACGTACTCGCGATTGTCAAACTTGCGGTAGGCGTCTTCAGCCTCGGTGAAGGGTAGGACGTGCGTCAAGACCTCACGCGGCGCGAGCTCGCCCGACTGGATCATGCCGAGGAGCAATTCGCGGGTCTCGAACGGATTACCGATGCAGAACTTCAACGTGAGTTCCTTCTCAAACATCACACCATTGTCGAGCGGAAAGTCGTTCTCAAAGTGAGCACCGATCACTGAAATCTTGCCCTGGGGTCGTGCCAGGTGAAGGGCCTCCGTGAGCGCGGGGATGCTGCCAGAAGCCTCAATCACACAGTCGGCCCCGTCGCCGGCGCTCTCGCGAGCAACAACCTCTCGCGCCTCGGCCGGCTCTGCGGTGATGGCGCCCAGCTTTGCTGCGAGCTCACGGCGATTCGGCACACCGTCGATGGCGACGACCCGCGCGCCGCGCTGCAGAGCAACCATGATTGCCATCAGTCCGACGGGGCCCACACCCTGCACCACCACAAGCTCGCCAGCGGTCACGCCAGCCGCGTCAACCCCGGCGTATCCGGTCGGCAGAATGTCAGCGAGAAATAGCGCGTCCTCGCTCGCAACCGAGTCGGCGAGCGGCATGAGGCTGCGGGCGGCGTTGGGCACGCGTACATACTCCGCCTGGCCGCCGTCAAGCTTGGGGTACACCCCCGAGTAGCCGAACAGGGCGCGCGATTCGCATTGAGTCCAGCGACCCTTTGCGCACATCGCGCACTCGCCGCAGCTGGTCATACTCGTGTTCACGACCCGGTCGCCGACCTTCACGCCGATCACATCGGTGCCGACTTCAGTCACAACGCCAACGAACTCGTGCCCCGGGATCATGCCGAACTCGAAGCCCGGCGTGTGGCCGTGGTAGGGCAAGAGATCGGCTCCGCAGATGGCGGAAAGGCTGACGCGAACGATCGCGTCGGAGGCCGACTCGAGTTTGGGGTTCGGACGGTCCTGGATGCCGATGCTCTCTTTTGCTTCTAGAACGATTGTTTTCATGCCAGCTCCTCGATTTCGATGAGATTGTTCTCGGGATCGGCCAGAAAGAAGCGTGCGCCACCCCAGGAAGGGCGGAACGTTTCGGACCGGAAGTTGACGTCGTGCTCGGTGAGCTCGGCACGCACTGCATCACAGTCCTCCACCTCGAGCACTAGGCAGACGGGTCGCTCGGTTGTCGACGCGACCCTTCGGAAGGTGAACTCGGGCAGGTCGTCGCCCCGATGGCCATCTTCGGTGAGCGAGAGCCTCATGCCCTGCTTCTCTAGGATGATGTATGGCGGATCCTCGTATTTGGACGAAACCTCAAAGCCGAGCACCTGGGTGTAGAACGTGGCGAGGCCAAATACATCGGCGGCGGCGAGGATGACCCCGGCCCTCGTGGTCTGAGCTGGCACAATGAATCTCCTTTGACTCGCGCATTGCATGTTGATACAACTATCTCGTTATGTGAGAAAAGTTTCAAGGCCGAGTTTGCTCGGATCGTCGACCGGGCCGCCCGCGCCGTGGGCTTGCTGCGGTTGACAGGCGTTGAACTGTTCTCATAGCATGATAGAAATGTTGCGCTGCTTGAGAGAACTTAGCGCTGCTCGTGGTCGTATCTCAATGAGGAGGATGCTGATGCCCGACC
This sequence comes from Glaciibacter superstes DSM 21135, assembly GCF_000421145.1. GTDB lineage: Bacteria > Actinomycetota > Actinomycetes > Actinomycetales > Microbacteriaceae > Cryobacterium > Cryobacterium superstes. Next base: position 70,593 of record NZ_ATWH01000009.1, on the reverse strand, counting down.
CTAAGGTCACGCTGCTCGATGGCGGCAGTTTGGTAATCGATGGCTCGCAGGTGCACTGGCACCACGATCTCGGCAACGAGGTGCGTTTCCCGGTCTATAGCGTGCTGGTGCAGATCGATGGCGGCCCAAACATCCTGTTCGACACGGGCTTTGACCTCGATCACGTCAACGAGGTGCTGCCGTTCGAAAAGCCCGAGCAGACGCCCGAGCAGACCATCCCGGCGCAGCTCGCACGATGTGGGCTGACGCCCGAAGACATTGACATCGTCATCAACTCGCATTTTCACTTCGACCACGTTGGCGGCAATAAGTACCTCACCAACGCCCAGATTTTGGTGCACAAGGACGAACTGCGGCACGCCCTCGTGCCCGAGCCCTTTGAGCGCCTCGGTTACTCGGACCTCTCGTTTCACTTTGACAAGTCCAAATACAAGTTCATCTCTGGGGAGTACCAAGTCGTGCCCGGTGTCACTCTCATCGAGACGCCCGGCCACACGGTCGCCCACTACTCCATGCTCGTCGAGATGGGTGACTCGCCAGCCATGCTGTTCGCTGGCGACGCGGCCTACACGTACAAGGCTCTGGATGCCGAAGTGATCGGTGGATTCCACCTCGACCCCGCTGCCTGTGTGGACTCGCTGCGCAAGCTCAGCTACGTCGGGCGCACGCGCGGAGCAGAAATTTACCCATCGCACGAGATGGAGCCGTGGCTGAAGTGGAAAAAGGCTCCGGAGTATTACGGCGGCTAGCGCCTTTTCAAACTATTTGTGTGTATTGAAGAAGGAATAGAGGAACTATGTCGAAGCATGAAAGGCGTGTGGCGATCGTCACGGGAGCGGCACAAGGCATTGGCGCGGCCATCGCACGTCGCATCGCGAAAAACGATGTCACCGTGGTGATTGCCGATGTGAACGCTGAGAAGGGCGAAGCGGTCGCTGCCGAGCTCTCGGGCCACTTCCACCGCACCGACGTGAGTGACGCTGCAGCGGTGCAGGGTCTCGTTGACGACGTCATGGCAACGTACGGCCGCATCGACATTCTCGTCAACGACGCGGCGATCGTCCCCTTCGTTGCCTGGGAGGACCTCACCTTCGAGGAGTGGCGCCGCGTCATGGCTGTCAACGTTGATGGGCTCTTCTTGGTGACCAAGGCGGTCTCGAGGCACATGGCCGATGCTGGCTATGGTCGCATCGTCAATATCTCCTCCAACACGTTCGTTGCTGGGACGCCGAACGCGAACCACTACGTATCGGGCAAGGGCGCGAGCATCGGCTTCACTCGCTCGCTCGCGTCTGAACTCGGCAAAGATGGGATTACGGTCAACTCCGTCGCCCCTGGCCTCACCGAGAGTGAAGGCGTGAAGGCGGGCCCACACAACGAGGGTTTTGCCTACGTGGTGCCCATGCAGGCATTCAACCGCAAGGGTCAGCCAGAGGACATCGCTCCGGCCGTCGCATTCTTGACGACCGAGGAGGCGGGCTGGGTCACCGGCCAGCTGCTCGTGGTCGACGGTGGCCACACCCGCAACTAGCCCGGGGCCGCGTGCCTGAGCGCAGGCTTCCCACTGAGGGAGGCCCGCCTTGTGCTCGCCAATGTCAGAAGACTTTTATTATCAAATGAGATTTGGCTATCACGACGCGTGATGGCCGCGAAAGGATCGACCGCATGAGCAAGCGAAAAGCTGAGGTTGCGGGCGCGGGGTTCGCCGGCCTCGTCGCAGCGACGACCCTCGCGCAGAAGGGGTGGGACGTCACTCTGCACGAGAAGGACACCGAGCTTCGCCCGTTGGGCGCCGGAATCGTGCTCTGGCACAACAGTCTCCAGGTGCTCAAGGCAATTGGCGCGTATGACCGCCTGCTGCCACACACCATGGTGCCGCCGTTCTACGAGACACGCATGCACAACGTAACCCAGTCGCTCGAGGATTTCGACGGTCTGCACTGGCGCACTATGACCCGGAAAGCGCTGCACGATGCGCTCGTCGATACCGCCCGCGAGGCCGGCGTCGAGATTCGCGTTAGCTCCGAAGTGGACGCGGCGGATCCCGCCGGCAGCCTGACGCTCACGAGTGGCGAGGTGCGCCACGCCGACCTGATCGTGGGTGCGGACGGTGTGAACTCGAAGGTGCGCGACTCGATCGGATTTGAGCAGGAGCGCACGCGCTCAAAGGATGGCGTGACCCGCCTGATCGTGCCGCGCTGCAAAGAAGAGCTCGGAGGCGGAGAAGCGTGGGATAACGTCATCGACTTCTGGAACCTCGAACCCCGTGTGCTGCGCGTGCTCTACGTGCCCTGCAATGAGGACGAGCTGTATATCGCTCTGATGGCTCCGATCGAAGACAAGGAAGGATCGGCTGTGCCGATCAACTACGACGTCTGGGTCGAGAGCCACCCCTACCTCGCCCCCGTTCTGCGCGAGGCCGCGAAGATCTCGGGTCGCTACGACGGCTACCAGACCAACGTGCTGAAGGAGTGGTCGAACGGCAGTGTCGCCCTGGTCGGCGACTCTGCGCACGCCATGTGCCCCGCGTTGGCTCAGGGGGCCGGCACCGCGATGGCGAACGCCTACTCGATGGCGGTCGCCGCAAGCGAGGGCGGCGACGACATGGCGAAGGTGCTCGTCGACTGGCAGGCACGCGAACGTGAGGTCACGGATCGCTGCCAGAACAAGTCGGCTTGGTTCGCCGAGACGCGCAGCATGGCAAACGGAAACCAGTTCACGCCCGAGGTGCTCGAGGCGGCCAAGTACGATCCGACAACGGTGGTGCACGCATGAATACACAAATTGATGGCTACGAGGTCCGCGCGTGGCACTCGGCGGTAGTTGAGGTCACCGAACTCGCCGGGCAGTCGCTGGACCAGCCCCTCGTCAAGGCTGCGGTTGGGGTTGTGATTCGCAACCCCTTCGCGGGACAACCGTTTGCACAGGATCTCAGCGTGCTGACGAAGCCCAGCCGCGAGCTCGCATTCGAACTCGGCCGCCGCGCGAAGGCGCTGCTTGGCGGCAGCGAGGTCGAGGGCTATGGCAAGGGCGGCGTCGCCGGCATCAACGGCGAGCAAGAGCACGTCGTGGCCTGCGTAACGACGATCTTCGGCGACGGCTTCCGCGACGCGATCGGTGGCGGCAAAGCCTGGATCTCGTCGATGACGAAGGTCTCAGCCGCTGGAGTTGCAATCGATATTCCCCTCGCGTTCAAAGATGAGGTGTATGTGCGCGACTACTATGACGGCATCACGCTGCACGTTGACGACTCGCCCAAGCCCGATGAATTGTTGATTTGCGTTGCAGTGTCGAACGGCGGTCGCCCGCTTGCCCGTGTTGGTGGTCTGACGAAGGCCGAAGCCTTGGCGAAGCTTTAGTGCCCGCCGCGCAACGAACGACAGACCATAAGAAGGAAGGAACACAACGTGCGTGAGCCATTCAACCCCTCACCGGAGATTCGCAGCGTGCTTGACGATCTCGCCCGGGTCCACCGCATCCTCGAAATCGAGGGCCACGGCGATATGTCAATGGGGCACATGTCGTACCGCGATCCTGAAGGCCGCGGAATGTGGCTGAAGCGAGGACACCTCGCCCTCTCAGAAGTCACGGCTGACGACTACCTGCTCGTCACCCTCGACGGCGAAGTGCTGCAGGGCGAGGGATTTCGGCACCTGGAGTGGCCTCTTCACGCCGAGATATTCCTCGCGCGCCCCGACGTCAACTTCGTCGGGCACTCCCACCCTCACTACGCCACAGTGTTTGGCGCGGGAACCAACGTCCTTGCGCCGGTGAGTAACCACGGCGCCTGGTTTGCGGTCGAGGGTGTGCCCCGTTTCGATGAAACGAGCCACATCGTTACGACCGTTGATCTTGGCAAGGCCGTCGCCCAGAAGCTCGGCAAGGCGGAGGCGATCCTGCTCGCAAACCATGGCATCGCCTTCACCGGTGGCGACGTGCGCGAGCTGCTGCTCTGCGGCATCTTTCTCGAGTGGTCGTCGAAGTTTCAGATCGACCTCGAGTCGTCGGGTGCCACGTTCCCGATTCCCGACCACGACGAGTCGATCGAGAAAGCGGCACGCATCTACCCGCACCACGCGAAGGAAAACTACTGGAAGTACTTCAACCGGCTGCTGGACCGCACTGAGGGCCGCGAGCCCCAGCCGATCTAGTTTCGGATCAGTTTCAAGAGATTCCATTCAAAGGAGAAGGACACATGGCACATCTGAAGAAGGTCACCGTACTTGGCTCGGGCATTATGGGCCCAGGCATCGCCGCGGTCTTTGCGCGCTCTGGCGTCGACGTTGCGGTTTACGACGTGGTTGAGGACGCCCTCGTGCGCGCAGCGGACGGCGTGAAACTTGCCGCAACCGTGCTCGACAACCTAGAGTCGCCCCGTGGCGACCGTCAGGGTGAAATTAGTTTCACTACCGATATCGCCGAGGCGCTAGCCGGTGCCGAGTTTGTGCTCGAGGCTGTGCCCGAGCGCGAAGATCTCAAGCGTCAGGTGCTGGCTCAGGTCGAAAGCCTCGTCGGTCCCGATGTCATCATCGCGTCGAACACCTCGGGCATTCCGATCACCAAACTCGGAGCGGACCTGCAGCACCCCGAGCGTCTCGTGGGCATGCACTGGTCCAACCCGCCCCACGTGATCCCGCTCATCGAGGTTGTACCCGGTAAGCAGACGAGCGAGGCCACGAGCGATCGAGTCACCGCGGTAGCCAACTCGTTCGGCTACGAGGCGGTGCGCGAGGGCGAGGTTCCCGGGTTTGTCGAGAACCGCATCCTGTACGCCATCATGCGCGAGAGCCTGGCCTTGGTCGACGAGGGCATCATCTCGAAAGAAGACATGGACATTTGTGTGCGCTGGGGCATTGGCTTCAAGCTCGCGGTCGTCGGGCCGATGCGCCTGCTCGACATGGCTGGCCTCGACACCTACAACAACGTAGCGAGCTACCTGAATCCTGACCTCTCGAAGACCGACGGCGTGCCCGCCGTTATCTCGAGCAACGTTGAGGCACAGACCTTCGGCTTTAAGAGCGGTAAGGGCCTCTTTGAGTATGGGGAGGGCGAGGTCGCGGCCAAGCGTGCCCAGATCGTGCAGCAGCTGGTGCAGGTGCGCAAGGCGATGCCTCAGCCGCTGAGCAGCGACCAGGTGTAGCGAACGGACACGTGAGTTGATCGAGCACTGTCCCGTAGGTGGGATTGAGATTGCGTACGCCGAGCAGGGGCAAGGGGACACCACCGTCTTCTTGCTCCACGGCGTCACCGCAAACCATCGAGTCTGGGCGCCCATCGCATCGGCCCTGGCCGCGCACGTGCGTGTGATTGCCGTCGACCAGCGCGGTCATGGCCACAGCAGCAAGCCAGAGACGGGTTATACGGCCGAAGACTTTGCTGGCGATATTCGCGGGTTAGTCGAGACGTTAGGGGGTGCCGGCAAGAATATTCTGGTTGGTCACTCCCTCGGCTCTCGCAACTCGATCGCTGCAGCTGCCATGTTCCCAGGGCTCGTTGACGGGATCGTCGGGATTGACTTCACACCATTCATTGAGGTCGAGGTATTCGACAGTCTCGAGTCGAGGGTGGGCGCCGGCGCGCAGGCCTTCGAATCGGTCGACGCGATCGAGGCCTACCTCCAGGCACGATACGTGAACATGCCGCGCGACGCAGTCGAGCGTCGGGCAGACTACGGCTACCGACTTACAGACGACGGGTTTGTGCCGCTAGCCTCACCCTCGGCGATGCTGCAGATCGTGCACGGGCTGCGAAGCGATCTCACCGGGTATTACCGCGACATCGCGACGCCCGCAGTCATCGTGCGTGGGGCCGAGAGCATTCTAGTGACCGAGGCTGCGTTCGAAACATCGCGAGAGTGTCGGCCCGACCTCCAATATGAGGTCGTGGCCAACGCTGATCACTACGTGCCAGAGGAACAGCCGGAAGCCATCACCCGCATAGTCCTCGATTTTCTGCATCACACTTCCTCACCACCGAATAGAAGGAGAACCCCATGAGCCCCAACATCCAAGATCTTGCAATCTCAAGTCCCGACATCGAGTGCTGCAAGGCCATCGACCCTCGCTTCGCTGCTGACACCGGTAACGAGGCCCCTCGGCTTGCGATCACCGGCGTACCCGCTGACGCCGTCGAGCTCGCAGTGATCCTCCACGATCCCGATGCGCCGCTGCCGCAGGGATTCACCCACTGGACCGTCTATGGCATCGATCCGGGCACAACAGAGCTGGGCGGCGACGCCGAGGCTGGCAGAGTCGGCCCGAACGGGATGGGTCAGGCAGCGTACGGTGGCCCCCAGCCGCCTCAAGGGCACGGTAAGCACCACTACTATTTCTGGGTCTATGCCCTGAGCCGCAAGGTGACCGGCGAACCATCGCGCGAAGAGTTCCTGGCCTCGTATGCTGATGCTATTGTCGAGCAAAATCGCTTCGTCGGAACGTACCAGCGCTAGTGCAAACCTCACAGTGAGGTGGAGTCGTGGAGACGCGGGCCGCTCGAAGGATGGAGAACCCTATGCAAGCGAGCCGAGCAAAAGGCGTAGATAGCGCCAGGCGAGTACTGCAGATTCTGCTCAGTTTCACTGAGGCCTCACCAGAGGTCACAGTGGAACAAATTGCAGCCCGCTACGAGATCTCGATACCAAGCGCATACCGCTATATTGCGCTGCTTCGCGAGCTCTACCTCATCGAAGAGCGGCGGCGGGGGGTGTACACGCTGACCGCGCAGCTGTTTCGGCTGGCCGGTGTTGCTGAGTCTTTTCTCGACATCGGAGCGATCGGCAAGCCCGTACTCGAGAGGATCGTTGAGGAGACCCACGAGACGACCCTCATTCTGCGCCGAGTGAAGGATTCGGTGCTCTGCGTAGCATCGGTCATTCCGGACAAGCCAGCAACGATCTCGTTTAAGCCGGGACACCTGATGCCGCTGCACAAGGGGGCGGGACCAAAAGTGCTGCTCGCAGCGGCGCTGCCCGAGAAGCGGGAGAAGCATTTCCGAAAGCTCGAGCAGGTGATGCCGAAAGAAGAGGTGGATGAGCTTCGGAGCGAGCTCGCACTTGTGTCCAAGCTCAACCACGCAATCTCGGCATCCGAGGTCGACGAGGGGATCTATGCGGTCGCCGCGCCGATCGTGGTGGAAGGCCGCACCATCGCAGCACTCTCCATCGCTGGGCTCGAATTCCGCCTCGACGACGCAGCGAAGGACAAACTGCTCGAACAAGTGAAACGGGGTGCCTCAGAGATCGCGGCATTGGTGCTCGAGGAAGAACACTCCGAATAGCTTCACCCCTGACGGGACTGGACGACCCGGTTGATTTATCAGCGGGTGGCCTCGGCCGCCGTGGCCAGGATTTTCGCGAAAATCCGGGAAGGTAACACTCTCATCTCGTCGTTGGTCACTGCTTGACAGTCCTTCGAAATTCTTATAACTTCATAATTCAGCATTACAAAGTGATAATTCAGGCGAGCTTGCCCACTTGGAAATGCTCTGCAACTCAATGGTGAGTGAAATTGGAGGAACAGCATGTTCTCTGGACGTTCAACAAAAAAGCAGCTCCGCGTGGGCATAGCGCTGGCAGTTACCGCGGGGCTGTTGTTTACCGCAGGCTGCTCTGGGCGAGGTGGCGACACCGATGACGCCGGTAGCGGGGATGCCTCCGCGGGGAAGAAAGTTACCCAGTTCGCAATCGTGACCCCTGAGAAGGAGTCGGATTACGGCTGGAATCAACAGGGGATCTGGGCCGCCGAGGCAGCCGCAGACGAGCTGGGTATCACGCTCGATGACAACTCGAACGTCGGATACGACAACACCGAGACGATCCTGACCCAGGTTGCCGAGGCTGGCAACGACTTCATCATTGCCCACGCTAGCGGGTTCAATACCGCCGGCCACCGCGTCGGCATGCAGACCGGGGTTCCCACTCTTGTCGTCGACTTCGACAAGAACGAGCCTGGCAAGGTCGGCACTGTGATCACGCAGGCTCAGGAGGGCGCTTACCTTGCAGGCGTTGCCGCCGCGATGAAGACCGAAACACAGACCGTCGGCATTGTCGCATCGGCCGAGGACCTCAACTGGTTCCTCATGGCTGGTGGCTTCGCACAGGGTGTCTACAGCGTTGATCCGTCGATCAACGTTGTGGTGGCCTACGTTGGCCCCGCTGGATATGGCGACTCGGCTGGCGGCAGCACGGTGACCACCCAGGTCATCGCTGCGGGCGCTGACGTCATCTTCGGCATGGGCGATGGCGCGACCATCGGCTACCTCCAGGCCATTGAAACGGCTGATGCCGGGCACCCGATCCACTACATTGCCACCATCGGTGATGTGACGTCGATCGTCGACAACCCCGACATTGTGCTGACCTCGGTGCTCTGGAACTTCAAGAATGCCTATGTCGAAGCGATCAAGGACATCGAAGCAGGCAAATTCGGCACCAAGACGTATGAGCTGACCGTTGAGAACGGTGGTCTCAGCCTGCAGGACACGCCGTCGCTCTCGGGTGACATTGCGAGTGCTGTTGAAGATGCCAAGGCCGGGATCATCGATGGCAGCGTGAAAGTAGAGCGCGCCACCGACACCGCCGGTGTGCAGGCGATGATCGACGCCAAGGGCAAGTAACCGCGCTGTTGGGGTGCCCAGGCCGCCTGGCCTGGGCGCCCCCTCCGAACGCATGATCCGCTCGACACACGAAGGGACAGCTTTCCCGTGAACCCCCAGTCAGCAGTCCCGGAATCGGACATCGCCGAGTCTCCGGTGATTATCCGACTCACGGACATCACCAAATCGTTCCCGGGCATAGTTGCGAACGACTCAATTTCTCTTGACATCAAACGTGGCGAAGTGCACTGTTTGCTCGGGGAGAACGGGGCAGGCAAGTCCACGCTGATTAGCGTTCTTGCCGGACTGCAACAGCCGGACTCTGGCACGATCGAAGTGAACGGGCGCCCGACCGTCATTGGCTCGCCAAACGTCTCGATGTCCCAGGGAATCGGTGTTGTCTACCAACACTCCGCGCTCATACCGTCGCTGACGGTGCTCGAAAACCTCATGCTCAGCGACTCCGACAACTTCTGGCTCGACAAGGCTGGCGCAACCGCCCGCTTGCACGAGCTCGGCGAACTGCTCGGCGCCGAGATTGACCCCGACATGCAGGCGGGTGACCTTGGACTTGGTCAGCAGCAGCAGGTTGAAATTGCTAAGGCCATGTGGAAGGGATCAGAGGTACTCATTCTTGACGAGCCCACCTCGATGCTGACCCCCCAGGCCATCGACAACCTCGTCGCTAGTGTGAACCGCTTAAAAGCCGAGGGGCTCGCCGTCATCTTCATTTCCCACAAACTGCACGAAGCATATGCCATCGGCGATACTGTGACGGTGCTCCGCGGCGGCAAGGTTTCCGGGCGGATTGATCCTGCCGAGATGCACGCTATGAGCGAGGAAGAGTCGAAAGCCCGGATCTTGGAAGCGATGTTCGGGACAAACCCCGAGGCCATCTCTTCAGACGAGGCAGAAGCGGCGGGGCTCGTCGTCGAGGAACAGCGGCGCCAAATACCTGCGGACGCCCCGGTAGTCGTTCAATTGAGCGACCTCAACACGACATCGCGCTCGGGGGAAATCCCGATAACCGACGTGAACCTCAAGATTCACGCCGGCGAGATCGTCGGAATTGCGGGAATCGATGGTCACGGCCAGCAGCATCTTGCCGAAGCAATTGCCGGGCAGCTGTCACCCACCTCGGGCGCCGTCACCCTCGACTCGAAGAACATTACAAAGCTCAAGGTGAAAGCCAGGCAGCACCTCGGTGTGCGGTACGTCACCGATGACCGCCTACACGAGGGTATCGTCGGCACCTTCAGCGTGGCACTCAACCTGGTGCTCAAGAAGGTCGGAGAAAGCCCCTTCTGGAAATTTGGTCGCATGGATAAGGCGGCCGTGCTTGGCGAAGCCCACCAGCAGATTGCCGACTACGAGATTCGAACTCCCTCGGAACAGACGCGGGCCGGCACCCTCTCTGGCGGCAACATTCAAAAGATCTTGCTGGCGCGCGAACTCTCGCACGACCCACGGGCAGTGATCTTCCACAAGCCCACTTACGGCCTTGACCTAAAGACCGTGTACCGAGTTCGCGAGACTGTACGTGACTTTGCTCGGAGTGGTGGAGCAGCGCTGTTGATCTCTACCGACCTAGACGAGCTTGCCGAGCTCTCCGATCGGATCGTTGTGATCTCGAACGGGCGACTGATCGGCGAGATTCCTAACGACGGCAATCGGGTGACCGAGCGCGTCGGCGAGCTCATGGTTGGTTCGAAGACGGATCTGGCAAGAACCGGAGTTGCACATGAGCACGAGTAATGAGTCGCTTACTGAGAGTTCTGGGACCAAGCACCCGCAGCTGCCCGGCGAGCCAGGCCCCGAAACCCTCCTCATCGAAACGACACGGAAACCCGAGAAGAGCCGGCTGAGCCTTGCGCTTCAGGTACTCATCCGAACGATTACCCCGGTGGCGCTTGCCATCGTGGTCGCGGGAATCATCATCTGGACCATGGGAATCGACCCACTGAAGTTCTACGGTGACGTCATTGCCCTGGGGCTCGGAGGCACCGGGTGGCAGAAGACGCTGACGATGATGGCGCCGCTCTTGATCATCTCTCTCGGCCTCATCATTTCGTTCCGTGCCCAGCTCTGGAACCTGGGCTACAACGGCACCTACCTCCTCGCTGCCGCGGTTGTCGCAGGAACGGCCCCCGATGTCATGCAGTCCCTCCCTTTTGGCGTCGGCATCCTCGTTCTCTTCGTGCTGGCCTTCGCTATTGGGGCAGGGCTTGGCTACCTGCCCGGGCTGCTCAAGGCAAAGTACGGTACCAACGAAATCATCACCAGCCTGATGATCTCGTTCATTGCGATCAGCGCCGCGAATATCTTGGTGAAGGGCCCGTTCCAGGATCACGCCGTTACGGTTCCCCAGACACGGGTGCTCGACCTCGACCTGATGCTGCCTTATATCCCCGGCACACGCATTCACATCGGCTTCATCATCGCCGTCGTCGTCGTCGTCCTATTCCATTACATCCTGACGAAGTCGTCGTTTGGTCTGAAGATCGATATTCTCGGTGCCAGCCCCAAGGCCGCCACCCACGCCGGCATCGACGCAAAGAAGATGATCATCATCGTCTTCTTGCTCTCATCGGGCATGATTGCGCTCGCGGGCGCGATCGACATGCTCGGACTCTGGGGCTACATGCGAACCAACTGGAACCCGATGTACGGCGACAAGATCCTGCCGTTCGTGTTCTTGGCTCGGCTCAATCCCATCGGCTCTATTCCCCTCGTCGGCTTCTACGCAGTGCTTGCCACCGGTGGCACCATCGCTGCCCAGCAGGTCGGCCTCTCAGTGGACTTCCTTTTGATCATCGTCGCGTTGATCTTGTTCTTCATGACGATCATCGAGTTCATGGGAAACCGTAAGGACCTTGGCAAGAGCTATCTACCAGCCGGTCTGTTCACGAGAGCGAAGAAGTAAGGACGACGGCTCATGATTCCATTCTTCTCTGACGCCTTTCTCACTGCGTTTGTCGTTGCAGCCCTTGCCAGCGCGATCCCCGTCATGCTTGCGGCCATCGGTGAAACTGTGGGCGAGCAGTCGGGGGTCCTCAACCTTGGCATCGAAGGTCTGTTGCTGATTGGTGGCTACTTCGGCTTCGTCGCGACCATCGTCACCGGCAGCTTCTGGCTGGGCTTCCTCATTGGTGCGCTCGCCAGTATCATCCTGTCGTCGATCTTGATGGCGCTCTCGGTACTGCTCGGACTCAATCAGATCGTGGTGGGTATCGGCATCACACTTGCTGGAACCGGAGTGAGCAGTGTGCTCTACGACTTTAGCTACGGCAGCTCGAAGCCGCGCCTTGGTCTCGACGCACCATGGACGATTCCGTTCCTCTCGGATATCCCCGTGATCGGGCCGAGCCTCTTCGCGCAGCCAGGCATGTTCTACGTTTCGATGCTGCTTGCTCTGGTGACGTCGATCTGGCTCTACCGCACCACGAGCGGCCTGCGGTTGCGCTCAGCCGGGCAGAAGCCATCGTCGCTCGACGCGGCCGGCGGTAACGTTGCCGTCACGCGTTCGCTCGCCGTGCTCTTCGGCGGCGCAATGTCGGGTCTTGGTGGCGCGTACCTCGCGCTGATCTCAGCTGGTACCTTCACGCCGGGGATGACCCATGGCATGGGCTTCCTCGCGATCGTCATCGCTATGCTGGCTCGCGGGCGGCTGCTGTGGGTGCTGCTGATTTCGCTGATTTATGGCCTCTTCGTTGCCATGGGCACAGTGCTTCAGCTCACCTCGCTCAATATTCCGAACGACGTCGTCACCATAATGCCGTTCATCGCGGTGATGATCGTGCTCACGTTCTTCGCCAGGAGATCTGCGCTGCCTGCGGCGCTCGCTATCCCGTACGTTCGCGGCGCACGCTAGCTATCCCGTACGGCCGCAGCGCACGCGCTTCCCGTGTAATCAGCTGAAAGGAACCACCGTTGAAGAATCCTGAAGTGTTCACCCTATCCGCAGGGCCAACAATGGCCACACATCGCACGCTTGCAGCGCTCGGCCAGCCGATTCTGTACCACTACGATCCACTGTTTCTCGAAACCTTCCGTCGCACGCAAGAAAAAGCTGCGCGGGTTTTCAAGACAAAGAATGACATTGTTCTGATGCAGGGTGAAGCAATCGTTGCGCTCGAGGGCGCGGCCCGCTCGATGACGACGCCGGGCATGAAGGTTCTGAACCTCGTGCAGGGCGTGTTCGGCAAGGGCATGGGGTACTGGCTGACGAGCTTCGGCGCGGAGGTGTTTGAACTCGAGGTCGCATACAACGAGGCAGTCGACCCGGCCGCAGTAGAGGACATACTCTCAAAGAACCCCGGCATCGAACTTGTCGCACTCGTGCACTCTGAGACGCCATCTGGCACGATCACCGATTGCAAGGCCATCGGCCCCATTGCGAAGAAGTATGGTGCGCTCACGCTGATTGACGCAGTTTCATCGATTGGTGGGCTCGAGTTCGAGACGGACGAATGGCAGCTCGACGTAGTCGTAACCGGCGCGCAGAAGTGCCTTGGAGGCCCGCCTGGAATCGGCATGGTGTCGGTGAGCCCTGCGGCGTGGGAGCGCATGGAGAGCAACCCGGCTTCGCCCCGCGCATCGTACGTCTCCCTACTCGACTGGCGGGAGAAGTGGCTGAAGGGTGGCGTGTTCCCCTATACGCCGTCAGTCTCCGACGTGCACGGTCTCGAGTCGGTGCTGGATCAGGTGCTCGAAGAGGGCCTCGACAATGCGATTGATCGGCACACGCTTGCCGCCGAGGCGACTCGTGCCGGCGTGAAGGCGATGGGGCTTGAGCTGTGGGCCGCGAACTCGGAGATTGCCGCAAACTGCGTCACGTCAGTACGCCTGCCGGACAACCTCGATCACGTTGAGGTACGCGCCCACGTGCGGGAGAAGTACGGAGTCATGTTGTCGAGCGGGCAGGGTGCAGGTAACCTCATGCGTCTCGCCCACATGGGTCCGACCTCGAGCGGAATGTACCCTATTGTGGGGCTCGCGGCGCTGGGCCGAGGCCTTAAGGACCTCGGAATGGAAGTGTCGGTCGGCGCCGGTATCGATGCCGCGATGGAGGTCCTCGCGGCAGCCGAGTAGGCGTATTCCAATGAGCAGAACGGGGGGAATTTCAGTGAGCGCCGTCAGCGAACGGATCAGCTGACAAAACGCTCATCCAGCCTTGTGGCGAGCGCACGCTCATCAGCGGGTGTGATTCGTCCTCGAGAACGCGCTGTGCCAATCGCCTCCCGCAGAAGATGCACCGGAACCCCGGTGTCGATTCCTTGTCGGATCGCAGTGAACTCGTTGACGCAACGAATGCCCTCCCACCATGCAAGGTCCTTTACGTCGAGGTTTTCGTGGTGGACGACAACCTCCGGGCGTCCGGCTCGCCGGATCCGTGCTTGCTTAGGTACGGTGATGTGCACATCATCCGGATTGATGTCGCAGAGGCCGAGAAGATCGAGCGCTGTGTCATGAGAAAGTACCGTGTTGCGATTGCCTGTCCAAAGGACTGCTAACCGGTAGTGGTCGCCGCGACCGACAGGCAGGCTATCGAATCGATATACGCCGTGTGCCGCTCGACGCAATTTCCCTCGGTGGGCAAGCTTCGCAAGTTCCACAACAGGAACGCCGGCGTCGCGCGCGTCAAGCGTGGTGACGTAACCGTCTTGCTCGACGGCGGTTTCCCACAACACATTTTGAATCGTCATTAACTTCTCCAAGGTCAAAACTATACCAAAAATGGTATAGTTTTGCCATACCCAACCAGCGGAATTCGCTGGTTCACGGGTGCGCGACCTACGATTCTCCGCCGGGGAGCGGGCCGTGGGCAAGCGAGTGGGCCTCTGCGGCGAGTTCTGACCAGTCCTCGCTGGCCGTCACCCTCACCCAGTGGTCGACGTTGTTCGGGTCGGCCGGGCCCAGCTCGGCAACGCCGCGCGATGCAAGGTCGGATGCTCGTTCGACGGGAAGCCGAACAACGAGCGATCCTCCTTCCAGGTAGGCGAATTTCTGCCCGTGTACCAGCAGCGAGAATCCGTCAAGCGTGACGTCGCGGTCGGGGTCATTGAAGAGGTCCCTGGCGACATCGTCGAATTTACTGGCGTCAGACATGGCATACCTTTCGTTGTGCGCTGGCAGCGGGCGGTCTACGTCCACACTACGCACGGTTGTCGTGCGCGCTTCTGCAGGTGGGGGTCGTCGAGACGCGGCCTCGCAAGCTCGGTCGCTCCTCAATCAGCGGAGTGGGGCTCGCCGGCGCGTCGCCCCGCCCCCACAAGCGGTGCCAAACCCTATGAAAACCCCATGTATTTACTGGGGGCACTCGAACTTCGTGTTACACCCAAATGCCCGCATGCAAGGTTGAGCATGAGTCGTATGTCAAAATAGACAGGTGGGGCCTGCCGATTCGGGTTGTACAGGTGTGCCCACAGACGAAAGGCAATACGCGTGGAGCTGAGAGACTACGTCAGGATCTTCCACAAGAGTTGGATCCTGATCGTGGCCTGCACCCTTTTGGGTATCGCAGGTGCGGCAGCATTCTCCATCGCATCGACCCCGAAATACGTGGCCAGCACCCAGCTCTACGTCTCGGTGAAAGCCGCAGCAGACACCGGCAGCGGCGAACTCGTTCAGGGCAGCAGCTTCGCACGCCAGGCCGTGACCTCCTACGTCGACGTCGTCAACAGCGCGATCGTTCTCGACGACGTCATCGCCGAACTGAACCTCGACCTCACCTCGCCGCAGCTCGCGCAGATGGTCTCGTCATCCTCTCCCCTTAATACCGTCCTCATCGACGTCACCGTCACCAACAGCGACCCAGAGCTCGCCGCGAAGATCGCGAACTCCGTCGGCCAGAACTTCAGCCGCATCGTCGTCGACGAACTCGAGAAGCCAGAGGGCGAAGCCGCCAGCCCGGTGAAGATCGAGACGATCCAGCCCGCTCTGGTGCCATCAAAGCCGTCGAGCCCGAACGTTCCGCTCAACATCGCCCTCGGCCTCCTGGTCGGCCTCGCCATCGGCATCGGTGTCGCTGTGCTGCGCAGCGTGCTCGACACCCGCGTCCACAGCCTCCACGACATCGAAACCGTCACTGACGTGCCCATGCTCGGTGGCATCACGTTCGACCCAGAAGCGGTCAAGCGCCCGCTCATCGTGCACGTCGACCCGAAGAACCCGCGCGCAGAGTCGTTCCGCAGCCTGCGCACCAACCTGCAGTTCATCAACGTCGAAGACGGCCCTCGCAGCTTCGTCGTCACCAGTTCCATCCCAGGTGAGGGCAAGAGCACCACCACCGCGAACCTGGCGATCGCCCTGGCCGAGACCGGCGCCCGCGTCGCACTCATCGATGGCGACCTCCGCCTCCCGCGCGTCGCCGAATACATGGGCATCGAGGGTGGCGTCGGCCTCACCGACGTGCTCATCGGCCGGGCAGAACTCACCGACGTGCTGCAGAAGTGGGGCCGCGGCAAACTGTTCGTTCTCCCCAGCGGCCGCGTGCCGCCGAACCCGAGCGAACTGCTCGGCTCTGCTTCGATGGCCCGCCTGCTGGCCACCCTCACCGAACAGTTCGACATCGTTCTGATCGACGCTCCACCACTTCTGCTGGTGACGGATGCCGCCGTGCTCAGCAAGCTCACCGGCGGAGTCCTCCTCGCCGTGGCATCCGGTCGCGTTAAGCGCAATGAGCTCACGGCCGCCGTTCGCGCCCTGGAACACGTGGGCAGCAAGCTGATGGGCGTCATCGTCACCATGTTGCCCACCAAGGGCCCAGACAGCTACAGCTACGGCCAGTACAGCTATGGCACCATCCACGGCGACCAGTTCGAGGCAGAGACCGAAGAGACCACAGACCGCCGCGCGGTGCGCGGTGCGCGGCGAAGGTCTGCCAGCTGATGGCGTCGTTCTCCATCCTCACGGTTTGCTCCGGCAACGTCTGCAGATCGCCGTTCGCCGAGCAGCTCCTGCGCAACGGGCTGAAGCCGTGGCCAGAGGTCACGGTGTCGAGCGCCGGCACCGTGGGTCTCACCGGTCAGCCGATGCCAGAGCAGGCCGCCGCTCTCTCCCGCCGATACGGCGGCGACCCGTCAGAGCACATCGCCCGCGAACTCAGTGCACAGCACATCGCTGACGCCGACCTGGTGTTCGCCATGTCGCGCGAACATCGTCGGGCGATCGTCGAACTGGTGCCCCGCGCCATCCGTTACACCTTCACGATTCGTGAGTTCGCCCGTCTGGTGAGCGACGTCACCGACGTCGATCTCGATGAACTCGTCGAGCTGCACCCAGTTGATATGCACACAGACGAGACCACCGCGCGTTTTCACGCGCTGGTCGAACTCGCCGCCTCCCAGCGCGGTGCAGTGGCGCCCCCTGAATCTCCCGTTGACGATGATGTCGTCGACCCGTACCGCCAGAGTGACGACGTCTACGACGAGTCCGCTCGGCAACTGGTGCCCGCTGTCGACACGATCGTGTCGCTCTTTCAGCGGACGGCGACGGTCAGGGCACGGTAAGGCCACTCGTGAAGACTCCCACCGCACGCGGTCGCACGGAGCGCAGCTCTGTCATGCGCAGGCGTTGGCTCATCATCGGGCTCGCCGTCTTTCTGCTGATCGACGCTGTTCTGATCGTGCTCGCCCTCACCGCCAATCGACCGGCCGGCACCGCGGGTGAGACGCCGGCCGCCAAGCCAACGGTGGAGGCGACCGAGACGACGGCTCCCACTGCTGAGCCCACGGCACCACCCGAAGCGCAGCCGGCTGTGGCGCCGACTCGGGTGCTCGCGGCGCTTGACGGCACCACCGCGTGGCGGGCGTCGGCCGGCGCGTGCCCCGCAACGCAAGCGACCGCCGAATTGACGACGGATGCCGGGGCCACCTGGGTTCCATCGAACGCGTCCACAGACACCGGGGCTTCGGCAATTCTGTCCATCAACGCCATTGATGCAGACGAGGCATCGATGGTCACCCTCGCCGCGCCCGACTGTGCACCGCAGCTGGTGGGCACGTTCGTGGCCGGTGCCCAGTGGGCGGCCTACCCCGACCGGCTTGGCGCCAACTGGTACGTCAACCCGGCAGACCGCGCAACCGTCAACAGTCCCGCAGGGTCATTCCCCGCGCCGTGCGCCAGCGTGATCGCCGTCGCCCCGCGCAGTGACACCGTTGCCGGCGTGCTGTGCGCAGAGGGCGCCGTTGTCAGAACGGGCGATGGGGGAGCGACCTGGGGCCCGCCGATTGCCGCTCCTGGTGCCGTTCACCTCAGCGTCACCGGTGAGGGATACATTCTTCTGGCAGCCAACCAACCGAACTGCGCCGGCGCGCAGGTGTCGTCGACGACTGAGGCGCCAGACGGTGCGATCACCCCGGTCGGTTGCCGCGAAGCGGCCTTCAATCCAGGAGAAGCGGTGATCGCAAGCGCCGGCGACACCGTCTGGTTGTGGGCCGGAGAAACCGTGAGCAAGTCAACTGATGGAGGCGCGACATGGCAGTAGGTGATTTCGCAACGAACAGGCTGCAGCAACTGCACCGCTCAATGCCCTTGGTTCGATTCGGCACGCAGTATGCGTTCGACGCCCTGGCATGGATTGTTGCGCTCCTCCTCGCCGAAATCTTCCGCTACGAGTTCAACATGATGCAGATTTCGTGGCTCCCGCTGCTGGGGCTGTTCGCTGCCGCGTGCATCGTGCAGTTCTTTGCCGGCTGGCTCTTCTTCCTCTACCAGGGCAGGCACTCATACGGCAGCTTCGCCGAAGTACGCGCCTTGCTGTGGGCAGTGCTCACCGTAACAGTGGTGCTCGGTGTTCCGATCGTGCTGGCGGGAACGGCCCTCGGTATTCCCCGCAGCACGGTCATCATCGGCCTCCCCATCGCCTTCGTGCTTATGGGTGCCGTTCGGTATGTGAAGCGGCTATTGGTAGAGCGCTCTCAGGCCCCGGGGGCGACCGCCAACAATGCGCTGGTGTACGGTGCCGGATATCTCGGAAGTGTCATCGTTCGCCGAATGAAGACCGACCGCAATTCGCCCTACCGCCCGGTCGGCATCCTCGACGACGATCCACTCAAACGAAACGTCTGGCTCGACGGAGTGCGCGTACTCGGAACTGGCAAGAACCTCGTTGAGGCCGCGAAGTCATCCGGTGCAACTACCGTCGTCGTCGCGATCGCCAAGGCCGACTCGTCACTTCTTCGCGAAATAACGGATGCTGCCACCGAGGCAGATCTCACCGTGAAGGTCTTGCCTCCCCTCGAAGACGTTCTCGAGGGCAAGTCGCGCCTGAAAGACCTGCGTGACATCTCCATCGAAGACCTCATCGGCCGGCACCCGGTCGACACCAACGTCGCGTCAATTGCCGGGTACATCGCAGGCAAGCGGGTGCTCGTTACCGGAGCCGGCGGCTCGATCGGTTCTGAGCTGTGCCGGCAGATCTCCAAGTTCGAACCGAGCGAGCTCATGATGCTCGATCACGACGAGACCGGCTTGCAGACGGCGCAGATCTCGATCCTCGGTCACGGCCTATTGGACAGCAAAGACGTCGTACTCGCGGATATCCGTGACCCTGAAGCGCTCAAGGCGATCTTCGACGAGCGTCGACCTGAGGTGGTGTTCCACGCCGCAGCTCTGAAGCACCTGCCGATGCTGGAACAGTATCCAGACGAAGCCTGGAAGACGAACGTGCTCGGCTCCCTCAACGTGCTCGAGGCGGCACGCGCCGTCGGCGTCTCAACGTTTGTGAATGTCTCCACCGACAAGGCAGCGAACCCCACGAGTGTGCTCGGCCACTCCAAGCGCGTGGCAGAGAAGCTCACCGCTTGGACTGCGGAGCAGACGGGCATGACCTATCTCTCGGTGAGGTTCGGCAATGTCATCGGCAGCCGTGGTTCGATGCTGCCGACCTTCACCTCGCTCATCGAGGCGGGTGGCCCGCTGACCATCACGCACCCCGACGTCACTCGGTTCTTTATGACGATCCCGGAGGCCTGCCAGCTGGTGGTGCAGGCCGGCGGCATCGGCCGACCGGGTGAGGTGCTCATCCTCGACATGGGCGAACCGGTCAAGATCATGGACGTCGCCAACCGGATGATCGAGATGTCTGGCAAAGACATCGCCATCGTCTACACCGGCCTTCGTCACGGCGAGAAACTGCACGAAGTGCTGATCGGTGAGCACGAGACCGACGAGCGCCCGATCCACCCGAAGATCTCGCACGCCATCGTGAATCCGATCTCGCCGGAACGCCTGGACCAGGCCGGCTGGACGGCCCGCTGCAAGCGAGACGACGGCAGCATTCAGGGCGCACCAGTTGCTGCGACGACAGGCGGTCACACAGCATGAGCGATCGCATCTACATGTCATCCCCCGACGTCGGTGAGCTCGAGGAGCGGTACGTTCTCGCGGCGATGCGTTCCGGATGGATCGCGCCACTCGGCCCCGACGTCAACGCCTTCGAAGCCGAATTGGCCGAGAGAGTCGGCGTCGAACACGGTGTTGCGTTGAGCTCGGGAACGGCGGCACTGCACCTCGGACTCTTGGGCATCGGTGTTGAACCAGGTGACATCGTGTTGACGTCCACGATGACCTTTGCCGCGACGGCGAATGCCATTGTCTACACGGGTGCAGAGCCCTATTTCATCGACTGTGAGCTCGAGACCGGCAACATGGATCCGGCCCTGCTCCGTCAGGCGCTGGAACAGCTCACCCGCGACGGCGAGAAGGTTGCCGCGATCATTCCGGTCGACTTGCTTGGCAAGGCAGTGAACTACACCGAGATCTGTGCGATCGCCGACGAGTACGGTGTTCCTGTGCTCGCTGATGCGGCCGAGTCACTCGGCGCGACTCACAACGGTCGTGCGGCCGGCTCGTTCGGGCAGGCATCGATCGTTTCGTTCAACGGCAACAAGATCATGACGACGTCGGGCGGCGGCATGCTGTTGACGAATGACGGCGACCTGGCGACGCGCACCAGATACCTGGCAACCCAGGCGAGGCAACCCGTGGCTCACTACGAGCACACAGACATCGGTTACAACTATCGCCTGAGCAACCTGCTTGCCGCGCTGGGGCGTGCGCAGCTGACCAGGCTCGACGAGATGATTGCCAAGCGCAAGGCCATGCGCAATCGCTATCGCGACCTTTTTGCGAACGTCGCGGGCGTTGAAATCTTCGGCGGACAGAACGATTCAGAAGACAACTTCTGGCTGACTTCGATCGTCGTGGATTCCGCGGTGACGGGCTGGTCACCTGCCCAGTTGAGTGCGGCTCTCTTGGAAGACAACATCGAGAGCCGGCCGCTCTGGAAACCCATGCACATGCAGCCGATCTTTGCGGGCGCTCGCCGGCTTGCGAACGAGAGTTCGGAGCAGTTGTTCGGTACGGGGCTCACTCTCCCGAGCGGCTCGGCGTTATGCGAGGCAGAGATTGAGCGTGTCACGTCGAAGCAAGCGCTGTTCTTGGAGAGTAACGCGTGAGCGCCGAACGCCGAGTGATCCCATACGACTACGTGAAGCGTGGGCTTGACCTGGTCGGCGCCTCGGTGGCTTTCATTATTTCGCTTCCGGTACAGGGAGTCGTTGCCATCGCAGTCGCACGCAAGCTCGGACGCCCCGTTCTCTTCAAACAGCAGCGTCCGGGGCGAGACGGCAAGATCTTTATGCTCATCAAGTTCCGCACGATGAAAGACATCGACCTTGAACGGGGACTCGTCACCGATGAGCAGCGGCTCACCCGCTTTGGGGAAGTGCTGCGGTCATCGAGCCTGGATGAGTTGCCTTCGTTGTGGAACGCGCTGCGCGGAGACATGAGTTTCGTGGGCCCTCGTCCGCTGTTAGTCGAGTATCTTGACCGGTATACACCCGAACAGGCACGGCGCCACGAGGTGCGCCCTGGCATTACCGGTTTGGCGCAGGTGAGCGGGCGCAACGCACTGACCTGGGAGCAGAAGTTCCGTTTCGATGTGCTTTACGTGGATCGTCGAGGACTCGGAGTAGACGTTGGAATTCTGTTAAGGACGGTCAGTAGGGTTTTCGCGCGCGAGGGGATCACGCATGAAGGCCACGCCACGATGCAGAAGTTCGGGGGTCAGGATGCCTCGTGACGTTGTGGTCGTGGGAATGGGCGGCTTCGGACGCGAACTGCTTGACGTCGTCGAAGCGCACAACGCCGCCGTCGACGAGCGGCTAAATGTAATCGGGATTGTGGACGACGACCCGAGTGTCGCAAAGCTCGATCGGATTGCCGCGCGCGGCTATCGATACCTCGGCGCCTCCGCCAACGTAATTGCGACGCATACGCCGGTGGGTTACATTCTCGGTGTCGGAAACCCGAATGTAAGGCGCCAGCTGGCTGAGGTCTTCGACGCGGCGGGATGGCACGCGGTGAGCGTAGTTCACCCGAGCGCAAGCGTCGGTTCGGTAGGAGTCGTGGCAGACGGTGCGGTAGTCTGTGGCGGCGTGCAGTTGTCGACGAACACGATATTGGGACGGCACGTCCATCTTAACCCTGGCGCGATCGTCGGGCATGACGCGCGCGTTGGCGACTTCACATCGGTGAACCCGGGCGCCATCGTGTCGGGTGAAGTTGTGCTCGGCATCGGTGTGCTGATAGGCGCTGGTGCCGTCGTGTTGCAGGGGCTGACCGTGGGCGCCAATTCGATCGTTGGAGCGGCGGCATGCGTGACACGAGATGTCGCGGCGGGACGCACCGTCATCGGGATCCCTGCACGACCAATCGTACTCCCCGAGGAATCCACTCCATGAGTGCCTCAACTGAGAAGGAAGTAGTTTTATGTGTGGTATTTTTGGTGCCGTAAATTCGGACGGCATCGACGAACGTGCGATTCGCGTGCTCGTGAAGCAGGCGAAACAGCGCGGACGTGACTCGAGTGGAATCGTGATGCGTCGCGATAGCGAGTATCACGCCTACTGCGCGGACTTCGAGATCGACAAGTTGCTGCGCCGCGTGCCCATAGGCCATGCCGACTTGCTTTTCGGCCACAGCCGACTCATCACAAATGGCACCTCGGACAATCAACCGGTCCTCCGCGATAGCGTAGTTGTAGTTCACAACGGAATCGTCGTGAACCACGAAAAGCTATGGAACAACACTCCCGCGTCTCGTGAACTCAGCATTGATACGGAAATCATCCCGGCGATTATCGCGTTGGAGCTTGCCGCGGGGAAGACGCCCGATCAGGCAGCGAACAAGGTGCTCGAAGTTGCCGAAGGCGTGGTCGCATGTGCTGCACTCATCCCGGAACGTGGCGAGCTAATCCTCTTCTCGAACAACGGCAGTCTCTACGCAGGCGATCGAGCCGGCGGGATCGTGTTTTCTTCGGAGCGGTACCCGCTGGAGCAACTCGAGGCTACTGACATCCGCCAGATCCGTGATGCAGTGACGTATAAAGTCCCAGTTGGTGCTGCGCAGATCCCACTCAAGGAGTGGTCATCCCGCACCATCGATCTGGTTCCGGGTCTCAGCCTCACGTCGGCAGAAGAGTCTCTGCTTGAGTTCCCCAAGCCCGAGTTCAGGCGCTGTACCAAATGCATCCTGCCAGAGACCATGCCTTTCATACAGTTCGATGAAGATGGAGTCTGTAACTACTGCGCGAACTACCGCATTCGCAACCACCCCCGCCCCAAGAAAGAGTTGTTCGATCTGGTGGAGCCATACCGTCGCGCAGGGGGCGATGAGGTGCTCGTCCCGTTCTCGGGCGGTCGAGACAGTAGCTTCGCCCTGCACCTGATCGTGAAAGAGCTTGGCCTAAAACCGATCACGTACACATATGACTGGGGCATGGTGACGGATCTCGGCCGACGCAACATCAGCCGCATGTCTGCCCGGCTCGGAGTCGAGAACATCATCGTTGCCGCGGACATCACGAAGAAGCGTGACAATATCCGGCGCAACCTCACCGCTTGGTTGAAGTCTCCGCACCTGGGAATGCTAAGCGTCCTCACGGCTGGTGACAAGCACTTCTTTCGGCACATCGAGACGGTGAAGAAGGAGACTGGTCTGCAACTGAATCTCTGGGGCATCAACCCTCTTGAGGTGACACATTTCAAGGCGGGCTTTCTCGGTGTACCGCCCGACTTCGCAGAAGAGCGAGTTTACAGCCACGGAGCCATGAAGCAGTTGAGGTACCAGCGCCTCAGGTCCCGTGCGATGCTGCAGAGCCCGGGCTATTTTAACCGGTCGCTGTGGGACACGCTTTCGGGCGAGTACTATCGCAGTTTTACGGAGAAGTCGGATTACTTTCACGTCTTCGATTACTGGCGTTGGGACGAACATGAAATCAACAACACCCTGTTGGGCGAGTACGACTGGGAGCTCGCGCCGGATACTTCCACGACCTGGCGCATTGGTGACGGCACCGCCGGATTCTATAACTACGCATACTTCACCATTGCCGGTTTCACTGAACATGACACTTTCAGAAGCAACCAGATCCGTGAGGGAGATATCACGCGAGAAGAGGCGTTACGGTTAGTTGCCGATGAGAACGCCCCCCGCTACGCCAATATCAAATGGTACTTGGACGTGCTTGGGATTGATTTCAAGGATGCGATTCGTGAGGTAAACAATGCGCCGCGGCTCTACGAAACCTGACACAAACGCAGGGCCGCAATCAGTGTGGATCGTGAACCACTATGCGATTGATCCGGCGCAGTCCTCCTCCGGCTCTCGGCATTTCTCGCTCGCTCGACGACTCGTCGAACTCGGATGGTCACCCACCATCTTTGCAGCCAGCACTGAGCACCCCTCCGGGGAACAGAGGCAACACGCGAAACGTTCCTCAATGGATCGACAACGTGATGGGGTGCGGTTTCGTTTTCTTCGTACGCCAAGTTACAGCAGCGGTTTCGGTCGAGTCATCAACATGCTTTCGTTTACGTTCCGGCTCCTGCTCCCTGCCGCGACTAAGGGTCTCCACCGCCCGCAGGTCGTAATCGGGAGCACGGTTCATCCCCTGGCCGCTTGGGCCGCCTCGGTGCTCGCACGACGGGCGGGGGTACCATTCATTTTCGAAGTTCGCGACCTCTGGCCTCAAACACTAATCGACCTCGGCAGGCTGGGTCAGCATAGCTTCGCCGCAAGACTGATGCGTGGCGTTGAACGCACTCTCTGCAGGCGTGCCTCAGCGATAATCACTCTTTTGCCGTTTGCTCATGAGTACTTCGAAGGCCATGGTATTCCTGTCGACAAGGTTACCTGGATCTCGAACGGAACCGACCTCGACGCGTTCTGCCCATCAGTGCGGGGCTCTGACGCTGGGGATGAAGACTTTAAGATCATGTACCTGGGCTCCGTCGGTCGCGCAAACGGCGTGGATATGATCTTGGACGCTTTTCTTGCCGCGACTGCTCGAAACCCTCGGCTGCGTCTAGAGATTGTCGGTAGTGGATCTGAGCGCGCGGCGCTTCAGCTCAAGGTGGCCAAATCCGCGCAGGGTGCAGCGGTCACATTTCGCGAACCCGTAGTTAAGTCCGAAGTGCCACAGGTCGTCCGCAACGCGGACACACTCGTCATCAATATTCTCGATCTGGATGTTTATCGCTACGGCGTCAGCATGAACAAGATTTTTGATTATGCGGCAGCTGCCCGCCCGATTCTCATCGCCAGCAACGCGCGCAATAACTTCGTCACTGAAGCGGAAGCAGGAATCGCAGTGTCCGCAGGGGATGTTGGGGCACTGAGTGAAGCCATGGTCAGGATGGCGTCGCCCGAGCAGTCGTCCGATCGTGCCCGCTGGGGTAGTAACGCTCGGGCCCATGTAGCTGAGCATTACGACTATCGAGTGCTCGGGTGGAAGCTACACCATCTGCTAATTACAGTCAGTGACCAGAAACAGCGAAGGTCACGCGCCACCTCCCGTACTGAAAAGGAACAGCCAGATGTTTGAAGTAACTCGAACTATGGGACTGAACGTCCATATCTACCCGTCTACACTCATAAATGCGAGCAGGATTGGGCGTCTTGCCCGGAGCATTCAGGACACGGGACTCTTCGCCGAAACGCATGCCGTAGGTATCTGTAGCGGTAATCTGGCAGCGGTAGAGAAGCTCTCGCCCCGCGTCAAGATTGTGCGCATTCGGGGAACGTTGCGCAAAGGGATATTGGGTCGAATCCTCAAGTTGCTTCTCTGGCAGCCGCGCGTGTACGAAGCATATAAACGGCAGAATGTCGCTGTGCTCGCGGCCCACAACGTATGGGTGCTGCCGCTTGTATACAAATTGAGTAGAAAGACCGGTGCAATTTTCGCGTATAACGCTCACGAACTCGAAACGGAGACTATTAATCTCAAGGGCGTACGGCGGCGGGTAGCAAAGTTCATCGAGCGTCGCTACATAAAACACATCGACATTGTGTCGGTCGTGAATGAGTCCATCGCGGATTGGTACGAACTGGCGTATCGTATTCAGCGCCCAATTGTGGTGACGAACACGCCGATAGACGACGGTCGCGACTCGGATATCCGCGGTGAGTTGGGGCTCTCCCAGCACGACATGCTTTACATTCATACTGGGAATCTGGTCGCCGGTCGGAATATCCCGCTGATCCTAACCCGCTTTGCCGAGAACCCAAATGTCCACGTCGTGTTCTTGGGCGACGGACCGTTGCGGTCGAGCATTCTCTCAACCGCGGAGCGGTATTCGAATATCCACTGGCTTCCACCCGTTGCGCCTAATTCTGTGGTGTCGTACGTGCGAGGAGCTGACGTGGGCTTGTGTCTAATCGAGCATGTCAGTCTGTCCGACAAATTCTCGACCCCAAACAAGCTTATGGAGCCTCTGGCTGCCGGGATACCCGTGCTCTCGTCCGACCTCGTCGAGGCACGACGGCTTCTCGGCAACAAGGCAGGCACTTGGGTGATCAACACGCCCGAGCATGAGTTGGGCGATGCGCTACAGCGCCTAGGGAAGGAAGATGTGAGGTGTTTTCAAGAGGACTGGCGGGGCATCCCTAGTTGGGAGACACAGGTAGAGCCGCTAGTAGTCGCATATAGAGAAGTGGTCTGAACGCCTGAGGTTTTCGGCATTAAGCGTCGTCAATGCCTCACGATCGACACACTACGCCCAGTTCACGCCGATGACACAATCTCGCGGCCGATGGCGGCTGGCGGCCCCGCGCATCATTCATGCGGCTTGGCTGCCACCCGAGCAGCCGCCTACGCGTTTGCCCTCACCGCGAAGATAGCGTCGACTAGCGCATGGTCAGAGGCTACGAGCATCTTCCGCCTTCACCCAATGGTCGATCCACTGATGTTCTATAATGAACAAATTGCCATGACTGAGATATCAAGAGCGCTTGCGGGCGTTGAGTTGGAGCGAGCGTTATCCAAGCTGAACGCCGCAGGAGCGACCGAGTTGTCGACAGCCCCACATCGCTCGCCAGTAGCGCTGGCACGAAACGGCCTAATCGATTGGTCGGGGTCCGGTAGTTTGTTTGCTTAAGTAATGGAGCGTGATATTAATGCAAGTTGCCGTTCAAGCGGTCGAATGCCGTCAGCTCCTCAACGCCAATAGGCGACACCTGGAGACGCACTCGGTCTATCTCCGGGGAGCGCTCTCTGCAATGCGTAGGCTGGCTATGCCCGCCTGCAGCGCCGCATTGATCGCTTATGACGTTGCCGACGTGGAGATCAAGAAATTGTGAGACCCCTTCTACGGCCGAACCAACGATCAGCCGATCAGCCACCAGCTTCAGCTTCCGCAAGGGAAAGTGACGCAGATCACCTACGGCGATTTGAGGTAGGGCTCGCAATTGGGCCGTTAAATACTTCAAGCCAAGGCGTTGCTTGGGCGCGGGCTGCCCGAAAGCATCTGGACGTCAACGCCTTTTCGCTGGGGATGAACGGAGCCATCACAAATCGGTTACGCGGCGCGACTTCGCTCTCCGAGAGGGCCGACTACCTCATCCCCCACTACAAGCTCACACCAACCGCCTGGCGAAAACAATGGTTGCGTGGCAAGCTCACTGGAATAACGCACCTAATAGCTGAGAGCAACGTACCGATTTTCAGCGATCCGAAGACGACCCGCTTTGTAGACGAGATCGGCTTCTATGCGGAGCTAGGCATTTCGTCGGCAATCGTGTTCCACGGGAGTGACGCTCGAGACCCCGAACTAAGCTTGGAACTTGACGCACATTCGTACTTTCGCGACGCCGAGCGCGGATGGGTGGATCTTATTGGCGCGCAGGCCGCGCACAACCGAGAGTCAGTGCGGCAGGCGGGTCTGCCAGTTTTCGTAACAACGCCGGACATGCTCGACCATGTTCCTGACGCGCATTTGCTCCCGATTTCGATCGACCCGCACCACTGGCAGATGGAGCACCGACCTTTTGGCGGAGGATTGCCGCGTGTCCTTCATAACCCCTCGTCGCCCCTCACAAAAGGTACGCGATACATCACGCCAGTCTTGGAGGATCTCGAAAGGCAAGGTCGAATTGAGATCGTTCGAAAACGTGCGGTCCCTCATCATCGAATGCGTGAGCTCTATCAGACAGCCGACATCGTCGTTGACTCGATTCAGGTTGGCGCATACGGGGTGACTGCGCTGGAAGCGATGGCGGCAGGCCGCTTGGTCATCGCGCACGTACCGGATCACATACGGAAAGTAATGGGAGACAACATTCCCGTTGTCGAAGCGTCACCTTCCACGTTCCGCGCCGTGATGGACGACCTGCTCACGGACGTAAACAAGATGATTGCGACCGCAGCAGCAGGGATGTCTCACGTGCGACGCTGGCACGACGGGAGAGCTGCGGCCGACACCATCGCTCAGTTCATGACAGCCGGCTCAGGGACCAGGTAACCAAAATAGACATCTTTCGCTGGTCCCTGCTCATCACACGGCCCCAGTACATCAAACCAGCGGCAGAGGGACTCGGACGCAGAAGCACGTTCTCGCTCGCCGCTCGTGTCGCTCCTGGCTTAGCCTCGCTCATCATGAATATCGCGATTGGTAGAATCGCCGGCAGCGCCGTTCTGGGACTCACTCAGAGCATCCTGGCGAGCGCATCAATCGCCGCTCTCCTGAACCCCGCCGGCAGCGTGGCGAGCAGATACCTCGCCTCAGAGCGCTCGCGAGGAGGCGACTCGGCCGCCAGGGCTACGGCGACCTATCTGGCTCGACGAACCGTCGTTATCGCCACGGTTTTGGCAATCTCGACTGCGTTGGTCGTTCTCCTCAGCAGTCACGTCCCCTTATCGACCGCAATCGTCACTGGCCTGATGGTTCTGGCGGTGACTGGAAGAGGGTTCATTGAGGGTCTTCACTTCGGTGGCGGTGAAACCACAAGACTTGCTCAGTGGAGTCTCATCGTCGCGGCTCTCGGCACCGTGGGTACGCTGGCAGTTGTTCTCAGCGGAGTCCGCTCGGCGTGGGTGCTCGGCCCCCTTGCCTTGGGGAGTCTAGTATTCGTAACTATGTCGTGGCCGCGCAGAGCGGGACGGATGAAGGATTCGCCTCTGAAACGCGAAATTCGAATCTTCATGCTCCTCGCGACGTTCGGGACCCTTGCAAGCAACGGTTTCTCGCAGTCCGCAGTCCTAGTAGCTACCACCGTGAACGGTCTCGACTATGCGGGTAAGTACGCTGCAGCCTTTACCCTGGTGACGCCGCTCTTCTTGGTCACAACCGCAATGGGATCGATCCTCTTCCCTGCTCTTGCGGCAGCACATAGTTCAGGGTCGACAGAGAGAGTGAGAGCGGTCCTTCGGCGCGCGACCTCGGCCCTAACAACTGCGGTCGTCGGCGCGTTCATATTGGTTGCGGTGGCGTCGGGTGCGCTTGTGGCTGTCCTCTGGGGCGACGCGTTCTCCCTTTCCCGGGTAATAATTTTAGTCTTGCTTCCGGGCATAGTTGCGTCCGCCATCGCGGTCCCCGCCGTCAACTCGATCACTTCGTCCTCGAACCGCGGCATGATGGTATCGGTCATATCTAGCGCGGTTGGCGCTCTGGTTGGCGTCCTTACGTGGTTACTTGTTATTCCTGTCTATCCAGAAATCGGTGTTCCTCTTGGTTTCTCCGTTGGAACGATAGTCATTGCTCTCATCCCGTATCTGATCGCGTGGAAACGCTACGGTATGCGCTGGACGGGTGAAACGCTAACAGTGGTCTCGGCTGTCACCGTAACGCTTTGTGTCTCAACCGTACTTCAACTGCATGAGGTCTCGGGCGTCTACTCCGCTCTGATAGCGATCAGCCTTCTCGCGCTTTGGTGCCTCGTGCGACGAACTAGTGTCCGCGAACTGTTCGAGGCGGTAAGGGGCGTCATTGGTCGACGTCATGACGGAGAGTAGCGGCTCAGGGCGTGCGGAGTGACTCTGACATGTTGAGCACTTACGGAAAGGACGTCACACAAGGGTAAGGGCTTCCTTGCGCTGGTGCGAGGTCGAGCACATGCGTCGAGGAAAGCGACCCACAGTGGGGAATTCGGTGGGCGCCGTCACTCGGAAATTCCTTCGCCCTCGTACCGCGATCCGAGGACGACTCGGCCGTCTCCGTGACGAGACGTTAGCTGATTCAAGTGAATACCGACTGTTACGAGGAAGACCAAGTACACCCAAGGAAATGACTGTGTAAGGGTAGTACTGTTGGTTACCACAATTGGTGGCAAGGTGAGGACCGCAACGACAAGCGCCACTCCAAGAAAGCGTTGCTGTGAGCCGCGTGGAAATGCGCGAGATGCTCTCCACCCGGTGGCCATCAGTAGCACTAAGAGAACTACAAGCGCGGCGAAAACGATTACACCGTATTGCACAAGAACCTCAGTGGCACCATTATGCGCGCTTAGGATTCCTCCTGTCGGGAATCGTCCCCCCTGCGCCATCCGTGACTCAAACCCGCCCGGGCCGAGTCCTAAAAAATAGGTTTCTTGAAGGAAGTCAATACCGTTCAGGGTGAGATTCACACGAATATCTGCAGAGCCGCCAGCGAAGTTACCGAACCACTGCATGATTCCATGCGCTATGTCGACGTAACCTCCCCAGACCAGAGTTACAGCCGCTCCTAAGCACGTCAAGACCACCGTGATCAATGGCCGTTGAACAAGGAAGTAGACAAATACGACCGCAATCCACAGCGCCAGTGACGTGCGTGACTCCGTGAAATACAACAAAACCGGAATAGATAATAGAGCAAAGGAAAAAATCAAACGGATGAAACGCGAACGTGTGGACGCGCGCCCAACAGCAAGAACTATCAGCGACGCGAAGAGGAAGAATCCATAGTTATTGGGATTGCCTAGCGTCGATGCGACCGCGTTGGTTTCAGTCCAGTCAGGAAGCGAAAGATCGTTGTAGATGAAATAGTTGCTCAGATGGGAACCCGAAATAAGTTCCCAGACAGCGATAATGGCGGTGACTAGGTACGCGACTAGCCAACCGTAACCGAATACACGTATCGTATCGGCGGACACGGTTCCCGCCGCCCAAGAAGCCAGCAGCAATAGGCCGATTCCTACCGAGAGCACTTCTGCCCACCTCGAGCTACTCGATTGCGTGGCGATCGATAATGCCAATAGAGCCACGAGCCACACCCAGCAGAGCAGAATGGCAACGCTTCTGACCCTGGAGTGAATTGGCCATGATTGACGCACCATCAACACGGAGAGCGCGAACAGAGGCACCGAGATACGGAAGGCAAAAAAAGGCCCGATCCCAGGAGCAAGGCTGCCAAGAACTGCGAGGCTTGGTATGACCATCACTAGGGCTGAATGGAACAGCTCAGATTTGCGAGGTCGCTCTCCAGTCCGCACCGTCATCGGTGAGGGATCGAGTTGGGACGTGCGTGCCACGATTGTTTCGACCGTCCCGACTCGTTGAAGACCTGTCCAAAGTCTACGAGATGAAGCGCCCAAGGCTTGCCGGTGCTCCTACGCTGTTTGCTGCTCGCGGCGGAGAGCCACGTTATGGGTTTGTTCGAACCCATCTGGGCTGAAATGTGGGCAGTGACCGTGAGGCTCAAGGTGTCGTCGCGCAGACTTGGATTCATGCGGGTGAGATCGCCCCGTCGCCGATCGCAACATACATCGATTCCGGCCATTGATTTCTCTGCATTGTTCGCCGACCGTCCAATATCGTTTTTATCGCTGGAAGTTCGGCGATTGACCAGGAGTGATATTCCACATGGTCCGCTTGGAGAACGGCCGCGTCCGACGCGCTTCCAACAACGAATGGGTCGAATCCGAGTGCCGCTATCTCCTCAGCTGAGTACATCGGGTCATGCACCTTCACATGTGCGCCACGAGACTTTAGAGCTGCAACTGTGTCGAATACGCCTGAAAAGGCAGTCTCCTTTACTCCGCCTCGGTAGCTCACTCCCAATACAGTGACGCGAGCGTCGCGAAGTGTGCCGTGGACTCGCTCGAGCAAACTCACTGCGTAGCTCGGCATACTCGCATTTGTTACTCTAGCTGCCTGAACGATCGTTGCATTAGGGTCGTTCCATAGGTACAACCGTGGATATACCGGGATGCAGTGTCCCCCAACTGCGATTCCTGGCTTGTGAATGTGACTATACGGTTGTGAGTTACAGGCCTCGATCACTTGGTAGACATCAATACCAACCTTGTCGGCGTATCGGGCAAATTCGTTCGCGAGACCGATGTTGACGTCCCGATATGTCGTTTCGGCTAACTTTGCCATTTCCGCAGCCTCGGCGGATCCCAGGTCCCACACTCCATTGGTCCTTGGCAAGTCTTCTCGTGGATCAAAATCGAGCACGGCCTCATAGAACGCTTTGCCTTTGGAAGCGCCCTCAGCAGAGAGGCCACCGATTAGTTTCGGATATTTACGTAGATCCTCAAACACTCGCCCCGTGAGCACACGCTCCGGCGAAAAAATGAGGTCGAAATCGGCGCCTTCGACAAGGCCACTTCCGCTCTCAAGCCGCGGTTTCCATCGCTCGCGGGTCGTTCCGACTGGCAGCGTGGTTTCATACGAGACGAGCGTGCCAGGTGTCAGGTGCTTGGCAAGTGAGTCCGTCGCGTCATCCATCCAGCCGAAATCCGGCTTGGCATCATTGTCAACGAAGAGCGGGACGACAAGCACAATCGCGTCAGCGCCCGGCACGGCCTCCGCGTAGTCCGTCGTCGCGCGCAGTCGGCCAGCAGCAACTGCATCACTCAACTTTTCCTGGAGTTGGGCTTCTCCGGGGAATGGTTCAATTCCCTGGTTGACTAAGTCGACAGTTGCGCCGTTGACATCTACACCAACCACTTCGTGGCCCTTCGAAGCGAACTGAACAGCGAGCGGAAGCCCAATCTTTCCAAGTGCGACAACTGCAATTTTCACGGAGGCGGGACCTTTACTGAGTAGTGAGTAGTGAGTAGTGAGTAGTGAGTAGTGAGTAGCGAATGCGGAAGTTAGAGCTGCACGACGGCGCCGGACCGGGATGATTCAATCGCGCCTTCGGCGACCCGAAGAGTCTCTAGTCCTTCACGCATGGTGACTACGTCCGTGCGGATTCCGAGAATCGCGTCACGGAACGCTTCATGCTCACGCAAGAGCGGTTCGCGCTTCGTAAGGGCATAGCGGATCATCGAACCCTCAGAAACACCACGGAATGCAGCTACGGAATCCCATGAGGTCGCCACCGTACCGTTCTCATAGAAAGTAAGGTCCGCCGAGATTGTGTCTGCAACGAACGAGCCCTTTTCTCCAGTCGCAATCGTGACTCGTTCTTTGAGGGGCGAAAGCCAGTTGACCAAGTGATTCGTAACTATGTTGTTAGTCAGGCGCCCTGTTGCTACTACGAGATCTTCGTGCGGTCGACCGCTCTTGAGTGCGGTCTGCGCGTAGATGGACTCGTAAGGACTCTGCGCCAACCAAGACGTCGAGTCGATGTCGTGGGTTCCCAAGTCTTTAATGACTCCGACGTCGGCGATTCGAGCAGGGAAGGGACCTTGGCGGCGCGTCGCAATTTGATACACATCGCCAAGCTCGCCGGCTTCGATGCGATCTCGCATGCTTTGCAGCGACGGGTTGAAGCGCTCAATGTGGCCCACTGCACCCACGAGCCCACGACTCTCAAAGGCATCAACTAGGGCTTGCCCTTCAGCAACAGTGTTGGTAATCGGCTTCTCAACAAGTGTATGGACACCGGCATCCGCGAGTTCGAGTCCCAGAACACTGTGAAACACAGTCGGCACGGCCACGATGGCCATATCTAGACGCTGTTCTAAAAGCTCTTCCAGCGATCTGCACAAGGTCGTTGGGCCAGCTACCTTGTGTGGATCGCCCAATTCGTCGGCGACACCAACGAGATCGACTCCTGGAAGGTCGCGCAAAACGCGAACGTGGTGGCGTCCCATCATCCCGAGGCCGATGACGCCCGCGCGCAGCGCGGTCATGATGTGCCCGCCGACGTGACCTTGTTGACCGCCGAGACTATCCGTTCGAGGTCACCTTCACTCAGCGATGGGTGAACTGGAAGCGACAGGACCTCTCGGGAAGCCCGTTCAGTCTCAGGCAATTCTTCTGTCCCTTGGAAAGACGGCAGCCGATGATTTGGTATTGGATAGTACACGCCGGATCCGATGCTGTACTCGTCACGCAGAGCGGCGGAAACGCCGTCTCGGTCATTTGGGATGCGCACTGTGTATTGGTGGTAGACGTGTTCGGCCCCCACCGCGACTTTCGGCGTGATCACGTTTTGGAGGTTCTCCGTGAGGAATGCCGCATTGGCGCGCCGCTGCTCGGTCCAGCGCCAGATTTTCGTCAATTGCACCCGACCAATAGCCGCGTGAATGTTTGTCATCCTGGCATTGAAGCCAGGCATTTCGTTCTCATACTGGCGTTCCATCCCTTGATTGCGGAGCAGCCTGAGTTTTCGCTCTACCTCGGCTGAGCCCGTCGTGACCATGCCGCCTTCGCCCGATGTCATATTCTTCGTTGGGTACAGACTGAACATCGCGAATTCCCCGAACGAACCCACGCGTTGCCCGTTCAGGCTGGCGCCGTGTGCCTGGGCCGCATCTTCGAACAGCTTCAGGCCCCGAGCGTCAGCCAACTGCTGAAGGGCTGGCATGTTCGCGGGGTGTCCGTATAAATGGACCGGCATGATGCCAACAGTTCGGTCGGTAATGACGCTTTCCACTGATGCGGGGTCAAGGCAGAAGAAGTCTGGTTCAACGTCGGCGAAGACCGGGGTGGCCCCCGTCAGAGCTACCGAGTTCGCTGTTGCAGCGAACGTAAATGACGGAACGATGACTTCGTCACCCGGTCCGACCCCGGCGGCGAGAAGACCAAGATGGAGTCCAGCGGTACCAGAATTGACTGCGACAGCCGCACGTCCATCGACGAGCTGTTCTGAGAACTCCAATTCGAAGGCTTCAACCTCCTTGCCCTGGGCGAGTTGCCCGGATGCCAGGACCGCATCGACCGCTCGGCGCTCTTCATCGCCGATGATTGGTCGTGCGGCGGGAATGAACTCCGCGCTCATCGCTCGTTCTCCGTCAAACCACGCTCGCTCTCTCGATATGTCTCGCCAGTGATTGGGCAAACCCACAACGTTCCGTTCAAGACCAACGGTCGTCCTGACTTACCCACCCAGCCGATCTGTCTAGCCGGCACGCCGGCGACCAAGGCGAAATCGGGCACATCCTTTGTGACCACGGCACCTGCCGCGACTGTTGCCCATCGTCCGATTCGAGCAGGAGCGACGCATACAGCTCGGGCGCCGATCGCCGCCCCTTCTTCGACAGTCACGCCGGTAGCTTCCCAGTCGTCTGCGGACTTTTGCGTGCCGTCAGGATTGACCGCACGCGGGTACGTATCGTTGGTGAGTACAACAGCCGGTCCGATGAACACGCCTCGGCCGAGCACGGCTGGTTCGTATAAGAGTGCGTCATTCTGGACTTTGGAGTTGTCGCCAATGGATACGCCTCGATCGACATACGCGCCACGCCCAATGATGCAGTTCGTTCCCAAGGTTGCACCTTCGCGCACTTGGGCAAGATCCCAGACCTTCGAACCTTCACCAATCGACGCCGAACTTGCCACTGATGCGTTTTCTGCGATGTGCACGCTCGGTTTTGTCCCTGCTTCATGGTCGATTTCCACGATTAGTCTATCGAGGCTATCCAGGACCGGATTCCGATGGGCAGTACATCTCACAGGGGACTCCGATTTGGTGACCCTCTATGTCTGATTCAATTGCACGGTGACTCATTCCCCATCTCCCCACCTGGACGCAGCGCGACATCCCAAGCGGAAGCGACGGCTCTTTCTTCGCTGGTGGTTCTGGGCTGTGGTTGGAATCATTGTGATTACGCTCGCCGTCGCGGCGTGGGTCGGAGCTTTGGGGCTCTCTGCGAAATCGGAGCTTGAGGCGGTAATGCCGTACGCATCGAAGATCAAAGCCTTGGTAGTCTCTGGCGATGCCGCTGGGGCTGTTGATGCCGTAGACGACATGGCGGCGCACACCGAACAGGCCCGTGACGACACCAATCAGGTTGTTTGGCGAGTCGCTGAGATCGTACCGTTTCTTGGCCCGAACCTGGTTGCCGTGCGTGAGTCTGCCAACATCGCTGACGACATTGTCGATCAGGTGGCGCGACCACTGGCATCCGTTGCTGCGACGTTTGATCCGGCTTCTCTCCAACCTGTCGATGGCGCACTAAACCTCGCTCCTCTGGTCGAGGCACAAAGCGAAGTCTCTTCAGCGAGTTTGGCTGTCGAATCGGCCGTCGACCGGGCGCAGGCAATCGACAAGTCCTTACTAATAGGTCCGGTTGCTGGAGCTGTGGATCAGTTGACGACGCTCCTCTCGGAGAATGCTCCGGTTCTGCGGTCGGCGAGTGACGTGCTCGCTCTAGTGCCGGATGCTCTGGGCGCCACCGAACCGCGTGAGTACGTGCTGATGTTTCAGAACAATGCCGAGTCTCGTGCTCTCGGGGGCACAGCATTGTCGTTCGCGCTCTTGACGATGGATAACGGCCGGATCCAACTTGGTGATGCTTTGCCAGCTGGAATGGGCAACTTCATCGACTACGCAGAATCGGTACTGCCTATTCCGGATGGGGCAGAGGCCGTATATCCGCTTGGTGCGTACGGTACGTTCATCGCTAATGTGACGACTCGCCCTAGCTTCGTCAGCGCAGCGGAACTGACGCAAGAAATGTGGAAGCGACAGTTCGGTACCGAGATCGACGGCGTCATTTCTGTGGATCCCGTAGCCCTTGGTTACGTTCTAGGCGCGACCGAACCGATCACCTTGTCAACTGGAGACGTGGTGACAGGCGACAACCTCGTTCCATTGCTGCTTAACGAGGTATACCAGCGCTACTGGAACGAGGATCGTTCGCGCAATGAGCCCTCGGACAACGAGCTTCAAGACCAGGTCTACGCAGAAGTCGTATCGCAAACTTTCGCTCGCTTCTCGAGCGGTCAATTCGACATCAAGAAGTTCTTCGCGGCGCTCACCCGAGCCACGGAAGAACGCCGCATCATGCTCTGGAGCACGCAGGAGAGCGAGGAATCAGTATTCGCGTCATTGAACGTCGATGGCGCGCTTCCGGAAAGCGACAAGAAGACCGATCGCGTTGGTGTCTACTTCCAAGACAACGTCGGCTCAAAGATGAACTTCTATCTCCAGCAGTCAGTCACTCTCGAGCACGGCGTCTGTCGTGGTGATGGCCATCAATCGTCGCGCATCAACATCGGACTCACGAATGGGCTTCCGCTCGATGCTGCCGATTCCATTAGTCCGTCGATCCTCGGCGCTTATGCGCGCGAAAAGCTTGAGCCGGGTGTGCAGCGGATGGTCGTCATGGTCTACGCGCCGCCGGGATCGCAGATCACCGGTGCGACGGTTGACGGTGCTGCCGTTGAACTCGAGCAGCTGCACGACACCGACTATCCGGTAGCCAAATTCACCGTGTCGATCGAGCCAGGCGTCACCTCGACAATGACCGTTGACCTGGTGTCGGGCGAGTCGGGGGAGAAGGCGCTTGAAGCGCAGGTGACTCCGATGGTGAACCCGACGGCAGTCGCTGAAGCCCCGCTGGACTGCTCGACGGTTGCTGCGGGCTAAGCGCCCGGATTGAACGCGAGTGAAGGCGAATGCCTGCTAGAGACCCATAGTGGAGATGCCGATGATTCCGATCACTGCGGCAATCGCGGCTCCGCCGAGAAGTGAGTACTGAAGCCACTTGGAGCTACGACCTCGATTGAGGAGCTTCTTGTGCCCGGACTGCTGGGCACGGATCTGGCTTGGTGACGGCATTTGGTTATTCTATCCCGCGTAAGAGGGTCGACCAACGTTCTACCGGTGTGGTGTGAGGGTGAAATTCCCCGTCAATACGCCTGAGTTGGGAGAGGATCCGCCCCAAACTGGGTGCATCTGGGCGCGAACGAGGCATGCACGAGGAGCGTTCAGGCGGTCACCGGTAGGCTCGACGGGTGGAGAAGAGCGCATGAAGATTTCCGTAATCGGCTGTGGCTATCTAGGCGCGGTGCACGCTTCGTCGATGGCTGAGCTTGGGCACGAAGTCGTCGGAATCGACGTCGATTCTTCGAAGATCGCCCTTCTGTCTGAAGGCAAGGCCACCTTTTTCGAGCCCGGGCTCACCGAGGTGCTGTCGTCAGCCCTGGCAGGTGGCCGGCTGCGCTTCAGCAGTGA
The DNA here is from genome assembly GCF_000421145.1 of Glaciibacter superstes DSM 21135. Classification (GTDB taxonomy): domain Bacteria; phylum Actinomycetota; class Actinomycetes; order Actinomycetales; family Microbacteriaceae; genus Cryobacterium; species Cryobacterium superstes. Next base: position 32,383 of record NZ_ATWH01000009.1, on the reverse strand, counting down.
CATCGCGGACGCTGCTGGCGCCGAGGTGCACTTCATCGCAGTCGGAACTCCGCAGACCATCGGCAGCTACGCCGCCGACCTCACCTACGTTGACGCGGCGGTCACGTCTCTATTGCCGTACCTGTCTGCCGGCGACCTCGTTGTTGGCAAGAGCACGGTTCCGGTGGGAACCGCCGCCCGTCTCGCTGAGCTGATCGCGACATCCGGCAGCGGTGCGTCGCTGGCATGGAACCCGGAGTTCTTGCGCGAGGGCTTTGCGGTGAACGACACCATCCATCCAGACCGCCTGGTCTACGGTGTGCCGGCTGGTGAGGCGGGCGAGCGGGCAACCGCCCAGCTCAACGAAATTTACGCGACGGCCATCGAGGCGGGAACGCCGGTGGTGGTCACCGACTACGCCACGGCGGAGCTGGTGAAGGTGTCGGCGAACGCGTTTCTCGCCACGAAAATCAGCTTCATCAACGCGATGGCTGAGATCGCCGAGGTCACCGGTGCCGACGTGACCCAGCTGGCCGATGCCATCGGATTCGACGATCGGATCGGGCGACGTTTCCTGAATGCCGGCGTTGGGTTCGGGGGCGGGTGTCTGCCAAAGGACATCCGTGCGTTCACTGCTCGGGCTGAGGAATTGGGCCGGGGGGAGTCGGTGGCGTTCCTTAAGGAGGTTGACGCGATCAACCTGCGCCGGCGTCAGCGCGTTGTCGATTTGGTTGTCTCGGCTCTGGACGGACAGCTCTACAACTCACGGGTCGCGGTTCTGGGTTTGAGCTTCAAGCCACACTCCGATGATGTGCGAGATTCACCGGCGCTCGACGTGGCGGTGCAGCTGTACGGGTTGGGTGCGTCCGTCGTGGCGACGGACCCGCAGGGGATCGAGAATGCGCGCGGGCGGCACCCGCAGTTGGAGTACACAGCGTCGGTCGAGGACGCGTTGCGTGATGCGTCCGTTGTGGTGCTGGTGACCGAGTGGCCGGAGTTCACGGAGATCGACCCGGTGTGGGCGCGAACTCTGGTGAAGACGCCGACGATCATCGATGCTCGTAACACCCTCGACCCCGTTGCCTGGCGCGCTGCCGGGTGGACGTACGTGGGGCTGGGGCGACCGTAGGCGATCCGCGGAGGCGCGTTCTCAGCGTCCGCCACCAGGGCCGCTCGTGGGGCGGGTCAGCGCAAGGAATAGCAGTGGTAAGCACTATCGTGCATATCAGGACACGTGTTCAGGGCAACGGAGGTGACCATGAGTATTCCAATAGAGATCGATGATGCGATCGTCCTCCTTCTGGGAGCGAAAGCCGAAGGTGTGCCACCTGGCGAGATCAAGGGCGTGACTCGGTTGGAGAAGTTGATCTTCCTCCTCGAAAAGGAAACGTCCAGCAACAGTTGGCTGGACGAGGGCGCCGACTTTGAGGCCTACAACTTCGGACCGTTTTCCCAGAAGGTTTACCAGGCGGTCGACAAGCTCAGTGTCGCAGGACTGGTCACGGATTCCGGCTCACCAGCGGCTGACGAATCGGACACATGGGAGGAACGGAACAGGATCGACGACCTCGTCCCCGACCCGTACACAACCCGCGATTTCGAGTTGACTGAGCGAGGTTGGCGGTACTTCAGTGCCGTAAAGGCTGAGCTCCCACCAGGGGCACTCGACGAACTGGAAACCTTCAAAGAGCGCTTTGTGTCGCTCCCTCTCCGGCAGTTGGTGCGGTACGTCTATCAGCGCTACGACGAGTTCACGAAGAACTCGGTCATCAGGGACGACATCCTCGGAATTCGCCGGTGATAGTGGCGGCCCTGCCAGCCCATCCCGATCCGGTATGGGGCCTCGGATTGGGGGCGACCGTGTTCCTGATCGCATCCGGTGCCGTGTGGGGAAGCGTGCACCTCCGCGAGAACGCTCACGACAACTGGGCCCGGAAAGTGGACGTAGCCTTCGCTGGACTGCAGGAACGGGCGACCGATATTTTCGAGGAGTTGCGGAACGCAATTGACGCGGTAGTGCCGCCCGCGGGTGCCCCTTTCGACCCGAAGACGGTGGTTGCGGATCCGGCGCCGGTAGGCAAGCTTGCGAAGTACGCGGTCAAGGTCTTGAAGGAGCGGATGCGAATCCGTCGCCAGTTCAAAACGTTCTTGGTGATCTGCAGCATAGCCAAATGGCTCTCTTTCGTGTTCGCGGGTGCCGTTTTCATCTCCACGGCCCTGTACTTCTTCCAGTACGCGAACACCCTCCTCTGGCAGACCGCCAGTTGGATCGCCGCCTCAATATTCGGCCTGGGCGTGGTTGTCGTGATCCTCTACTCCGGCATCGAAGGCCGGCTCCAACAGTCATACGAACATTCCGGGTCGACCCTTGAGATGGGCGCGACGTGATTGCCTACCTCGAACAGGACCTCGCGTTTCAAACGGAAGGCGAATCACGGATGATGCCGACGCTTGTCGACTTTCTTAGGAAACGCCATTGGGTGCGATCCGACTCGCGGCTTGCCCGCGAGCTTCCGGTCAACGGTCGACGTGTGGATCTCGCGGTGTTGACCAGAAGTCGGGTTGCGTCCGCCTTTGAACTGAAGATCGGAGGGTTCAGTAGAGTCCTAGAACAAGCTGTCTATAACCGTATGACCTTCGACCGTTCATGGGTTGTCGTTTCTGGTGAGCCACGCGCGACCAACGCTGCTGAGGCTGCTACGTATGGAGTCGGCGTGATTGTTATCTCAGCAGGCCATCCCAGAGTGCTCGCGCGCCCTGGGCCACCGATCTTCGATCGACATGCTCGCCTGCGCGTTCTGGCCAAATTCGAAGGATTGTGAGGCTCGGTTGACGAATCTATTTGAGCACTATCTGAGTTACGGGTCCACCGACCAGCAAACGATGCGCGACTTGGCCGCGGACTTTGATGGGCTCGTGGTCCCCGGCACGATCGCCGCGTTCCAGGCGGAAGGCACCAGGGGTTTCGTCCTCAGCCTTTCCGCCAGATCCTCAGACCCCTACATGATCGACTCGCGGTTCCCCTTGTTCCAGAACCAGCTGCGATCTCCGAAGAAGGCGCACTTAATGCTGGCCGATGTGCTCGGTGTGCCGGAACTTGTCCACTCGAACCAACTTCCCACGCCGAGCGACTTCACGGACTCTCTCATCGATACAGTCGCCCAGCGCTGGATCGAATTTAACGTCGGCTTCGACGACGTCAAATTGAAGACTTTCGACAAGTACGCTGCGCGCCTGAACGAACCGGTCCTGCCCGAGAATCGTCAGGGGCCGTTGGCAATTCTCCCGCCCTACACAATGGTTGGCGACCGGGGCGACGGCTGGGCAAGCGTCTCGGACCGCCTGTGGGAGGCGTCGATGGCCTATGCCACCTCGAATGCCGTATCGATTCCGTTGCGCAGGGTCATTGCTGCCACCTCGGCAGGGATGTGGGACGACATTGCCGCGACAGTGAAGCATCACGAATTGATCGCCTGGATCAGCGACCTTGAGGAATTCCGCCCCGAGTCCGCGGTTGAGTTATATGCGTACGGGCAGGCGATTCAACGTGCCACCGATCGCGGTCAACGTGTTTTCGCGTTATATGGCGGTTTCTTCTCTGTGCTCCTAGCTCGCTACGGGCTCGTCGGCTCGTCTCATGGCATTGGATTTGGGGAACATCGTGACTACGTCGAACTACCGACTTCGGGCGCCCCGCCGGCCCGTTACTACGTTCCGCGTCTACACAAGTACGTACCGGTCGACATCGCCCAGATTTTGTGGTTGCAGTTTCCGCAGCTGATGGCCTGCGAGTGCGAAGAATGTCGTACGAACGCCCCCGCGTCCCTCGACTATCACGCGCTGATGCGGCACTCGGTGCGGGCGCGGAGCCGTGAGATCGCGGAATGGGCGACCCTGCCAACATCGGATGTCGTAGATCGGCTTGGGCGCGATTTCGCCGACTTCCAGGAGGCTGTTTCGCGCCTCGTGGCGCCATTGAACGTGACGAAGCGCGCTGACGATATGTACGGTCACCTGCAGATGTGGGCGGGGATTCTCCAAAATTTGGGTTAGCGCCATCGCGTACTCGGACGAGTTCGTGCCGGTGCTGCAGGTCGCCGCGATCGATCCGCATCCACTACCGCGCCGCTCCCTGTGACCGCAGGGTCGAACTGTGGGCGCCCCGACGTCATGTTTCAGCGCATTGGCGAGTTCGTAGCAACAACCTGCCACGGTTGCAACGCAGGTCGCGACCAAGATGGACAAGGCAGTCCTGCCTACTTACGTCAAGAACTTCGGCGCGGCAGGCGACGGGACCACGGACGATACCGCAGCCGTGCAGGCCGCGATCAACGCGGCTGGCGCTGGCGGTCGGGTTGTCTTCTCGAAGGGTGACTACAAGCTTGGGCCGATCACCACCCTTGCTCACCAGACCCTTGAGGGCGTCACCCAGTTCATCGGCACGGGCGGTTCGCCGTCAACGCGGCTGAAGTTCGCTGGCCTCACAGGGGCGCAGGTTGGCATCTCACCTGGCGACAACAGCACCTTCAACAACCTCCTGATCTCCGGGCCCGGTTACGACGTTGGGTCAACCACCGGCGTGAAGACTGCGACCGGCTCACCCCGCTTCAACTGCGGTTTCTACCACTGGGTGTTCGGCGTGCACATCACCGGGGCGTTCTACACCGTATTCGAGAACTGCGAATGGTCGTACAATGCCTTCGCCGTTCACGTCGTGAACTGCTACAACGTGACCGTCCTGGCTCCCCGCCTCAACTGTACGAACGCTGGACTGTCTGCGTTCGGCACCCGGTTCTCGGGTGGCGCCCGCGCCCTAAACATATTCGGTGGTTCGATCGAGAACTATGGCACGGGCGGTGCGGTTTCGCTTCAGGCGATGCAGGCCGTCAACATGTTTGGGATCTACTTCGAGTCGTCGCATGCTGCGGCTGGCGCCTGGGGGCTCGTGGCGAACGCCAGGGACAAAGTCTCGATCACCATCCAAGGCTGCTTCATCTACCTGACCAATACGAACCGATTTCTGGACGTCGCAGGGTCCACGAACGTCACTCTGGTGGCACAGGGAAACCGCTTCATTTGCCCGACGTCGTCCACGACGACACCGATCGCCTACGTTCTGGGGACCACGGCCACGTCCCGCGACGTGACGTTGGCTGGTGACGATTGGTCGGAGGTCTTGAAAGGGGACTACAGCGACAATGTGGGGCTGATCACCGCGGGTGGGATTCCGCACGTGAACATCCGGCACCCGCGAGGGTACGACGCCTCGTTCTCTGCCAAGGAGTTCTTCGGCCGGGACATCGTCGTAGACAACGCGCACACCATCCGATCCGGTGCCGGCCTGACCGCGGTTCGGCCTCTCGCGACTGCCGTACTCAAAGGTGCCCAGTGGTACGACGAGACCCTGCAGAAGCCGATCTGGTCGAACGGCGGTGTGTGGAAGGACGCAGCTGGCACGACCGTTTAGCTCGCCACAAGAAGATCGCCCCTCACCAACGCTTGTCGTTGGTGAGGGGCTGCTTCTCTATTTGCTACCGAGGTCGAGCGCCTGCGCAATCGCCGCCGACAGCGCTCTGCTGAACTCAACCGTCAAGTGGTGCGAGTCGCGGTATACGAGGAGATTGCCGATCACTGCGGGGCAGGAAGCGTCGTTGCAGAGGTACCGGGTGAGGTCGACATGGGTGGCGCCGGTAGCCGTAGACGCTGCGCGTTCTGCATCCCGTGAAGCGGGGTGAAGCACGGTTGACGGGTCGGCGCTGCACAGGTCCGCCTGATCAAGTCTCGACGACAAGCAGACCGGGATGCTTTCACCCATGTCAGGGGTGTCCGCGAGGATCACGGCTCGGGTGCCAGAGGGCATGGCTTCGATAGTGTCGATGAGGCCGGTTCCCCATTCGCGTTGGAACGCTGCGGCGTCGACGTCTGGCTTGCCGTAGTTGGCGAGTATCACTGTCGATGGTTCGCTGATTGCGATCCGGTCGATTACGGCCTGCCGCCATTGCGAGCAAGCGGCGTAGTTCACACCGTGGATCTCGCGTGTCAGGGAAACTGACGGGCAGGAACTTTTCGTGTTCGTGTCGAGGCGGATCTGTCCAGCGTCTGCGAGCGGCTGGAGGGCGGCGAACCATTGCTCGGCATGAGAGTCGCCGAAGAGGAACACAAGGGGCGCGTTAGGGTTTTCGCCGAACTGGCAACCTGAGGCGTCGACTGATGCGCTGTCGCGGTGGCACCCGTTGTCGTACAGGACCGAGACGCTGCCCGATGCTGCTCGCAGGGATGGTTCAACGTTTGAGGGTACGTGACCGGTCCCTGGTGGCATGGTGGCCAGCGCTACTGGCGGGACAGATTGCCCAGAGTTCAGAGGGAGACGGTTGCTGATCACCAGCGCACCTGCCGCCAGGGCAATCACAACGGCGGAGCCAATCAGTGCAGCGACCAGGGACCTGCGAGGGCGAGCCCGCGTGAGGACCGGCATCCGGAGGAATGGTTTCTCCACGAACCGGTGCAGAAGGTAGGCGACAGGAATGCTGACCGCGCCGAGCGCAAGCGTCAGCCACAGGGGCAAAGGGCGGGATTCTCCGGCGGCGGCCTGAGGAATGATCAGGAGGGGCCAGTGGACGAGGTACAGCGAGTACGAGATCGCCCCGAGCGATTGCATGGGGCGAACGCTGAGGATGCGCGTTAGGGCAGCGTTTGGCCGTTGGTGTCCGCCGATGATGATCACCGCCGTCGCGAGAACTGGGAATAATGCGTTGAATCCGGGGAAGAGGGTGCCGGACGAGAACAGCACGGCGCTTCCGAGCAGGCCAGCGACGCCCGCCCATGCGAGTGCGGGCGTCCACGGGGCTTTGAGCCACGCCGGTGCTGCGCGGAGGAGGAACGCGACCAGTCCGCCGACTCCGAGTTCCCACGCCCGCGTGGGCAGTGAGAAGAACGCCCACGGTTGCAATACCTGCGTGAGGATGAGGCAGAGGACGAACGACGCCACGACCATCGTGGCAACGACCCACTGGAGTCGACGTTCGGAGCGGCGCACCAGGAGGTAGCCGAGCCAGATCAGCAGTGGCCAGAAGATGTAGAACTGCTCCTCGACGCCGAGGGACCAGTAGTGCTGGAAGACCGACGGTGTTGTCTCGGCGAGGTAGTCAGTTCCGTTCGACGCGAACAGCATATTCGGCACGTAGAATGCGGTTGCGATTGCATCGCGCACCACCGCCCGCATCTGCAGCGGCGGCACCCAGATCAGAGCTGCAACGATGGTCGCCGCAGCAACGAACAAGGACGCAGGCAGGATGCGCCGGGCGCGCTTCGCATAGAACTCACCGAAGTTGATCCGGGAATCACGCGCGAGGGACTCGAGCAGGTGGGTGGTGATGAGGAAGCCGGAGATCACGAAGAACGCGTCGACTCCAACGTATCCGCCTGATAGCACGCTGACGCCGGAGTGGTAGAGCAGAACCAGACCGACGGCGATCGCGCGCAGGCCCTGGAGGTCGGATCGAAAGCTGAGCTTCCGAGTGAGCGGGCGCGCGCGCGTAGCTGCTTGTGTTTTTCGCGTGGCCGTAGTCATGATCCCCCGTTGTCCTCTGAAAGCTAACAGACGCCTGCGGCACGCCACTAATCAACGGTGCGGCGGGGCCTACAACTGCTCGGCGACGCGCGTCGCATAGTCCGCGTGGCCTGCCGGGGTCATATGCAACTGGTCGGGGCCGAACTCGAGCTGCCAATCGATAGTCGAAATATACTCACGGTCGGCAGCCGCGGCAGCGGCACGCATGATCTCGTCAACGGCGTCCGACCCTGGCCGCTGGATGGAGCCTGCGGGACCGATCAGGACGACCCGCTCAACGGATTGTGTGTCGGACAGGACTTCGCGGAGCGCCTCGCGAATGTCGGCGGCAGGCTTGCCCGCGTCGTTGATGCCAGCCTGGATGATCAGGGTTGACGCTCCACCGGCCATCGCTGGCCCGACGCGCTCTGCGATCTGGTCATCACCGCAGTAGCCGCCGTTCACGAAACCGGTGCCGCCCATCGCGACAAGGTCGGTGCGCCACCCTTGCGATTTTCCAAGCCGGTATGACCACGCGTCGGAACGATCCGCAAGAAGATCCCCCGCTGCATAGGAGTCGCCAACGATGGCGACCGTTGGAGTTCCCTCGGAAGCGGTGACCACTTCACCCATCTCGGAGCGGTCCGCAGTGACACGGGCGCATGCTTGAGCCCTTCCCGCATCCACTCGGGCAGTCTGGACGGCCACGAGTCCACCCGCGGCGACTGCAATGGCGAGAACGCTCACAGCACCCCAGACAGCCCGTTTTTTCTTCACCCGGCCACCCTATGCGGGGAACGCCACAAAGCAACTCAGGTTGTGCCATCAACTGTCACGCTTCCCGAGAGGAAATCATGCAAGGCGAATTCACCGCGACGGCCGTCGACTTCGGTCACGGGGTCACCGGCGAGTTGCGGGAGTGGGACGGCGAATTGCGCGGGCTCGCCTACACGCACCCGCGATCCGACACAGGAAAGCCATGTGAGGGCTGGGTGCCAACGCACGCCGCCGACTACTCATGGACGGTCGAATCACGAGAACCGCTGGCGCTCTCCCCGTCGCTCCTGTGCAGGACTTGCGGGCACCACGGCTTCGTGCGCGGCGAGTGGGTGCCGGCCTAGGTTCCGTACCATCCGCTGTCACACATCCTTTCGCTAACGTGAGGGCATGACGCCGCAGCCGAGAGGGATCATCCCACCAGGTGACCTCGACCGGTTGTTGCGTGCCCAAGCGTTGGTGAAGGAAGCGCAGGCAGTGTTCGAGCTCGCCGTCACGCAGGCACTCGAAGCTGGCGGTTCAGTTCGGGAAGTGCACGAGTCCACCGGCCTGTCAGCGACCACCATGCAGAAGTACGGTCACGCGAACGGTTGGCCCTCGCCGGCACGCCGTGCGCACCTGGATGCGGACAAGATCGCCACGGCCGAGTTCAGTGCACGCCTCGACGCGGTGGAGCGGATTCTCCGGAGTCTCGGGGAAGCCTGACCGCACCTGTCAGACCTGACTGAACCCAGATTGAACCCGAGCAACAGTCAACCGCCTCAGTGACCGCGGTGTTGCGGAACCGGGGTTGCTCTTAAAGCCGGCTTCGAGACACGGCCTCGCAAGCAGCGAAAAGTTGCGGAATTGAGGGAGCGGGCAGCGTGTGTTGCCGCAGAGGCACAAACACTCTACGGCGTTGATTTCCAGAGAGCCAGTTCTTCCCAACCCGAGGGGAATCCCATGCTGACGTTGGGCGCAATGAGTTGGGTTCCGTCTGAAGCAAGAAGTGTAAGATCGAATTTCCTGATCTGGGTCTTGAAAGTCAGATGCCAGGTAGAGCCTGCGGAGTGCGAGCGGAGCATAAATGCCAGCGCGGCCGCGTAGATGTACAGCCGCTGATTCGGCTTGGGCGCTGCTGTGAAGCCGGGCTCCAAGAGATGACCGAGCAGGTCGCCGTTTGTCTCGTGCTTCTTGATCGATAGTGCTCGCTTGAAGGCCCGGTTGAAGAGACGCGAACCGTGGGCGCAGGTATTCCTGAAATCAACCATCATTCGGAGCATGGCACCGAATGGTCACGTCCCGTGGAGTGGTGTAAATCTCGGTAGTCGGAGCGTCGGATCGTCGACGTGGTGAGCCATCGTGCGATGGTCAGTGAGAACCGTTCAAAGTACTCACAGAAAGACACATACACACGATGGCTCTTGACCAGTCTGCCCTGCTTGATCTGCTCGGCCAACTCAAACTCACCGATGTCAGCGACCGGATTCGGGTCGCGACCGAGTCGCTCTATCAGGAGCTGATCGACGCGGAAGCGACCGCGTTCATCGGCGCCGGACCCTTCGAGAGGTCCGGCGATCGGACGACGCACCGCAACGGGACCCGCCCGAGGACTTTGACGACAACGGCCGGGGATCTCAATTTGAAGATCCCGAAACTGCGCCAGGGGTCGTTCTTCCCGGCGCTGTTGGAGCGCCGCCGCCGGGTCGACCAAGCCCTGTTCGCCGTCGTGATGGAGGCCTACCTGCACGGGGTGTCGACCCGGAAGGTCGATGACCTGGTCAAGGCGCTCGGTGCCGAGTCGGGGATATCCAAGTCCGAGGTGTCGAGGATCTGCGCCGATCTGGACACCGAGGTCGGTGCCTTCCGCGACCGGGACTTGGCCGCGATGGACTTCCCCTACGTGTTCCTCGACGCCACCTACTGCAAGGCGCGGGTGAACCACCGAGTGGTCTCTCAGGCGGTCGTCGTCGCCGTCGGGGTGGCCGCCGACGGGCGCCGCGAAGTCCTCGGCTTCGACGTCGGAGACAGCGAGAACGAAGCCTTCTGGACCGGATTCCTCCGGTCGCTGAAGACCCGCGGGCTCGGCGGGGTGAAGCTGGTCATCACCGATGCCCACACCGGGCTGAAGAAGGCCATCAGCACCGTCTTCCAGGGGCGTCCTGGCAGCGCTGCCGGGTGCATTATGCCGATGTCCGGATTATGCCGATGTCGCCGGTGGTGCCCTTATTCCATGCGGGTTTCGTGGAATTGATGTCGGCATAATCTGACCCACAGGGGGACGCTTGATTCTCATTCAAATGAGAGGAAAGCAAGATGCTCAAGGTTCTCAGATCGTTGATCGTGGGACCGTTGGAGGATTACGCTCCGGCGGTTGCGGAAGAATTAGCGCGAGTCGGTTACACATCCTCTTCGGCTGGTCAGCACATGGCGTTCGTCGCTCATCTAAGCCGGTGGATGGAGGGTGAGCATCACGCCGTCGAGGATCTGACGGACGTTGTGCTGGAGAAGTACTTCAACACTCGCCGGGCGGCGGGGTATGTGAACTATCGGACGATGAAAGCCGCGAGGCCTTTGTGTCGGGTATTGGCCACGCGCGGGGTCGTCGTCACCTTGAGGACGGTGCCCACTGCCTCGCAACTTCTCCTGGACCGCTTCGGCGAATATCTGACACGGGTGCGGGGCTTGGCTGCGGGGACGGTCACCGGTTACATCGGCCGAATACGCCCGTTGGTTGTCGCGCGGCTGGATACGGCCGCGGTCGGTTTTGATGGCTTGACGTCCATCGATGTTCACCGTTTCCTTGCGGAGAGGTGCGCCGGTGAGGCGGCATCGTCGGCGCAGTTGTGCGTCTCGGCGGTGCGCTCGTTTCTGGGTTTCCTGCACCTGGATGGCACTGCTCTATCTGTGTCGGCGGCGGCAGTTCCGTCGGCGGCAGGCTGGTCGCAGGCTGCTCTGCCCAAAGATCTGACCGCCGCCGCCCTGGCGGCTCTGCTGGCCGGCTGCGATCGGGATACCGCGGGCGGGCGCCGCGATTACGCGGTCATGTTGTTGTTGTGCCGGATTGGCATGCGCGCTGGCGAAGTCGCCGGACTCGAGCTGAGTGATCTGCACTGGAGCGCCGGAGAATTCGTGGTGCGCGGCAAGGGGAACCATCTGGCACGCCTGCCGCTTCCCACCGAGGTGGGCGAGGCGCTGGTGGAGTATTTGCGCTACGCCCGTCCTATCGGGAACCACCACACGGCAGTGTTTCTGGGGCACAAAGCACCCCATAACCCGATGAGTTCATCGGGACTCAGCTCCGCTGTCGCCCGCACGGCTCGGCGGGCGGGACTGGGCATGATCCACGCCCACCGGTTGCGCCACACGGCGGCGACACAGATGTTGCGCGGTGGGTCGTCGTTGGCGGAGGTCGGGTTGGTTCTTCGCCATCAACGCCAGCTGACGACGGCGATTTACGCCAAAGTCGACCGTGAAGCACTCCGGGGCATCACTCGCGCTTGGCCGGGTGCATTGTGATGGACACAAAGACAGGTGATGGTCTGCGGCTAGCGCTGGCGGAGTATCTGCAGACCCGTCGCGCGGTCGGATACACGCTGGCGCGCACTGAGAAGCTGCTGAACCAGTTCGTCGACTATCTCGTCGCATCGGACGCGGCCGGAATGAGTATGGCATCGGCGTTGTCCTGGGCAACCCTGCCCGAGAAATCGGACGGAAGTTGGCGCAACTACCGTCTTTCCGTCGTTCGCAGCTTCGCCCGCTATCTGAACATTTCGGACACCACGGTTGAAGTCCCGGTGATCGGCCTGCTGCCCTACAGCCCACCGCGGGCCACGCCGTATCTGTATTCGGCCGCCGAAATTACGGCGTTGATGGACGCCGCCTCGATCCTGTCCTGCCCGCAACGGCAGGGAACAATGGCAACTGTGGTTGGGCTGTTGGCGACCACGGGCATGCGGGTCGGCGAGGCCATCCGACTGGACGTGTCCGACATTGACCCGGATCGGCAGTTGCTGCGGATCCGCGACAGCAAATTCGGCAAGACCCGTGAGGTGCTGCTGCATCCCACGACCATCGCTGCGCTGGAAAAGTATCGCTCCGACCGTGCTCAGTGGCAGCCGACAAGTGAGTGCCCGGCCTTGTTTCTCTCGCTGGCCGGCACCCGGCTGTTGTATTGCAACGTCCACCACACCTTCCAACGGATGGTGGCCGAGGCGCGACTATCGGCACGGTCAGGCAAATGCCGACCACGGATCCACGAAATCCATCGTCGCGATCGTCGGCGCAACGGATGCTGCACGCCTAACCGACGGTGAAGAGGTCATCGTCGATGCCGCGAACAGCATCGTCATCACCACACCGAGCGAGGCGCAGATGGGCGATGCCACCACCCGCATAGCAACATGCGCCTTCGCCGCACAAGCTCCGATCGGCCCTGGCATCCTCCTTGACGGAACCGCCATCCCGCTCCTGGTCAACCTCGGAAACGCGGATGGTGCCGCCAGGGCGGTCGAACTTGGTGCTGAGGGTGTCGGGCTGTTCCGCACCGAGTTTCTGTTCCTTGGCTCTACGACGGCTCCCACAATCGCGCAACAGCAGGATCAGTACACCCGCATGCTCAATCAGTTCTCGTGTAAGAAGGTCGTGGTGCGCGTGTTGGATGCCGGTGCAGATAAGCCGCTCGCCTTCCTCAACGATGCAGAAGAAGAGAACCCGGCGCTCGGTCTGCTCGGTCTGCGCTCCCTCCGCGCCGCCGAAGATATCCTTCGCGACCAGCTCACCGCCCTTGCCAACGCGGCTGCCGCATCAGACGCTGACGTCTGGGTGATGGCACCAATGGTGTCAACTGTTGAGGAGACCGAATACTTCGTCCGACTCGCTCACGAGCTCGGGTTGAAGACGGCTGGCGTCATGGTCGAAGTCCCGTCCCTGGCGCTACTGGCCGACCGCGTCCTCCCACACACGGACTTCGTCTCCATCGGCACCAACGACCTTACTCAGTACACACTCGCCGCCGACCGAATGCTGGGCACCGTCGCCGGCTTTCAGGACCCGTGGCACCCCGCGGTATTGAAACTCGTCGGAGAGGTCGGCTCAGCCGGCGCAGCATTCGGCAAACCCGTGGGCATTTGCGGCGAAGCAGCGTCCGACCCGCTGCTCGCCGCCGTCCTCATCGGGCTCGGCGCGACCAGCCTGTCGATGTCTGCCTCCGCCCTGGCCGATGTGCGCGCGAACATCGCTCTCTATACCCTTCCCCAAACGCGAGACATGGCCGCAGCCGCCCTCGCCGCAGACGGGGCAGCATCCGCTCGCGCTGCGGCGACAAGCGCTGCAACGCATGCGCGTCAGACCCCAGCGAAGTCAGTGATCAACAAGGCAAGCGTCAGAGAACGAACCGAGTGACTACCCGCTGGTACTTCGGCACCCGGTACGTTTCCAACGCACGATCGACCGTTCCCGCGACACACTGACGAGTCGGCCGATCACGGCCTCGCAAGCTCGGTCGTTCCTCAACTGTCAAGCGAGTTTGCAACTGCCGGGTGCTGATCCTCGATTCTCGGAGTGGCCGGCCTGCCCGACTCTGGCCGAGTGGAACTGCTGCGCAACATTTTCGGGGCGGATGCCGCAGTGTCTGGGGCCGTTTCACTCGGGGGAGTGAACTATGAGAAGCGTTCACCGGCCCAGTCGATCAAGCGCGGGCTGGCCTACGTGCCGGGGGAGCGGCGCGCGCAGGGTCTGCTCAGCTCCATGAACGTTGGGGAGAACATCGGTGTGCTCTCGCTCGACAAGTTCTCGCGGTTCGGTTTCATCAACAAGTCCGCAATGCGGAGGGATGCCGAAGAGCGTTCGGCGGGCATGCGGGTGAAGTCCGCATCGTCTGCGCAAGACATCGTCAAGCTCTCCGGTGGCAACCAGCAGAAGGCAATCCTGGCCAGGTGGATGTCGATCGACCCGTCTGTGCTCGTGCTCGATGAGCCGACGCGCGGCGTCGATGTGGGAGCCAAGGCCGAGATCTACGAACAGCTCACCGGCCTCGCCGACGCGGGCGTCGGCATCCTGTGCTCGTCGTCAGACCTGCCGGAGCTGCTCGCCGTCACCGACCGCATCGCCGTCATGAGCGAGGGACACCTGGTGTCGATCATCGAGACGAAAGACGCCACCGAGGAATCGATCATGGCGCTGGCCACCGGGGCCACGGTCGCCGAGGTATCCGTTGTCGACATTGCCGAACCGTCACTTGACGAACCATTGCTAACAAAGGGGACTGCCGTATGAAGCGTCATGGAATCTTGAATGCCCAGCTCAGCGGGGCGCTCGCCACGCTCGGGCACACCGACCTCATCATGGTCGTCGACGCCGGATTTCCGATTCCGGCCACCGCAAACCGGGTCGACCTGGCCATCGCCGAGAACCTGCCAGACCTGCGTACCGTGCTCGATCTGATCGCCGCCGAGCTTGTGGTCGAGGGTGTCGTGCGTGCGGATGACGTGGTCACCAACAACCCGCGACTCGACGAGTACCTGCGGGGCCGGTTCGACGGCGCCGAGTTCACCACGCGCAGCCATGCAGACGTACTCGGGGAGCTGGCACGCCAGGCGAAGGTCATCGTGCGAACCGGCGCATTCGAGCCGTGGGGAAACGTGGGTCTCCTCTGCGGGGTCGACGTGCCGAAATGGTTCGGCGGAGCCGGCGTGATCGCGCCGCCGTACTACGCCGACAAGCTCTAGTTCCACTCAATTCTGTGCAGTTTCCAACACTGCGCAGTATCCAAGCTTTGCAGTATCCAACCGAAGAGAAAGAAGTCAACCACTGTGTCTGACCTGAAAACCGCCGTCAACTTCCGTGAGCTCGCGCCCGCGCAGCTTGCCCCATACATCCAGCACACCCGTATCGAGACCGGACTCACCCGCGATGACATGATCGCGCACGCCAAGGAGACCGTTGAGCACGGTTTCAACGCGGCGATGGTTCCCGGTTCGTGGGTCTCGCTGGTCGCGGCGGAGCTGGCCGGAACCGGCATCGAGATCGCGTCGGCCCTCGACTTTCCGACTGTGGGTGTCACGACGAGTGCCGGTAAGGCATTCGAGGCTGAGCAGCTGGTGAAGGCTGGCCCAACCCAGCTCGACATCGGAGTGCAGGTGGGCTGGCTGAAGAGCGGCATGCACGATGAGTTCCGCGAAGACATCGCCGGGGTCGTGCGTGCGGCCGGTGTGCCGGTCAAGGTCATGCTTGAGCTTCCATTGCTGACGGATGCTGAGAAAGAGCTCGCCGTTCAGCTCTCGCTCGAGGCTGGGGTCGCGTACCTCAAGAATGCGAGCAGTGGGCAGATCGAAACAGCGAACCCCACCAGCATCCGTTACCTGGTCGACCGCGCACCGGAAGGTGTGCTGGTGAAGGCGTCAGGTTCGATCAAGCACTATGAGCAGGCGCTGGGGCTGCTCGAGGCGGGTGCTGTGCTGCTCGGCACGAGTGCCGGTCTGTCGATCATCAGCAATTCAAGCGACGAGAACACGGCCAGCTACTAGTGGTCAGTCCTGTGGCCGGGAGCTACCGGCCGCAGGACGCACTACTCAGGACGCACTAGCCTGAGCAGGAGTCGCAAAGGAGAGAACCCTGCCTACCTTCGCATCAACAGAGAACGCCGGACGGGCCTTGAACCGGAACGCGGCCGTCGCCCTCCATTCGCAGATTTCGGACTGGATTCGAGCGCGAATCGCGTCGGGAGAGTGGCCGAGCAACTATCGCCTGCGCACCGAACCAGAGCTTGCGCTGGAGTTGGGCGTGAGCCGCGGCACGTTGCGCCGGGCGTTGACGACGCTTATTCGGGAAGGCCTGCTGAAGCAGGTGCAGGGGCGGGGCACGTTTGTGACGTCGACGCTGATTGAGCCGGCGATCGCGCAGAAGCTGAGCACGTTGTCTGAGGATTTCGCGAGCCAGGGGGTGGCGGTTGAGACGCGGGTGCTGTCGGCGGAGCTGATTGAGGCGCCGCGGCCGATCGCGAGTCTGCTCGATGTGGTGCCGGGGCAGAAGGTGTTGCGCTTGGCGCGGCTGCGGAGCACGTCGAATGGCGCGGTGGCCCTGCTGTTCAACTATGTGCGCACCGATCTGACGCCCGGGATTGAGAAGATCGATTTCGGGCTCAACAGCCTGTTCGGCACGCTGGAAGACCGGTATCAGCTGAAGATCGCTTCAGGGCGGCGTACCTTCACCGCTGAGGAGGCGTCTTCTGAGGTCGCGGCTGAGCTTGGTGTTGCTGTCGGCTCCCCTGTGCAGTACCTGGAGCAGGTGACGTATCTCGACGATGGTCGTCCGATCGAGTACTCCGACGTCTGGATCAACAGCAAGATGCTGCGGGTGACGTCGATGCTGGCGCGGCGCTGATCCAGGCGACCTGCCGACTTCGTCGTCGGCGAGCAACTCACGCCATCCTCGATCTGTTCCGTTGAACAGGAGTCGACCTGTCACCGACGTTGTCGAATACATCGGGGAAGCTGGTAGTTTGGAAGGGCATTCCATAACCTGCCCTGCTGCATTCGCCGGGCATGGTACTCGCGGAGGGACTGGTGGATGTCCGAAGATTCCAACTCGGAGGCTAAAAGGCGGGGTCCCGACGGCCTCCGAGCCGCCGACCGGGCCATGGCGCTCCTATTCGCCCTCGCGGTGCACCCGTCGGGATTGAGCCTGGCCGATCTCGCTCGAGAGACCGGAATGACGCTGACGACGGTGCATCGCATGGTTGGCACACTTCGCGCTCAGCGCCTTACTCGCGAAACCACCAACGGCCGCCAGGCCCTCGGCCCTGGCACCCTCATTCTGGCGCGCGGATTCCTCGGCGGTCTTGATTTCCGGGTCGAGGCGCTTCCCGTGCTCGTTGAGTTGAGGGAGGCGACGGATGAGGCGTGCCACCTGGGCACCCTCGCGAACCCGCACATCGTCTACGTCGACAAACTCGACAGCACGCGAACGGTTGGTGTGGTCACACGCATCGGGGCGACCGCGCCGGCAGTCACGACCTCGATCGGGCGAGCAATACTGGCCTACTCGCAATCATCGACGGTGGAGGCCGTGATCGAATCAACCCGGACTCAACTCGGATTTACTGTGGACGAGGCCGCGCTGCTCCGAGAGCTGGAGAGCGTGCGCCATCTCGGGTACAGCCGAGATCTCGGCGAAAGTGAACCATCGGTGACCAGTCTGGGTGCTCCAGTTTTCGACGAATCGGCTCACGTGATTGCCGCTATCAGCCTGTCTGTACCCACCGAGCGATTCGACGGTTCACGCTCGGAGGAACTTGGCCGCCTTGTGCGCATCTCCGCGGATCGTATATCGATGGCCCTCGGCTACGCGCCTGAGCTGAGTGCGAACGAAGCAGCGAACGTTGCAGGAGCGGCGGGAAAGAAATGACGGCCAGAGTCCGAGTCGTGGTGGCCGGTGCCGGACGATTCGGGAGCCTCCACGTGCGCACCTGGCGCGAAGCAGGGGCCGACGTCGTCGCTGTTGTCGATGCGGATGCCTCACGGGCTGCTGCGGTCGCGAGCCGGTTCGATATCGCGGTGTCCGGTGACGACCTCGCCCGCGTGCTCGCCGAAGCAAAGCCAGACGCGGTCGTCGTGGCCAGCGACGAATCCACGCACACCGTTGTCGCGAGAACTGCGATCGCTGCCGGTTGCCATGTATTCGTAGAAAAGCCCTTGGCGCTGTCTGGACGAGACGCCAAGGAAACCATTGATGCTGCGGAATCGCAGGGGCTGCACGTGATCGCCGGCCAGATCTCGCGGTTCGCACAACCGTACGTTTATCTCAAACAGGCAATCAGCTCTGGGCGCCTCGGCGAGCTGTGGACGGTTCGCCTCCGTCGCGACTTCACGCGTTCGTGGCTCAACGATTTCGGAAGCCGCGTTCATCCGGTGTGGGAGTCGTGTATCCACGACATCGACCTCGCGTTGTACCTCACCGGTGAGCAGCCTCAGCGTGTCTTCGCGGTTCAGACACGCCAGGGAACGGATGTTGTTCCGAGCGCGGTCAGTGTGCTTGTTGAGCTCTCCGGAGGCAAGACCGCAACCATCGAATCTGCCTGGAGCGTGCCAGACCGCGGCCCGCAATCACTGGCCGGTGCGCTCGATCTCAGCGGCACGATCGCCGGAGAGTGCGAGGTCATCGGGGAGGGAGGCACGGTGAAGCAACGCCTGCTGAGCGATGCCATCACCGAGTGGGGAGACAACGGCGTGATCGTGCCCGATCTGTCGCTCTGGCCAGAGCAAATGGGCCGGATCGGCGGAGCGCTGCGCGCGGAGGTCGACCATGCGATCAATGTCTTCTCCGGAACGCGAGGCAACGAAATCATGCCGCATCGTGAAGCTCTCTGGGGAGTTCAAATGGCGGAGGCCATCATCCGTTCTCTTGAAACGGGTTTACCGGAGAAGGTCGGGCAGTCCTGACGAATTGCAGTTCCTCATGGAAGCAGATTCGGAGGCGGCACCAGTCGGGCGAAGGATGCCGCAGCGGACGCGATGCCTCCAGACGCCTTCTCCAACACCGGCGGGCCATGACCGGCGAAGAGTTGATCGACTTCGAGCTCTGCCAGACCGATGACGGTGTCCGCGTATTCGTCGAGCCGGCAATCGGGGAGCGCTTGAATGCTTACTCTTCCTTCGGAGAAGATGACATCACCGCTGAACAACGCCCGACGGGACCCGATTTCCGTGTAGAAGACGAAATGCCCGTCACAGTGGCCGGGCGCACTGATTGCCGTCACGCGCAGACTGCCGACTCGAAGGGATTGGAAGTCGTCGATCGAATGGATCGTCGCAACGGGTTCGAGCGCATAGTCCGCCGGATAAATGCCGGCGGCGCGGGCGCGGGCGAGCTGGGTCACCGTCTCATCACCGGCTCGGAGGGCGGACGCGGTGAGGTCTCCTGCATATGCTCTAAGACCGTGCGCCGTTGCCGCAGCCACGCCGCCTGCATGGTCTCCGTGGTAGTGCGTCACGAGCAGACCCGTCAGTTGCTCGGGGCGCGCAACGTCATCGATGTTCGCGAGCCACGCGCCGGCACCGAGACCGGTGCCCGCGTCGACAAGGAATCCGTCGTTGCCATCCCAGACGAGATACTGGCAGCAGTCGAAGGCGCTCGTGAAGGCAGGACTGGATCTATCTGCGGTCCCCACGAGCCACACGGCGTCGCTGAGCGACACGGCAGTCATGGCTGATCGCTGCTGCGAACAGCCATAACGTCGATCTCCACCAGAATATTCGCCAGCCTGCTTCCGACGGTTGTCCGTACCGGATATGGCGCCGAGAACCTGCGGCCATATACCTCATTGAACCCAGGGAAGTCGCGGTCGGGGCGCTCGACATGCACAGTCGATTTCACCACGTCAGTGAGCGAAAGACCGACGAGGCCGAGAGCGGTCTCGACATTCGAAATCACCTGTTCGGTTTGGGCTTCAATGCCTTCCGGAACCATGCCGGTGGCAGGGTCCTGCGGCCCGAAGCCGGCAGTGACGACGAACGCACCACAATCCATCACGTGACTGTAGGGTCCGGCAGGTGCGGGAAGGGTGGAACTGACATGCGCGACTCTCGTCATTGCTTACCTGCTTTCCGCTTGATCGAAATACGAACCGAAGAGTGCTTCGTAGAGATCGGTCGCTTCGGAGAGCTGTCTGACCCCGACCTTCTCGTTCGCTCCGTGCGCCACGCTTATCCACCCGGGCCCGAGGCTGGTCACGGTGGGGATATTGCCTTCGCCCATAAAGTACGTCGCGTCAGTTCCTCCGGGGAAAGCTCCGAATGGTATCTCTCTGCCCAATACCGACTTTGCGGCGGACTGGGCAGCACGAGCAACGGGGCTCGTTGGTGAAAGCTCCACCGCCGGCATCCAGCCCTGTCCGCTTTCCAGGTATCGGATACGGTAATTGATTCCCGGGCCTAGTGTGGAACGCACGAGGTCGTCGACTTCCCCGTGCAACGTAGCCTGTGACATGCCGGGGACGAGCCTCACCTCCATGCTCACGCGGCAATGACCAGGCCACGTGCCAAAGCTCACCCCGCCGCTGACGAAGATGCCGGGATTAACCGTGGGTGAGCAGAGGACCTCGCCCGGCGCATCCACTGTGGGTGTGAAGTTCTCGAAAGCGTGTAGGAGATCTGCCACCAATAGCGTCGCGTTACGACCGAGGGACGTCGACAAACCACTGTGCCCTTGAGTGGTCATGACCTCGATATCGAAGCAGCAGATTCCTCGAGAGACCAGATAGATGGCCTGCCACGGGTCGGTGATCCCGCTTGGCTCGCCGATGACGATCGCGTCGATCGGGGGCAACAGACCCGAAGCGCAGAGCGCCTTCGCACCGGCATCCGACCCCTGCTCTTCATCGGCGGTGAGCACCAGCGACACCACCCCTGAGCCCTGGGAGTCGTCGCGGGCAGCGAACCGCTCGAGCGCCAGCATCATCGCGGCGACGCCGCCCTTCATATCGGTCGCGCCAAGCCCGAATGCGTCGTCTCCGACCACCGTGAGCTCAAGCGGCGGCGTGTGCCACTCCGACAGTGCGTCGCCGATCGGCTTGGTGTCGAGATGCCCGGAGAGACCGAGGTGACCATTGCTGCCGCGATCAACAGTGACGATCAGGTTTGGCCGACCACTGATCGGCTCGAGGATCTGCGACTCGAAACCGCGTTCGCGAGCCCAGGCATCGACATACTGCACGATCCGGGGTTCGAATGGACCGGGGTTCTGGGAGTCGACGGCGACCAGTTCCCTGGTGAGGGTAAGCACATCCACGCGGGCTCCTTGCTGCTGGGAGAGCCGCAATCACGGGGTAAATCTTGGCTCCTGTGAGAATCGAGTGTAGCTTTCAGAAGGGCATTCCACAATTGAACCCTCGAGAGGTGGGCACTAGTGACGTCATCTGAGTCAGGCGAAGACGCCCGCGCGAAGGGTGGTCGGCGCCCGTATCTGTTCGCTTGCGCGCAATGCCAGGCAACGACGGCGGAGTTCCGCTACGAGTGCCGGCTGTGCGGCGGGCCGCTGGTGCTGCAACCTGAACGGCTGCACGACGTTCGGGTCGAGCCGTCGCATCGCGGCATATGGCGTTATCGCGGTATCTTGCCCCTTACCCACTCTGAAGTGTCCCTCGGCGAAGGGGATACCCCGTTGGTCGTCCTCGATTCATCGCTGACCCATGGCCGGAGGGAGGTATATGCGAAGCTCGAGTCCCTTAATCCGACTCTCTCATTCAAAGACCGGGCGATGGCGCTCGGAGCATCGATGGCGAGCGACCTTGGACTCCGTGGCCTCGTCGTCGCGTCAACGGGAAACGCGGCCGTGGCCGCCTCCGCTTATGCGGCCGCTGCCGGTCTGGAGTGCAGCGTCATTGTCGGGACAGAGTCGAACGCGACAAAGAAGCTCGACGCGTGTCGCAGTTTTGGCGCGATAGTCGAGGAGGTGCCAGGTGACTATAGTGCAGCCTACGGAATCGCCCGATCCCGAGAGAACGACGGCTGGATGAATGTGTCCACCACATACCGCAATCCCCTGCTCGCAGAGGCATACCGGTCGATCGCGTTCGAATTGATCGATGAACTCGGCGATAGCCCGGTGGCAGTCATCGTGCCGATTGGCGCTGGACCACTCCTGCGAGGGATCGAGCGTGGCTTCCAGGACGCGGTGGACGTGGGGATCACGCGCGCGATTCCGAAGCTGGTCGGTGTGCAAGCGGCCAGGGTCGCCCCGATTTACCACGAGTGGTTGCGACGGCACGGTGGTGACATGGCACCGACGCCCAGAACGACCGACCCGACCATCGCGACTGCGATCGCCGACCGGCTGACTGGGTACGAGTCGCATGGAGACGTCACGATCTCGGCCGTCGAACGTAGCCTGGGCCGCATCGTCGCGGTTGGTGAGGAGTCGATCGTTGACAGCACTCGCCGCCTGGCAGCGGTAGGCATGTGGGTGGAACCATCTGCGGCGACCGGGGTGGCCGCGCTGCCACAAGTGGTCGATAACGAGGGTGTGAGTGGTGGCCCCATCGTGGTCATGCTCACGGGTCACGGCGCCAAGGCGCAGCCTCTACCAGCCTCCTAGTCGCGCGCGGCGCGCCCGGTCGATGCTGAGATTCCGGCTAATTGGTGGATGAGCGCGCTTCGCCTGCATGATGTACTCGACTGATGTTGGTATGCACTTCATATCGATCGAATCGGTAGCGCGAGCGCACATGCTGCATGGGACGCCCGAGGTTGTCAAAGAAAGTGTCGACGATCTCGAGGGCCGGCGAACCCTGGGGTAATTCGAGCAAAGTGCATTCACGGTCCGGCGCCACGACGGCGCGGACGATGCGCTGGGTCGAGTTCGGAACAGTTCCGTGGCTGGCCAGGGCCTCGTGAACGGAACCCGAGAGGTCGGTCCCGAGGAGCGCGGGAGAAAGGTGCGACGGAAAGAGGCTCACCTCGTAGCACATCGGCTCGCTGTCGGCATAACGGAGCCGCTCAACCAGGACCGCCTGCTCGTTCGGTCGAAGGCCGAGGATTGTGATGGTCTCGAGATCGGGCGTCACATTCTCATTCCGCATGACCTTCGACGACGGCGTGAAGCCGCGTCGGTGCATGTCCTCGGTGAATGATGTCAGCGTTGGTCCCATGGAGACCGTCGGGCGGCTGACATAGGTGCCACTGCCGGGTGCTTTCTTGACCCAACCCTCGTCGGCCAAGCCGGCGAGCGAATGCCGAACGGTCATCACGCTCACGTCGAATTCCTCGGCCAAAACACGCTCGGGAGATAGGCGTGCGCCAATGGGCAGGTTGGCGCTCCGGGTCCGCAGTTCGTTGAGAATCTCAACGTACTTGGGTTCGCTCATGTGCGCTCCTCGTTCTTCATCAGCATGCTGCCTTCACTCGTTCGCTTCAGAAACAGTTCGTTGCGGCTTCGAAACACCATCGTTATAGATCAAAACACATATTGATCTAGATTGGTTGTGCTATTCTCGCTCCAACGTTATCTCCCATCTGCTCGGCTCTTTGGCTTGAGACCCGTGCATACACACACGAGAGCGGCGTTGTCAATCACAGAGAGGTGTACAAATGCGATCTAAAGCAATTATGGCTGCAGCGTTAACGGTTGCAGCAGCGCTCGCCCTGGGTGCGTGTTCCAGCCCCGCGGCAGACTCAGGCGACGATAAGGAAATCGTGCTCTGGCACATGGAGGGCACGCCGAACCGGGTGGCGGCCTTCGAAGCCATGGCGGACAAGTACAACGAAACCGACCCGGAGTACACGGTCACCGTGCAGGTGCAGGACTGGGATCAGGTCTACAGCAAGATCGCTGCTGCCGCTCAGTCGGGCAAGCAGCCGGACATCCTGTTCGCGATTCCCGACTTTGCCACCTACGTGAGAGGGATCGGCCTCGGTCAGCCTGTGACGGATGTTGTGGATGCGCTTGACGAGGAATACGGTCTCATCGATGCCGCCAAGGCTCCATACCTGGATGAAGACGACTACTGGGCGGTGCCGCTCTATGGCATGGTGCAGATGCTCTGGTATCGCGCGGACATGCTCGCCGCGGCAGGCATCGAGCCCCCGCAGACGTGGAGTGAACTGCGTGCCGCGGCCGAGGCGCTCACCACGGATGGCACCAGCGGGATCGCCCTTCCCGCCGGCAAGAACCTCGCGACCGACCAGGTGCTCTACAGCCTGATGATCACCGGCGGTGCGGCCGACTTCTTCACCGAGGACGGCGAGGTCAACCTGGACACACCTGAAACTGTAGCGGCCTTCGACCTCTACAAGGAGCTCCTGAAGTTCTCGCCGACCGACTCGGCCAGCTACGCGTGGGGCGAGCCACAGGCCGCCTTCAACAGCGGGGCCGCAGCGATGTCGATTGAAAAGGGTCAGTACCTGGCACCGTTTGCTGAGGAGTCCGGACAAGACCCATCGCAGTTGGGTTGCGCGCCGATCCCCGTCGCAGACCAGGGTGGTGAGCCGGGCAGTATCTATTACTCGAACGGGGCCATGGTGCTCAGCGACGACGAAGCGAAGGAAGCGGCTGCAGGCGAGTTCCTCAGCTGGCTGATCGAGCCCGAGAACTACGGTGACTTCCTGAACGCCGAGCCCGGCTTGTTCCTTCCGGTCACCACTGACGGAGCGAATCTCGAGCAATGGCGTTCGAACGAGACCGTCAGCACCTACGCCACCTGTGTCGATGCCATGCTCGAGCAGTCTGCGTCCGGTGAACTGTTCGGCTTCGTCGACGGCCAATACATCGACAGCATCGGTGAGATCTCCGGTCAGAACTTCCTGGCGCAGGCGATCCAGCAGATGTACGTCAACGGAATGAGTGCTGAAGAAGCTGCTGCCTGGGCGCAGGAACAGATGCAGATGGCGATCAGCTAATAGTGTCCAACTCGGTAACGAGCCGCCCGGCGGCGCTGGCGAACTCTCGCCAGCGCCGCCCGGGTGCGGCCGCCCCTTCCGCCCGACGGCAGCCGCTCTCCGAGCGTCTACTCGGTTACGGGTTGATCGCCCCCATCGTGATTGTGATGGCGGTCGTAATTGTCTTCCCCGTCGTCAACGCGGTAGTCACCAGCTTCCAGGACCAACGCGTCATCGGCAGTCCATCGGACTTCGTCGGATTCGACACCTACGCGAAGATCCTCGGTGACAATGCCTTCTGGGAAGCGCTTGGTCGTTCCGGCATCTGGCTCGTCGCGAACATGGCGGTGCAGACGGTCCTCGCCTTCGCGACGGCGTTGCTCCTGCAGCGCCGCGGTTGGTGGTCGCGCACCGCCCGTACCTGGATCGTTCTGCCGTGGGTGATTCCGACGGTGGCAGTCGCCGTCATCTGGCAGTGGCTCTTGAACAGCAACTATGGAATCGTTCACCAGTTGCTCGGCGGGATCGGCATTGACATCGGATCGCCTTTTGGTGATTCGGCCGTCGCGTTCTTCGCCGTCATCCTGGTGAACAGCTGGCACTGGTTTCCGCTGAGTGCGGTCGTGATCTATGGAGCATTGTCCACCGTGCCCGGTGAAGTGCTCGAGGCTGCGAAAGTGGACGGCGCGGGAGCCTGGCGTACTTTCTGGGCAGTCACCTTCCCGATCCTTGCCCCGGTGTTGTTCGCGCTCGGTCTGGTCGGTTCCCTATGGTCATTCAACGTGCTGGACACCATCTATCTGATCACCGGCGGTGGACCCGTCGACTCGACGACCACCATGCCGGTGTACGTGTATGACACCGCCTTCAGCGCGTTCCGCTCCAGCCAAGCTGCCGCGGCGAGTGTGCTGACCGTCATCGTGCTCGCAGCCGCAGCGCTTCTCTTTGTGCGCTTCGCACGGCCGAAGGAGGACTAATGACCACCGTTGCAACAGCGCGGCAAACCAGAAAACGAGGCGCGAAAGGACGCGGCCTCGCAGCAGTGCCCCGGATCGTATCCATGGTGGTGTTGACGGTTCTGGTGCTTGGGCCGCTGTACTGGGTCACGATCTCAGCATTCAAGGGTCGCGAAGAAATCATTCGTTCTGTGCCGACCTTCTGGCCCGAGACGTTCACCCTCTCGAACTTCGAGCAGCTCTTCACGTCGACCGAATACCCCGTCTTCCTCACGAACAGTCTCATCGTCGGGGTCGCGACCACCATTGTGACCGTCGTGATCTCCCTGGCAGCCGCGTATGGGCTGTACCGCCTCAAAGTGCCGGGAAGCGGAAAGATTGCCGGCATCGTGTTGCTGTCATACATGATCCCCGGCACGCTGCTGATAGTTCCGCTGTACAGGACCTTGTCCGGTCTCGGGCTCATCGACAGCTATGCGGGACTGGTGCTCGTCAATGTTGCGTTCACCGCGCCATTCTGTACCTGGCTGCTCCGGGGGTTCATCCTTGCGGTTCCACGTGACATCGACGAGGCGGCGGCGATCGACGGAGCTGGGCCGACACGCACAATGCTGCAGATCGTGCTACCGCTGCTGGTGCCTGGTATCGCAACCGTCTCGGTCTATGCGTTCGTATTCTCATGGACAGAATTCGTCTTCGCTTCGCAATTCATCGTGAGCGACTCGCTGCAGACCCTACCGATCGGTTTGAGCGCGATCATCGGCCAGTACACCGTCAACTGGGGACTGGTGATGGCCGGAACCCTCTTCACTCTGCTTCCGACCGTCGTGCTCTTCATTTTCGTCGGGCGCTATTTCGTCGGTGGCCTCATCGCAGGAGCTACAAAATGACCCAAGGAGCGTCGGAACTCACGTCGGCCTCACGGAGTTATCTCGACCAGGTCGAGGGCCTTCTCGCTGCGGCGGTTATAGGTTCTGAATCTGTGATTGCCGAGGCTGGAACGCTCATCGCCGATCGCTTCGATCGCGACGGGATTCTGTTCGTTTTCGGCAGCGGTCATTCGCATGTGTTCGCCGAGGAGGCGTTTTATCGCGCCGGCGGTGCGGCACGCATCAGTCCGATCCTCCAACCCGAGTACATGCTGCACCTGAATGCCCGACGCAGTACCGAGCTGGAACGGGAATCGGGCCTTGCTGCCGACCTGCTTGACCGGTACCCGATCTCACCCAAGGCGGACGTTTTACTAGTGGTTTCCAATTCCGGGGCGAACGCGTTGCCTGTGGAAGTTGCTTCGACGGCTCGAGAGCGAGGCATCCCGGTCATTGCAATAACATCCGTGGCGTATGCGACCGCCTCGCTGAGTTCCGGGGCGCGGCTGCACCAGGTCGCCGACATCGTGCTCGACAACCAATGCCCGCCCGGTGATGCTCTGGTGCGCTTGCGCGACGATCTGCCCAAGGTGGGTCCGGGATCGAGTGTTGTCGGCCTGGCCCTGCTCAACGCGATCATTGTTGAGGCGCTCGCCCGGCAGGTCTCACGCGGGCACACGCCCGATATTTACCTGAGCGCGGGTATGCCCGACGCGGCTCAGCACAACACGGAAACCGCCGATCGATTCAGTCAGAGGATTCCGCACCTGTAACGGTCCGTACCTGCACACCCTCACGGGTGCGCAAGCTTGCCACCATGATTCAACGAGAGAGGATGTAGTAATGAAGCTGAGTTTTGAAGTTTGGCCGAACATGCCCTGGGGACGCCTCGAAGCGGCAGGTCCCGCGTGGAATTCCTGGGGCGACGAGACGTCGGCGGCGACCGTCGCCAGGGTTGCCGATTATGGCTACGACGGCGTCGACTTCCTGCTCGGGCACCTGATGAACGGGCCCTCGGGTGAATACGACCAGCGCCTCGTTGACACCAAGGCTGCGGCAGAGTCCGCAGGCATCGGCATCGGTTACGTCGCAAATCACACGACGTTCGTCAGCCCTCGCGAGTATGACCGCGAACGAGGAATCGAGAGCTTCAAGAAAGCTCTCGACGCGGCGAAGGCGCTCGGCGCGGATGCCGCGTGTACACTCCTGGGCGATGGGTACTACGACCCGCCCCTCAACGTGTTGATGACGCGGAAGGAAGCCTGGCGCCAGGCCAAGGAAGCCATCACAGAGGTATGCGACTACGCCTCGAAACTCGACCTGAACGTCAGTATCGAGCTGCTGCAGGGCACCATCCTGAACAAGGTCGAGAGCGTTGAACGCATGTTCGATGAGATCGGCGCCGCCAACCTGCGGATGACGATGGATACCGGCGCCTTCTATGTCGCGGTCAAGCCGTTCATGAGCGTTCCCACCGCAATCAAGCGTTTGGCGAACCACATTGACATCGTCCAGATCAAAGACGAGGTCGGCCTGCCAACGATCGTGCAGACCAACCACATCTGGTTCGGTGGCGGGCTGGTGGACTTCCGGGAGACCTTCGATTCCCTGACCGAGATCGGCTTTGACGGATACGTGAGTGTTGAGTGGGAGGGTTGGCAGGTCGGCGGCAACATTGGCGTCGGCGAGCCTGCCGGCGTCGGACTCGCCAACTTCGACCGGGTTGCGGAAGAATCACTCGAGTTCCTCCGCGAGTACGGTTTCACGACCGCACGAGAGCGTGCATGACGCATGACAGCTGACCCGCAGGCGGTGTTGATCGGCATCGACGTGGGCACTACGGGGGTCAAAGTCATCGGCTTCGAGCCCCAGTCGGCGATTATCGTCGCTTCTGCCGGACGAGAGTATCCGTCTTCATCTACTTCTGTGGGAGGCCATGAGCAGGACCCAGGAGATTGGTGGCGCGCGGTTGTCAGCTGCCTGAGAGAGGTCATAGGCAGCCTTCCCGGGCGCACCATCACGGGGGTCGGGCTTTCCGGCCACATGCATTCGCTTCTGCTTCTCGATGAGAACGGCGATCCGGTTCGTCCTGCTATGACGTGGGCTGACCGGCGAATCAACGAAGACACCCGTCGTCTCGCGGGAAATGGTTCCTTCCTCGCGCTCGGCGCGAATGATGTCGTCGACGCCTTCACGGCTCCCAAACTCGCTTGGCTCTCGCGCACGAGTCCGGAGGCATTGGGTCGCGCTACAAGGCTTGTCCTCGCCAAGGACTATATCGGCTACCGACTTACGGGTGAGTATGCAACCGACGAGACGGATGCGATCGGAACGCTTCTCTACGATGTCACCACCTCGGCGTGGAGTCCTGAGCTGTTCGCAGCCGCAGGGGCATCCATCGACCTTGCGCCGCGCGTTTTGCGCTCGACGCAGTTGCGGGGGACGGTCAGTGTTGCGGCCATGGTGGAAACCGGTTTACCGAGTGGCACGCCGGTGATGGCTGGGGCGGGAGACGTCTCGGCCGCGGTCGTCGGCGCCGGCGTGGTGAAATCAGGTCAGATCTGCCTGAACGTCGGCACGGCAGCACAGGTCATGGGAATGATGGAGCAGCCGGTTCCTGGCGCAGGCTTTGTCTTCGGTTCGGCCCTCGGGGGTGGGTTTGTGTCGATGGCATCGGTCTATGCGGCCGGCGCCAGCGTTCGCTGGGCCGAACGAGCGGTGCTCGGCGGAGGAGACATCAACGTTCTCGCCGGTCAGTCCGCACCGGGTTCGCAGGGGCTGACCTATCTGCCGTTCATGTTCGGGACGGCTGTGCCCCGCAAGAACGACAGCGTTCGTGCGGCCTACCTGGGGCAGACCGAGCGTCACGGCAGACCGGAGTTCGCTTCAGCAGTGCTCGAAGGTGTCGCCTTTGCGTGCGCCGATGCGATCGCTGCGGTCGCGGAGGCTTCTGGAGCGCCCCAAGAAGTGCGAGTCGTCGGCGGAGTCGCCAACTCGTCTCGGTGGCGAGAGGTGCTGGCCAGCGTGATCGATGCAGATCTGCTGCATGTGCCCGAGGGAGGATCGGCTCTCGGCGCCGTCATACTCGCCGGCCTCGGTACCGGTGTTTACGTCGACCCCGCCGACGCCAGGGAACACCTGCGAACGGTTCGTGTGCCGCGCCCCGCAGGCACGGTGGTTGCGGACTACCGTGAAGCGCTCGAGCGGTACAGGTTGTGGTGCGACAAGTTACTCTGATTTGGTGAATCAGTCGGCCGGACAGCTTCGTGCCATCTGCTCGCGCAGAGAGCTGAACCCGGAGCGCGTGCATGCGCACCGGGTTCAGGATTGCGGCGATTGTCGGGTGCGTACCCGGCGTCGCACGAGCACGAGCACTGCACCGGCAGCCAGCGCGAGAAGGGTGATGAGAATGCTCGACCCTGTTGATACGCCGGTCACAGCCAGATCGTCGCCGTTCGTCCTGTCGTTCGAATTGTCGTCACCGTCATCCGGGGTTCCGGGCGTGTCTGCACCGACCACGGTGAACGCCAGTAATGCAGAGCTGTCGCGACCCGCGGCATCCGTCACCGACACCGACAGGGCGTAACGACCAGCGGACGATTCGCCGTGGATCGACTCGTCGTTCAGCGTGGCGATGGTGCTAGCCGCTCCCGAGCCGGTATCTGCCGTCGACCACGAGACGATCGCCTCGGCACCTTCATCGAGGCTGTCGCCGTCGATGACGCCCTCGAACGCGATGGTCGGTGCGGCCAGGTCGATCAGAACAGTGGTGGTGTCGGCGGCGAGTCGAGCGCTGATCTCACCCGACGCGGTCGGCAGCACCTGGCGCGTCTCGTCCTTAATGCTGGCGTTGGGTTCGGGGTGGGTGTCTGCCCAAGGGCATCCGTGCGTTCACTGCTCGGGTCTAGGAGTTGGGCCGTGGGGAGTCAGTGGCCTTCCTCACGGCGGTTGACGCGATCAACCTGCGCCGACGCCAGCGCGTTGTCGACCTCGTGGTGACTGCACTCGACGGCCAGCTTTACAGCTCACGGGTCGCGGTTCTGGGTTTGAGTTTCAAGCCGCACTCCGATGACGTGCGCGATTCGCCGGCGCTCGACGTGGCGGTGCAGTTGTATGGGTTGGGTGCGTCGGTTGTGGCGACGGACCCGTAGGGGATCTCGAACGCGCGGTTGCGTCACCCGCAGCTGGAGTACACGGCGTCGATCGAGGACGCGTTGCGGGATGTGTCCGTCGTGGTGCTGGTCACTGAGTGGCCGGAGTTCAAGGAGATCGACCCGGTGTGGGCGCGAACACTGGTGAAGACCCCGACGATCATTGATGCGCGGAACACGCTTGACCCCGTTGCCTGGCGGGCTGCCGGGTGGACGTATGTGGGGCTTGGGCGGCCGTAACTACAACGGGCTGGGACTTTGGCGTCTCAACGATAAGGTGATCATCAACGACCGACCTAAAGGCAATACCGTTCAATTAGATCATTACAGCTTGTTCGGGAGTCCGATCCGGTTGGGGCCATTCGCGGTGACGTAATCGTTTGACGTGCCATTTGGTGTACTTGCGTTTGACGACGCGGGGGTTTGACCTGGGTCGGCGTCGGGGTAGCAGGCGGCGTACGAGTTCACGGATGGCGTGGCACCAGAGCAGTTCGACGGGGTCAGTTACGTCAGGGGGGAAAAGCTCCCTGCTGGGCGATGGACCGGCGGGAGATGCGGAGGGCTGCGACGAACGATATCCGGTCGGGGTCACGGCCTGCTTGAAGGGCGGCGTCGAGCATGAGACTGCGGATGGCGTAGTGGCAGCAGAGGTGCCCCCAGATCTCCTGGAGGACAAGGTCAGGGGATTTGGAGCGCAGCACGGCGCGTGGACCGCGCTGGTGGGTCTTCAACTCATCGAACGCCGACTCGATCTCCCACCGCTGCGCATAAGCAGCAGCCAACTCGATCGCGGGCACTTCAGTGTGGTCCAGGATCGTCGTGACCAACCGGAACGGGCCTGCCGGTTCGCGTCCGTCCTTGATGGTGTATTCGATTACTCTGACTGTCACCGGATGACGGCGCTTACGGTCCTTGACCGAATGGAACACCTCTGCCAGATACGATCCGTCGGGAAGGTCCTCGATGGACTCCAACCTGAGGGTGTCCGTAACCCGCCAACACAAGTCCGCCCCCGTCCTGACTGCCTTTTGCCACGCGTCGAAACTGTAGAACCCGCGATCTGCCAAACACAGCATCCCCTCCTCAAGACTGTCGAGGAGTCCGGTCGTGAGCTTGTTCTCCGACGTCGTATACGGGCCGATCACCGCATCGAATATTGCGTGGGTTCCACACTCGGCTAACGCCACCACCCGGGCCTGCGGGAACGCCGACTTCTCGCCCTTGGCCACGCCGGGACGGCCGAAGAACGCATCATTGGTGGGCGTGTCGGCCAAGTCCAAGCAGGTTCCATCTACAGCTACCAAACGCCGCCCGGCCAACCAGCAACCGGGCGCACCTTCGGCCGCCAACGGCACCGCGACCCGGGCGAACAGCTTCTCCATCGGCTCCGCGCCAAGCCGGTCACGGGCATGGGAGATCGCGGCCTTGTTCGCCAACTTCGGTGACTCCTCGGACCGCTCCGCCCACGCCAACCCATCCGAGATCAGCGCCAACACGTCCTCATAAGACCCATCCGAGTGCAGCGCCATCCCCATCGCAAAATACGCCACCGACCTCGCCGGCAACGAACGACGCCGCTGCTCAGTCCGGCCGCACTCCGCGATCACCGCATCGACAACATCCGGAGGGAACACCTTCGTCAACACACCAACGGACACCAGATCCGACAACCGACGATCCGACTCGGGCTTTCTCCAACCAGTACGAGGCATACCCGCAAACTACACCAAAAACCCCTAATTGAACGGTATTG
>NZ_ATWH01000008.1 GCF_000421145.1 Glaciibacter superstes DSM 21135 | reverse complement strand
ATCGAGATCGGCTCGGTCACCAGGCCCTCACCGTCACTGACCCAAACCCGGTTCATCACCTTCCCCGGGTCGATCGCCACCACCAGAGCCGATGCACCCAAGGGCGCTTGAAGCAACATCACGGACCTCCTCACCGCCGAACGGCGCTAAGCCCGCGTCACCAGCGGTACTCGCCAGTGATCACGGCAAGGCCATCGCCTCGACGGCCTACCATCAGCCTGCGCTCCTCGATGTCAATGTCGTTCATGCTCGCTGCGCTGCGCGTGCTCCACATTGACATCTCCCACGCTCCGGCCGTGGCTAGCCGCCTATCAAGGCGACGCCCCCACTCATGGCTTATCAGCTTGCGGCGGCAAGGTCGGGGGTGATGTCTGCTCCGGTGCGTGCTTTGAGTTCGGCGCGGTAGATCGGTGCTTCGAACACCTCGATCGGTGGCGCGTCGGGATAGCGAGTGAGCCCCGTGTCGAGTACTGCGATCGCTCGGGCGAACTCTTCAACAGTGTGAAAGCTCCGAGGGTGTCGTAAGGCCTCAGTAGCCTGAAAGCATGACAGATCAGGTCCCGACTGAGACACCCGGGCCTCAGTACCGAGTTGGCATCGAGCACTTCGACGCGCTGGATGTTGAGTTCTCGACCGGGCTTGTCAACGTCCTCAACAACACCGGCCTGGCCAACACGCTCGTCGCTGGTCTGTTGTTGCTTCTGCCGGACCCGGACGTCTGGCGGCTGACGATCAGCGGCGACGTGGTCGCGAGCGTCAACTCGATTGAGCAGCGCGAAGGAGACAACGCCTACACGCTTGAGAGGGGTGTTGGTCAAGTCGGCGCGCGGACCATCAATGTGCCCGACGGGACTTACGACATCGTGATCGGCGCATGGTCGTTCATGCCCGCGTTCGAGGTCTCCTCTCCGGAGGAATTGGTCGAGTACATGCACAGAATCGGATCGCACCTTGTCATCCATGAGTCTGGTCACGTGATCCTCCACCAGCGCGGCGAGGATTCGGAGGCATTCCAAGAGCTCGCTGCCGGCACCGGGACGGAGTGGGCGTGGCGGAAGCACCTGGCCGCTCACATTGATGACTTTCGCATCGAGAAGATGACGAACCGCACCGCGCCGTCGCCAGCCTCGAATGTCGAGGGCATCGGCGACACCCTCGTTCACATGAGGAACGAGCTGACGGAGTCGAATCTTCTCCGGCTTACGGACGGTGAAGCCGCGACCTTTCGCAGCTCCACCGCTGTCAACGACCTTATCCGGGTGATGACCTACCTCACGGCCGAGCTGGGCGCCGGCGCGACGATCACGAAGGGGATGCGACCGGACCCGTTGCCGGAGGGATGGAACGAGTACTTGGAGGAAGTCTGGGACGCGTGGGCTCTCAACCTCGACAGGCTCAAGCCCGCCGACGAGCCCATGCCCGTTGAGGAGATCGCCGCCGTACTAACGGACTTATGCAGGGTTGTCGTGCTGTGGTCACAGAACATCATCGGCTACCACTTCGAGATGCACGACGGCGGATCGTGGACAGCCAACTGGTACCGGGCGACGTATTAGTCTTCGGCTGTCCCGGCGAAGGATACGAGACGCGGATTCTCGAAGCCGTCCCAGCCGTTGTAGGCGAAGGCTTCACGTGTCGCGGCACTGTTCATGTGCTGGTACACGGCCGCAAGCTGGGCGTCGGTGCCGTCAAAGAGCGCGGCGCGCGCGACGGCGTCGTCGAGCAGGGTGAGGAAGGCGGGCTCGGCCCTCGCCGAGTAGTAGAGCGCGAAGTTGGTGTAAGCGCCGAGCTTGTCGTTCTCGTCTTTGCCGGCGTTTGCGATGCCGCGGTAGACGTCGAATTCGACCAGCAGATTCGTAAGATCCCGCGGTTGACCGTCGCCGAGGAGGTCGAACACGTGGGCCGCCACCGGCTTTGCGGCCTCGATGACGCCGCTTCGCGCGCCTTCTTCGTCCTTCAGGAGCTCTGCTCGGGCGATCATGACTTCGGCCTTCCGAAGCAGCGACTTCCAGTAGCCATTGTGCGTACTGATTGGCGTGAGGCGGACCAGGACGCCCAGGTTCTCCCACTGCTTTTCCTGCACGAGAACGGCGCCGACGGCATAGAGATGCATCAGCACCTCCTTGTGGCCGAGCGGGAACCGGCGCGGCTGGCTGACGAAGTCTTCATCGACCGCCTCATAGATGTCTTGGTAGCCCTCTATCACCCGGGAGAAGTTCGCGCCCGCCGAGTAGCGCGAAGAAAGCGCGGCGATGATGTCGAGCCGGTCGAGCTGGTCGCTCAGTTCGGACGCGACAGCCCGGGCGTCCTTCCCTGTGGCGGCATCGACGACGGCGACGGCGTTGCTGATCGTCTTCCGCAGGAGGAGATCGAGGCCGACCTCGTCGCTGCGGCGGATTAGTTCGGTGACCGCCGCGCCGAACGACTCAGCTGGCATCTCAACGTTTACGTTAACGAACCCGCCCGGTTCGAAGGCGGGGGTCGCGATGCGGATCGTCTCGAAGATGTCCTTTCGCCATTCCTCCTTGCGGGCGGCGATGACCCGCTCGATGATGCCGCGGGCTTCGTGCTGATTCCATCGAATGCTCGAGGTGCCTCGACGCACGAACACATCCCCGGCACGCCAGACCGTCTTGTTTTCGTACTCGCCGTCCTTTGACATGATCCGCATACCGTCCCGGTTCGGGCCGACGCCGATCAGGACGAAGTCGTTGGACTCGATGCGGTGGAGCGCGGCGCTTAGGTCGATGGGCTCGCCGAGCACAGAGGCGACCTTGGATCGGATCTTCTGCTCATCGAAGTCGCTGGCAGTCTCAGGTGTGAACATGCCGGTTGGCGCCCCGTGATCATCAGCGCCTACGACGATGTAGCCACCCGTGGAGAGGGACTCCATAGCGGCGATGTCTTTGCATAGCTCAATGAGGTCGGACTTCTGCCGCGGATCCCATGTCGCCTTGAAGTCGAGATCATCGGACTCTGCGCCGCGCGCGAGTAACGCGCGCAGGCGATCCAGGTCGACGCTCATCGGCATAACTGGAGAGTACAGCGCCGAAGGGGACGGCGGAGTGACCGCGAAGCCAAGACCCTCATCACTCGTATCAGATCCGACAACGCGGATTCAGGCGTTTTCCGCGTATCGCATTTCGCAAGAACTACCTGATCAAGCGCTCATTATTAGAAGTAAAATGTAGGGGGGGATTGCAGCAAATACCACGTGGAATCTTTGACGGTAGTAATTGTGGCACGGACGGATGTGCGCGAGCCGGTTCCTCGGGGATGGGGACGTGCGTCGAGGTGCTGTCGTTGGGTTGCTGATGCAAGCGGCGGGATGGGAACAGTTGATGGGTGATTTGAGGATCCGGCGTCACGCCGTGCGCACTGTGGGTTCTGGAATTCCCTCGTTCACGCGCCGGGAGGTGGCTTTCGGGTGCTGGGTGGACGTAGCGCTGTCCCCAGATCGGGTACTTGCCTCGGCCTTCGGCACTACGAGAAACTGAGCGAACGTGAGTTCTACAACTACTTGGGTGACTCGTCCAGTCGAGCCATCGCCGGGCAGCCAGGCAGGCGATAGGGACGTTAGCTCCGCAGATCCGGCTCTGGGATGACAACTCCGGTAGTCCGGACTTGCTTGGATTTGACGCAATGGTCGGTGACCAGACGCCAGGTGGGTACTCCGATCGGTTCCTTTGCCTGAGTTTTGAGGGAGAGTAATGACGCTGAACGAAGACTTGGCGAACTGGGTCGCTACTCGTCCGGATTGGCAGAAGGACGCGGTCGCGCGCTTCTGTCGCAATGAGGTCCTCTCGGTCGAGGACGTCGCTGTTATCGCCGACCAACTGATCGCAGGGACGTCTCCGACAGCCGTCAACATAAGCGCGGCGGACGTTCCCGGCTCAACGGCAGCAGGCGATCAAGTGAAGCTCATTCAGGTAACGGATACAGAGGGCGTTAACGCACTGATCGGGGGTCAGACACTGTCGTTCGGCGAAGCGGGAATGACGATCATCTTCGGCAACAACGCCAGCGGAAAGTCTGGCTACGCCCGACTCATCCGAGAAGCCGTCACTGCTCGCGTCAAGGCCGACCACCTTCTCGGTGACGTCTTCGCGGAGAGCGAGATCGCGCAGGCGGCGAAACTCGACTATCGCGTCGGCGCCGACCGGGTCACTTGGAACTTGGGCGACTCGCAAAGCACCGATCTGTCCAGGATTAGGTTCTACGACGAGGGCTGCGGCGACGCCTATGTCACGGCTGCGTCAGAAGTCAATTACCGCCCATCCGCGCTCACCATCCTCGACCAGTTGTCGGACGCTTGTGAGGCAGTTGCCGCCGAGTTGACCCGACGCCTCGGTGCGAATCAGGTGGGGCGACCGCAATTGCCCGTTCTCCATCCGGAGACTTCGGCCTCGCGGTTCTTGTCCGGCATCTCGGGGACAACCAGCAGTGAAACGATCGCGTCCGCGACCACTCTGACCGGCGACCACGACGTACAGCTCGCGAAGGAGCTTTCAGAGGAAACAAGGCTCAAGGGCAGCGACCCAAACAGAGAGAAGGCAAGACTCTCCGGCCTATCTCGTGACTGGGCTACCGTTGGCGCACACGCCAAGACCCTCGTGGCAGCTCTGGGCTCCGATCCGCTGCATGATCTGCACGAGATGCGGCGGAAGGCAGACGAGCTTCGTGAGGCTGCCCGTATCGCGTCGTTGAAAACGTTCGACTCGGAGCCGCTCACCAGCGTCGGCTCTGAGACGTGGCGCGCGTTATGGGAAGCGGCCCGCAAGTTCTCGCTGACCAACGCTTACCACGAGCATGAGTATCCGTTCACGGGAGACGGCGCGGTCTGTGTACTGTGTCAACAGCCGTTGTCGGAGGACGCAGCGGACCGCCTCTCTCGATTCGAAGCGTTCGTCACGGACACGACATCTCGCGACGCAGATGCTGCGGTTGTCGCGCTGGCCGAGAAGCGGGATCGCCTCGCTCAGCTGGAGACGTTGCCGCTCACGGTGTCTACGGCGGTGAATCGATTGCAGGATGGCGGCGAGGATGTTCAGTCCGCACTCGCTTGGCTGGAAAGCGCGGCGCAGACGGCTGTAGCTGCGATCGCATGGCTTGCTGGGGCGGACGGCACGGAGCCTCAGCCCCTGGCAGACATGGTCAGCCCTTCTGCCGCTGCTCGTACGCAGGACCTTGCAGCTCAAGCAGGCGGCATCGATGCGTCCACGTTCACACAAACCTTAGCCGCGGTCAGCAAACGGGTAGTTGAACTCCAAGATGCGAAGACGCTGAGCGAAGCACGAGATGCGATCGAGACCGAGGTCGCACGGCTCGCTCAGCGAAAGAAGATCGAAGACGTACGCCGATTGGCCGCCACGAACTCCGTGACGACGAAGCGCGGCGAGCTGACAGAAACCTACGTGACTCAAGAGGTTCGGGATCGCTTCACGCGCGAGACGGAGCGACTGGAACTTCGGCGTGTGACCCTCAATCGGACCGGGCGTGGACGCGACTCCGCGCTTGAACACCAGCCGAGCTTGCTGGGATCACGTCGCGGGGCAGACATCGACGAGGTTCTCAGCGAAGGCGAGCAGACTGCCCTCGGTCTGGCCGGGTTCCTTACAGAGGTCGAGCTTGACGCGTCCCTCTCGAGTGTTATTTTTGACGATCCGGTCTCCTCGCTGGATGCCGGGCGGCGATCGAAGGTAGCTCAGCGGCTCGTTGAACTGTCGAGTCAACGACAAGTCATCGTGTTCACCCACGAGATCACATTTGTGCATGCGCTGAATCAGGAGGCGAAGAGGAAATCGGTGGCTGTCGAGCGGCGTTCCATCCAGCGCGTGGGCGGGACCCAGCCCGGCCTTGTCTCCGACCAGCTTCCGTGGTCGGCTCGCGATATCCCGCAGCGCATCAACGGGCTGGAGACCGATTTGATGCAATTGGGTAGGGAGCGGGCGCAGCTGACCGACGACCAGTACGCCGAACGAATGGGGCACGTGGCTGGCCGGCTCTCGGAGACTCTCGAGCGTGCTGTCAATCTCCACATCGTCAACGAACTGGTTGACCGTGGCACGAACGAGGTACGTCCCACCATGCTCAAGATCCTGCCGAAGTTCACCCAACACGACCACGATGAGTATCAGGCCGCGTACGCGAAAACGTCGAGCTGGGCCGAGCGACACGACAATGCCCCCGAAGAAAACTACGTGCCACCAACCGTGGAGGAGGTTCAACGGGAGGTCGCGTGGCTCAAAACTTGGCATGGCCGAGTCAAGAAGTACAGCAGTTGATCTGGCCGGGCATGCACGCCTAGCTCACGGCCCGACCGCAAGCCCCACTCTCCGTCGATCTCCTGGCAAGAGGCGGCCAACGGGACGATCACGCAGTTGTTCACGTGGGATCCATGTAGCGATTCCAGGGCGGAAGGAACTGCCTGGCCAGATGCTATATAGCGGGTAGAAAATGTGGATGGGATTGCAGCGAATACGACCCTGCCTGCGCCCGCAACGCGCCCTGCTCACAGAGGTGCACACGGTGTGGCTATTGACCCCTCGCATCTGCGCGACTACCTCGTTGTCATGTGGTCCGGGCCTAGTTTGGAGCGTGCCTTTGGACCGCGATCGAAGATCGAGCCTGTGCTCGTCTGCCTCGCTATAGCGAAGGAGTCGAGGGTATGAGTGGCGACCGCATCCGAACGCCGAGCAGATGCAGGTATCGCCCCGCGGTCTTCTGAGATACCCCAAACTTCGCCGCGACCTGCGTTTGCGTCATGCCCGATCGATACATCACGGCAGCTTGCGCCGCCTGCGCGTCAGTGAGTCCCTGCCTCCGGATTGCGACGCCGGCTTTCCGTAGGTGTCGCATCATCGTGGCTCGGTCCACCTTGTACTCCTCGGCGATGGTCCGGGCGGGCTTGCCAGCGTCGTAGTCCGCCCGCAGTTGTGCGAGCAATTCAGGGGTGTACGAGGTTGGACGTATCCCAACCGCCGCAGCAACAGGGCCCCGAGAGTCCTCAATCGGGGCAAAATCACCCTCTCGCAGACCGACTCCGATCCCCGCTTTCGCCCTAGAAATCAGGGTTTTCAGCGGGCGGGACGAGTTTGGAATAGCGTCCAACCAAGAGCACCGATCGGGTTGGATCAGCCTCGGCGCCGGCGTCGAACGGCCCGAATGTGCTCCGTGCGACGTGGATTGAGAGCAGAAACGGGCGGTTCGGCGTTCACCTGTTAACACCACCGCGTGCGATGTAACGAACGAATACGATGAGCTCGGCTGGGAGCGGTAACCTCGAAGTGATGACCGACCCCACACTCCGCCTGCCATCCTCGACGTTCCGCGCCGTCCTCG
Source organism: Glaciibacter superstes DSM 21135 (assembly GCF_000421145.1). GTDB lineage: Bacteria > Actinomycetota > Actinomycetes > Actinomycetales > Microbacteriaceae > Cryobacterium > Cryobacterium superstes. Next base: position 239,757 of record NZ_ATWH01000008.1, on the reverse strand, counting down.
ACCTGGGAAAGCTGCCTCTCGAGGCGCCACCGTTGCCGGAGAGCCTGGCGCATCCCGACCTTGACCTGGAATTGGACGAGGAGGAGGGCATCGCTGCCTTCTACATCGAATACCCGAACGGGAAACTTCACGTTGAAGTCGGCGAAGACCACCTGGAATACCATTTCCACGACGCCCGCGATGCGGTCGGTGACACCAGTCCATGGCCGGCGAATGACACGGAAGCCCTCATCGAATGGACGCTCCGGTACGTCGCACACGTGATGACGCTGCTCGCGGACCTCATCACCGACGTCGAGGAGGCCGCCGACTGGTGCGACAGCGGTCTTCCGGTCTTTACCCGCAATCATGAGCCGAAGCCACTGGAGATCGTTGAGGTGCATGTCGAGGGCGACCTTTTGATGCTCCCTTGGCTCGGTTCCGGCCACATTGACCACGCGCACCTGGACGAGCTGAACAACCCCATCGTTCTGTTGTGGAACCCCACAGACGCTGAGGCAGACCGCGAGTTAGTCAGAGCCTGGCGTGATCCGGAGACCGGCAAGCCGGTCTCCGCCGCGCACGCCGGAGTCGACTGGAACGAGGTCGGACTACCGGAAGCGGAAGTCAGCTCCTGGTTCGACAGTTTCTACCAGAACCATGAAGTCAAAGAAGATCCGGCAGATCTTTTGCTGCGCGCGTCGCTGAACCGGATCGCAGGTCTTGGCTGAGCCGTGAGACGCGGGTCAGCGGCCCCCAGCGGCGCGGGCGAGGTAGTTGATCGCCATGAACGACTCGAATATCGCCAACAGGTTGTCGCTGCCGCTCTCGACACGAACGGTGCGGTCACCCGTTCGCGTCGTTCCCTTAGCCCAGGTCGCAAGCTCCGCCATGTCACTGGTCTGCATCTCCAGATCCAGTCGAGCCGGAAGCTCGATCCCTGGCGTCGGCATGTCGCCGCCGGCAACTTTTTTCAACGCCCTCTCCGCGCCCTCACGAATCAATCGGCACGACGTTGTCGGATGCAGGTTCTTCGCGCTGAACCGCGTGATCGACTCTTTCGTCACGACGTTCACCGCGCCGGCGGCGAACGGACGGGTGTCGTCGTGCGTGATCGCGTCGCCGGTCACCAAAGCGATCGGTACCCCGTAGTGCTGGGCGACGAGCGCATTGATGCCACTCTCTCCGACATACTCACCGTTGATTCGAGCTGCAGAGAACAGTTCAGGATTGTAGCTGTGGCTCAGCGCCGATGGTCGACCGGAGATCGCGCCGTGGTAAGCCACGAAGAAGATCGCGTCAAAGCTGTCATCGAGCCCCTGCATCATATGAAGCGGCTTCAGGCGGCCCGAAATGTATTGAGCTCCCCCCGCAATACGACGAGGATCCAAATTGCTCATCGTGCTGTGGGAATCATTGAGGACAATCTCCGTTGCGCCACCGGCGATTGCACCATCGATTGCCGCATTAACCTCGTCTTGCAGCAACGCGCGGCCGAGATTGTATGGCTCGCCGCTGCCGGGAGTGCATTGTTCCCAGTCGACGATTCCGGCGACACCTTCCATGTCGAATGAGATCCAGACCTTCATAATGCCTCCTGTGAGTTGCCGTGAGATTGTGATGGGTGAGCACTGGCGCCTGTCCGTGCCGGCGACGAGGTGGATTGCGGAAGTGCATCGGCCAACAGACACGCACTCGCGTGGTATGGCAGGTCGGCATCGCCGCCCCGCCGGGCCAACGGCAGGAGCGCCGGATCGTTTTCCGTGCAGGCGATGGTGGCGAACGGGCACCGCGGGTGAAAGCGGCATCCGTTGGGAATTTCGAACGGGCTGGGTGGCTCGCCGCTGAGGATCAACTCGGTGCTGACACTCCCCGCAGTCATGCGGGGTATCGATGCAATCAGCGCTCGCGTGTACGGGTGACGTGGGTTGGCGAAGAGTTCTGCGGTCTCGGCAACCTCCACGATGCGCCCGAGGTACATCACCGCGACACGCTGACTCAGATGCTGCACCACCGCGAGGTTGTGGGCAACGAAGAGGATCGTGAGGCCGAGTTCATCGCGCAGCGACGCGAAGAGGTCGAGAATGGTTGCCTGCACCGAGACGTCGAGTGCAGAGACCGGCTCGTCGGCAATAAGAACATCCGGTCGCACCGCCAGGGCACGAGCGATGGCGATTCGCTGGCGCTGCCCACCCGAGAACTGGCTCGGATAGGCATCGAGCGCGTCTTCGTCCATGCCGACTCGGTTAAGCAACCGGATGCTCTCCTGACGCACCTCGCGCCGAGGAACGATCTTGTGCAGCAGGAGAAGCTCAGCGAGCATCGAACCGACACTGATTCGAGGATTCAGCGAAGAATACGGATCTTGGAAGACCATCTGGATGCTGCGGGTCAGATCTTTGGTGCGGTGAGCCGGCATCGCTGAACCGTTGTGCGTGATCTCGCCGCTGCTGGCAGCAATGCTGCCAACGAGAATCTTTGCGAGAGTGGATTTGCCGGATCCCGACTCACCAACGAGCGCGAGGATCTCACCCTTCCGAAGCTCCAGATTGATGCCGTCGAGAGCGGTCAACGCAGTACTCTTGGTGCCTTTCGTCGCCAGCCGCTCGAGCAGTGGCGTCCGGAAGCTGTACGTTTTCGTGACGTTGCTGACACGAAGCACGCTCTGCTCATTCATGCCAGTACCCCTTCGGCGATCTCGTCTGATCGATAGCAGGCGACTCCTGCGCCTGGCTGCACAGTGGTTGGCTGCATGGTGGTTGGCCGCACGGTGGTCAACGGCGGCGTACCGGTAAGACACGCCTCCGTCGCGAATGAACAACGCGGCGCAAACGAGCATCCGGGAGTCTTGTCTGCAAGGTGTGGCGGAAACCCGGGAATCGGTATGAGCGCGCGGTCTGGCTGATCGAAGTCGGGTGCCGAGTCGAGGAGTCCCTTTGTGTACGGATGCCGGGGGTTCTGGAGAACGCTGGCCACCGTTCCGAATTCGACGATGCGGCCCGAATACATGACGGCCAGCTCGCTGCAGGTCTGATTTACCACAGCGAGGTCGTGGGTGACGAACAGGAGCGATGCGTCGAAGTCGTCGCAGAGCTCCTCCAGCAGGTTGAGCACCTGGTGTTGCACCGTGACGTCGAGCGCGGTCATTGGCTCATCACAGAGCAGGAGTTTTGGGCGACACGAGAGCGCCATGGCAATCATGATCCGTTGGCGCAGGCCGCCGGACAGCTCGTGCGGGTATGCGCGTGCGCGTCGAATCGGGTCTGGGATTCCTGTCTTGGCCATCATGTCGACGGCGAGCCCCATCGCTGCCTTGCGCGAAAGACCGAGGTGTCGCCTGGAACCCTCCGCTATCTGCTCGCCGACACGCATGACCGGGTTCAAAGCCGTCATCGGTTCTTGAAAGACCATCGCGATCTGGGGCCCCATCAAGGCTCGCCGGTCTTCGGCGCTGAGACTGAACAGATCCACGCCTCTGAAATAGGCGTGGCCGGAGAGTACCTCGACGCCGCCGGGAAGCAGGCCGGCGATGGCACGCAGGGTCATGGACTTGCCGGAGCCGGACTCTCCGACCAGGCCGAAGCGGTCTCCCGGCGCCACGTCGAATGAGACGCCGTCCACGATCGACGTTGTCGAATTCCCTCGCTTCACACCCAGGGTGAGATCGGTAATGCTGAGTATGGGCTGGGTCGCTTCAGGCGACGCTTCTGGCGAGGTCGCGACATCCGTTTCTGTTAAACCGTGTGTACCGGGCATTTTCGCTTTCGCCTCTCTGTTCACTTTCGTCTCTGTCACTTGCGTCTTTCGGGGCTGAGGAGATCGGACAGACCATCACCGAGCCAGGAGACACCCAGGCTGGTGATGACGACCATGAGGCCCGGAACGGTGGCCTGCAGCCAATGGGTCGTGATGAACTCCTGGCCTTCGAGGATCATGCTTCCCCACTCCGCGGTGGGAGGTGCGATACCGAGGCCGAGGTAGCCGAGCGTGACGATGCCCATGATGTTCATCACGATGTCGCTCATGGCATAGATGATGGCCTGCGAGAAGACGTTCGGGCCGATGTGACGAAAGAGCACGCGGGCATTCGACATTCCGCCCAGCCGTGCTCCAACGACATAATCCTGCTCTTTGGCCGAGATCACCTCTCCGCGCACGATCTTGACGTAGGAGACCCACGAAACGGCGGCGATCGCCAGGTAGATGCTGGTCTCCCCAGAGCCGAGGATGAAAACGAGAACGATGACCATGACGAGGAAGGGGAAGGCGAAGAACACGTCGACGATGCGCATGACGATCGCGTCAAACCAGCCGCCGAAGTAGCCGGCAAAAGCACCGAGGATCGATCCGAAAACGAACGGGATCAGCACGGCGAGGAACCCGACCCGCAAGTCGACCTGGGCGCCCCAGATGAGACGTGAAAGCACATCTCGACCGAACTTGTCTGTGCCGAGCCAATGCGCGGCGCTTGGCCCTTGAAGGGTGGCCCCCAAATCCTGTGCGATTGGATCGTATGGCGCGATCAGAGGGGCGAAGATCGCGAGCAGGATGAGCAGTCCGACTACGATCATGCCGGCGACGAGGGGGGTGTTGCGGTACCAGGGCTTGAGTGAACGAGAGCGTGCCTTGGCACGACGCCTGGCCTGGAAGCCGACGAGCAGGAACGTTGGACTACTCATGCTCGTGCCTTACCTGTCAGATTGACGCGCGGGTCCAGCGCCGTGTACGCGATATCGGTGAGAATCCCGACGATGACCACAAACAGTCCGACGAACAAGGTGACGGCCTGAATGGTGGGAAAGTCACGGTTGTAGATGGCGTTCAGCATGAGCGAGCCGAGCCCGGGGATCGCGAACACCTTTTCGATGACGATGGAGCCGCCAACGAGATAGCCGAGTGTGATCCCGATGATCGACACAGTAGGGATCGCCGCGTTTCGCAACACATGCTGGCGGAACAACGGCGCACCGGCAGCGCCCTTGGATCGGGCAGTGGCGACGTAGTCAGACCCGAGCACGCTGATCGTCGACGAGCGAAGGCTGCGGATGAATACCGGCGAGATGGAGATCGCCAGTGTCAACGCGGGGAGGAACAGGTAATAGAGGTTGTCGAGCGGCGAATTGCCGAAACCGCCGACGGGAAAGAACCGAAGATTCACCGCGAAGAGCAGGATGAGCATGATTCCCACCCAGAACTGCGGCATTCCCTGCCCGATCAGCGTGAAGAAACGCACCAGGAGATCCCGAGGCTTGTTCGGACCACTTGCAGCAATCGCTGCCAGCGGGATGCTGATCGCCAGCGCGAGCACCATCGAGAACAACACGAGCGACATCGTGACCGGGATCGCCTGGAACACGAGTTCTGCAACCGGGCGTTGAAAGCTGAAGCTGATGCCCAGATTGCCCTGGAACAAATTCGCCAGGAAGAGTCCGTACTGCGCCCAGATCGGCTGGTCGAGTCCGAGTTGTACCCGCAACGCCTCGAGGCTTGCTGGAGTCGCCTTGTCGCCGAGAATTGCGGTGGCCGGATCGCCAGGCAGCAAGTGCGCCATGAAGAAGACGACAAGCGTGACGCCGAACACGACGGGGACAGCCTGAAGGAGCCGGCCCGGAATGAAACTCAATCTCTGAAGCATTGTTGTCTCCTCGCGTTCGGGGCCTGAGGGAGCGACTCAGTCTGAGTCGCCCCCTCAGAGCTGTGCGGAACGCAGTACCGCACAGCCTCGGTGGCCGCTGTACTATTCCGACTTGTAGACGTCTTCGAGGTGGTAGTTGCCGAGCGGTGTGACGAAGAAGTCGTTCACTTTGTCTGTCGTCGCCCAGGCGTACGGCGAGTAGTAGAGGTACGCGAGAAAGGCGTCGTCTCCCGTGATCTGCTGCAGCTCCGTGTACAGCTCGGCGCGCTTCTTCGGATCGTTCTCACGCTGAGCCGCTTTGTTCAGCGCAATCACTTCTGGGTTGTTGTAGCTGGTGTAGTCCGACTTCGCGCCTCCGTCTGGGTCGACGGCAAACGTCGTCCAGTGGTCGGGGTCTGGCATATCCATCGTCCAGCCCGTCAGGGTCATGTCGAAGTCGCCGGACTGAACCGCCTGCCTGGTCGCCGTCGGCTCCAGCGGCTTGATCTCCATGTCGATACCGATCTCCGCCAGTTCTGACTGGATGATCTGGGCATTGGATGCCTGCTCGGTGTTGCCAGACGAGATCGAGATGGACGTGGAGAACCCGTCTGGCACCGATGACATCGCCAGCTCAGCCTTTGCCTTCTCGATGTCGTATGTGGGGCCCTTCACGTCTTTGTCGTAGTACGGGCTTCCGGGATTGAGGAGCGAGTTGGCTGGGGTGCCGTTTCCGAACAGGACAGCGTCGATCAATGCCTCGCGGTCGATCGCGAAGGCAATGGCGCGTCGCACGTGGACATCGTCGAACGGCTTACTCAACTGGTTGAAAGCGACGTGACTGATCAGGGTGGATTTGAAGGCGGTTGCGACGATGCCCGGGGTGTTCTCCAGCGAGCTGAAGCTCGACCAGTCCGGCGCTTCGTCGATGTCGATCTGACCGCCCTGCAGCTGAAGCTTGCGAGTATTCACGTCGGGCACAACCGTCCAGGTCACGCTGTCGAGGTAAGGCTTGCCCTTCTGCCAGTAGTTTTCGTTCTTGACGAGCTTCAGCGATTGGCCCTTCTTCCACTCGCCCCACGCGAACGGTCCGGTGCCGACCGGGGCCTCGTAGAACTCTTCAGCTGAGACACCGCCGTAGTTCGCCGGCACGATCGCATTGCTGAACAGCGAGAGGACCGCGATGAACGGCGACCAGGGGTATTTGACCATGATCTGCACGGTGGTGTCGTCAATCACGGTGATCGTGTCGATGCCCTCGTTGAGGTAGCCCCAGCCGCCGGTGTCGGCGGTCTTGGTGGTCGCTTCGATCGAGAACTTGACATCATCGGCGGTCATCGGATCGCCGTTGGAGAACGTCACGTCGTCACGCAGCGTGACGGTGTAGGTCAGGAGATCATCCGATACTTCATAGCCCTCGGCGGGCCAGGGCTTCACCTCCTTGCCATCGTCTGTCCCCATGAAGAGCGGTTCCATGATCTGGTCCGCGACGAAAATGGAGTTGTTGTTGTGCACCGTCGTGAGGTCCACCGATGTGGCACCGGCGGATCTGGCGATGACCAGATCCCCGCCTGCAACAGGGTCCCCTCCCTGTCGATCGGCCGAACCTGCGGCGTTGCCTGCGGCGGCACATCCGCTGAGCAGAAGCGCCCCCACTGTTATGAGCGTCATGGGGAGGACGCTGGATCTGTTCTTCATCATTTGCCTCGGATCTTGTCGGGCGCACCACTTTGTGTGCTGGGGATTGAATTTAATATCTAAATATGTGAATAATGTAGAGCAATGGTTGAACGGAGTCAAGAAACTCTTGAATCCTGCAACGTCTCGTTGATGCACTGGTCTGACGACGACACACGGAGGTCGATTGATGTTTGCTCGCAATGACGGCGCCGATAGCCACCTGGGTGAACCCAGGAAGCCACGCCGCAGTATCGATGGTGAGCGACTGATCGCCGTGTTCACACAGTTGGTGGAACCGATCGGCCAGTCGCTGCCGTCATCGAGCGAAGTTGTTCTGCATGACGTGAGCCTGTTGCCGAACTCCATCGTTGCCATCTACGGTGACGTGACGGGCCGCAGGGTCGGTGACCCCGCCACGGACCTGCTCCTCGAAAAGGTCTCGGATGCCTCTGGGGATAACGCGGTCGGCTACGTGTCGACGCTTCCCGACGGGCGAAACATTCGGTCGTCCACCATGATCATTCGGGATGTCTCTGGCCTCGCGGTTGCGGCACTGTGCATCAATACCGACCTGTCACTGTGGACATCCGTTCAGGGCGTGGTCGACATGATGCTCGGGAACGCCACGGCACCGACGGGTGTCGATGCGCAGCCGCCACCGCACCCGCACCCGCGCGGAAACCGGGCGACGCACGAGAGCCCGGAAGTGTTCGCACGCAATGTCGATGAACTGGCAGCGCACCTGATTCACGGCGCCGTGGACAAGGTCGGGGTTCCCGTCGACCTCATGCATAAACGACACAAGATCGAAGTGGTTCGCGACCTCAAGGCGCGTGGGATGTTCCTGCTGCGCGATGCGGTGGACATGATTGCCGCGTCCCTCGGGGTGACGCGGTTCACGATCTACAACTACCTCAACGAGATTGGCGATGACGGGGATCCGAGATCCGAATCCGTTGGCCATGGCGCAAGCGGATTCGGCGGAAAGAAGTGAGTCGTATGATCGATTTTGACTCCATTGGCATTGACCAGTTGCAGCGTGCGGGCGGCGCGAAGTGGACCTCATTCCCCGGCACGATCGGCGCCTTCGTGGCCGAAATGGACTTCGGCACCGCTCCGACGGTGCTGCAGGCGGTTCGCGCGGCAACGGATCGAGGCCTGTTCGGCTACCTCCCGAATGGGATAGCAGATCAGATGTCGGAAGCTGCGGCCAACTGGCAGAGGGACAACTTCGGGTGGGATCTCCGACCAGAGCAGGTGCACCCGGTCGCTGACGTGATCACCGCGCTCGAACACGCCATTCGGCACTATTCGAGGCCGGGCTCAAAAGTCATCGTTCCGACACCGACATATATGAAATTTCTCACAGTGCCTGCTGACCTGGGGCGGGAGATCATCGAGATTCCGCTTGTGCAGAACAATGGTCGAGACGAAATCGACCTTGAGGCGCTGGACGGCGCTTTTCGCGATGGCGGAGGCATCCTGCTGCTGTGCAATCCGTACAACCCGATCGGTCGCGTCTTCACCCGCGAGGAACTGCTCGGGATCAGCGACGTGGTCTCGCGCAATGGCGGTCGTGTGTTCGCCGACGAGGTGCACGCGCCGCTGGTCTACGCCGGTGCAACGCATATTCCCTATGCCTCGGTGTCAACGGATGCCGCGCGCCACACGGTGACGGGAACGTCGGCCGCGAAGGCCTGGAACCTGGCGGGCCTGAAATGTGCCCAGGTAATCATCAGCAATGATGCGGACGCCATCATCTGGGAAGAGGTGGGATCGATGGCTCGCCACGGCGCGAGCAACCTCGGCGTCGTGGCCAATACCGCTGCATACTCCACCGGTCGCTCCTGGCTGGACCAGGTTCTTGCCTACAACGACCGAAACCGGCAGGTACTCGGCGAACTGATTCAGGAACATATTCCGGACATCCGGTATACCCAGCCGGAGGGCACATACATCGCCTGGCTGGATTGCCGAGAACTGGGCATAGGCGACCGCCCGGCTGAGTTCTTCATGGAGCGTGCAGGGGTGGCAATGACCGATGGCGCGTCGTGTGGGGTGAACGGTACGGGGTTCGTTCGAATGATCTTCGCAACGCCACGACCGATCCTGGAGCAGGCGATCTGCCAGATGGCTGACGCGCTGCGGAGTTGTCGTTAGAGCCGGTAGCTCGATTGCGTTCGGGTAACGAACAGGCCTCTCGTTCGTTACCAGCTCGGCAGGCAGGTAGCTTGTGGCTATGAAGGGTGCCGCGCTCAGCAACGTTCTGAAGGCTGCATTCCTCATCTCCGCTGCGCTATCGCTGTCGGCGTGCACCGTGACCACGGCGTGTTCCGCCGTTGGGTACATCTATAGCGGGCCGGCGATTCTGGAATTCTCCGAGAACCTGCCGGGCGATGCGACGGTGTCTGCCTGTTTCGCCGAGGACTGTGACCCCGAGGTCGTCGATCGAGGTGAAGGCGCTCGCTGGGAAGTTCCGCAGGTCGCGCCGTATGTCGCGAGCGATTTCCTTGGCATTGGCGAGGAGCGAACCCTGCGTGTGGCGGTGACGCGAGCGGATGGGACCGTCCTCGCCGACGAGGAACACGAGATTCCCATCGCGGTGGAGAGAACCGGGATGTTCGGGCAATGCCCCGGCCCATTCGAGTTCGAAGCCGTCAGGGTCAGCCTCGCGAACTAGCCATCGTTTTCCGCCTCGATCCGTTCCGCTACAGCGACGCGCCGAATGGCTGACCCCGCAGCGTCAGTGGCCGCGCGCAGACTGGAAACAATCGATAGGAATGAGGAGGTTGCCATGACTGCGACAACGTGCCAGAACGAACTCCATGAGCTGTGCCACTTGACCAGCTGTGAATGCGGGTGCCACGGCGAGCACTGATCCAACGGCGCCGGCGTGGTTCGAATCTCGCTGAAGCCCGAGAAGAGGCTTCCTGAGCAGTACCAGTTTGTCTGCGGCTATTTCGATCGCACCGCGCGACAGGCAAGATGGAGAGCGAGCCGCGTCTCCGGATCGCTCATGTCGACGCCGAGCAGCTCCTGCACCCGCTGGATGCGTGTTGCGACCGTGTTGCGGTGAAGCCGCAGTGCGGTTGCGGTCGCGGCGGTGCCCGACTCATGATCGAGGTACGCCGACAAGGTGGCGAGAAGCTCGCCGCCACCGACGGCCAGCGGAGCGAGCAAGGATTCCGCCGCCGGCACAAAAGTGTCGTGTTCGGTCCACGAGAGAAGCAGTTGCTCGAGACCCAGCGCATCGAATCGCACGAACCAGCCTGTCCCCGATCGGTTGGCGGCAATGCGTGCGGCATCCGTGGCGCCGCTGATGGTCGCAACGAGGCCCGCCGAACCGTTTTCGAAAGCTCCAACCCCAGTTGCGACGTTGAATGCCTTCCGCACCGTGTTGTGTACCTTACGGAGCGAGAATACGTGCTGTTCCAGTTGGCGAGGGGACTGCGATTCAGTGAAAGTGAGCCAGCCGGTGACGCCGCGACCGGTCATGGTTGCGTGCGAGTCGACCGCAAGTTGGCCGAGTTGTTGTGTTACGAACCTCAGTAGCTGAAAACTGTCGAGACGTGTCCGGCCGAGGATCCGAAACCCAAGGTGGAATCCCGCCGTGCGCCATCCGTGGTCCAACAATCGCTGCTCGAGCTCAGCCTCAATTCCTCCGCGCTGTTCGAGGAAATCCCGCAGGAGGCCGGATGACACGGACGCCTCGTTTACGGCAACAACTTCGTCAATGAGAATGCGTGCGGCCACGGCCGGCATTGCCACTTCAGCTGCGACCCCGAGCGCCCGCAGCTGCGGATCGCTCAGGCCGTTTCCGAAAAAGGCAATGCGGAGCCCCGCCCTGCTCGGGCTGTCGACGCGTACGGATGCTGCGGTGCCGCCGCCATCGATGCGGGCGAGGTCGACCCACGGGGCGAAGTTGACGGCAGAATGCATGGCGGGCTCGAAGTGGCCACCTGCTTCAAGCAGCACGCCCTTCTCATCGATGAGTGCGATGGCGTGACCGACGTTAGAGGAGAGGTGATGGAGGAGATCGGGCAGCCCAGTGGCGTGGTACTCAATGGATTGCGCGACCTTTCGTACGTAGCCGAGAGTCAGCGCGTCGCGCGCCTCGAGTAGCTGCCAACAGGCCTTGGCAAGCATCAACGGCTTGTCGACGTGAAGTACGCTCAGCCCGAGTCGGGTGGCGAGAGCGAGATTGCCGGCGCCGAAATTATCGATACCCGGCATTGCGAGCGCAACGAAACCCCGGTCTCGCACGCGGCGGATGAGGGCGTCTTGCTGCCACGGCGTTGTCGGGGGAGAGGCGGAGAGAATGGCGATGCCCCCACTCACTTCGGCAGGGAGCTCGCTCTCGTTGGACTCGATCACGACCTCGTTCCACTCGGCCTCTGCTGGTCCGGCTACCGCACGGAGGCCACCGTTCGCTGGGTGCGCCAGCAAGGCCCGGAGGCGCAGGTTCTCGCTCATCCGGGGAACTCCAATTCGTCGAGACCGTATGCAGCAGGCACCACGTGGCGCATGCGTTCCGCGGACCGGCTCCACCAATGGGGCGCGGGCAACTCGATGACGGAGACGTGACGGCCGATCGTAAACGCCGTCACCTCAAGAATGTCGCGCGAGATCGAATCGAGGGTGACGATGATCGTCGGGGCGGACGCTTCGACGCGTCCATCCGTCATGAAGGCCAGCGACTCCGATCTGCTGACGATGCGGTGCACTTCGCCGCCGACACCCGCGATCTCTACCGAGCTGACATGGGGGTCTCGCGGATGCGAAGTGGCGGCGGTGATGCGGCCCTCGCCCAGTACGCGGCCACCGAGCGCGGCGGAGAGTTGGGACAGCGGTTCGGATGCCATGGTGTCGAAGGTCGTGCCCAGCTCGAGCGCCCGTGCGGTGCCGCCGAGAATCGCGTGCTCTGCAAGATCGCCGACGGTGAAGCCCGCGAACACCGTGCCACATGCGCCGCCCGCCTGAATAACAGCAGCGCGGACGATCCGCTCCAGATCGGCTGGGCGATCGGTCTGCAGGAGCATGACGCCGCCAGCACCGGTGTCGCACGTCGCTATGACCCCCGGAACACGATCGACGTGCAACGACATCTGATCGAGCCCTGGTACCGCCCGGCCGGTGAGGTCGGCGTCCACCATCATCCGCGTCCCGGCGAGGGTGAATGGGGTGAGCCCGTTGAGCCCACCGCCCTCCAGGGAACAGACAACAGGCACAGATATGCCAAGCCATCTCTCCGCCGCCGCGATGAGTGGATCGAACGGCGCGTCGCCCGGCAGTCGTTCGTTGAGCAGGAGAGTCGAGCCGACAAACGCGGCACCCAGGCACGGCAGCGCCGGATCGAGCTCCTCAAGCCCATACAGCTGCATAGGCCACAAGGAAGCATCCGCCAACGCGAGCTCGAGCATGGTGGTCGTGCCGCCTCCACCTGAACCGAGGAGAGAGAACCCGCGACCGAGCATCGGCAGCTGTTCGTACTGGAGTGTCCTCACCATCCTGCAAGCCTAGGCGCGTGGCAACTGTGGAACACAGCGGGGAAGAACGCCGATCGGATCAGGTGCGGTCGTGCGATTCGACGGGGACGAAAGGCTCCGCGATGCCGAACGCCGCCGGCCCGAAGGCTGCAAGTGCGTCAGGAGTACGCATCATGTCTGGAGTCGAGATGCCGAGTACGCGTACGCGCTGGCCGTATCGCAACCCCTCGGTGGTGATGGGTTCGGCCGACTCGTAGTCCACGACGCAGATGAGGTCGGGCACGATCGCCACCACAGCGCCGTCATGGCGTGCGATGAGGTTCTCGTTCTGGAACGTGATCTCGAACCTCCCTTCGACCGTTGGATCGAGCGGGGAGATTATTGCGCGACCCTTCGCGAACCCTTCCGTCGTCCGGCGTTCAACGTCAGTCACTTTGCCCGCGAAGAGTTCGCGCATGTGCGAATACAGGGTTGGCGCGAGAGTATCCGCTATCGCCTCAAAGGGTGAGCGATTCGCTTCGCGAGCCAGGCGTATGGCGCGGCCGAGGGCGAGCGCCATCGAGATCGTGCGCGGTACCGCAGTGCGCTTCACGTCTGCCCCGCTCATGGCGTACTCGGCAATGTGGCCAACGCCGCCGAGCCGGATCGTGATCCCGCGGGCAAGCCACTCCATCTGGCGATCGTCATCGCCCGTGTCGATAATCACCTGTTCGCCGCGCTCGCCGGCGAGCGCCAGGGGCGAGCCGTGCACACCATAGACCGCGAACGTCTCCATCGAGAGTTCGGGGAAGGCTCGCCCCATGCCGTCGGCATCGACTACGGGGAGCCCGGTTTCAGCTGCCACGATGAGGGGGATCATCGAGTTGATGCCACCGCACTCGATCGGCATCGTGGCGTCCGCTCGCTTGCCCAGGTGCTCCTCGAGCGTTCGGAGCGCAAGAGTAGGTTCCGTGCCTGCCGGTATCTTTTCGATCATCACTGTTGGTGCGCCCATCTGCGCCGTTGGAATGACAAAAAGATCGTCATCGAGTTCGGCTGGGTCGAGGATCGTGATGGAGCGCTCGCCGAGCACGCGCTCAACGAGCATCTTGCCGATGTACGGGTCGCCGCCACCGCCCGTGCCGAGCAGGGTCGCGCCGCGTGCGAGATCGGGAAGGTCGACCGACCTGAGCTGCCAGGTCATGCGGCGACGCCGGGACGCGCTTCGATGGTGCCGTCGAAGCGGTGCGGGGGCAGGTCATAACCGAAATAGCCGGGGCCCACCATGGCCAGGGCAGGAACGGTGTGCCATCGCTCGTCGCTGGGGGCGCCGATCACCCTGATGCGCTGACCGTAACGGAGGGCTTCGGTTGTGATGGGTTCGCCCGAGTCGTGCTCCAGCACGATAATGAGGTCGGGGGTCGTCGTCAGGATCCGACCATCCTCCTCTGCGATGAGGTGCTCGTTCTGGAATGAGAGCGTCAGGGTCGAATCTGGGCCTTCAATTCGTGCTCGGCCCCGCGCGAACCCGGTTGTGGTGGCACGCTGCACGTCGATGACTTTGCCGGCGAACAGCTCGCGGCCGCCGAGAAGGTCGACGATGCGTTGCACGGGGTCGGCCTTGTCTTCGCGCGCCAACATGATCTGTTTTCCGATCTCGACACAGCGGGAGAGGGAGCCCGGAACGAGTGCCTCGCGGGCTTGGTCGCCCGACATGGGGAACCCCGAGATCATTACCGAGCAGCCCATCTCGACGCATGCGACGCGGGCGATGCGTTCGGTCCACTTGTTGTCGACGGTCTGGAGGACGCCGATATTCCCCTTCTCGTCGCTGAACGCGAGCGGTGAAGCGGTGATGTCGTACAGCGTCGGCAGCACCATCTGCAGTTCGGGGAACGCTCGGCCCATGCCGTCCGCGTCGAGGAGTGGGAGGCCGAGCGCTGCAGCCGCGGCAATCGGAATTGTCGAATTCACGCCACCTATCTCGGCGCAGGCGACGTGGGTGACGGGGCGGCCGAGATATGTGCCGAGTGCCAGCACGGGCGCCGTGACCTCATCGAGGCTGGGGAGCTTCTCAACCATGACGGTCGGTGCGCCCATCATCGCGACGGTGAGGACAACAGCATCGGCAGGAACCTCATCGAGAGTGACGACTGTGACATCGCCGTGCGCACGCAATGCCTGGGTCGCCAGCAGCGCACCGATGTAGGGATCACCGCCGCCTCCTGTTCCAAGCACCGCCGCGCCGCGAGCAAGGTCAGAGATGTCGTTTTCGGAGATCGTCCAGCTCATGTCAGGCCCCCATGTCGAGGTCGCCGACGGCCTTCACCCGGATGCGGGTGGCGTTGCCCGGTAGATAGGGAATGGGCACCTCATCGAAGTCAACGATTTCAACGGATGAGGGCTTCGCCCCCGCCGCGACCGCCTTGTCTATAGCTTCCGCGCGCACTGCGGCGATGGCTTCCTCGCGTCTGCCCGGTTCGATGGCGTAAACCTTGTCGATCTCACCGCCGACCTGGGCGATGGAGGCGCCGATCGCATTGGCGACCGCATAGTTCTCCGGCCGGCGAACTGCGCCGAAGAGCTCGAGGTGCTCTGGCAGGAGTATCGAGCCGCCGCCGACGGCGACCACCGGGATCGGTTCGGGCGAAGTGCGCATGCGGTCGACCGCCTCAGAGACGCGCTCGGCGATGCGAGCCAGGACACGCTCGACGAATGCTGAATCGAGATGGGCGACCTTCGAGGCATCGCCGATATCGGCCCGGCCGGCTGCCACTGCAATATCGGTGGCAGTGAGAGTCGAGCCACCGAAGACGAGTGCTTCCGTCGTGAGCCTGTAGCCAACGGACTCCGGGCCCACCTCGCCGGTTTCGGTGTCGACGATGCTGCCTCCACCGATTCCGAGTGAGAGAACGTCCGGCATCCGGAAGTTTGTGCGGATTCCCGCGACTTTCACCTCGTTGGATGTCTCGCGGGGAAAACCGTTCATGAGCAGCCCGACGTCGGTCGTCGTTCCGCCGACATCGACGACCGCGCACGTCTCGAGGCCGCTCGTGAGTGCTGCGCCGCGCATCGAGTTTGTTGGGCCAGATGCGAAGGTGGCCACTGGGTAGAGGCGCACATAGTCCTCGTCCATGAGGGTGCCGTCGTTCTGGCTGAGGAAAATCGGTGCGTCAATGCCTTGTGCCCTCACAGCGGTTGTGAGCCCGTCGACGATTTCGGATGCCAGCTCGCGCAGCGCCGCATTGATGATCGTCGCGTTCTCGCGCTCTAGCAGCCCGATGCGACCGATCTCATGCGAAAGAGAGATCGCGACATCGGGGCCGAGCTCCTCGGCGACGATTCGGCCGGCTTCGACTTCGAGGTCGTGATTTACCGGGCTGAAGACCGAAGAGATCGCCACGGAGCGGATTCCGGCGGCCTTCATGTCGGCTGCGTGAGCGCGAAGCTCTCCAGGGTCGAGCGGGGAGATCGGGCGGCCGTCGAATTCGTAGCCGCCATGGGCGAGATAGCTCTTGCCGCTGATCGCCTCGATGAGATCCTCCGGCCAGTCCACCAGCGGTGGCAGCGCTTTCGTAGCTGGCAGGCCGAGGCGGAGGGCCGCGGTCGGTGCCAGGCGCTTGGCCTGCACCAGTGCATTGATGAAGTGGGTGGTTCCGATCATGACCGCGTCGATGTCAGAGCCGACGAACTCGTGGCCGGTGCGGAGGTCTTCGATCGCCTGCACGATCCCGCTTGTGACATCCGGTGTCGTGGAATGTTTCACTCCGGCGAGCACGTGCACACCGTTCATGAGCACTGCGTCCGTGTTGGTGCCGCCGACATCGATGCCGATATGCATGGTTCTCGCTTCCTGGGTGATGATCTGTTGTGCTGGATGGTTCTGGTTCAGGCGGGGACCGATTCGACAGGCTCCTCGACCTGCTTGGTCCGCGCGCTGCCGACACCCTTCACCCATCCGAGCTTCCCGGCGACGATGTAGAGAACCATCGAGACGATGAGCGAGAGGATGGGCGGGATACCCCAGGTCACGAAGTAGCCGATGAGTGCTGACGCCAGCCAAATCACAAGCGTCGCCGGCACGATCCGGGGTGCGGTCGCTGGCAGTCGGCCGATTTCACGAGTGGCGTCGAGTTCCCCGCGCCAGCGCTTCACCACGAAATATTCGGCAACCATGATGCCTGCGATGGGAGGGAAGGCGACGCCGAGAATGATGAGGAAGCCGGTGAACTGACCGAGAATGCCGGCTGCGGCCAGAATCGAACCGACGATGCCGAGCACTACTGTGGTCGTCACGCGGTTCAGATTTCTGTTGAACGCAGTGGAGATGAAGTTCACGAGTCCGAGGGTTGAGGAGTAGAGATTCCAGTCGTTGATCTTCAATGTGCCGGTGATCACGATGATGAGGCCAACGAAGCCGATGGACGATGTGACGATCGCGACGATATTGCCCGAAGCAGCAGCGTGCGCAAGGAGGACACCGGCGAGGCCGATGACGAACTCGCCGAGACTCACTCCCACGATGGTCTGCTTCACGACGTCTGCGGCCGAACGGTTGAATCTGGTCATGTCGGCGGTGATGATGGCGCCGACGATGAGTCCGCCGGCCACGATGCCGGTGCCAGCCCACACACTCATGGTTGGACCGGGCGCAGGTCCGGTGATGAGCTCGACAAAATCGTGTTTCGTGAGCTCGCTGATCACGGACCATCCGACGAGGATCAGGAAGAGCGGCACAGTGATGTTCGCGAGCCACTGCATGCCTTTGAATCCGAACGCGACGATCGCGGTGACGGCCAGGCCGAAGATGAGGCTCCACGCCCAGGCAGGCAGGACACCCGGCATGAGCACGTCGAGCGACTCCGCCGAGATCGCGCTCTGGATGCCGAACCATCCGATGAGGCTGATTCCGATTGCAAGCCCGACGAGTGAAGCACCGATCTCGCCAAAGCCTGTCCACCGAGCCAGGAGCGCGGTGTTCAAACCCTCCTTCTGGCCGATGATGCCCACGATGCACATGATCACCTCGAGGATGATCGAGCCCATAAGGAGAGCGAGCGCAGCTTCACCGAAGGTCATGCTGTAACCCAGAGTCGCGCCCAGCAGGAATTGCGAAAGGGCAGAAACTTGACCGAATCGTTGAACGGAGATGCCGAACCAGGGTTTCTGGGCGTCCCGGGTGACGCGGGAGAGTGCGAAGTCGTCTGCGTGAGCCGTGCGAGCCATGAGGGTCCTTCTGCGAGGGGAGGGGGTGTCGAACACGCTACCCAGTGGCTCGGATCTCTTCCATGTGCAATCTGCCCTGATCCTGACAAAAATTCGACAGATTGCCCTCGACTTACCGAACAGCACCATCGAGAATTCCACCCACCGACCGGGCCAACCTGTTCCCTCACGCGATTGAACGACAACCGGCAGACTCAGACCTCGACGAGATGGATCTCCAGTCCAGCGGCCCGAAGGGCAGCCAGCGCTTCGGGATCTGCCGAGCTGTCGGTCACGAGGATGTCGATGTCGCTGATCGGCGCGACCTCTGCGAATGCCAGGCGACCAAGCTTCGACCCGTCTGCCACCACGATCGTGCGTTGGGAATTCTGCACCATCGCCTTGTTCGTTCGGGCCTCCGTCTCGTTGTGAGTGGTGACTCCTCCCGTCACCGACACGCCGTCTGCACCGAGAATCGCCGTCTCAACGTTCATGGCGTTGAAGGTGTGCTCCGCGATGATCCCGACCAGTTCGAGTGACTCCGCCCGCAGGCTCCCACCCGTCATGACGACGCTGAGGTGCGGGAACGTCGTAATCAGGCTCGCGATCGACAGCGAGTTCGTGACGATGGTCAGCTCCCGATGGCCAGAGAGTGCATTGGCGACACAGGAGGTCGTCGACCCGCCGCTGAGTGCGATGGCGGACCGCCCACCACTGGGAATCAGGGTCGCCACGTGCGCGGCGATCGCCCGCTTCGCCTCCTGGAACCGGGTATCGCGCAGCGTCACGGGCAATTCGGTGCGCGAATCGATGCTCGTCGCGCCGCCGTGCGTTCGAAGCAGAAGTCGTTGTGCCTCAAGATCGGCGAGATCTCGCCTGGCGGTGGCTGGCGAGATCCTCAGGGTCGTCGCCAGCTCGGAAAGTCCGACGGTCCCGCGCTCGGCGACGAGGTCGAGGATCGCCACCATACGCTGCGACCGCTTGCCGGATGCCGCACGCACACCGACTGCTCCCGGGGAAATTGTCACAAGGCCCTCCGAATTCCGCCCACAACGTCCCGCCGTGCGCAATCAGCAATGTTGATCACTTTAGCCAATAGTCGCTCATTCGGTTGCACGATTCGCGCATTTTGCTCCATGATCGGTCTATGCCACGAATAGTCTTCACCGGCGCCGGGAGCGTCGTCTTCACTCGCCAGCTACTGACCGACCTGCTGCGATTTGAGGGCCTGCCGACACTGAACATCGTTCTCTACGACATTGACAGTGAGCGGTTGGCCGTCGCAGAGGGCACTGCGCGGTTCGTCGCCCGCCATCTCGGCCGCGAGGTCGATCTGGAAGTCACGAACGACCGCCGGGCCGCGTTCACCGGCGCCGACTTCGTCGTCAACATGATCCAGGTCGGCGGTATCGCCGCCACGCGCGTCGACCTTGAGGTGCCCGCACGACACGGCCTGCTCCAGACGATCGGCGACACGACCGGCGTCGGCGGCGTCTTCCGCGCTCTTCGCACCTTCCCGGTACTCACCGACATCGCGCGCGACATGCGTGAGCTGTGCCCTGATGCGTGGTTCCTCAACTACACGAACCCCATGGCGATGAACATCTGGTGGATGTCGGTGGTTGCGCCGGACATCAAGGCGGTCGGTCTCTGCCACAGCGTCTACTGGACGGTCAACGACCTCTGCGAGCTTCTCGATGTGCCGCTCGACGGAACGCATTTCCGTGCGGCCGGTGTGAACCACCAGGCCTGGCTCTACGAGTGGTCCCATGACGGCGAAGACCTCTATCCGCGGCTCAAAGCCCTCATCGATTCCGACCCGGATCTGCAGCGTCGTGTGCGTGCCGAGATCTTTCGCCGCATCGGGTACTACCCGACCGAGACCAGCGAGCACTCCTCTGAATATCTCTCCTGGTTCTTGCATGACCCTGAACAGATCGAGCGGTTCCGGCTCCGGCCGCTCGAATACATCGGCATCAGCGAGGAGAACGTCGCCGAGTTCGAGGCGGCGCGCGAATCACTGAAGAACGGCACGGACCTTGAACTCGAGGACGGCGCGGCCGAATACGCCCCGCAGATCATCCACTCGATCCTGACGGGAACCGAGCGAGTCATCCACGCCAACGTGGTGAACCGCGGGTATATCGATAACCTTCCAGAAGGCGCTGTGGTCGAGGTGCCGGCGCACGTCGACGCAGACGGAATCCACCCCATCAACGTCGGTTCCATCCCCGAGCAGGGCGCCGCGCTCAACCGCACATACCTGTCGGTGGCCGGCCTCACGATCGAGGCGGCACGTCGAGGCGAGCCGGAACTGGTCAAGCAAGCCGTGCTGGTCGACCCGAATGCGAGCTCGAGTCTCACCCCCGCCCAGATCTGGGCACTGTGCGATGAACTCACCGAGGCGCACGCGAAGTATCTGCCGACGGCTCTCGGAGGCATGCTTGAAGTCGAAACGGCCGAATTCAGGGCGGCGAACGGATGACCCTGGTCCCGTCGCGCTCGCTCCTTGACGATGCCGTTCTGCACGAGCGCGCCGTCCCTTCGTTCAACGTCATCACGCTCGAGCACGTCGAAGCGATCGTCGTTGGGGCCGAGCGCGCGGGCAGCGGTGTGCTCCTTCAGCTCAGCGAGAATGCCATCAAGTACCACGGCGGGCGCGCCGAGCCACTCCTCGCGGCCAGTCGAGAGCTGGCTGACGCGGCTTCCGTGCCCATCGGCATCCACCTGGACCATATTCAGGACCGGAAACTCGCCGAACGACTGATTGCACTGGCGCCTCGCTTCGGAGTCGGCTCCCTGATGTTCGACGCCGCGAACCTGGACTATGCCGCCAACGTGGCGGCGACGACCGAGGTGACCGAGGCCGGGCATGCGGCGGGCCTCTGGATCGAAGCAGAACTCGGCGAGATCGGCGGTAAGGACGGCGCGCATGCGCCCGGAGTGCGCACCGACCCTACTGAGGCCGCCGATTTTGTCGCGGCCACCGGTGTTGACGGGCTTGCCGTCGCCGTCGGCAGCTCGCACGCCATGACAGAACGGGCTGCCTCGCTCGACCTCACCCTGATAGCGGAGCTGGCGGCACGCCTCCCCGTGCCACTGGTGCTCCACGGTTCCTCCGGCGTCCCGGACGAGACCATCGCACTGGCCGTTGCCGCCGGCATCCGGAAGGTGAACATCGGAACCGTGCTCAACGTCGTGTGGACCGGTTCGATTCGGGCGACGCTCGCAGGCAACAGCTCGCTCGTCGACCCGCGCCGGTATTTCCGGGGCGCGAGAGACGAGATGACCGCGACAGTGGCCGCGCTGTGTGCGGTCGTCTCGCCGTCACCTCTCTGTAAATACTGATCAGCCTGAGTGATCAAGTCAGGCAGTTTTCTTGTCAAATGATCATTACTGTTCAAGACTGTTGGCCAACCTACTTCGCCCGTCGCACCTCGACTGGCGAACGCAACAAGCAAACGGAGTGTTTCCATGACGATCACGGCACGCGAAATCGCCAGTCAGCCCACCATCTGGCGCGAGGCCCTCGGTCTCGTCGACACAGCTCGCGAGCTTCTCACGCGAAAGGGCGAGAACGTCCTGGTCATCGGCTGCGGCACGTCGGCTTTCGTCGCCGAGTCCTTCGCCGTGCTGCGTGAGCAGGCCGGCTTCGGTCGAACGGATGCCGCTTACGCCTCAGAGCCGTGGAGCTGGCGGGACTACGACGCGGTGATCGCACTCACTCGCTCCGGAACGACGACAGAGGTAGTCGAAGCCCTGCGCGCCGTTCCAGAGGGCGTGACACGCATCGCGGTCACCGGCGTCTCTGGTTCTCCGGTGACCGAACTGGCCGAGGCCACTCTCGGGCTCGACTTCGCCGATGAGCAGTCCGTCGTGCAAACACGTTTCCCCACGACCTTCCTGCTGCTCGCCCGTGCGGCGCTCGGCTACGACGTGGACGCCGTGCCTGATGAGGCGGCTCGCATCCTCGCTGAACCGCTGCCGGTCGAGCTTGATGGCAAGGACCACTTCGTCTACCTCGGCACCGGCTGGACGTACGGGCTCGCACAAGAGGCCGCGCTCAAGATCCGCGAGGCAGCCCAGGCCTGGTCAGAGTCCTACCCCCTTCTCGACTACCGTCACGGTCCACTCGCGGTTGCCGGTCCCAGCTCGATCGTCTGGATGTTCGGCGCAACCGACGAGGGGCTGATCGAACAGATCCGAAGCACGGGAGCCCACGTTGTGACGAGCGTGTCAGACCCCCTCATCGAACTCGCCCAGGCTCAGCGGCTCGCCGTCGCCGTTGCCGAGAGCCGCGGTCTCAACCCCGACTCTCCACGCAACCTCACGCGCTCAATCGTTCTGAGTTGAAGAACCCGCAGTGACACAAAAACGCAGTGACACAAAAACGCAGTGACACACAAACGCAGTGACACACCCACAGAGAGTGAGAAGACGATGATCGGTCGCCGAACCAGCACCACCCGAAACATCCGCCGTCTCGCCATTGCCCTCGGCACAGTCGCCGTGGTCGCTGGCGTTGCCGGCTGCAGCGGTGCTCCCCAAGGAACGACGGAGCTCGACACCGAAGCCGACGTCACCATCACGATGTGGAGTGGGCAAACAGACGACGCGCAGAAGATCCTCGAGGGGCTCGCGCAGGAGTTCGAAGATGAACATCCCAACGTGACGATCGAACTGTCTCCTGGCGCATCGTCGACGGAAGAGTTGCTCCAGAAGCTGTCTGCCGGTTTCGCGGGCGGCTCCTACCCCGACATCTCATACGCCTTCGGATCGTGGGCGAGCCAGCTCGAACGCTCAGGGCGCACATCGGACATCACCGAGCAGGTGGCTGAGCCCGATGTGAAATGGGACGAGTTCTCCGACGCGGCCCGCAAGACGGTGCAGCCGACGGGGGAGGCGACGATCGGCTTCCCCGCCATCGTCGACAACATCTCGCTGATCTTCAACAAGACGGTCTTCGACGCTGCCGGCGTTGCATACCCGACCGACGACTGGACCTGGGATGACTTCAGGACCGCAGCAAAACACCTGACAGACCCGGCAACGAACACCTACGGATACGCGTACTCGGTTTCCGGCTCAGAGGAGACGACCTGGCAATTCTGGCCGCATCTCTGGCAGAACGGCGGCGAGATCCTCAGCGATGACCAGAAGAGTGCTGAGTTCGCCTCAGACGCGGGTGTCGACGCGCTGACATTACTTCGCGACATGGCCGTCGACGACAAGAGTGTCTACCTCGACCAGACCGACACGAAGTTCGCGCAGCTGTTCGCCAGTGACCGCATCGGCATGATGACGTCTGGACCCTGGCAGCTGTACGACCTGAAGACCGCTGGTACCGACTACGGGGTGACGATCCTGCCCGGCACGGACGGCGACCATCAGACGGTGTCTGGCCCCGACATCTGGGCGCTGTTCGACCATAAAGACACGAACCGCGAATATTGGGCATACGAGTTCACCGAATGGCTGACCTCCGCGGAACAGGACCTGCGCTGGAACGTCGAGATCGGCAACCTGCCATTGCGGTCGACCGAAGTCGACTCCGAGGTGTTCGCTGAGCAGGCAGCGAACTACCCAGGGCTCGAGATCATGGCGGCGAACAACGCCAACGCCGAGCAGGCGCGGCCGACTGTGCCAGGGTATGTCGGGCTTTCCGAGGCCATTGCCGACGCGATCTCTCAGGTGCTACAAGGGCAGGGCGAACCCGGCCCGGCTCTTGAGAAGGCCGCCGAACGGGCCGATGCGGCACTGAGCGAGGACTAGGTGCCAACGCACGAGTCGCGTGGCACTGGGACAACAGTCCTGAACGATGCGCAGGCCACACCGACAGAGGCGGACAGGGCCGATGCCTCAGCCGGGCATCGGCCCGCGAGGGCGACGGCCCTCCGACGCAAGGGTCTGAGAACGGCACTGGAAGGATGGAGCTTCGTCGCACCGGCGATGATCATCATCCTCGGCTTGTCGATCTTCCCCGCCGGCTGGGCGTTCCTTCTCTCGATGCAGAAGTGGGACGGATTCAGCGAGCCCAGTTTCGTCGGACTCGAGAACTATCAGCGACTGGTCACCGATGAACAGTTCTTCGACGCGATCACGCACACCGGCTTCTACACCGTGCTGTTCGTTCCGCTCTCAGTGCTCACCGGACTGTTTCTCGCCGTCGCGCTCAACCGCAACATCCGTTTCATCGGAATCTACCGGACGGCGATCTTCGTTCCGTTCGTGGCATCGGCGGCGGCGACCGGCATCCTCTCCACTTACCTGTTCAACCCAGAGTACGGCGTCGTGAACAATGTGCTGCGCGTGCTCGGGCTACCGCAGCAGGGCTGGCTGGAAGACCCGGCACAGGCGATGGTCGTCATCGCGATCATGTCGCTCTGGGGGCAGGCAGCGTTCACAACGGTGATCTACCTCGCGGCTCTCCAGGACATTCCGGGGGAACTTCTCGAAGCAGCCCGTGTCGACGGCGCCAACCACTGGCAGTCGTTCTGGCGGGTGGTCTGGCCACAGTTGACGCCGGTCACCGTGTTCGTGACGATCTGGCAGGCGATCGGGGCATTGCAGTTGTTCGACCTCGTCTACACGACGACCAGGGGAGGGCCGCTCGATGCCACCAAGACGATCGTGTACTTCCTGTGGGAGCGCGCATTCCGCGGTCTGGAGTTCGGTTACGGTTCGGCCGCGGCGTACGTTCTATTCGCGCTGACGCTGATCATCACGCTCGTGGTCGTCGTCTACGCACGTCGTCGCAATATGGAGGCCTTCTGATGGCAACAACCATGATCGACGAGATTGCCCCACCTGGCGCAGGAATGACCCAACGGCTCGCTGACCCAGGCCGCAAGAAGCGCCGCCGCGGCTTCAGTGGTTGGCATTTTCTCCTGGCGCCCGCCGCACTCCTCTTTCTTCTGCCTTTCGTGCAGATGTTCCTCGCTGCGCTGTCGCCGGCGAAGGAACTGGTCAGCTACCCGCCACCGTTCATCCCGTCCAGTCTCACCCTCGATGGATTTGTGCGCCTGTTCCAGGGCTCGGAGATCCTGTTGTGGCTCGGAAACACGGTCATTGTCTCAACGGCGGCGATTCTCTCGCACATCGTGCTCTGTTCGATGGCGGGATACGGTTTCGCGCGCCTGAAGTTCCGTGGACGCAACCTCGGTTTCTTCGCGATCGTCGGCACGATCATGGTTCCGACTCAGCTGCTCATGATCCCGACCTATATTCTGTTCGCCCGTCTCGGCCTCATCGACGGCCTCGGCGCCGCCATCGTGCCGTGGCTCGCTTCGGCGTTCGGCATCTTCCTGATGCGTCAGTTCTTCCTGTCGCTGCCGGCAGAACTCGAAGAAGCAGCGACGATCGACGGATGCAGCAAATGGCAGGTCTTCTTCCGGATCGTGCTGCCCCTGGCCAAGCCGGCCTTGGCCACTCTGGCGATCTTCACGCTGCTGAGCTCATGGAACGACCTGGTCTGGCCGCTCATCGCGATCAACAACGACCATGCCTTCACGCTCCAGCTCGGGCTGGCAAACTTCCAGGGAGCAAGGAGAACGGATTGGAGCCTGCTGATGGCCGGCAACGTGGTCGCCACGCTTCCGCTGATCCTGTTCTTCCTCTTCGCGCAGCGCCAGTTCATTGCGACAATGTCGTTCTCGGGCCTCAAAGGATGAGTGAACGGATGCCGGACCAGGCCCACAACGCGATCGATGTCCTCGTCGTCGGAGATGCGAATCCCGACCTGGTGTTGAGGGGAGACGTGGTGCCGCGCTTCGGACAGGCGGAGCAAATTCTCGACGGAGCAGACCTGGTGCTCGGTGGAAGCGCCGCCATCGTCGCCTGCGGCCTGGCGAGGCTGGGCGTGCGCACCGCGCTCGCCGCGGTGGTCGGCGACGACTCTTTCGGTCGTTTCACACTGAGTGTGCTGGAGGAGGCCGGTGTCGACATCTCAGCGGTCAGGGTCGACGCCGAGGTACCGACGGGCCTCTCCGTCATCCTCTCCGCGCCCGGCGACCGTTCGATCCTCACCCGCCCCGGCACGATCTCTTCGCTTCGCCCCGAGCATGTCGATGAGGCCGTCGCCCGGCTTCGCCCGCGCCATGTGCATGTCGCGTCGTACTTTCTGCAACCCGGTCTCGCTGCCGGGCTGCCTGCCCTGCTCGAGGGCATCCGTTCAGCGGGTGCCCATCCAACCCGAACGACTTCAACTCGAACGACGGTGAGCCTCGACACCAACTGGGACCCGACAGAACAGTGGGACGGACTCGCCGAGGTGCTCGGGCACGTCGACTACCTGCTGCCCAACCGGGAGGAGTTGTCGGCGATCGCGGGTGCGCTTACCGGTACGGATGTCGCAACCGATGTCGCAGCCGATGTCGATGCCGCGGCGGCATCGATTGCGCGGTTGGGGCCGGTCGTCGTCATGAAGGCAGGGAAAGCGGGAGGTCTGTCGTTCGCGGACGGCCGGGAACGGATTGCCGCCCCCGGCCTTCAGCTCGAGGTCGTCGACACGACGGGCGCTGGGGACAGCTTCGATGCAGGTTATCTCGCCGCCGTCATCGACGGCATCGATGACGAGGCAGAGCGGGTGAGCTGGGCGGCCATCGCGGGTTCCCTGTCCACTCGGGCAGCCGGTGGTACTGCGGCGCAGGCGACGCGCGCCGAGCTTCGCAGTGAATTGGAGCGGCGTGAACTGGAGCGGCGCGAATGATCCATTTTCTCGGCTTCAGTCCGGCTATCGATGTCACCTATCGCGTTGATCAGGTCACCATCGGCGGAATCCACCGCCCGAGCACTGTGCTCCGTCTGCCCGGCGGCAAGTCCCTCAACGCGGCGCGTGCCGCTGCCAGGCTCGGCGCATCCGTTCATGCCATCGTTCCGACAGCAGGTCGCACGGGTGACCTGCTCACCGCGTTGATCGGTGAGGTGCGGCCGCGTCTCACCGTGACGACCGTTGATGCGCCGGGGGAGACCCGCAACTGTGTGACGGTGATCGGGGAACCGGCGCAGGGACTGACCGAGTTCTATGAGCCGGCTCCCGAACTCGGTACGGATGCCTGGGCGGCGCTCCTGGAGCAGGTGCGAGTTATTCCGGCTGGGGATTGGCTCGCTGTTTCCGGCAGTGTGCCGCAGGATGCCCCGCTGGGTGAGCTCGTCGTGGCGCTCTCGGCCTGCAGCGCTCGTGGTGTGCTGGTGGCCGTTGACGTGCACGGGCCGGCGTTGTCCGCCATCGTCGCCGCAGCTGCGCCGACGGTGCTCAAGGTGAATCGGGCAGAGGCAGCTGCCCATCTCGGCATTCCATCGGCGGACACCCTGCTGGTGGATCTCGCCTCCCGGATGGTGGCACAGACCGGCGGGACCGTCGTGCTGACAGACGGTGTCGATGGTTCACTTGCGGCACACGGTGACCGCAGGATCAGGGTTCATCCCGACCCGGTGGTCGGAGCGTATTCGGTAGGCAGCGGCGACTGTTACCTCGCCGGCCTGGTCACGGCGCTCGCCAACGGCGACGAACTCGATGCTGCGCTCACTCGCGCAGCCGCCTGCGCAAGCGCGAACACCGCCGTGCCCGGTGCCGCCGTCTTCGATGTTGGCGACTTCCAAAGTGCCACCGACCGCATCGACGTCACCGCTGAATCCGCCTGATTGAGCAGACGCGCGCTTCGTGCCTTCCTCCGGGTCACGTCGCGCGATCGAGTCGCCCGAAATGGTCCTTCCGGTCGAGATCGAACGTGCGTTTCGGGCACCTCGACGCTGCCATCGGCGAACCTTCGGAGCGAGCGCTGAGGGGATGCTCCCGCTTCGCTGAACGGAAGTCTCGAGCCCCCCTTGTCCTGACCCGGCGGCGGTGCCAGAATCGGAACCATCCAGAACTGGACTGGTACGCCGACCTGCGGCACACCGCCGCGTCTGACGCCTTCATTGAGTGGGGTTGTTATGAATCGGTTTGAGGGGTTGTCGAAGCCTTCCCTCCTGGCATCCGGCGTCTTGCTGGTACTCGGCAGCATCGCCCAGCTTGTCCGGCTGGCTGATCGGCCGAGTGATGCGGTACGAAGCCCGCTCTCCCAGATCAGCGCTGTCGCCCTGCTCGCGGGCGGCATGCTGCTCCTGCTTGCGCTGGTGGCGCTTTACGTGCGTCGTGCGTCGCAGATCAAGGGCTTCGGCTTCGCCGCCGCACTCGTCGCAGGGGCGGGTACCGTGCTGATGTGCGCCGTGTACTGGAACAGGGCTTTCATGGAACCGGCCGCCGCTCTCGTCGCGCCGGCGCTTCTTGACGGTCGAACGGTGCCAGGATCCCTCCTGTTCGGCACCATCGTTGCGAAAGCAATCTTCGGCATCGGCTGGATCATGGTGGGCGTCGCGATGGTACGAGCGCGGGTCTACGGGCTGGCACCGGCCCTCCTCATCATGCTCGGTGGTGCGCTCAACGCTGCTCCGCTCATCGGAGTCGGGCCGCTGGTACTGGGGGTCGGCGTCATCTGGCTGGCGTTCAGCCCCGCGTATGCACGCCTCACCCGCTATCGTCGGGCCGAGCGCGAGGGAGGAACCCAGGCGGCCGATCAGGCGTCACCGGCCACCACGGCCAAAGCCTGACCATCCGCACCCGCACTCCACGGCTGGCAACACGGCTGACAACATGGCTGGCCTTCGTGTTGGAGCGCCTCCCGGTCGCGGTGCCGACCGATGTCACACTGGACGGTGGCACAAAGGAGGTCACATGCCCCTGATCGACAACGCGATCTACGTGGACGGCAAGCGGGTGGAAAGCCCCGCGACCCTGGACGAGACCTACGAGCTGATGAAGGCCAGGAACGGGTTCGCCTGGATCGGCCTCTACCGTCCAACCGACGAGGAAGTGCACTCCGTCGCTGCCGAGTTCAGCCTGCACCACCTCTCCGTCGAAGACGCACTCCAGGGCCACCAGCGGGCAAAGCTCGAGCGCTATGACGACGTGCTCTTCCTGGTGCTTCGTCCTGCCAGGTACATCGATGCGGACGAACGCGTGGAATTCGGCGAATTGCACCTCTTCGTCGGCCCGGACTTCGTGGTCACCATCCGTCACGCCGAGTCTCCAGACCTGGCCAAGGTGCGTCATCGCGCCGAACAGGAACCCCATCTGCTGGCCCTCGGGCCAGAGACCGTCCTGTACGCCATCCTCGACGAGGTCGTCGACGAGTATGGCCCGGTCGTCGCCGGACTGGAGAACGACATCGACGAGATCGAAGACCAGCTCTTCGGTGGCGACCAGGACGTGACCCGCCGAATCTACGATCTCTCCCGCGAGGTAATCGCCTTTCAGCGTGCGACGGGACCACTCACCGGCATGATCGAGTCCCTGCAGAAGGGTTTCGAGAAGTACAACGTCGACGTCGAACTGCACCGGCACCTACGAGACGTTCTCGACCACACCCTGCGGGTGGTCGAACGCGGCGACTCCTTCCGGCAGCTGCTCCAGAACGCGCTCACGGTGCACGCATCCCTCGTCGGCCAGCGCCAGAACGAAGAGATGCGCCATCTCACCGAAACGAGCCTCGCCCAGAGCGAGCAGGTGAAGAAGATCTCCAGCTGGGCCGCCATCCTGTTCGCGCCGACGCTGGTCGGCACGATCTACGGCATGAACTTCACGAACATGCCGGAGCTCCACTGGGAATACGGCTACCCGTACGCGATCGGCCTGATGTTTATCCTCGGATTTGCGCTCTATGCGGTATTCAAGAAGCGCAACTGGCTCTGA
Organism: Glaciibacter superstes DSM 21135; assembly: GCF_000421145.1. GTDB lineage: Bacteria > Actinomycetota > Actinomycetes > Actinomycetales > Microbacteriaceae > Cryobacterium > Cryobacterium superstes. The sequence goes on along the minus strand of NZ_ATWH01000008.1, from coordinate 210,083 downwards.
ACCCGCCGAATCAGTGTCAAAACGCGCGAAACCCGGGCCGCCTAACGGAAAATACGTCCCGTGCGAATTAGGGTGACGGTGTGTGGCGCCTCGATCGAAAACCAGATGACGACAATCTGCTGTCGCAGTACCCGGATGCGCCTGCCCCCGACCCGAAAAACCTCACGGCTCCGCATTCGGTCAGCCTCGGTGACGCGGCTCTCGTAGCGGGCAATATCGCCGAACCCGCCTGGAAGCGCTGGCGCGACGAACTCGCCGGTGTCGGCGGTCATTCGCCGCTGTTGCACTTCTCAGACAACCCCCGGTCGCGCATCGAGCTGAGCGCGACGCATCCCGGCGGCCTGCCGCAGTTCATCACCGGCAAGACCACCCTTCTGTCGAACCTGATCCGCGACGAGCTGGCCCTCAGGAACGCCAGACTCGCCGCGAGCGAGATCACCCAGAAGGGCATCGAACTGCGCTCCATGCGCGGCATCGAATCCGTTCACCTGGCCATCGGCCTGGCCGAATGGCGCCACAGTGATGTGGAATTCACAGCGCCCGTGTTGCTCCGGCCGCTCGCCATCCGCCGGTACGGCCGTGATTTCGAACTGAAGCTCAAGGGCGCGCCATTCCTGAACCCTGAGCTGGCTCGTGCCCTGCACGACCAGTTCCAGATCACGCTCGACGCCGACGCCTTCGTGGCGTTGGCGATCACCAACGGTGCGTTCAAGCCGCAACCGGTCATCGACCGACTTCGTGGGCTCACCTCGCACCTGGCGTGGTTCAACGTCGTTCCTCGCCTGGTCGCGTCGTCGTTCGCCGACGTGGGGAGGGCGCTCGCCGCCGACGCCGTCAAGCTCGACCACCAGCTCCTGGATGCGGTCGCGGGCAACACCACTGCCCGCCGCAGCATCGAGACCGCATACAACCCCGTCGTTCCGATCGGTCAGGACGCCAGGCCTCCGGCGACTGACACCCTCCTGCTGGATGCCGATCCTGAGCAGGAGAACGTCGTCGCCCAGATCGCCGCAGGCAACTCTCTGGTTGTGAAGACCCTGCCAGGCACCGGCGGAACCCAGACCATCGTGAACGCGATCGGTTCTCTCGTCGCCCAGCACAAGCGTGTACTGGTGGTAAGCGCCCGTCGCTCGAGCCTCGACGGTATCGCCCACCGCCTGGTGCAGGTCGGCCTGCCGGGTGTGGCCGTCACACCGCGTTCACTGCGCCGCGACCTCATCCAGTCGATCACGCGCAACGAGAAGGCCACCCAGCCGAAGGTCGGCGACGTCGACGACGCGCTCGTGCGCCTGCGCAAAGTGCTGCTCGACTACCGCGCCGCACTGACTCGCCGCGACCCGGCCCTGGGCGTCTCGGTGCTCGACGCTCTCGGTGAGCTTGCCCGCCTCGCCCAGCTGCCGAAGCCGCCGTCTACCACGGCCCGCCTCGACCGCCAGTCGCTCGAGCTCCTCGCCAACGATCGTTCGCGGGCGGCGGCGACGTTGATCAAGGCTGCCGCGCTCGGCGAGTTCCGCTACGGCCCAGGTGATTCACCCTGGTACGGGGCGTCGTTCACGTCGACAGACGAGGCATCCGCTGCCCACCAGCTTGCCAAGCGCGTCAACCAGGTGGAATTGCCCCGCCTGCTCGAACGTGCGTCAGGGCTGATCAGCCAGACCAGGCTGCGGCCGTTCGAGACCATCACCGAACTCGGCATCTACTTGCGGTTGCTGCTCGATATTCGTGAGACGCTCGACAAGTTCCAGCCCGCCGTTTACGACCGCTCGCTGACCGAACTGATCTCTGCGACCTCCGCCAGGCGCGACTCACCAGACATGTCTGGCGCGAGCCGTCGTCGCCTGCGTCGCCTGGCCGACGAGTACCTGCGCCCCGGTGTGCACGTGAGCGACATGAACGAGAGCCTGCGACGCATCCAGCAGCAGCGCACCCTGTGGCAGCGATACGTGGTTGCCGGTGCGACGCCCGAGGTGCCTGTTGGCATCAACGACGTTCACGTTGCCTTCCAGCGTGCGAACGAAGACCTCGCCGCCCTCGACGTGCCGCTGGGGAATGCCGGCACGACGCGGCAGCTTGCCAACCGGCCGATCAAAGAACTTGTCTATACCGTCTCCGGCCTGGCCGCCGAGAGCGAGGTATTGGCCAACCTGCACGAACGCACCGCGCTGCTCTCCACACTTCGCGAGCACAACCTCGACCCCCTGATGACCGACCTTTCGCAGCGTCACATCTCGGAGAAGCATGTCGCAGCTGAACTCGAGCTGGCCTGGTGGCAGTCGGTGCTCGAGCTGCTGCTCGGCAACGACAAGGCACTCCTGAACGCCAACACCCAGGTGCTCGAACGACTCGAGGCCGACTTCAAGCTGGTCGACGAGGCGCATGCTTCTGCCGCTGGCCAACTGCTGGCCTGGCTGCTCGCCGAAACCTGGAAGATCGGAATCGTCGACTACCCGGAGGAGGCCGACGAGTTGCGTCGCCTGCTCCGCGCCGATCGGGCCACACCGGCATCCGTTCATGAAGCGGCGCCGCACCTTGGCCGGGTGCTCGCACCGGTCTGGCTTGCCTCGCCATACGAGATTGCCGGTCTGACCGATCGGATGACGTTCGACACCGTGCTGCTGGTCGACGCCGGAGCGACGACCTTCGCGGAGAACGTCGGCGCGATTCGCCGCGCAAAGCAGGTTGTGGCATTCGGAGACCCGGTCACGCAGACCCCGTCAGTGTTCGACACCGGCATTGTCGAGAAGGCAGAAGACGCAGAGCCGGCCGAGAGCGTCGACGGACTGCACGCCGACTCCGCGCTGGCGCGCCTGGGCGAACTGCTGCCGACCTTGACGCTCACCCGCAGCTACCGCGCCGGCGGCGAAGACCTCGCAGAGCTGGTCAACCACCGGTTCTACGCAGGCCGCATCGACTCGCTGCCCTGGGCAGGCAGCTACCTCGGGCACGGCAGCCTCACGCTCAACTACGTCAAGGGCGGCCACGGCATGCCAGACGCCGACAGCGGCGCCGTTGAAAGTGTCGATGCCGAGGTCGCCAAGGCGGTCGAGCTGGTCATGGACCACGCCGTCAAGCGTCCCCGCGAATCGCTCATGGTCATCACCGCCAGTACCCGGCACGCGGTGCGGGTGAACCAAGCCGTTTTGGCCGCGTTCGCCAAGCGCACCGACCTCTCCGACTTCATCCTGGGGGACCGCGCCGAACCCTTCACGGTGCTCACCCTCGAGCAGGCAGTCGCGCAGAGCCGTGACCGGGTCATTTTCTCCATCGGCTATGGTCGCACCCCGCACGGGCGCCTGCTGTCGAACTTCGGTTCGCTCGGTGAGCCGGGCGGAGACCGGCTGCTCGCCATCGGCATGACCAGGGCGCGTCGGTCGATGGACATCGTCTCCTGCTTCCGGCCGGCTGACATCGACGAGGACCGTCAGCGTCACGGCATTCTGGCGCTGTCACAGGTGCTCAGCGAGACGGAAGCGCGCGGCACCGAAGCGCGCGTGCCAGACGCCAGCGAGCCGATGCTCGTCGACCTCGCCGGACGGCTGGAGCGACTCGGCCTGACGGTGTCGCTCGGTCACCGCGGCAAACTCGCGCTAGCGGCATCCCACGTCGGTCGTGCCGTTGTTGTCGAGACGGATGTTGTGGTCGGCCGCACGAGCCTCCGCGAGTCCTTGAGGCTCCGCCCCGAGGTGCTTCGGCGACTCGGCTGGCACTACGTGCGCGTGCACAGTTTCGATCTCTTCAGCAACCCCGATGCCGTCGCGCGTCGTATTGCCGCACTCGCCGGGGTGAAGCCGGCTGCACCGGCCGCCGTGGGCACCGAGACGGCGCCGATCGCGCTCCCGCGTTCCTGAAGAAGCGGCGGTTGTGCGCCCGTTGTGCCGCCTCCCAAGCAGATGAGGCGGCACATGGAGCGCACGCGTGAGTTGGAACCGACGGTTTACGCTGGAGACATGGGCCAGAACGACGAACAACGCCAACACGTGGTGAAGGCTCCCGGGCGCGCTCGTCGATCCAAGCTGACACCGGCGCCGAACACCGATCCCAGCCCGGAGTCGCCGGTCGCCCGCGAAGAGGGTGGAGTGGCGTCTGGAGGCTCCTCCGGTGAGAACGACGACCGCCTGAAGCAGGACCGCCCGCCGCACTGGTAGTTGCGCTGGCTGAGCCCGTTCTATCGTCGTTGATCGAGCCTGTTGCTTGTCGTTAATCGAGCTTGTCGAGATCCTGTCGTGGTCTCGGCAAGCTCGACCAACGAGCCTAGAGCGTGTGCTTTGGCGTGTCGCCCCGCCCGGCTGCGAGCAGGTCGCGGATCTCGGAGAGCAGCACGAGTTCGCTCGCCTCTGCGTCTTCTTCGACGACACCGGCCTTGCGGCGACGCTCCTGCGCTTCCTTCATCTTGTTGATCGGAAGCACGAAGACGAAGTACACGACGGCCGCGATCAACAGGAAGTTGATGATTGCTGCAAGCACGAGACCGAAGGACATCGTCGCGTTGCCGATCTGAACGACCATGGCACCAGCCAGGTCTTTCGCGTTGAAGATGGCTGCTATCAGCGGGTTGAAGATCCCCTCGACGATTGCGGTCACGACTGCCGTGAACGCAGCGCCGATGATAACCGCGACCGCCAGGTCGATCACATTGCCGCGCATGATGAATTCTTTGAATCCCTGAATCATGGCCGTTCCTCCTTGCAACCTGCGGCAATGAGAACTATGCGTCTGAGTGACTCACGGCGCCGCCGGGGTGGCCGCGCTCTTCTCAGTGCCTGTTTTTTTGACACTAGCGGAGGATGCGGCCTCTTTCACAGCAGGCGCACCACTTGATTTTTCACTCGACTTTTCACTCGACTGGGGGGCGGGGCGCGAGTCGTTGCGATAGAAGCCGGAACCGGTGAAACTGACGCCAACGGCCGAGAACACTTTTCGGAGCTTCCCCCCGCACGAGGGACACTCGGTGAGAGTGTCATCGGTGAAGGCCTGCTGGATGTCGAAGGCCGTGTTGCACTCGGTGCAACGGTAGGAATAGGTGGGCACTGGTTCTCTTTTTTTTGGGAAATCGGCGAACGGATGCTCGCTGAGACAACTTAGAACGAGATGATTCTCGTGGGGGTGACGACGCCGTTCACCGGCTGATCGTGCAACTCTTTGGGAACTTCTTCGATAAATTCGTTGTCGTAGACAACGGCATACACCGGAGGACATTTTTCCATCGAACCGAGGGTCTTGTCGTAATAGCCGCGCCCCCAGCCAATGCGCATGCCCGTGGAATCGATCGCAGCAGCGGGGACGATGATCAGGTCGACATCGTTGATCGCGATCGGGCCAAGCAGTTCACCCACCGGCTCCGGTGTTCCGGCGATGCCTTCGTACTCCTCGTGTTCTTCACCGACAGTCCAGTCCAGCAGGCCATCTTCCCTGGATACCGGGAAGAGAATGCGGATGCCTTCTGTCTCGGCCCAGTTCAGGAACGGGCGGGTGCCTGGCTCGTTTTGCGCAGAAAGATAACAGGAGATCGACCGGGCAGAAAGGTCGGTGACGAGGCTCTGCAGGTTATCGGTGAACCCGGCGGCGGCCGACTCCTTCTCAATGGAGGTCAGATTCTGGCGGCGCTCACGCAACTCGGCGCGGAGCGCCCGCTTTCGGTGACCGATTTCAGAGTCCATGTGACCAATTCTAGATGCGGATAATCTAAGGGGTATGAGTAAACGGATCACGAAGGCTGTCATTCCCGCTGCAGGGCTCGGAACCAGGTTCTTGCCCGCGACCAAGGCAATGCCGAAGGAGATGCTCCCCGTCGTCGATCGGCCGGCGATTCAGTACGTCGTTGAAGAAGCGGTGGCCGCAGGGCTGCACGACGTGCTCATGATCACTGGGCGAAATAAGAACGCACTGGAGAACCACTTCGACCGGATGTTCGAACTCGAAGTCCTGCTCAAGGAGAAGGGGGACCGCACCAAGCTGGCCAAGGTGAACGAGTCGACCGACCTGGCCGACATGCATTACGTGCGGCAGGGCGACCCGCGTGGTCTCGGCCACGCCATCCTGCGGGCCAAGATGCACGTCGGTCGTGAACCGTTCGCCGTTCTCCTCGGCGATGACATCATCGACGAACGCGATCCACTGCTCGACAAGATGATTGATGAGCAGGAGAAGCGCAATACCAGTGTTGTCGCGCTTCTCGAAGTCGAGCCGTCGCAGATTCACCTCTACGGCGCGGCGGCCGTTGAAAAGACCGATGATCCGGATGTCGTGCGCATCACGGGCCTGGTCGAGAAGCCTGACGAGGCTGACGCGCCCTCGAATCTCGCCATCATCGGCAGGTATGTGCTGCGCCCCGAGGTGTTCGACGTGCTCGAGCACACCGAGCCGGGCAAGGGCGACGAGATTCAGCTCACCGATGCCCTGCAGGAGATGGCGGTGACGCCTGAGGAGACCGGCGGTGTCTACGGCGTGATCTTCCGGGGCCGACGCTACGACACGGGCGACCGGCTGGACTACATCAAGGCCATCATTCAGCTCGCCGTCGATCGCGAAGACCTGGGGCCTGACCTGCGCCCCTGGCTTCGTGACTTCATTCACACCCTCGACTAGACGACTCCCAGATCGTGTCCATCGTCATCCCCACCCTCCGCGAGGGGCCGGTCGTGCTCCGGCCGGTGCGCCTCCGGGATTCCCGCGCCCTCGAGCGCGACTTGATGGAGAACCGCGGGTGGCTGCGCAAATGGGAGGCAACGAGCCCGTACGCGCCGATGTCGTTCGACACGCGCGCCAGCATCCGGAATCTGTTGACTCACTCGCGTTCCGGGCATGGCCTGCCGTTCATCGTCGAGTACAACGGTAAACTGGCCGGCCAGTTGAATGTGTCGTCGATCACCTGGGGATCGCTCTCGAGCGCGACGATCGGGTATTGGGTGGGGGAGCGGTTCGCCGGACATTCGATCACGCCGACGGCCGTTGCGCTCGCGACGGATTACTGCTTCTTCCAACTCGGACTGCACCGGATGGAGATTTGCATTCGGCCGGAAAACGCGGCGTCGTTGCGGGTGGTGGAGAAGCTCGGTTTTCGTTATGAGGGGTTGCGGCGCCGCTATATCCACATCAATGGCGACTGGCGCGATCATTTCTGTTTCGGGCTGGTGTCGGAAGAGGTTCCGCAGGGAGTGCTGCGCCGCTGGCAGAAGGGCGGCGTGCCGACGGATGCCGCGCGTGTGCTGGCGGCAGATCTGGAAGCGGCTGCGCATCCGTTGCCGACTGCGAAGCGATAGTGGCTCAGACGATCGTGCTCGTATTGGAAGCGATCGGTGGCCGCGATCGATGACACACCCCCGGTAATCAAGGGCGAAAGGCGATGCCGCTCGTACCGTAGTGAACATGAGCGGTGAGGCCCTTGGCGGGGGAGTGATGGTGGCGGTTGCCGCTGCCCTCTGGGTTGTCTACCTGATTCCCACCTGGTCCAGGCGGCGGCAGTATCTCGCCACTGAGCGGAACGCCGTTCGGTTGCAGCAGACCATGCGCATTCTCGCGGAGACGGCCGAGGTGCCCCAGCAGGTGCGGCTCGAGGCCAACGCGCGCACGGTCAATGCGCAACAGAGACTCCTTGCACAGGCTGAAGACGAAGCACGGGTTGAGGCGGAGGCCGCCGAAGCGGCTGCGCTCGCCGCCCGGCGCGCGGCTGCGGCGCTGGCCAGGGCATCCAGGCCGCCCGTCGTCGATTCTCCCGCCCAGCTGCTTCGTCGGCTGCGGAAGTTGAGGGCGTTGTCGTCGCTGGTCTTGCTCGCCGGTCTGGTGACGGTTGTGGCTGGCGCGGTGGCAGCGCTCGTGAGCGGGTCGTGGCTGCTTTTCGGGATCGGGGCCGTCGCATCCGTCGTCGCTCTCGGCTCGTTGTCACGGCTGGCGAGGTCTGCGCGTTCGGCTCGGGTTGTGATTGCACCTCCGGTGCAGGTCGCGCCCGCGGCGCCGCGGTTCGAGCCGGTGCAGTTGGAAGAGTCGCCGATGGAGCCGCCGACGTGGACTCCACAGCCCCTGCCGAAACCGCTGCATCTGTCGCGGGGGTCGATCGCGCAGGCCGCGATGGCGTCGGTGGATGCCGCGGAGGAGTTGCGTAAGGCGACCGCGCAGGCAGAGATCGCCGCACGCGCCGCGCAGATCGCACCAGACGCGACGCCGATTTCCCGGCCGGCCGCTGCGCGTGCTGCAGCTGCGCTTGCTGATGTGCCCACTGCTGTGCCTTCCGAAGCGCCGAGTCGGTTCGCTACGATGGGGATTGTGGGCGAGACGAAGCCAGGCATGTCGGATCTCGATGCTGTGTTGCGGCGTCGCCGTGCAGGCTGACGACGAACCTGAGGTTCCTCCGGTCGATCCTTCGGAGCGACGCGGTGACCCGGCATGCTGGTTGGCGAACGTGTGCCCAGACTGTGGTGCCTACGTCGATGATCCCTCGCTCGGTGTCTGCCCTCGTTGCGGAAATGCCCTGCCGCCACCCGACTAGCCCCAATTTGTCCTGAGACGTCCCAAATTCTCCTGGTTGAGGAGCGTCCGAGGAAAGAGGGCGCGTCTCGAGACCCCCACGTGCAACTCGTCATTCCGCACCGCTTCAGCTGAGCATCCCAAGGATGCCCGCCAACTCTCGTGCAACTTTTCCCGCCCCGCGCGTGATATTCTGCATAAGCAGTTTGGGGCTATGGCGCAGTTGGTAGCGCGTCTCGTTCGCAATGAGAAGGTCAGGAGTTCGAATCTCCTTAGCTCCACGTATTGCGTTTAGAAAGGCCGCTTGACCAGGGATTCCCCCGGAGAGAGCGGCCTTTTTGTTTTCTCTGAATGCTCAGGCTAAATAGTTAATCTCGTTCGCGGCCATCGAAATAGCCCGCGCTTTCCGGAACTATTCGGATTTCGGCGCCCCGATTTCATGACGTCGCGAACATCAGGTGCGGCGTTCGCGATGTGCCCGGCGTAGCGCGGCGAGGCACGTTCACCCGAGCCACGACACTGGCGGCTACAGCCCAGGTCTTGAATGGAGCCCGCCAGTTGTGCAGCCGTGATAGCTAACAATGGCCATTTCTCGATATAGTGGAAGCTATAGCTATCAATATGAGGTGAGCAAAGTGGTCAAACGCAGTTCCGTTCGGCAAGAAAGGCTCTTGCGGATCTTCGGTTCGAACATCCGCCGCTGGCGAAGAGTCAACGGGATGTCCGCGACCACCCTCGCCGAGAGAGCTTTCATCACCCGCGAGACGCTCCGAAACATCGAAACCGGAACCGGGACACCTCGAATCGACTCCCTTTTCGCTGTTCTGACTGCGCTCGGTATCGCGGATACGGTCATCACCGCGGTTGACCCCTACAACAACCAAGCCGCCCGCGCCAGAATTGACGACATCCTCGGCACCGGAGAAGCACCGTGAACGTCGTCCTCGAGGCGCACGTCTACACCGACTTGGGGGGTGGCACCCCGACCTTCGTTGGCGTTCTCAAGCCCTCGTTCAGCGGAGGGCGAAACCTCGCGTCCGCGTCCTTTCAATACGACTCCGGCTACCTCGCCCACCCCCGTGCCTACCCGATCTCGCCAGAGCTCCCTCTCGTTCCCACCCGCACTTTTACGCCGGAGAACATGACAATCTTCGGTTCGTTCGCCGACGCGTCACCGGACATGTGGGGCAAGAAGCTCATCCAGGCAAACCATGCGCTGAGGCTGGAAAAGCAACCTGGCGTCTACCGCAAGCTCGGGGACTTCGACTTCCTCTTGAACGTCTCGGACTTCACACGCATGGGAGCGCTACGGCTCAAAGCGCCGACAGGCGGCAGCTGGCTAGCCAGTGACTCCGAGGCAGCGAACATCCACGATCTTGAGAGAGTCATCGCGGTCGCTCGTCGCTACGAGGATCAAGTTGCCAGTGACGAAGACCTGGAATATCTCTCGGACATTGCCACTAGCCCTGGTGGAGCGCGCCCGAAAGCGAACGTAATCACGGAGTTTGGAAACTTGGCGATTGCCAAACTGCCACACTCGAAAGACGGCAATATCGACGTTGAAAGCTGGGAAGCGCTCGCCCTGACATTGGCCGAGAACATCGGCATCCGCACACCGACGTTCGAGCACAGGCGGGCTGGCGCCGACAAGTCGGTACTCGTTGCACACAGGTTCGACCGTGTCGGCGAGGATGTTCGCTTGGGCTACATGTCAGCGTCAACGGCGATGGAGCTCGGCACTTTGAGCGACTCTGGTGTCACCTATCAAGAGTTCGCGGACACAATCAGTGAACTCAGCTCACAACCCGCGGCCGATCTGCATGAGATGTTCACGCGGATCGCATTGACGGTCCTCATCAACAACGTAGACGACCATTGGCGAAACCACGGGTTCTTGCACGACGGGTCCGGATGGCGACTTTCGCCGGTCTTCGACGTGAACCCGAGCACCTCACATTCCGTGAACTCGAGAGCGATAAGCGAGCAAGACGACCCGAGGAACCGTGACATCCGGAATCTCGCTTCCGTGGCCGAGAGTTTCAGCCTGACCGGTGAACAGGCCGCGGCAATAGTCCACAGTGTCGCGGATCACGTCGAGCGGTGGCCGGCAATCGCGAACTCGTTTGGGATTCCTGTTGAGCAGCAGAAGGCTATGTCCCGTGCCTTCGACACCAACCAGCTGTCCGTTGCGCGGGAGTACTCGCCGCTGGCCCCACCGAGGATCGTAGACCTAGCTCCGCCGGCGCAACCGGGCCAGGCAGGAGCCGTCTGGGTCGCCCAGCATGTGCGGGGCGGTGCCCAGGTGGCCGGTCATTGGCGGGCGGCGAGGCGCTCGAGCTGACCTCTATGGGTATTTCGCACAGCACATTCGTGCTTTGCGGCTGCGGGCTCTACCCGACGCGGTAGAGGCTGAGGCATCCGCTGTCGGTACGCACGGCCAGGTCGCTGCCGTGCCATGCGATCCCCGCACGGTGGACGACGTGGTCGAGCGGGAAGGTGGCCGTCGGCTCTCCTCCGGACTCCGCGCGGATCGTGACGACGGAATCGCTGAGCACAGCGACGCGACCGTCGCCGAGTGCTTCGTCACTCAGCGCGAGGTCGAGACGGGTGCCTTCGATATCGGTCCAGCCCGGGAGGGGTTCGCCGGTACGGGTGTCTCGGGCGACGATCCGCATCGCGGCGTTGGAGTTGATGACGACGAACACAGTCGAGCCATCGCTGCTCAGCGCAATGCTTTCGACCAGGCCGCTCGGAATAGGAACCGCTCGGATGCCAGTTTCGCCAACCAGCTGCACCTGCACCTTCGACTGCGCGTCGGACCACGCGAGCGTCGAGGCATCAGCGGCCAGCGCGGCACGCAGCAGCGGAGTGTGCCCTCTATACAGCTCAGGCGACACAGGGGCGCGCACGATCATGTCTCCGTCTTCGATCCGTTCGAGGGTCACCGTCTGGTCGCTGAGCGAGGCGACCATCAGCAGGCCCTGTTCGGCGGCGGCGTCATTCAGCCAGGACCCCTCGTGCCTTTGCCGAACATTCGCGCCGAGAAGGTGGATGGCGCCGTCTGTGCGCGCGATCAACCCGTTCCGGCCGTTATGGCACATGATCTGCCAGATGATCGCGTTCTCCTCTGGCGTCCACAACTTGTCGCAGTGGCCGGTGGCAGGATCGATGACGACGAGCACCCCATCGCCGTCTGTTGTATAGAGAGACTGCCCGTCGCTTACCAGCGGAAGCGCACCGGTGTACCTCCTGCCAACACTGCGGTGCAGCATGGGCTCACCCTTCGCGGCATCCGGTGCCGTCAGAATCAGGCCAGCTCGCAGTCTTCTGAGGGCATCGTCCGAGACGATACTCATGAGCCCGCCTGGACGATCAGCGTGGCGATTCCTGCGCCGAGCGCGATCGTCACAAGAACGGTGAGAACGGATGCCACGGCGCGGGGTGTGCTCGGGCGCAGGAGGGGCATCTGCCCCGAGTACTCCGTCAGGTCGGCGCTGTCGCCCCACGTCTGCCGCTCGACCGCCACCAACTGGGCAGCGGTGGGGACACGCTCGATCGCGACGGCACCCGAGTACTGCGGCAGGTAGCGCACCGCAAGCGTCTCACCGGGTTGGAACCGCGGTACGTCGGTGACCGTGATCTTGGCCGCGGTCGAGGTGATGAATCGGCTCGAGGTCGGGGGAGCGACCTCGAGTCGCAGCCGAATGAAGACGTTGCCGTTCTCGTCTTGCGATTGGGTCGTCACGTCGAGTACACGGGCGGGCACCACCACCCCTGTCATGCTCAGCAGGCGGAGCCCTCGCTGATTGATGCCGAAGAATCGCTCGTCGGTGTCGGCGGACGAAATCACGAGGGAGAAGATCGCGACCATGATCGAAACCCAGAAGACCGTCCACGCAGCGACGTGGCCGCTCTGGATGACCGCGATGGTCGAGGCGGTGATGCTTCCGATCGCCAGCATGAGTGCGAGGAGCAGGACGCGTTGTCGGGCTATCATCGCGTCTCACGATGGCCGTCGCTGGTGAACGGGTGGTGAACCAGAATATCGCCATTGACGTGGATGATACGTGCGTATAGCATTCTGCACATGCAGACAGTGTCTCGTGTGCAGTGGACTCGACCAGTCGGAGATTTGACGACAAGGACGCGTCTCCGCGACGCCGCGATCGAGTGTTTCGCCCTGGGTGGATTCGAAGCCTCAGTGCGGCAGATCTCCGCACGGGCAGGCGTGAGCCCTGGGCTCGTGCGGCATCATTTCGGCACCAAAGAGCTCCTCAGAGCGGAGTGCGATGACGAAGTACTGCGCCGGTTTCGAGAGATCAAGGGCGGTGGAATAAGAATGCCGCCGGGCGAGGCGATCAGAATGTTCTCGCAGCTCGACGAATTCGCGCCGACCTTCGTATACATCCTGCGGAGCGTTCGCGACGGCGGAGAAGTCGGGCGCGCTTTCGTCGAACACATGATCGCCGATGCCGAGGTCTTCACCGAGGAAGCGGTCAAAGCCGGAACCCTCAAGCCCAGCCGCGACCCCGCCGCCCGAGCCAGGTACCTCGTGACAAGCTCTCTCGGAGGCCTGCTCGTGCAGCTCACGCTCATGCCAGACATCGATCTCGCCGACATCGGCACCGCCATCCATCGCCTCACCGAATCCATCGCCCTACCGAGCCTCGAACTCTTTACAGAGGGAATCCTCGTTGACCGTTCCATGCTCGACGAATACCTGATGTACGTTCCCGATCCACCAGGCACCACGGACGCCACCCCACCCCATCCGTGAATTCCTGTTGGAGGCAGACATGACCCAATCGCTGGCCGTCGATGTGCACGGTCTGACCAAAAACTTCGCAAGCACGCGCGCCCTGGACGGCCTCGACCTGCGCGTGGCCACCGGCAGCGTGGCAGGCTTCCTCGGCCCGAACGGATCGGGAAAGTCGACGACGATCCGCATCCTGCTCGGTCTACTGCGAGCCGACGGTGGCACCGCAACGATGCTCGGAGGCGACCCCTGGCGTGACGCGGTCGACCTGCATCGGCGCGTGGCCTACGTCGCGGGCGATGTGACCCTGTGGCCCAATCTCACCGGTGGACAGGCCATTGACATCCTCGGCGCGTTGCGGGGTGACGTCGACCGTGGCCGCATCGATCGGTTCCTGCAACTGTTCGACCTGGACCCGACGAAGAAGGCCCGTAGCTACTCGAAAGGGAACCGTCAGAAGGTCGGCCTCGTCGCAGCGTTTGCGAGCCGCGCCGAGCTGCTGATCCTCGATGAGCCGACCAATGGCCTCGATCCACTCATGGAGGGCGTCTTCACCGATTGTGTCTCCGAAGCCAAGGCAGAGGGACGATCTGTTCTGCTGTCGAGCCACATCTTCGCCGAGGTCGAGAAGTTGTGCGACACGGTGACCATCATCCGCGACGGTCGAACTGTCGAATCGGGAACGCTGACGGAGCTGCGCCACCTGCAGCGGTCGACAATGACTGTCACCATCGACGGAGACAGCGCCGTGCTTTCCGCGGTGCCCGGAGTACAGGAGCTCACCGCCGACGGCCAACGGGTCTCCTTCTCTGTCGACGAGGGCGCGCTCCCGGACGTCATGCGAGCCCTCGCTCCCCTGGGGCCGCGAGGGTTGATCTCGACCCCGCCATCGCTCGAAGAGCTGTTCCTTCGTCACTATGGGCTGCACGCCGAGGCTGCGGAAGCGGCAACACGGCCATGACCACCATCCAGGAACAGGGCGCACGCACTCTCTCGCGCACTCCGGGCCGCGGCCGGGTGATCGACGCTTACGCGGGGTTCGGGCTCATGGTGCAGTTCATTGTGCGCCGCAATTGGCTGAGGATGCTCATCTGGACGATCGCGCTCGCCGGGATGATCGCGATTGTCGTCGAATCCCAGCGGATTGCGTTTCCGACCCAGGCGGACCGCGATGCCTATGCAGCGATCGCGAACACACCCTCGGTCGCGGCCCTGACTGGACTGCCATACGCTGCGAGCACACTGGGCGGCATCCTCAACATCAAGTTGTGGATGACAGAAGCCGTCGCGCTCGCTTTTGCGGTGATCTTCCTCGTCACCCGCAACGGCCGCGCAGAGGAGGAAGCCGGGCGGACGGAGTTGCTTCGTGGCGGGGTGCTCGGGCAGCACGCCTATTCCCTCGCGAACTGGGTCGTCGCCGCCGGATTCTCGGTGCTCATCGGACTCAGCAGCGCCCTCGTCGCGATCGGACAAGGTCTGCCGGCGCTCGGAACTCTCGTGATGGGTGCGTCATTCACCGGTGTTGGCCTGGTCTTCATCGGCGTCGCAGCGGTCACCGGTCAACTCGCGCAGACCAGCCGTGGCGCCAACGCCCTCGCCTCGGTCATACTCGCAGCCGCGTACCTCACCCGCGCCGCCGCCGACCTGCAGGCCGACGAGGACAATCCGAGCATCCTCAGTTGGGCTTCGCCGATCGGCTGGGGCCAGCAGATGCGCTCGTACGGGGAGAGCCTCTGGTGGCCGTTCGGGGTGTCTGTGGCTGCTGCCGTACTGCTGTGCGCACTCGCCCTGCTGCTCGAACGGCGGCGGGATGTCGGCGAAGGCATCCTGCCTGATCGACGCGGACCGCGGCACGCGAGCGCGTTGACCAGAACCCCGGTCGGACTCACCCTGCGCCTGCAGCGGGGGTCGATCATCGGGTGGAGCCTCGGTGTGCTGGTCGGCGCTCTGTTCTTCGGGACGGTGGCGACGGCGATGGCTGACCTCCTCTCCGGTGACAATCCGATCGCCCAGGGATTCATCGGTGGGTCGAAGGACGTGCTGGACGGACTGTTGGGTTTCTTCGCGATGGCCAACGTACTGCTGATCTCCGCGTTCGCGCTTCAGAGCACTGACACGATCCGTGCGGAGGAATCCAGCGGTAGAGCTGAATTGCAATGGTCAAGAGCTATCTCACGGGTGCGTTGGGCGCTGTCGCGGATGGCGGTGCCTGCTGTCATATCGTTCGTGCTGCTCGCCTTCAGCGGGTACGCGATCGGCGCCAGCTTCGGCGCGTCCATCGGCGATCCAGGCCAGGGCGGGCGGTTTGCCGCGGCATCCCTCGCTTATTGGCCGTCCGTGCTGCTCGTGATCGCCTTCGTCGTATTCTGCGCTGCCTGGCTGCCGCGAGTTGCGAGCGCGCTCACGTGGGGAATCTTCGGTTCCATGGTTGTACTCTCGATGTTCGGCGACATGTTCGGCCTGCCGGACTGGGTCGTCGACAACACCCCGTTCACGGCTGTGCCGAGGCTGGGCGAGGAGTTCTCCGCCGTGCCGCTCATCGTGATCGGCGGCCTCGCGGTCGTGCTGGTGGTGCTCGGGCTGCAGCGCCTCCGAACCAGGGACATGACCGCGGCTTAGGGTTTCAGGGCTTCGACGACGGAATTCTCGCCCGGAATACCCGACTCCTCCACCCGGGACCGCTCGCTCCGTCCTGTCCACTCACGAAAGTGCCGGAACGCCAACGGGATGCCCCGGGCAACGGAGAGGTCCAGGTTGTCCATGACCTGCAGGTGCACGTGCGGCTGGGTTGAATTGCCGGAGTTGCCGCATTCGGCGATCGGTTGGCCTGTCGTGACAACGTCGCCCACAGCGACCTGAGGCGAACCGGCACGCAGGTGCACCAGTGAGACGAATGTGTCGTTGCCTGGCAGCGCGATGGTCACATAGTTGCCGGCGATCGCCGCCACGCCTTGGCGGAGCCGCCCTGCTTGTCTGAGGGCGTAATGCACGAGCGACAGTTGCGACCGGCGCGCAACGTGATCGACTTCGCCGTCGTGAACCTGAACAACCCTGCCATCAGCTGGCGCCAGGATCGGTTGCCCGAACGCGAAGAACCGTTCGACCGGTTCCGTGCCGAAGTAGCTGCCCCAGTCACGATGGGTCGCCGTTCGGCGCCGATCGTCAACCCCGACGAAGTCAATGGCATACCGTGAACCCAACAAGTCCGTTCCGTGGCTGGGAACCCGCCTGGCCGGACTGTTCATCGCCAGCCACCGCCCCTCGAACGGCAGCGAAAGAACGACCACTCCATCTCCTGAACCTGGGGAAGGTCGACTTTCGCTCACGGATCGAGTCTAGGCGGTGCCGACGCGCGGCTCGGAGACTGCAGGCCCGTTGATGCCGCCAGCAGCCATCCGCATGAGATCTGTGCTGAAGTCGACGTCGTCTGCGCCCCTCTCGGCGCGGGTCGCGTTGCCGTTGAACTGGTGCTGGTAGCCGGTCCACGCGCTGTCGGCGATCGAACGGCCCACCCCACTCTGGAGCAGGAGCACAAGCTCGGTGGCGGCGCGGTCGATCCGCTCCCCTAGTGCCGACCCGCCCCAGTCCTCAGGGGCGGCGAAGAGCGACGTCGGTGCGGGGATCGCGCGGAGGAAGGCGAAGAGCGGCCGCAGTTGCTCGTCGACGACCATTGCGTGTCTGGCGGTGCCGGCCGTCGCCGCGAGAATGACGGGCTTGGCGATCAACAGATCGTTGTCCAGGACATCCGCGAAGGATTTGAACAGTCCACTGATCCCCGCCTTGTAGACAGGCGTGCTCGCAATCAGGGCGTCGGCTTCCGCGAGCCGATTGATCGCGTCTTGGAGTCGTTCACCCGGAAAGCCGGACACGATCGCCTGGGCAATGTCAACGGCGAGCGGCCCGAGCTCGACGACACCCACTGTGGCCGGGGTTCCGGCCTCGCGCAGCAGGTCCAGGACCTTCTGCGCGGTGCGATCCGCCAGGAGCCGGGTGGACGAGGGCTCACTCACCCCCGCGCTCACCACAACCAGACGCACCGGCGAGCTGATCTCGGTGGGTATTCCTGGCCCAGGCATGGTGATGCTCATGAGTCGTTCCTTTCGATCGATTGCTTGCGCGCACTCGGCTCGTGCCCGGTTGCACCGGCGGCAAGGGTGTTACTCAGGTCGCGCAGGGTCGTCATCTGCTCACTGTCGAGTGCGCGAGTCATTGCTTCCGCGACGTGCCTGGCGACGTTCGCACCGACTCGACGCTGGGCGCTCACCCCTTCAGGTGTGAGACGGATGCGACGGGCGCGAGCGTCGGCTGCATCGTCGCTTCGCTCAACGAGGCCGCGAGTTTCGAGACGAATGATGAGGCGGGACATCCCCGGCTGGGTCAGGAGCACGTCCTGCCCCAGCTCGGTGATGCGCAGGCCATGCGGTTCTCTGGACAAGGCGTGCAGCACGGCGTATTCCCGCGTGAGCAGACCGTCCCAGATATCGGCGTTGGTGAGTTCGAGCGCGATTGTCGCCTGCGCCCGGTAATACGCCTCCCAGGCCTGGTTGGCCAGACGGATGTCTCCGGCCACGATCAGACCGCCACTGGGAAACGGGCTTCGACGGCCGGGTCGCTGTCCTGGTAGGGGGATGTGCCGGAGAGGTTGTCACCGCGGTTCGGGTTCGGTCGTGGCTGACGCGGTTCCCCATCGCCATACTTCTTAGTGATCAGACTGCTGTGCGTCGGGGCATCCGGAACTCCCGGTGCTCGTCGTGCAGCCATCTCCTTCCGCAGCACGGGGACGACCTCGGTGCCGAGGAGTTCAACCTGCTCGAGGGCCATCTCGACGGGCAGCCCCATGCTGTCGACGGAGAAGAGCTGGCGTTGATAGTCGCCGAAACCGTCCTGGAAGGTGAGCGTCTTGTCGATGATCTCCTGTGGGCTGCCGACGCTGAGTGGTGTGCTCTTCATGAAGTCGTCGAGCGAGCTCCCCCGGAACACCGGGTAGTTCTCGAAGTATGGCCGGAAGGTCTTCACGGCGTCCTGTGAACGCTTCGCGATGAACGCCTGGCCGCCGAGACCGACGATCGCCTGGTCACTGGTGCCGTGACCGTAGTGCTCGAAGCGTTCCCGGTAGAAGTCGACAAGCGGCTTGAAGTGGAAGTTCGGCGCCAGGATGTGGTTGGCAAAATATCCGTTGCCGTAAAAGGCCGCCTGTTCTGCGATCTCCGGGGTGCGGATCGAGCCGTGCCAGACGAATGGGGGCACATCGTCCAGTGGTCGGGGAGTCGAGGTGAAGCCCTGCAGAGGCGTGCGGAAGCTGCCCTCCCAGTCCACGACATCCTCCCGCCACAGCCGGTGCAGCAGGTTGTAGTTCTCCAGTGCGAGGGCGACGCCCTGGCGGATGTCTTTTCCGAACCAGGGATACACGGGCACGGTGTTGCCGCGGCCGACCATGAGGTCGAGGCGCCCCTTGGCCATGTGCTGCAGCATCGCATAGTCTTCGGCGATCTTCACTGGGTCGTTGGTGGTCATCAGGGTGATCGATGTGCTGAGGATGATTTGTTTGGTCAGCGCCGCGACCGTGGACAGAAGCGTCGGTGGTGATGAGGGGATGAACGGCGGATTGTGGTGCTCGCCGAGGGCGAAGACGTCGAGGCCCACCTCGTCTGCGCGTTGTCCGATCCGCACCAGGTTGCTGATGCGTTCCGCCTCGCTCTGGGTGTGACCGGTTGTCGGGTCTGGTGCGATGTCGCCGACGGTGAAGATTCCGAACTGCATGCTG
The DNA here is from genome assembly GCF_000421145.1 of Glaciibacter superstes DSM 21135. Classification (GTDB taxonomy): domain Bacteria; phylum Actinomycetota; class Actinomycetes; order Actinomycetales; family Microbacteriaceae; genus Cryobacterium; species Cryobacterium superstes. The sequence continues at coordinate 191,103 of NZ_ATWH01000008.1, read as the reverse complement.
TCCGCCTTTCTGCGGTGTCTCAGAAGGCACAACAACATGACTGCGCATGTATTCCCGTGGCCATCCCTGCCGGTGTCGGCGCGAAGGTTGGATCGGTGCAGTGGCAGGTAGGCTGGGTACGAAGCATCTCGTTAGGCGAGGCTACTTCGCGAACACAGGCCACTGATCTCACGACATCGAGAGATGCCCAAGATCAGGACAGATCCTCCCGGATTAAGGGTTGATCCCAGGTGGCTTCCACGGTGCAGACCGCGGACACGTCGCGTCGTGCTGAAGCTCTTACGTGGGCGTGCTTCTCACATCAACCGGTGCACAACGCTGCGTCGACACTCGGTCGCGGCCGATGGTCGTGCGTGCACGATGCTGGAGGAATGCAGATATGGACAACACGATTCGCGTGGAGGACGAGCTCGAAGACGCGGTGAACCGAAAGGATCTCCGAGCGGCCTCACGGACCCTGACCCAGATGAGCCCCCATGATGTTGTGGGTGTGATCGAACGGTCGTCGCTCCGGAGGGCGGCGGTGATCTTCCGCCTGCTGTCGAAGGAGCGTGCACTTCAGTTCTTCGATGGCCTTGGCCACACCATGCAGAGTGAGCTCTTCCGCGGTCTGCGGGATGAGGACGTCGCAGCGACGATTCGGGTAGATCCAGCGGTCTTCTCCACCCCGTTCATCACGACATTCTGTGACGCGACCGGGCTGCTGATCTATTTCACGATTGCGAAGGCAATCCTCGGAGTGTGACAATCGCAAGGGCGTCGGCAGCCCTTACAGCGAGCGGTAGCGGAGATGGACGACGCCGTTGGTGAAGCGATGTTCGTCGATCAACTCGAGCCGCACGCGGACACCGTCGGGCAGAAACGACGTGCCGCCGCCGATCACGATCGGGGAGAGGAACTGCTGATATTCGTCGACCAGTCCGGCCCTGATTGTCTCGGCAGCGAGGTCGGGTCCGCCCACGGCGATGTCCCGACTCGCCGTCCGCTTGAGCCGGCGCACCATCTCCGGATCGAAATCCCGCTCTATTCGCGTTCGGGCGGTGGCTGCCTCGTCGAGAGTTCGCGAGAAGACGACCTTGTCAGCCTCGTGCCAGATCTGCGCGAAATCCCGCATGACAGCCGGCTGCTCGGCGTCCTGGTACAACGCGTCCCAGACGCTCATCACCTCATACATCCGCCGGCCGAACAGGAAGGTGCCCACGGACCGGACCGAGTCGTTGACGTAGGCGTGCACCTCTTCATCTGGCGCGGTCCAATCGAAGTTGCCGTCGGTATCCGACACGTAACCGTCGAGGGATGTGATCGCAGAGTAGATGAGGATTGCCATGAGTGAACTCCGTCTCCTTCAGCCGTGCATTGAGAAGCTGAGCAGTCAGTCCGACTTTAGGTTCGGCCGCGGGCATTGGCAATCGGCAATAATTGACGTTGTGAGCCCGACCCGCTGCCCCTGCCTGAGCGGTGAGAGTTATGCCGCCTGCTGCGGCCGGTTCCACAGCGGCGAGGCGGTAGCGCCGACGGCTGAGCGTCTGATGCGCTCACGGTTCTCGGCCTATGCGATCGGTGACGCCGACTACCTGCTGCAGACGTGGCATCCGTCGACCAAGCCAGCGTCGCTGGAACTCGACCCCGGCATCCGGTGGTACCGGCTCGACATCCTTGGCGGCAAGCGCGGTGGCCTGCTCGATACCGAGGGCACCGTCGAGTTCCGGGCGTTCTATCGAACGGATGCCGGGGCAGGCGAGCAGCACGAGCTCAGCCGGTTCACTCGCGTCGGTGGCCGTTGGCTGTACGTCGACGCTGCTTAACGTGCTTCGCGGCTCCGATCGGGAACGGAATCGGGGCGGAGAGCGTTGGCAACCTCATGAGAGCTATCGCGTATACCCAGACCGGCACCCCGTCCGTGCTCCAGCTCGTCGACCGCGAGCAGGCTGATCCGGGGGAGGGTGAGGTTCGAGTCCGTGTTGTTCGCTCCGGAGTCAATCCCACGGACTGGAAGTCGCGCGCGGGCTCAGGAGCAGGTCAATCGCTTCCGTTTCCGGAAGTCGTGCCGAACCAGGACGGCGCCGGCGTGGTCGACGCGGTCGGCGCTGGCGTGTCTGGAGTGAGTGCCGGCGACCGGGTGTGGCTCTACCTCGCGGCGCACGGGCGCCCGACCGGCACGGCACAGGAATTCACGGTCGTTCCTGCGGAGCGTGTCGTGCGCCTGCCGGAAGGCATCGGGTTTGATCTCGGCGCGAGCCTCGGTGTTCCGGCCATGACGGCGCATCGGGCGCTCACCGTCGCTGAAGACGGACCGACCCGACTTGCACCGGGCGCGCTCGCAGGCAAGACCGTGCTGGTCGCCGGTGGCGCGGGCGCGGTCGGGCACGCAGCCATCCAGCTGGCCCGCTGGGCGGGCGCAACCGTGATCACCACCATCAGCAGCCCGGAGAAGGAGACGCTGGTGACTGCGGCCGGCGCGGATCACATCGTGAATTACCGAACGACGGATGCCGCGACGGCGATTCGGGCGATCGCCCCGAACGGTGTGGACGTGGTGGTCGAGGTGTCACCTGCGCAGAACGCAGAACTCAACCAGACGGTGATCGCCAACCACGGAACGATCTCGGTCTATGCGAACAACGGTGGGAGCGAGGTCACCCTCGATGTGCGCCGGCATTTCGCGCTCAATGTGAGGTACCAGTTCCTGCTGCTTTACACAGTGGGCCAGGGCGCGCTGGCCGCTGCCGCGGAGGACATCACCGCCGCCCTGATCGACGGCGTCCTTCCGGTCGGGGAGGGGGCAGGTCTGCCACTTCTTCACTTCCCGCTGGAGCGTGCTGCCGAGGCGCACGCAGCGGTCGAGGGCGGGGCAGTCGGGAAGGTGCTGATCGACGTGGCCGAGTGATGCCGGCGCGAGCGCACTTCAATGGCTTTAGTCGCGTCACCTACTGCAAGCTACTCCGTCGATCACGGTGATCTCGATCTCGTCTTCGAGCCCCGCTGACCGAGCGCTACTTCAACAGGCGCGAGAGCACGCGGTCTGCGAGCGGCTTGCCACCGGTCTGGCAGGTCGGGCAGTACTGCAGCGTTGAGTCGGCAAAGATCACCTGATGCACGGTGTCGCCGCAGACAGGGCAGGCTTGCCCGGTTCGCCCGTGCACAGCCATGCCCGACTTCTTCTCCTTCTTGAGTTCGGAAGCAGCAAGACCGTCTGCCCTCGCGATCGCACCGGCGAGGGTGGCCTGCATCGAGTCATACAACCCTGAGGCCTCGCCGCCGCTCATCGCTGCCGGCTTGAAGGGTGACATCCGTGCCGCGTGCAGGATCTCGTCTGAGTAGGCGTTGCCGATTCCGGCGATGACCGACTGGTTGCGTAACAGGCCCTTGATCTGGCTTCGGCCGGCGCTCTGCAGGATCGCGAAGAAGTCGTCTCGGGTGAAACTGTCGTCCAGTGGGTCCGGACCCAGCCTGGCGATGCCTGGTACGTCCGCCGGGTCGGTCACGATTGAGATCGCAAGGCTCTTCTTGGTGCCCGCTTCGGTGATGTCGAGGCCCGACCCGTCTTCGAGCACAAGTCGGGCGGCGAGCGGTCCTTTGCCGAGCCGGCCAGCGGGCGCAGGTGGTCCGTCCCGCCAGCGGATCCACCCGGCTCTCGCCAGATGCATGATGAGATGCAGGTCGCCGATCGAGAAGTCCAGAAACTTTCCGTGGCGAGCCACGGTGTTGATGGTGCGGCCGGCCAGCGCGGAGACGGATGGTTCGAACGTCTTCAGCGCAGCGAAGGACACGATGTCGACCCGGTCGATGGTGCGCCCGGCCAGACGCCCGCCCAGGTCCGCCGCGAGGGCGTGTATCTCCGGAAGCTCTGGCACCCCTCCAGTGTGCCCCCGGTCGCCGACATCCGTCACACAGTGATCAGGTTTCGGTCAGGAAGCGACGGCGATACCGCCGGCGCGTTCGAGGGCGTGCGCATGACCCCACTCGGTCAGCGGCTGAAGTAGCGTGATCAGCTGCCGGCCCGACGGCGTCAGCGTATAACTGATCGAAACGGGTGTGGTTGGTCGCACCTCGCGTTCGATGAGACCCTCGTACTCGAGTTCCTTGAGGCGCGAGGCGAGTAGTCGATCCGAGATCCCGTCGACGAGTGTGCGGTATTCGGAGAATCGGCGCGCACCGCGCATACCGGCGAGGAGAATGGCGCCATTCCATTTGCGTCCGGCGAGTTCGATCGACGACTGAAACCGGCGGCAGGCCGCTTCGTCGATGCGCTCGAAGTCCTTCTCATCCATCCGCTGCACCTCACCTGTCGCTTACTATTGATAAGTAGCTTACCTGAGACTCGCGCCTCGCAACAGGGCGCGGCATGCTGAATGGACGAGCAGAGAACCACCGCGGAACGGGGAACGATGTATTACGGTCACGAGCTTCAATTCGGCACGTTCATCACGCCGGGAAACAATCCACCAGAGACTGCGGTGTCGCTCGCACAGCTCAGCGAGCAGCTGGGCTTTGACCTGGTCACATTTCAGGACCACCCGTACCAGCCCGCGTTCCTCGACACCTGGACCCTCCTGACCTGGGTTGCCGCGTCCACCGAGCGGGTGCACGTCTCCGCCAATGTTCTCAACCTGCCCCTCCGGCCACCGGCGGTCATCGCGCGCGCCGCCGCGAGCCTCGACCTCCTCTCGCACGGGCGTTTTGACCTGGGACTCGGTGCCGGCGGCTTCTGGGACGCCATTGACGCCATGGGAGGACGAAGGCTCACTCCGGGGCAGAGCGTTGATGCACTCAGCGAGGCGATCGACGTCATCCGGGGCATCTGGGACGTCGAAGATCGTTCCGTTCTGCGCGTCGAGGGTGAGCACTACCGACTGGACGGAGCCAAACGCGGGCCGGCGCCGGCACACAACATCCCGATCTGGCTTGGCGCATACAAACCACGGATGCTGCGGCTCACCGGCGGCAAGGCAGACGGTTGGCTTCCCTCCCTCGGCTATATGAAGCCGGGGGAGTTCGCGGCATCGAGCGCCGTCATCGACGAGGCGGCACTCGGTGCCGGGCGCGATCCTCGTGAGATCCGCCGGCTTGTGAACATCGGCGGTAGCTTCGGCGATTCGAACGGAGGATTCCTGAACGGGCCAAGCGACCAGTGGGTGGATGAGCTCCTCCCTTATGTGGTGGATCACGGCGTTGGAACCTTCATCCTCGCGTCAGACGATCCCGGAACGATGCAGCGCTTTGCACTCGAGGTCGCGCCGGCGCTGCGCGAGGCCGTTGCCCGCGAGACGGCTGCGGCGGCGCAGCCCACAGCGCTCATTCGGAGCGCGGCCGCACGACTCCGGCGGCGTGACGGCATCGACTACGACAGTCTTCCGTCCTCGCTCGCGGCCGGGGCAGTCGAGCCGGGCGACGCCGGGTATTCGCGGGTGAAATCGACGTATATGCGCGGTGGAGAGCCGGGGCTTGTGATCAAGGCGCACAATGTAGACGAGGTGGCGGATGCCCTCGCTTTTGTGCGGGCACACCCCGAAGTTGCTCTCGGGGTGCGCAGCGGTGGGCACGGGATCAGTGGGCGTTCGACGAACGATGGGGGGATCGTCATTGATGTGTCGCCGATGAACGCGATCGAGGTTCTCGATGAGTCGAACCGCCTGGTGCGGATCGAGCCGGGCGCCAGGTGGAAGGATGTCGCGTTTGCGCTGACCCCATACGGCTGGGCGCTGAGTTCTGGCGACTACGGCGGTGTCGGCGTCGGGGGATTGGCGACTGCCGGTGGTGTCGGTTGGATGGTGCGCGAGCACGGGCTCACCATCGATCATCTGCGTGCCGTCGAGATGGTGCTTGCAGACGGCAGCGTCGTGCGGGCCAGTGGCAGCGAGAACTCCGACCTGTTCTGGGCGGTGCGGGGCGCAGGGGCGAACTTCGGCATCGTGACATCGTTCGAATTCGAGGTCGATGAGGTCGGCGACCTCGGCTTCGCCCAGCTTGCATTCGATGCAACGGACACCGCCGGATTCCTGGAGCGATGGGGCGCAGCGGTCGAAGCGGCGCCGCGCGATCTGACGAGTTTCATGTTGATGGGGGCGGCGCGGGCAGGGCAGGCGCCCGTGGCGCAGGTCATGACGGCGGTCGATTCCGATGATCCGGACGTTGTTCTGGAGCGACTGCAGCCGCTGGCCGGCATTGCGCCCCTGCTAGACCAATCGGTGAGCATGACGCCGTACACCGGCATCATCACGAACTCCCAGGATGGCAGTCATAGCGGTCAGGGAGAACCGACGGCGCGTACCGGTCTGCTGGAGCACATCACGCCAGAGTTCGCGGCGGCCGCGGTGGAGCTCATTGAGAGCGGCGCGACGTACTTCTTCCAGATCCGTTCCGTTGGCGGTGCGGTGCAAGACGTCGACCCGGATGCGACGGCGTACGCTCACCGCTCGGCCAACTTCTCTGTGGTCGCGTTCGGGTCGAATCGTGACCGGCTGGATGCGGCCTGGGATGAATTGCATCAACATTTCTCCGGCCTGTACATCAGCTTTGAAACCGATCTGCGTCCTGAGCGGATCGAGGACGGATATCCCCCGCGCACTCTGTCGCGGCTGCGCGAATTGAAGCTTCGCTACGACCCGGCCAACGTGTTCCGCGACAACTTCAACATCGTGCAACCGGTCGCGTCAGCCGCCGAGTGACGGCGCCGTCGGTCGGGTTTACGATCGGTTCCGTGACTATTCCAGATATCGCAGGTATTCATCACGTGACGCTCACCGTGTCGGATGCTCCGGCCAGCGCTGAGTGGTATCGCGACGTGCTCGGGTTCTCCATACTGAGGCAGGTTGCCCAGAACGAGCTCACCAAGGTGATGCTCGCGCGCCAGGGGTTGTCGCTGATCCTGGTCGATCACGGTGACCAGGCCGTGCCGGGGGATTTCTCCGAGCGGCGAAACGGTCTTGACCACCTGGGTTTCGCGGTCGCCGACCAGGTGACACTCGAGAGCTGGGTCTCGCACCTGGACTCGGTCGGTGTGCCGCACTCACCGGTCACGCAGGGATCAAGCGGCCTACTCATTGCGTTCCGAGATCCAGACAACATCGCCCTCGAGTTCTACACCCAGCCGATCGGCTAGCGTAGCGATTTCGAGCGCGTCGAAACCCCAACCCGGCCCGAATCTTCATTCCGCCGAATGTCGAGGCGGGTAGAGTGCGCCAGCGAACGAAGTGGTTCCGAGATGGCCCTGGCGGGCCTCCTCAGCCCACGTACTGCGGAGGGTGAAGGCGCCGGCGGCAGCTAGGGAAGGACGGGGCCGACCGAGACCATCAGGCAGAGCGCCAGGATGATCACCAGCGAGAACCGGAACATCTTGCGTGCCCAGCGGGCGTCATCCGTTGCCCGGATGCCGACGATGCCGAGCCAGATCCAGTAGGCGCCGACGGCGCCCATGACCACGGTGTAGACGATGCCGACGTAGCCGAACACCGGCAGGAGCAGTGTCGCCACAACAAACGCGATCGTGTAGACGAGAATCTGGACTTTAGTGTTGCGGATGCCCCTGACCACCGAGATGACCGGCACGTTCGCCCTGGCGTACTCGTCGTGCCGGTAAATCGCGATGGAGTAGAACTCCGGCATCTGCCAGAGGAAGACCGTCAGGAACGCGAGCACAGCGCCGATGTCGACAACACCGGATACCGCGACGTAGCCGGCCAGGATCGGCGCGGAACCTGAGATGCTGCCGACGAGGGTGCCGTGGATCGACAGGCGCTTGGAGAGCATGCCGTAGAGCACGACATAGACCAGGAAGCCGCCGAGACCGACGAGCACGACCAGCCAGTTCGTCCAGGCGATGAGCATCGCCATGCCTGCCACGCCGAGGACCACGGAGAAGATCACCGCGTTACGCGCCCCGATGCTGCCGGTGACGGTGGCGCGCTTCCTGGTGCGCTCCATGACGGTGTCGATGTCACGGTCGAGCACGTTGTTGAGCACGCAGGCCGACGCGATCACGAGGGTGGTGCCGAAGACGAGCGCTGCGAACAGAGGGAAGTCCACCTGGCCGCGGCTTGCGAGCAGGAAACCGGCCGCAGCGGTGAGCACGTTGCCGTACAGGACGCCTGGCTTGGTCAGCGAGTAGTACCGGGTGAGCGTGTCGCGGAGTGAGGTGCCACTGGCGCGGGCTGCGAGTGCCCCATCTGTTCCGTCTACACCTCTGCCATCGACACCTGGGCCGTCAAAATGGCTGGGGGCGGGGGATTGTGCGCTCGCGGTCATGCGAAAAAAGGTCCTATCGGGGGAGCAGTCTTGCCTTCAATCATAAGGCGTGCAAAATGTGCGACGTCCGGATGCGCCTGGCTGGTCACGCGGTCATGGCCGCTGTGGAATTCGTGGCCACCGGGACGCGCCGAGCCCGAGCGGTTGATTCCGCGACCACGATCACGGTGAGGGCGGCCAGGGTCATCCCCACCCCGGCCCAGATAGACGATGTGTAGCCGAGGCCCGCGCTGATGGTGAGACCGCCGATCCACGCTCCCAGCGCGTTGCCGAGGTTGAACGCACCGATGTTCGCGCTTGAGGCGAGGGTCGGCGCGGCGCTTGCGTACTTCATCACCCGCAACTGCAGCCCAGACACGGTGGCGAAACCGAATGCACCCATCAGGAACAGCGAGACGATCGTCGCCACGGGGCTCTGTGCGGTGAGCGCAAAGAACACCAGCACAACGGCGAGCCCGGCGAGGATGACGATCAGCGTGCGATCGATCGACCGGTCTGCGGCCTTACCGCCCAGGATGTTGCCGAGGAACATTCCGCCGCCGAACAGCACGAGGAGCCACGGCACGGTGGAGCTCGCGAAACCACTGACCTCGGTCAGGGTGAACGCGATGTAGGTGAATGCGCCGAACATGCCGCCGAAACCGAAGACCGTGACGAGGATCGACAGCCACACCTGGCCGGAACGGAACGCACGGAGTTCGCCGAGCAGGCCGCCGGCGGATGCCGATGGTCGCCCGATATTCGGAACCAGCGTCACCAGTCCCACCAGCGCGACCAAACCGATGAGCGTGATCGCCCAGAAGGTGGAGCGCCAGCCGTAACCCTGCCCGAGGAGGGTGCCGAACGGAACCCCGAGCACATTGGCGGCGGTGAGGCCGGTGAACATGATGGCGATGGCGCCGGCCTTCTTGTGGGGCGCGACCAGGCTGGCAGCAACAACAGAGCCGATTCCGAAAAACGCGCCATGGCAGAGTGCGGCGATGATGCGTCCGATCATCATCGTGCCGTAGTCGGGTGCAAGTGCAGACAACAGGTTGCCCGCGATGAACAGCACCATCAGGGCAACCAGTACGTGCTTGCGGGAGAAGCGCGTGACCGCGGCCGTGAGCACCATGGCCCCGACGACAACACTGAGCGCGTAGCCGGTGATCAGCCAGCCGGCGGCGGCCTCACTGACCTGGAAGTCCGCCGCCACTTCCGGCAGCAGACCCATGATGACAAATTCGGTGAGTCCGATGCCGAAGCCGCCGATGGCGAGCGCGATGAGGCCGAGTGGCATGTGTTTTCTCCTTGAAAGGCGTATCGCGCGTGTTGTTGGCGTACGCTGGTAGTTGCAGGCGCGGGATAAATCATTGCACACGCAAGTAACCAGCGCAAGCAACTAAATTCACGACCAGGGCGAAGCGCCTGTTCGAATCGAGAGAGGCAACGGATGAGCATCGAAGACGACGCCGTCGAAGTGCGCACCCAGGGGTGGCGCACACTTGCCGCCCTGCACGGGCTGATCGAGGCGGAGCTGGAACGTGCCCTGCAGGCATCCGCACGCCTGTCTGTCGTCGAATACACGGTTCTCGATGCGCTCGGCAGGCAGGACGGCTGGCACATGCGCATGCAACAGCTGGCGCACGCAACGGCGCTGAGCGCCAGTGCGACGACGCGTCTCGTCAATCGGCTCGAGGAGCGCGGGCTGCTCACGCGGGTTCTCTGCCTCGACGACCGCCGCGGCATCTACACCGAACTCACCGCGGCTGGCCAGGACCTGCTGACGGATGCCCGGCCGACCCACGACGCCACGCTGGAACGGGCCCTGTCCGATGCGCGAAGTGTTCCGGAGCTTGCGCCGCTCGTCGACGCGCTTCCCGGCTTGCTCGCCTCCGCCGTCTGAGCTGCCATCTGCCGCGATGCACTAGTTACGCGCGAATGCGCCACGCGCGCATGGCGCATTCGCGCGTAACTGGCGCGCGAGCCGCAGACTCTCGGCGGGTGAGGCCCTAGGCTCTGGGCATGGATGCAACGGTGCAGACAGTCTCCCGAAAGTCCATCGCCGCGTACGCGATCGGATCCCTCGGCACGGGTGGGTTCGCCACGCTGCCGGGGCTCGTGCTGGTCTACTACCTGACAGACACGCTGGGAGTTGCTGCGCTCGCCGCCGGCGCCGTTGTCGTCGTCGCGAAGATCTGGGACGTGCTCATCGACCCGGTGATCGGCGCCCGGAGCGACCAGGGTCTCGCCAGATACGGAACCCGCCGGGGGTTTATGGTGCTCGGCGGTGCACTCCTGCCGGTGTTCTTCATCCTCACCTTCGCGGTTCCGGCCGGCGTCGACCAGGTGCTCTCGGTCATCTGGGTGACGCTGGCGTTCCTGCTGTGCGCCACCGCGTTCAGCCTGTTCCAGGTGCCATACATCGCCCTCCCGGCTGAACTCTCCAGCCGGTACGACGACCGCACGCGGCTGTTGACCTGGCGTGTGGTGGTACTGGCGCTCGCCATCCTGCTGTTCGGCGCAGGCGGCCCGCTGCTGCGCGGGCTGGGCGACGACGAACGGCTCGGTTACCTGGTTATGGCCGTGGTCGCCGGTGTGGTGATCGGCCTCGGGATGCTGGTGGCGGCAACCGTCGCCCCGCGGAACGCACCTGGTGCGGGCGTCCAGCCCTCGCCGGGCATCGCGCAGGGCTACCGCAACGGCATCAGCGCCCTGCGCCGCAGCCAGCCGTTCCGCGTGCTGCTGGCGACCTTCATGCTTCAGGGGCTCGCGACCGGCCTGATGCTCGCCGGTGCGCAGTACGTTGCGACCTGGGTGCTGCACTCCGAAGACGCCGTCACCCTGCTGTTCGTGGCACTGATCGCCCCGGCGCTGCTGCTGGCGCCGGCCTGGGGCGTGCTCGCGCGAAGGGTCGGCAAAGAGCGTGCCTTCACACTCGCGAGCGTGCTGTTCGCCGTCGCGGCGCTCAGCCTCACCGGGCTTCTCTGGGCGCCGGGCCCGTGGGTGTACCTGCCCGTGGCGCTGGCGGGCATCGCCTACGCGGGAATGCAGTCGCTGCCGATGGCGATGCTGCCCGACGTCATCTCGCACGACGCGCAGACCAGCGGAGAAGGGCAGGCTGGCATCTTCGGCGGCGTCTGGACCGCCGGCGAGACCACGGGTATGGCGCTGGGAGCAACGGTGCTCACGATTGTGCTCGCCATCACCGGCTATCTGGCCTCGACCGGTGACACCGGCACGGTTCAGCCGGCCAGTGCCGTCGCCGGAATCGTCATCAATTTCAGCGTCGTGCCCGCCGCGCTCATGCTGCTGAGCCTGGCGACGCTGGGCCGGTACCGCCTGCGCAGGCACGACATCGACCAGCCGGCTGCAGTGAAGGAGGAACTCTCGTGAACGAACCGACCGAACCGACCGAACCGACCGAATCTGCCGAACGCTCCGACGAGATCCTGGCCGAGCTGCGCGCCCTGCGCCAGGCCGATGCCCCCACCCACGGCGGCCATGTGCTCTCCTATGTCTACGACTCCGGCCTGCCCGAGCTCGACGAACTGGCCGCGGAGGCGATTCGCATCATGCAGCCGGTGAACGGACTCGATCCGACGACGTTCCCCTCGGTGGCCGCGCTGGAACGCGACCTGGTGGCCTTCGCCAGGAGGATGCTGCACGGCGAGTCATCGGCAGACGGCGAGGTCGTCGGCAGCGTCACCTCCGGCGGGACCGAAAGCTGCCTGCTCGCGGTGAAGACGGCCAGGGACGTCTGGCGTGAGACCCACGACACATCCGTCGACAGTCCGCGCCTCCTCGCACCGGTCACTGTGCACGCCGCGTTCCATAAGGCGGCCCACTATTTCGGACTCGAACTCGACCTGGTGCCGGTGGATGCCGGTGGCCGGGTCGACACTGCAGAGCTCACGTCACGATTCGGTGACGACGTCGCCCTCGTTGTGGTGTCGGCGCCGTCGTACCCCTATGCAACACTCGACCCGGTTGTCGACGTCGCGGCCGCGGCATCCGTCGCCGGTATCGCCTGCCATGTCGACGCCTGCATCGGCGGTTGGGTGCTGCCGTGGTGGGGCGAGGAGCTGCCCGCCTGGGACTTTGCGGTGCCCGGTGTCACCAGCATCTCGGCTGACCTGCACAAGTTCGGCTACGGGCCGAAGGGAGCATCCGTGCTACTGCAGCGCGGCCGTGACCGGCAGCGCCACCAGTACTTCGCAACGAAACGCTGGCCCGGCTATCCCGTCGTCAATCCGACCATGCTCGGCTCCAAATCGGCCGGCGCCCTCGCCGCCGCCTGGGCCATCACCCGTCGGCTCGGTGACGGCGGGTTCGCCGAGTTGAGTGCGTCGTGCCGGCAATCGACGGATGCGCTTGTGCAGCTGGTCGGGGAGATCGACGGGCTGCGCGTGGTCGGTTCGCCCGTCGGGCCATTGTTCGCCGTTGCCGCCGACGAAACCGCCCAGCCAGAGCGCAGGGTCGATCCCCACCACCTCGCCGACCGGATGCGACAGCTCGGCTGGCTCCTGCAGCAACAGCCAGGCCTCGTGCAGTCGAACGGTGTGCGACTCGCGCACACCACGCACCTGACGATCACGCCGGTGACGGAATCGGTGCTCGCCCGGCTGAGCGTTGCCCTCGTGCAGGCGGCCGATGACGTGCGCGGGGTGCCGGCGGTCGACCCAGCAGGGCTACTTGGCGCGCTGCCGCCAGTCGAACTCGATTCGGGCCCACTGGGTTCTGCGGAGGCACTGGGTTCTGCGGAGGCCGCCGGGGTGCTCGCCGGCCTCGGGATCGGTTCGGCGGAAGACGCCCTTCCGGAACAGATGGCGCCACTGCTTGCTCTCATCGAGGCGCTGCCGGCCCCCATCACCGAGCGACTGCTCATCGAGTTGCTCGCGCGTCTTGTCGAGCCGGAGGTGCCTTCCACTGGATGAGCTGTCCGCCGTTCGCAACCCGCATGCGGCAGTGGGAGAACTGGCGACCTGAGTCCATTGGCCGAGTCGTGGCGCAGAGCGAGACTCAAACCAAGGAATGTCCCATCCTCCGACGAAGGGAAACCATGTCCAGACGACGCATCATTCCACCGCTCGCGGTTGGAGCGATTGCCCTGCCGCTGGCGGGTTGTGCCTCTCCCAGCTCAGACGAGCAGTTACCCGAACCTGCCGCGTCTGAGACCGCGTCGACCGCACCGGCATCCACGTGCGTAACGGATCCCGAGGCGGTCGTCACGGCGGAACTTCCGGCAGCCGCTACCGAGCCGATGCCCGCTGATCTGGCGGCGACGATCGATGCCGCAGCCGCAACATCCTTCACCGAAGCCGCCGCGCCAGGCGCCGTGGTGTTTGTTCAGACTCCGGAGGGCACCTTGAGCAAGGGCTACGGCATGGCAGACCCCACGACGGGTGCCCCGATGACCACCGACGTCACGCTGCAGGCGCCGGATGCCACGCCAGAGAATCCGACGGACGCCACCGATTGGAATCCGTCGTGGGGCTGGACCGCCGGCGAGCTGATCTCTACCGGGCAGGACATGCTCGTCCTCGCCCGCGCGAACGGCACGGGTCAGGGGCTGCTCGATGCCAAGTCCCAGGTCGAACGCCTGACGTCATTTCCCGGTGAGGCCGGTTACGGGATCGCCACCCGCATGTTCGTCGCGATCTCCGGGGCGCTCGGGAACGCGTTCGTCCCGGCGCCGAAGGGGTAGGGGTAGGTCGGCTGGCGAAGGGCTGAGTCATGGTCGACGTCTGGGGCGAGGAGACGACGCTTCCGCTTCGGGCGCCGGGCGGGCAATACCATGGTCACATGGTGACTCCCGGTGTGGCGCGATCGTCCCAGCCTCGATCGCTCGACCGTGCCCTCATCCTTCTCGCGATCTCCGCCGTTTTCCTCGGAGCCATTCAGCTCATTCTTGCGCTGCCGGGTTCCGGTGCCTACTGGTGGGTGCACGTGCTGTTCACCGTGGCGTTCTGGGTCTACGTGGCAGCAGGCATGATCGCTTGGTGGCGACGCCCAAGCAACCGGATGGGTGCGCTCATCGTCCTCGGGGGCTTTGCCGTGTTCGCCGGAAGCCTGGCGAACACCGGGGTGCCGGTGTTCACCGCTTTCGGAACGATGACCGCGACCCTGGTGCTGGCCGTCGCTATCCACCTGCTTCACGCCTTCCCATCCGGTCGGCTGAGGGGCCCCGCATCGCGGGCGACCGTTGCTGCCGGTTACGTTGTCGCTCTCGTGCTACAGGCACCGCTGTATCTCTTCAACGCCGCAGCCCCTGCGCCGTTGTTCATTGCTGACCGACCGGATCTGATGGCGGTCGGCTCCGAGGTGCAGCGCTACACCGGTTTGATCGTGGCCATCGCGACCGTGGTGATCCTGGCGAGGCGGCTCATTCGCGCGGATTCGGCACACCGGCGAGTGCTCGGCCCGTTGTTCGCCTACGGGATGTTGGCGGTGCTGCTGATACCGACCAGCGCGACTGTGTTCCAGCTCATGCTGGGTATGTCTCCGGGCGCGCGGGCGGGATTGCAGGCCGTTTTCCTCGCCGGCATCCCGATCGCGTTTGCGCTCGGCGTGCTTCGGGGAGGATTCGCGCGAACGGGCGAGCTTCAGGAACTCGGGGCCTGGCTGGGAGCCAGCGGCGGGGCGAGGCCGGAGCTGACGACGGCGCTCGCGCAGGCGCTCGGCGACGACTCCATTGAGATCGCCTTCTGGATTCCGGAACACGAAGACTGGGCAGACGCCGCCGGACTGCCGACGAAGCTGCTCGTCGCGAATGGCGAACGGGCGAGCGTGGACGTGCGGGTGGGGAGTCAACTGGTCGGCGCTATCGTCTACGATGCTGCGTTGATCGAAGACCCAGAGCTGGTGCGCACGGCGGGCCGGGTGGTCGCCATCGCGATGGAGCGCGAGCGGCTCACCGCCGAACTCCTGGCGAGTCAGGATGCGCTGCTGGCGTCGCGCGCCCGCCTGGTTGCCGCGGCGGATCGGGAGCGCAGGCGAATCGCGCAGAACCTGCACGACGGGCTCCAGGTTCAGCTGGTTCTCCTTGCCCTTGAGGCGCAGCAGGTTGCGAACGCGTCGAGTTCTTCTGTCACGACCCGAGAGCAGGCTACGGCCCTCCGGAAGGGCATAGACGAGGCCGCCGCAGAACTACGACGGCTCGTGCATGACGTCATGCCGTCCACTCTGATCGAGCGTGGTTTGTCCGCCGCGACGGAAGACCTCGTCGACCGGATGCCGGTGCCCACCAGCCTGCACCTGGGAATCACCGACGGCGCGCTACCCGAATCGATCGAGAGCACCGCGTACTTCGTGGTTGCCGAAGGACTCGCGAACGCACTCAAACACTCCAAGGCGGAGTCGTTCAGCGTGCGCCTCGAGCGCGATGGTGACCAATTGCTGGTCGAGGTGAACGACGATGGCATCGGCGGGGCGTCCCTCGCGGCAGGGCAGGGTCTTCGCGGACTGGCCGATCGCGTCGACGTCATCGGCGGCCGGCTGCGGGTGCAGAGTGAACTGGGCAGCGGAACCCGACTGAGAGTGGAGTTGCCGTGCGCGTAGTGATCGGCGAAGACGAGGCGCTGCTGCGGCAGGGGCTGGCACTTGTTCTCGAGCAGGGCGGGTTCGACGTGGTCGCTGCCGTGCCAGATGCCGTGCAGCTGCTCGAGGCTGTCGACCGGCACAATCCCGACCTCGTCGTGACAGACATCCGTATGCCGCCGACCCTCACCGACGAAGGCCTGGTTGCGGCGTTGCGCATTCGTTCGGCTCACCCGGACACTGCGGTTGTCGTGCTCTCGCAGTACGTGCAGCGACGATATGCCGTCGAGTTACTCACCGACCGGCCGGCGAAGGTCGGATACCTGCTGAAGCAGCGGATCTCCGACGTCGACACCTTCTGCGCCGATCTGCGGCGAGTCGCCGCGGGTGGCACTGCTCTCGATCCGGATGTGGTCGGGGTGATGGTCAAGCGGGCGCGACTCGCCGATGGCGATGTGGCGCGGTTGACGCCGCGGCAGCAGGAGGTCATGGCGCTGATGGCGGAGGGGCGCAGCAACGGCTGGATCGCCTCGCGACTGGTGGTGACGGAGAAGGCGGTCGTGCAGCACGCCTCGCGCATCTATGACGCCCTCGGCCTGCCGGTCGATGCCGACGACCACCGACGAGTGCTTGCCGTCATCCGGTACCTCGCCCAATAAGCTCGGCTGCCGTTCTCGTGTCTGCACGCACGGGTGACGGATGTCGGTGGTCGCGGGTAGCGTGCCAGTGACGCTTCCGGGAGCGTCAGAAGGCGAGTCTGCATGAACGACGACACTGCATGAACGACGACACTGCATGAACGACGACACTGCATGAACGACGACACTGCATGAACGACGACACTGCATGAACGACGACACAGCATGAACGACGACACAGCATGAACGACGACACAGCATGAACGACGACACAGCCGAAGTGCGCGGCGCATCGCCCGTGCGGTTCAGCTGCGGACACGGCGCCTCTGGGGAGGAAGCGCTCGTCACGCTGCGGCGGGAGTGTCCGCTGTGCATGCTTCTGGGCGAGACGAAGCGCACGCGGTCCCAGCTGCTGGCGAAGGTCGCGCCGGCCAGGCGGTCTGCGCTTGCCCGCGAAACGCGCATCGGCGAGGAATACGAGTGGATCTGCGAACGAGGACACTCGCGTTATCGTGCCAGCGTGCGCGAGGTGCTGACCGGCCCGGGCTGCCAGAAGTGCCTGGCGAACGCGCAGGCGCCCGGCTCTCGGTTCGAAGGAGGTGTCGCCTTCATGAAACCCGGTTTAAAAACGCGAACGTCGATGACGGAGCAGCGGCTGCGCGTGCTCCTGGCCGAACGCATCCGTTTGCCGCATCGGGTGAACGCCGTGAAGATCAACCGCACTTTCTACGGCAAACCGGAGGTATGGCCAGACATTCTGGTTCCGGCGTTGCGGATCGCGATCGAGTACGACGACCCAGGGCGCGACGGAACGGCGCACCGCGGGCTCAAGGAGGTGTCTGATCGGGAGAAGGATGCCGCTCTCGCCGAGGTGGGCTGGGAGGTGATTCGGGTGCGCGCCGGCGGGCTCGATGAGCTCGGTGCGAACAGCATCGTGTGCTCGGGTGTCACGGCCGCGGTGGTCGATCGTGTCATTGAGCACCTGCGCCGGATCCGTGGGGAGGAGGCGCTCGCCCGGGTGCTCTTAGCCGGCTGACGGGACGGTCGTCGCGGTCGTCGTGGACGTGGCCGTGGTGGCCGTGGTCTCCATGGTGAGAATCGTGGTGCCATCCACATCTTCGGTGGAGAGGGCGATGCGTACGCTGCCCAGGCCCGCGAGCGAGTTTCGGTGGGTTCCACCGCAGGGGATGCGCACCTCGGCTCCCGGGAGTTCGCACACCCAGTACCGGCGGTCGGTGAGCGTCTCGCCGTCGCGTTCGACGCGCACCGCGGCATCCGTCGCCACCCACTCGGCCAACGCCGCGTTCGCCGTCTGCTCGACTTCGTCAAGACCGTCGGCGAAACCCTCGGCGACGAACCCCTTCTTGCGCAACGACTTGCCGAGCCGGTAGGTGTCGGTCGAGCCGTTCTCGGTGATCAGTGAGACGTCGTTCGCGGCGCCGTCGAAGTCGGGATGCCCGAGGCCGTCAGCCCTGATCTCCTTCCGCCAGCGGCCCGCGAGCGCCTCGTTGAGGGCGAGCGACGCGAGGTGACAAGCGGTGTGGCCGGTGGAGGTGCGCTCGCGGAAGCCAGCGTCGACTTCCACGTCGACCCGATCGCCCTCCGCCAGTGCCGCGTCGCCCGCGACCACGTGAACGACGACGAAGCCCCACCCGTCTGTGCCCTTTGCGACGGGAATGTCGCGCCCGAGATAAAGAGCCGCTCCGTCGGTCGCGCCGACGATGCAGTCGGTGATCTCGATGTGGTGCCCGCCTGCAGTCGACCCGGCAGGAATGAGCGTGGCACGGTCGGCGCTCTGGTCGGGCCAGCCGGCGTCGATGGGATGGACGCTGGTCCTATCCAGCAGCACGACCATCGTTCCGTTCGGCAGCCCCTCCACGTGAAGCACGGTTGCCGAGTTCCGCACGATTCCGGCCGGGTAGTCGACGCGGGTGCTCTGGCGGGGGAGGGTCACAAGCTGGTCCTTTCGTGCAGATGCTGCCCGCGAATTCCGCGGGCAGCATCGTGAACTGTGGAGTGAAGGGTTAACGCTTCCTGGCCTTGACGGAGGTCTCGTCGCTCTTGGCCTTCTTGTCGGCGCGCTTCTCCTTCAACGAACGGTCGGCGCTCTTCTTTCCTGCGTCTTTTTTGGGTGATTTATCAGCCATGTCCACTCCTTTGTCCTGAGCCGGGTCGGCCCCGTTTCATCGACCATACGCGGATTCGCTGTAAACGGCATCACCCGATTGAGCTGGGTCTTCGGCGGCGCCCTGTTCAGAACGGGCGGGCGGCTCTAGGCTGGCGGTGCACGTCACATCCGACGATGGATGGGTCAGACCGGGAGGGTCGCACGATCATGAACGACAACAACACGTACAAGGCAGTACTGTTCGGGCCCAACGTCATTGGCTCAGGCACGCCGATCGACCTCGAGTATGCCGACGGCAAGATCCAGGACATCGTCGTCGTCGACGTGGATGAAGACGGCGAGACGATCAGCCGCACCTTCAAGCGCGGTCACGAGACCACGGAGCCGATCCCCTACCGTTTCGTCGAAGAGTCCGATAGCGAAGGCCCGCCCAGCATCCAGAACTGACCGCTACCTGCCGTCTCTGGAACGCGCACTACTTTCCGCGCGTGCGCTCCAGGTGCCGCCTCACGAGTGGTGGAGACGACACATCGGGCGCACGCGTGAGCGGTTGGCGGCGCGGGGCGCGCCTAGATGCGCTTGGTGGTGCCGCGGCCGAGACGCACCGGCAGCGCCATCAGCGGTCCGATGAAGCGGCGCTGCAGTCTCCGGGCCGGACCCCAGACGTATTGCACGACGTACTGGGCGAGGATGGCGCCGGCAGCCAGTGCTCCGGCGACTGCGCCAGCGGTCAACAGGCTGACGAGCCCCTCTATGCTGCCCTCAGACAATTGCAGCAGGCCACGGAACAGGATGAGACCCGGAACCAGTGGCACCAGGGCAGACACCACGATGACGAGGGGCGGCGTGCGCGCGATGTGCGACGCCACCGCCGCGACCAGGCCGACCCCGACGGCGCTCGCCCCCGATGACCAGACCAGGCCGAGTTCCGCGCCGATCCCGGCCAGATAGAGAAACTCGGCCAGCGCGCCGAGCACACAGACCACCCAGAATGCGCGCCACGGCACCTGCGCAGCGAGGGCGAAGCCGGCAACGATGACGACGGATGCCACCAGCAGCACCGGCAGGTCGGCCAGCGTCGGAGCCGTGGTGGACTCGATGCGCAGGTCGAGGCCGAGGCGTCCGAGAAGCAGGGCGGCCCCGGCGACTCCCGTCACGAGGCCGCCCGAGATGAGCAGCGCCTCCATCAGCCGTGCCGTGCCGGTGACGTAGAAGCCAGACAGCGTGTCGTGCACGGCGCCGAACGTGGTGACACCGGCGAGGAGCATGATGATCGTCGCGACGACCACGATCGACGGGCTCGCTGACGGGTCGACGATCTGCACGAGGGCGGCGACGATCGGCCCGATCGCCCCACCGACCACCGTCTGGTAGAACACGGGCACCTTACGGTTGGCCATCACCGTGGTGATCAGGTCGACGAAGAAGGTCGCCACGAAGGCGGCGACGAGCACCGTCAGCCCGCCGCCGATCAGGACGGCGGCGCCGGCGCCGACCAGGCTCCAACCGATCCTGCGCCAGAAGACAGGCACCTGCGGCTTCGAGCTGACGATGGTGGCGAGTTTCTTGCGCGCCTCCGCGACATCCGTCGGCGCCTCGATGAGATCGGCGATCAGCTCAGTTGTCTCGGTGAGCTTGGAGTAGTCGAGCGTGCGGTATTTCACGTTGCGGCTGCGCGAGATGGACTCGTGTGAGCCGGGATCTTCGTGGGTGAGCGTCAACAGGGTATGCGTGATGTCGGCCTCCGTGCCCTTCAGGCCGTAGGCCCGGGTCACGGCCAGCATCGCCGCTGTGGCGTCTTCCGCTCCGGCGCCAGAGGAGAAGATCACCTCCGCCAGCCGCATGGTCAGGTCGAGGACCGACCTGGTGTATGCGGCATCGAAGACGGGGAGCGACTCGGTGGGGTCAGCCATCGGCGGGCCTTGCCTGAGTGGGCTCTGGCGTCTGCTCAGTCATTCGTCAACTCAGTCATTCGTCAACTCAGTCATCGATGGGTCCGAGCCAGGCGTTTGCGACGGTCGCGTGCGCCGACTCGGCGTCTGACGGGTGGAAGAGCCCGGCGAGCACGTCGCGGTACAGGCGACCGAGCTCGTTGCCGGCGAAGTACGACGAGCCGCCGCTGGCCCGAACAGCCTCATCGACGACATTCTTCGCGTTCTCGGTTGCGCGGTGCTTGAGCCCAGACAACAGGGCGAACCACTGAGGGCCGTGGTTGGCGAGTTCGTCGACATCGCGGGCAATGGCATCGATCTGCGGGTAGATAGCGTCCATCATCATGGCCGCTTCTGCGACGCGCCAACGGATGTCTGGGTCCTGTGACAGGGCACGCCCATCGTTCTTGAACGAGGTGCGCCGGCCGGCTGCCTCCACCGCCAGCTCGAGGGCACGGCGCCCGATTCCGGTGTATACGGCGGCCAGGAGAATCTCGAAGTTGGCGAAGATGCTGAAGATCAGCGGGTCGGGGTTGGGGCCAGGATCGAGCCTGCGGACGACACGATCGGCACGCGCGTATGCACCGTCGAGCACGGTCGACTGGCTCTGGCTGGCCCGCATGCCGAGCGTGTTCCAGTCGTCTTTGGTGATGACTCCATTGCTGACTCCATTGCTGTTTCCGTCGCGCGCGCCGGTGCTGACCGTGCGGTCGATGAATGCCCAGACGATCTTCGGGGCGTCTGGCGACGTGGTGTCGAGGCCCATGGTGCCGAGCCTGGTCCAGGCCGGGGAGAGCGAGGTGAAGATCTTGGTGCCGGTGAACCGGTAGCCGCCGTCTTGTTCCGGTGCGGCATCCGTTCTCGACCCGAACAGCACCAGGTCGTTGCCGGGTTCGCTGACGCCGAATCCGAAGACCTCGCCCAGACCGGTCTCGTGCAGCAGGAAAGAGAGGGAAGTGTCGCCGCGGTCGTGCAAGGCCTTGGCCACGCCGGTCCAGACCAGGTGCATGTTGACGGCGAGTGCGGTTGCCGGGGCCGCGGCCGCGAGTCGGATCTGCTCGCGGGCCACCTGCTTCAGGCTGAGCCCGAGTCCTCCGAACTCGGTCGGAACCAGAGCTCGGAGGTAACCGGCCTCGGCCAGCTCGGCGAGGTCTTCGGTGAAGAAGATGTTCTCTCGGTCGTAGTCGGCGGCGCGCGAATGGATGCGTTCGAGCAGTTCAGTGGTCAGTATGGTTTCGCTCACGCTGCCAGCCTAGGCGCCTCCCGTTGCGCCTGGTCGAGCTGGAGTGCGGCGTCTGTCAACCAGTGGGAGCGGGAGGGTCGACCGGGGCCGCCGGCTGGGCGGGTGTGACAGCCCGGGCCATACGACGCTTGCGCGTGGAAAGCCGCACGATCAGCAGCACGATGGCGCCGACCACGGCCAGCACGAGCAGCCACGGCAGCAGAACCCCGAGTCCGACGAGTAGTCCGCCGAGCGTGGCGACGAGAGCGTTCCATCCGGCTACGACGCCGGTCCAGAAGTTGTCCGGCGCTCCAGGCGCGACAACGCCTTCGGCGTACAGTTCGAGCGTCAGAGTCGAATAGTCGACCTGGTCCGACAGGAAGTCCCGCTGCGACTGAAGGCTCTCGAGTTCGCTCTGCCTCTCCGACAGCGCACTCTCGATCGTGATCAGGTCTGCCGTGTCGGTGGCATTGCTCATCAGGCCGAGCAGCCGGTCGACGGATGTCTGGAGCGACGTGATGCGCGCATCGAGGTCCTGGGTCTGCTGAGTGACATCAGACGCATTCAGCGAAACATGGTTCACCGTGCCGAGCTCCTTCAGCTCTGCCAGCGATACGTCGAGCTTGTCTGACGGGATGCGGAGGGTGAGGTTTGCGCTCGCCGGCTGGTTGTCTGTGCCGGGCGACTCGGTGCGGCTGTCGACTCGGCCACCGGCCTTCTCGGTGATCGCCAGCGCGTCTTCTGCCGCTTCGATCGGGTCCTCAACGGTGAGCGACACCGATCCGGTGGTGACGACCTGGCGCTGATCCGGCGCGATCTCGGACGCGGCGCCGTCTTCCTGGAATGGTGCTGGCTCTGCCATGCCATCGGACTGGCCGCCCTGACCGGATGACACGTTCGGCAACGAGGAGTTCTGGGCGCCGGACGAGCAACCGACCAGAAGGAGAGCGGAGAGCACGACGGCGCCGACGGAGAGACTGTGCTTTATGGTGTCATTGTGCTTCATGGCCCAACTGTATGGTCTCGGCCGGCATCGCTGTCTGGATGAAGTCTGGGAGTCGGATCACAATCAGGTGTCGGGCAGCTGCCCCGACGTATGGTCGGAAGTGCCGGTCGGCTGCGGCCGGACCACCGTTTTCACAAGGAGGAACCATGGGATTCGCAGATGACGCCAAGGACGCGCTCGACGCCACGGGCAAGAAGATCGGCCGTGCCTTCGAGGATGCCAAGGACAAGGTCGACGACAAGGTCGACGAGGCGAAGGCCGACGCCGAGGTCAGTAAGGCCGAAGGACACGTGAAGAGGGCGGAAGCCGAACGCGACGCCACGGCGGCGAAGAACGACTACAAGGAGCGGCTGCGCGGCGATAGCTGAGTCTGAGTGAGAATTGGGCCATGAGCTGGTGGGCGGCGGTGACGGATCCCATCTTTCGGGATCGCAGTCGTCGGCGCCGCCCTCCGCTGTTGCACGTCGCGACGGATGAAGGTTCCGGTTCCGTCGTCATCCTCGTACACGGCATCGCTTCCACCTGGGCCACCTTCAGGGCACTGATTCCGCTGCTGACGCCGAACCATCGGGTGATCGCGATCGAGATTCTCGGGTTCGGAGAGTCGCCGGCACCGGCCGACAGTGAGTACACCCTCGAAGAACACGTCGCGGCACTTGGGGCGACCATCGCGTCGCTTCACCTGCGCCAGCCGTACACGCTCGTCGGGCACTCTCTCGGCAGCCTGATCGTCTCGCGCCTCGCCGCCGGGGACCGGGCCCACGGCATCCGTCGCCTGGTGCCTGGCGCACGCGGACGGGTCGCCAAAGTGGTTCTCGTCGGTCCGCCGGTTTACCTCGCGCCGGCCGAGATCGGTGACCCGAAGGTGCGCAGACGGGTGAGTGCGTATCTGCGCGCGTACAACTTTCTGCGGGCGAACAAGGACTTCACCTTGGCCAACGCCGCGATCATCTCGCGGTTGCTGCCGAAGGGGATCTTCGAGATCACCGAGCTCAACTGGACGCCATTTGTGAAATCACTCGAGCACTGCATCGAGTCGCAGACGCTCGTGAGCGATATCGCCAGCCTGTCGGTGCCTGTTGAGGTCGTCTATGGCGTGCTCGATGCGTTTATCGCACCCGGCAGCATGACCGTGATCGAGCGGATGCGGCACGTCACGATGCATCGCGTCGAAGCGAATGACCATCTGGTGCGCAAGCGCCTGGCCAGGGTGGTGGTGAAGGCGATCGACGCCGTGCCAGGGCAGTCCACGACCGCGTTGGCATCCGTTTCGCCTCAGGGCGCGTGAGCCCGTCTCCGCCTGAGGAATGTTCCGGGCCTGGGATGGCTACGCTGGAGGGATGCAGACTCGAATCCTTGGAAGAACCGGCCGCGCCGTCTCCGTGATCGGCCTCGGCACCTGGCAGCTGGGCGCGGACTGGGGTGACGTCACCGAAGCCGATGCGACCGACGTGCTCGCGGCATCCGTTGACGCCGGCGTCACGTTCTTTGACACCGCAGATGTCTACGGCGACGGACGCAGCGAGCAGGTCATCGGGCACTTCCTGAAGAACCACACGGATGCGGACATCACCGTCGCGACCAAGATGGGCGGCCGTCTCGGCAAGCTGCCGGAGACCTTCGTGCTGAAGAACTTCCGCGACTGGACTGAGCGGTCGCGCCGCAACCTGCAGACCGAGACCCTCGACCTCGTGCAGCTGCACTGCCCGCCGACCGTGGTGTTCCAGACCGGAGAGGTCTACGACGCGCTCGACACACTGGTCGATGACGGGGTGATCGCCAACTACGGCGTCAGCGTGCAGACTGGTGAGGAGGCGCTCACCGCCATCGCGCGGCCGGGCATCGCCACCGTGCAGATCATCCTGAACGCGTTCCGCCTGAAGCCGCTCGACGAGGTGCTGCCGGCGGCGCGGGAAGCCGGCGTCGGCATCATCGCGCGGGTGCCGCTGGCCAGCGGCCTGCTCACCGGTAAGTACACGCGGGAGACCACGTTCGCCGAGAACGACCACCGCAACTTCAACCGCGACGGCAGCCACTTCGACGTCGGCGAGACGTTCTCCGGTGTCGACTACGAGACCGGGCTCGCCGCAGCGGCCGAGTTCGCGGCGCTCGTCGCTCGCGAGAACGCCGACCTGACCCCGGCACAGGCGGCCCTCGCCTGGGTGGCGCAGATCGATGGGGTGAGCTCGGTGATCCCCGGCGCCCGCTCGGTGGCGCAGGCGGCGGGGAATGCGGCCGCGGGTTTGGTGCCGCAGCTGAGTGTGGAGTTCAACGAAGGTGTGCAGGAGCTGTACGACCGCCTGCTGCGGGAGCAGATCCACCCCCGCTGGTAAGGCTCCCGGGCGCGCTTTAAGGCAACCGGCGGCGCAGGGTCGCGCGTCAGCCCAGCGCGCGTCAGTCCAGGTCGTCTGGGTCGCGGCCGGTGCGCTCGCCGGAGTCCAGGCGCGCGATGGCAGCCAGGTCGTCGATGTCGAGTTCGAAGTCGAACACGTCGAAGTTCTCGCGGATGCGTGACGGCGTCACTGACTTGGGTATGACCACGTTGCCGAGTTGCAGATGCCAGCGGATGACCACCTGCGCCGCCGACCTGCCGTGTTTCGCACCGATCGCGTCGAGCGTCTCGTTGCCGATGGCGCGGCCTCTGGCCAGCGGCGACCACGCCTCGGTCAGGATGCCGTGGGCCGCGTCGTATGCCCGCACTGATTCTTGCGCGAGCCAGGGATGCAGCTCCACCTGGTTGATGGCCGGTACGACATCGGTTTCGGCGAGCAGCCTATCGAGGTGGTGGGTGTGGAAGTTCGAGACGCCGATGGAGCGAGCGAGGCCGTCGGCGCGCAGTTTTTCGAGGGCGCGCCAAGTCTCGATATAGCGGTCTTGCCGCGGAGCCGGCCAGTGGATGAGATACAGGTCGACAAAGTCGAGCCCGAGCTTGCCGAGACTCTCGTCGAACGCACGAAGGGTCTCGTCGTAACCGTGCCGGTCGTTCCAGACCTTGGTGGTGACGAAGAGGTCGTTGCGGGGCAGGCCGACGCGGCTGATTCCCTCTCCGACACCCGCTTCGTTCTCATACAGGGCAGCCGTGTCGATGTGTCGGTAGCCGGCTTCGAGCGCAACCTGCACGGTGTCGGCGGCCGCGGCATCCGGAACCTTGTAGACACCAAGCCCGAGTTGCGGGATGCGGTGGCCGTCATTCAGCGTGAGGAAAGGAGAAATGGTCATACGTCATTCTTGCCGATACAGAATTCTCGCCGAATCAGGAGGGCTGGATGGAGATCGGCTCGGTGTCGGGCATCGGGCTGATGTCGCGCCCGCGGAGGTCGGGGTGCCAGCGGCGGCCGAGCGCGGGAATCAGGCAGCCGAGCGCGGCGAAGCCGGCGGCGACCAGAATGGCGGATGTCGCGCCGTAGTGGTCGATCGAGAACCCGGCGATCGCGGAGCCCAAGGCTGCCCCGATCAGCTGCCCGGTGCCGACCCAGCCGTATGCCTCTGCCGTGTCGCTGAACTTCACGCTCGCCGAGACGATCCCGAACAACACAGCGAACGCCGGGGCGATGCCGACGCCGGCCAGGAGCAGGGTTCCGGCGAGCCACCAGAAGTTCAGCGAGATCGTGGCCAGGCTGATGCCGACCGTCACGATGAGCATCCGGCCGGCGAGTGCCCACGGCCCGATCGGCATGTGACCGAGCGCCAGGCCGCCGACGAGCGAGCCGACCGCGAAGATCGCCAGAACAAAGCCGGAGTCGGCGCTGCCGTGCCCGAATGCCGCGACGACACCGGCTTCCACTGATGCCGCCGCCGCGACGAGCATGAAGCCGACGATCGTGCTGAGCAGCACCGGGGGTCGCCTGAGCACAACGCCGAGCTTGCGCCTGCTGCGGGGGATGCGCACGCGGCCGAGTTCTGGCGACGTGATGAACCAGATACCGCCGCCGACGAGGAACACGACGGCGAGAAGGATGCCGGCAACGGTGCTCACCTGGATGGCCACGAACGTGGCGACCACCGGGCCGAGCACCCAGATGATCTCTTGCGCTGAAGCGTCAAGGGAGAACAGGGGAGTCAGCTGGCGCGAGTTGACCATCTTCGGATAGATGGTGCGCACCGCCGGCTGGATCGGTGGAGTCGCGAGGCCGGCGACGAAGCCGATGAGTACCAGGCCGATGATCGGCAACGGCAGGAGCACCATGAGGGTGATCGAACTCGCGCACACCGCCAGTGTCGTGATGATGACCGGCCGCATGCCCCAGCGCCCCATCAAGCGGCTGGTGAGAGGGCCGGCAATGGCCTGTCCGATGCTCAGGGCGCCAAGCACCAGCCCGGCCGCCGCGTAGGAGTCGAAGGTGCGCTCGATATGGATGAGAAACGCCAGTGAGAGCATGCCGAACGGGAACCTGGCGGTCAGCTGGGCCCCGATGATGCGCGCAACCCCTGGGGTCTTCAGAAGGGTCCAGTAGCTGCTCACAATTCCTCAAGTCTATTCGAGCGCGGTCGCCGTTCGACAGCGGGGCAGAGTCACGTCTGGCGCGCACAATGCGGGCCCAAAACGTTATCTGCGCAAAGAATCCGCGTACCGCCGGGCAGGTTATGCTCATTATTGTCGCCACCCGTTTACGGATTCAATGACGAAACCTGTAAGGCAAGAAGAACAAGAAGAGAGATGTGCAATGCGCGCTAGATACGTACTGCCGGCAATGGCCGCAGTGGCTGCCCTGATGCTCAGTGGATGCGTCGACAACTCGACGCCAGCGGCCGATGGAGCCTCTGACGCCCCGGCCACCAGCGATGTGAAAAAGGACGACGCAGCGGCGGCGCTGCTGCCGGACGATATCGCAGAGTCTGGCGAACTGGTCATCGGCACGGATGCCGCATACCCGCCGAATGAGTACAAAGACGACGCCGGCGCACCGATCGGCTGGGGCGTTGAACTGGCCAACGCCATCGCAGGCAAGCTCGGTCTCACGCCGAGTTGGGAGATTTCCTCCTTCGACCACATTATTCCCGGTATCGTCGGCGACAAGGTCAACATGGGTTCCTCGTCATTCACCGATAACGCGGAGCGGCAGAAGCAGGTCGACTTCGTCAACTTCTACGACGCTGGAATCCTCTGGGCACAGCCGGTCGGGTCTGATGTCGACCCCGACAACGCCTGCGGGCTGAAAGTTGCCGTGCAGGCGACCACCGTGCAGGACACCGATGAAATCCCTGCCAAGAACGACGCGTGCATCGCTGCCGGCAAGCCGGAGATCGAGAAGCAGAAGTACGACACGCAAGACCTGGCCACTCAGGCCGTCGCCTCTGGGAAGGCCGACGCGATGAGCGCCGACTCTCCCGTGACCCTGTATGCGATCTCGAAGACCGACGGCAAGCTGGAGCCGGCGGGTGAGTCGTTCGACACTGCGCCGTACGGCATGGCGGTCAAGAAGGACTCCGGCATGGCAGAAGCCGTACAGGCCGCGCTGCAGTCGATGGTCGATGACGGTTCATACGCCGACATCCTCGACGAGTGGGGTGTTTCGGCCGGTGGCCTCGAAGAAATCACGATCAACGCGGGAAGCTAACCGATGTCTGACGCCGCAGTGAAGAATACGGCGGCGGGGCCACCGCCGCCGGACGGCCCGGGCGAATCGGTTGCGATCAAGGCCATCAGGCTCCGGCATCCGTGGCGGATCGTGTTCGCCGTGGTGCTGGTCATCGCCTTCGCGCTGTTCGTGATCGACGCGGCCAATAGGCCGGCGTATGACTGGCCGACTGTTGCGAAGTACGTTTTCGACAAGCGGATCACGGAGGCCGCGTTTGTCACTCTTCAGCTGACTGTCTACTCGATGATCATCGCGATCATCCTGGGCGTGACGCTCGCGGTCATGCGGCTGTCGCCGAACCCTGTCGTGAAGTCTGTCGCTTGGTTCTACCTGTGGGTGTTCCGCGGCACACCGGTGTACGTTCAGCTGGTCTTTTGGGGCCTGATCGCGATCATCTACCAGACGATCGACATCGGCATCCCGTTCACCGAGCCGTGGTTCCAGATGGACACCAAGGTTGCCCTGAGCACTTTCACGCTTGCCGTGATCGGCCTGGCGCTGAACGAGGCCGCCTATATGGCGGAGATCGTTCGGGCCGGGCTGTTGTCAGTCGACAAGGGCCAGGAAGAGGCGGCGACGGCGCTCGGCATGAGCTGGTTCCAGACCATGCGCCGGGTGATCGTGCCCCAGTCGATGCGGATCATCATCCCGCCGACCGGCAACGAGGTCATCTCGATGCTGAAGACGACATCGCTGGTGACGGCGGTTCCGTTCAGCTTCGACCTCTACACGCGGTCGCGCGACATCTCGGCCGAGACGTTCAACCCGATCCCGCTGCTCATCGTGGCGTCGATCTGGTACCTGTTCTTCACGTCGATCCTGATGGTGGGCCAGTACTTCCTGGAGAAGCGGTTCGCCCGTGGTGTCGGCGATCGCCGCCCAGACCGCAAGGGTGGCGTTGACGACGCCACCGGTGCCCTGACCGGCACGCTGCCGGTAGCCGGTTCCGGACAGCCGACGGTGATCGTGCCGCCAAGCGAGGGTAATCCGCCGATCAACCCAGGCCATGGAGGCAGACGATGACCGACACGATCACGCCTGGCGCGGCATCCGTCAGCCCCGCGCAGAACGACGTGCCCATGGTGCTTGCCGACTGCGTGTCGAAGAGCTTCGGATCGAATGAGGTGCTGAAGAGCATCTCGCTCGAGGTCAAACGAGGCGAGGTGATGTGCCTGGTCGGGCCAAGTGGTTCCGGCAAGTCGACGTTCCTGCGCTGCATCAACCATCTCGAAGTTCTCTCGGCCGGCCGGCTCAGTGTCGACGGTGTGCTGATCGGATTTCGCGAGTCGAACGGCAAGCTCTACGAGATGCAGCCCAAGGAGGCCGCGAAGCAACGGCGCGACATCGGGATGGTATTCCAGCGGTTCAACCTGTTTCCGCACATGACGGCGCTGGAGAACGTGATGGAGGCGCCGATGCAGGTGAAGGGTGAGCCGAAGGCCAAGGTCAAGCAGCGCGCGCTCGAGCTTCTGGCCAGGGTCGGGCTCGCTGAGCGCGCGGACTACTATCCGGCGCACCTCTCCGGTGGGCAGCAGCAGCGCGTCGCGATCGCCAGGGCGCTCGCGATGGAACCGAAGCTGATGCTGTTCGACGAGCCGACCAGCGCGCTCGACCCCGAACTCGTCGGCGAGGTGCTCGACGTGATGAAGGGCCTGGCGAAGTCGGGTATGACGATGATCGTCGTCACGCACGAGATGGGGTTTGCGAAGGAAGTCGCCGACTCGCTGGTGTTCATGGACGGCGGCGTGGTCGTCGAGTCTGGCGATCCGCGTGAGGTGCTCGATAACCCGCAGCACCGGCGCACGCAGGCGTTCCTCTCGAAGGTGCTCTAGGCATCCGTTTCCCCGCTTCTCGTTCGTTCGCCGAGCGTCGTTGACGGGGTGCGAGGCGGGCGACGGATGCCCGGGCACCCGATATTTCACTGGGCACCCGCAATTGTGGGTGCCCAGTGCATTTTCGGGTGCCGGGTCCGGCGCTCAGTCGGCTCAGGCGGCTCAGCTGGCGAGCACCTTCTGAATGCGCTGCAGCGACACCGACTCCGCCGCCTTCAATTCCTGGGCGAAGAGGCTGATGCGCAACTCCTCGATCATCCAGCGCGCACGCGCGAGGTTCTCCGCGGCTCCGGTCGGCAGCGGAATGGCGCCGCCGGCATCCGTGAACCTCGCGGTCGCTGCCTGCGCCTCGTTCATCCAGACGCGGTCTCGCCCCGGATTATCGATCAGCTTGCCGATGCGTGCAGTGATGCCGCCGAGGTAGCGGGGCACGTGCCGCAGCCTGGCCAGTCCGGTCGCGGCGACGAAGCCGGGGTACACCAGGCCGGCGAGCTGCTCGCGCGCATCGGTGAGCGCACCGAGAAGAGCCATGCTGGTTGCCCCTTTGAGCGCTTTGTCTGCGGCGCGGGACGCCGTGAGCACCCGGGCAACGAGGCCCACTGTCTCGAACATCGAGTCCATCACAACGGCGGAGACCCGGTCACGAATTGTGTCGAACTCCGCCTTCATGAACACCTGGCCGTCTGGCCGCACCCGGTAGAGCACGTCGTCGACGGATGCCGCGAGGCAGTCATCGAAGAGGGCCTGCGTCGTGCGGTACGGGCTGGTGGCGAGGCTCAGCTTCTCCGCTCCGGTGAGGTGCTGTTGCACGTACGCAACCGGCGACGGCGTGGCGAGCAACAGCAGCCGCCGCACGCCGCCGGGCAGCGTTCGCGCCTGCTCCGCCTCAGTGCTCATCAACCGGATCGCGACCGACTGGCCCTCGTCGATCAGGGTCGGGTAGGCGCGAATGGTGTTTCCATTGGTGCCGCCCCGTGCGGCGGTCGCCAACTGTGTATCGATGAACCGCGGCAGCTCGGCGAAGTCCCAGGTGGTCAACCCGGTGCGCTCGATGGCGTGCGGTGCGGCCGCAACGGATGCTGCGGCGACGCTTTCGCGGGCACGCGGCGCCAGCCGACGTTGCAGTTCGGAGAGGTCCTTCCCATCGGCGACAGAACGACCACGGTCGTCGACCACGCGGAAGGTCATGCGCAGGTGGGCGGGGACACGATCGAGATCGAAGTCCTGCGCCGTGACCGGAACATGGGTCATCCGTTGGATGAGCGCGGCAAGCGTGGCGGAGAATGGGGGATCGGCAGGCTCGCCCGGCTCGCTCGGCAGCTCCTTCAGCAAGCGCGCGGCCCAGTCGGCGGCGGGAACCACGTTGCGCCGGATGGTCTTGGGCAGTGACTTGATCAGCGCGGTGACGAGCTCGGCGCGGAGCCCCTGCACCTGCCAGTCGAATCCGGCCGGCGAGAGCCTGGCCAGCAGCGCAAGGGGAACCTGTGCCGTGACCCCGTCGTCATCCGCTCCCGGTTCGAACCGATACCCGAGGTCGAAGCGCTGGTCGCCCTGCTGCCAGGTCGGCGGGAACAGTGCCTCGTCGACATCCGGCGCGTCGTCGGGAACGAGAGCCTCCGCGGTCATGGTGAGCAGCTCTGGTGTCTCGTGCCGCGCCTTCTTCCACCAGCTCTCGAAGCTGCGGGTGGACGAGACGTCGGCCGGGATGCGCCGGTCGTAGAACTCGAACACGGCCTCGTCGTCGTAGAGGATGTCGCGGCGCCTGGTGCGCTCCTCGAGTTCGGCGAGCTCGGTGCGGAGCTTCTTGTTCGCGCGGTCGAAGGCTGAGATTCGCTTGTCGACCCGTTCGAGATCCCACTCGCCCTCGACCAGGGCGTGGCGAATGAAGAGGTCGCGCGCGAGAGGAGGGTCGATCCGCGAGAACTGCACGCGGCGGCGCCCGATGATCGGCACCCCGTAGAGCGTCACACGTTCGTACGCGACAGCAGCGCCCTGCTTCTTCTCCCAGTGCGGCTCTGAATAGCTGCGCTTCAGCAGATCGCCGGCGAGTGGTTCGGCCCAGGCCGGGTCGATGGCGGCGTTCATCCGGGCGAACAGGCGGCTGGTCTCCACCAGTTCTGCGCTCATCACGGCGGCCGGCTGCTTCTTCGCCAGCGCAGAGCCGGGGAAGATCACGAACTTCTGTTGCCTGGCACCGACATAGTCCTTCTTCGCGGTGTCCTTGAGACCGATATGGGAGAGCAGCCCCGCGAGCAGTGACCGGTGGATTCCGTCTGGGTTGACGCTCGGCTCACCGAGGTGCAGGCCGAGCGGCTTGGCGAGCTGGCGCAGCTGGCGGTAGACGTCGTGCCACTCACGCACCCGCAGATAGTTGAGGAACTCGGTGCGACACAGGCGGCGGAAGGCGCTGGAGCCGAGTTCCTTCTGTTTCTCCTCGAGGTAGTTCCAGAGGTTCAGCAGGCTGAGGAAGTCGCTCGACGGATCGGCGAACCTGGCGTGCTGTTGGTCGGCCTGCGCCCGGCGTTCCAGCGGGCGCTCACGCGGGTCCTGAATGGTGAGCCCGGCGACGATCGCCAGCACCTCGCGGCTGGTTCCCTGCGTTTTCGATTCGACCACCATGCGGGCGAACCGCGGGTCGATCGGCAGCTTGGCGAGCTGCTGCCCGATGCGGGTGAGCTTCGCCTGCGCACCCTGTGTTCCCTGCGCACCTTGTGTTCCCTGCGCACCCTGTGTTCCCTGTCCACCCTTCGCGCCGGCCTCGACGGCGCCGAGTTCGGCGAGCAGGTCAAGCCCGTCTTTGATGCCTCGCGAGTCCGGCGGGGTGAGGAATGGAAACGCGGCGATGTCGCCGAGCCCCAGGGAGATCATCTGCAGGATGACCGCAGCCAGGTTGGTGCGCAGAATCTCCGGCTCAGTATATTCCGGTCGACGCATATAGTCTTCTTCTGAATACAACCGGATCGCGATCCCGTCGCTGGTGCGCCCGCTCCGGCCGGAGCGCTGGCTGGCGGATGCCTGCGAGATCGCTTCGATCGGCAGCCGCTGCACCTTGGAGCGCACGCTGTACCGGCTGATCCTGGCTGTACCTGCGTCAATCACGTAACGGATGCCAGGCACGGTCAGACTCGTCTCCGCCACGTTGGTCGCCAGCACGATGCGGCGTCGCACCCCGGCGATCGTCGATGGCTGGAACACCCGGTGCTGATCGGCGGAGGAGAGTCGACCGTAGAGCGGAAGCACCTCCGTGGGGCTGGTGCGGGAAGACGACGCGTACTTGCCGTTCAGCGCATCGGCGGCATCCCGGATCTCGGTCTCGCCGGAGAGGAAGACCAGCACGTCGCCGTCAGACTCCCGCTCGAGTTCGTCGAGGGCTGCGCTGATGCCTTCGATGTAGTCGCGGTCGACTGCTGGCGCGGCATCCGTCGTCGTCTCACCGTCATCGACTGCCGGGGCCTCGGCGACCAGTGGACGGTACCGGATCTCGACCGGGTAGGTGCGCCCAGAGACCTCAACGATCGGCGCCGGTGTGCCGTCGGCGGAGGCGAAGTGCGCGGCAAAGCTCTGCGGGTCGATGGTGGCGGAGGTGATGATGAGTTTGAGGTCTGGCCGGCGCGGGAGCAATTGGCGCAGGTAGCCGAGCAGGAAGTCGATGTTGAGGCTGCGCTCGTGGGCCTCGTCGATGATGATCGTGTCGTACTTGCGCAGCAGCTTGTCGCGGTGCATCTCGTTGAGCAGGATGCCGTCGGTCATCAGCTTGATCTTGGTGTCGGCCCCGACGCGGTCAGTGAACCGCACCTGGTAGCCGACGGTCTGGCCGACCTCCTGGCCGAGTTCGTCTGCAATGCGCTCGGCGATCGTGCGGGCGGCGAGGCGGCGCGGCTGGGTGTGGCCGATCGACTCCCGGCCGAGTTCGAGGCAGATCTTCGGCAGCTGGGTGGTCTTGCCGGAGCCCGTCGCGCCGGCGACGATGACCACCTGGTTGTCGCGGATGGCGTCGGCAATGTCCTCCCGGCGCTGACTGACCGGCAGTTCGGGAGGGAAGGTGATATCGACGGGAATCATGAGCCTTCCATCGTATGGTGTGACGGATGCCTCCGCGTGCGTCGTTCTCTGCGTCGAGTTGCGGACAAAACACCTCCCGTGGTGTCGCGAAGGTGTTTTGTCGGCAACTTTGGCGGCGACTCAGGGCAGAGGCTGGGGCGGAGCCCAGGGTTTAAGCGGAGAATGTTACGCTCAAACCATGAGAGGCCAGGGAGATGACGACGGCCAGGGAGACGGCGGCGGCCGGCACGCGGCGCTCGCCTCCGGTGTGCGGAGGCACGTGCTCGACGCGCTCGCCGAGTCGGGAACCCCGCTGGACGCGGCCGCGATCGCTGCACAGCTGAAACTGCACGTCACCACCGCACGGTTTCACCTCGGGCAACTCGAAGCGGCCGGGCTCATCCGTCGGCGTCTGGAGCGAGCCGGCGCCCGAGGAAGGCCGCGCGTGCTCTTCGAGGCGGCTCCCTCCGCCCGGGCGGAGAACGCGCAGCGTGAATTGAGTGGAGCGCTCGCCAGTGCCCTTGCACAGGACGCAGACGGGGGGCGCGAGAGGGCCATTCAGGCGGGGGAGCAGTGGTCGAGCGAGTACTCGGCGGAGGTCGCGGCGGAGGTCGCGGCATCGGCGGGGTCGGCGGGGTCGGGATCTGGCCCGCTGGTGCGAATCCTCGACCGGCTGGGCTTCGACCCTGAGACACGCCCTGACGGCCGGACAATCGATCTGCGCTCGTGTCCGTTTCGCGACGAGGCCAGGCAGAATCCGTCGGTCGTCTGTTCGGTGCACCTCGGTCTGATCAGAGGCGTTGTGGAAGCGCTCGGGCAGGACGCCGACGACTCGGGCCTCGCTCCGTTCGTCGAACCGGAGCTCTGTGTGGTGAGCCTGCGCGGGGGGCTGGCGCGGGCATCCGCTGCCTCGCGCTGAGGCGCTTTCACGCTCGGGCGCCCTCGCGCTGCCGGCACCTCGCGCTGCCGGCGTCTTTTCGTCGAGTGTCCCTGTTTGCGCCGAGGATCGCTGCTGCACCGGCGATTGCGGGCGCAAACGGCGATTTTCGATGGGGCACACGGCCACGAGTCACCCACAGAGACTGGCACCCACAGCGACGGCCTCATGGGGCCGGCGGGTCAGGCGGGTCAGCGCGGGTCAGGCGGGCCGGGCGCTGATGGTCTCGAAGTCGCTGCCGGAACGCCCCTGCACGCGGCGGTGAATCGACCCCGCGATGCGGGTCGCCTGCAGCTTGGCCAGTTCGGCCTTCTCCCCGGCGAAATGCTCGTCGACATTCGCAACCCAGATCGCCAGCCAGCGGTCGAAGTGACGCTCGTCGAGGGGCGACTGCTTGTGCAGGTTCGTGTGCAGGGCCAGCGCGTTGCGATGGTAGAGATTGGCGCGAAAGAGCACCGTCTCCCAGAAGTCGCACATGATCGGCATGTGGTGATCGAGGTCCATGTGCGCAACCTCGGTGAAGAGGGGCCCGATCAGCGGGTCGGCGAACGCCCGGTGATAGAACTCGCTCACCAGCCTGTGCACGTCGTCCCGGTTAGCGAGGTCGGGGAGGTCGGGTTCCATATCTCCACGATACCGAAATAAACGGATGATGTTACGTTTAATCCATGACCCCTCCTCCTGTTGCTCCAGATGCCGACTCGGTTGCCCCCGTACACGAAGACGCGGCGCGCGCAGAACCGGTGACAATTCATCGCAACCGTGCCTCTGCCACCGCATCCGCCGAGACAGAGTCGGCGGTCACCCTCGGCTCGATGGTGCTTGCCAAACACGAGTGCGAGTGCGGCATCCTCGACGAGGAAGTGCCCGTGCTCGACGTGCGAGCCATTCCTCACGCCATCCGCCATGCCACCGTTTTCGGCGCACTGGATTCGCTGGCGCCCGGGGGAGGCCTGGTGCTGGTGGCACCGCACGACCCGCTGCCGCTCCTGTCGCAGATCGAGGAGCGCACCCCAGGCCAGTTCTCGGTTCGTTATCTTGAGAGCGGGCCCGAAGCGTGGCAGCTCGTGCTCACACGCGACGGTGCGCACGAGCATTGACCGAAGCCGCACCGACTGACGAAGACGCGGTATCAGCGCGCGAGCGCGCCCTTCCCCTCAATCCACCGCTCCGGTTCGGCAACGGTCTCGAAAGCCTCTTCCTCGTCTTCGGTACGACGGCCATCATTGCCGGAGGGCTGGTCGCCGCGGTCACCGGGCCGCTGCAGTGGGAACGGGGATCGTGGGTCGCCGCGTTCCTCGTTCTGGTCGGCGGCGTAGCCCAGGTTGCGCTCGGCGCGGCGCAGCACGCACTCACGCCGCGGCATCCGTCGCCCGCCACGGTCGTCACCGAACTGTTGGCCTGGAATCTCGGCGGGGCCGCCGTGATCGTCGGCACGCTGGTGCGGATGCCGCTGGTCGTCGACGCGGGCGGCATACTGCTGGTCGTCGCCCTGGTCGCACTCCTTCGAGCCGTTCGCAGCGGTGCTGCGAGGCCGCGCTGGGCGCTCTTGACCTACCGTTGCCTGCTCGTCGTGCTGATCGTGAGCATCCCCATCGGACTGGTTCTCGCCCACCTGCGCGCCTGAGGGTGGTGTGGGCGCAGATCCGCCTAAAAGGTCCGCCCAAAACAGGGGACTTGAGTCCATCGCCGCGGGCGAGGCGGCCGCACTACTCTGGTGACGCCAAACAGCCACAGCCACAGCCGACAGCTAAAGCAGGAGCAGTCATGCACAAGCGTTATATCGTCGTCACTGCCCTCGCCGCCGCGATGGTCACCGTCCTGGCCGGGTGCAGCGCGCCGAAAGAGACCACGATCGTGAACGGAGACGCTCCGAGTCAAGACGTGCTCGCGATGCCGGAAGGCAGTGTCGACAGCGCGGTCAAGAAGCTGCCGGAGATCGTGAAGTCTGTCATGGAGCGAACGGGTGTTCCCGGCGTCGCCGTCTCGGTCGTGCACGGCGGCGAGACGGTGTTCGCAGAGGGATACGGCGTTCGTAAGAAGGGCGAGGAGGCGAAGGTCGACGCTGACACGGTGTTCCAGATCGCCTCCGTGTCGAAGTCGTTGGGTGCCACTGTTGTCGCCACCCAGGTCACCCAGGGCGTCGTCGACTGGACCACTCCGATCACCGACTCCTTACCCGAGTTTGAACTGGCCGACCCGTGGATCAGCGAACACGTGACGATCGGGGACTTCTACTCCCACCGCACCGGGCTGCCCTTCGCCGCCGGCGACTCTCTTGAAGACATCGGCTACGACCGCGACTACGTGATCGACCACCTCAAGTACCAGACGCTTGCCCCCTTCCGCGCCAGCTACGCCTACGCGAATTTCGGCATCACCGTCGGGGCAGAGGCCGTCGCCAAGGCCGCAGGAACCGACTGGGAGACTCTCTCAGATGAGCAGCTCTACCAGCCACTCGGCATGGACTCCACCAGCTCCCGGCACAGCGACTTCGTCGAACGCGAGAACAAGGCGACGATCCATGCCAAGGTCGCCGAAAAGGACTTCGAGCCGCTCTACGAGCGCAACGCCGACCCGCAGTCGCCCGCCGGCGGTGTCTCCTCGAGCGTGAATGACATGGCCAAGTGGATGGAGCTCATCCTGGCCGGCGGCACATACGAGGGAAAGGAGCTGGTCAGCGAGGAGGCACTGCTGCCTGCCGTCACCTCTGAGAACATCTCTTCGCATCCGCAGGCCATGGACCAGCGCTCCGGCACGTACGGCTACGGTTTCGGGGTCGGCGTGCAACCGAGTGGTCGGGTGAACCTGAGCCACTCTGGCGCGTTCTCGCTTGGTGCTGCAACGAACTTTCAGATGATGCCCTCTGCCGACGTCGGCATCGTGGTGCTGACCAACGGTGGGCCGGTTGGCGCACCTGAGGCGATCACCGCCGAGTTCCTCGACATCGTGCAGTTCGGTCACAGCACCCGCGACTGGGTGGTCGACTACTCACACGCCATGGCCGGCTACTACGCACCCGCCGGAGATCTTGCCGGTGAGACCGCCCCGGCGAACGCAGCACAGGCGAAGCCGCTCTCCGCTTATGTCGGCGAGTACACGAACGACTACTACGGCCCGGCCACGGTCACAGAGGAGAACGGGTCGCTTGTCGTCGCCGTCGGGCCAGATGGCGTCTCCACCGCCGAGCTTGAGCCGTGGGACGGCGACACCTTCGCCTTCGTGCCGATGGGGGAGAACGCGCCAGAAGGCTCGCTTTCTTCGGTCAAATTCGCCGCCACCGGCGATGCCGTCACATCGATGACCCTCGACT
The DNA here is from genome assembly GCF_000421145.1 of Glaciibacter superstes DSM 21135. Classification (GTDB taxonomy): domain Bacteria; phylum Actinomycetota; class Actinomycetes; order Actinomycetales; family Microbacteriaceae; genus Cryobacterium; species Cryobacterium superstes. The sequence goes on along the minus strand of NZ_ATWH01000008.1, from coordinate 152,714 downwards.
TCTTCAACTCCGAAACAGGCCTGCTCGGTACCTGGGAACGCGCAGACTGATTTCACGGCCCTGATCGCTGTGCGCTGAATTCAAACCACCGAAACGGATGTCGGTGCGCAGGATGCACTCATAGGGTGGAGTCATGAAGACTTCCGTTCCCTCCATCACCCTCAACGACGGTCACACCATCCCGCAGCTCGGATTCGGCGTATTCAAGGTCGAGCCGACTGAGACGAAACGGATCGTGTCCGATGCGCTCCGCGTGGGTTACCGGCACCTGGACACCGCCGCCATCTACGGGAATGAGCAGGGCGTCGGCGACGCGATCGCGACATCCGGTATCGACAGGGGCGAGCTCTACGTCACCACCAAGCTGTGGAACGCCCGTCAGGGCGATGCGCTCGATGCGTTCGATGAAAGCCTGGAGAAGCTCGGGCTTGACTATGTCGACCTCTACCTGATCCACTGGCCGGCACCGGCGAATGGCCGGTTCGTCGACGCCTGGAAGTCTCTGGAGAAGATTCGTGAGTCCGGCCGGGCGCGGTCGATCGGAGTCTCCAACTTCGAGGAAGCCCATTTGCAGCGGCTCCTTGCCGAGACCGAGGTCGTGCCGGCCGTCAATCAGATCGAACTTCACCCGGCACACCAGCAGCAGAAGGTGACCGAGTTCGCCAGGCGGAAGGGCATCGCGATCGAGGCCTGGGGGCCGCTCGGTCAGGGCAAGTATCCCTTGTTCGAAGAAACCGTTGTCGCCGTCGCCGCAGAGGCTCACGACAAGACACCGGCCCAGGTGGTCATCCGCTGGCACCTGCAGACCGGCAACATCGTGTTCCCGAAGTCGAACTCGCGCGAGCGCATGGCCGAGAACTTCGACGTACTCGACTTCGCGCTGAGTGACTCTGAGGTGGCGGCGATCTCCGGCCTTGAGCGCTCCGGTCGCATGGGCGGGCACCCCAACGACGTCAACTGACGAGGCCCAGGCGCCGTGAGGGGACAAGAAGTCCTAGTGGGACGCGCTCGTAACTAGGGAAAGTTGGCACCTCACAGAGCGAACCGGGGGCGAAAGCGCTGGGGGCGGGTTTCTTACGTCGTGTGACGATCCTTACGCCGTGTGTCGGCCCTGCTGGCGACATCCGTTCACCGGTTCTAGCGTCGGACCATGTCGAACTCACTGAACGTCGTCGCCGTCTCCGGAAGCCTGCACGCACCGTCGAAAACCACGGTGCTGGTGCGAGAGATCCTGGGCGCGTTAGAACTCGCGCTTCCGGTTGAGACCCACCTGATCGAACTCAGCGAGGTGGGTACCGAGTTCTCGGGTGCGCTGAACCGCGACCAACTCTCGGCTCGCGCGGAAGCCGAACTGCGCCAGATCGAAGGGGCTGACCTGCTGGTTGTTGCGTCGCCGGTGTACCGGGCGTCATTCACCGGCCTGTTCAAGCACGTGTTCGACTTCGTCGGTCAGTACACGCTGATCGACACGCCGGTGCTGCTGGCCGCGACCGGCGGGAGTGACCGGCACGCGCTCATTCTCGAGCACCAGTTTCGGCCGCTGTTCAGCTTCTTCCAGGCGCTCACCCTGCCGATCGGCGTGTACGCGAATGACTCTGACTTCACCAACTACGAGGTCAGCAGCGACGCGTTGCGCGCCAGGATCACGCAGGCGATCACCCGCGGGCTGCCCTTGATTCGCGCGAGCCTGACGGGCGAGCCACCGTCGGTCGTGCCGATCGGAGACCGCGCGGTACGGCTCGCAGCGGTTCCGGATGCCGCGCCGCGCCCGCCTGCGGCCGACCAGGGCGCCGGAACCCACGCGGCCGGTGGAGTCGCATCCGTCGGCGTCTCCACCGCAGCTGTCTCCACCGCCGCCGCTGCGGCCTGGTAGATCGTCGTGGCCACCGCGGATTGTCCATTGCTTCCGGTTGTCGGGGGAGACCTTTCGGTGCCCCTCGTCGACGGAAGCAGCACACGCTACGTGAACCTCGACTACGCCGCCTCCACGCCGGCGCTGGCGAGCGTTGCCGCGCATCTCGGTGACGTGCTGCCGCTCTATGCGAGCGTGCACCGCGGGGCCGGATACGCGTCGCAGGTCTCCACCTCGGCATATGAGGGCGCCCGTTCCGTGGTCGGGGACTTCGTCGGCGCCAGGGAGGGCGACCATGTCATCTTCACGCGCAACACGACGGACTCGCTGAACCTGCTCGCCGGCATTGTGCAGGGGGAGACGGTGCTGCTCGACATCGAGCACCACGCGAACCTGCTGCCGTGGACGCAGACGACCGGGCGCATCGTGGCCGCCGGCGCCACGCTCGAGGAGACGCTTGACCGGGTTGGCACCGAACTCGCTGCTCGCCCCGCGGCGCTGCTGACGGTGACCGGCGCGAGCAACGTGACCGGCGAGACCCTGCCCTTGCGCAGCCTCGCGTCGATCGCTCACCGCTACGGCGCCCGCCTGGCGGTGGACGGCGCCCAGCTGGTGCCGCACCGGCCGGTCGATCTCGCCCGCGACGGCATCGACTACCTTGCCTTCTCCGGCCACAAGACCTATGCGCCATTCGGCACCGGAGTGCTCGTCGGGCGCGGTGACTGGCTGGATGCCGGGGCGCCGTACCTGCTCGGCGGTGGGGCGGTCAGCAGTGTGGCCTACCATGCCGCGTCCGGGGCAGAGGCAATCTGGCGAAACGGTGCTGCTCGTCACGAAGCCGGCTCGCCGAATGTGCTCGGTGCGGTCGCACTGGCGCGTGCGGTGCAGGACCTTTCCGCACTCGATCAATCCGCTTGGCTCGAGCACGAGTCGACCCTGCGGCGGCAGTTGATCGACGGACTCGCCACCGTTCCCGGCGCCCGAGTGCTGCAGCTCTTCCCCGATTCGGTCGACCCGGTCGGGGTGGTCGGCTTCGTCGTCGACGGTGTTGATTCCCGGCTATTGGCGACGTATCTCTCCGCCGAATGGGGCATCGGCGTGCGCGACGGCAAGTTCTGTGCGCACCCGCTGCTCGATCGGCTCGGCGTCACCTCCCCTGCACTGCGCGCAAGCTTCGGGGTGGGGTCTTCGGCGGCGGATGTCACGGCGCTGGTCGACGCACTGCACGCGTTCTCGGCATCCGCCGTCGCGTGCCGGTACGAACTCTCCGACGGCCACTGGTCGGTCATCGGCGACGAACGCCCTCGTCCGGACTGGGCTCCGGTGCTCGCGCCAGGTGCCGGCGCATACGGCTGCGCTGCCTAGCCGGAGTGGCCGTGCACGTCACGGAATAGACCGCCGAAGGAATAGGTTTGGTCTGCGTGACACGGCGGAGCGACCTTCGCCGCGGCCAGCCGAACAGGCAACAGGGAGGTGGGCAGGTGAACCCGATCGAGTGGCTGTTCGACGCCCAGCTCCAGATCGGCGATCAGGTCATCCTCTGGCGCGAGGTCGTCGGCAACGCGTTCGGACTCGCCAGCGCCCTCGGCGGCATGCGACGCAAGGTCTGGGCCTGGCCCATCGGCCTGGTCGGCAATGTGCTGCTGTTCACCGTCTTTCTCGGCGCCGTCTTCGACACCCCGAACCCGATCAACCTCTATGGCCAGGCCGGCCGTCAGGTCATGTTCATCCTCGTGTCGGTATATGGCTGGGTGCAGTGGTCGCGCAGTCGCAACTCCGCAACCCGCGTCGCCGTCGAACCGCACTGGGCGGGCACCAGGGCGCGCATTATCATCGCCGTGGTCCTGGTCGGCGGCACGCTGCTCCTGACGCCCGTTTTCCGGGCGCTCGGCTCGTTCGAACCGGTCTGGGCAGACGCCTGGATCTTCATGGGCTCCCTCCTCGCCACCTGGGGCATGGCGAAGGGCTGGACCGAATTCTGGCTCATCTGGATCGCCGTCGACATCGTCGGCGTTCCGCTGCTGTTCAGCGCCGGCTACTACGCCTCAGCATTGCTCTACCTGTTCTACGGCGTGTTTACGCTGGTCGGGTTCATCGTCTGGGTGCGAATTCAACGCAGGCGACGGATGCTGGCAGAAGTCGTCTGAGATCCGTCGCGTGCCCGCCGGGTTGCGTCAAGACCTCGACCGGCAGGTTACGCCGGGTGTCGCACTGTGAAGGCGGAGCCGTAACACGCTCGCCGCGACGTGGCCGGCGGGCTTAGCGTGCAGGCATGAGCGAGCAGATCATTCTTGGTGCCATGTTCCGTGCCCTCGGGGCGTATCCGTCTGGGTGGCGCTACCCAGGCGCGCACAACAACCCACTCGGCGATGCCGCCGTGATCCGGCGCACTGCAAAAGCAGCCGAGGCAGCGAAGCTCGACTACATCTTCTTCGGCGACTGGCTGGCGACCGGGCACGACCTCGAGTTTCGCGACCCGTATCTGCTCGCCCGCATCGACCCGCTCTCGGCGATCACGTACCTGGCCGGCGTCACTAAGCGCATCGGCCTGATCGCCACAGCCAACACCACATACAGCGACCCGTACACGCTCGCGCGGGCCACGGCATCCGTCGACCTGCTGAGCGGTGGACGCGCCGGACTCAACCTGGTTACCGGGGCGGAGCCACGGGCGGCCGGCAACCACGGGCGCGATGCGCACTGGGGCAACGAGCACCGGTACGACCGGGCAGAGGAGTTCGTCGACGCGGTGAAGCTGCTCTGGGACAGCTGGGAAGACGACGCGTTCCGGCGCGATCGCCAGGGTGGCGTGCTCATCGACCCCGAACGTCTGCACCGCACCGACTTCGTGGGGGAGCACGTGCGGGTGGCTGGTCCGTTGAACGTGGCGCGCCCGGTGCAGGGGCACCTGCCGATCGTGCACGCGGGCACCTCCGTGCGCTCCAGGCAGCTGGTTCGGGATGTCGCGGACCTCGCCCTGGTGGCACAGCCGACGCTCGAAGACGCGGTGGCGTTCACCGCCGATATCAAGCGTCAGGCGGCATCCGTCGGCCGTGACCCCTCGCAGCTCAAGGTGATCACTCCGGTGCTGCCGATCGTCGCGGAGACGACCCAGGCCGCGTGGGAGATCTTCGACACGCTGGTGTCGCTGGTTCCGCTCGACGACGGGTCAGGGCTGTCGCAGGCGCCCGACTTCCCGAAGGGGCGCTCGATCAGGGCGCTGTCGCAGGTGGTCGGTATTGCGCTGGGGCCTCGTGGGCTTGACGACGAGATTCCTGCGAAGGTTGCGGCGCGATTCAGCGATGTCGGGCAGGGGCTCCTGGAGCGCGTCGCGGCGCGCACCGGCCGAAGGGTCGGCAGTGCGGACCGGCCGGTCACCTATCGGCACGTGCTGGTCACGCACGTGATTCCGTCTTCGGTGGTGGTCGGGGACGCGGTGTCGGTTGCCGATCATTTCGAGACGTGGTTCGCGTCGGGTGCGGTCGACGGCTTCAACGTGCTGACGGCGTTCATGGGCGACCAGTTCTCGTCGTTCACGACGGGAGTGGTTCCCGAACTGGTGCGTCGCGGGCTGTTCCGCAGCGAGTACGAGGGGCGCACCCTGCGGGAGCACCTCGGTTTGTCACGCCCGGAGAACCTGCACGTCGTAGCTGCTCGGGCGGAGGCGGAGGCGGCCGCGCGCCGTTCCGCTTAGCTTGAGTTGCTCAGGATTCTCATGTGTGGATCCCGACCTTAGGGCGCGACGTGGCGGGTGGTTCCACCGCTGAAGGTGCCGTCCTGACCCCAGCTCACCCGCAGGTCGAGCAGGGTGTCGAGCGGGCCGTCCGTGGCATCTGAGCCGCGCCCGAGCACAACAGCGTCCAGTCGCAGGCCGTACTTCTCGATCACACTTGCGCCCGCGCACTCCGTGCTGCCGGTGAGGTCGGCGTTCTGAACGATGATGCAGTACTGACTGACGCCGCGCTGGGCGACGTACACGCCGAATCCGTCGACGCTGGGCGTTGCACCGAACACGGAGCGGATCGACTCCGGGATATACGCGGAGCCGAGGTTCGGAACCGTGTCGCCTGGGAACTGGGCCGGTTGATCGAAGATCGCCAACACGTTCGAGCTGCCGGGAGTACCGTCCTCGTCACGAGCCTCGGCCTGGATGGTTCCGTCGTATTCGGTGAGGGGCTGTGAGTCTGATGCGGCTTCGGTGGAGGCCGGTGGTCCCTGCACGGCCTGGACGCCGAGGGTGATCAGTACGCCCGCCGCCGCTCCGGTTGCGAGCAGCAGAAGTGTGCGGCGGAACGGGATTCGTGAGAATCGGTCGGAAAACTCCGCTTCAGATCCCGGTCGGCCGGCGTTGCCCGCAACATCCGTCATCGCAGCATTTGTCGGCGTGGCAAATGTCGGCATGGCATCTGATGTCGCAAAACCTGGGTTCGTGGCGTCTTCGTTGGCCGGGGCCATTCTCGTTGGCCAGTCGCTGAACCGATCGAGCACCGCGTCCAGTTCCGCCGCATCGTCCGCCAGCTGTCTGCGCACCTCATTCAGCCGGCGTTCGCTGGGAGTGGCGTGCCGTGTTTCGCCGGTTTCTGGGTCGGTGAACTCCACGAAAGGTTCGTCAGCAGATGCTCGCGAATACACGGCTGACTGCAGTTCCCTGAGCTCCGCGGCCGGGTCGTCGAGTCCAGCCGGTGTGGGGGAGAGCGGGTTTTCGCGCCACCACAGCGCATCCAGGACATCAAAGCGGCCGCCATAGGCCGCGCGCAGTTCGCGCAGAAGCGTCGGATCGGTGTCGGCCGCAGCCCGTAATCGCGCGGCGAGATGTGTCTCCATCATCCCGCCTCCTCGCTCGCAGTGGCACAACCCTAGTCAATCCAGGTGAACGGAGCAGAATGGAATCATGCCCAACCGCCTCGCCGACGCCATCAGCCCGTACCTGCGGTCTCACGCCGAGAACCCGGTCGACTGGCACAGCTGGGGCGCAGACGCATTCGCCGAGGCCGAGCAGCGCGACGTTCCGGTGCTGGTCTCGATCGGATACTCGACCTGTCACTGGTGCCACGTCATGGCCAGGGAGAGTTTCAGCGATCCATCGCTCGCGGAGTACCTGAACGCGAACTTCGTGAGCATCAAGGTCGACCGCGAGGAGCACCCAGACGTCGACGCCGGCTACCTCGCCGCTGCAGGAGCCTTCACCGGCAACCTCGGCTGGCCGCTCAACGTGTTCGTCACGCCGGCCGGTCAGGCCTTCTATGCCGGCACCTACTTTCCCCCGCAGCCGGCGCAGGGGCACCCGGCGTTCCGGCAGGTGCTCGAGGCGGTGACGGATGCCTGGACAACGCGCCGAGACGAGGTCACCTCCACGGCGGCCCGGGTGTCAGAGGCGCTCGCCGAGGTCGCCGCGAACACTGCTCCGTCTGGCACGCTGCCGGCGACGGAGACCCTCGCCGCTGCCGTGGCAGAACTCGGCGCCTATGAAGACACCACATTCGGCGGCTTCGGCGGCGCGCCGAAGTTTCCGGTCGCGCCAACCCTCGGGTTTCTGCTCGACCGCCCCGACGGACGCGAACTCGCGCTCCGCACCCTCAAGCGCATGGGTGCGTCTCCACTGCGCGACCCCATCGAAGGTGGGTTCTTCCGTTACGCAACCGGCCGGGACTGGAGCGACCCGCACTATGAACGCATGCTGTACGACAACGCCCAGCTGCTCGACCTGTATACCCTCGCCTGGAAGCACACGGGCGAGGCCTGGGCACGCACGGTTGCCGAGGGTGTTGCCCGCTACCTCACGACAGTGATGCGGCTGCCGAGCGGAGGTTTCGCCAGCGCGCAAGACTCGGAGAGCACCGTCGCTGGGCACCGCGTCGAAGGCGGATACTATGCACTCGGCGAAGACGAACGCACGCGCGAAACGCCGCCCGCACTCGACACCAAGGTGCTCACCGGCTGGAACGGGCTCGCCATCACGGCACTCGCCCGCGCAGGCTTCGCGTTCGGAGATGAGAGCCTGATCACCGCGGCTCGGGATGCGGCCGACTTTCTACTCGCCAATCATCTCCGCCCTGACGGCACACTCGTTCGGGCGTCCATTGATTCCGGCTCGTCTGAATCCGGCTCGTCTGAATTCGGCTCCTTCGGCGCGCGGGTCTCCAGCGCACGCGCCACGCTGGAGGACTTCGGGATGTTCGCACAAGGCCTCCTCGAGCTTGCTCTGGTCACCGGAGAGGTGCGCTACGCCACGGCCGCGCGCAGCCTCATAAACAGCACGCTATCGGCAGCCCCCGACAGTGCCGATGGTGGTAGTGCCGATGGTGGTAGTGCCGACGGTGCCAGTGCAGACGGTGCCGCTGCCGACGGTGGGGCCGCACCAGATGCCGCAGCCGCGCCGTTTCGTGCCCCGAACGGCGCAGATCCCGTGCTCGCTGCGCAAGGCCTCGCGGTCGATGTCGACCCGTCCGAGGGCGCATATCCGTCTGGTCTGACCGCGAGCGCTGATGCTGCCTACACGCTCTATCTGCTCACTGCCGACGAGCGGTACCGTTCTGCCGCGGTGAGCGGCATGTCCATCCTCACGAATCTCGCCCCCGCCCGGCCGATCGCGTTCGGCGCTGCCCTCCGCCTGGTGGAGCGGCTTCACGCCCCGGTCGACCAACTGGTGGTGGTGTCGCCAGATGCCACCACTGCGGCCGTCACCACTGCCGCCGCCACAACCGCCGCCCCCAGTCGGGCCGCCATGCTGGAAACCGCAGCGCGTCGCACCGGCGCGCTCACGACATCCGTCACCGTCAGTCAGGCGCAGCAGTTCCAGGCGCGCGGATTCGAACTCTTCGACGGCCGAGGCGCACAGGCAGGGCTGCCGACTGCATACCTGTGTCGCGATTTCGTCTGCCGGCTGCCGGTGACAGACCCGCATGACCTCGAGGCCGCCGCCGTCGACGCAACAAGAGGCGCATCGGAAGATGAAGGGAAACCAGAGTGACAATTCGAATCAAGCGGGTGTACGACGACCCATCGGCCGATGACGGCTTTCGCGTGCTGGTCGACCGAATCTGGCCGCGCGGCATCACCAAGGAACGCGCGAATGCGGATCTCTGGCTCAAGGAAGTGGCGCCGTCGACCGAGCTGCGTCACTGGTGGAATCACGATCCGGAGCAGATCGACGAGTTCACCCGCCGCTACCGCGCAGAACTGACAGCTGACGCGGGCACGAACGCCGCTCTCTCCGAGTTGCAGGACCACGTCGGGCAGAACGAGCGAGCCGGCGCGAATACCACGCTGGTGTACAGCGCCAAAGATCCGGAGTTGAATCAGGCGAGGGTGCTGGCCGACTACCTGGCCGGCCACCCCCTTGACCACCCTGCCGACCACCCTGCCGACCACCCGCCAGGCAGTGCCTCCCCTGCCGTGTCGGCTCCCGATACCGACGACCAGTCTGCACCACGATCGCCCAGCTAAGCGACGTACACTGAGAAAGCGCCACAGCGTACCTCGGCAGCCCGCGCACCCGGGCCGTAACGCAACGGCAGGACCGCACCGCCGCGCAGTCCTCCGGAAGAGCCGAAAGCACCCCAGGACGCAACCCCGCCGACGCGCGTGGCTGACTCACGAACACACGTATATCGATTCCCTTCAGGAGGACCATGGCCACATTCGACCGTTCGGCATCGAAGCGCACAGACTCCCAGGGATCGACTTCGAAACGCGCCGAACCCAGGCCGACGGACGAACCAGTCGCCACCGACACCGGCTCGATGCCCGTGTTGTCGCTCAGCCGCGAGCCGGAACTGGTGCTGGTCACCCAGGATTCGCGCACCCGCCGGTTCGACCGCGAAGACGTGGTCGTGCGGAAGGGCGAGATCTCCCTCATCAACGGGCACTTCACCCCGTACGAGTCGATGGTCAAAGACCTCCTCGCCGTTCGCGACGTACTCGACAACGCCGGCATCGAGTTTCTGCTGGTGCGCGGCGACAACGATCGCCCGGTCATCGCAGTCGACCGCAAGCGCCGCAAGGAGATCACCCGCATCTTCGCAGAGGTGTTTGTCAACGAACCCTTCTACGTGCGCCCGTACGACGAGGTGGTGGCCACTCGCGCAACCAAGGCGCGGCGCGACGTGCAGGCCGCGCTGCTCGCCGACGGCGGCCTGATGACGCACCGTAAGGCATCCGTTTTCCGTGTCTACCGGCCCCGGATCGAACCGATCGGGCGCCTGCGCTACGGTGCAGACACCGCGTTCCAGCTGGAGTTCTGGCGCTTCGGCGACGACGAGATCATCGCCCCGGTTGAGAACGCACTGATGCGCCAACGGATGCCGCGCTCCGAGGCGCGTGAGACCACCATCGAGCGCTACGGACGCACCTGGCGCACCCTGCAAAGCATGTTCGACGACCTCGCCAGCGACGTCTCCTTCGACATCGACATGGTGTTCTCCTGGGTCGACGGCTCGTCGACCGACTTCCAGCGTGAACGCGCGAAACGGATGCAGGCGTACGTCGTCGGGGAAGGCGACGAGTCCGACGCCCGGTTCCGCCAGATCGATGAGTTGAAGTATGCGTTGCGGAGTGTGTATCTCTTCGCTCCCTGGGTGCGGCGAATCTTCATCGCGACAGACTCGCCCGCGCCGGCCTGGCTGGCCGACCACCCGCGGGTCACCATCATGCGCAGCGAGGAGTTCTTCGCAGACACGAACGTGCTGCCGACACACAATTCGCACGCCGTCGAGAGTCAGCTGCACAACATCCCTGGCATTGCGGAGCACTTCCTGTACTCCAACGACGACATGTTCTTCGGGCGACCGATCGGGCCGGAGCTGTTCTTCTCACCCGGCGGTGTCACGAAATTCATCGAGGCGCCCACCCGTATCGGACTGGGGGAGAACGACCCGACACGCAGCGGCTTCGAAAACGCGGCGCGGGTGAACCGGGCGCTGCTCCTCGAACGTTTCGGCAAGGTCACCACCCGCCATCTCGAGCACACCGCCGCACCGCTCCGCAAGAGCGTGATGCAGGAGCTCGAGTGCGAGTTCCCAGAGGACTTCGCCCGCACCGCTGCCAGCCGGTTCCGGTCGGCCACCGACATCTCAGTGACCAATTCGCTGTACCACTACTACGCGCTGATGACCGGGCGCGCCGTCGCGCAGACGCAGGCCAGGTCGCTGTACGTCGAGACGACGCTGCGGCTGGCGCTCCGCCAGATGAACAAGCTGCGGAAGCGCCGCGACCAGGACATGTTCTGCCTGAACGACGGCAGCTTCCCTGAAATCTCTGACGAGGTGCGCCGCGAGGCCGTGACCGACTTCCTTGAGCGCTACTTTCCGTTTCCCGCACCGTGGGAGCGGGTGCCTGAGATCGGCGCAGACGGCCTGAGCCGGCGATCGGAAGAGAGCTACTCATCCCCGCTCGACGGAGTGGGCGGAATTTCGGCGGTCGCCGGGCAGGAGTGAAGCGGGCTTCGCTCATCATTTCGCTGCATCGTTTCAGTGCGGGGTCCTTTCGCTGACGGTTTGTCCCTAGAGTGAGAGAAACCAGCGAGAGGACGCCTTTGTGAATGCACCGGCCGGAACCGATGAACTCATTCCACTTTTCGACCGTGCCGCAGAGGGGAGTGCCACGAAGCGCACCCGCCTGGCGGACGAGGAACTCCTCCCGGAGACGGCGTACCAGCTCGTCCATGATGAGACCATGCTCGACGGAAATGCCAGGCTCAACCTGGCGACCTTCGTGAGCACCTGGATGGATGAGTATGCCGACAAGCTCTATGCAGAGTCCTACGACAAGAACATGATCGACAAGGACGAGTACCCAGGTACGGCGGCCATCGAAGACACCTGCTGGCGGATGCTGGCGAACCTCTGGAACGCCCCAGATGCCGATCGCGCCATCGGCACATCGACGACCGGCTCATCCGAAGCCTGCATGCTCGGAGGCCTGGCCATGAAGCGCCGCTGGCAGCACGCACGGGCGGCCGAAGGCAAGCCGACCGACAGACCGAACCTGGTCATGAGTTCGGCCGTGCAGGTGTGCTGGGAGAAGTTTTGCAACTACTGGGATGTCGAGGCGCGTTTTGTTCCCATGACCGACGACCACAAGGTGTTCGACGGGCACGATCTCGCCGACTATATAGACGAGGACACCATTGGGGTCGTCGCCATCATGGGCGTCACCTACACCGGCGTCTATGAACCGATCGCCGAGATCGCAGCGGCGCTCGACGCGATTCAGGAGAGAACAGGACTCGATGTCCCGATTCACGTAGACGGCGCATCCGGGGCCATGATCGCGCCATTCCTGCAACGCGATCTTCTCTGGGACTTCCGGCTGGAACGCGTTCACTCGATCAGCACGTCAGGGCACAAATACGGTGGCGTCTACCCTGGTGTGGGCTGGGTCGTCTGGCGCGAGACGGAATGGCTCCCGGAAGACCTGATCTTCAATGTCAGCTACCTCGGCGGAAGCATGCCGACCTTTGCGCTCAATTTCTCCCGGCCGGGTGCCCAGATCCTGCTGCAGTACTATCTGTTCCTCCGCCTCGGAATGGAGGGATACCGGGCCATCCAGCAAGGTGCGCAGGATGTCGCGCTGTTCCTCTCCGACGGAATTTCCAAGATCGGTGCATTCGACCTCTGGAGCGACGGATCCGACATCCCCGTATTCGCGTGGCAGTTGCGACCAGGTCACACCACGAACTGGAGCCTCTACGATCTCTCCGATCGTCTGCGCATGAGAGGGTGGCTGGTGCCGGCATATCCGATGCCAGACAATCTGAGCGACCGCACGGTTCAGCGAATTGTGGTGCGCAACGGACTCAGCATGGACCGCGCCAGGGACTTGCTCGACGGAATCATCGCGGAGACGGCCTACCTGGACAGCCTGGCATCACCGATGCCTGCCCAGAACCGAACTCAGTCGTTCTCGCACTGAAGACGAGTACCGTCAGACGGACTGCGCTACGCTCCGCGACGAAACGGAGCGATCAGCGCAGTACCGGGATCGGGCGAGTCATGGGCGGCTCACGGAATGCGGGAAGAGAACCCGCCGGCCGGATCTCGATGCCGGAGGCGCCGAGCCTCTGCGCACTCTCTTCCGCGTCGATGTAGTCGAGGGCGGGGTAGCTGCCGAGCGGCACCACGGAGTGCAGGACCGTGTCTGGGTAGACGTGCACCAGGTTGAAAGCCCTGGCGCCGTCCCGTCCGCGCGTACCGCCGACCGGAACGTTGAGGTCTTGGGTGTAGCAGGTGGCCGATGCTACCGACACCGGAATGCCGGCAAACGTCGCTGTCGACGAATAGTGCAGGTGACCGGCGATGATGCTGCGCACATCCGTGCCCCTGAGCACCTCGGCCAGGCCCGACTGGTCGCGCAATTCGACCGAGACGGCCAGCTCGAGCACGCTCGGCACTGGCGGGTGGTGCATCGCCAGAATCGTGCCGTCTGGCGCAGGCACGGAGAGTTCCCCGGCGAGCCAGTCGAGCTGGTCCGGCCTGATTTCACCGTGATGGTGGCCGGGGACAGATGAGTCCAGCGTGATCACTCGGAGCCCGTTGACGTCGGTGACGCTGTCGACCGGGTTCGTCGTCGGCAGCTCGCCGAGCAGATTGGTGCGGAACGAGGCTCGGTCGTCGTGGTTTCCCATCACCCAGATGACCCTTGCGCCCAGGCGCTCGGCGGCCGGCTCGACGATGGCGCGCAACCGATCATAGGCGCCTGGCTCGCCCCTGTCGGCGAGATCGCCGGTGAAGACGATGGCCTCCGGTCGGCCGCCGGAGGACTCCAGCTCGGCAAAGAGCTGGGTCAGGTGCGCTGCGCTGTCTACCGTGTCGTAGAGGCGATTGCCTCCTGCAAGCAGATGCGTGTCGCTGAGGTGGAGCAGGAAATGATCCGGCCTCGGGTATTCGGCCGTTCGAATGCTCACAGAGCTTTCCATTCGTTGGCAAGTACGCACTCTGCGGCGTGCGCACTAACGGTACTGGTGATTATTCGATCATGCCCAGTTGAACATTTGGTGTACGCCACGCGACCGGCGCCACTCCCGGTGACACCAATTCGAGGGCGACGGATGCCGCGGCAGGCAGAAAAGGGATCGAGTGGCCGCGCGGTATCCGTTCGGAATGCCTAGGCTGGGGCCATGGCACGCTATGTACGCTTCGACCGGTTCGGTGGGCCAGACGTGCTCCATATCGAGACCGAAGACGATCCGCCGCTGCCCGGCCCCGGGCAGGTGAGGGTGCGCGTGCACGCGGGCGGACTTAACCCGGTCGACTGGAAGATCTTCCACGGCGGGCCGTCGGCCGCCACCTACCATGCCGTGCCGCCGTGCGGAAACGGCAACGACTTCGCCGGCTTCGTCGACGAGGTCGGCCACGGGTCGACTGGCGTGCAGGCCGGCGATGCCGTCTTCGGTGGCAAACGGATGTTCGCGCAGGCCGACTATGTGCTGGTCGACCCTGGCACCCTGGTGCCAAAGCCGGATGAACTCAGCTTCGACGAAGCCGGTTCCCTCGACATTTCCGGGCGCACGGCGATCGCCACGGTCGAGTCGCTCGCGCTCACCCCAGACGACACGGTGCTGGTGAGTGCGGCGGCGGGCGGCGTCGGCGTGCTCGCAGCGCAGCTGGCCATTCGCAGAGGCGCGACCGTGGTCGGAACGGCGAGCGAGCGCAACCATGAATTCCTGCGCGGGCTCGGGGTGATTCCCGTCGCCTACGGTGAAGGGCTTGTCAAGCGAGTGCGTTCGGTGGTGCCGCGCATCACGGCCGCTCTCGACAACCACGGCCCGGAGACGATCGACGCGGCCTTGAAGCTCGGCGTGCCCGGTCGCCGCATCAACACGATCGCTGCGCGCGGGCATCGAACGGATGCCGGAATCGCCGGCGTCGGAGGCGCGGGAGTTGATCCTCAGCGGGTCGGTGAACTGGCGGCACTCATCGCGGCGGGTGAGATTGTGCTGCCGATCGACACCGTCTTTCCGCTGGAGCGTGTGCGCGACGCCTACGAGCACCTCATCGCCGGGCACGTGCGCGGCAAGGTCGTTCTCGCGCTGGTGTGAACACGTGCGCCGTGGCATCCGTGACCGGGTCAGCCCATCGGGAACGGATCAGCGACCGCGGTTCTTCGCGCGGCGCCTGCCGAGGAGATAGCCGGCGACGAGGCCGACGATCACCAGCAGCACGAGAACGAACCACTGCGGGGCGCTGATCGTCATCCAGAACAGGTGGATCGCCATCGACGCACGGTTCTGCGCGACGAAGACGATGGCCAGCACGATCAGGATCACCGCGATCCACTGTGCGGGGCCGAACGGCCAGAATCGATTGCCGTGCGGTTCGGTGTCTCGGCTGCTCATGGCATGACCCTAGCGGGTCGGAAGTCGCGGGCGCGTGAAGCAGTCGTACATTCTGCTGTGGGAACATTAACGAATGCGTGCGAGTACGAGAGCGAGCCCGATCCGCTACCTGGCGGCGGCGCTGGCCGCAGCGGTGGTCCTGGCGCTGCTGTACGTCTTCTTCGTGCGCACCCAGATCGGCCAGACCGTTGACCAGCTGGCCTACGATGGTGCCGATTTCGGCTGGCGGAGCGTGACGCCGTTCACCCGCAGACTACTGGATGCGTTGCCCATGATCTCTGGTGTGGTCGGCGGTCTGCTCACGGTGGTCATCGCGGTCGTCCGACGCAACTGGTTGACGCTCCTGGTCGCGCTCTGTGCTGCCGTAGCGGCCGCGGCGACCACCCAGATTCTGAAATACGTCGTCTTCGACCGCCCGGATCTCGGGGTAGAGGGCTTCGCAGACAGCTCATTCCCGTCTGGGCATACAACCGTGGCCGCGGCATCCGCCCTCGCCGTTTTCCTCGTCTCCAGCCCGCGTGCTCGGCCGGCCGTCGCCGGGTGGGGAGCAGCGTTCACCGTGCTTGCCGGGGTGTCGACGCTCGCCAATCAATGGCATCGTCCGAGCGATGTGATCGCGGCACTGCTGGTTGTCGCCGTCTGGGGGTGCCTGGTGGGTGCCGTGCTCGCAGTGGTGCGCCCGGTGGCACTGACCGGCCGGCGCACGGCCGGCCGTGGGTGGCTGTGGTGGATCGTCGTCCCGTTTCTGGTGGTCACCGCTGTCGCGTTTGTCATCACCTACCTCGGCGCGAACAGTGAGAGCCCGGATACGGTCATCGCCTACATCGGGGGTGCCACCGCGATCATCGCCGCTGGCTTCCTCCTGGCACTCGGCGCAATCCGCACCTTCGCACGCCTGCCCTGATTGTTTTCAGATCTTGTGGATGTTCGTCTTCGCGAGCTGCACGGCCTCGCCAACTCCGCCGTTCATGACCACCTTCGAAATCGCGAGCGCGAACCCGAACACCTGCGCCCCGGTGATCGTCGGCGGCAGGCTGAGCGCGAGCGGGTCGGTGATCAGGTCGACCAGGGCGGGCCCGTCATGTTCCAGCGCCCGCTCGAATGCGCCTCGGATGCCACTGGGATCCTCCACCCGCTGCCCGTAGATGCCCAGCGCGTTGGCGACCGCCGCGTAGTCAACGGACGGCACGTCGACGCCGAAGTCGGGATATCCGTCGACCAGCATCTCGAGCTTCACCATGCCGAGCGTCGAGTTGTTGAACACCACGATCTTCACCGGCAGCTTCTGGGCCGCCACCGTGACCAGTTCACCCATCAACATCGAGAGCCCGCCGTCGCCCGACATCGACACCACCTGTCGCCCCGGGTGGCTGGCCTGTGCGCCGATGGCCTGCGGCAGGGCGTTGGCCATCGATCCGTGCAGCATGGAGGCGAGCATCCGTCGCCGACCGTTCGGGTTGATGTAGCGCGCAGACCAAACGTTGCACATGCCGGTGTCTGCCGTGAAGATGGCATCGTCAGCGGCGATGTCGTCGAGGATGGAGGCCGCGTATTCCGGGTGGATTGGGGTGCGACGTTCCACATTCCGCGGATTGCCGTCCACCTTGTGCATCAGCTGGTCATGCCGCTTCTGCGTCTTCTCCAGGAATCGCCGGCTCGCTGTGCGGGTGATCAACGGCGTCACGGCCGCGATCGTCGCAGCCACATCGCCGTGCACCGGAACGCTCACGTTCGCCCTGCGGCCGAGGTGCTCTGCGCGAATGTCGACCTGCGCGATCACGACGTCCTTGCCGTCTGGCAGGAACTGGGTATAGGGGAAGTCGGTGCCGAGCAGGATGAGCAGGTCGGCGTCGTGGATGCCGTCGTGGGCGGCGCCGTAGCCGATCAGCCCGGTCATGCCGACGTCGAACGGATTGTCGTACTGAATCCACTCCTTGCCGCGCAGTGAGTGCCCCATCGGTGCCGCGAGCAGGTCGGCGAACGCGATGACCTCGTCGTGGGCGCCGGCCGTACCGATGCCGGCGAAAATGGCGATCTGCTTTGCCTTGTTGATCGCCGCGGCGAGGGCTTCGACGTCAGAGGCGGCGGGAACGATCGTCGGCCGCTGGGTCAGTTCGAGCGTCGGCGCAGAGCCCACGGCATCCAACTCGGCAATGTCGCCGGGGAGGGTGACCACCGCAACGCCGCCGAGCCCGATCGCGTGTCGCATGGCCATGTTCACCACACGCGGCGCCTGCGCGGCGGTACTGACCAGCTCGCGGTAGTTGGAGCACTCGACGAACAACCGGTCCGGGTGCGTCTCCTGAAAGAAGCTGCTGCCGATCTGGGGGCTCGGAACGTGGCTGGCGATCGCGAGCACCGGTGCGCCGGAGCGATGCGCGTCGTATAGGCCGTTGATCAGGTGCAGGTTGCCCGGCCCGCAACTCCCCGCACAGACAGCGAGCTGACCGGTGAGCTGCGCCTCTGCCCCGGCCGCAAACGCCGCGGCCTCCTCGTTGCGCACGTGCACCCAGTCGATGCCGCCCTTCGCTGAACCGCCGGAGCGGCGAACCGCGTCGACGATCGGGTTGAGGCTGTCGCCGACGATGCCGTAGATGCGGCGCACCCCGGCTCCGGTCAACTGGGCGATGAGCTGGTCGGCGACGGTCATGGCCATGATGGGCTCCCTGCTTGGCTTTTCGAAAGAACAAATCTCTCTCGCCACCTTAGGCAGGTTCAGACCGGCAAGCGAGTGACGGATGCCGGCGGCGCGGCCCGGCCATCGGCATCCGTCTGTGTTGTTTGCCTGTGCGGTCCGACTGGCTGCGTGTTGCATGTGTGACCTACCGATGGCCACAGCAGCGTGTAACACTGGCCATATGGCCGTCACGCTGAGAGCGCTCCAGACTGCAGTTCCGCCGACGATTCTGTATCAGGAGCAGGTGCGCGACGTTTTCGCCAGCCAGCCCGGGCTCAGTCGGCTCGCCCAACGGCTCGTCACGACCTCCTTCAACGTATCGGGTATCGAGACCCGGCACACCGTCATCGATGAACTCACGCTTGACGGCAACGGCGCAGATCCGCAGTTCTTTGACCCGGAGACGCAGACGCTGCTCGTGCCGGGAACCCGCGTGCGCAACGAGCTCTACATCACCGAGGCCACGAAGCTCTTCGTTGAGGCAGGGCGACGGGCGCTGGAGGCCTGCCCCGACATCGACGCGGCGGACGTGACCCATGTCGTCACGGTCTCGTGCACCGGTTTTTATGCGCCGGGCCCCGACTACATGCTCGTGCGCGAGCTCGGCCTGAGCCCCGCGACGCAGCGGTATCACCTGGGATTCATGGGCTGTTACGCCTCGATGCCCGCGCTGCGGACAGCGAAACAGTTCGCCCTTGCAGACCCGGACGCCGTGGTGCTGGTGGTCAGCGCCGAACTGTGTTCACTGCACCTGCGCACGTCGAACGACCCCGACACCATCGTGGCGTCGTCGTTGTTCGCAGACGGTGCGGCGGCCTGCATCGTGAGCAACCGAGCGCCGGCACCGGGCGAGAAGGCGCTGGATCTCGACCACTTCGAGACCGTCATCACGCCGGTCGGCGAGGGCGACATGGCCTGGAAGATCGGCGATGAGGGCTTCGAGATGGTGCTGAGCACCTACGTTCCACACATCATCGACGAGCACATCGAGGGAGCGCTGGCGCCGTTGCTCGCACGCGATGCTGAACTGGCTGAGTTGCTTGAGCCTGACGGGTCGCTGTCGGTGACGGTGGCGGCGGCTAGCGTCTCTGACAACGACCCGTCTTCGGAAAGCGCCCCGGCATCCGTTGCCGTGCTCGCAAAGCCTTTGAACATGGCGATTGCGCACTGGGCGATCCACCCGGGTGGCCGGAGCATCCTCGACAAGACCGAGGCGAAGCTCGGGCTGAGCGAGGCGCAGCTGGTGCCGGCTCGTGAGACGCTGCGGCGCTACGGCAATATGTCGAGTGCCACGGTGTTGTTCGTCATGAAGGCGATTCTCGATGGCGAGGCAACCGAAGACGGCGACCGGGTTTGTGCGATGGCGTTCGGCCCTGGGTTGACGGTCGAAACCGGCCTGATGACCGTCACCGCGCGGTAGCCGAGCATGGGCATCCCGTCGCTGCGCTCGCGGGCAGAAAGCGCTGTCGAGATCATGGACAGCCCGGACTGCGATCCGCAGATGCTGCGGCGCACATATGCCCAGTTTCGGTTCGTGAACCCCTTCGTGTCGGGGTGGCAGACGATGTATCGGCGCGACATCCGGCCGCAACTGTCGACGACGCGCCCGCGCACGCTGCTTGACGTCGGTTCCGGTGGGGGTGATGTCGCGCGCTCGCTGGCGCGCTGGGCCGCGCGCGATGGGCTACGGCTGGAAGTGACGGCGGTCGACCCTGATGCGCGCGCCCACGCTTATGCGACCGGGCTCCCGCAGCTGCGTGGCCTGACTTTTCGGCGGGCGCTCAGTTCAGAGCTCGTCGCAGAGGGGGCGACGTTCGACTTCGTCGTATCGAATCATGTGCTGCACCACCTCACCGCAGCGGAACTGGGCGGACTGCTGTTCGATTCTGAACGCCTGTGCACCGGTAGCGTGCTGCACGCAGATATCGAGCGCAGCCGCTTCGCCTACCTCGGGTTCGGATTGGGAACGTGGCCGTTCTTCCGCGGTTCGTACATTCGCCAGGACGGACTCACGTCGATTCGGCGCAGCTACCGCGCTGCTGAACTGCGGGCGGCGCTCCCTGCCGGCTGGCACGTCACGCGCGAGGCCCCGTCTCGTCTGGTGCTGCGCTGGCAGGCACCAGCAGCCCCCTCCGCCTCGCCCACTGTGACCTTTCCGGCCCCGAGTGCCCGCTCCGCCGGTCACTCGGGGCCGGAAGGGTCGCTCTCACGGCGGTCCGGCCGGACGGCGCCGGAGACATCGCGGCCCGTGCCCGACGAAACCACGGCGACGGATGCGTGACGTCACCATCGTCGGCGGGGGACCGGTCGGCGTGCTTCTGGCCTGCCTCCTCGCCGAGCGCGGGGTCGACGTTGTGGTCCTTGAGCAACGCACCAAGCCATCGATGCACTCGCGCGCCATCGGCATCCACCCGCCGTCGCTGGCCGCGCTGGAGCGGATCGGTGTCGCAGACGAACTGCAGGGCCGTGCCGTGAAGATCGGCGACGGCGAGGTGTACTGCGACGGGCGACGGCTCGGGCGGCTCTCGTTCGCTGGAACGGGAGCGTCGTACCCGTTCGTGGCAGCACTCCCGCAGTACGAAACTGAGGCGCTGCTGCGCACACGATTGGAACAGTTGCGACCCGGTAGCTTGCGGCAGGGGCGCACAGCAGTCGGCGTGCAAGACCGCGGCGATCATGTCGACGTGCACGTTCGCGCGGCGGACGGTGCGACCGGCACAGAGCGGGCGCGCGCGGTGCAGGCGCGCACGGTGCAGTCTCGATACGTGATCGCCGCAGATGGAGCTCGTAGCTCCATGCGAGTCGCGGCCGGCATCGGCTGGCGGTCGATCGGCGGCGGGGAGACCTATCTGATGGCCGACTATGCGGACGACGGTTCGCGCGCGTCGACGGCGGCACTCTACTTCGAACGCGGTGGAGTGGTTGAGTCCTTCCCCCTTCCGAATGGTCGGCGCCGATGGGTGGCGATGACCGACGGACTCTGGGGCGATGCGTCATCCGCTGACCTGGCCGGAGTCATCCGTTCGCGCACCGGTGTCTCGCTGACGGCGTCGACGGATGCACCGAGCCCGTTCAGCGTGCAGCAGCGGCTGGCGTCGCAGTTCGCCCTGGGCCGGGTCGTGCTCGTCGGGGACGCCGCCCACGAGATCAGTCCGATCGGCGGACAGGGGATGAACCTCGGCTGGCTCGACGCGGTGGCGTTGGTTCCGGCGATCGAACGGGCGCTTCGTGACCCGGATGCCGCGGCATCCGTTCTCGCCGACTGGGGTGAGCGTCGCCGTCGCGCTGCTCGGATGGCCGTTCGCCAGGCCGGCTTCAACATGGCGATGGGCAGGCCCTATCGCGGGCCACGCCTCGCCGCACGCAATCTGCTGGTTCGGGCGCTCGCGTTGCCCCCCACCCGCGGCGTGCTGGCGCGCGCCTTCACCATGCGCTGGCTCTGACCTGAGGGGCTAACTCAGGAGATCCGGGAATGGCAGCCGCCGAAATGGCGGAAAGACGCCGTGACGGATGCGGTGGGCACGAGATCTCCTGAATTAGCCACAGAGGGCCGCGCAATCGGGCACGGAACTGTGCGCTGGACGGCTGCGGTTGGGACGTGCAGTTGAATGGACCGGTGACTTCAGAACTGATCGACCGGCTCCGCGCCGACCTCACCACTGCCAACTTCAGCGTCAGCGCGCTCACCGGCCTGTGGGGAGCCCCGGCGGAGGCGGCCCTGCACCGCAACCAGCGGGTGCCAGCCCTGCGCGCGCTCGCTGCACTGCGTGACAGGCTCGAACGCACCGAGCCGTCAGCGACTCTCGCGCAGTTGTTCGTGTTGGGGCTGCCGGTGTCGGCAGCGGATGCCGGCAACGCATTTCCCGCACTCGGGCTGGACGGGGCCGAACAACTCGGCCTCGTAACCCGAGAAGCGGCTGACGTGCGACCGCTCCTCGATCTCCGCCCGTACAGCTTCATCGACGCACACGGCGCCGGCAGCTGGTGGGTAGCGTCAGACCTCGGCGAACTCGCACTCGGCCACGCGCTCACCGAGACTCACGTCCTCGGCGTCGGCGGAGCATCCCTCACGCTCACCGGGTTGATGATCCCGACCCCGGTGAAGAGTGCACTCGACCTCGGCACCGGCTGCGGAATCCAGGCTATGCACGCGGCCCGTCACGCCGAGCGGGTCGTCGCCACCGATATCTCCGAACGCGCACTCGAACTCGCGGCGCTGAATGCCGAGCTGAACGGCATCCGGAACATTGAATTTCGCCTCGGCAGCCTGTTCGAGCCGGTGGGGGGAGAGCGTTTCGACCACATCATCTCCAACCCGCCGTTTGTGATCACGCCCCGTGTGGCCGGCGTGCCGAGCTACGAATATCGCGATGGCGGGCTCGTCGGCGACGCGATCGTCGAAGCGGTGGTGCGTGGCTCGGCCGAGCACCTGAGCCCGGGCGGAATCGCGCAGCTGCTCGGCAATTGGGAGTATCGAACGGATGCCGGCGGCCAGGAAGTCGACGCGTTCGAACGCTTGCGCGACTGGCTCGGGGATCCGGGCGACGCAGCGGCGCAGGGCGCCTGGATCATCGAACGTGAGGTGCAGTTGCCGACCGAGTATGCCGAGACCTGGATCCGCGACGGTGGCACGCTTCCGGACTCCGCGGAATTCGACCGGCTCTACGACGCCTGGCTCGACGACTTCGCCGCCCGCGGGGTGCGCCAGGTCGGCTTCGGTTACCTGCTGCTGAGGAAGCCGGTCGGCGGCGACGAGCCGCTCCGCCGTCTCGAGCGACTGCATGGCGAACTCGGCACCAACGGGTCTGGGCTCGGCACCCATCTCGCCGAGTGCCTCGCGGCGCACGACTGGAATGCGAGAACGGATGCCGTGGCTCTCGCGAGGGCGAGATTCACTGTTGCTCCCGACGTCACAGAGGAGCGCCACTACTGGCCGGGTGCAGACGATCCGACCCTGATGACGCTGCACCAGGGCGGAGGTTTCGGCCGGTCGGTGCAGCTCGACACGGCGCTCGCGGCCCTGGTCGGCGCCTGCGACGGGGAGCTCGCGGTCAGCGCGATCATCGCTGCACTGGCGCACCTGCTTGACGCCGACGAACACGCACTGACTGAACAGCTGCTGCCGCGGGTGCGCGAGTTGCTGGGCGACGGTTTCCTGCTGCCGCCCGGGCTGTGACACTCGCGATGGCGCGAGCTGCGGCATTCGCCCACCGAACGCGAGAATCGCCGTCTGCGCCGAGTGTCGTCGCAGGAGCGGCAATTCTCGGCGCAAACGGCGATTCAGGCCGCGCGCAAGCTAGTTCTTCGGCGTCGCCCTGCGTAGCGTGACGTATCCGCCGACCGCTGCCAGCACCGTCGGCACCAGGAGCCAGAGGAAGATCCCCGCGATGCCCTGCTGCCCGAACCACGTGGCGACCGCAGGCCAACTCGACGTGAAGGTGATCAGCGAGAGCGTGCCGAGCACCACCACGGCTACGGTGATGGCGAACACCAGCATTCCGACGATGCGCCAGCGCATGTAGATGGTGGTGACGGATGCCCCGATGAAGAACACCAGCAGCTGCAGCACGAAGAACGAGAGCAGGTCGACGTACCAGCCATCGACGCCGAACCAGAGGGCGTTGAACATGTAGGTGCCCATCCACCAGCCGTCTGTGACCTTCTCGATCTGCGTCAGCACGGCGAACGCGACGGCGTTGAACGCCGAGATCAGTACGAACATCAGCGAGGTGCCGAGGTAGAAGTCTCGCCTGGTCACGCTGAAGCCGAGCGCGAACGGGAAGGTCAGCCCGATCGACTGCACCGCAACGACGATCAGATACCACTGTGGGGCGAGCACCGCCCAGCTGTACCGCTGGTTTGCGGTCGCCTCCGCTCCGCCGAGCCCGTCACCGGTCACGAAACCGATGATGTTTGAGAGGACGATCGAGATGAGGAATGCGAAGGCGACGATGATCCACGGAATGCCGATGTAGGTCCGACGGTCGACCAGATGCAGGCGGACGACGTTCCAGATGCGGGCGAACGGCGAAGGCAAGGGCCTCGTCATGGCCGGTGTGGAGGTCATGGGCGTGGTCTCTCTTTCGATGGCGGTGGTGGTCATGCGCTTTCACTCCAATCAGACTGGGCCGCGGCTCCTGAGCCGCTCGTCTTTCTCACGATCAACTGCTGCAGCGACACCGGTGCGAGCTCGAGCCCGGCATCGGCGGCGGTGCGGCGTTCTGCAGCGGAAAGGCCGCTGACGGTCACCGAGGCGAGACCGCCGATGCCCTCGCGATGTAGCACGTCGCGGCCGGCGACGAACGCGTCGACATCCGTCGCCTTCCCAACAACGGTGCTGGCACTCCCGCGCAGCTCTTCTGCATCCTGATCGATGATGATGCGCCCCTCGTCGATCACGAGCACGTGCTCGAGCAGGTTGCTGACCTCGTCGATCAGGTGCGTCGAGAGAATGACGGTGCGCGGATGCTCGGCGAAGTCCTCGAGGAGACGGTCGTAGAAGGTCTGCCGAGCCACGGCGTCGAGGCCGAGGTATGGCTCGTCGAAGAACGTCAGCGGTGCCCGCGACGCGAGACCGACGATGACGCCGATTGCCGACAGCTGGCCACGAGAGACCTTCTTCACGTCGCGCTTCATCGGCAGTCGGAAGTCGTCGACCAGGCGGTCGGCGAAGTCGGCGTCCCAATTCTCGAAGAACCACGGAGCGCTGGCCAGCACGTGCTTGACCTTGAAAGTGTCCGGGTACTTCTGCGCTTCCTTGATGAAGCAGATCTGCTGCAGAACACGCGCGTTCTCTGCGGGGTAGTCTCCGAAGACCGAGATCTCGCCCGAGGTGGCGAACTGTTGCCCGGTGAGTAACTGCATGATGGTGGTCTTGCCCGCGCCGTTGCGGCCGAGCAGGCCGTAGATCTTGTTCGACTCCACGTGGAAGCTCACGTTGTCGACCGCGGTGAACTTTCCATAACGCTTGGTGAGACCTTCGACGCTCACGGCGGGAGCGAGAGTGGTGGTGGTCATGAGGTGACCGTCTCCTTCTGGTTGGTGGTGTCTGCCGAAGCGGCGGACTGGATCATGGCGGCCACCTGATTCGGCGCGATGCCGAGCTTGGCGGCCTCGTCAAGCAGCGGCCTGACGAAGCTGGCAGCGAACTCTTCGGTGCGGTTGGTCACGAGTCGTGCCCGTGCGCCTGCGGCGACGAACATTCCGATGCCTCGTTTCTTGTAGAGGATGCCGTCTTCGACCAGACGGTTGACACCCTTGCCTGCGGTGGCCGGATTGATGCGGTAGAAAACAGCGAACTCGTTGGTGGATGGGACCTGCGTCTCTTCCTCGATGGCGCCATCGATGATGTCGTTCTCGATTTGTTCCGCGATCTGAACGAAGATCGGTTTGCCTTCTTCGATCACAGATGACTCGCTCTCTGGTGGCTTCATGTTCACTGGTTAGTTGGTGATGTAACTAACCAACCATGCTGCGAGGGAGATGTCAAGTGCCGGTTCGCTGGAGTAGCGTTGAGGCATGTCACGGGGTCAGTTGCATGCGCACGCGAGTCGGATGCCGCGGCCAGGGCGATGAAGCGTCGAACGTTTCTGATCGGTGCGGCATCCGGTCTCACCGTCGCCGCGCTCGCCGCGTGCACGCCGCCGAAACCGACGCCGACGCCTTCCGTTCCACCGACCACTCCGCCACCGTCACTGGTGCCACAACCGGAGGCGATGCAGCGCAGCAACTGGTCTGCTGACCCGTTTGCGCGCGGCTCATTCAGCTTTCCGGCCGTCGATGCAACGCCAGAGCAGCGGGCGACTCTGCGCGAACCGATCAACGCCCGCCTGTATTTTGCGGGGGAAGCGACGGCGACTGAGGGTGTCGGCACGGTCGCCGGCGCCCGGGATTCCGGGCGCCGTGCGGCAAGGGAGCTCGATTCTGAGGCGGAGTCCGGCGAGCGGATCGCCGTCATCGGCGCCGGGATCGCCGGAATCTCGGCTGCCAGGATGCTGAGTGATTCGGGATACGAGGTGGTGGTCATCGAGGCGCGAGACCGCATCGGCGGTCGCATCGACACGCGCACGAGCGACTCGTGGCCGTTCCCGATCGAGCTGGGCCCGTCATTTGTGGGCGGGGCAGGCGATACCGATCTCGACGAGGAGCTCGACGAGGCCGGCATCTCCACCCTGCCGTTCGTGCGCACCACAGAGACCCGCACCGTTGACGGAACAGTCGCCCTGGTGCCCCCTACCGGCGCAGAGGCCGTTGCGGCGGCAGTCGCCTGGGCCACCACAACACCAGAAGACCTCTCGATCACGAAGGCACTCGCCGAGTCCGGCGCAGGGGAACTCTCCACCGAGCCCGATGAGTCAGGCGTATCGCCGGCCGACTGGCTCGGCTACGACATCGCAACCTCCCTCGAGGTGGGGGCCGGGGCATCCGCCGGCAAGGTCTCGGCCTGGTACGGAGGCGACGTCGCACCCGTGCAGACGACGGAAGACGATATCGTGCTCGGCGGCTACGCGGGCCTGGTCTCTGAGGCTGCGCAAGACCTCGATGTATTGGTCTCGAACGTCGTCACCCGCGTCTCGTACACCGACGACCGGGTCAGCCTGCGGCTCGGCACCGGCGAATCACTCTCTGTCGATCGTGTGGTCATCACCGTGCCGCTCGGCGTGCTGAAGACCGACGCGATCGAGTTCGCTCCGCCGCTGCCCTTCGCCCATCGCGGGGCGATCGCCGCACTCGGCATGGGAACCCTCGACAAAGTCTGGCTGCGATTCGAGAAGCCGTTCTGGACGACGGATGCTCCGGTCTGGACGACCGTCAGGGCAACGGATGCCGCGGCAGCGGCCGGCACGCCGAAACCGTCCGCAGGCTCCGGTTCGGATGCCGAGGCCACGGCCGAGCCGAAGGCATCCGACTTCGCCACCTGGTTCAACCTCGCCCCGCTGACCGGAGAGCCGGTGCTGATGGGGCTGATCGCGGCGGACTCCGCCGTTCGTCTCGCCGAAGTCGGCGATGACGAATTTCTCGCTGCGGCACTGGCGAGCCTCGAGCCGTTCGCCGACCCGGCCACGGGCCAGGTGCCGGAGACCGGCGCTCTGACCGAGCCACCCGCCGAGTCGCCGGACTAGCCAGCGCCTGAGGGCAGCGTGCGTGCGAGCCGACCCGGTCTGGGCACCCGATATTGCCGTGGGCACCCGAAATTGTGGGTGCCCAGTGTATTTCCGGGTGCCCAGGCCGCTGGCGCTGCGCCGCTAACGTCCCCTGCCGGGCTCGCGGCGCTCCCACCACGGACTGAGGTGCACGCGGGTTGTTGCCGCGAGGGTGGCCGTGATGCCAACGATGATCAATAGGCAGATTGCGCAGTACAGCAGCATTTCGAGCGGAGTCACCTGCGCCGAATCGAGGAAGAAGTACGGATACCACCCGACGGATGCGCCCCGCACCAGCGTGAACACGCCCCAGACCAGCGGGTAGAGCGCCACCCAGCGCAGAATGCGCACTGACACGCGCGCCTTGTGCGGGTCGAACAGCCAGTCGAGCAGGGCGAAGGCCGGCACCCAGAAATGCAGCACCTGGTCAGACCAGGGAACATCGATGCGGTAGTCGCGCGTGTTCGACTGGATGACCATGAGTGCGAACACGATGCCGGAGACGATGATGTAGGTGGTCACGAGCGAGCGGAACAGGTCGAACCAGGGCGGATCCTCTTGTGTCCGAAGCGCCAGAACGGCGCCGACGACGAACATCACCACCGCGGCTATCGCGCTCTGGATGGTGAAGTAGCTGAAGAAGTTGCCGGTTGCAAAGGTTGCAAAGCCGAGCACGTAGTCGAAGTTGCCGACGAGGGCGGCGACTTGCACGGCGGCCAGGAGGAGCCGCCCGATGCCGAATGATGTGCGCACAGAGATCCTCATCCGGCTACTCCGGATGCTCGCGCGTTCTCATGCCACAACGCTACGCCAGCCCGGGCGGATGGCTGACTCAGGCGCGGTTGCCACCGGTGTACGGGGTATCAGCCGCCCGCCGGCCAGCCGGCGCGCGTTGCGGTTCAGCCGTCGGCGCGTGAGGCGGTCGGCGCGTCGTCGGGGGAGAGGAGCGTGGCGATCCGCCTCACCAGGTCGTCGGCGCGGTTTCTGAGTGTTCCAGGCCAGTCGGTCTGGCTGGCCTCGGTGTATGTGACGGATGCCGCCACCGTGATCCGTTCGGACGGCAGGGTCGCCACGGCGCCGGCATACCCCCCGAACGACGGCGTCTGCAGCAACCAGTTCTCCGACCGCACAACGCCGAGTCCGTAGTTCCACTCTTTGGTCAGCTCGTGGCAGCTGCTGCACCCCTCGAGCGGCGAGCCGAAGCCAACGAGGCTCGGTGCCACCATGGCCTCATACGATTCGGGGCTGAGTAATTCGCCGGCCCCGACGATGGCATCGAAGCTGCGCGCCATGTCGCTGATAGTGGTGGTCTGCACAGCACCGACCGGGAGGGTCCACGACGGATCCCAGTAGGTCGAATCCTCCCAGACACCGCGCTCGGCGGTGAACGCGTGTTGTACCGGCTCTGGGATGAGGGGGCCCTGATCGCCGACCGTGTCGTCCAGCTTCAGCGGTTCGATGATGAGCTCGTCCATCAGCTGCGACATCGGCTTGCCGGTGGCCGCGGTGAGTGCCTCCCCGAGCATGACGTAGCCGGCGTGCGAGTAGTCCCAATTTGTGCCTGGTTCGAACAGGTGTGGTGTGGCCAGGCTGAAGCCGATCAGATCATCTGAGGTGTAGTTCTGGAACGGATCCGCATCCAGCGAATCGAGGAAGTCCTGGTCCGCGACATGGTCGGCGTATCCGCTCGTCATGTTCACCAGCATCCGCAGCGTCACCGCATCGGCGTTCGGCAGTTCAGGCAGCCACTCGTCGATGGTGTCGTCAAGTGAGACGGTGCCATCGTCGACGAGCTGCAGCAGCACGGCGACGACGTAGGAGATCGCGACGGCCCCGTTGCGGAAGTGCATGTCGGCGGTGGCGGGAACACCCATCGTCGACTCGCCGAGAACGACGGTCGTCAGTTCCTTCCCGTCGACGAGAACCTGCACGATCGCCGATTTGAGCGCGTGCTCGCTGACGGTGGCATCGACCAGCTCGGCGATTTCCGCCACTCGCGGGTCATCGGATTCCGGTGGTGCGGTCGATGTGCCGGTCGCCGCTGGCGCGTCAGACGACGTGGCTACGGGCGTGGCCGTGCATGCGGTGAGTGCCAAGACAGTCACGGCGGCGGCGGTGAGGATGAGTGGACGACGCATGAGCTCCCTATGGTCGGGGCCGAGATGCGCGAGCTTGCAGCGCAGAGGTGACGGCCATTCTCTGAGCGTCCCACGCGGCATCCGTCGTGCACGAGCGACCCAGGTCGCCAGTCGGATCGGACCGGTCGTTCGCGGCGCCTTTGCCGAGGCCACGGTCGAACCCGCGCAGCACTATGCCGCCGTGGCAGTGCTCAGCTCGCGGCGGTCGGTATGCTCTGCTCGGAATGGAAGAGATTGTCGGGGTCCCATTCGGCCTTCACATCGATCAGGCGGTCGAGGTTCTCTGCGTAGTACTGCTGGGCCCAGTCGTCGATTCGCCGGTTGGGGAAGTTCTGGTAACTCTCGCGTGGGGTGTGCGGGTCGAATACCGAGATGACATCGTCTGTCCAGTCCATCAGGTCGTCGGCGACGCCTGCGTCTGCGGTGTTCGACCAGACTGGCGACGGTCGGACCATGTTCTTCATGCCACGGTGGACATACGCCGTCTCGGTGCGGTCGAAGCGGTCGACGACATCTCCGCCGACCCAGCCCAGCATGAACATGGCCGCGTTGTCGGTTTCGGTGCGGCTCGGAGTGTCGACGACCAGGTCCACCATCTTCTGCAGAGCGGATGCCGGCAACGCGGCATCCGTGTACCGGGAGATGTCTCCCCAGGAGTGGTTGGTGGCTTCAGCGGAAGTGAAGATCTTCGCTGTCTCCCAGAACGGCTGCGCAACGATCTGCTGCTTCGCCGGGGGTGCGGCGGCGAGCAGGGGGGCGATCAGGCTCATGAAGTCGTCGATGCTGCCGAGGAACTGACCCCGCAGCATTACATCGATCGCCTCGCGGGGGCCATCGGCACCGACCGGTGTCGCCTGTGCCATGCCAGAGGCAACGAACTCGGGTGGCGCCGTCTGCTCAAGCGCATCGACGGCGCTGAACATCGCCAGCGCAGCATCCGCCCCGCGCCAGTCGAAACGGTAGTAGACGATGTCGCCGGTCGGCACCGGTACGAGGTCGAAGGTGAACTCGGTGTTTATCCCAAAGTTGCCGCCCGCACCGCCGCGTGAGGCCCAGAACAGGTCGGGGTTCTTCGAGGCGCTGGCCAGGGCGATGTCACCCGATGCGGTCACCATCCTGGTTCCGGTGAGGAGGTCGGCTGTGAGCCCCGCCCAGCGGGTGTGGTAGCCGATGCCGCCGCCGAGGGCGAGGCCGCCGATGCCGACGCTCAGACAGGTGCCTCCGGGGAGGATCAGCCCACCCCCGGTGCTGGCTCCGAAGATGTCGCCGTTCGAAGCGGCACCACCGGTGACCATGGTCGCGGCGTCAGTGTCGATCGTCACCGCGTTGAGCTTGCTCAGGTCGATGATGAGTCCCGTTGTCGTCGACAGTCCGGCGTAATTGTGTCCGCCTCCGCGGGGCACCGGCTGAATGTTGTGCTCGCGCGCCCAGTTCACGCAGGCGACGACATCCGTTTCATCGGCAACGCGGGCGACCACCATCGGGACGGTGTCGCGGTAGCGTCCGTTTGTCGGCATCCAGGCGTTGGTGAAGCCGTCATCGCCGGGGATGAGCACGGTACCGTGCAGGCGCTTTCGGAGGTCGTCGAGTGCGCTGGCCTCGATGGCGACCCAGTCACCGTCAGTCGTGCAGGCGGTCAGGCCGATGCCGAGCGCGGCGAGGCTGCCGACTACGAGGAACTGGCGGCGGTCGATGGTGGGCATGGCGTCCTTCGGGATCAGGGTGATGGCGGAATCGGGCTCGGCGTGTGAGGTTCAGGCGATGATCTCCAGGGCCTCCAACCCGCCGTGGTCGTGATGGGTGGGCTTCGGCACGGGGATGGCGCCGTCGTAGTTGTAGCTGGTGACCATTGCGCCGACGCCGATGTCGGCGGAGACCTGGCGCCCGGTGAGGTGTCTGGAGGGAGTGTTCACACCAGATCGTTTCCCCGAATGGCCGCCACAGGGTGGGCGCTCGCCCGTGTGCACGGAGCGCGCAGCGCAGAGTGGACGACCATTCTCTGAGGATGCCATAGGGAGTCTGCGGGGCGCTAGGGACCCAGGCCGTGTGCCGTCCTGCGCTCGTGCCCGCTGGTTCGGTACGGACGCGATCGATCAGCTGACGGTGGCCGCGTCACCCACGCGAAACTTCTCGAGGCGCTCGGGAATGACGTCTACCCCGAAGCCGGGTCCGGTCGGCACGGCGACCTCGCCGGCGGTCATGACGATCGGCTCCGTGATGTCTTCAGCATAAAAACGATCGGAGCCGGAGATGTCGCCTGGCAGGGTGAAGCCGGGCAATGCGGCCAGCGACGCATTTGCAGCGCGGCCGATGCCGGTCTCCAGCATCCCGCCGCACCAGACGGCGATGCCGTTCGCCCTGGCGATGTCGTGGATCCGTCTGGCCTCGAGGTAGCCGCCGACCCGTCCTGGCTTGATATTGATGACGGATGCCGCGCCGAGGGCAATCGCGTCGGCCGCGCTGGCCGCAGACACGATCGACTCGTCGAGGCAGACGGGGGTGTCGAGGAGTTCGGCCAGCCTGGCGTGCTGGCGCAGGTCTTCTTCGCCGAGGGGCTGCTCGATCAGCAGGAGGTCGAAGTCGTCTAGGCGCTTGAGGTGCGCCGCATCAGCGAGTGTGTACGCCGCATTGGCGTCCACCTGAAGGAGCAGGTCGCCGCCGAACTCCTCGCGTACCGCCCGGACAGGCTCGATGTCGGTGCCCGGCTTGATCTTCAGCTTGATGCGCGCGTATCCCTCGTCGAGGTATCCACTGACGGTGCGCAAGAGTGCGGGCACGGAGTCATGGATGCCGACTGAAACGCCAGACGGCACATGCGTTCGAGTGGCTCCGAGGTAGGAGGCGAAGGATCGGTTGTCTGCTCGCAACTGGGCGTCGAGTATTGCCATCTCGAGTGCGGCCTTCGCCATCCGGTGCCCGACGATCGGTTCGAGAAGGTGTGCGACCATCTCCGCTGAGACGTCGCCCGCCGCGATCAGCCTCGGCACCAGCCAGGTCTCCAGCACGTGCGCGGCCCCGGACAGGTACTCAGACGAATACAGCGGCTCAGCCATTGCAACGCATTCGCCCCAGCCGGTGAACTCATCGACTCCGACCCGCAGTCGCGCCTCCAGGAGGAGGACGTGACGAACGGTCTGAGTGGAGAACGACGTGGTGAACGGACTCACCAGCGGCATCTCGAGCTGGTGCATGGTCACGCTCGTCAGCCGCATAGCGCTCATTCCGTTCGAGGGGATTCGGGGTTGTCACCATGATGCCCCACCGCGGCGAGCGGGTGCACTGCCTGTACCCGCGGGTCTGGCTCGCCAGGACCAGGTGCGATCTCGATCTCCTCGTCGGCGACCACATCGCCGTCTGCGGTGACGAAGGCCACATGCACGCGTTCACCTGTGCTTGCGCGCCGGTAGACACGGTTCGGGCCGAAGCCGGTCGGACGATGTGCGTCACCCCACTGCGTCAGCGATCCGAGCACGGGGAGCAGATCGTTGCCAGCCGGTGTGAGGTGGTAATCGAAACGCTCACGAGCACCTGGCTCACGGTACGAGCGTCGCTCGAGGATGCCGCTGCCCTGGAGCACCGCCAGGCGCGCAGTGAGCACGTCGCTCGGAATGCCCAGCACGGACCGGAAGTCACTGAACCGGGTGCGCCCCCGGAAGATCTCGCGCACGATGAGAATCGACCAGCGGTCACCGAGCACCTGCACCGTGCGAGCGATCGAACAACGCGCCTCGGCCTTCTGGTGTTTTGGCTCTGCTTGATTCGGCATGAATTCAGTGTACCAAGGTCTAACTTTGAGAATCCAACTCAGGGTGCTAGCGTGACACGCACGCAACTTCGGGGGCCCTCGCGCCCGGCAGCGCACCGGCACACTGCATCACGATCGTTCGAGGAGCCGCCCATGTCAACCATTCGCACCAGGATCAGCTTCTGGACCGCGGCATCCGTCGCCATGCTTGCGCTCTGGGCGAGCGCCGCACCGTCGATGATCTACCCGGTCTATGCCCGCGACTGGAACCTCTCTCCGACGGTCATCACGTCGCTCTTCGCCGTCTACCCGATCGCACTCGTGGTGGTGTTGGTGATTTTCGGCAGCATCTCAGACCACATCGGGCGCCGGAGCACCCTGCTTGTCGGGGTGGCCGTCCTGTTGGCCGGTGCGGTGATATTCGCCGTGGCAACGGATGTCGCGTGGCTGTTCGTCGCGAGGGCCCTGCAGGGCATCGGCGTCGGCCTGGCCATGTCGCCGGCAAGCGCTGCGATGGTGGAGTTCAACGCCCGCGGCGGAACAGCGCGAGCCAGCTCAGTGAACACGGTCGCCACGGCGCTCGGCCTTGCCCTGGCGACCATCGTCGCCGGTGCCCTGGTGGAGTACGCCCCTGCTCCGCGCCAGCTCAGCTACTGGGTGTTGTTCGGCGTTGGCGTACTCGTATTCGTCGCGGTGCTGTACGTGCCGCGGCATGTGCGGGGAACGGAAGACAGCGCACGCTGGCGTCCCCGTCCGATCCGCATCCCGGCTCGGCTGCGCGGCGTCGTGACGGCGGCGTCGTTGGCGGTGACGGCCGGGTTCGCGGTCGGTGCGGTGCTGCTCTCCCTGGGTGCACAGATCGCCCAAGACCTGATCCACACCGAGAACTCGCTGGTAACAGGCTCGGTCCTGGCCATCACATCCGTTGTCATCGGGCTGACAGCGCTGGCCGCCAGGCGCGTGCCGGCGCGGGTCAGCGTCATGAGCGGGGGAGTGATTTCCGCACTCGCCGTCGGGTTGCTCGCGGTGAGCGCAACGACTTCGTCGCTCGGAGTGTTCGCACTCATGTCGGTGACGGCCGGCATCGGATACGGCTTACTGTTCCTTGGCGGGCTTGGCCTGGTGAACCAGCATGCGCCGTCACGACACCGAGCAGCCACGCTCTCGGCGGTGTACCTGGTTGCCTATCTGGCGCAGGGCATCATTGCGGTCGCTGTCGGAGTGGTGGCGACGTCAGTCGGACTGCGCGTGGCGATCGATGTGGCTGCGCCAGTGCTCGTGCTGCTCTGCCTGGTGACGTCCGGCGTCGCGATTGTGTTCGGGCGAGAGCCGCGGCCGGTGACGGCGTCGCTGCAGATCGATCAGGCGTAGTCGCGGCGCGCCCCGCTGGGATGCCAGAGGCGCTTCAGCCTCAGAAGGTGATGCGGAAGTCGTCGTCACCGGTCGGCCGCAGCTCTGAGGTGTCGACCGATTCGACGACGGCGCCGCGCGGGCCGGATCGCAGCCAGTCCAGCATCCGTTCGACCGCTGCGCTGCCACCCTCGATCTCGAGTTCGACGGTTCCGTCCTGCTGATTGCGGGCGAACCCGGTGATGCCGAGCCGAGTGGCCTGTTGCCGCGCCGAGTAGCGGAAGCCGACACCCTGCACCATCCCGTGCACCACGACATGTTGACGGATCATCGTTCCCATCCCGCCATTCTGCTCCTCGGGCGCGCGGTGCGTGTCGGGGGAGTGCACTAGCGTTTAACAGTGCCACGAGACGAGGACCCTGAAACGGATGCCGCCGGTGTGCACTCCGGTGACGCAGCTGGCTCCGCGGGTCATACCTCTGCCCTGGCTCCCGAGCAGCACGGCGCGTCGCGCGCCGACTACGCCGCCGCATTTCGTACCAGGGGCATGGTCTGGCCGGTACTCGCCTCCCTCCTGGCGCGGCTGCCGATCGCGATGGGCAGCATCTCGCTCCTGTTCTACGTGCAGCGCACCACCGGAACATTCAGCGACGCCGGCTTTGTCAGCGGCGCCGCCCTCTTCGGGCTTGCTGTCGGATCAGTCAGCCAGGGCAAGCTCATCGACCGGTTCGGGCCGACGCGCAGTCTCGGCACGATCCTGCTCGTCTTCCTGCCCATCGCGGCATCCGTTTTCATTGCCATCGAGGCTCACGCGCCTCTGCCGGTGCTGATCGTGGCGGCCTTCGCCTTCGGACTCACGCAGCCCGCGATCTCTCCCGCATCGCGTGGGCTGTGGGGGCGGATGCTGCCGGCCGGCTCGGTGCGTGAGGCCGCGTACACCTACGAGGCGATCAGCCTGGAGACGTTCTTCATCCTCGGGCCAGCGCTGGCAGGGCTGCTGGCGACCAGCGCGGTGCCCGCCGCAGGACTTGTCGTCACTGTGTCGCTGTTCTTCGTCGGAACCACGCTGTTCATCGCGGCACCGGTCGTGCGGAGGTGGCGGCCGTCGCGGCAGGTCGAGAGCGGGTCAGGGAAGGCGACCCAGCTCATCCGTCGCCCGGGGGTGCAGACCATGATTCTGCTGGTCTTCGGGTTCGGAATTGTGATCGGGTTCGGTGAAGTCGCCATTCCTGCAGCGGCGATCGAGGCGGGGTACCCGGCTCTCGGCGGAGTCCTGCTCGGCGTGTGGTCGATCACCTCGGTCATCTTCGGCATCTTCTACGCCGCCCACCCGTGGCCGCGCGCCCTGCACCTGCGCGGGCCGGTGCTGCTCGGCGCATTCGCGATTCTGGTGGGCGTGATGGGCCTGACTCACGGATTGTTGTGGCTTACCGTCGCGCTACTGGTCTCCGGGTTGATGATCACGCCGCAGGCGACGCTGCACTCGCTGCTCGTCGATCGCGTGGCGCCAGACCGATACTCTGCAGAGGCGTTCGGGTGGGTCACCACGGCGGTCACTGTCGGCATCGGAATCGGCCAGGCCAGCTCTGGTCAGTTGGTGGAGACGCTCGGCTACGAGTCGGCGCTGCTGGTGGCGGCGGTGCCGGGCGTGCTCGTTGCGGCATTGGGCTGGCTGCGGCGCGGCACCCTGCTTCGCTCGGCGGTCGACTGAGGGCGCTGCGGGCCGGCGCCGGTCGCCGTTCGCCGCCTGCCGGTCGCCGGTCACCGCCTGCCGGTCGCCGTTCGCCGCCCGGAATCGCTGTTCGCGCCGATTGTCGCTGGTGTGCCGGGTCAAGTCGGCGCAAACGGCGATTCTCGACGAGGGCACCTGCTTCGGCGGTGGGAGCGGTCGGCAAGGGGCGGTGCGCGCCCGATTTCCCCTGGAATCGCCGTTCGCGCCGCGAATCGCCGGTGTAGCGGGTCAACTCGGCGCGGTGGGCGATTCTCGGCGAGTGCGTCGGGCGAGCCCGTCGAGGATGCACGCCGCCACCACGCCAACCGCGTAGGCAACGAGGTCGAGAGGTGCGAAGGTGGTTCCGAGCACGAGGCGCGCGGGTGGGAAGGCTTCGGCGAGGAGCAGTGGCACATCCGTGAGCTGGAAGAGCTCGATGAGGGCGCAGGCCGCGAAGGCGATCACGGCAACGAGGGCACGCCGCAGCACCGGGAATGCGAGCGCGATCACCAGATAGGCGAGCACGGCGTAGAGCGCGTCGGCAGCCAGTTGACCAGCGGCATCCGTCATCGTGAAATGCACCAGGTGGCCCGCTGCGATCGTCAGGATGCCGACGACGAGCAGCGCCGGTCGACGCCGCCCATGCGTCGACCCGGGTTTTGTTGGCATTGCGAAACCGTATCGGGTCGGGCTGCGCGGGTGGCACACGTGCAGCGCAGTGGCGCAGTTCCCGCGCATGCGCCGCGCGAAGCCTCTTCGGCGGCTGAGGCCCGGCGCTCAGCCGATCTTGGTGAGCGCCGTCATCGACATGGTCGACGACTGGCCGTCCTGGCAGGTCTGGTAGAGGAGGTCGTAGCCGGTCGGCAGGTCGGCCGTGGTTGCCGTGTTCTGGTTCAGCATCGCGACGATGCCCTCGACCCGGTAGGTGCCCGCGCGCACGCCGGTCAGCGTGATGATCGTTCCGGCGTCGTCTGGGAAGTCTTTCCCGCCACACGACCAGTGCTCAGCGATGGCGGCGAGACCGTAGTTGGCGGAGAGATCGACGGAGCCCTGGCAGGCATCGAGTTCAGGGATCCAGCCGGCGGCCCAGACGTTGTTCGTGTACCGCGAGGCGAGGATGCGGTCTTGCTCCGCCTGCCACGCTGCCACGGCATCCGTCACCGCCTTCACCGGCCCGGCCAGCGATTCGGGCACATCGGCCAGGTCTTGTGCCGCATCAAGCCGGAAGGCGGCCAGCTCCGTCGCACCCTGCCGTAGTGCGATCCCGGGCGAGAAGAAACCGTCATCCGGCGCGCGCGCGATCGCGTCCTCCGAGGCAGCGAGCTCACGATCAACCGAGCGGATGCGATCGGTCGCGTCGTCGATGGCCGTTGCGAGAGACTCGCGGGGGTCTTCGTCGAGCACCTTTCCCTTGCTGTCGTCGAAGGCGTCCTGTGCCTCGTCGAGCGCATCATGGGCGGTATCCAGTGGCCCTGCGGCATTCTCCTGCTGCTCGCTGAGAGCCGATTGGGCGGAGGTGTACTCAGATTGCGCGGCGGCGCGGAAGGCCTGCACGGTGACCGACCCGACGATCAGGACCGCGGCGAGTGCGGCGAGGGAGACGAGAACGCGACGCTGACGCAGCGGACGGCGACCGGCGGGGCGACGTTCGGCGCGCGTCGACCGCGCGGGATCCGTCGTGGGCTCTGGCATCGTCTCTCCGTGTGCCGGTCAGCGGGGTTCTCGGCTGTGACCAGTGTGCAGCACCGGTGGAGCGAATTGAAGCGGGCATCCGTTTGCCGGCATCAACGGTGCTGACCGCGCAATCAGGGCAGGGGATTGCCGCGACCGCGAATCCACAACAGATGGGCGCGCACCGACATGAAGCCGCCGACGAGCAGCGCGACGATCGCGATCGGGAGCAGGACCGCAAGGTAACGGTTCTGTGTGAGCGCATTGACGACGAGCAGCAGAACGGCCAGTGAACTGCCGGCGAAGCCGGAGAGGGCGAACGTGTTGAAAGACCAGTGCTTCACGGAGCGTGTTCCAATCGGTGTCAGTTCAGGGTAGCCGCTGGCGCAGTGGCTTTCACCCGCTGGCATTAGTCGGTGGCATTAGTCGCTGGCACTATCGCTGGCGCTCGTTCGGTGGTCGACGGGCACGATCGTCTTCACAACTGCTGCATTTTTCGCTTGAGGGGCACCATTCGGCCCCGATTCAGGGCCGAATGGTGAAAATCGCAGCGGTTGTGTACCGCCCGAGTTGGCGAAGCTGCGGCACGCAGAGGTCGAAACGCTAGTCTCAGTTGGACGAGGCTCGACCGAGAATGGAGCACCGCTGTGACGGATTCGAACGCGACTGAACTGAATGGCGCTGTGACGGTGGCCGAGAGCCAGGCCTCGTTCGACGGCTGGTTCTCAGACGCGAACACGATGGCGATCCTCCGCGGCTACACCCCTGAGCGCACTGTCGAGTTGGCGGAGCGTGCGTGGGAGATGGGCTTTGCGTTGGTGGAGGTTCCGGTTCAGGATGACCGATCGCTGGCCTCGTTGCGCGCGACTGTCGAGGCCGGTGCGGCCCAGGGTCGCCCCGTCGGCGCAGGCACGGTCATCTCGGCGGAGCTGGCCGCGACGGTGGCGGATGCCGGCGCGGCGTTCACCGTCGCACCGGGCTGGGACCCACTGGTTGCGACAGCCAGTCTCGAGCGGGGGATGCCGCACCTGCCCGGAGTGATGACGGCATCCGATGTGCAGCAGGCGAGTGCGTTCGGGCTGAACTGGCTGAAGCTCTTTCCGGCGTCGATCGTTGGCTCGGACATGTTCCCTGCGCTGCACGGGCCGTTCCCGAAGGCTCGGTTCGTGGCCACGGGAGGCATCGACGAGACCAACGCTGAGGAGTTCCTCGCCAAAGGTGCTGCCGTCGTTTCGCTCGGCTCTGCGATCGAGCGCGTGACCGACGAGCACGTGCGCATGTGGGGTCGTCACCTCTCCGCGTAGCCGGCCGTGTGCCGCCTGATTGCGCGTCGGTTCGAAGTACGGTGGGACAGACGTACAGCACGCCGCCACCGACCGAAAGCAGAGCCTCATGAACGACGAGAACGACGAGAAGATGGCCCTTGCGGCGCTGCTCGAGCAGGAACGCGAGATCCAGTTCGATTCGTTCGCCCACGGTGACGCCTGGGTGGTCGGCACCCATCTGGTGCAACTGGCCAGCGAGCGCGCGCTTCCGGTTGCGATCGCGATCATGCTCGGCGACCAGCGGGCGTTCCACGCTGGCTTGCCCGGCGCATCCGCTGACAACGACGACTGGCTGGAGCGCAAGTTCCGCGTCGTCAGGCGGTTCGGGCATTCATCGCTGGCGATCGGCACGAGGTTCCGGTCCACCGGTGGTGACTTCGACACCGATTCCCGACTCAGCGTCAGCGACTACGCGGCGCACGGGGGAGCGTTTCCCATCCTGGTGCGCGACTCGATCGTGGGCATCGCCGGCGTCTCCGGACTGCCGCAGCGCGACGACCATGCCTTGGTCGTCGAGGCGCTGGCCGCGCACCGCGACCGACGCGCGGCATCCGTCACCGCCTGAGTTATGCGCGGTTCGCGCCGGTGACAGGGAACAAGCTGGCGCGGACCGTCGTCATACGGCGAAAACGGACGCTGCGGAACAGCAACGGGCGGAGAATGGTTATAGCCGTGGGCAGCGGTGATCCCGCGAGGCCCAGGCAGCAACGAAAGGCAGTTCGTGTCACCAGTCGCCACCGATATCTCAGCCCGTACCACAGCCCGTACCTCCGCCGAGACCCTCTCCGAAGAAGACGTCGCACTCCTCCGGCAGGATTTCCCCGCGCTCGCAGAGATCGTCAACGGCGAACCGCTCGCCTATCTCGACTCCGGCGCCACAGCGCAGCGCCCGCGCCAGGTGCTGGGCGCCGAACGCGACTTCCTCATCCACAGCAATGCGGCCGTGCACCGCGGCGCCCACACCCTCGCTGGCCTCGCCACCGAGGCCTACGAAGACGCCCGCGCCACCGTCGCGGACTTCGTCGGAGCGCAAGCGGACGAGATCGTCTGGACCTCCAACGCCACCGACGCTCTGAATCTCGTGGCCTACGGCATCGCCAACGCCAGCCACGGCCGCGGCGGCGAACCCGCCCGCCGGTTCGCCCTCGTTGCAGGCGACGAGATCGTCGTCACCGAGGCCGAGCACCACGCGAATCTCGTCCCCTGGCAGGAGCTTGCTGCCGTCACCGGCGCAACCCTTCGCTACATTCCGGTCGACGACAATGGCGTGTGGGATGCCGCTGCCGCAGCATCCGTCATCACCTCGCGCACGCGCGTCGTCGCGTTCGCGCACGTCTCCAACGTCACCGGATTCGTTGCACCCGTCGCCGAGGTTGTCGCGGTGGCGCACGCCAACGGCGCGCTCGTGGTGCTCGACGCCTGCCAGTCCGCCCCGCATCGCAGCCTGAACCTCGCGGAACTCGACGTTGATTTCGCCGCCTTCTCCGGTCACAAGATGCTCGGTCCGACCGGCATCGGCGTGCTGTACGGCCGCGCAGAACTCCTGAACGCGCTGCCGCCGTTCCGCACCGGCGGCTCGATGATCACGACCGTCACCATGGAGGGCGCAGACTACCTGCCCGCCCCTCAGCGCTTCGAGGCAGGAACCCAGCCGGTGTCGCAGGCGGTCGCGCTCGCCGAAGCGGTGCGCTACCTGCAACGCGTCGGCCTGGATCGCATCGAGGCGAGAGAAGAAGAACTCGCCGAACGGATGCTGATGGGCCTGGCCGGGATCGACGGCATCCGGGTGGTGGGCCAGCCGCTCGGTTCTCCGCGAGCCGGCCTCGTGAGTTTCGACGTTGCCGGGGTGCACGCCCACGACGTGGGCCAGTTCCTCGACGCGCAGGGCATTGCCGTGCGGGTCGGCCACCACTGTGCCCAGCCGCTGCACCGCCGGCTCGGTCTGACCGCGACCACCAGGGCAAGCGCCTACCTATACACAACAACGGGCGAAGTCGACCGGTTCATCGCCGCGGTCGCCGGCGTGCGCCCGTACTTCGGGGTGGCCTGATGAGCGATGCCCTTGCCGGCCTGTACCAGCAGGTCATTCTCGACCATTCGAAGCAGCGCACCGGGTTCGGTGAACTGGAGCACGCGGATGCCCAGCGATTCGAGCGCAACCCGACCTGCGGCGACGAGATCACCCTGCAGATCGATATGGAGCCCGGCACCGACCGCATCGCGTCGCTCGCCTGGCACGGGTCTGGCTGCAGTATCTCGCAGGCGTCAGCATCCGTTTTGGCAGGTCTCGCACCCGGCCTGACGACGGTGGAGCTGCACACGACGATCGACGAATTTCGCACAATGATGCGCTCGCGCGGTGTCGGCGAACCAGACGAAGACCTGCTCGGCGACGCGGTCGTCTTCCAGGGCGTCTCGAAGTACGTGATGCGCGTCAAGTGCGCGATGCTCTCGTGGGTCGCGCTGGAGGGCTGCCTGGCCGACGTGGCCTGAGCCGTCTCGATAAACGGGTGGGAGTTCGAT
Source organism: Glaciibacter superstes DSM 21135 (assembly GCF_000421145.1). Lineage (GTDB taxonomy): Bacteria > Actinomycetota > Actinomycetes > Actinomycetales > Microbacteriaceae > Cryobacterium > Cryobacterium superstes. The sequence continues at coordinate 111,246 of NZ_ATWH01000008.1, read as the reverse complement.
CGGCGAGCCGGCGGATGGGACGAGCGTACGCGTGCGCCCCAAGTGTCGCCTCAAGCGCTCCGGAGGCGACACTATGGGCGCACGCGCGGCGCGGCCACGCGGGCGCCGCTACGCGGGCGTCACCGAGGCGATCACGCTGCCCTGCGGTACCTCCGCCTCCTCGGCGACCAAGAGTGTGATGGTGCCAGCGATCTCCGGATACACCTCCGCGTCGACCTTGTCGACCGCCACCTCCGCGATCAGCGTGCTCGGTGTCACCTCGTCGCCGGAGTCAACGAACCAGGAGACCACGATGCCGGTGGCATCGTCTGCCTCCGACATCCGCGGAAAGACGACGTCACTCACTTCGCCACCGCCTCCCGAACCGCCGCCTCGATGCGCGTTGCCGTCGGCAGGACCGCATACTCGAGCTGACTCGCATACGGCACCGGCACATCCGGCATGCACACCCGCGACACGTGGCTGAGCAGTTGCGGCTGACGCTCGGCGACCGAGGCGATCACCTCTCCTGAGAGCCCGAACGACTGGTAGTCCTCGTCGACGACGATCAGTCGACCGGTCTTCGAAACGGATGCGACGATCGCGTCGCGGTCAAGCGGCACGAGACTGCGCAGGTCGAGCACTTCCACGCTGATGCCCTCCGGTTCGAGTTTCTCGGCCACGTCCAGCGCGTGGTGCACAGAAAGCGACAGCGTCACGACCGTGACATCCGTGCCCTCTCGAACCACCCGTGCCTTGCCGATCGGAACCTCATACGATTCCTCGGGAACCGCGCCGATCGAGCGCTTGTTCTTCTTCATCCAGCCGAGGCCCATGACGCCCTTGTGGAACATGAACACGACCGGGTCGTTCGACCTGATGGCCGCCGTCATCAGCCCCTTCGCGTCGTAGGGGTTCGACGGCACGACGACCTTCATCCCTGGCAGGTGCGCGAAGGTGCCCCACAACGCCTGCGAGTGCTGTGCGCCGTCGGAGTAGCCGCCGCCGACCGCCGTCATCAGCACCATCGGAACCTGCACATTGCCGCCGGATTCGAAGTGGATCTTCGCCATGTGGTTGTAAATCTGGTCCATGCAGACCCCGAAGAAGTCCACGAACATCAGCTCGACGATGGGGCGCATGCCCTCAACAGCTGCACCGATGCCGGCTCCGATGAATGCCGACTCCGAGATCGGCGTATCGAGGATGCGGTCGGCGCCGAACTCGTCGATCAGCCCCGTCGTCGAGGAGAAGATGCCGCCGTACGGGCCAACATCCTCGCCCATCACGAACACCGAATCGTCGGCGCGCATCTCCTGGGCGATGGCCTCCTGGATGGCTTTCGCCGTCGACAGTTTGCGCTTGCCCGGCTCGGGCTCGATTACCGTGGCCGAGCTGCCGGGGGCGCGACCGGTGCCGGTGTCGATGGCGTCGCCGCCAGCGGTGGTTTCCGCATCCGTTGCCGTGCTGACACCCGCGCCGGTGACGGGCGCACCGGTGGATGCCGCGCTGGCCGGTGCGTTGCCTGCGGACTCCTGACGGGCCGGATCGATGTTGGTGCTCATGAGCGTGCTCCTTCCGAGAAGACGTAGTCGAGGGCATCGGCTGGGTCCGGCGTCGGTGATGCCTTCGCGAAGTCGATGGCGTCTTCGACCCGTTCGGAGGCGGACGCCGTCATCACGTTATAGTCCTCCTCCGTAATGGCGCCACTGTCCACGAGCGCCTGCTTGTAGGTCGGCAGCGGATCCCTTCCAGGCACCCCCTCGAGGTCGGTGCGGTACCCCTGCGCATCGCCCTCGAAATGCCCCCAGAGCCGCAACGTGTGCACTTCGACGAGGGAAGGTCCGTTGCCCGCTCGCGCGCGGGCAACGGCCTCGCCGCATGCTTCGTAGACTCCTTCGACGGAGTTCTCCTCGACCCGCACGCCCGGGATTCCATAGGCCGCTCCTCGATCGGCATTGGATGTGACCGATGTCGACTGCGCGCGGGGTACCGAGATTCCCCAGTCGTTGTCTTCGATGACGAAAACGACGGGAAGCTTCCACAGCGCGGCCAGGTTCAGCGATTCGTGGAAAGCGCCCGCGTTGGCGGCGCCTTCTCCGGCGACCGCCACGGCGATGCGATCCCCGCCGCCACGCCGGAAGGCCATGGCCTGCCCGAGGGCCGGGGGCAGCCCCTCGGCCACGATGCCCGAGCACGAGAAGTGGGTCTCCGGGTCGAAGAGGTGCATGTGCCCGCCGCGGCCGCGGCCGAGACCCGTCTCGCGGCCGAAGATCTCCGCCGTCATCTCGCGAAGGCGAACGCCCTTGGCGATGGCGACGTGATGCGGCCGGTGGGTGGCCGTCATCGCATCGTCCTTGGTGAGGTGGGCGCCGAGCCCGGCGGCAACGGGTTCCTGTCCGGCCGCCAGGTGCATCTCGCCCGGGATCAGGCCCGCGCCGATGTCGAAGCCCGGGCTCTTGTCTGCGTGGTACTCGCGAAGGATGGCTTCTTCGTAGGTGCGGATCAGCACCATTGAGTTCAACAACTCCCGGCGTTTCTCGTCGGTGAGTTCGGGGTAGAGCGTCATTGCATCTCCTCGGATCGTACGGATCGACGCGTGGCGATGTCCGCCACGTGTGACTTCACCGTACGGGTGCCACGCGAGGGCCGGGAGGGGCAAAGTTTCAGATGGTGAACTGCCCGTACCGGTCGGCTCCGAGCTGGAGCGACAGCTTGCCGGCGGCGGTCTGCATGCGCCGCACGATCGCATCCGTTTCGACGGCTTTGCGGTCTGACGGCAACGACACGGCGAGCGAAGCGATGACGCCGGGCGCCCGCACCGGCACGGCGATGCAGGTGAAGCCGATGGCGTACTCCTGCTCGTCGATGGCGGCGTCTGGGAACCGATCGAGCTGCTCAAGAAGCGTGCGGCGGTCGCTGATTGTGTGCTGCGTGAGCTGGGCGAGCGGATGCCGGGAGAGGTAGTCGAGGCGGCCCTCCGAATCCAGCTCGGTGAGAATCTGTTTGCCGAGTGCGGTGGCATGGGCGCTGTTGTCGATGCCAACCCACAGCTCGACACGCGGGCTCGGTGCCGCATCGACGATGTCGACGATGTGCACCTCACCGTCGCTGAACCGGGAGAGGTAGGCGGTGGCGCCCAGCTCATCCGTCACCCTGCGGAGCGTGCTTCGCACCCTGGCGAGGAAGACGCCCTCCTCACCCTCGACGCGGAGGCTGGGGAAGCGGCTCCCCAGCACGAGACCGTCGGGCTCGCTGCGGAGGTAGCCCTCGTGCATGAGGGTGCGAATGAGGTTGTAGGTCGTTCCGAGGCTGAGACCGGCCGCCTGCGCGAGAGCCTTAGCGGGCAGCGGACGAGGCGCATTGGCCACCATGTCGACCAGTTGAACGGCTCGCTGAACGGAGGCAATGAGGGTTTGATCGCGTCGTGTTGTCATCATTGACTCCGCCATCAGGATAGTCGTTTATCCGGCGCGGTGGCCGGGTGGGGCAAGCCCTTGCGCAATCCGCAGACCCGCAGCACCATGGGAGCAGTTTCAACTACCAGGTGACCCTGCGGAAAGGCGACGATGACCGCTTTCGGATTCCACGCCTCACACGAGCAGCTTCACCCCAGCGCACTGATCGCGGCCGTGCAGCACGCAGAGCAGGCCGGCTTCGACGTGGCGATGTGCTCAGATCACCTGGTTCCGTGGAGCGAGCGGCAGGGCCAGTCGTCGTACACCTGGTCGTGGCTCGGTGCCGCGCTGCAGGCCACAAATCTCGGGTTCGGCACCGTCAGCGCCCCCGGCCAGCGTTACCACCCGGTCATCCTCGCGCAGGCGATCGCTACCATTTCGGCCATGTTCCCCGGCCGTCTGTGGGTGGCGCTCGGCACCGGTGAGGCGGCGAACGAACACGTGACAGGGCAGGCCTGGCCGCGGAAAGACGTGCGCACCGCCAGGCTCAGGGAGTGCGTCGAGATCATCCGTGCGCTCCTGGCCGGCGACGAGGTCAGCCACGACGGCCTCGTCACCGTCGATCGGGCACGGCTCTGGACGCTGCCAGACAAACTGCCGCCGCTGTTCTCCCCGGCCGTCAGCGTGGAGACCGCGGCCTCAGCCGCCGAGTGGGCAGACGGGCTGGTCACGATCGGCCAGCCGGTCGAGGTGCTGCAGCGGATGATCGACGCGTACCGGGGCAACGGCGGCCGTGGCGAGCTCGCCCTGCAGGTGCACGTGAGTCACGCCGAAACGGATGCCGAGGCGCTGGCCATCGCTCACGACCAGTGGCGAACGAACGTGTTCTCACCGCCGCTCTGCTGGGATCTCGACTCCGTCGACGCGTTCGATGAGGCAGCCAAGCATGTGACGCCGGAGGATATGCGAACCTCGGTGTTCGTCTCGGCAGACCCCGATGCCTACGCCCGGATGTTGCGCGGCTACAGCGAGCTCGGATTCGACCGCATCTACCTGCACCACGTTGGAAAGGAGCAGTCCCGGTTCATCGACATGGTCGGCGAACGGGTGCTCCCGCAGCTCAGGAAGGGCTGATCCATGCGGAAGCACGCGCAGAATCACACGCAGAAATGCGCGGAGAACATCCCGGAGCGCATCATCTCGCAGCACATCAGGGAGAACACCGCATGAGCATCGTCGACACTGGAGACCTGTGGTGGAAGTCCGCCGTCGTCTATTGCCTCGATGTGGAGACGTTCCTCGACTGGAACGGCGACGGTGTCGGCGATTTCGCCGGCCTTGCGCACCGGATCGACTACCTGGCGGAGCTCGGCGTGACCTGCCTCTGGCTGATGCCGTTCTATGCAACGGCCGGCCGCGACGACGGCTACGACATCGTCGACTTCTACGCGGTCGATTCCCGCTTCGGGCATTTCGGCGACCTCGTCGAGCTGATGCGCCTCGCCCGCTCGAGGGGACTACGGGTGATTGTCGACCTGGTGATCAATCACACGTCTGACAAGCATCCGTGGTTCACAGCGTCTCGCTCCAGTCGCGAATCGCCCTACCGCGACTACTACGTCTGGCGAGACACGCCACCGAAGAAGCAGCCGAAGCCGGTGTTTCCAGACCAAGAGAAGAGCAACTGGGAGCTCGACAAGAAGACCGGGCAGTACTACCAGCACATGTTCTACAAGGCCCAGCCCGACCTGAACGTTGCCAACCCAGCGGTTCGCGACGAGATCGCGAAGATCATGGGCTTCTGGGCGGAGCTCGGTGTGAACGGCTTTCGGGTGGATGCTGTTCCGTTCCTTCTTGAGACGGCCGCCATCATCGGCGGTGATGGTGCCCTGCCAGACCCGCACGAATACCTGCAGGCGCTCCGATCGTTCCTCAGCCGCAGGGTGGGTGACGCGGTGCTGCTCGGCGAAGTGAACCTGCCGCGCGAAGACCAGCTGCTCTTCTTCGGCGGTCCGGACGGCGACGAACTCAACATGCAGTTCGACTTCATCACGATGCAGAAGATGTACCTGTCGTTGGCCAGGAGCGACGCAGGGCCGCTCGTAGAAGCGTTGCAGTCTCGGCCGGTGTGCTCGCACGACGTGCAGTGGGCGAACTTCGCCCGCAACCACGACGAGCTGACGCTCGACAAGCTCACTGACGAGGAACGGGCAGAAGTGTTCGCCGCCTTCGGCCCTGAGAAGCGCATGCAGGTGTACGGCCGGGGGATCGTGCGCCGGCTGCCGCCGATGCTGCATGGTGACCAGCGTCGCATCCGCATGGTCTACAGCCTGCTGTTCTCGATGCCGGGCACGCCGGTGCTGTTCTACGGCGAGGAGATCGGGATGGGGGAGAACCTTGCCAGGGAGGGGCGGATGGCTGTGCGCACCCCGATGCAGTGGAACGCCGGGCGCAACGGCGGTTTTTCGAATGCGAAGAAGTCGCCGCTCATCGATGCCATCGTCGACGGCGTCTTCGGCCCAGACCGGGTCAACGTCGAAGACCAGCTGCGCGACCCAGACTCGCAACTCGGCTTCATCAAGAGACTGATCGAGCATTACCGGGCCTCTCCCGAGCTCGGCTGGGGCACCTTTGAAGTGTTGAAACAGAAGCATCCGGCGGTGCTCGCGCACACGCTGACCTGGGACGGAGGCCGCGTCGTGCTGCTGCACAACTTCGCCGACGAGCCGGTCGACGTGCACCTCAGGGTGCCGGACGGCGACGAGAGCACCACTCTCAGCGACCTCTTCACGGACGAGACCGTCCAGCTCACGGGCGCGGGCGCGGTGGACATTTCGCTGGAGGGCTACGGGTTTCGGTGGCTGCGACTGGTCAGCGAGACGGATGTTCGCCGGTACTGAAAGGCTCGCCACGACGGAGAATTCGCACGAGCGAGAAAGTTCCAGCGGTTCGGATCCGGTATCCGTTTGGGCATTCTGGCCCACAGAGGTGCCCCGGAACCGGCTCGACATCGCGACGCTTGCTGGCCGCACCGGGGTATATCTGAGCGAAAGTCAGTATTGGGCTAGACGTGACGAGACCACCGGAGCACAATAGGCGCAGGCCGTCGCTCGCCTCCCGACGGTGCGCCAGCCGAAGGCTGAGGCGTATTCTGCACCCCGGGTTCCGTGGAGCACGTCATGACCAGGATTCTCACATTCGTCGCTGTCCGTAAATTGCCGGTCGAGCTCTCGCCCCCACCGACGTTGGCCGACTCGAGCGACTTCCAGGCGAAATTGAGCAATACCGCCGAGGGGCTCAATCCCGCTGAGAAGATGATCGCCGCGGCGCGGGACTTCGTCGGCGCCGGAGACGTCGTCGACACCGCTGTCCGGGTGCATCGGGGCCCGGAGTTCATCGACCTCTTTGACCTCCTCAGCACTGAACGGCGCCACACGCTCGACGACATCGACTCCGCGGCGCGCCGCGCCGCAGGCGATCTCCAACCAGCCGATTGGGCGGAAGATCTGAGGCGGGCAAAAGACACAGTGCTCGCGGCGTACATCATCGGCACCGGCGGCCCGAACCCGACGACGGCCATGAAACTCGTGCGCGCGCAGACCCTCGCCGAGGCGGTCCTGGCCGGCGGAGTGAGTCTCGGTCAGGTCGATGCTCTGCTTCGGGCGCCGCTCGTGCTGCCCGAGTTCCTGCTCGGTCGGGGTAACGCGGCACCCGCTGCACCCGGCCACAGCCAGGAACACGGCCATGATGACGAGCCGCAGCCGCCGGATGCCGCAGTCGACGCTCTGCTTCACGAATTCACGGCAGCGCGCGACCAGCACGCCCGCCTCAGCCAGGCCCTCATCGAGGTGGCCAGCCACGATGAAGATGAACTTGTGCTCAGCGAACTCGACGAACAGCGGCCCCTCGCCGAGCTGTACCGCACCCGACCGGCGCGAATCCGGGAACCCGCCGGTCAGAAGGAGCATAAACCTGCAGCGGATGAAACACCGGCCAGCAGCTCCCCGCTGCGGCGCGCGGCGCTGCGTTCCAACGTGATCCTCTCGGACACCGCCGTGCGGCTGCTTTCTGAACCCGCGACCGGGGCGATGCGCGACGCGGGCCTTGATCCGGCCGCGTCGTCGGTGCGTGACATCCAGACAAAACTGGCGGCCGACCACGAACAGGCCGGACAGACCCTCCGCACCTTGTCGATCAAACTCGGCGGTTACGTCGGCCAGGTGAACAATGACAAGCGCGAGATCATCAGCGACGCGATCGGAAAGTGGGCCGTCGATCCGGTCGACGACCCGACTGCCTCCGAACCCGTCGCATCCGCTCCTCCCGGCACGTCCACGGCGGTGAAGCCGCTTGGCGTGGCCGACCTCTGCCTGGTCAGGACGCACATCAGTCGTTATGAGCGCGGCGAAGTGGCCAGCCTGGAAAATGTGCTGCCGGGCGAGAAGCTCACCCACACCATGCGACAGCTCGACGAGTCGGAGTCCACCGGCACCACCGAGACGGAACAGACCAGCCTGCAGTCGCTCGCCCAGACCGTTGCGGAGCAGGATTCGGGCAAGACGACCGCCCAGGCGATCGGCAGCGGCCGTGGCCCGCTCACCAGCGACGGCCCGGAGACATTTTCGAAGTCTGTGACGGATGCCGTTTCGTCGACGTCCACGAACCGCTCACGGACGGCCTCGGTGCTGCGGCAGTTGCGCCGGACCGAAGACGCGCTGGAGCATGTCTTCGACAACAGCTCCGAGGCCGGACCGCGCTTCGGCGTCTACCAGTGGCTCGACCGGATCTACCAGGCGCAGGTCTTCAACTACGGCTCACGGCTGCTCTACGATCTCATCGTCCCCGAGCCGGCCGCGCTGTTCCGGGAGGCGCTGGCCCGCCCCCGCGGCCAGGGTGCGCTTCCGCCCAAACCCGCCAAGTTCACGGTGCCGGTCGACAAGCTCAGCCTGGAGAACTGGTCCTACTACGCCACCGGTCATCAGGCCACCGCCGTCGAGGCGCCACCGCAGGCGCATGTCATCGTCACCGAGAACTTCGGCGGCAAGGCCACGGACCCGTTCGGCGATACGATGACTGCCAACACCCTTGAGCTCGGCGAAAGCCGCAGCACCCGGGTGCCGAAGGGGTTCAAGGCCACCCAGTACCGGGTCGTCGCACTCGCCAGCGGATGGACGGCGACCACGTTAAGCGTCGTGGTCGGATCCAAGCGGATCGCCATCGGTGGCGACTGGAGCGGGAAGGTGTTCACCGGCAAGCTCGATGGCGAGGTCGAGAGCCTGCCGGTCGGGCTCATCGTCGACGGGGACGGGATCAACCCGGGAATTGCCACGCTGGCTGTTGCCATCGAAATCATCTGCGAGCCCACAGCCGAGGCGATTTCGGCGTGGCAGACCAAGACGCACGGGCTGATCGTGGCCGGCAACCAGAAGCGGTTCGCTGACTACGAGGAACGCGTGGCCAACCGGGACGCCACAGCCCGCCTCCAGTTGCAAGCACTGGCGTCGGATCGCAAGCGCGCCATTATCCGGGACGAGTTGAAGCGCACCACCCTGGCTGTGCTGACCAACCAGAACTTCAGCACCTTCAACGCCACCAGGGCCGACGCGCTCGGCTTCCCCTACCCGGATGCCGCGGCCAGCGAGGCGCTCTCGGCATACATCCGCTTCTTCGAGCTGGCGGTGGAATGGGAACACGTCGAGTGCGCGTTCTTCCCCTATTTCTGGGGATCACGTGCGTCCTGGGTAAGCAAGCTGCTCGGAGCAGAACCCGACCCGCAGTTCGCGGCGTTCCTCGCCGCCGGGGCAGCGCGGGTGGTGCTGCCGATCCGGCCGGGATACGAGGTGGCCTTCGAGAAGTTCCTGAACAGCGGCGCCACGCCCACGACCGCGAAACTCCTCGACGTGGGCGGCCCGCTGTGGGCACCGCTGGTGGCCGAACTCCGGGCCCAGGGTGCCCAAGACGATTCCGAAACGGCAGTCGGCGATTCGTGGGAGTTTCGCCTGGCCTCCGACCTGGTGCGCGCGCGTCGCGACGACAAACTGCCGCGTTGGAGCCTGACGGCGGGCGAGTGGGTCGAAAATCCCGACACCGATTCCTGAAGCCCGGCACGGCGAACCCATGCAACCCTTCGACGGTCCCGTGAACGGGGCCAGCGGCGCGCAGGTCGAATTCGATACGCGTCGGCTGCGCTATCTCGAGTGCCTGCCGAAGCGGGCATTCCTGAACTCGGTCCGGTACGCGAGTTGGAAGGAAGGCAAGGACGAGGTCACCCTGTGTGACGCCATAGCGGCACTGGGGTTGGAGAAGCTCGATCCCGGCCTCGAAGCAATCACCGACGCACTCGAGCGGATGCCAGACGACCAGCGGAACGACAAGCAACGAGAGTGGCTGCTGAGCGACAAGCGGGAGACCGCCCTGGCCAGGGCGCTGCTGGTGCGCGCCCAGCCGGAGCGCCAGGACGAACTGTTCGGATGGGAACGCAGCGGCGTGTCTCCCGAGGAGTACTGGGCGAAACTGCAGGTGCCCACGGTGCACATGCGCTACCTCCTCGAAACGGCGGACTTCGGCGCCCATGAGGTGCTTCGACTGGTCTACCTGCTCGACGAAACCCCGGAGCATCTGCGGGACGCCGCGCTGCTCTGGCGCGACGCGGGCGCACTCGCGCGCGACCCGAACCTGCCGGAGAGCGTCTCCACCGCCATCCGCTCGTCGTACACGAATTTCAAGTACTGGTTCGATGACCCGTTCCGCTGCACCGAGTTCACCGGGGAGGCCTTGAAAACCAGGTCGTCGAAGGCGCTCAATGGGCACGAAGACATGACGCCCGGCCAGGACATGACCTACTGGTCTGAGAACCACCGGATTCTGTTCGCTGCCGCGGAGTACCTCGCTGGCCAGTTCTGGCCGGCCGAGCAGTTCGTCTCCCAGCGCGCCAACCGCAAGGAAGGCCCGAACGGCCCGCTCCGCCCCGGTGATCTCACGGGCGCTCAGCATCTCGCCCACGCCCGGCGGCGCGTGCTGCGCTGGCTGAACGAGCGCCTCCGCCTCGGCTTCGCCGAATGGAACGCCCCCGGCTATTACGTGGAAGACCTGCTCGCCCTGCTGAACCTGGCCGATTTGGCCGTTGACCCGGAGGTCCGCACCCGGTCTGCCATGGTCCTCGACCTGATGGTGTTCGACCTCGCCGTGAACTCGCCGACCGGCGCATTCGCCGGCTCGGCCGGACGGGTCTACTTCGAGCACAAGAACTGCGTCTGGGAGCAGACGATTCGCGACTCCAGCGAACTGTTGTTCGGCCTGCTCGGGCACTTCTCCGGGTCCAGCAACGCCGCAGGGTTCTTCGCCACCTCGCCGGGTTACCGTCCGCCCGACGCGCTCATCATCCTGGCGCGGCACGGGCCGGTGCAGCTGACCACGAAGGGCCGGGTGTCGATCGACTTCGACGAGGCTGCCGACTACGGCGTCGGCACCAGCACCGACGATGACATGGAGTTCTGGTGGAGCCGGGCGGCCTACGCGACCAAGGAGACGATCATCGGTTCCCGCGAGGTCGCCACCAGGAACGGCCTGCTTGAGACCGAGCCGTTCAAGGGCATCCTGCCGATGATCAAGAAGGTGGCAGACGCGATCGACACCACGGAGGATGTCGGCGCCGGCATTCTCGGTGGCATCGGCGGCGCGGTCGCCGGGTTCGCGATTGCCGGTCCGGTTGGGGCGGTCGCCGGGGGGATCGCGGGCGCGGCCGTCGGGGCATCCGCTCCTGACTTCAACGAGGTTGACGCGGCCGACATGTTCTCGGTGCTCACCGAGGGGTCGGTGCTCAGCCGCGCCAACCTCTACAGCCATCGATCCGGCGGGGCAACCCTCGCCAGCGTGCAGAATTTCCGGCGCGGGCAACTGAATTTCCAGGGGATGCCGTGCGTCGCAGCCCTCGAGAACGGCGCCATGGTGTGGACGAGCTATCCGTCTGCTGGCACCCGCGTCACCGGCAGCTTCCTCTTCGGCGTGATCAAGGTCGACGAGGAACTGTTCCCGGCCGGGCACGACGGCCCGAACTGGTGGACCGGCAGTGCCGTGCAGCCGAGGGTCGTGCAGCAGGGCGGTGCGGCTATCACCGCCTACAAGGCGCAATCCATTCAGGAGATGCTCTTCGGCGAACGAACCCACGCCTGGTTCCCGAAGAACCAGTTCGACGAAGTGCGGGGGCCGGACAGTGCCAGGTGCAACCATGACTCGGCGCGCTGGTTCTTCGGACGGAGCGGGGACAGTTACGTGGCGTTGTTCTGCGCACTCGAAACGACATGGACGGACGATGGGCCGTGGAAGGACAAGGAGATCCGCGTCGGCGGAGACACGAACATCTTCATCACCCAAATCGGCTGCGCTGCCGAGTTCGGCAGCTTCGAGCGATTCATGGCAAAAGTGAGCACCGCGCGGGTGCATGTCTCCGGACTACACACCGGTGCCGAACTCCAATGCAGTTATGACGTTCCGTTCGGAGAGCGCCTCGAACTGCATTACGACCACGGCTCGCGCTACGGCGGCGAACTGCTGGCGGAGGATGACTATCCCCGCCATCGCAGCCAGGTGGCGCGCATTGCGTGGCAGCAGGCCCGATACGCCATTGAGCAGGGCAAGCGATCCCTGGTGCACGACGTCGTGAAGGGAACCCGCACAGTCGGTGGTGCGTTGCGCCGGCTCGAGCACGACACCCCTCTCACTTTCTACGCTCAGAACATGGGTCTGCTGCCGTGGCCGCTGTACAAGGGAATCGACCGGGACGCCGCCCTCGGCGCGGTGATTTCCCGCCTCAGGGAACGGATGCCGGACGTCGTGGGCCTCAGCGAGATGTGGACGGCGGGCGATCGGAACCGGGTGAAGAACGAACTCCGGGATCTCTACCCGTACGTGATCGACGGCCCCCACGAGCCGATCGAACTTGTCGTCACCGACGTCGAGCTGATGGGCGGCGGCCTGCTCCTGCTCAGCCGGCACCGTATCGTCGAAGGCGCTGGCACGGTCTACCGGCACTGCTCGGGCGACGACTGCCTCAGCAACAAGGGTGCATTGCACGCGCGCATCCAGCGCACGGGGAGCCCGTGCGCGGTCGATGTCTTTCTCACCCACACCCAGGCAGCGGCCCCGACCGTCGCCGGCACGGTCGCCGGGGCACGCACAGCCGTGCGCGCTCAGGTCCGCCACCTGGCCGCGTTCATTCGGGCCAGACGCGACGTCGTGGCACCGGCGATCCTGTTCGGCGACTTCAACATCGATTCATTCGTGCACGCCGACCTGTACGACTATCTGGTGCAATCGCTCGGGTATCCGGCGGACCTGGTCCCGGTGACGGATGCGCGCGGCGCACAGCATCCGTCTGGCACGAGTGAGAGCGACGACGGCACCATCTCGTCCTTCCATCCCGCTCACCCCGGCCGCCCCGTCGACGACCCCGCCCGGTTCGGTGACACCGTGGAGCGGCTGGACTATCTGTTCGACTTCCCCGGTGCTCTTTTCACCCAGCATGTGGAGCGGGCGGATGTCGTGATTGAGCAATGGTCGCCTGGGCGGGACATGTCAGACCACTACGGAATCCAGGCCTCGATCGACACCACCACGCAGCTGTTCCCAGGCGACAGCGACCTGTCTGGGATTCGCGTGACGCTGCGCCGGTTCACCTGCCTGCAGACGACGAGCGGGCCGGGGGATGACGAGGTGACGTTCACGGTGACAGCGAAGTTGGCCCGCGGCGCGGTGTTCAGCATCGCGGCGCCGGAGGTGGAGGACGTCTCAGCCGGTACCCGGCACGAATACGACCTCGCGCCGATGCGGCTGCCCGAGGCGGGCGACGAACTCTCCCTCAGCGTGAGCGGCAACGAAATCGACGACCTCTCGGCGGAAGACTCGCTCGGCCGCACCAGGTTGGTCTTCGACCGCCAGGAACTGCAGGCGCTGCGGGACGCCGGCAGCGCGGGCTTGGCGTTTCCGGTGCTACGCGGCGACGGCGCGGAGTACGTCGTCGAGATCGATCTCGAGTTTGCGCCTTGACAGGCATGCCCGGGGGAGGGGGCAAAGTCAGTCATGCTTTCATCTTGTGCGGTGACGGCGGAGGATGCGAGCAGCTCAGGCGGCGACGGCGGAGGCGGCCGGCCAGCCATTGACCACCGAGCCACGCCCCGCAACCTGGAAGGCGAGGATGGCGGCGCCGATGCGCCCGGCGTCGGTTCCGACCGTCGACAGAAGCACCTCAGGCGCATCTCGCCAGGCGAGACCCTCTGCCAGGGCCGCCCTGACCGGACTGAGCAGCACATCGCCGGCCTGCGCGAACCCCCCACCGATGACGATCACTGCGGGGTCAAGCAGCAGCGTCATGATGGCCAGCCCCTGCGCGAGCACCCGCACCGCGTCTGCCCAGACCTCATCGGCGACAGGGTCGCTGCCCACGAGCTCCACGATCTCGCTCGACGACAGTGCAGGCCCACCGAGCCCAGCGTCACCGAGGGCAGCGTACCGCCTGGCCAGGCCGGCCCCTGAGACGTAGACCTCCAGACATCCGAGCTGTCCGCAGGTGCACAGCTCTCCACCGGGAACGACCGGAATGTGGCCGAATTCGCCCGCAGCACCGGATGCCCCGGTGACGGTGTCGCCGCGTGTCACCAGGGCAGCGGCGACGCCGGTTCCGATCGGCACCAGCACAAATTCGTCTGAACCCCGTGCCGCACCGAGCAACCGCTCAGCCAGCCCGGCGGCACGCACATCATGCCCGACAGTGATCGGAAACTCGAACCGAACTCCGAGCAGCTCGAGCAGCGGCACGTCGCGCCAGTTGAGGTTGGACGCGTAACGCACGATCCCAGACGACTCCTCCACGATCCCCGGCGTCACCACCGCGGCCGCGATCACGGTGTGCCCGAGCTCCAACGCCGTGGCCTCCAGCTCGAGAAGCAGCTCGATGAGCGCCGCGACGATTCCGGTGGCCGGCGTCGGCCGCCGCTCCGCCGCAACGGTCTCGCCGTGCTCGGTGACCACCGCGCCCTTCATGCTCGAACCGCCGAGATCGACCGCCAGCACGACGGATTCCCCGCTCACGAGCGCTCGCCGCGCGAGACCGCAGGAACCTCAGACAATGCGGCCAGCATCTCGTCGATGCGGTCGCCGGAGGTCACCATTCGCGTCCCAGGGTCGTAGGCGCTTGCGCGCAGGCTCGCGCTCGGCACCGGCGCGCCCGCCCGAAAATGCACCTCGCTCACCCCGGTGCCGACAACGGTCGACGCCGCATTGTGCGCCCGCAGGCCTCCGCCGGCCAGAATGCCGATCCGCCCGTCCGCCTGGGCGACGAGTGCGGAGAGCGCGTCGACATTGTCGACGACGCTGCCCGGACCGCCCGATGTGAGTACGCGCGCGACGTCGAGATCGACCAGGGTCTCCAGTGACTCGGCGGGCGACGGCGTCTGGTCGAAGGCCTTGTGAAAGGTGACGGATGCTGTGCCACAGGCCCGCAGCATCCGTGACGTTGTGTCTGTGTCGATTCGGCCGTCCGGTAGCAGTGCACCGATGACAAACCCGACCTCGACTCCCGCTGGCGCAGTCAAGGCCCGGACGGCTTCGATGTCGGCGCACATGGCCTGCACCTCGACTTCGGAGTAGACGAAGTCGCCGCCCCGCTGTCTGATGAGCACGTTCACGCCGATGCGGCTGACGCTGCCGAGCACGGCCCGGACGGTTCCGATGCTCGGGGTCGTGCCGCCGTCGGCCAGGTCGGCGCATAATTCAATGCGGTCTGCGCCGCGTTGCTCGGCCGTTGCTGCGCCGCCGATGTCGTCGAGGCAGACTTCCAGGAGCGTCACGCGATGCCGCCGTTCGTGTCAGAAGCGGCCACACCGAAAGAGGCCGCGCTGAAAGCACTGAGCGCTTCCTCGAGGTCGCGACCGGCGACGATTTCGCCGACCCTCACCCCACCGCCGAGCACGGGCAGAACGGTGAGCGAATCGGCGCCGCTGACGTCGGTGCCGAGCGCTTCGAGCACCCGCAGGGCGATGAGCGTCGTGGCGCGCGGGCTGCCGTCGATAATCTTCATCGAGACCGCCGAACCGTCCGGGCCGGCCACCCCGATGACCCCCTCCGCGCCGCCCTTCGACAGCGCGCCGGGCACCGTCTCCATCAGCAGGCTATTGGCGTGCCCGCTGCCACCGACATAGAACGGGTGTGCCCGCATCGCTGCAGCGACCAGCCCGGCCGGTTCGTCTGCGGGTGCAAGCACGAGACCCCGAAACGCCGTCGCGACGCCGCGAACGGTGGTTCCGAACAGGGGCGCGCCGCATCCGTCGATCGCCGTGATGGTGACCGGCACGCCGGTGGCCTCGGCGCAGACGTTCAGAATGTGCTGCTGCAACGGATGCGCTGGGCCCAGGTAGTCAGCCGTCGACCAGCCGTTCACGGCGCAGGCCAGGAGCATCGCCGCGTGCTTCCCAGAGCAGTTCATCCGGATCGGGGAGCGGGCCTCGCCAGACCGCAGCATGGCCTCGAAGGTCGCTTCGTCTTCAGGGCGATCGGCCGGGCAGCCGAGGGCGGACTCATCGAGTCCGGCGCGGGAAAGGATGCTGCGCACAACACGCACATGCTCGTCTTCCCCGGTGTGGCTGCCGGCGGCGATGGCGAGCTCCGGCCCGGCCAGGGGTGCACCGGCGGTCAGGCAGGCGAGCGCCTGCAGAGGCTTCACCGTCGAACGAGGCAGGATCACAGCATCCGTCTCACCCAGTTCGATCACCGGAGTTCCGGCGGCGTCCAGGGCAACCAGCGAGCCGAAGTGACGGCTCTCGACCAGGCCGGAGCGCACCACCACCGCCAGCTCGGCGAGGCCGGGAACAGTGGGGGAAGAGGCTGCGGGGAAATCAGGCACGAGGTGGTTCTTTCTTGACTGGCTGTTCATTGACTGAGCGTTCTGTGACGGATTTTTCGGTCGTCGTGAGGGCGGCAGCCAGCGAGGGCACGGCGGCAGCAAGAGTCTGATTGGCAACCGGCGTTCGACGGCGCCCAGGCCTCTGCAACCGGGAGGCCAGGGCAGAGAGGCTTCCGTTGAAGACCAGGTAGATCAGGGTGACAACCAGGAAGGTCTGGATCAGCAGGTGGTTGAACGCCGAGAGCACCTGGCCGCGGTAGAGCAGTTCCGTGTACGCCACGATGTAGCCGAGCGAGGTGTCTTTGAGCAGGCTGACCAGCTGGCTGACGAGCGACGGGGTGACGTTTCGCAGCGCCTGCGGCAGCACGACAAGGCGCATGGCCTGGCCTTGGCGCATGCCGAGGCTGAGTGCCGCCTCTGACTGCCCACGCGGCAGGCTCAGGATCCCGGCGCGCACGATCTCGGCGAACACGGCGGCATTGGCGATCGCCAGGGGAATGACGAGCTTCCAGAGCGTCGGGAAGTTGATGCCGAGCTGCGGGAGGCCGAACAGCATCAGGTAGATCAGCAGCAGCACCGGGATGGTGCGGGCGACCTCGATGTACCCGGTGGAGAGCCAGCGGATGAGGCGGACCTTGCTCAGGCGTCCGAGGGCAAGCACAATCCCGAACACGGCGCCGAGGACGGCAACGATCGCTGCAGCGGCCAGGGTGCCTCCGAGGCCGACAAAGAGATACTGCCAGATCGCCCACTCGGTGAACGGCGTCCATTTGTCGACGTCGAGCTGCCCGTGGGAGCCGAACTGCCAGAGCCCAAGGCCGAGGATGCCGGCGAGGACAACCGCGCTGATGACCGAGCCGATCATGATCCGGCGACGGCCGCGCGGGCCCGGCTGCTCATAGAGGAAGCTGGCGGCGTAGTGCTGTGACCGGCTCATCGTACGATCGCCACATTTCGTTCGACCCAGCCGGTGGCGAGTCCGATCGCGAGGGCGATGGCCATGTAGACCAGGCCGGCCGCCGTGAAGATTTCGATGGGCTGTGCGTACACCAGGTTCACCTTGTTGACCCTGGAGGTCAGCTCGACCACGCCGACCACTGCTGCCAGCGCGGTGTTCATTGCCAGAGCGATCATCACGTTGCCGAGCGGCTGCACGACTGCACGGAGCGACTGGGGGATGACCACCAGGCGCAGGGACTGTCCGAGGGAGAGACCGAGGGCACGCGCGGCCTCGATCTGCCCCACTCCGACGGTGTTGACGCCGCTGCGCACCGCTTCGGCGACGTACGCCGCCTCGTAGAAGGTGAGGACGATGATCGCGGTCGGCAGCAACGGCAGGATGAGGCCGGCATCCGGCAGCGCGAAGACGGCCAGAAGCAGCAGCGCCAGGAGCGGAACGTTGATGAAGAACTGCACATAGCCGAAGGCGGCCGCCCGGAGGATCGGAATCGGGCTCACTCGCGCGACCGTCACCAGCACCCCGAGGATCAGAGAGCCGATTCCGGCCACGACGGCCATCAGGAGCGTCGTGCCGAGTGCCTCGAGGAGAAGCCCGAAGTTCTCCATCAGAATATTCATCGTTTACCGTTCGCTGGCGCTGCTGCGCCCATTGGAGACTGACGGATCAGGAACCGGGGACGGAACCAATGGCAGGCGGAGTCGGGATCTCGGAGTCTACGACCGTGCCGAGGGTGGTCTTCCAGGCCTCGCCCCACTGGCCGCCTTCCTGGATCTCGAGCAGCCAGTTGTTGATGAACTCCTTGAAGTCGGCGTCGTCGTGCTTCAGGCCGATTCCGTATGGCTCGCTTGTGAACGGCTGCCCGACGACCTTCAGCTTGTCGTTGGCGGCTGCATCGCTGGCGAGCAGCGTGTAGTCCTGCACGTAGGCGTCGCCGCGGCCCTGGAGCAGTGCCTGCACGGCCTGCGGGTCCGTGGCGAAGTCGACGAGTTCTGCGGTGGGCTGTTCCTCCGGAACGGCGATCACCGCAGGGGTGTTCGCACCGACGATGACCGTCTTGCCGCCGAGGTCTTCGATGCCCTTGATGTCGGTGTTGTCCGACTTCACGGCGACAGCCAGGCCCGAGCTGAAGTACGGGCCGGCGAAGGAGATCTGCGTGGCCCGCTCCTCGGTGATCGTGTAGGTGTTGAAGACCACGTCGACAGTGCCGTTGGCGAGCAGCGCCTCGCGGGTCTCGGATGCCGGTGGCACGATCTCGACGTTCGGCTCGCCGAGGATGTAGATGGCGAGCAGCTTCGCCAGGTCGGCGTCGAAGCCGGAGACGTCGTCGGGGTTCGCCGGGTCCTGCTGGGAGAGCAGGGGTGCGTCGAGGGCCTCGCCGACGATGAGCTTTCCGCGCTCCTTGATCTTCGCCATGGTCGAGTCGGGGATGATGAGTTCGTCGGCGGCGACCGGTGCGTTCTCGAAAACGGATGACGTTGCATCCGTCTGCTCTGAGCCGGACGTCTCGCCTGGGACGCTACCTGAGCCGCTGGAACAGGCCGTGAGGGTCAGGGCGAATGCGGCCAGGATGGCGCCCGCGACGGGCAGCTTCCTGCGCAGGGGGGAGGTGACTGACATGGATCTTCCTATCTTCTCTGATCGAACTTCTGGTGTGGGGAGTGCTGGGCGGTGCGATGGGGTCAGTGCGACAGCACGGATTCCAGGAAGGAGCGCGCGCGATCGGTCTGCGCGTTGTCGAAGAATGCGGCCGGGGTGTTCTGCTCGACGATCTGACCGGCGTCCATGAAGACGACACGATCGGCCGCTCGCCTGGCGAAGCCCATTTCATGGGTGACGACGATCATCGTCATGCCTTCGCGGGCGAGGGACACCATGACCTCGAGCACCTCGCCGACCATCTCAGGGTCGAGTGCGGAGGTCGGCTCGTCGAACAGCATGACCTTCGGGTGCATGGCGAGGGCGCGGGCGATGGCGGCGCGTTGCTGCTGGCCGCCAGAGAGCTGCGCGGGAAGGTGGTGCGCCTTCTCCGCGATGCCGACGCGTTCGAGCAGTTCCATCGCTTCGGCTTCAGCAACGGCGCGTTTGGTCTTCCGAACCTTGATCGGGGCGAGCGCGACGTTGTCGAGCACGGTGCGGTGAGCGAAGAGGTTGAACGACTGGAAGACCATCCCGACGTCCGCGCGAAGCTTCGCCAGCTCGGCGCCCTCGGTCGGAAGCGAGTGCCCGTCGATGCGGATGTCGCCAGAGTCGATCGGCTCCAGTCGGTTGATCGCCCGGCACAGGGTCGACTTGCCTGAGCCGGACGGGCCGACCACCACAACAACCTCGCGCGGCTGCACGCTCAGGGTGATGTCCTTGAGCACGTGCAGGTCACCGAAGTGCTTGTTCACGGACTCCAGGCTCACCATCGCCGCGGCGCGATTGGTGTTGCTCTCAGCGGCCATTCTTCCCTCGCATCGTCGTCGATTCCACAATGAACGCCATAGTACTAAGTTGCGGAGCTTATGTGCAATAGTTGAATGATTTAGTCCGATATCGGACTAAGTTGATGCAGTACAGTCAGACAACCGCTTCTCGTGGATGGGCTCAACGACGATGACTTCACTCTCCGCCTCTGCGCACATCGACCCGTCGCCCGGGGGCATCCTGAACCTGGTTCGAAGCGGTGCCTCGGCTTCTCGTGCCGACATCGCGAGGGCTGCCGGACTCGCCCCGTCTACCGTCACGGCGCGGGTGGAAGCGCTGATCAGCAACGGATATCTCCGTGAGGCGGGTCCCGGAACGTCCAGCGGTGGCCGGCGACCGAAGCACCTCGAGGTGGATCCGGATGCCGGCGTTGCGCTCGGCGTGGACCTCGGCGCCCACCACGCCTCCTTCGGACTGTTCGACATGGGCGGAACCCTGCTGGCCGAGCGCCACCTCGACATGGACATCGCAGACGGCCCGCAGAAGATCCTCGCCTGGATAGCCGCGGAGGCCGATGCCATGGTGCGGGAGTCGGCCGGGAACGGCCAGCAGCTGCGTGGCATCGGTCTCGGCCTCCCTGGTCCAGTCGAATCGCCCGGCGGGCGACTCGTCTCTCCATCACGGATGCCCGGCTGGAACGGGGTCGACGCCGCGGCAATGCTCAGCGTGTTGGCCGGAGTGCCCGCGCTCGCCGAGAACGATGCGAACTTGATGGCTCTCGGCGAGCAGGTGAGCCTGGCGGAAGACGTTGATCACCTGGTGTTCGTCAAGGCGGGGTCGAGCATCGGCTGCGGCATCATCGCCTCCGGCAGGCTGTTCCACGGGCATCGCGGCATGGCGGGAGACATCAGCCACGTCTCGGTGCCGAATGCGCCGCAAACGCTGTGTTCCTGCGGACGGATCGGTTGCCTGGATGCGGTTGCAGGGGGAGCGGCCATCGTCGCCAGCCTTCGCCGCGCCGGCGTCGACGTCGCAGACACCGGTGAGGTGCTGCGCCTGGCAGAAGACGGTCATCCGCTTGCCACCCAGACGCTGCGGGACGCCGGCACCCGCACCGGGGGAGTGCTCGCGACGATCGTCAACTTCTTCAATCCGCAGCGACTGGTGCTCGGCGGCAACCTGAGCGAAGCCGACGCCTTCGTCGCCGGAGTCCGCTCGGCGATCTACACGGAGTGCCTGCCTCTGGCCACCGACCATCTCGAGATCGCCGTTACCCGTGCCAAGGCACTCGGTGGCACGATCGGGGCAGCGCAGCTGATGCTCGACCACCTGTTCGATACCAGGGTGATCAACGAGAGCCTGGCCTGAGATGCACTCGATCGCCATCATCGGCCAGGGGCGCATGGGCCGCACCCACGCAGAGGCCTGGTCGGATCTCGGCCTGGCCGACAACATCCGTTACGTCTGCACTCCAAGGCCGGGAGCGCCGCTTGACCACGCGCCGAGTGCCCGATTTGTGACGGAGCTCGATGACGTGCTCGCCGACGATGAGGTCGACATCCTCTCGGTGTGCACGCCGACGCCGACGCATGCCTCGATCGCCATCCGTGCGCTGGAGGCGGGGAAGAACGTGCTGCTTGAGAAGCCCATCGCACTGGGGGTTGACGAGGCTCACGCCATCGCTGAAGCGGCGGCGAACAGCACGGCGACGCTCATGGTGGCGCACGTCGTGCGGTTCTTCCGCGGCTATCAGGAGCTGCGCGAGACGGCGGATGCAGGTGGGCTGGGCCCTGTGAGGTCGGTCGATGCCAGTCGGTTGTCTGCGCTCTCGCGGGGGCAGTCATGGCTCGACGACGAGTCGCTTTCAGGTGGGGTGCTGGTGGACTTCGCCATCCACGATTTCGATCAGCTGAATCTCTTCCTCGGTACGCCGGCTCAGATCACGGCGGTGCAGCGAGGGGATCACGGGCGGACCCTGACCACAGTCGAATACGTCGGAGGCGGCGTCGGACGCGTGGAGACCTGTTCCCGGATGCCGCCCGGTCACGCATTCGAGAGCTCGCTCCGTATCGAGGGAGCGAACGGCTCCGAGTCGTTCCGCTACGTTGACGAAGCCAGTGACGACCGGCCATACCGGCGGCAGGCCGCCTACTTCCTGCACTGCATCGAGCACGGCGTACCCCCTGTTCTTTGTCCAACCGATGCGGCCGTACTGGCCTTGCGTGTTTCGTTGGCGGCACACGAATCCTTGCGACGCAACAGAACGGTGATGCTCCCATGAATGCGCTCGACAAATTCTCCCTGGCCGGCAAGATCGCGCTGGTGACGGGCGGCAACCAGGGCTTGGGCCGCGCGATGGCCGAGGCACTCGGCGACGCAGGGGCGGCTGTTGCGGTCACGTCGAGAACGCTGGAGTCTGCGCAGCGCACGGCGGCGGAGCTGGAGGAGCGGGGCATCCGTTCGTATGGGCTGCGCCTCGAGGTGACGGATGTCGACGACGTCGAGCACGCTGTCGACGAGGTGAGCCGGGAGTTCGGTGACATCGACATTCTGCTCAACAACGCGGGGATCGGCATCGGCGGAGCGGCATTCGAGGCTCCAGACGAAGACTGGCACGAGGTGTTCGCCACCAACGTCGATGGGGTCTGGTACTGCAGCAGGGCGGTTGGCCGGCGTATGAAGGAGCGCGGTGGCGGCACGATCGTGAACGTCGGGTCGATGTCGGCCGAGATCGTGAACCGGCCCCGCTGGCAGGCGTCGTACCTGGCGTCGAAGGCAGCTGTGCACCAACTCACGAAGGCGCTGGCAGCGGAGTGGGCGCCGTACGGGATTCGGGTGAACGCGATGGCCCCAGGGTACTTTCTCACCGAGATGGCGCCGGTCGACCAGCCGGAGTACCAGGAGTGGTGCGTTGAGCCGGCCGCGATGAAGCGTTACGGGATGCCGGCTGAGCTCGGCCCGGCGGCGATCTTCCTCGCCAGCGACGCGTCGAGCTTCATGACCGGGTCGATCGTCACCATCGACGGCGGTTTCACCCTGTTCTGAGCCGTTCGCGCCCGTTGCGCGCGCACGCTTGTCTTTCGCCAGCGCGCGCCAGTTGCGCGCGGATGCACCACGCGCGCATGGCGCATCCGCGCGTATCTGGAGCGCAGCGGCCTCGATGCCTGGACGGCCGGCCGCAGCGCGGTCAGGCGCTCGCCGCTGGGGAAGTCCCCGCAGCGACACTCCCCGTGCCAGGTGCCGCCGAGATCCCGGCCGTCGTGACCGCGGTTCCGCTCATCCACAGCGCCACCGGGCTCCGCCACACCGCGACCGCCAGCGCGACGAACGACGCGAGGTACAACAGCCCGGAGACCAGGGTTGCCCACTCCGTGAAGTTCGTGCCGACGAACTCGACCAGGAGGAACGCCCACAGGGTGTACGGCACCCACCGCGGTCCTGCTTTGGCGCGCAGCAGTCCGATGCCGAGCAGCAACAGCCCCAGCACGGTGCCGATCGTGCCGGCCATCATCAGGATCATCAGCGGCCAGGGCAACCCACCGCCCAGCAGACCGGCGTAGACGGCGTGGTTGGCTTCATCCGCTGCCATGCCCAGCTGAACAAGCTGCGCCCCGCCGAACACCGCGTGACCGAAGCCGCCGATCACGGCGATCGTGCCACCGATGTTCGCGAGGATCGGCGACCGGTCGGCTATAAGGTGCGCAATTCCGAGAACCGCGATGATGAAGGCCAGCTGCGACACCACAAACGCGAAAGCCGAGATCGTCGCCCTGGCACCGGCATCCGCCATCGCACCCAGCTGATCGGTCGGCGACTCGGCCATCACCGGCTCGAGTGCAATCCACACGACGCTGAGGGATGCAGCCAACACGAGGCTGATCGCCACTCCCATGCGCCGGAACTTCGCTGTCTGAACCATGATTCTCCCTTTCACCACCTGTGTCGGCTTCACCGCCTGTATCGGCACTGTGGCCTGCTTGCGAAGGTATGGGTCGCCGCCGTCGCTCGTCATCGGCCGGGGGTTGACAGAACTGTCAACTTCAGGAGACTTCGCAAATGCGCAGCGCTGGCTAGGCTGGGGCCGTGAACCGACGGATGCTTCACCGCGTGCTCGACGCAGCATTCGCAGCCCTTTTGGCCGCGATCGCCATCGTCGAGATCTGGCTGCCGCTGGACTCGGCCGAGGGCGACGGCTCCCCGGTGCTCAGCACGGTCGTCGCGGTGATCCTCTGTGCAGCTCTGGCGTTCAGGCGGGTGTGGCCGCTGCCGGTGGCCCTCATCGTGCTCCTCACCTGGCCGATAGTGTTTGCAATCCACCCGATCCTGATCCTGTTCTGGGGCCAGTTGGTTCCGATCGTGGTCGCCACTTATTCGGTCGCGCGTTATGCCAGGCCCCTCGGCTCGTACGTCGGCGGTCTGGCTGCTGTCGCCTGCCTGCTGTTCTTCGACTTCAACGTCGAGGAGCTGCAGGATCCGGGCGAGATCTTCTTCCACTGGCTTGTGGTGCCCCTGTCGTGGGTCATCGGCAAGGTCGTGCACACCTCGGAGCGGCGGGCGACTGAATCCCGGCAGCTGGCCATCGAGATTGAGACGGAGAGTCGAACACGCGTGCTGTCGGCCATCTCCGACGAGCGCGCGCGCATCGCTCGTGAGCTGCACGATGTCGTGGCCCATGCGGTCAGCGTCATGGTGGTGCAGGCCGGCGCGGCAGAGCAGGTCGTCACCGACGATCCGGAATATGCGCGCAAGGCGCTCGCCACGATTCGCACGACGGGGGCGGATGCCCTCACTGAGATGCGCAGGCTGGTCGCCATGGTGCGAGACGACGATGACCCGGGCGACCTGCGCCCGCAGCCGGGAATGGGCGGGCTCGAAGCACTGGTCGACGATGCCAGGTCAGGCGGACTGGACGTGAGTTTCAGCGCCGAAGGCGACGTGCGCGCTCTGCCCACTGGCCTTGACCTCGCTGCCTACCGAATTGTTCAGGAGGCGCTCTCGAACGTGCGCAGGCACGCATCCGCTTCCCGTGTCGAGGTGATCGTGCGGTATGCGCCCGATTCTGTGGTGCTCGAAGTGCGTGACGATGGCACCGGCGGCCACGGTGATGTCACGCATGGGCACGGGCTGATCGGGATGCGTGAGCGGGCCGCCCTGTATGGCGGCAGCCTTGAGGCGGTGGCGTCAGACGGACGCGGGTTCACCGTGCGCGCGGTTCTGCCGATGGTGGCGCAGTGAACGACGGCGTAGTGAACGACGATGTGACCAGTGGCGACGCCGTGAACAGGGGCGCCGAGAAGGGGGATGCTGTGAGTGCGGATGCCGTGAGTGCGGATGCCCGAGGTGGGATCGCTGCGATCCGGGTTGTGGTGGTCGATGACCAGGAGCTGGTGCGCGGCGGGTTCCGGCTGATCCTGGAGCGGGCGGGAATGGAGGTCGTCGGCGAGGCGGGGGACGGTGTCGAAGCAGTGCGACTGGTTCGTGAGCTTGACCCAGACGTGGTGCTGATGGACATCCGGATGCCGTTGATGGACGGCGTGGAAGCAACCGGAATGATCATGGCTGGCCCTGAACCGCGGCCGCGCGTGCTCGCGCTGACCACATTCGACCTGGACGAGTATGTGTACCGGGCGGTCAAGGCCGGGGCCAGTGGTTTTCTGCTCAAGGACGTGTCGCCAGACGATCTGGTGCACGCCGTGAAGATGATCGCCCGCGGCGACACCCTGCTGGCGTCGGCGGTGACGCGGCGCCTGCTCGAGCAGTTCTCGCGCCGTCCGCTAGAGGGTGAGTTGCCTGCCCGGGTTGCGGCTTTGGGCGAGCGAGAGGTCGAAGTGGTGCGGCTGGTGGCACGCGGGCTCGGCAACGCCGAGATCGGACGGGAATTGTTCCTCAGTGAGGCGACAGTGAAGACGTATGTCTCCCGGTTGCTGGCGAAGCTTGAGTTGCGCGACCGGGTGCAGATCGCCGTGCTCGCGTACGAGTCCGGATTGGTGCAGGCTGGCGGAGCAGTGCACTCCGAGCGGTCCGATTCCCTCGGTTGAGGTATGCGCCACGCGCGCATGGCGCATTGGCGCGCAGATGGCGCATGGCGACCGCGGCGGCGACGCGCCGATCAGGGCGCAGGGCACAAAAAAGGGAAGGAGTGCACGCACTTCCTTCCACTCCTAATTTATAGCGCACAGGGGGGCTTGCGGCAAGGCCCCCTCCGTGCCGCAGACTGTTCCACCGAGGCCGGAGCCTCGCGGAAATGGGAGTTGTGAAACGCGTGTGTTGTTCTCGAGAAAGACCGCCGACCAGTGTGATCCGAAGGAGTGCCGGGACCCGAAAGTGTGCCCCGACCCGAAAATGTGCCCGACCCGAAAGAGTGCGAAAGCCACGAATCCCGGATCGGAGCCGCCGAAGTGGAGGCCTCTGACGTGCAACCGCTGACCACGAGCGCATTCAACCTGCCAGACCGCCTCGCCGCGAAGGCAGACCCTGCGCTGATCATCGGCGACGAGCGGCACTTTGCGGCCATCGCCGAAAGCCTTGAGCAGTCGATCGCCGAACTGTCTGACCGGCTCGATGTCGTGCGGATGGCACCCGGTGGAATCGGCCAGGAGGCGATGGACCGCGACCTGGAGATTCACCGGCTGACCGCGCGCCTGCGCACTCTGCGGCGCTTCGGGCTGGACCTCTGCCTCGGACACATCGTGAGCGAAGACCAGCAAGAGCCCGTGTACATCGGACGACTCGGCCTCGTGGACAACGAGGGACGTCGGTTGTTGCTCGACTGGCGTTCCCCCGCGGCTGAGCCGTTCTTCGGAGCGACCCACGCGAACCCGATGGGGCTGAGAAGTCGACGCCGGTATCGCTGGACCCGTGGACGGATCAGCGACTACTGGGATGAAGTGTTCGCCTCCGACGGTCTGGAAGGGCGTGCAGCGCTCGACGACCAGTCCGCCTTCATTGCCAGTCTCGGCAGCAGCCGTTCGCCGCGGATGCGGGACGTACTCAGCACCATCCAGGGCGACCAGGACGCGATCATCCGGGCGGGTTCGCGCAGCGCGCTTGTGGTCGACGGTGGCCCTGGCACCGGCAAGACGGTCGTCGCTCTACACCGCGCGGCCTACCTCCTCTATTCAGACCCTCGGCTCGCGCCCGGCGGCGGTGGCGTGCTGTTTGTCGGCCCCAGCCCGGAATATCTCGCCTATGTCGACGACGTCCTCCCTAGCCTCGGAGAGGAGAGCGTGCAGATCTGCACGCTGCGTGACCTCGTCGCTGAGGGGTCCACTGCGGCAATCGAGGCCGACCCGGCTGTTGCTCGCCTGAAATCGTCGGCAGGCCTGGTGGCGGCGGTCGAGACGGCTGTCCGTTTCTATGAGCAGCCCCCGTCGCGGGCCCTGCTGGTCGAGACCCCGTGGGCCGACATCTCGCTCAGCGCCACAGAATGGGCGGATGCATTTGATGCAGCGGATGCGGGCACACCGCATAACGAGGCGCGTGACCAGGTCTGGGAGGCGCTCCTCGACCTCCTGATCGATCAGTTCGACGGCGCTCAGTTCGACGGCCCTGGGTTCGACGGCGCTGCGGAGGTTCCCCCGCACCTGCTGCGCCGAGCTCTGGTGCAAAACGAGGATCTGACCCGCACGTTCAACCGGGCGTGGCCGCTGCTCGACCCGGTCGGCGTCGTCGGGGACCTGTGGTCTGTGCCGGCCTATCTTCAGAAGTGTGCGCCCTCGCTCACGGCAGAGGAGGCGCGGGTGCTGCGGCGTACTGATGCCGGGGCCTGGACGGTCTCCGATCTGCCCTTCCTCGACGCTGCGCGGCAGCGGATCGGTGACCCGGACGCCTCGCGTCGCCGGCGTCGCCGAGAGGCGGCCGTCGCCGCAGAGCGCGAGCGCATGGACGTCGTCGTCACCGACCTGATCGCGGCCGACGACTCCGAGATGCGCGTGATGACGATGCTGGGCGGGCAGGACTTTCAGAACACCCTGGTCGACGAGGCCGGTCTTCCCAGCACAGATCCTGACCGGCTCGCAGGCCCGTTCGCGCACATCATCGTCGACGAGGCCCAGGAGCTCACGGATGCCCAGTGGCAGATGCTGCTGCGCCGCTGCCCGTCTAGGAGTTTCACCATCGTCGGAGACCGCGCTCAGGCCAGGCACGGGTTCACCCAGTCGTGGCAGGAACGACTCGAGCGGGCCGGGCTGGTGAACGTCACCGTGTCGTCGCTGAGTATCAACTACCGCACGCCGGAAGAGGTCATGGCCGAAGCGGAACCGGTGATCAGGGCCGTGCTGCCTGACGCCAACGTGCCGACGTCCATCCGCAGCAGCGGCGTCCCCGTGGTGCACGCATCCGTTTCGGATCTTGGCTCGATCCTCGACACCTGGCTCGCCGCGCACGTGGAAGGAACCGCCTGCGTCCTCGGCACCAGCGTCCTCGGCACCGGCGACGTCGAAGCGGGCGTCATCGAAACCGACACGACCAGGGCGTCGCCGCGCGTTCGGTCGCTGACCCCTGAGCAGTCGAAGGGCCTCGAGTTCGACCTGGTCGTCCTGATCGATCCAGAGTCGTTCGGCACGGGCATCGAAGGCGGGGTCGACCGCTACGTCGCGATGACGCGCGCGACGCAGCAACTCGTGATCCTGACGAGCAGCTGAGTTCGGCCGGGCTCACGCGCCACACACGCGCCACTTACGCGCGCATGCGCCACGCGCGCATGGCGCATACGCGCGCAGGTGGCGCGCGGTCGCGGGCCCGGCGTTACGGGCAGCCGCAGGACTGCCGCACGATGAGCGTGCCCGCCAGCAACTGTTCATCTTCCGGCGGCTGCTCACGATGGAGCAGCTGAGCCACCGCCTTCGCCGCAAGGTCTTGTACCGGCTGTCGCACGGTGGTGAGCGCCGGCCACGAGTACTCCGACTCCGGCGACCCGTCGAACGACGCGATCGCGATCTCGCCTGGCACCGCCAGGTCAGCCTCGTGCAACGCACGCAGCACGGCGCTGGCGAGCATGTCCGAACTCACAAAGACGGCGTCCACCGAGTCATGAGAAGCGGCAAGCGCCTGGCCAGCTGCGTACCCGCCCTCGCGGGTGAACTTCGCGTCGAAAAGCGGCCCAGGTGCCAGCCCCGCTTCGGTGAGCGTCGATAGCCAGCCGCCATAGCGGGCATCCGCCATCTCACCGATGAACGCAATGCGGGTGTATCCATGCCAAATCAGGTGAGCAGTCGCATCCCGTGCACCGGCCGCTAGATCGACACCCACTCCGAGCGCGCCGTCGATCGTCGTCGACTGGTTGAGCATCGCCCAGCGCACACCCGTCGCGTTGAAGCGGTCGACATCCAGTGCATCGATCTCGCCGGTCAGCAGCACCCCGTCCACCTGCCGCGACGCCAGGGTCTGCAGATACTCGAGACGTATTGCCTTGCTGTCATTCGCGTTCAGCACGAGAACCGCGAACCCTTTGCTGCGCGCCACCGTCTCCACCCAGCGGCACAGCTCAGCCCAGAACGGGTTCGTGCTGTCTGGCACGATGACCCCGATCATGTGCGACGACCCGAGCTTGAGCGCCCTGGCAGAGGCGTTCGGCGTGTAGCCGAGCAGCCGCACGGCCTCGCGCACCCGTTCGGCGGTGGCCGGAGCTACCGGGGCACCGCCGTTGAGCGTGTAGCTGACGACGGCATCGCTGACCCCGGCGTAGCGCGCCACATCCTTGCGCGTCACCTTGCGGTTGCCGGGGATCGCCGTCATGGTCCTGTTCCGTCGGGTGAAAGTGGGCACAAACGTCGGTCATCGCCACCAATGATCGCCGCTTTCCAGAATGATAGCCGTCAGTTTCTGCCCGGCGTCTACACCGTGCCGGTCGTCGACATGCTGTCGCCGGTTGAAACGGATGCCGCTTCCGGCGCGTCCCCGAAGTCGGGTACCGTCAGGCGTTCCCCGCCCTGCAACGCTGACCGGTGCGCGATGATGCCAGGCAAAGTGAATCGTGCCGCGACCCAGGCGTTGACCGGCGGCAGAGTGCGGCCGTTCACGGCTGTGACAAAGTCATCGACGAGGAAGTGGTGGCTCCCCTCGTGGCCGTTGTGTGCTCCGACGAACTCCTCTGGGAGTCGCTCGACGTCGTGCACCCTTGAGTGCCCAGACACGAACGAATCCCTCAGGGCTGGGTCGACGTGAGCGAGGAGCGGATCGTCGGCATCCGTCGTCGCATCTGTTGCCAGCAGCTCAGAGACGTCTTCGACACCCTTCTTGTCTTGCCAGAACGAGACCGTGGCGAGCTGCTCGAAGCTGCCCTCTGTGCCGAAGTAGCGGAAGCGGCTTTCGCGCAGATGTGACGGGTATCCGACACGGCGCATCTCGTTGATGCGCATCGACCCGCCGCCGGAGAGCTCGAACAGGGCAGTGGCGTTGGAGAAGTCGTTGTCGAACATGCTGATGTCGCGGTCGAACACTCCGTCATCGCGTTCGTCGCGCACGCCGATGCAGCTGACGCTGATGGCGTGGCCCGGGATGGCGCCGAGCACGCCGCCGATCGAGTGTGTGGGGTAGAGCATCGGCGGGTAGCTGGCGGTGCGTTTCCACTCGGCGCCCCCGCTGTACTTGTATGCCTCGTAGAAGCCGAGGTCCATGTCGTGCACGTAGTCGCCCTCTGCATAGAAGATGCGCCCGAACTTGCCGGCCGCCAGCTGTTTGCGGGCGAAGATCGTCGCCGGGTTGTAGTAGCTGGTCTCGCCCATCATGTAGGTGAGGCCGGTCTCCCGCACGGCTTCGATGATGGCCGCGATCTCCTCTTCGGCGATGGCCATCGGCACGGCGGAGTAGACGTGCTTTCCGGCACGAAGCGCCTTCACGACGAGCGGCCCGTGCGTCCAGCGCTGGGTGAAGATCGCGACGGCGTCGATGCTGTCGTCTGCCAGCAGGGCATCGAAGTCCGCTGCAGTGCCATCGAGGTCGAGGCTGGCGTCCAGTGCGGTGGCGCGCTCGGGCAGAACGTCGGTGACGACGACGCGCGAGACGCCCGGATGCAGCTGAAACAGTGCGGCGAACTGGCCGGAGAACTGGCCGGCGCCGACGATTCCCAAGGAAAACGGCATGGGTGAGACCTTTCTGAAAACGGTGTGCGTTGAGTGTGACATCGAATATTACTCGAGTCAATAGAACTGAAGAATTTCGCTCGTACTGGTTGCGCTGCAGAGTTTACTCGCGTAAATTGCTCCGCAGGCACCTCCCGAATGGGCGTCAGCCTGACTCCCGTGCACCGCAGCAACCATCCAACGAAGGAAAATGACAATGAAGTCTCGCGTGCTTCTTCTCGCCGCCGCCTCTGTCGCCGCCGCCGCACTGCTCGTCTCGGCATCCGGCTGTAGCGCCGGGTCCGGTTCCGACTCCGGATCCATCGAATTCCAGACGTTCGCCTCCGTCGATTCCAAGCTGATGTCGACGATCGAGGAGGTGACCGCCCGCTTCGAGGAGGAGAACCCCGACATCGATTTGAAGCTGGTCGCCTCGAGCAACAACTACGAGGCCGACATCAAGGTACGGCTGGCCTCTGGCAACATTCCAGACATCTTCGGAACGCACGGCTGGTCGCTGCAGCGTTACAGCGAGTTCCTCGAGCCGCTGCAAGACGAACCGTGGGCGAAGAACTTCAACCCGGTTCTCGACTCCGCAATGAAGAACGACACGGGCGAGTTCTTCGCGTTTCCGGTCGACACCGACGTGGCGGGCATCATCTACAACGGCGATGTGCTCGACGCTGCCGGGGTGGATCCGGCCGAGATCACCACCTGGGAGGCGTTCGAGAAGGCAGCGGATGCCGTGAAGGCGAACGGAATCACCCCCATTTCGGTCTCTGGCAAGGCCGGTGGCCCGTCTGGCAACATTGCAGACTGGCTGGCTGCCGGTGCCTATGACGAATCCCAGCTGGCCGAGCTCGAGGCTGGCACCTTCGTCGACGAGCCGTACAGCGAGGTGCTCACCAAGATCGCCGACTGGCGCGAAGCCGAGTACTTCAACCCCGACTACTCCTCGGCGACCAGCGACGACATGACACGCGCTCTCTCCGACGGCCAGGCGGCATTTGAGTTCAGCCAGAATTCGCGGGTCAATGACGCACTGCAGTACAACCCCGATGCGAACATCGGCTTCATGCCGGTTCCATCGATGACCACGGATGCCCCATACCTCATCGGCGGGGAGATGAACGCTTACGGCATCTCGAAGACCAGCAAGCACCTCGAAGACGCGAAGACCTTCATCGCCTTCCTCGCTGAGCCGGAGAACGCCACAGCGCTCGCCGAAGCCGCCGGCAACCTGCCGGGGATGACCAACGCCACGGCAGACCTCGGCCCGCTGCAGGAGAGCTTCGACACCTACGTCGGCTCAGGCGAATACCCGCTGATGCCGTACTTCGACAGGGTCTATCTGCCGAACGGCATGTGGAACACCATGGTCACCACCGCCGACTCGGTGATCACCGGGCAGTCGGATGTCGACCAGGCCGTCGGCCAGATGGCCAGCGACTTCAAGAGCCTCGCTGCCCAGGACAAGTAGCCGGCCGATGGCAACGCTCATCGCCCCGACCCTGCCGAAACGGAACCGGCCAAAACGGAACCGGCCAAACGGCGCGCTGAAACCTGCCCGCGGCATCCGTTCACCGCTTGGTGGCCCGGGGATCAACCTGCTCTACGTGCCGGCGCTGCTGCTGTTCGCCGTGTTCACGATCTACCCGCTGCTCAACGGCATCGCGCTCTCGTTCACGAACTGGAACGGGTACAGCCTCGAACGGGCAGGGGTGGGTTTCGACAACTACGTTCGGCTGTTCCAGGACGACACGTTCCGCCTGGTGCTGGTGAACACGTTCATCTACGGCATCGGCAGCACGATCATCCAGCAGATTCTGGGGCTCGGACTGGCGCTGGCCCTCGATCGCAGGATGCGCGGCCTGAACGCGGCGCGCGCCATCATCTACCTGCCGGTGCTGGTGTCGCCGGTGGTGATGGGCACCATGTATTACCTGCTGTTCCAGTACAACAACGGGGCGTTCAACGACATCGTGACCGGGCTCGGTGGTGAGAAGGTGGCGTGGCTGGCCAACGCGGATGCCTCGATCGCCATCATCGTGGCCGTGAACTCCCTGCAGTTCGTCGGCATCTCGATGATCATCTACCTGGCCGGGCTGCAGTCGATTCCGCAGATGTACTACGAGGCATCCACGGTTGACGGCGCCAGTCCGGTGCAGCAGTTCCGGTACATCTCGCTGCCGCTTTTGCAGCCCGCGTTCGCCACCAGCATCGTGCTGAACCTGATCGGCGGGCTCAAGCTGTTCGACGTGATCCAGGTGCTCACCGGGGGAGGGCCGGGCTATGCCACGAACTCGGTGTCGACGCTGATCGGTGTCGCCTACTTCGACAACCAGAGCGCCGGATATGCGTCCGGCATGGGGGTCGTGCTGTTTCTCATCATCGTGGTGTTCACGCTGGCGTTGAACACCCTTCTGAACCGTCGTCGTTTGGAGCAACAATGACTGTCATCGCGCCGCGTCCGCCTGTCGTCGCCGGGTCAGAGGGTGATAATTCGAGGCATGGTGAAACGGATGCGCCGGGCCGCGCCGGCCGTGGGCCGTCGCGTTGGCTGATCGGAGCCGGCCTCCTCGTCATCGTGTTCCTGCAGCTGTTGCCGTTCTACGTGGCGCTGACGACCGCGCTCAAGGAGCGAACCGACCTGTCGTCGCAGTGGGTGTTCCCGATTGCCGACATCTTCTTCGGCAACTTCGCCACGGCGATCGAGAGCGGCAACATCCTGCGCGCGATCGGCAACAGCGTGATCGTGACGGTGGTGTCTACGGTGCTGGTGTGTGTGCTGGGGGCGCTCGCCGGGTATCCGTTGGCCCGTCGTCGGTCGGTGCTGAACACCGGTGTCAGCCTGCTCAACATCGGGCTGATCATGATTCCGCCGCTCAGCATCCTGGTGCCGCTGTACACGCTGCTGAACCAGATGGGGGCGGTGAACACGTATTGGGGAGTGATCCTGGTCATGGTGACGGCGCAGTTGCCACTCGCGATCTTCCTTTACACGGCGTTCATGCGGTCGCTGCCGATCTCGGTGGAGGAGGCGGCGACGATGGACGGGGCGAGTCGGCTGCAGATTCTGTTCCGGGTGGTGTTTCCGATGTTGAAGCCGGTGACGGCGACGGTCGTGATTCTCACCGGTGTGGCGGTGTGGAACGAGTTCGCGCTGTCTGGTTACATCCTCACGGCGCCGGAGATGCAGACGATTGCGCCGGCGATCGCGTCGTTCTTCTCGGTGCAGAGCAACAACCTTCCAGCGGCCGCCGCAGCGTCGTTGATGGCGGTGCTGCCGGTGCTGGTGGCGTACCTGTTCCTGCAGAAGTTCTTCATCAAGGGACTGGTGACCGGGGCGGAGAAGTAGCGCACTGTTCCCCGCGCGAGTTCCCCACCCTGTCCCCGGATTCGGATACATGAGGCGTGGGGCGGCGTGTCGTGCCTCTTGCGACGGTGTGTCGCCCGATTAACCGGATCGGGGGACAGAGGTACAGGGTGAGGGGACGCAAAACGCTCTGAATCGGACCCCCGCTACGCCGCCAGCCGGGGATCGACGATGCGCAGGTAGTCGAAGCGTCGAAAGTCGCGGTCCAGGGTGACGACGGGGCAGGAATGCGCCCGCGCAACGGCGGCGATGTATGCGTCAGGGATGAGGTTGTCGCGGGCCTGGCCTGCAGTGGCGGTCTCTTTGAAGATGTCGAGTCCATCCGTCAGCCCGGGCACTGACCTATATGAGGGCGAGGTGACGACCGCCTCCGTGAAGGCAAAGGCTTCTTCCACGGTGGACGGTACCTCGAAGATGTGGGTGCTGGTGACGAGCCTCAGGAACCCGACCCAGACGAAGTCCGGAACTGCGATTCCGTCACCAGTGGTGAACACCTGATCGGACCAGGGCCGCACCTGTGGATGATGAGGATGGTCGGCGCGGAATGCCGCCAGGAGCACGTTGACATCGAGAACGATCACGAGAGGTCGCCGCTCGTGCGAATCAGCCGGATTACATCGAGAGCAGCCGAGCGCCGTTCTCCACCAATATGCGAGTGCAATCGGACGCACCGATTCGGGTGACGAGTCTTGGGACAAAACGCAGGGGAAGGTAGCTGAGGCCTGGCATACCGCCGTATGAAAGGTACCTCGACGCCCTCGCGACATCTCCGCCAAGTACGATCCGGGAGCCGGCGCCGCCGTCGACGCACGCAACGAGGCAGTCGATGATCGCGGAATCGGGTGCCTCGCGGTGCCTGGCCATACCGTCGTAGCCGAGATAGGCGCCTCGTTCTGCGAGCGAGATGTGTAGACCGGCATCCAGGTTTCGATCGACGTGCGCCAGCACTACGCGGGTCGAATCGACACCGAATCCAGCAAGAATGTCGAGCACTTCGTGGCTGGCTGACCCGTAGTCGAGGTGCACCATTATGGGTGCACCGGTCGACAGGTGTGCGCTGGCGGCCGCCTCGAGAACGCGCTGCTCGAACGGACCGATGTGCCAATAGCGGATGCCCGCCTTGAGAATGCCCGCTCGGATCGGATCACCATCCGGGGTCCGTGCCGGGCTGCCGTCGGTCAGACGTAATCCTCGTTCGACATCCGACGTGAACAATTGAACCAGCCTGTCGACCGAGGATCCGCGCAGCGGATCATCATCCGAATAGTGACCGCTGTGATGCGCGCCGGTGGCGTGGACAACTGCGAGGCCAGTGGATGCGCTGATGCGAGCGACTGCTTCGACATTGCGTCCCAACGACGTGGGTGTCGCCTCGATCATCGCCGTGACTCCGTCGCGAAACAGGAGCTCTGCTTCTTGGCCGGATGCGGCCTCGTTATCCAATTCGTCGCCTGGAAGAAGCGGAGAGACCTGAAAGAGATGCTCGTGGTAGTCGAGCACACCCAGCTGAGAAGGCTCGATGTCCCCGAGTACGGTGCGGACGATGGTCATCGGTCAGTACTCCGGACCCTCACTATGCGCGTCTTGCGGCCACAGACTCGAACCAGCCCTCGAGCCGCTGATACGCATCGATGAATTCCTCATACTCTCGTCCATAGCGCGTGTGCCTGGCGACATCCGGCTCACGTCGTTCTGTGCGAGTAGAGAGGGTGGCGGCAATGTCAAAGCTGTCGAAGATTCCGACTCCGATTCCACCGACGACTGCCGCTCCGATCGCGTTCGCCTCGTCGACCAGGTTTCGGGCGGTGACGGGAACACCCCACACGTCGGCAAAGATATCGAGGAGGGTCCCCGCGTGTGCTGCTCCGCCGATTGCATCGATCGATGACACCGAGATCCCATTGTCGCTGAACGCCTTCAGTCCTGTATAGAGATTGAAGGCAACGCCTTCGAGGACGGCCCGCGTGAGATTGCCGCGATTATGGTGCATCAGCAGCCCGCCGAAGGCGGCGCGAGCCTTGGGGTTCCAATATGGCGACCGTTCGCCGAGGAGGTGCGGCAGGAAGAACAGGCCGTCCTCCGAAGCGGCCGTATCTCTGGCACCACCGAGAAGGTCCGCATACCGGTCTTCCTGTCCTGGGGAGAGCACCTCAGTGATCCATTGGAGCGAGGCGCCGCCTGTTTGCATGGTGGCAGTCGGGACGAAGCGATCCGGAATCACATGGTTGAAAGTCATTGACCTCATGAGCGGATCGTGCAACGGCCGCGTCGCGCTTACCGACACCCAGGACGAAGAGCCCAGATAGGCGTACGCACCCGACGACGCGTCAACGATCCCGGCGCCCAGTGCCGCCATTGGACCGTCGCCCCCGCCGATGACAACCGGAGTGCCCTCGGCGAGACCGGTCGCGGAAGCAGCCTCCCTGGTCACAGCGCCGATGACCGTCGTCGAATCCACGATCTCAGGGAAGAGTCCAGGGTCCAGCTGAGCCGCTTCGATCAGTTCGGCAGACCAGGATTTCGCCGACTGGTCGTATGCGTTGGTGCTGGATGCATCGGACGGGTCAGTTGCCCTCACTCCGGTCAATCGGTAGGCAACGTAGTCTTTGGCTTGAAGCATCGTGTCGACGCGTGCAAAGACCTCGGGTTCCGTGTCGCGTATCCACATCATTTTCGACAGCGAGTACGTGGGGTTCAGCCGATGTCCGGTGATCTGATATCCGCGTTCCATTCCGACACGTTCGACCAGTTGCTGGCATTGCACGGTTGAGCGGGTGTCTGCCCAGATGATGGCCGGTCGCACCGGTTCCCCTGCACCGTCGATCGCAACAACCCCCATCATCTGCCCCGAAAATGACACCGCATCAATTTGGGACGAGTCAACGTCCCCCTTTTCAAGCAGCATGCGGCTCGCCCGTGCCAGTGCGTTCCACCAATCCTCGGGGCTCTGTTCCGCGCGGCCGCCCGAGCCGAAATCGGCACCGTATGACACCGAGACTGCGGCGACCATGGTTCCGTCATTGTCTACGAGAGTTGCCTTGTTCCCGGTTGTGCCGAGATCGTGGGAGATGATCACGTCTGTTCCTTCTGTTCGAGGTTCTGCTATTCGCTCCTGCCTCAGCGCAGCGAATAGCCGCCGTCCATGAGGAGCTCAGAGCCGGTGAAGTACGAGGCGTCGTCGCTCAGAAGAAAGGAGACTGCGCCCGCGACTTCCGCCGGAGCGGCGAAGCGCGCGAGCACGATGTCTCGTTTCCAGACATCGTGCATGTCGGCCTTGAGATGGTTCAGCGGAGTGTCGACGTACCCGGGAGACAGCGAGTTGAGTCGAACTCCGCGGGGACCCCATTCCACGGCAAGCGATCTTGTCAGCGCGGTGACCGCGGCCTTCGAGGTGTTGTATGCGCTCTGGCGCTGCGGGAAGTTCACAACCGCGTTCCCGGACATCGACGCAATATTGACGATTGCGCCGCCCTCGCGCGCCAGCAGTTCCCGGCCGAACGCCTGACAGGTAAGAAACACGCCGCGGAGGTTCACTCCGAGGACCGCGTCGAACTGGGCGATTGGCATATCTTCCGCCGCGACATTGTCTTCGACGATGCCAGCACTGTTGACGAGGTCGATCGGCCGGTCATCTGTGGCATAGAGGTCCGCTACCACTCGGGCGACGGATTCGGGCGAGGCGAGATCCATCTCGATCCCTTGAACGGTCGAGGGAAGGGTCTCAAGGCCTCGAAGGTCTAGACCGTAGACTTCTGCGCCGTCCTCAAGCAACCGTGCGACGATTGCCTGTCCGATACCGCCGGCCGCGCCGGTGACGGCAATGCGTCGTCCATTCAGTCGTGATTCTGTGTTTACCATGAGGGATCTCTTTCTCGATCGAGTTATTAGAGTTGGGGAACCATGACGGATTTGATTTGGGCGGAGTCCTTCAGATTGTCCAGCGCCTGGCCGAAATCGGCGAGACCGAGTTCACTGGTGATCATGCCCTGCGTCGAGACGACACCAGACTGCAGCGCAAAAAGTGCCCGGCCGATGCAGTTGGCCTGCGCAAACGAACCCTTGATTGTGAGTTCTCGGCTGAAAACCTCGTATGGCCTGATCGCCGCCGTCGCGTTCTCGCCTGCGAGCCCGTAGACGAGGAGAGTCCCGCCTGTACGCGTCAGCGATACCGCGGATTCGAGTACGGCCGTCGATCCGGTCGCTTCGACGACAGCATCGAAGCCCTCGGGAGCGATGGTTCGGAGCCGGTCGAGGGCGGCCCGCGGATTGCTCCGGTCCATCTGCACCGTATGAGCTGCGCCGTGTTGAGCAGCGAGGGCGAGCTTCGACGCGGTAGGGGCGGCGACGGTCACTCGTGCTGCTCCGGCCATTCTGAGAAGCTGAGCAAGGATGAGTCCGGTTGGCCCTGCACCAAAGATGAGAACATCGGATGCCGGGGACAGCCCGAGCACGTCGACTCCATGCATTGCGCAGGCCGTGGGCTCGGTGAAGACAGCGATATCGGGATCGAGGTCGCCGATCGGATAGAGCTTGCTTGCGCGTACGACCACTTGTTCTGCAAAACCGCCTGGGGCATTGCAGCCGAGCGAGATGAATTTCTCGCAGTACAGCTGTGTGCCGCGTCGGCAGGCGGAGCACTCTCCGCAGAAAACGGTGTTGTCGACGACGACCCGGGTGCCGATTGCGGGCCACGTCACGCCATCACCGTGTGCGGCGACTTCAGCGACCATTTCATGGCCGGGAACCAGTGGGAACGTGGCAATGAACCCGCCGTGAAGGAGGTGTTCGTCCGTGCCGCACACCCCGGTCTTGACGATGGTCAGCAACGCCTCACCCGGTCCGGGTGTCGGTGTTTGCACATCCTCGACCTTCCATTGCGAACCCTCGCGGAAGACAACTGCCCTCATGCGGAGAACCCGCGGAAGCTTCCGATGCAGCGGGCGCTCCACGCCAGTGTGCCTGATCTCATCTGAATCTCCTTCGACTCGGGTTGCTTACCACCAACAATTAGTAAAACTACAACCAACCCGAAAGTTTAGCCCAAGTGTACCCAAATTGTGGCAAATATTGGCAACTTATGGGCCACCGCCGTGTGCGCGTTGTAGTATGACTACATTCACCTCGCTCAAGGAGGAGTGCATGACGCATCCTGATCAGTCCATCGACCAACCGACCCTGCTGGAGATCTTCGCCAACGGAGAACTCAGCGGTCATTCCCGTCACTACGAGAAGTACGCGGGTGACATGGCCGGCGTCTATCTGGATTCCGCCGACTGGGAACGCCAGGTCGCCCATGGAGGCGCTGACCGGCTGGTGTATTCAGTGAACGAGCAGAAGTACCAGGAAGGGCCTGGCGCCCTCACCATTGGCACCAGCACCGTGCATCCCGGCATCTACGGCGACGAATACGCTGTCACTCGCGGACACCTGCACGCCGTCTCCGACCGGGCGGAGCTCTACTACTGCTTGAGTGGCAACGGCGTCATGCTGCTCGACACCGTTGACGGACAAACGAACGCCATCGAACTGGCGCCTGGCAAAGCGGTCAATGTTCCTGGGCAATGGGTGCACCGCAGCGTCAATGTCGGCACGGAACCGTTTGTCACGTTGTTCTGCTACGCAGCCGACGCTGGCCAAGACTACGGCCTCATCGCGGCAGCAGGGGGCATGAAGACGATGATCGTGCGCGACGGAGACGGCTGGACGACGATTCCGAATCCCCGCCACATCGGATATGCCAGGAGCAGCGCCGCATGAGTGATTCCGTGATTGAACGGCTCGCTTCGGCGCGCATCGTTCCCGTGGTCGAGATTCTTGACGCCAATCGCGGTGTCGAGCTGGCCAGGACTCTCGCCGATGCGGGACTTCCGCTGATGGAAGTGACCCTCCGAACCCCAGCCGCGTTGAACGCAATCCGCGCAATTGCCAGTGAGGTGCCCGGGTTCCTGGTCGGGGCCGGCACTCTCTTGGATCCAGGGAGCGTGGCTGCGGCGATAACTGCCGGAGCGCATTTCGGTGTGTCTCCCGGGTTCACGCCGTCGCTCTCTCGTGCCGCCGGGGACGGCGGACTTCCATTCATTCCCGGCGCCGTGACCGCTTCGGAGATCCTCTCGGCGACCGAGAGTGGCCACAGGCACGTCAAGTTCTTTCCCGCGGAACAGTCGGGTGGTGCTTCAGCAATTGCATCGTTGAGCGCGCCGTTCGCCGCACTCGGCATCCGTTTTATGCCGACCGGTGGCATCCGCCCGGCCAACCTGAATGCATATCTCGCCTTGTCGAGCGTATTCGCTGTCGGCGGCACCTGGATTGCGACGCGCGATCAAATCGACCAAGGCCGGTTCGACGATATTGGTGCCGCTGCACGACTGGCCGTCGCCACCGTCGCGGCCGGCCGGGATGCGTAACAGCGAACCAGATAGGGGAAACACAGGCATGTCACGCACGTTCCAGTACAACAACCTCGAGTCGGCGACAAGGCCGACCTTCTATTTCATCGGGGTCACAACAGGTAGTTCTTCGATCCGATCCGTTTTCCCCCGGTGGGCGACCGCGCTCGGAATGGATGACGTGGAGCTGGTCGGGATCGATCTCAGCCTCCATGCACCCGCTGAGCACTATCGAGCTGTCGTCGAGTTCATCAAAGGGGACTCGCTGAGCCTCGGTGCACTGGTGACCACGCACAAACTCGATCTCTATCGAGCGGCACGAGACCTGTTTGACGAGATTGATCACCTTGCGTTATTGATGGACGAGGTCAGTTGCCTGTCGAAACGAGACGGCCGACTCCGAGCGCACGCCAAAGACCCCATCTCTTCCGGCCACGCACTCGACGCATTTCTGCCCGCGGGCT
The DNA here is from genome assembly GCF_000421145.1 of Glaciibacter superstes DSM 21135. Taxonomy (GTDB): domain Bacteria; phylum Actinomycetota; class Actinomycetes; order Actinomycetales; family Microbacteriaceae; genus Cryobacterium; species Cryobacterium superstes. The sequence continues at coordinate 70,321 of NZ_ATWH01000008.1, read as the reverse complement.
ACTTCTCGTCTGAACCAACCGACCTCGTCATCTTCGGAGCCGGTGGTTCAGCCATCGCGATCGACTGGTACCTAAGTCGGCCAGAACGCGGCACGGACCGGCCGAAACAGGTGATGGTGACCAATCGCAGTGCCAGTCGACTTGAAACTCTTCGTGCGGTTCATGACGCAACGGGAACCGGCATTTCGCTTGGCACCCACGTCGCCCCGTCTCGGGAAGACAATGATCGCGTGTTGACCACGGCTCGACCGCGTTCAGTCGTGATCAATGCAACGGGCCTGGGGAAGGACGCGCCTGGATCACCTCTCTCGGATCTCGCCGTATTTCCCGAGAGTGCGGTGGTCTGGGACCTCAACTACCGGGGTGACCTGCTCTTTCTCGACCAGGCGAATGCCCAGGCCGATGAGCGGTCCCTCCGGGTCGAAGACGGCTGGATCTACTTCATTCACGGATGGACGCAGGTCATCGCCGAGGTGTTCGACATCACCATCCCGACCAGCGGTGCCCGATTCGACGAACTGGCAGCCATCGCGGCCGCCACGAGGTCGTGAGCTCCAGTGTCCAGGGAGACAAGCCCCATCCGAATCCTGGTGACGCCGCGGTCAATGACCGCAGCCGGACTGGATACCGTTCGTGAACTCGACCCGCTGCGCGAGCGCGGTTATGAGCTGATTTCAGGCCCTGCTGGGCGGATGCCGACCGAAGACGAGCTGGCTGAACTGTGCCAGGGCGTGGCTGGCTGGCTGGCTGGCGTTGAGCGCATCTCAGGCCGGGTGCTCGATCAGGCGCATGATCTGCGCGTGATCAGCCGGAATGGTGTCGGGGCGGATGCCGTGGATCTCGACGCTGCCAGTGCGCTTGGGATTGAAGTCGCGCTTGCTCGCGGGGCGAATTCACGTGGCGTCGCCGAACTCGCGCTGACTCTTATTCTTGCCGCGTTGCGCGACGTCCCGCGGTCGAACTCCACTTTGCACGCCGGTGGGTGGCAGCGAACTCTCGGGCGCGAGATGCCAGACGTGACGGTCGGGGTTGTTGGGTTTGGGGCAATCGGCAGGTTGGTTGGCCACTTTGCGTACAATCTCGGGTCACGGGTTCTCGCTTATGACCCGTTCTCCCCCGTCGATGCGGCATCCGGAGCGCAGGCAGCGAGCCTCGACGAACTATTCTCCGACGCAGACGTGATCACGCTGCATAGCCCACCGCCCGCGGACGGGCGGCCATTGATCAACGGTGCATTGCTCTCTCGAATACGCCCTGGAACGATTCTCGTCAACACGGCCAGGTCATCCCTCGTTGAGGACGACGCGGTGCTGGCAGCGCTGCTGTCCGGGCGCTTGGGCGCGTACGCGGTGGATGCATTCGATACGGAGCCGCCTCAGCTGAATGAGCTACTGCGGCACGAGCGGACCATACTGACTCCGCATCTGGGCGGATACACCGCAGCAAGTACCCGGCGAGCGACGGAACTCTCTGTGGCGAATCTTCTCGCTACGCTGGAGCCTCAGGCCTAGGTGTCTGGCTACCTATCGAGAGAAGACAGCATGCCGCACTCCACTAACGCCCCGCTTCTCGAACACCTCAATGAAGTGATGGGCTCGATGCGCAATTCTGAGCGCAAGGTCGCCCAGCTGGTCGCCAATAACCCGACCTTTGTGATGAATTCCACGATGGCCGCAGTCGCCGATGCGGCAGGCGTGAGCGAGCCGACAGTGATGCGGTTTTGCACGAGTCTCGGCTTCGGCGGTTTCCAACAGTTCAAGATGTCGCTGGCCCAGACGCTCGCCCTGGGGATTCCGGCAACCCTCTCGACGATCGGTCGGGATGACTCTCTCGAAGTACTGACCACCAAGATCTTCGACCACACGATCAGCAGCCTCGACCGGGCGCGCCGGTTTCTCGATGTGGAGCAAATCGAGCGTGCTGTGCAGGCGATCCTGGACGGGACCTCGCTCACACTCGCCGGACTTGGTGCCTCTGCAATCATCGCGCTGGATGCCGAGCAGAAGACCGCACTATTCGGCATCCCCTGCTCTGCACCCATCGACCCTCACCAACAGTTTATGGCCGCCTCGATGGCTGGTCCTGGCTCTGTCGTCATCGCAATCTCAAACACGGGGCGCACGCAGTCGATCGTACAGATCGCGCAGGTTTCACAAACGAACGGTGCGACCGTGATCGGCGTCTCTGGAGAGGCGGGCCCGCTGCTGGATCACTGCAATATTCCCCTTATCGTGAAAACGATCGAAGACACGGATATCTATACGCCGACGGTGAGCCGGTTGGCTGGACTTGTGATCGTCGACATCCTGGCAACCGCGGTGGCGCTGCGACGGGGTCCGAAGCACATGGAACGACTCATGGACATGAAAGAGGGACTGGCACTTTTCCGTCAGCACGACGCGTAGCTAGATCACCGGCCCTATCTGAATGAGCGGCGAAGCACACTACAGTGCTGCCCGAAGCCGTCCCGCCGAGCGATGAAATGTAGCCAGACTACGAATTTCTGGAACTTTAGGCCTTTTGAGTTGTGACGATTCCCGACTTGACCTACTATGACGTAGTACTACTACATACTTCCTGAATCTGTACGCGAAGGAGCGACCATGCAGAACGCGCATAATGAGGCGGTCGGTCAGCAGGAACCTGGCCACCCTCAGGAGTCATACGCGTCGGCACGGCACGCATGATGCCCGACTTCCCAAGCGCTACACAGGCCATGGCCGCCGGCCAGGTGGCCTTCGAGGTGCGTGACGTTTCGCGGGAATACCCAGGCGTCCGCGCACTCGACGGCGTCACGCTGACTGGATACGCCGGAGAAGTCCTGGCGATCTGCGGGGCCAACGGTGCCGGCAAGTCGACGCTCGCCAGGTTACTGGCCGGCCAGGAAGCGCCTACGAGCGGCGTGATCGAAATCAGTGGGTATTCCGGTCACGTTGATGGTCCTGCGGATGCAGCGGATGCCGGCATCCTGCTCATGCACCAGGAGCCGGTGATCATCGACAGTTTCACGGTGGCAGAGAACGTCTGGCTGAAGAACCTCAGTTCCGCTGGCTCCGTCAGGCCGTGGGGAATCGTCGACCGCAAGCGGTCAGAAACGACCGTGGCAGCGCTGAAGGCAGTCGGGCTCGAAGGAGTTTCACCGGATCGCCTCGGGCGTGAACTCGGCCCTGGACTGCGGCAGATGCTGGCGCTCAGTCGCACACAGGTCAATCCGCACCGGGTGCTACTGCTCGACGAGACGACGGCATCAACGACGGAGGAGCACTTCAAAGACGTCGAAGCGTTGGTGGAACGCGAACGTGCAGATGGAGTGTCCGTTGTCTTCGTGTCTCACCGGATGCCCGAGGTGTTCGCAATGGCGGATCGCATCGCCGTACTTCGAAACGGCAAGCTCGTCGGTGTTGTGCGCACTTCGGAAACCACACCGGCCGAAGTGATGACCATGATGATCGGAGAGGCCGTCAGCGCTCTCAAATCACCAACGCCCCTCGAGGGGCAGGAAGCGCCGATCCTCGAAGTCAGCAACCTCACCTCCGGATCTGCAACCGATGTCAGCTTTTCCGTTCGGCCTGGCGAAGTTGTCGGCATCTATGGTCTGGTCGGCAGCGGGCGCAGTTCAATCGCCCGTTCGATTTCCGGGAACCAGAAACGCAGTTCTGGGGAAGTGAAGCTACACGGAAAGCCTGTTCTGGCCAAAAGCCCGCGGGACGCTATTCGCCAGGGCATCGCATACCTCACAGAGGACAGGCGAAAGGAGGGGTTCGTCAAAGACTTCACAAACGGCGAGAACCTCACCCTCGCCACCCCGCAGAACTACTCGAGATTCGGCGTGATCAATCGCGGCCGGGAGAGAAAGCGCGTTCGCGAGCTGATCGCGGAGTATCAGGTCAAGGGCGGCGCAACGACGCTCACCCGCACGCTGTCCGGTGGAAACCAACAGAAGGTGTGTATCGCGAAGTGGCTGGAGGCGCGACCGGAGGTCGTGATTCTTGACGAGCCGACAAAGGGAATCGATGTCGGCGCGCGTCTCAATATCTACCAAATCATCAGGGAGCTGGCGGCCGACTCCAAGGGAGTTGTCGTGGTCACGAGCGAAGCCGAAGAGGCGCTCATGCTCTGCAACCGCATCCTGATTCTCAGAGAAGGCCGACTCGTCGGCGAGTACTCACCAACTGACAGCACGACCGACGACCTCATCAGGGCGTCGCTCGGAGGAGAGCCAGCATGACAAACACAACGACGACCGACACCGCACCCGGCAGACAACGGCCCGCGATCGACTGGTCTCGGGTTGGGCATTGGGCCAAAGAGCAGTACCCGCTCTATATCCTGATTGTTCTCCTGATCGTGGCCGGATTCGCGACAGAGGCCTTCTTCACGCCGCGCAACCTGACAAACCTGATTCTGCAGGTTTCGGTGATCGGCATCGTGTCCCTCGCACAGTTCCTGATCGTCCTGACCGGCGGAATCGACATCAGTGTTGGCTCAGTCGTGGGGCTGGCCGGCGTTCTCGCCGCGGGGCTGTTCTCTGGTGCAAGTGTTCCCCTCGCCATCCTGGTCGCCATCCTGGTCGGAGCGATGGTCGGAGCACTGAACGGATATCTGATCGCGTTCCGCGGCCTTGAGGCCTTCATCGTGACTCTCGGTATGCTCGCGCTCGCCAGAGGGCTCGTCTACGCCTATACCGAAGGCGTACCGGTTATTCCGAGCGCCGAGGGTTTCCGCGCGATGGCGACGGCGACCGTTCTCGGGTTCCCGGTGATCGGGCTGATCTGGCTCGGGCTGGCCGTTGTCATCGCCTTCGTCGTGCGACGCACGGTGTTCGGCCGTCGCATCTACGCAGTGGGAAGCAATAAGGAAGCGGCACACGCGTCCGGAGTTCCCGTGAAGTCCACTCTCCTCGGCGTGTACATCCTCGCTGGTGTTCTCACCGGCTTCGCAGGCTTCCTGCTTGCTGCCCGAGTGGGAGCGGGAACGCCCACAGCGGGAAACCTCTATGAACTTGACGCGATCGCCGCCGTTGTGATCGGCGGGGCAAGCCTCGTTGGCGGAAAAGGCCGGGTTCTCGGCGCGGTCGTCGGAACGCTCATCTTCGGCGTCATTACAAATCTCCTGGTGCTGCTGAACGTTTCTACGTACCTGCAGGACGCGTTCCGCGGCGCGCTGATTCTGGTGGCCGTGGTGCTCACCACCGTTCAGTTCTCCAGGAGAAAGAGGAACAAACGACTCTCGTGAAGCCCTCGCGACCAATCACCATTCCATCCAGCAATTCAAGCAACTCACTTCAACAATCTAGAAAGAGGTCAACGATGACAATCAAACGGATCACCGGCGTAATTGCCGCTGCCGCCACGATCTTTGCGCTTACCGCGTGCGGGTCGGTCGGTGCTAGCACAGATGCCGGAGCCGGAGACAGCGGCGAGAAGGTGGCCGTGGAAGACATCACCATCGGCTTCCTCCAGCGCCAGCTGGATGCACCCTTCTATTCGGCGATGCAGGCCATGGCGGAGGATATCGCAGGCGACCAGGGGTTCAAGCTGCTGTTCCAGAACGCGGCTGGCGACCCCGTCACCCAGCTTGACCAGGCTCAGACCATGCTCTCGCAGGGCGCGGACGTACTCGTCATCAACGCGATCAGCCCCGAGACGCAGCGCGCGCAGATCGAACAGCTCGCCGACGAGGTTCCGGTGCTGTTCATCGACACGGGTATCCCGGATGTCGGTGTCACGTCGGTCTCTTCCGACAACTATGAGGTCGGCAAGCTCTCCGGCGGCCTAACTGCGGAACGGTTCGAACAGGGGTCGACGATCTCGGTGGCCGTGCTGAACGGTGGGCCGAACGACGAGGTCGTCGGGCCGGCACGCCAGTCCGGTTTCCTGGACGGTCTCGAAGCGGCCGGAGTGAACTACGAGGTCGTTGCGGAGGCGTCCGCGGTGTACGCCCAGGACAAGGCGGTTCCGGCCACGGAATCGATGCTCGCCGCTCACCCTGACGTCGACCTGATCCTCGGCCTCAACGACTCGATGGCGCTGGGAGCGTTGACGGTGCTGAACGATCAGGGGAACACCACGACGCTGGTCGCGGCATCCGCGGACGGCCAGAAGGAAGCCCTCGTCGCGATTGCAGAAGGCTGCGACGCTCGCTATGTATCCACGGGTCTGAACTCACCCGCATTGGCCACGGAGCGCGCGTTCGAAATCGCCATCGGTCTCGCAACCGGCGAGAAGACGGCGGATGACTTCAAGCCGGAGGAGTACACCGAGGCAGCCGGAATCAACTGTGACAATGTCGCGGACTACTACGACCCCGAGAGCGTCTTCTAGGACCTCACGACATCACGCAGCACAGCGAGTCAATCCGGTGGAGGACCGTAGGGGTGCTCCACCGGATTGACCTCTTAACAACCCGCGCACAGTTAAGCGCACGGATGAAGGATGCCAGCAATGACACATGAACAAGACACAGCGCCCGCGGTCAGACGGAGGGTTCTCATCTCAGCGAATAACGTGATCGACCTCGTCGAGGAGCCGCGTCCTGTTCTGGCGCCCGATGAGGCTTTGGTCTCCCTCGAGGTGACAGGAGTGTGCGGGTCAGACATGCATGGTCTTCATGGTTCACACCCCACCATGAAGCCGCCGTACTATCCCGGACACGAAGTCGTCGGAATCGTGCGCGAGATCGGCGCGGACGTCACTGGCATCGACGTCGGGCAGCGTGTTACGCCTGAACCGCCGCTGCCATGCGGGGCCTGCAAGATGTGCCGTACTGACCGCTCGAATATTTGTGAGAAACTCGAGTTCTTCGGCTGCGGTTTTCGCGAGGGAGGCATGGCGGACGTCTTCAGCGTCCGTGCCAGCCGACTCCATCGGGTTCCGTCGGAGTTCAGCCTGAAACAGGCTGCCCTCATCGAACCGTTGTCGACGCCGGTGCATGCTGTGCGTCTGGCCGGCGACCTCACCGACAAGGCCATTGTCATCATCGGATGCGGAACGATCGGGCTTCTGGTCCTTGCCGCGGCGAGAGCTCACGGCGCGCGAACTATCGTCATGACAGACGTTCTCGAGTCAAAGCGTGAAGGCGCCAAACGTCGCGGAGCGGATGCGGTTGTCGATGCGGCGGATCCCGAGCTCGCGTCGGCGGTGCGGCGGCAGTTGGGGGAGTCCGCAGACGTCGTCTTCGACTGTGTATCGATCCAGCCAACAGTCACCGCTGCCATCGATATGGTGCAGCGGGGTGGCACGGTGGTCATCGTCGGAGTTCCATCCGGGCCGGTCGAAGTTCCGGCGTTCATCCTGCAGGATCGTCAGATCAGGCTTCAAGGGGCGGCGACCTACCTCAGCGAGGACTATCTGGAGTCGACTCGCATCATTGCATCGGGCGGTGTCGACGCCGAGACGATGATCACGGCCTCCTTCCCTCTTGAGCGGGTGACCGACGCATTCAAAGCCGCGGCAAGCGGTGAGCACATCAAGGTATTGATCACGGGCAAGGATGTGGTCCTCGCCTGAGATTGGAGTACCTCCCTCATGCGTTCGCTGTCGATTGAGTCCGCGGCGGGAGGTCGTGCGGCCGTGAGGGGGACGCAAAGTGCTCTGAATCGCGAGAGATTCGAGCACTTTGCGTCCCCTCACAGCCGGGCGCGAATCAGTACGACACGCTTGGCGCGATCAGTTTGAAGACCAGCGCGAACCAGGCCACGCCGCCGAGGGCGAGCACCACCAGGATTCGGCCGACCAGGATCTTCCACCCGGTGTGGTGACGGATGCCGTTGATCACGTTGAGCACCGCTGGCACGATCGCCAGCACACCGATGAGCTGCAGACCCTGAAGGGCTCGCAGGGCGAGTTCCGGGAGGCTCTGGTCGCCGAGGAGCAGCATAATGCTTACCAGCCAGCCCACGAGGGCCAGAACAGCGCTGCCGCTTCCGACGCGGGTCAGAATCCGAACGACGCTCCCCTTCCGACCGACCCGAGCGGGCAGGTTCAGGCGACGGCGAACGAATGCACCGATCGGCCAGAGCAGCAGGCTGCCGAGGAGAACAGCCGCCGAGACACCGAGCACCGGGAAGGCAATCGCACTGTTATGCACGGTGTCGACGCGGAGGAAAGCGAACGCCGAGCTGAAGCCAATGGCGTCTACGGCCCCGTCGCTCTCGCGCAGGGTGATGATCCGCTGCCCGTCGACCTCCTGCCAGACCCACGGCTCAATCTCTTCGAAGAGCGCCGGATGCAGGCTCTCCGGACCAGGTGTGATGAGGAGGCGCCCTTCAGCCTCTGTTGTGACCTGCACCTGGGAGGGCAGCCCGATTGCGCTGATGAACGTGCTCTGGAATGACCGGGAGGTCTCATAGGTTCCAGCCGCCAGGGCAGCGTGCTCTGCGCCCGTATCCGTTACCGTCGTTTCGGTCGCGCCGCTTGTTGCAGGGAAGTAGCGGTCGGCGAATCCCTGAACCACTGCCTCTCGCAGCTCAAGAGTGTCGATGGGGCTCGCGCCGCTGCTGTTCAGCGTGACGTAGATTCCGGTTCTCTCGTCTGGAAAGAGCTGCAGATGAGAGTGGAAGAACTGGGTGTCTCCGCCATGTCCGATGATGCGGTGGCCGTTTCGACTGTCGTCGAAGAAACCGAGGGTCATGCGCGGTCCGCTGGCAAATGCGCCGAGCGAATCTGCATCCAGTGCGGGTTGCTGCATGAGTTCGCGCGTTGCGTCGGAGAAAAGGGATTGCTCATCGGGCAGTTCGCCCAGTTGAGCCAGCATGAACTGGCTGATATCCGCTGTCGAGGCCGACAGCGCGCCTGCTGGCACCGGGCCGACGAACTCAAACGGCGCGGCAGGCCCCGAGGCGTTGGCGTAGGCATTCGAAAGGCGAGAAGCAAGTGGAGCAGGCAATGGCTGCTCGAACGACGAAGAATCCATGCCAATCCGGTCGAATATCTGACGATCGACGTACTCCTCGAACGGCATTCCGCTGACGCGCTCCACGATGTAACCGGCAAGGGCATTGCTGTAGTTGGAGTATGCGGGCACTGTCCCGGGCTCGAACACCCGCTCAGGGGGGTTGATCGAGACGAAATCGTGAAGGCTGAGGTTTCCGTCGGACCGCACGTTGCCGTCGAGGCGCTCTTCAAACCCTGCCGTGTGGGTAAGCAGGTGTCGCAGCGTGATCGGCTCGTCGAAGGTCGCCGGCAGGGTGAAATCGAGGTAGTCGTTCACATCGGTGTCGAGATCGAGGTCACCACTCTCGACCAACTGCAGCACCGAGGTAGCGGTGAAGAGCTTCGACACCGACCCGACGCGAAAGAGCGTCGACTCTGGGTCGACAGCCTTCGCCGGTGTCTCGCCGTTGCCCGTGTCGGAACGGCCGAAACCGCGCTCAGTGAGAACGGCCCCATCGTGAACCACCGACACCGCGGCACCGGCGATCCCTGAGCGATCCAGGGCAGCCGGCAGCAGCCCGTCGAGCCACGCGTCGACATCCGCCTGGTTCAGTTCTGCGGTCGTGACCGGCGTGGGAATCGGTGGCGCCACGAGTGCCTGGGCAGACTGGGCCGTGGCCCCCGTCAGCACGGCGGCGAGTAGCGCTGCGGCGGTCGCAACGAGTAATTTTCGAACTCTGGGCGCACCCATGTGCAGGCTCCGGTTTCCGAGCGGATCGCGGTGTTCAGGCGGATGCCCGGTTGTGCGTCACCCGATTTCGCTCAGTTCCCAGCCTTCCGAAACCGCGGCAGGAGGACATCGAGCGGAGGTCTACATCCTGGTTGCGACCAAAGTGGCAGACGCCCGGTCGTCAGGTCGACAATCGACCACGCAACCGCTCACGCAACCGCTCAGGCGTCGGGCTCTGCCAGGCCGTTCTGATAAGCCCACACCACTGTCTGCACCCGGTCGCGCACGCCGATCTTCGTCATCGCCCGACCGAGGTGTGACTTGACGGTACTGGTTTCAACGAAGAGCCGACCGGCGATCTCCGCGTTCGAGTGACCCTGGGCCAGCAACCGTACGATGTCGATCTCGCGGCTGGTGAGAACCTCAACGGCAGCAGATTCAGGCTGATGTGGTGCCTTCCGCCTGGCGAACTCAGCGATCACTCTACGGGTGACCGACTGGTCGACGAGCCCCTCCCCGCGGGCCAGCTTTCGCACCGCGTCGATGAGGTCATCAGGTTCCGCATCCTTGAGGATGAATCCGCTCGCCCCGGCCTCGAGCGCGCCGAAAACGTATTCGTCGAGGTCGAACGTCGTGACGACCAGGACGGCGGGCCCCTGGCCGGGATCCGCGTCCGCGGTGATCTGCCGAGTCGCGGCAATGCCGTCGCCTCCCGGCATCCGTACGTCCATGCACACCACGTCAGGTGTCAGGCGCCGCGCCAGGTCGGCCGCGGCCGGACCGTTGGATGCCTCGCCGACGATCTCGATGTCACCCGCGTCTTCGAGGATGACGCGGAAGCCCGCCCGCACGACGGACTGGTCGTCAACCAGTAGCACCCTGATCATGCGGAGTCGCTCCATTCTGATTGGGGAGGTTCTGATTGGGGAGATTCTGATCGGGTTGATTCCGTCCCGAACGCATCCTTGTCTCGGGGAAGGGTGAAGGCCACCCGCCATCCGCCGGATGCGGTCGGCCCGGTCTCCAGTGTCGCACCGACCAGTTTGGCGCGCTCATGCATGCCGATGAGTCCGAGTCCCCGGCGTTCGTCTGCCGTCCGTTCTGCGTGAGGGCTGACCGGGCCATTGGCTGCGACGAGCTGCACCTGGTCGTGTGAATACTGCAGGGTGAGTTTCACACCGGCTTCCGGCGCGTGCTCGCGCGCGTTGGACAGAGCCTCCTGCATGACCCGGTAGACCGTGACATCGGCGAGGGGAGGGAGAGGATAGGGCTCGCCGGTGACGTCGTAGTCCACGGTGGTTCCGAGTGAGCGCGCCATCTCCACCAGGTGCTCGGCCACGGCCAGGCCGGGCACCGGGGCATCCGTCTCATTCAATTCATGGTCTGCGCCTCGTTCTCGAAGGATGCCCACCACGAGCCGGAGGTTCGCGAGAGTCTCTTTGCCCTGGCTGCGAATCCAGCTCGTCGCGGCCTTCGCCGCTTGCGGGTCACGATCGATGAGTCGCTCCACGGCAGCGGCCTGAATGACCATGCCAGACAGGTGATGGGCCGCAATATCGTGCAGCTCGCGCGCCATTCTGGAGCGTTCGGCGTCGATCGCGGCATCCGTTCGCGCCTGCTGTTCGCGCAGGACGTCGCGCGCTCTCGCCCGAAGCAGCTCAATATACTCGCGACGGTTGGCAACGAACTTTCCGAGGAAGACCGACACCAGGTAGAGCAGCCCGGTGGCGAGGAGGTAGTTCAGAGCCAGCAGCGCAGGGTCAGAGACGGTGACCGGTTGCACAAGTGGGTTCAGCGTGCTGCCGGCGATATAGCCGAAGACCACCTCGAAGAGTGCCACCCCGGTCACGACCCGAAGCATGGTTCTGGTCGGCAGGTAGGCGCCGACCGTGTACGCGGCGATGACGGATGCTGCGCCGCGCGCCGAGATATCCTGCGGCATGATGGTGATCAGCACCACCTGGAACACGGCCACGATCGCGAGACACAGCGCCGGGTTCACCCGCCTGATGCAGAGCGTGAGCGCCTGGACGCCAACGACGACGGCGACCAGGCCGACCTGGGCGGGGCTGAACGAGTAGCCTTCTGACGCGACGAGGGCAGCCAGGACCAGCACGAACACGGGCACCGAGATCAAGGCTGTGACCGCCGCGAGCAGGCAATCCCTGGCGAAGCGCCCTCGAAGACCGATCTTCGAGAGCGCTTCATCGAACCAGACGGCCAGGTGGTTACGCCCGGGTTCGCCGGCCACCCTGGTGTTGCTGGTGCCGGTGTCGTTCATCACTTGAGTATCTCGTGTTCGTTGTGCATTCGGTTGCCCGGATGCGCTGATCAACTAGACGAGGTCTTTCTGAACCAGGCGCCGTGCGGCGATGGACAGGAGAACGGCGCCCCAGACGAGCAGGCCGATCAGTGCGGCCAACGGGGTCAATGCTCCTGAGCCGGTGAACAACTCGAGGGTCAGGGGAGTCTCCCCGCTCGAGGCGACAGGGCCCAGGGTGAGAGGGAGGACCGCAGTGGCGATGGGCGTGGTGCCGGTTGCGAGGAGAGCGATCCCTGAGATCAGCGGTTCGACCAGCACGAGGGCGAAGACCGCGATGACGGCTGCCACCTGGTGCCGGATGAGCAGCCCCGCTGCCAGTCCGATGAGGCCGTAGATGATCAGCACGATCGTGCCGCGGCCCCAGATCGACAGGACTTCGCCGGTCTGAACCTGGATCGGTACCTGCGCCACGGCCGTTCCGGCAAGAAGGGCGAGCCCGGTGATCAGGGCCATCGCGATCGCTCCGAGCGCGGTCACGATCGCGACCGCCGCCGCTTTCGCCCCGACCACGCGGAGGCGGCTGGGCGTCGCCAGTGCCGTCGTGATGATGCCGCCGAAGCGAAAGTCTGAGGTGGCAACGATGACGCCGAGGAACAGCGCAATCATGACGCCGATTCCGGGGAATCCTGTGCCCCACAACGGGCCGTTTCCGAGCACGTCGAGCATGCTGCGCTGATATTCGGGTAGGGCGAGTTGGGCGACGGAGTTGACCGATTCGGAGAACTCCTGAACGTCACCGCCGTCTCCGGTGGGGAGTGCGGCGACGAGGGTCGGCGCGAGCACGTTGACCAGCTGCATGATCGCGGTCACCCCGAGGGCCACCCAGGCGAGCACCCAGCCTGTAGACAGGGTGCGAATCTTCAAGATCTCTGCCTTGATCATCAGCGCATCGCCTCCGCTCCGGCTGTGACGTTCAGGTAGGTGTCTTCCAGCGAAGCGCTGTCGACCAGCGCGTCGAGTTCCTGGGTGAGCACAAGTTTGCCCTGGGCGATGATCAGGATGTCGTCGGCGACCTGGGTCACCTCGGCCAGTACATGACTGGAGAGCAGCACCGTGCCACCGTCATCCGCGAACTCGCGAAGAAGTTTTCGCAGCCACAGCATTCCGGCCGGGTCGAGGCCGTTGGCCGGCTCGTCGAGGATCAGGATGCGGGGGCTCCCAAGCAGTGCGGCGGCGATTCCGATCCGCTGCCGCATTCCCATTGAGTAGGTCCTGGCCTTGCGGCGTGCGGCCTGCTCCATGCCGACGGCCTTCACCACCGCGTCGACTCGTGAGTCAGGAATCTTCGCAGAGGCTGCCAGCACACGCAGGTGATCGCGGCCGCTGCGGGCGGGGTGGATGCCGCTGGGCTCCAGCAGCGCTCCAACGGTGCCGGTCGGGTCTTCGAGGTCCCCGTAGTTCTGACCGAACACCGTCGCTGTTCCCGACGTTGCCTTCGCAAGGCCGAGAAGAACCTGGATGGTCGACGTCTTGCCGGCGCCGTTGGGGCCGAGGAAGCCGGTGACCGAGCCGGCTCGAACCGCGAAGGTGAGGTCGTCGACGGCATTGAGATGGTCGTACGACTTGACCAGATGGTCGATTTCTATGGCGTGCACGATTGAGCTTCGCTTTCTGAACCCATCGTGGTGTCCGGTCGACGACCGAGATTGTGCACCCGATGTGGTTCGTATCCAGCTTGGAGAAAGCGACGGGAAACGACATCGCGCAAAGGTGCACACTTCGCTTGCGACAAAGGTCGCAACCTACTCGACGATGGGCGGCGCGTGAGGGGTCACAAATCGCTCTGAAACGCGCGAAAGGAGAGCACTTTTTGTCCCCTCACGAGGGAGGAGCGAGCGGAATCGCCTCTGGCTAGGAGATACGGCCCAACGCGGTGAGCTTCGCACGCAGTTCGGGGTCGGTCGGCTCGACGACGTGCGTCTCGTCTGGGAAGACGATGACCGGGATGCTGGTGCGTCCGCTGATCGCGAAGGCCCGGTCTGCCCCGTCTTCGACGGACTCAAGGTCGACGTAGTCGTACTCGACCTCGAGTCGGTCGAGCAGCGACTTCGAGCGGCGGCAGTCGCTGCACCACTGGGCACCGAACATGGTGATGCGCTGGGCGGAATCGGCGGAGGTATCGAGATCAGTCATCATTCGATGTTATGTGCGATCTCCGTCGGTCGAGCGATGAGCCAACCCAGTGCAGCTCCCTCGCGGCCAACGCCACCGAACGCTGGTGGGCAATTCCAACGGCGCATTGACACTCGGGCGATGGTTCGGCCATGATTGAAACGATCCAATGCCAAAGAGCAGTCGCTCTTGCGGTCATTGCCGGACCAGCGAACGCCTCAGAAGGATACGAAGACGGATCGCCTGTGGATAACATGCAGCAGTTCAGTGATGGCGAGTGGTCGACTGAGTCGGGGTCGTGGTCGGTTCAGGAGGGGCAGCTGATCGGTTCGGGGACTTCCCGGTTCGTGTTCTGCAACGAATGTTCACCGGAGCGTCCGCTTACGAATGCGCGCCTGAGTTTCCAGGTGCTCATGCCGGCGGCTGATGTTGCTGGAACCGCGCCGACGCTCAAGCTCGGCTTCCGCAACGACACTGGACGAGGGAAGATGGGGCTGAGGCTGAGCGGCCTCGGAACGGAAAGCGTTTCATCGTTATTGGTTCGCACGGCCGGCGGTGAAGACATGGCCCTCGATTCCGGTGCTTCAAATACGAAACGTGAGTGGACGTTGCCGGTCGGGAGCATTCAGAACGTTGAGCTCGAGTGGCGTGAGGGAAACGTGTTCTACCGCCTGTGGCCCCAAGGCCAGCCGCGCCCGGGCGCTCCGGCAGGTGGTTACACCATTGATTCGTTAGACATCTGGCCGAACTCCGCTGAAATCCAGACTTCCGATGGTCTCAGGGCGACGATAACGGGGTACGCGATCGAAGATGTGGAGGCTGGCTACCCGAAGCAGTTGGACCCGCCGGAACAGCCAGCAGACCCGAACGGCTGGAAAACGCAGAGCGGCACGTGGTCCGAAAACTCTGACGGCTCACTCACTTCGTCAAGCGATGGTTCAGATGCCGCCGTGATTCGAACGATATGCGCGACGTGTGAAGCCGGGGCGTCGGTGGAAGCGGCGACAGTAACAGCAGACATAGTTGTCCCTGTTTCGGAAGACTTGGCGGATCAGACGTGGGCGTCGGTCGGACTCGCTCTTGCCGGTGCCGACACCGACCAGCGACTCTACAGGCTCGGTCTGGTTGGGCAACAGTCGAAGCTGTCGATCATCCGAAGTAACAGCGGCTCGGAGAGCCGCATCGTCGAGACATCCTTCACCTGGACACCCGGCGAACGCTACACTTTCGAGCTTTCATGGGCGTCGGGCGAGTATGGCCTGCGAGTCTGGCCGTCGACCCAATCGCGGCCGGAAGACGCACAGTCAACGTTCTCAATCGAGTCTTTCACTCCTGTCTCCGGCGGTTTCAGGCAGTGGGGCGTGCAAACGGCGACCTACAGAGACTTCACGGTCACGAACCTCGCCGAGACGCGTGGTGATGCGCCCGCGTGGGTGACGACTTCCTCCCACGGGTTGTATTACCCCACGGAAAAGAACATCCTTCCTGCTCGGAGCTACGACGAAATGCGCCCAGAATTGCCGACGCCGGTGGCCGATGCGGACCCAAAATACGTTGAGATGTACAACCAGACGTGGCGCATCATGCTCTCGAAGAACCTGCTGGAGCCGAGCGAATCCTCACCGCTGGTACGCACCTATGTTGATTCGGGCTTCGATCCGGCGATCATGTTCCAATGGGACACGCTGTTCTCATTGCAGTATGCCCTCTACGGAGAGCGCGGTTTCGACATGATCGCGACCTTGGACAATTGGTACGTCTTACAACGGCCGACCGGCGAGATCCGACGCGCAGTCGACACCAGAACTGGCGAGACCCACCCCTGGGCCGCCGGTGCAAACGGCGTGAACCCCCCACTTTTCGCTTGGGTTGAACTTTCAAGCTTCAAGAAGTCCGGCGACCTCGACCGCGTTCGGCGCGTGCTCCCTGCCCTCCGCGCCTACGCCGACTGGGTCTCGATCCAGCAGTGGTCCCAGGCTGCGCCGCATCAGCTGTTCTGGAACAACGGCAACGGTAACGGTA
Organism: Glaciibacter superstes DSM 21135; assembly: GCF_000421145.1. Lineage (GTDB taxonomy): Bacteria > Actinomycetota > Actinomycetes > Actinomycetales > Microbacteriaceae > Cryobacterium > Cryobacterium superstes. Next base: position 54,261 of record NZ_ATWH01000008.1, on the reverse strand, counting down.
TGGATAACCTGCCCACGCAGCTCGACCAAGGCGGAAACGGGGCCGGCAGCGGTGTGGCCAGCGTCGATATCAGTAGCCAGATGGTCATGATGCGAAACAGCCTCGCGGCACTGGAGGAAGCGGCCGGAAACACCCAGCGAGCCGCAGCCGATCGCGCCTGGGCCGAAGACATCGCCTCGCGGATCCAGGACTTCATGTGGGACGGTCAAGACGCACGCTTCTATGAGGTCGACGCCAAGGGAGAACACTGGAAAGTTGACAGCCTCGCAGGCTTCTGGCCGATGTTGGCTGCAGTCACCAGCCCCGAACAAGCCACCCGGTTAGTAGACGCGCTGAAGGACCCGGCAAAGTACTGGACAGACATGGTCTTCCCGGCACTCGCCAAGACTGACTCTCGATACGATCCGAAGGGCCACTATTGGCGAGGCGGCGTATGGGCGCCGGCAACTTTCGCCACTATCAAGGGGATCGAAGCCAGTGGCGATCGCGCGTTCGCGGAGACAGCAGCCAAACGCTACCTTGACGGCATTGTCGAGGTGTACAACTACTCCGGCACGATCTTCGAACTCTACGCACCTGAACGGCAGCCAGCCGATTGGATCCTCAATTCAGCCACCGGCCACAAGTCCGGCCAGCACATCCCCATTGTGCTCCCGGATGCCGCGGTGGCGGCCGATCAAGACTACATTTCCCCTGGCACCGATGACGCCGGCTCCGCACCCAACGTGCAAGGAGGCTCCGACTACATGGGTAAACCTGACTTTGCAGGGTGGACAGGTCTCGCCCCCATTGCGCTTCTCATCGAAGACGTTATCGGGATTCAGACAGACATGCCCGCGGGCGTCATCGATTGGAATCTGCACCGCACGGACCGCAACGGCATCGAGAATCTGTCTTTGGGGCAAGCAGGCGTACTGTCCATGATCGCCGAGCCTCGCGCTTCCGGATCTGCGGACGCCAAGATCTGCTTCGACGGCGAACTCGAGCGGCCGATGACTGTGCGAGTACATCTGGCGGGCAGCTCGAGTGATATCCCGCTCACTGCCGGCCCGATCAACACGTGCAAAACCGTGAGTCAATCCGATCCGCAGCTGGAGATCATCGGAACGGCCGTCCACGATGGAATGCCGTCGGTCGTCGCCGGTGATCAACTGACGGTCAAGGTATCTTCGCTGCCACCCTCAGCGGATGTCATCGCGGTGACGATCGACAGCGACGCCGCCGTCGTCGCGACCGGAACCGTCGACTCGACTGGAAGCATATAGCAGGCCCAATCAGCGGCCCACAAATGAACTGACCGCAAACACCACGCACCCGCCGATCACCCCGGCGAAGAGCAGAAGCCACACCGGAGACGGTACGCCGGTTCTGCGGAATAGAAGGTAGGCATCCGACGTCGCCAGCTGGCTCCGGCGACGCGTGTGCACCCCGATCACGGTGGCCAGCCCGCGCACCGATCCGACCAGCAGGGCGATGCCGAGCACGAGCAGTGCGTAGCTCTGCACGGTCGGCGATGCGAAGAACCACAGGAGCGCGCTCGCCGCGGCTGACGCCAGTACCACCAGGACGCCGAACAGATTGCGAATGACCAGGATTGTCAGCAGCAGCACGACTCCACCCGCGAACAGGGCGATCGCGGTGTATCCGTTGAAGACGCTCCACAGTTGGGCGGCGCCCACGATGGCCGGCGCCGGGTAGCCCAGCATTCCGCTGACCACACTGCCGAGCACGCCGCGCCCACTGCTGAGCGCGTCACCGGAATGATTGCGACGGATGCGGATGCCGTGCACCACACGCCCGGTCAGCACCGCTGCGACGGCGTGGCCGAGCTCGTGCACGAGTGTGGTGAACAGGCCGAAGTACTGCCACGTCGCTCGGGGGATGCAGAGGGCGGCAGCGACCGCGAGGATGCCAAGCAGCACCGGCGTCGACACGTCGACCGGCTCGGCGCGGGTGAACAGCGCAGGCCAATCGACCGGAGACGGCTCGGGCAGGGGAGTGGTCAACGGCTTCGCCGGGCCGGAATCTATGCCGGGCGCTTCTCGGGCGACGAGGTCTTCGCCGGGTTGCGTTCAGCGACCGCGCCAATGGCACCGTCGATGCGGGAGAGCACATCCGCGTCTAGCTTGACGCCGCTGGCCTTCACGTTGTCGGCCACCTGCTCCGGCCGCGACGCACCCATAATGGCCGACGCCACGTTCTCGTTCTGCAGCACCCAGGCGATCGCCAGCTGCGCCATCGTGAGACCGAGGTCATCGGCGATCGGCGCCAGACCCTGAACGGCCGTGAGCACCTCGTCGGTCATGAACCCCTTGACCGTGTCTGCGCCGCCCTTGTCGTCGCGCGCGCGCGAACCCGCCGGAGCTTCGGCGCCCGGCGTGTACTTGCCGGTCAGGATGCCCTGCGCCACCGGCGACCAGACGATCTGTGAGATGCCGAGTTCGGCGGATGCCGGCACGACATCCTGCTCGATGACTCGCCACAGCATCGAATACTGCGGCTGGTTCGAGATCAGTTGGAAACCGAGCTCCTTTGCCAGCGCCGAACCGGCCCGCAACTGGTCAGCATTCCACTCCGAGACACCGATGTAGAGGGCCTTGCCGGCGCGTACGACATCCGCGAATGCCTGCATGGTCTCTTCGAGCGGCGTTTCGACGTCGTAGCGGTGCGCCTGGTAGAGGTCGACATAGTCGGTCTGCAGGCGCTTCAGTGAACCGTCGATCGACTCGAAAATGTGCTTGCGGGAGAGGCCAACGTCGTTGTGCTGCTTGCGACCGGTCGGCCAGTAGACCTTGGTGAAGATTTCAACGGATGCCCGGGGCTCGTGCCTGAGCGCGTCGCCGAGTACGACCTCAGCGGCGGTGTTGGCGTAGGCGTCAGCGGTGTCGAAGGTCGTGATGCCCGCTTCGAGGGCGGCTCGCACGCACTTCGCTGCCACGTCGTTCTCCACCTGCGAGCCGTGGGTGAGCCAGTTGCCGTAGGTGATCTCCGAGATCTTGAAGCCGCTGTTGCCGAGGTATCGAAATTCCATGGTCGTAACGTTACGCGACTCGCACGGCGACGCGGATCGTCGCCGGGCTCACGGCTCGAGGTTCTCCTGCAGAAAGCGCGGCGATGCGTGAATGCACATCACCCGGAGCGTGCCATCGCCGACCGCGGTGAACCGGTGCGCCGTGCCGGCTTCGACGACGAGAATGTCGCCGACTTGCGCGGAGAAGTCTTCGCCATCTGCGGTGACGACCGCCTCGCCTTCGAGAACGACCCAGGTTTCGCTGTACGGATGGCGGTGCAGGCCCGGACCCTGGCCCGGCTGGTTGTCGACGAGGAAGAACGAGACCCCCGATCCGTATGACTCGCCCTCGAACTTGATCGTGCGCCCGGCGCCGATCACCAGTTCAGAACCCTTGACCCTGGTCAACATCCTTATTCCTTCTTGTCGGGGGAGTAGGCCCTGTCTGGTGCATAGGCCCTGACGAAGGCTCGCGCTCCCTGGTTGATGTAGTGCGTCAGTTCTTTCCGCGATGGGGTGCCGGCCTCGCCGGTGAACATGATGCGGTTGCTTGGGATCCACAGCAGCATGCCGGTGAGATGTTGCGCAGCGAGGAGCGGATCCGGAGTCGAGAGCAGCCCGCGACCGGAGAGGATCAGCAGGCACGCGGCCATGGAATCGAGCATCCGCTCGAATCCGCTCTGCCAGTAGAGGCGCCCCAACTCGGGGAAGCGCGTGGCTTCGGCGATGACCAGTCGACGGATCTCCTGCACCCTCGGGCTCAGGATCGAGCGAGTGAACTGCTCGGCAAGCAGGGTCACAGCGGATTGGGCATCCGGGCTTTTGGTCATGTCAGGGATGAGTTGTTCGAATGGGTTGTGGATGCCATCGGCCAGGTCGGTGATCAGGGCGGTGAAGAGGCCCTGCTTGTCGCTGAAGTACTTATAGATCGTCTGCTTCGAGATCGAGGATGCCGCGGCAATCTGATCGGTGCTCGTGCCGACGTAGCCGTTGGCGAGGAATACATCCAGGGTCGCACTGAGTATCTGCTGGCGTTTCTCGTCGCTTCGTGCAGTCATGGGACTCCCTCCGGCGGTGTCGGTTTGCATGTTCAGAACGGTACTAGACAGTACTCCTTATGTCTATTACAGTACTGGTTAGTACCGATCAGGGGATCGGACGGAAGGGACTTATGCACGCGATAGTGCCAGAACCGGCCCACGAGGCAGACCTTGCCGTCTGGGGCTGCGCCGCCGCCTACTTCTTCCGCAGCTGAGCTCAGCATGGGCAAAATTGTCGCTCAACTGTTCACTTCACTGGACGGCGTCGTTGAGGCTCCGGAGAAATGGCATTTCCCGTTTCTGAACGATGAGATGGCCGGGGAGGTGTCGGCCTTCTATGACCGCGCCGACGTCCTTCTTCTCGGGCGCGCGACCTACGACGTCTTCGCCGGCTCCTGGCCGCGTCGACCCCACAACGACCCGCTCGCGCACCGGATCAATTCGATGCCCAAGGTCGTCGTGACCTCGGGAACCGAATCGCTCGAGTGGGCCAACTCTTCGGCCATCCGTTCCGGCCTGCGCGCCGAATTGACCCGCATGGCTTTGGAAACGGAAAATACGCTCGCCGTCGTCGGTAGCATTTCTCTCATCCGCTGGCTCCTTGGCGAGCACCTGCTCGACGAACTGCAGCTGATGATCCACCCGATCGTTCTGGGTCGCGGCCAGATGTTGTTTGCTTCCGGCGCCGTGACGGGGCCAATTGAGTTCGAGCTCACACAGTCCACGGTCTACACCACCGGTGTGATCGATGTCACCTATTCAGCACTCACCACAGCAACACCCACAACATCCACAACATCCAGGAGCTAGACCATGTCATTCCAGGCGTACCTCGACACGATTGAGAACAAGACCGGCCTCACCCCGCGGCAGATCCTCGACCTCGCCCACGAACGCGGCCTCGACACGCCGCCCGTCAAGGCCGGACCCATCATCGAGTGGCTGAAAGACGAGTACGGGCTCGGCCGCGGGCACGCGATGGCCCTCGTCCACGTGGTCAAGAACGGTACGACCATAAGCGAGAAGCACGTCGGCACCGACGGGGTTCACCGCGACGAGTCGACGGAACTCTGGCTCGACGGCCAGGCCACCCGGCCCGCTTGAGTCGGTGAGGAGCCAGCTTCTCCTAGTCGCGGCGGCGTCTCACTAGGAGAAGTTGACCCCTCACAAAGTGGCTCACTCCGGGCGCACGTCGGCTGGCGACTTGTCGATGCGCAGACCACGCCATGACGGATGCCGGAGCGACCCGCTCGCCGTCCACTCCATGAATGTGACCTCGCCGACGAGCTCCGGGCGCACCCACTGCATCTTCGCGGCGTCCTCCGGCGGGTCACCGGTCAGCGGTGACTCCGTTATCGCCAACTCGTCGAGACGGGCGCGCAACATCTTTCGCTCCCGGTCGGTGAAGCCGGTACCCACCCGCCCGGCGTAACGAAAGCCGCTTCCATCCGGCATTGCCATCACCAGCGAGCCCAGCGTTCCCGGCCGGTTCGTCGAACTCCGGATCCACCCGGCGATGACCACGTCCTGGGTGCGCTGCTGTTTGATCTTGATCCACGACCGCGACCGGCTCCCGGCCGAGTACGTGCTGCCCCGCACCTTCGCCATCACCCCCTCGAGCTTCAACAGCCGGCTGCTCTCAAGGGCCGCGTCGAAGTCGTCGCCGAAGTGCGGCGGCACGTGCACCAGCGCGGTGTCGGTCGCGATCTCTTCCAGCGCGCCGCGACGCTCGTCCCAGGTGTCGTCCGTGATGCGCTCGCCGTTCAGCGCGAGCAGGTCGAACAGCATCAACTGCACCGGCGTGCGCGAACCGGAGCCTCCGGCATCCGTCGTCTTGTCGAAGCCGACGCGCGTCTGCAGAAGCCCGAAATCCGGTCGCCCCTGCTTGTTCAGGGCCACGACCTCGCCGTCGAGCACGGCAGTCTCGGCGGCGATCGCCTCGCGGAGCGGCGCCGCCAGCTCTGGGAACGTCTTGGTGAAGTCGTTGCCATTGCGGCTGACCAGTCGCACGTCGTCGCCGTCGAGGTAGAGGATGCAGCGGTAGCCGTCCCACTTCATCTCGTAGGCCCAGTCGTGGTCATCGATCAGGTCGGCCTTCGACCCGTTCGTCGCGAGCATGGGCGAGATCGTCGGCAGCGAGCCGCGTTCGGTGCGACGGATGCCGTGGGCCGGCTTGGCAGCGCCGTGCTGGCGCTTGGCAGTTCCGTCCATCAGGTGAATCAGCCAGTTCTTCTCGTCGCCGCCACGACCGGTGTGGATCAGCGCGTACTTGCGTGGCACTCCGCCGAGCCCGCCGTCTGCGCGGCCGGTCAGCGTGGCGATGACCTCCTTGCCGTCGCGCCACTTCTCGAGTTCGTACCAGCCGGAGTCCCAGATGCTGACCGCGCCCGCGCCATATTCCCCTTTCGGAATACTGCCTTCAAATGTGCCGTACTCCAGCGGGTGGTCTTCGGTCTGCACGGCGAGGTGGTTCTCGGTTCCCTCAAGCGGCGGCCCCTTCGGCACTGCCCACGACACCAGAACGCCGTCGTGCTCGAGCCGGAAGTCGTAGTGCAGCCGCCTGGCGTGATGCTCCTGGATGACAAACGAGGTTCCGGATGTGGGCGCTGCCGCGGCATCCGGAACCGGCTCTGGAGTCTTGGCCTGGTCGCGCATGCTGCGGTACTTCGCCAGCCGATCGCGTGCTTCCGGCGTGCTGTCGAACGTCGCCATGTGCTCCTGGGTGGGTTCGAGCCCGGCGTCGCGGGCGGCCAGCAGCGGGCGCAGCGGGTCGCCGTGTTCCTGCACGCGTTCGAGTATCCCTTCGTAGTCGAGGTGTCGCAGGTCTGGATCGTCGAGTTCCTTCCAATTGCGTGGCGCCGCGACCATGGGATGCGCCCGGCCACGCAGCGAATAGGGGGCGATCGTGGTCTTCGACGCGTTGTTCTGGCTCCAGTCGACCAGCACTTTTCCCTCGCGGAGGGTCTTCTTCATATCGCTGACGACGAGGTCGGCGTGGTCGGACTCCAGCGCGCGGGCGAGCTCGTGTGCGACATCCGACACCTGGTCTGAGGTCCAGTTGCCGTTCAGCGCGGCGTACAGATGGATGCCCTTGCTGCCGCTCGTCACCGGGAACGGCTCGAGCCCCATGTCACTGAGGATGTCACGCGCAAGCCGCGCCACCTCTGCGCACTCCGGCAGGCCGGCGCCAGGGCCTGGGTCAAGGTCGAGTACGAGCCGGTCTGGGTTGCGGGGTTCGCCATTCCGGGCGAACTGCCACTGCGGCACATGAATCTCAAGTGCAGCGATCTGCGCCAGCCAGGCGAGGGTGGCACGATCATTGACCAGCGGGTAGTCGCTGGTACGGCTCTTGTGACGGATGCTGCGCCTCGCCACCCACTCGGGCGTGCCATCGTCGAGGTCCTTCTGGTAGAACACCTCGCCGGGGTGTTCGATGGTGCCGATTCCGTTCACCCAGCGTTTGCGGGTGGCCGGCCGGTTCGCCGTGTGCGGCACCATGTACGGCGCGATCTCGGCGTAATAGCGCAGCACGTCGGCCTTGGTGGTGCCGGTCTCTGGGTAAAGCACCTTGTCGAGGTTGGTGAGCTTGATGCGCCGCCCGTCGACCGAGACGGTCTGGTTGTTCCCGCGCGCGGCCATGCTCCATTTTGCCGCGGGGAAGCGCCCGGCGCTATGCGACGAGCGTGACAATCTCGACCGAACCCCCAATCACGTCCGCAGAGCGCTCGGGGAAACGCTATGCCACTGAGCAGGCCCTACGCGCCGACAGCTGCAGAGACGCGAAGCCGCCAGCTGACGAGTGCGAGGTCGAGAGCCGTTCGTTGCTCACGATTGTCAAGGTCGAGTCCGCCGAGTAGCCGGCTGATGCGTTCGAGCCGGCTATAAAGCGTCTGCCGGCGAATGCCGAGGGCGTCGGCGGTTCTCGTCTTCGACAGTCCGGCGGCCAGGTAGGCGTCGAGTGTCATCACCAGTCCTGCGCCTGTCCGGGCATCATGCGTGAGCAGCGGGCCGAGCTGATCGTTGACGAACCGCTCAAGTGACTCGTCGTCGACGAGCGAAGTGAGCAGCTGATAAAGAGCGAAGTCGACGGCGAGCACCACGCGTGCCGCCGGGGTCAGGCGCATGGCGAGCCTCGCGGTTTCCCTGGCACTCGGAAAAGCGCTCACCAGCGCCGGCACATCATCGACCGGGTGACCCGCACTCACCATCACTCCACCCCCGGAGGTCGAACGCAGCTCGCGCTCGACGGCATCGGCGAAGCGTGCAACCACGGCACGCAGGTCGCTTGGTCGCACCACCGCCGCGACGAGCACGTCACCGTCGACCTCGGCGACCAGTGAAGCGCCGAGCACCTGCCTCGCCGCCTCACGCGCGGCGATCATCACCGTGTTCGCCACTGTGCGTGCGGAACGCGGCGGCAGGCAGAGCGCAATAATCTTGTGGCCATGATGCACGGTCAGCCCGGCCCCGAGCGCTCTCGTCGTGAGCTCGGCGGCTCCAGCGTAACGACCTGTCACGATGTCGCGCAGTAGCTCCGCACCCGCCTGATCGCGGCTCATCGGCGTTACATTCGACCTTGCTGCCTCGGCGCGGAGCACCTGCACAGCGCTTTCCGCGATCGTGCGCAGCCTCGGTGACTCCGGTGCGTCAAGCACGAGCTCACCCCAGACCACCCCGCCGGTGACGACAGCTACCCGCACTGATTGCGCGCGGTGGGTGGCCTCGGGCTGAGCTTCCTCGGCCTGGAACCCGTTGGCCTCGAACCCGTCGGCCTCGAACCCGTCGGCCTGGGGGGCTCCGGCAATGAGTCCGGCGTCAACCGCGTACAGCGAGGCGGGACATCCGGCGATCTCGCTCACCAGGCCGGTCAGCCCGACAAGCCCCGCGCCCTCGCCGAGTGAGTGCAGCAACCGATCCGTGACCGCTGTCGATAGCCGCAGGTCGTTGAGTTCGCCGACGAGCAACAGGGCGTGTGCGACTTCAGTGACCTCGATGAACGGCACAACGCCGTGCAGCAGGATCAGGGGCAGTCCGAACCGCTTGGCCTCATCGATGAGATCTGACGGAGCCTCAGGAAAGGTTCGGCCGAGCTCAAGCAGCACGGCGGCGACACCGACCTTCGCGAGATCGGCGATGTAGTTGCGGCGTGCCTCCGGACTAAGCGCGACAAGACCGAGACCTGTGGTGAGCAGCGCTTCTCCGCCCTGAAGCAGCGACGAGATCTCATAGATTTCGCTCGTGTGAACCCATCGCACGTCGCGGTTCTCGAGATTCTCGCCAGACACCACCTCTGGCCTGGCCCGAGCGAGCACGGGCAGATTGATCAGCTGGGCAACGGTCAATCTCACTCCGTCACCGTGGCAGCGTATGGATACTCTGTCAAGTGTTTACGGCTGAGAAATGACATATTGTCTCTATCGGTTGGCCGTCGCCCGCCCCTAGTCTCAGTTAGACGCACCGTCGCGCCGCAACTGCCACAGCACGCACCGAGAGAAGGCACTCATGACCACTCGCTCGTCACGCACCCCCCGATATCTCAAGCGCGCTTTCACGGCCATCGGCTTCGCATCCGCCGCTGCCCTCGTGCTGGCCGGCTGCGGCGGTGCCACGGGTGCGGAAGCTCCGGATGCCGGTGCATCCGGCAGTGATCTTCCCTCCGTCTTTGGCGCATTCGCGACCCCGCTCGAAGAACCGTGGGACGGCGCAATTCACGCAGCGCTCGAGTCCGCTGCAGAAGACGGACTCATCGAGTACGAATACACGGACAACCTGCACACCGCAGATGAAATGGAGCGTGCCCTCCGCGACATCGCGTCGAATCAGGCACCAGACATCATCATTGGCGACGCATTCGCCGCAGAAGATGCCGTACGCGCTGTCGCGAGCGAGTTCCCCGAAATCGCCTTTGCCTTCGGGTCTGGCGGCGAGGAGCAGGCACCGAACTTCAGTGTGTTCGACAACTGGATGCAGGACCCCGCCTACCTCGCGGGCATGCTCGCCGGGGGCCTCACTCAGTCGAACACGATCGGTGTCGTCGGGGCCATGCCCATTCCGGAGGTGAACCGCATCGTCAACGGCTTCATCGCCGGTGTCGCCGAGACCAACCCAGAGGCAACAGTCACCGTCTCGTTCATCAACTCGTTCTTCGACCCGGCAACCGCCAAGCAGGCAGCAGAAGCGGCAATCGCCGGCGGAGCCGATGTGCTGTTCGCTGAACGCGACGGCGTGATCGCCGCAGCGGCAGAGCACGGCCTTCCGGCGTTCGGCATGATGGTCGACCAGCAGGAGCAAGCCCCTGAGTACGTCGTCTCGTCGTTGCTCTGGAACATGCGCCCCACAGTCGAGGCCATCGTCGAGGCCGTTGTCGCCGGTGAGTTCGAGGCATCAAACCTGGCAGAGTACTCGTTCATGGTCAACGGCGGAAGCTCGCTCGCACCGATCAACACCGAAACGGCATTCGAGATTCCGGCCGAGCTCATCGATCAGGTCGACGCGCGCCAGGCCGAGATCCACGACGGAACCTTCGAAACGCCGATCAACGAAGAAGCCCCCGCCGGTTCGACCACCGTAGGCGAGTAACGTGACGGCACCACCATCCGCTGCGGGCGCGGCGAGTTCCGTCTCCGCGGCGTCACCCGATTCGTCTCGCTCGTCCCCGGGCTCTGCTCTCGCCGAACTCGTCGACATCACCAAGACATTCGGTGCTCTCGTTGCCAACGACGCGATCTCGTTGTCCGTGCTTCCAGGCGAGGTTCATGCCCTGCTCGGCGAAAACGGTGCGGGAAAATCAACTCTCACGCGCATCCTCTACGGGCTCAGCCAACCAGACAGCGGTGAGATCCGCGTGGATGGCCGGGTAAAACGCATCTCCTCACCGGCGGATGCCATGGAGGCCGGCATCGGCATGGTCACCCAGGAGTTCTCACTAGTCGACACGATGACGGTGACGGAGAACCTGATGCTCGCCGGTGTCGGGCTCGGTCGCATCAATCGTGCTGCCGCGCGCGCGAAAGTGCTCGCGGCAGCCGAACGCATAGGCGTCTCGATCGATCCGGATGCCATCGTCGAAGACCTCTCAGTCGGACAGCGTCAGCGGGTCGAGATCGTTAAGGCACTCTTTCACGATTGTCGCGTGCTCATCCTCGACGAACCGACGGCCGTGCTTGTGCCGCAAGACGTCGAGCAGCTCTTCGATTCGATCGGTAGGCTCACCTCGGCGGGCATGGGTGTGATCTTCATCTCTCACAAGCTGCACGAGGTGACCCGCATCGCCGACCGCATCAGCATTCTGCGCCGCGGGCGCATCGTCGCGTCACGCCCCGCAGCGGGGCTCGAGCCGCGCGACATCGCCGCGCTCATGGTCGGAGCGGAATCCGTTGCCGCACCGGTGGCATCCGCTGAGAACGAGACGCTCGCCGATGCGCTCGCCACAAGCATCGGTCTCGACCCCGCCGACCTCGACGGCCCATCAGTTTCTGTGGGCGGCTCGGCACTGCCTTCAGCGGCCATTCGGGACCGGTCGCGCGCCACACGGGCCACGTCACCGATCTCGGAGGCCACGGCGCTGCAGATCACCGACGTCACCCTCGGGAATGACGGATCGCGCGTGCTCGACGCGGTGACCCTCTCAGTCAGGCGCGGTGAGATCCTCGGCATTGCCGGGGTCTCAGGCAACGGTCAGACCGAGCTGGTGAATGTGCTCTGCGGAACCCTCACTGCCGATCGCGGATCGGTGATGGTCGATCAGACTGAGATCAGCGGACTCGACCCGGCCGCACGCATCCGCGCCGGCTTCGGCCGGCTCACAGAGGACCGCAAGGGAAGCGTGATTCCCGGCCTCAGCGTGGGGCAGAATCTCGTGCTCGAAGACCTCGATCGATTCAGGATCGGGCCGTTCCTCAACCGGGGCGCTGTGCGTGAGCACGTGCAGAAGCTCATCGAGCGATTCGACATCCGTGCGCAGCCTGGGGACCCGATCCGCTCTCTCTCGGGCGGCAACATGCAGAAGGTGCTGCTCGCGCGGGCTATCTCGCGGGGGCCGAAGGCACTCGTCGCCTCGCAGCCGACGCGCGGGCTCGACATCGGCGCGTGCGAGTACGTCTATTCGCAGCTGCGTGCTCTCCGTGACGAGGGTGCCGGCGTTCTGCTGATCTCAGAAGACCTCGACGAGCTGCTCGGCATCTGCGATCGCATTGCCGTGATCTTCTCGGGCCGCATCATCGGCGAACTGCCTGCGGCCGACGCGACGCCAGAGGCCCTCGGCCTGTTGATGACGGGGCACGACACCGGTGCGGCTGATGACAGCGATGCGGCGGTGAACGCATGAGAATCATGCTGCGTGCCCGAGAATCACGCTGGCTTGCTCCGGCTGCTGTGCTCGTGGCTGTTGTCATCACCCTGCTGCTCACGGCGGGGCCGATCCGCCTCGCCGGTGCGAACCCGGTGGCGGCCTATCAGCGCTATTTGGTGACTCCGCTCACCACCGTCAACGGTCTTTCGGAGGTGCTGCTGGCATCCACCCCGCTGATCTTCACGGGCCTCGCCGTCGCGATCGCCTTCAGGGTGGGTTACTTCAATATCGGTGCAGAGGGGCAGTACCTCGCCGGTGCCGTTGCGGCAACAATTCCGGGGCTCTATCTTCCGAGTCTGCCGGCGGTGCTGGCGCTTCCGCTGGCGATCGGCGCCGGCCTCGTCGGCGGTGCCGTGTGGGCGTTCATCCCCGCGTGGCTCAAGCGGCACGCTCGCATCGACGAGGTCGTGACGACCCTGCTGCTGAACCCGGTGGCGCTGCTGCTCGTGCAGGGACTACTCAACGGGCCGTGGCGCAACTCCGAGAGCGGGTTCCCCGACTCCGACGCCTATGGCGCCGGGTACACATTGCCGGCGATCGCGGAGGGCGGTCGCGCGCACTGGGGGCTCATCATCGCTCTGCTCCTTGTCGCGATCACCTGGATTGTGATGTCGTTCACGCCGCTCGGGCTCAAGTTGCGGGCGGCCGGGCAGGCACCTGCCGCCGCGAAGTTCTCCGGTATTCCCGTCGCTCGCCTGCAGTGGAGGTGCGCGCTCATCTCGGGCGGTATCGCTGGCATAGGTGGCGCGAGCCAGGTGCTCGGCGTCCAGCATCAGCTCACTGCGGGTATATCGAACGGCTATGGCTACACCGGGATTGTGGTCGCCACTCTTGGTGCGCTCACCGCAGGCGGTGTGCTGCTCGTCGCGCTGCTGCTCGGCACCATAGCCGTCGGCGCGCAGAACGCCTCGATCGCACTGCAGCTGCCCACTCAGATGGGCGCGATCGTCAGCTCGACGCTGCTGCTCGCGGTGGTCTCGCTGGTTGCGCTGCGTCGCTACCGTGTGGTGTTCAGACGCAGGCGCGGTACCCCAGAGCACGATGGCCAAGCGACGGCGACGGATGCGCAGGCGACTGTGGGTGATCGCTGATGGACTTTCCCGTCTTTGCGGTGCTCGCTGCAATGTTGACCATCGCGACACCCCTGGTCTGGGCGGCGCTCGGTGCCGTGATCAACGAGCGTGCGGGCATCATGAATCTCGGCATCGAGGGCACGATGTACGCGGGAGCGTTCTGCGGGTTCTTCGCCGCGGCGACGAGCGGGTCGGCGTGGTTCGGCCTCGGCGCCGCTGTTGTGGCTGGCGTCGTCGCCGGTGCCCTGATGGCGTTGCTCACAGTGACGCTCGGGGTGAACCAGCACGTCGCCGGTATCGGCATAACCCTGCTGCTGGTCGCGGCATGTGATTTCGCCAACCGGCTGCTGTTCAGCAGCGGTTCCCAGACGATCACGGCGAAATTCGACAGGCTGTTCGCCGGCGGGGGCATATTCTCGCAATACCCGCTCACCTATGTGGCCTTCCTCGTGCTCGCCCCCGCGCTGTGGTGGGTGCTGCGCTCGAGCGGATTCGGACTGCGGCTTCGGGCCGTCGGCGAGAACCCCGAGGCAGCAGACGCCGCCGGCATCCCTGTCGCCCGCACCCGCTATGCGGCGTTGATCCTGGGCGGGGCGATGATGGCGATCGGCGGGTCGTTTCTCACGCTGTCGCTGCTCGGCACCTTTACGATCGACATCGTCAGCGGGCGCGGCTGGATCTGCATAGCTCTCGTGATCTTCGGGCGCTGGAAGGTGTGGCCGGTGGTCGGCGGTGCACTGCTGTTCGCCGTGACAGATGCGCTGCAGCTTCAGCTGGCGATCACTTCGCTCTTCAGTGGCGTACCGAACGAACTCATGATCGCGTTCCCCTACCTCGTCGTGATCGCTGCGCTCGCCATCTGGGGCCGTGGCGTGCGGTATCCAGGGTCATACCTCAAGCCCTATCGCAGAGCCTGATCACCACTCACCTTTACCACTCACTTCTCACCATCCACGAACGGAGCCACGATGAGCGGCAGTGACACCAACCGAGCCGAGATCACACACCTCACCGATGCGGAACAGGTGAGTATTGCACTGGGCGAGGCACGCATCGGGCGTAGCGAGGGAGGCATCCCGATCGGCGCCGCGTTGATCGTCGACGGCAAGGTCGTCGCCACTGGTCGCAACCGAAGAATTCAGGAAGGCAGCGCGATTCACCACGGTGAGACGAACTGCCTCGAGAACGCGGGGCGGCTGCCCGCAAGCGTCTATGCGCGGGCGACGATGGTCACAACATTGTCGCCGTGCGACATGTGCACCGGGGCCATCCTGCTCTATAAGATCCCGCGTGTGGTGATCGGCGAGAACGCCAACTTCTATGGCGGCGAAGACTACCTTCGCCAGCGCGGAGTCGAGGTCGTTGTGGTCGATGACGCAGAGTGCAGACAGTTGATGGCGGAATTCATCACGGCAGAACCCGCACTCTGGAACGAAGACATCGGGGTGTAGCCGACGCCCGCGCCCTGCGTGAGAGGACGACTTCTCCTAGTGCAGGGCGTCGCGGACTAGGGAATCTTGACCCCTCACCTGTTGGCGATCGCCGATTCGCTGGGAGAATGGGCGCATGACTGGGACACTGCACATCACCGATGACGCCGCAGCCGATGCGCTGCTCTCCGAGGATCCGCTGGCTCTGCTGATCGGCATGCTCCTCGACCAGCAGGTGCCCATGGAGACTGCCTTCGCTGGGCCGCTGAAGATCAAGGAGCGGCTCGGATCCCTCGACCCCAAGACAATCGCCGGCCAGGACACCGACAGTTTCGCGGACCTCTTCCGCACGCCGCCGGCTGTGCACCGGTATCCGGGCAGCATGGCAGGCAGGGTGCAGTCGCTCTGCCAGGCGGTCGTCGACGACTGGGACGGCGACGCCTCCGCGATCTGGACCAAGGACCAACCAGACGGGGCCGCACCAGACGGGGCAGAGGTCGTCAAGCGACTCAAAGCGCTGCCGGGTTACGGTGAGCAGAAGGCGAAGATCTTCGTGGCGCTGCTGGGCAAGCAGTACGGGTTCACGGGCGACGGATGGCGTGAGTCCGCTGGTGCATACGGCGAGCAGGGCAGCCATCGGTCGGTCGCCGACATCGTAGATCCAGACTCCCTCACGCGCGTGCGCGAGACCAAGCGCGCGGCCAAAGCCGCCGCGAAGACGAAGAACTAGCTGCGCTACAGAGGACGGATCGCGCCCGAGTGCGCGAAACGAGGACGAACCAGCGCGCTGAAACACGCTTCTCCTACGTAGGCGCGCAGCATCCGTTCACCGGGAACCCGACAACGGATGCCGTCGGCGTCGTTTACACATCCAGCCGCCACTTCCGAGAGTAGGAAGAATTGGCTGCAGCGCGCTGTACGTAGGACAGATTGAGGCTCGAGAGCACGGTCTTCCTACTTTGGTGCAGAGCCAGTGCCGCGCCGGCTATACCCGCAACCGAACCTGCAGCTGGTTCGATGGGCTCTCCTGGTCGAGCTCGATGACCTTGTCGCGTGACGTCAGAAAGTCGGAGAACTGACTGTAGCCGAGAGTGCGTTCCTGGAACGACGGATCCATGCGCCGCATCTGCGACTTCACGACCGAGGCGTGCTGCCATTCGAGGTCATTCTTGGCGAGCAACTCCATGGCGCGGGTGAGCAGCGATGTCGCCGCCTTCTGCGCACGCGGCCCGACCCTCGGTGCCGCGGAGGCTTCGGTGGCGGGCTCGGCGGCGACCTGTTCTGATTCCTGCGCCGGCGCATCCGTTTTCTTGGTCGCTCGGCGCCTGGTGGATCGGGCAGTCGGCTCGTCGTCATCGGGGGGCGTGCTGACCGCGGCGCTGGCGATGCCCGGGAGGCTGTCGTAGTCGGCGAACTCGTCGCAGGCGGCGGCGAGGGAGCTGCTGGTTGCGCCGGAGACGCCGATGCCCACCACGTAACGGCCGAGGCGTTTGCAGCGCTGGGCGAGCGGAATGTAGTCGGAGTCGCCGGCGACGATCACGATGTGGGTGAGGTCGTCGAGGCGGAAGACGTCTTCGACGACGTCGACGGCGAGACGGATGTCTGCGCCATTTTTCAGGGACAGAACCGTCGGAAACAGCTGGGTCAGGTCGACTGCACGGTCATTGAGCTGCTTCTGGTAGCGGGCGTTGACGGCGGCGGACCAGTCGGCGTAGGCGCGGCTGATGACGATGGATCCGAATGAGGATGCATAGTCGAGGATTGCGCTGACGTCGATGGTGGCCTGATTGATGCGGGCGGTGACGCCCTGATCGGCCTGGGGGTTCGATGAATCGTGGCCGCGTACGCGGTCCTTCGCCCATGCCCCCTTGCCGTGCAGCTGGTTGTAGCGGGAGATGACGATGTTGTCGAAGTCGATGTAGACGCCGACTCGTTCGCGGGACTGCTCGGCCATGCGGTGCTCCTTGCTGTCGGTCGGGGCCGTGTGCACGCCTGCCCCTTCGCCAGTCTCACGGCATCGCCGCCGCTGCGCAATGGGTCAGGGGCGGATGCCGGCGAGCATGATCTGCAGGAACGGTTCGCTATCGGCGGGAGAACCCAGCCGCACCGCGTGCTCGATGCCGCAGATGAGGTGTTCCAGTTGCTCGACGGTGAGATCTGCGCGCACGGCCCCGTCGGAACGGGCACGTTCGAGCACGGCGGTGAAGGTGGCGAAGATCTCACGCTTAGTCTCGCGCACGTCGTCGGTTTCGTCGTCGGGGGAGAGGAGCACCGCCTGCAGGCCTCCATCTGCCAACTGAAGGTCAAGCGCCGATCGGAGAAACGACGCGAGGGCGACCTCCGCGTCGGGTTCGGCCGCTGCCTCGCGACTCAGGTCGCGCATCCGGATGAGGGTGTCGTACGCGAGCGCCTCGACGAGGGCGTGCACGGTGGGGAAGTGGCGGTAGACAGTGCCGACGCCGAGGCCCGTTTCACGAGCGAGGTCGTTGAGTCGCAGCGTGCTGGAGTCTTGTTCGCGCGCGGCGGTGAGGATGCGTTCCCTGCTGCGTGCAGCGTCGGAGCGGATGGCCATCATGCTTCGAGTATAGCCACAAAGCGGATGAAGTATCCGTTTAATGCTACGCTCAAACGGATAACTAATCCGCTTAACGAAGGAGCTCGCGTGACCTGGGATCCAGACCAACTTCCTGACCAGACCGGCCGCACAGTCGCGGTGACCGGTGCAACCGCCGGCATCGGTTATTTTGCTGCAGAACAGCTGGCTGGTGCTGGTGCGCACGTCGTGCTGGCCTCTCGCAACGCGGCCAAGCTCGAGGTCGCGAAGGAGGCTATTCGGGAGCAGGTTCCTGGTGCTTCCCTCAGCGCGGTAGTGATTGATCTCACTTCTCTGACCTCGGTTGCTCGCGCCGCGGAGGAGCTCGCCGCGCTGCCGCGGCTCGACGGCATCCTGCTCAATGGAGGTATGGTGACGATGCGTCGGGGCGAGACCACCGCTGACGGTCTGCCGCTGATGATGGGCAGCCACGTCGCCTCGAACTTCGCTCTTGTCGCCGGCATCCTGCCCACGCTCGGGGAGACTGGTCGAGAACACGGCACGAGTGCGCGGATCGTGCACACCTCGACCGGCTTCGTGCGTCGCTTCGCCTTCGAGGTTGACGACCTCATGCGCACCCCTCGGATGTCGATTGCCGCCTACACGCACGCCAAGACCGCGAACGAGATCTACGCGTTCGAACTCGACCGGCGGCTGAGAGCGGCGGAACTGCCGGTCGCATCGATCGTGACCATTCCCGGCGTCGGTGTGGATGCGAAGACGCCGTCGCGGGCCGGCATCCGCGATGCGGCTACGCCGTACCAGCGCAATCCGTACACACCGTGGGCGCAGGGTAAGGACACCGCGGCCTGGTCGGCTGTGCGAGGGCTG
Organism: Glaciibacter superstes DSM 21135; assembly: GCF_000421145.1. Lineage (GTDB taxonomy): Bacteria > Actinomycetota > Actinomycetes > Actinomycetales > Microbacteriaceae > Cryobacterium > Cryobacterium superstes. Next base: position 35,934 of record NZ_ATWH01000008.1, on the reverse strand, counting down.
ACCGACCCAGACGCGCAGGGCGGCGAGTACTACGGGCCGACGGGTGCCTTGCGCGGGCAGCCGACGCGGCGCGATGCGCTCGTCAGAACGGCCGCCCCTGAAGGAGATCTCGCCACACGAGTCTGGAACCAGCTGGAGGAACTCGCGGCCATTCGCGTACCGGTCGGGTGAGCACCGACAGTTATTCCTACACCCATATGGAATACCCTTAACACCGCAATGGTTCGACACAGTGCGGCACGTCGCCCGAGATCAACGAGCGAGCACCAGCCGCATGGGAAATGACGGGCGCCACGACTGATGCGCCCGCCCAACGGCTGGGAGGCTGGCATGACCGCACACTTCGACCTCGTCATTCTGGGAGCCGGCCCTGGCGGTTACGTCGCCGCGGTGCGTGCCGCACAGCTCGGCCTGAGCGTCGCGATCGTCGAGGAGAAGTACTGGGGTGGTGTCTGCCTCAACGTGGGCTGCGTGCCCGCGAAGACACTCATCCGCAACGCGGAGCTTGCCAATATCTTCACCAACGAGGCAGCCACATTCGGCATCGTCGGTGACGTCACATTCGACTACGGCGTCGCGTTCGACCGCAGCCGTAAGGTCGCCGACGGCCGCGCCAAGGGTGTGCACTACCTGATGCGCAAGAACAAGGTCACCGAATATGAGGGACGCGGAACCCTCACCGGCTCCAAGAACATGAGCATCGCGCTCGGCAACGGTGAAACGGATGCCATCAGCTTCGACAATCTGATTATCGCGACCGGCTCCACCGTGAAGCTGCTCCCCGGCGTGACGCTCAGCGACAACATCGTCACCTACGAGACCCTCATTCTCGAGCGCACATTGCCCGAGTCGCTGGTCGTCGTCGGAGCCGGCGCCATCGGCATCGAGTTCGCCTACGTGATGAAGAACTACGGGGTCGACGTGACAATCCTCGAGTACTTCGATCGGGCGTTGCCGAACGAAGACGTCGACGTCTCAAAGGAGGTCGCGAAGAACCTGAAGAAGCTCGGCGTGAACCTGCTCACCTCGGTAAAGGTAGGCGCTGTTGTCGACAATGGTTCAGACGTGGCCGTCACCTACGCGGATGCCGCCGGCACCGAGACCACGATCCGCGCCGACAAGGTGCTGATGGCTGTCGGATTCGGGGCGAATGTCACCGGGTTCGGCCTGGAGACCACGGAAGTCGAACTGACCGAGCGCGGGGGGATCGCGATCGATGACTTCATGCGCACGAACGTGGAGGGCGTGTATGCGATCGGCGATGTGACATTGAAACTGCAGCTCGCACACGTCGCGGAGGCGCAGGGAATCGTCGCCGCTGAGACGATCGCCGGCGCAGAGACGATGGAGCTGGGCGACTACCGGATGATGCCGAGGGCCACCTATTTGCAGCCGCAGGTGGCGAGCTTCGGGCTGACAGAGCAGCAGGCTCGAGACGGTGGTCACGATGTGACGGTGGCGACGTTCCCGTTCGTGGCCAATGCCAAGGCGCACACGATGGGCGACCCGAGTGGGTTCGTGAAGCTCGTCGCTGACGCGAAGTACGGCGAGCTGCTCGGCGGACACCTGGTCGGGCACGACGTTTCAGAGCTGCTCCCCGAGCTCACGCTCGCTCAGAAGTGGGACCTCACCGCCACCGAGTTGGCCCGCAACGTGCACGCTCACCCGTCGATGAGCGAGGCGCTGCAGGATGCCTTCCACGGCCTCACCGGCCACATGATCAATATCTAGAGAACGGATGCCGCGGGCCGGCATCCGTCTGCAAGCCCAGAGCGCAGTGTCACCGCATACATCACGAATCGACCATCTGTCCTTCGAGAACATCAAGAATTTCAGCGTCCCGGCGTGTTCTTGCTGTATCCGCGACGGGCCTGACAACTATCGTCCGCGGTGGGAGATGCGCCTACGCTGGACGGATGACGCCGCCGAACCCCGACCACGACAACGTCACCGACTTCGAAGGATTCAAGAAGCGTGCACGCGCCGACACTGAACCGACCAGCGCTGCCCGTGCGGGAGACTGGGACGACCTCGACCGCCCGCGGAAGCCAATGACGCTGCACCAACCCGCCGGTACGCCGACCCGGTTCCGCGTCAGAGTTGTCCTCGTCGATTCCGAACCGCCGATCTGGCGACAGCTGAGCCTGTCGTCGAGCATCACCCTCGATGTGCTGCACGACGTGCTGCAGACGGCATTCGGCTGGACCAACAGCCACCTGCACCGGTTCTCTCCGTCGAGTGACCCGTACCAGAACGACACAGAGGGCATCCTCACTCCATTCGATGTCGAAGAGGGTGACGAGGGAGTTCTCGAGAGCGAGCTGCGCCTCGACCAGCTGTTGTCGACCGTCGGCGACACTCTCCACTACACCTACGATTTCGGCGACGACTGGCAGCACAGCATCACGCTCGAGGCGGCTGAACCGATCGAGGCGACGGATGCCGCCGGCCGCGATGCGACGGGTGCCGATAGCGCGGCGGCAGCCGTGCGCTGCCTTGACGGTGGTCGTCGGGGGCCGGCGGAAGACTCTGGCGGAGTGCACGGCTGGGAAACTCTTCTTGCGATCGCCACGGGCAAGCGCAGCCCTGACTATCCGGAGCAACGAGACGCCGTGAGTTACTTCGGACTCTGGAATTTCACGGATGAGTTCGATATCGACGGCACGAACCGTGGGTTGGAGAGGCTGCTCGGTGCCGACGCGGCCCTCGCCCGTTTGCGTGCCGGGAGCGCAGGCGAGGGGCCATCCTCACCTCTTGCCGCACTCTTTGCAGGAGCTGGCGAAGAAGTGCAGAGACACCTCGCTGGCTATCTGTCGGCGGCGAGAATGGACGAGCCCGTCGAGATCAGTGAAAACGAGGCCACGAAGGCGACCGCGGTGTTCCGCACCTATCTGCGGCACGTGAGCGTCGGCATCCGTCTGACCGGTGCCGGCTTTCTCGTGCCTGCTGCGGTTGTCGAGCTGCTGGCTGAGCTCGACCCGGAGAAGAGGGTCTATGGTCAGGGCAACCGCGAGAACAACACCAGAGAGTTACTCGATCTGCGGGAGGCGGCAACGCAACTGGGCCTCGTGCGCAAGTATCGCGGCGAGCTGCTCCTGACCAAGCGTGGCACCGAACTGCAGGATGCGCCGATAAAGCTCTGGCGCTACGTTGCCGCGCGGCTTCCCCTTGGGAGCGGTGAGTTCGCCCAGGACAGCGGGCTGTTGCTGCTCCTTCTGGTGGCATCCGGTGAAGCCGGCTCGCCGTTGACGCTCTCGGAATCGCTCGACTCGATGGCTGCGATGCTTGGTTGGGAGTCAGAGGGAGGCAGGCTCGGAGCCTTTCAGGCATCCTCTGAAAGCAGAAATTCTCTCGAATGGGCGGGAACGGGAAGCCTGTTGCCGTCGAACGGCTTGGGGTGGGACTCGCTCGGCCTCGATGGGGCCCGCACCCTCGCGCGCGCGGCGCTGGCAACCTCTGTCTAACGAAGCGCGAGAGCCTGCCAACGACCAGTCTGCGTCTTGCGATGGCGTCAGAACACCGTGACGGCGCACTTCAGGGCAGGCGCTCCGGCGATCCGTTTGTCGCGCGTCAGCAACGTTGCGTTGGTCAACTCGGCCAGCGCAATGTATGACGCGTCGTAGCTGCTGAGGTTGTCGCCGAGCTGCCAGGCGCGGGCAGCCATGACCTCCCACGGCCAGAGATCGACGGGCAGTTCGATGAATGCATCATGGGCGACGGCGGCCTCGCCAGGTGAGAGCAGCCCGGCGTTCCGTCGTCGGCGAAGCACGTTGGCCACCTCGAACGGCAGCACCGCTGGGGCGATGAGTGTGGCATCACCGAGCCGTGTGGCGATCGCGGTTGCCGTAGGCCCGGGGTCGATCAACAGCGAAACGATGACGGATGCGTCGACCACGACAAGTTCGCGACCGCCCGACCGCCTACCTTCGGTCGGCATCGATGTCGGCCAGCAGTTCGGAGGTGTCGACGGGTGGATAGTGTGCGGCGCGGCTGCGGATGCGCAGGAGTGCCTCAGCGGCACTCGGGCGTGATGCCAGGGCGACAAGCTCTGCACTCAGGTACTCCTGCAACGAACGCCCAGAGCGTGCCGCGCGCCCAGCAAGCTCGTCTCGAACGTCATCGGGGACCGATCGAATCGTGATTGTTACTGTCATGCAGACAGTTTAGCGCATATGCATGCAGAATGCAGGCATTGCGGCTCACGTGCAGAGCGGAACGCGTGACTCATTTGTGAAATGCTCGCGAAACGGCTCGCGACGACTCGGATTCCTTCTCAGTGCTTCGGCGGTGACACCGTGCGCCATGCGGCCAGCGACGTCGGAGGGTCGAGAACTTGAAGTCCGGATGCGATGCACGCTTCCCTGGCCGTTTCGGTGGAGTGCGCGCCGAGGTCGAAGCCACCTGCCTGACCGAACCATGCCCAGGCGTTCGGCCCCCAGGACTGAACCGTGCCGTGTAGAAGACGCCGTCATATCCTTCAGCGGCAAAGCGCACGGCCCATTGCCTCGGAATGTCGCAGTCGTCTGTGGACGTAAGTTCCGTGGTCACTCTCCATGGCTTGGCGGCTGGGTCGGAGACGTTCGCAAAACAGAGCGCTTCCGGCAGCATGACAGCAGTAATGACGACGCCCTCTACTGCGCTGGCGGGCACATACCCGGCGTCGATGTAGACGGGCGAGATCAGCTCACCGACCGCGACGCCAGGGGTGGCCGCAAGGTAACAGGCTCCCAGGGGGTCAGGCACACTGAATCGACCGGTCGAAGGTGGGCGAGGGGCGAAATACCCGGGTTGGCGCGTCGCTTTGTGAGCCTTGAATGCAAGCGCGCCGGCAGATGGCCTGTTCTCAGGGAAACCAACCAAAGGACAACTCCGCGGCGGGAGGCCTGAGGAAGCTCTGGTTCCTCGATGTCAAACGAGAACTCCCGCGCGGGCATTGGCATCGGATCGGGCTGCGGAAAGCACGGCTTCTACGCCACTTGCACCGGCACGGAGCGTCTCGGCAGCGGTTCGACCCTCGAATCGTTCGGCCGGGGTGTTCAGCCAGAGGGCGAAGGCCCAGGGATCTCCCACTTCACCACCGGCCGCACCGGCCGGTCCACCGTGCGCTGGTCCTTCGCCGTGCTGCTTCGCGAGCAGCTCGGGCCGCGCAATCCCACGCCGCAGCAAGAAGCCACCGGCCACACGCGACTTCACCAACTACGACCTAACACCCGACGGCGAGCAAGCTCTAACCAAGTGGATGCACGACCATCTCACGTTCTCCGTCTGGCCAATGCCCACCGGTTGGCAACCAGACGACATGATCCCAGTCGAAGCGAGCATCCTTCGCGCCTGGGGCCCACCCGTGAACCTCCGCGGAGTCCCGAACCCCTCAACCAGAATCGACAGCGGACAAAAAACCCTCGCTGCCGAAGCACGCGCCCACGGCGAAGACGAGCTTTTCTGAGGCGGTCCTCAGCCCATGCAGCGAGCGTCCGTGGCACGGAACTGAGCCTGACGACGTGAGGACCATCGTGGGGTGCGCCGCCGCCCGACTCCCATCGTCTCGCAAGTGGTGATCAGAGAGACATTCGTACGAACTCGCGCACTGTCGCGGTGATGGCGAGCTCGGCGGGGAGACGCTCCATGGAAGAGGCGCCATAGAAGCCGTCCAGTCCTTCGGCGTTGGTTAGCAGATATTGAGCGTCGGTGGGTGTCGAGACCGGTCCACCGTGCACGAGCACGATGACGTCGTCGCGCACCGAGCGTGCGGCAGCGGCCCATTCCGTCGAGAGCTGCACGCAGTCGTCGAGGGTGCGCGCTGATTCCGCGCCGACGCTTCCCCCGGTGGTAAGTCCCATGTGGCACACGACGATGTCGGCACCTGCGATGGTCATGTCGATCGCGTCCTCTGCGCAAAACACGTACGGGGTGGTTAGCAGATCCGCGTCATGCGCCCGCTGGATGAGATCGACCTCAAGCCGATAGCTCATCCCGGTCTCCTCGAGGTTCGCCCGGAACTGCCCGTCAATTAGGCCAACGGTTGGAAAATTCTGCACCCCGGAGAAGCCCTGATTTCGCAACTCCGCCACGAAGCGTGACGGTTCGTAAAAAGGATCAGTGCCATTGACACCGGCGAGCACGGGGACGTGGGTCGTGATCGGCAGCACCTCCTTGCCCATCTCGACGACCAGCTCGTTTGCGTTCCCGTAAGCTAGCAGTCCGCTCAGCGAGCCACGTCCTGCCATGCGGTACCGGCCCGAGTTGTAGATGACGATGAGGTCGGCGCCGCCCTCCTCTTCGCACTTCGCCGAGATTCCGGTTCCGGCTCCAGCTCCGATGATGGGATTTCCTGCGGCGATCTTCGCCCTCAGGCGGTCGAGGATCTCAGCTCGTGCAACGAATGGCATGGCGTTTCTACTTTCCGTTCGGTCTGGTCGAGAAGTGTGCCGAATGCTCGGAGATCATCTCGTGGAGGCGGTCGGCCGACTCGATGGCGAGGTGAGGATCGTTGATGTCCATGGAGGACTCCACGATGGTCAGCGCGCTGCCCTCAAGTCCGTTCCGAATGGCAGAGAACAGCGCATCGTCGGCGGCCTCGTCGTGGAACGGACCGCCGGGCACGGAGATCGCAGAGACGCCGCCCAGGGGGAGGATGACCGTCGTTGGTCCGATTGCGGCGGCAACCTTGCGCGCCAGTTCCGCACCGAGCTGCGCAGCTTCCTCCGGTGTCGTCCGCATCAACGTCACGCTCGAGTTGTGTACATAGAGGTTGCGATCGCGGAAGCACTCGGGAACGGTCCCGATCGACCCGAAGTTGACCATGTCGAGCGCACCCGGCGACACAATCTGGGGCGTCCCCGTCTCGCCGGCGGCGGTCAGTCGCGCAGGGCCCGCCGAAAATACCCCGCCGACCAGATCATCGGCGAGCTCGGTGGTCGTGAGATCCAGTACACCGTCGATGTATCCCTGGCGAATCAGCGCTTCCATAGCGCGGCCGCCAGAGCCAGTCATGTGGAAAATGAGCACCTCGTAGCCGAGCTCTTCCAAGCGCTCCCGAGCACGCGTGACCGCTGGTGTGGTCACACCGAACATGCTGGCGGCCACGAGCGGTTTGGTGGGGGTCTGGGTGAGCGGCGCGGCATTAACCATGCCTGCGATCGCGGCGGCAGCGTTGGCCAGCATCCTCAGAGAGATGCGGTTCAGTCCCGCGATGTCGACAATGCTCGGGATTAGTATGAGGTCTGTCTCGCCGATGTACTGCTCTGTATTGCCGGACGCTGCGGTCGAGAGGATTATACGGGGAAAGCCGAGTGGCAGGCCGCGGAACGCGGTGGCGGCTACGGATGTACCCCCCGTGCCTCCGAGCGCGAGCGCACCCGTTGCCCGTCCCGACTCGACGAGCTCACGCACGACCTCGGTCGCCCCGCTGGCCATGACGGCCATCGCCGCGCCACGGTCGCCGGCGGACGCCAGATCGCCGACCTCGGCGCCGCCGGCGCGGGCGACTTGTGCCCGGTCGATGTCGACGGTGATCTGGGGCTCTCCGAGCACGCCGAAGTCGATTGTGATCGTGTCGATGCCGGCTCCAGCGAGTCGATCTCGGACGAAGCTATATTCCGCGCCTTTCGTGTCTAGGGCACCGAGGAGCAGGACCGTGGGGGAAGTCATGACATCTCCGATTCTCGAGTTGACTGCGGCTTTGCAGCCACAGCCATAATGGACACATGTTGACCAGCTATTCGAGTGCCAATTCCTTTCGATTGGCGACAGTGGGTGCCAATCGGCTCGCTCGCATGCTCGGGGAGTGGAATAGCGGCGAAGCCGCGCTGCATACTCAGCTGACCGGTGGCGTGCGTGAGCTCATCGCCAGCGGAGCCCTGGCTTCGGGTACCCGGTTACCTTCCGAGCGAAGCCTTGGGAGCGCGCTCGGTGTGAGTCGCAACACCGTCACGAAGTCCTTCGACATCCTCCGCGGTGAGGGCGCTCTCTCGAGCCGCCAGGGAGACGGGACATACGTGTCAACTACGCAGCGGTCGCCCGCAGTTCAAGCGGATGACCGACTGCGCTCCTTCACTGAAGGCGTCGACCTCGACATCATCGATCTGCGCAGCGCTGCATTGCCGGGCCTAGCCCTGGTCGCGGATCACTTCGACATGCTGGAGAGCTCGCGCGCGCGACAACTCGTGGCGCAGCACGGCTACATACCGAGCGGCTTGGACGAGCTCCGCGACGCCGTGGCTCGCTACTACTCGGCGCTGGGCCTACCCACCACGTATGAGCACATTCTGATTACGTCCGGGGCACAGCAGGCGCTGCGCCTGGCGGCATCGAGCGTCACAGAGGCTGGTTCCACCGTGATCATCGAGGAACCCTCGTTCCGCGGCGCGATTGAGTCGCTCCGGGCCCTCGATGTTCGCCTTGTAAGCATTCGCAGCGGACGAGAAGGGATCGACGTGGACGAGCTGGCCGCAGCTGTGGCGCGGGAACGGCCGGCTCTGATTGTGCTCCAGTCCACCGTGCACAATCCCACGGGCTCCGTGCTCGACACCTTCCGACGCAGCCGGGTGGCCACCATCGCCAATCGCTACGGCACGCCGGTGATCGACGATGCGACGCTCGCAGACACGATCATCGACGGGGACCGCCGCCCCGTCCCACTGGCCGCCGGCAGCGACCTCGTGATGACCGTCGGATCGATGAGCAAGTCGTTCTGGGGAGGACTTCGGGTGGGCTGGTTGCGGGCACAGCCGGAGGCGATCGTCGAGCTCGCCGCGATAAAGGGCGGCCAGGATCTCGGCACCTCACTCATCGCACAGCTGCTGGCCAGCCACCTGCTACCGCAGATCGAGCGCGCGCGCGATGAACGCTTCCGCTCACTCTCGGAGGCACGCCGTCTCGCGCTCGAGGACCTCGCTGAGATGCTGCCGGAGTGGTGCCCAGAGACCCCGGCAGGCGGTGGTTCGCTTTGGATCAAACTGCCCGCGCAATGCGCGACATCCTTCGCGCGCCGCGCCGAGCGACTCGGCGTGCGGGTGCTCCCTGGCGCGACATTCAGCGCGCGCGACGGTCTAGACAATCACCTGCGAATCTCCTACGCCGCCGCGCCTGCATACACCCACCGTGGCATCGAGCTGCTCGCCGAATGCTGGGAATCACACTTCTCCAGATCGACGAATGGCTTGTGAGACCAGAGGCCACCCGTGCCAAATTGGCACTCGCTATCCCTGTCGCACGCGGCAATAGTGGCCTCGAAGGACCTACCAGAGTCGATGCCGCTGTAGGGACGCAGCGACGCATACCCGAGGAGTGAGAGCACATGTCAGAACCGACCGAGCAGGCCGCACGGGGAGGCCTGAGCGCAGCCAAAGACGTTCGGATCGATTCTCAGTCATGGGGTCATCTCGAATGGATGGTCTCCGGTGCACTCGAGAACTCCGACACGCTCACGATGGGGAAGTGCTTCATCCAGCCAGGTCAGAACAATCCGGTGCACCACCACCCGAACTGCGACGAGGTACTGCACGTCATCTCGGGCCGCATCCGACACCGCGTCGGAGACGAGTATGTCGAAATGGCGGCGGGCGACACGATCTCGATCCCTAAGGGAGCGATCCACAATGCCGCCAACATCGGCGACGAGCCGTGTGAGCTGTTGATCTGCTTTGATACCGCGTACCGAGAGGTCGTTGGCGAGTGAGCATCCCACCAAAGCACCGAATCGCCGTCATCGGATGCGGAGTTGTAAGCGAAATGCACTTCCGCGGCTATCTCGCGCATAGGGACCGGGTCGAGGTCGTCGCGGCCGTCGACCCGTCGGCTGACCGACGCAGGTGGGTGACGACGACCTTCGGAATTTCGGAGACGTTTGACTCGATAGGCACCGCGCTCGAAGGGGTCGACTTCGACACGGCGGTGGTTTCAACGCCCAGTCATGTGCGGCTGGAAGCGGTCACCGAACTCGCTGCAAGTGGCAAGCACCTCTTCGTGGAGAAACCGCTCGCAGACAGCGTCGAGAGCGCCACCGAGATCGTCGGGATTGCTGCAGGCGCTAACGTGGAACTGGCTGTCAACCAGAACTTCCGGTATCACTACGCCTTCACCCAGGCTAGGGAGGCAATTCGCAGTGGCCGCATCGGGCGGCCTGTCTCGATCGACCATCGCGAACTGATGTGGCGCGAGGTGGTCGGCTGGCGAGCGGAGCAGCAGCACCATGCACTGTCAGTGATGGGCGTGCACTGGTTCGACGGCTTCCGCTACATGCTGGATCGGGAGGCCGACTGGCTCACTGCGACGACGCATCGCTCGCCCCTCCAGGCCGTCATGGGTGAGACGGATGCTTCTGTGCACCTTCGGTTCGGCGATGTCGGTGTCAACTACACCCATAGCTTCGCGAGCCGAATCGAGAGCGTCGAGACCATTGTTGTGGGCGAGCAGGGCGCCCTGCGTCTCGACTACGACCAGGTCGAGATCCACACGTCAGACGGTCTTGAGAAGGTAATCAACCCGTGGAGCGGCTTGGCCAAGCCCGAGTCCGCCTACCTCGGGCTGAACGACCTCCTCACGGCAGTCGACCGCGGTACAAAACCGACCAACTCCGGGCGCGATAACCTCCAAACACTCTCGCTGCTCGAGGGCGCCTACCGCTCCGCTGTGTCCGGCGAGACGGTCACATTCTCGGAAGGCCTACTGTAATGCGTGCCGCAATTTCCAAACCCACCGCGCGCGACGAGACGCCAGCGCTGTTCGCCGGCTTCCGAACCGCCGGTTTTGAGGGTCTGCAGCTTAAAACGGGTCAGTTCATGCCATGGATCGACTCCCCGGAGCGGTTATTGGAGGCGACCGGGGGCGACCCCGGGGCCGTCGCCACGCTTGTCTATTACGACGAGCTGGACGACGGGCGCCTGTCAAGCGTCATCGGGTTCGCCGGGAAAGTCGGCTCCGAAATGGTAGTGTTCTGCCACAACCGCTCCCGTGAGGGTGTCACGAGCGAGGAACGCATCCGACTGGCAGAACAGCTGGCGGAGCACGGTCGTCGCGCCGCACAACTCGGCATCCGGTTGTCTCTACACCATCACTACGGTCAGCCGGTGATGCTGCCAGAGGATGTGCGTGAGTTCTGGGGGGCGATCGAACCCGGGGTGATCGGGCTGACTGTCGACACCGGCCACCTGGTACGCAGTGGCGTGGAAGACATTCCCGGATTCCTCCGAGAGTTCGCGCCGATCATCGACAACATCCACCTTAAGGATGTGCAGGGGGACGACTGGTGTCTGCCAGGAGAGGGCGAGCTCGATCTCGACCTGATCCTCGACACCATGGCTGAGATCGGATACGGAGGCTGGCTCTGCATCGACGAGGAGTCGACTGCTCCGCTGGACGAGAGCCTCCGTGTCGCCGGCCGCTGGCTCGCCGAGCGGTCAAAACGCGTCCGGCAAGAGTAACACCAACCGAAAACCAAGCGGAAGTTCTTCACTGATGAAGGGAAACTCCACCATGTCCACCATCCGAACACGCCGTGTTTCGCGGCGTTCGATCGCCATTCTCGCGGCAGCGGTAACTATTCTCGGCGCGGCGACGGCCTGTGCACCCGGCGGATCAGACAATTCCTCGGACGAGAGCCAAGACGGGGCGGTCACACTCAAGCTGTGGGACTACTTCGGAGCCGACGGCACAGCCGAGAAACAACTCCTAGATAATCTGGGTGCATATATGGACGAGCACCCGGATGTGCAGATCGAGCGCAAATTCATTGCCTACGCCGATCTTAAGCAGTCCTTGCTGCAATCCGCCGGCGCGGGGTCGCTCCCTGACATCGTAATCATAAACGGACCCGATCACCAGCAGTTCGCCGAGCTCGGCATCGCCGCGAATCTCGACGAAAAGGTCGCAGAGTGGGGCGAGCTCGACAACTACGCCGAAGGTGTTATCGCATCGGCAAAGTACAACGGCAGTATCTACGGCCTTCCATCGTCGACGAACTGCCTCGCGCTCTTCTACAACAAGACCATGCTGAGGGAGGCGGGGATCGAGCCACCGACTACGTGGAAGGAGATGGAGGCAGCCGCCGCCAAACTGACAACGCCCGAGCACTTCGGATTTGCCTACTCCGCCGTCAACAACCAGCAAGCCGTGTTCCAGTGGCTCCCCGCCCTTTGGCAGGGCGGGGGAGATCTGTACGATCTGACGGCGCCGGAGGCCGTGGTCTCCCTGGACTATTGGGCTGGGATGATGGACGACGGCAGCGTGTCGAAGGAGGCGCTAAATTGGGACCAGGCGGCTGTCGCGGCTGAGTTCGGCCAGGGACGCGCGGCGATGATGATTAACGGCCCATGGCAATTACCGTTCCTCGCGAATGAGGCATCCGATCTCGACTACGGCGTCGCACTGCTTCCTGCGGGCGAGGAAGCAGCCTCGGTCACCGGTGGCGAAAACTTCATGATCATGGCCGGCCCGAACGAGGACGCCGCGTGGGATCTATTGAAGTTCCTTCAGACCCCAGAGATAGCGACGAAATCGAACGTCGCGGAAGGCAGCCTGCCGATCCGCAACGATATCGACCCGTTCCCTGGAAACGATAAGATTGCCTTGTTCACTGAGCAGCTGCAAGTCGCAAATCCGCGCGCCTACGGAGCGTCGTACGCGGAGATCGCCGACCAGATTGTTGTCGCGCTCCAGTCGCGTATGACCGGATCAGCGAACTCCGAGCAGGCGCTTAAGACCGCTGCTGATGCCATCGTGGATCTGCTGCCGAAGCAATGACTATCTCATCCAGCACGACTTCTCGGGGAGCCGGCTTCTCGTCGGCCCCCCGACAGGGCCAGCGGACAGCGAACTGGCGAGGCGCGCTGAGCAGATACGGCTTCGTGCTGCCGGCGATGGTTTTCCTCGCTATCTTCATGCTGTACCCCCTGCTCTACACAGTCAATCTGAGCCTCTTCGACGTGAACGCAGGCAACTTCCTCGCCGGCGGAGCGCCCTTCGTCGGCCTCGACAACTATAAGGAATTCATCGCCTCCCCGGGGTTCATCCCATCCCTGGTCGTCACGCTGGTCTTCACAGTTGGCTCGTTGATGTTCCAACACGCAATCGGGTTCATGTTCGCCCTGTTCTTCAACAGGGGATTCCCACTGTCGGCGCTGCTGCGCGCGCTGATGCTCGTCGTCTGGGTACTGCCGGCGGTAGTGTCCGCGAGCCTGTGGCGTTGGATCTTCAGCGGAAGCTACGGTCTCCTCAATTCCTCCCTCGGCCTATTCGGGATCTCGTCTTCTGAGCCCTGGCTAGTGAACCCGAACACCGCGCTGATCGCGGTAATCATCGCGAACATATGGATCGGCATCCCGTTCCATATGATGCTGATCTATGCGGGTCTGCAGGGCGTCCCGGAGCAGCTGTACGAGGCTGCGAGCCTCGATGGCGCCTCGGCATGGAAGCGTTTCCGGCATATCACCGTGCCCATGATGCAACCCGTGATCATCATCGCTCTTCTGCTCGGCTTCGTGCATACGTTCAAGGTCTTCGATCTGATCTACGTGATGACTGCCGGCGGCCCCGCGGGCGCGACGAACGTGCTGTCAATCGAGGTGTACAAGCTCTCTTTCGAATACTTCCGCTTCGGTGACGGCGCGGCCGCGGCGAACGTCCTCCTCCTGATCCCGCTGCTGCTGTCGGCGCTCTACCTTTGGCTGCGCAAGCGAGAGGAATCGACACAATGAGCGCCCATTTGCAAAATATCAATGAGACCCGGGCCCTCGTCGTGCCGGCCCACAAGCGCCGACGCGCTGCATCGGAGCGGCCGAATTGGCACCTCACTGCGATCGCGATTGTAATTGTCGGCGCATACCTCTTCCCGCTATATTGGCTTGTCTCGACGTCGCTGAAGTCGCCCGACCAGATCTTCACGAGCCCTCCGACTTGGGTGCCGACGCCGCTAGACTTCAGCAACTACACGACAGCGGTGTTCGACAATCCTGTCATGCTGAGGGCGTTAGGAAACAGCCTGATCATCAGCATAGGTGCCACTCTGCTGACCCTGCTGCTGTCTGCCCCCGCCGCCTACGGGCTCGCGCGACTCAAGCTGCGTTGGACTGGTGTGCTTCTACTACCGTTCCTCATCGCGCAACTGTTGCCGGCGATCAACGTCGCACTTCCCATGTTCACTCTGTTCTCGCAGTGGGGGCTTGTCAACACCTACTCGGGCCTGATTCTCGCGAACACAGTCGGCACGCTTCCGTTCGCGGTGATCGTGCTGCGGCCGTTCTACCTGACGATCCCGAAGGAGTTGGAGGAAGCCGCAGCAGTGGACGGCGCGACGCGCTTCCAGGCGTTCTTCCGCATCGTATTACCGCTCGTACGTCCGGGCCTGGTTACGGTCGCGGTGTTCGCCTTCGTGATGGCATGGGGCGAGTTCGTCTTCGGCCTCACGTTGTCGACGCAACGCGAGATGCAACCGGTGACAGTGACACTCAACTCGTTCATCGGGCAGTACGGAACGCAGTACGGCCCGTTGATGGCTGCGTCTACCATCGTGGCCATCCCGCTGATCATTGTGTTCATAGTCTTCCAGAAGCACATCACCAGCGGTCTCGCCTCAGGATCGGTCAAGGACTGACACCGTTCCCTTAGCCTCCGGAACCATCGCGCAGCTTCGGCATCCCGGGCCCTTCTGTTCGTCTGCACCTACGTCGCCGCAGCGACGATCGAGGCAGTGTGGCGCGGGGACCCTATGCTCGCGCGCCGGACGCCGCTTGCCCGCCCGAACGCCGCAGCGGCAACGAGTACTACGCGACGGAAGGAAGGGAAGTTCATATGGGCGTGAACCGACGTGCTGCGCGATGAGTACTTGGTGATCACGGATGTCGGCCTGATCGTGTACGCGGTGACCTACCGCGACAGGCCGGTGGAGTCTCGCCGGGCCGCGACGACCGGCCGCAGAATGACCACGCCGAGCGCAATGAACACCACGAGGCTCACCGCGATGACCGGGTCGGAGTGCGGCTGACCCGTCAGCACCGTCGTGAAGTCAGCGCCGGCGTGCAGCAGGATGAGCGGCCACAGCCACCGGAACCGAAACTGGAACGCGGCGAGAGCGAACCCATAGCAGGCAGAAACCAGCACGTTCAGGAGCACGTCGTCGATGGTGCGACTCGTGGTGGCAAAAGCCGAAAGGTGCTGCAGACCGAACAGTGCCGCCGTGATCGCGACGGCGGCCGTCGGACCGAACGCGCCGCGCATCCGTTCGAGTACAACGACGCGACTCGTCAGTTCCTCGTTGATCCCGACCAGCAGGAGGGTGAGCGCCCACATGCCGAAACCCGGCTCCTGCTCCACGAGGCCTGCCGGCACCGTCCACATGAGCACCTCGGCGACGAGCGGCAATAGCAAGAGCATGGCCAGCGGCCCGCGCCAGGCGACCAGGATGCCCGAGGTGCGCCACAGCCCGCGAACGGTGACCAGCACTGCTGCGAACACCACGCAGGCCACATTCGCGACCAAGCCGAGATACCAGCCAGACACGCCGAAGAGCGGCGCGACCGCGAGGGTGAGCATGATCACGCCGAAGCGTGCGACGTGCACCGTCACTCCGAAGCCGACGGCTCGCCACTGTTGATTTGCCACGAGCAGACGCTAGACCGGCTAGGTGGCGCGCAGGTGAACGGATGCCGGTGGGCGCGTCAGGGTTTCGCCGCGCTGCGAAGGGGGATTATGTCCAGCTGTGGGCGGCGGCATCCGTATATAGCGGGTGCTTGGCCTCACAGCTGGATCTCATCACCTGCCTGGCCGGCCAGCGACAATGAGTGTCGATGAGAACAAGCTGTGGGTGCACGCATCTCCCCGGAGCATGGAGCGCACCACAGCTATGTTTAATCGACATCCGTGCGATTGCCCGCAGACTTGGCCGGGTCAGTTGGCGACGAGCTCCACGGTCACCGGCGTCTCGCTCGAGAACAGGTCGAGCACCGGGCAGTGCGCGTCGACGGCGGCGTGCAATTCTTCGTAGCGGGCGTCGGACTCCGGACCGGTTACGCGCACGGTGAGGCGCACGGCCGAGAATCCGGGGCGCACCGTGTCGTCGACGCCGAACAGGCCGCGCACGTCGAGGTCTCCTTCAGCGGATGCCGAGATCGAGTCGACGCGGATCCCCAAGGTCTGTGCATACAGGCGGTAGACCACGATCTGGCAGGAGATCAGCGCACCGAGCGCAAACTCGACCGGGCTGGCAGCGATGTCGTCACCGGCGAGTGCGGCCGGCTCGTCCACGAAGAAGACCTGCTTGCCGGCGGTGATGCGGCTGGCGACGGAGCCTTCGCCCTCACCGGTGACCGTGTACTTGAGCTGGGCGTTCGCAACGTCGGCGCCGATGCGCTCGCCCCAGGCCGCGCCCGCATCCTGCAGGCGGGTGGCGCGTTCTTCGGCGGTGACGGCGGGCACAGAAACGGTGGCGGGCGAATCGACGAGCAGCGACATGGCATTCCTTACGGGATCGATGGGCAGTGCGCTCAGGCTACGGGCGGCGCTGGTGCGCCCGCGAACGCGCGCTTCACACGACGTAACAGCCCAGCTCGCGTTGCGAAGGGGGTTACGTCCAGCTGTGGGCGGCAGCATCCGTATATAGCGGGTGCTTGGCCCCACAGCTGGATCTCATCACCGCCTGACCTGGCAGTGACAACGCTGGCGACGGATGCCGTGGGCCCGGTTTCTGAAACCGGTGCGGATGCCACGGGCGCGGGTCAGAAGCCGGCGCGGTCGAACCGCTGGAGGAGGGTGGGGCGGCGACGGTGCTGCTCGCGCAGCTCGGAGACGATGAGCGGGAATCGTGCCGCGGCATCCGTCGCCTTCAATGCCGTGCGCAATTGCTTCAAACGCTTGACGGCTGAACTGTAGTTCTGGGGTTTGGAGACTTCAAGGTCGGAGTCGATGAGCTGGATGAGCACGGGAACAACGGATGCCGGGTGCGTCTTCGCGCGCGCGGCGACGAGCATGGTCCACAGACCGGGATCCGTGGTGAGGCGTTCAGCGGACTCCCACGCGCGATCGGCGAGCCCGAGGGCGAGCAGGGTGTTGATCAGCTCGCGCGGGTGCTGTGTCTCGAGCGTGGAGTAGACCTGCTCGGCGAGCGATTCCCACTGATCGCCGGCCGCCTGTGCGAGCGTCAGGGCATTCACCGACGTCGGCCACCGGGTGAAGACGAGTTGGCACGCGGCAAGTTCGTCGTGCGGACGGTGCTCGTGAAGGAGGTCCGTCCAGTACTGTGCGGCACGTTCGGCCTGCCAGCCGTCTTCGAGCAGGGTGGCGCGTTCGGCGTAGTCGATGGCCTGGACGACAGCACCGACTTCGATCAGAGCTTTGGCCAGGTCGTGCATGCGATACGAGCGGGTCAGCTCGCCGAAGCTGGCGACAACGGCGGCCGGGTCGCCGCCGGCCACTTGCGTGCGCTCGCGGAAGCGACCGAGCTTGACGCGGCCGGAGTCCCAGTCCTTGGTCTGCGGGGGCAGGGCAGCTTCGATCGCGTCGAGCCGTTCGCCCAGCAGTTGGAGACCGCTGGTGCCGAGGGCATCGGCGTAGTCGGCGACGTCGGGCTCGAACACGTGTGAGTCGCTCTCGAGGTAGTCGGCCAGCCAGTCGATGAGTGCAGCCGGTTTCGGCGGGGCGGTGGTGCACAGCTCGGCGTGCAGTTCGAGGAGGCCGAACAGCACGTCGCCGATCTCACCGTTGGAGTCGTCGGCGTGCACGATGAGCTTCTCGATGATGGCGATGGCCTTCTGCGCCGTGGGGATCAGGGCTGCGGCGCCGTAGGTTGTCGCGGCGTCGTGCAGTTCGCCGATGCCGGCGCCGGCGAGGGAGGCATATTCCGAGACGGCGTTCCAGTCCCACAGGCCCCGCCGGGTGCGGAACATGGCCAGAATGCGGGTGCGCGCCTGGGCGAGGGTTGGGCCGGATGCTGCGGTGCGAGACGCGACGGAGGCTGCGTGCTGCGGGCCCGCCGCATCCGTCAGCTGTGTCTGTGCACTCTGCGATTGTGCACTCTGTGTCTGGGCGAGCTGGTCGCGCGCGGCGAACCCGACGGCGACGCAGTGTTTGCAGAAGGCGCCCTGCGCGGCGACCGGGCAGGTGCAGCTCCAGGTTCGCTTGGAGATCTTCACCCGGTACGCGCGTTCGCCCTGGACGACGCCGTCGATGGTGCCGTCATCCCGCACGGTGACGCTCACCACGTGCCCGCGCTCGAAGTAGGAGCGGCCACGCGAGAGCGAGCCGGCGTCGGCGAGGCGTTCGATCTGGGGGAGCAGCATGGTGACAAGTCTTGCAGCCGTCACGTCGGCAACCGAAAGGGTGCCCAGGTGTCGCCGAAACACGGCTGTGACGCTCATCGTGCTCAGGGCTGTTTGCGATGAACGGGAGCGACGGTTCAGTCAGACGGGTCAGCGCGACGGGTCAGCCGACGGGTCTGTCAGAGTTGCCTGTCGAGAGCTCAGAGAGTTGTGCGCACCGGCACCGGGCCGGTGGACTGCCCCTGCTCGAAGCCGCACCTCACCAGCGTTTGCGGCAGCTTCCCCGTTCGGCCTTCAAGCTGGTCGATGATCGCCACAACGCCGCGCCGCCCGACCTCCACACCGGGCGAACTCATCAAGGTGAGCTCTGGATCGGACATCGCGGCCATGTCGGGGGAGGTGCCGATGGAGATGATCGACATGTCGCGAGGAACATGCACGCCGCGCCTGGTCAGCCCACTCAC
This sequence comes from Glaciibacter superstes DSM 21135, assembly GCF_000421145.1. Taxonomy (GTDB): domain Bacteria; phylum Actinomycetota; class Actinomycetes; order Actinomycetales; family Microbacteriaceae; genus Cryobacterium; species Cryobacterium superstes. Next base: position 17,222 of record NZ_ATWH01000008.1, on the reverse strand, counting down.
CAGCCCGAATGCCGCGTGCTCGTTCATGACGATGACGGCTGTTGCGTCCGGGGCTCTTTCCAGCAACTCTCCTGCAGCAGCACGGCCGGCGGCCGGGGTTTCATCGCAGGAGAGGGTAATGGCGGTTAGTCCCAGACTGGCCATATGCGCCGCATAGGTGGCGCGCGCCCGCACGACAGGACCGTAATTCTCCAGGGAGTTGCCGACGCTGCCGTCGAGGTAGCAGATCGCACGGTGCCCGAGCGAGACGAGATGGTCGATGGAGTCGATCACGGCGTTCTCAAAGTCGACGTCAACGTAGGGGAGAGCCCCCGGTTCACGGGTGCGCCCGATCAGGGCGAACGGCGTCCCTGACTCCAGCAGGCGGTCGACCCGAGGGTCGTCCATCTGCACCTCCATCAGCAGCACGCCGTCGACCAGGCCGCCTGCTGTGAGGTCGGTGACCTGCTCGGCGTCGTTGCTGACCGGCCAGAGCACCAGGTTGTAGCCGAGCTCACTCGCCGTCTCGGCCGCGCTGGTGAAGAAGCTCACGGCCGTTTCGCTGAATCGGTGCTGGAGAGCTGGAAACAGGAGGGCAATGATGTGCGTGCGTCTGCTCGCCAACGCCCGGCCGACCGCGTTGCGACGGTATCCGAGCTCCTGCATCGCCGATTCGACCCGCTCTCGGGTCGCCGGCGAGACTGGTTTGGTGCTGTTGACAACGAACGAGACCGTGGCGATGGAAACATTGGCCCGGCGCGCGACATCCTGCATCGTTGCCATGGAGATCCCTTCACTGGTTCGGGCTGAAGTCTCTCATGCCGCTCGACTCTCTTGCGACGATACCGCTAATCGGTAAAGCGCTTAACTTTTCTGTTGACATCGGCTCAGAGACCATGCAGAATCGGTCGCGACGGTAAAGCGCTTAACCGGCACAGCCGAGCATCACTTCTCGCAGCACCATCGATTCGCACCACCATCGATTCGCACCACACCGAGGCAAAGGAGCCCTGACATGAGCCGAACGACAATGACCAAGAAGAAGTTGACCAAGAAGAAGTTGACCACCCTGCTGGCGATGGCCGCCATCGCACCTCTCGCGTTCAGCGCTTGCAGCGCCGGGGGAGCCGGGGGATCCGAAACATCGGGCGAGGGTGCAGATACCCTGACGATCCTCGACTACTACAACAACGAACCAGACAAGACGCTGGTGCAGGCAGCGCTCGACAAGTGCGCCACCGACCTCGGCGTCACGATCGAGCGAGAGAGCGTGCCTGGCAAGGACCTCATTCAGAAGGTGTTGCAGCGGGCATCGTCCAAGACGCTTCCGGATGTGCTCATGCTCGACAACCCCGACGTACAGGAGATCGCCGCAACCGGCGGGCTTTCGCCCATGAGCGATTACGACGTCGACACCTCTGGATTCGCCCCCGGCATTCTCGAAGCAGCCACCTATGAGGGCGAGGTCTACGGCCTTGCGCCCGCGGTCAACACCCTCGGCCTGTTCTACAACACGGAGCTGTTGGCCGCAGCGGGCATCGAGCCGCCAACGACGTGGGATGAACTGAAGGCGGCGGCGGCAGCACTGACCGTCGGCGACCAGTACGGGATGGCGTTCTCGGCCATTGCGACCTATGAGGGTGCCTGGCAGTTCCTCCCGTTCATGTGGACCAATGGCGGCGATGAGACCGACCTCGGTTCCCCTGAGGTGACGGAGGCGCTGCAACTGATCGTCGATCTGGTCGAGAGTGGTTCAGCCTCGTCGAGTGTCATCAACTGGTCGCAGGCCGATGTCAAGGACCAGTTCGTGGCCGGCAAAGCGGCGATGATGATCAACGGGCCGTGGCAGATCCCCGCGCTCATGGAGACCCCAGACGTGACGTGGGACTCGGTTCAGATTCCGGTGAACAAGGCGGGCCAGACCCCGGTCGCACCGCTCGGCGGTGAAGTCTGGACCGTGCCGGTGACCGGTGACGACGAGAAGCAGGCCACCGCAGCGAAGTTCGTTGAGTGCATCAGCGACGATGAGAACCAGCTTGCCCTCTCTGAAGCTCGCTATCTGGTGCCGACCAAGGAGGCGCTGGCCGAGGAATATGTGGAGAAGGTTCCCACGATGAAGTCCTTCACCGAACAGGTCGCCAATGCCAGGTCACGCACCGGCCAGCTCGGCGAGGAATGGCCGGAGGCAGCGACCGTGATCTACACGGCGATGCAGCTTGCCCTGACCGGTCAGGTGCCCGTTGAGGATGCCTTCGAACAGGCCATGGCCGGCTGACGACAGCCACTCCAGCACAGGACGCCTTCACCGATTCAGCGTGGTATCGAAGGGATCACCGATGAAGTCGACGACGAAGCACCAGGAGACGGCTCCGGCCGTCTCGGCGGGTGCAGCGGGCACGGCGGCAGAAAAGGGCTGGGGGGAACCGGCCGGGGGTGAACCGCGGAGGGGCCGGTTCACCCGGGAAAACGTGGCCAAGGTGCTCTTCATCGTGCCGGCCGCGCTGTACCTGGCGTTGTTCTTCGGGTATCCTGTCGTGAAGAACATCACGATGAGCCTGCAGGCGTACACGACGAAGACGTTCTTCACAGGGGAAGCTCCCTGGGTCGGTTTCGACAACTACGCCACCATGTTCGGCAGCCAGCTCTTCGGTCCTGCGCTGCTGAACACGGGGTTGTTCACGATCGGATCGATCGCCGGACAGTTCGTCATCGGTCTCGCGCTGGCCAGCTTTTTCAAGCGACGCTTCCCGCTGAACAACTTCCTGCGCTCCATGTTGCTGCTGCCCTGGCTGTTGCCGTTGATCGTGGCCAGCGCCACTTGGCGTTCCATCCTCGACCAGGACAGCGGCATCCTGAACCGTTTTATCGGTGCGTTCGGCCTCGAACCGGTGCCGTGGCTGACCAGCCCGTCTGTGGCGCTGATCGCGGTGATCCTCGTGAACATCTGGGTCGGCATCCCCTTCAACGTCACCATCCTGTACGGCGGCCTGCAGGATATTCCCGAAGAGCTGTACGAGGCTGGCGCTCTGGACGGAGCCACCGGATGGGCGGCGTTCCGGTACATCACCTGGCCGAACCTGCGACCGGTCGTCAGCGTAGTGCTCGTGCTCGGCATGGTCTACACGATCAAAGTGCTCGACATCATTCTCGGGCTCACCAACGGTGGTCCGGCCAATGCGACGCAGACACTGTCGATCCGCTCCTACCAGGAATCGTTCGTCAACTTCGAGTTCGGTGTCGGCGCGGCCTTCAGTAACATCCTCATCGTCATCTCGCTTCTGTTCGCCATCATCTACCTTCGTGCCAACCGGCGCGCGGTAGACGAGTAAAGGGGGTTGCAATGACTTCGGCATCCGCAGTTCTGAAAACCCGCCCGTCTGCTCATCCCCGCCCAGGCCGCCCGCGCCCCTGGGCGCGACCGACCGGCTCTGGCAGAGGAGCGATCAACACGACCCTTGGCGTGATCTTCCTTGGGATCATGCTCTTCCCGATCTACTGGATGATCAACGCGTCGCTCCAGCCCTCCGGCAATACCCTCAACGCCGACTTCTTCCCGTGGAATCCGAGCTTTGCCGGGTATGAGAAGGCCATCGCAGACCAGGGCGGCAACCTGGTCACCAGCCTCATCGTCTCGCTCGGCACGGTGCTCTTCAGCCTGGTGATCGCCGCGCCGGCGGCCTACGCGCTGGCCCAGTTTCGGTTTCGCTGGATCAATATCGCGCTACTGGCCATTCTCATCTCCCAGATGATCCCCGGCATCGTCATTGCCAACGCCCTCTATGCCGCCTACAACGACGTGGGGTTGCTCAACTCGATCCCTGGGCTGATCCTGGCCGACGCGACCCACGCCATCCCGTTCGCGATCCTGATTCTGCGCGCATTCATGATCGGCATCCCGCCATCGATCGTCGAAGCGGCCAGGGTCGACGGGGCCGGCCTGGTGCGGGCGTTCATGTCGATCGTCGTGCCGATCAGTCGCAATTCGTTGATCACTGCCGGCCTGTTCGCGTTCCTGTTCTCGTGGAGCGACTTCCTTTTCGCCCTGACCCTCACGACAACGGATGAGGTGCGCCCGGTCACGCTCGGCATCTACCAGTACCTCGGAACCCAGGTCTCCAACTGGAGCGCCGTCATGGCCACGGCCGTGTTGTCGTCGGTGCCGGCCATCGTGTTGCTGTTGATCGCGCAGAAGTACATCGCTGCCGGGGCCATCGGCGGCGCCGTCAAATAGGCAACGTCAAATAGCCGACATCCACATCCGTTTCACTAGCTTTCGCTTCACCGATTCGCCTTCATAGTTAGGAAAAACATGTCTGACCCCACCATCGCCGACGCACCGCTGAAGGTTCTCGTTTGGGGGGAAAACCGCCACGAGCAGCTGCAGCCAGAGATCGCCGAGATCTACCCGCAGGGCATGCACAACACCATCCGTGAGGGCATCGAGGAGAATCTCGGCGCCCGCGCGCAGGTGAGCACGGCCACCCTCGACGATCCAGAGCACGGGCTCACCGAAGAAGTGCTGGTCAACACGGATGTGCTGGTGTGGTGGGGTCACGCTGCCCACGCCGAAGTCTCCGATGAGGTCGTCGACAGGGTGCACCGCCACGTTCTGGCCGGAATGGGCCTGCTGGTGCTGCACTCCGCCCACTGGTCGAAGATTTTCGGCAAGCTGATGGGGACCAGCTGCACCCTGCGCTGGCGCTCAAAAGACGACCGGGAGATCGTGTGGACGGTCGACCCGACACATCCGATCGCCCAGGGAGTGCCGCATCCGTTCATTATTCCGCAGCAGGAGATGTACGGCGAGTTCTTCGATATCCCCGCGCCAGACGAACTGGTCTTCCTCAGCACCTTCACCGGCGGTGAGGTGTTTCGCAGCGGCTGCACCTTCCGGCGCGGCTTCGGCAAGATCTTCTTCTTCAGCCCCGGCGACCAGGACTACCCCGTCTACCATCACAAAGACGTTCGCCGAGTGATCGCCAACGGCGTCGAATGGGCGCGCACACTGCGGCCCGAACGCACCTCGCCCGTTCTCCTCCGCTATGAAATGGAAGACTTCTACGCCGGCGTCGGCTACCAAGGGGCGATGGAGAGTTGAGCAGTTTTCAGACGCTGACGGATGCGCAGAGCCCGGTTCGGGTCGTCCTGGTCGGGGCGGGCGGCATGGGCAAGAACTGGATTCGCGTGCTTTCGGCGTCGCCGGATGTTGAGCTGGTGGGCCTGGTCGACCTCAATCTGGCGGCGGCAGAGTCGGCCCTCACCGATGCGGGGCTCTCTGGAGTGTCAACCGGAACCAGTCTGAGCACCGTCGCCGCGGCATCCGGCGCGCAGGCCGTCGTCAACGTGACGGTTCCGGCCGCCCACCACCCGGTCAATGTCGAGGCGCTCATCGCCGGGCTGCCGGTGCTGTGCGAGAAGCCGGTCGCCCCTACTGTTGCGCTCGGGCTCTCGCTCGCCGCCACCGCGGAGGTGAGCGGCCAGTTGCTGATGATCAGCCAGTCGCGGCGGTACTACCGCACGCTGGCCGAACTGAAGCGCCAGGTCGCGTCCCTCGGAGAGGTGGGCATCGTCACCACTGACTTCTTCAAGGCACCGCATTTCGGCGGATTCCGCGAGGAGATGGAGCACGTGCTCCTGGTCGACATGGCGATCCACGCCTTCGACGTCGTGCGTTACCTGCTCGACGACGACCCGGTGTCGGTCTACTGCGAAGAGTTCAACCCGAGCTGGAGTTGGTATGCGGCGGATGCCGCGGCAACGGCCATCTTCGAGTTCAGCGGGGGAACCCGCTACGTGTACACCGGCAATTGGTGCGCCGATGGGCTCGAGACCTCCTGGAACGGTAGCTGGCGAGTGAACGGTGCGGGGGGCAGCGCGACCTGGGACGGCACGAACTCGCCGGTGGTCGAACGGACGGCGACCGCCGGCGCCGCCGCTGACCGGAGTGCGGTTGCGGCCAACGCGGAGGCCGAAGAGATCGCTGGGGCGCTGGCGGAGTTCGTGCAGGCGCTGCGAACCGGTCGCACTCCTTCTGGTGAGGTGCACTCGAATGTGCAGAGTCTCGCGATGGTCGAGGCGGCCGTAAGGTCGGCCGAAACAGGGCAGCGCGTGCGGATCGACGAGGTGCTCGAGAGCGCCTATCGCGCGGCTCTGGCTGGCGAACGTCGGCCCGACGTGAAGGCGGCGCTCGCCGGGTGGGACTCACCGCTTGGTCAGTTGGCCTGACCGTCGTGCGGCCGTACGGCCACTGCTGACCCGAGACGCTGTCGACGAGATCCAGCTGTGGGGCACAGCATCCGTATATAGAGGGTGCGTGGTGCCACAGCTGGTTAATCGACACCGATTGCTGCGAGCGACCAAGTTGCAGGACGCCCTCATCCGTAGCAGCCTGTGATGACGGATGCCGGGGTGCGCACACCGCTTCCCGGCAGCTGTTGCGTCTGACCCGAGCTTCCCATCCGTTCCCGATTTGCAGGAGAGACCATGAAGACCATCGTTCTCGATGACGACCCCACCGGCACTCAGTCCGCCAGCGATGTCGTCGTCCTCCTGGAGAGCAGCGCCGACCTGATCGCCGACGCGCTCGGCGACGCCGACAGCGTGTACGTGCTGACCAACAGCAGGGCGATCCCCGAAGTTGAGGCCGTTGCCCTCATGCGTCAGATCAAGGGCGACGCGTCGACTGCGGCCGAGCGACTGGGGGAGGAGATCCAGTTCGTGCTGCGTGGCGATTCGACCCTGCGCGGCCATGTCTTCCCCGAATCGGAGGTGTTCGTCGATCCGGCCTCGGTGATTCTGTTCGTGCCGGCCTTCCCAGACGGCGGGCGCACCACAGAGGGCGGCGTGCACTTTGTGCGGCTCGGCGATAAGCGGGTGGCGGCGCATGAGACCGAGTTCGCCGACGACCCGGTGTTCCCGTTCTCGACGGCGGTGCTCGTCGACTATGTGCGGGAGAAATCTGGCCGCGCTGGTGTGCCGGTGCCGCTGGTTGACGTGCGCGCCGGTGGCATCGAGGCAGTGCTCCTCAAAGCCGCGGCCGGGTCCGTAGTGGTTCCGGATGCCGTGGCGAACGACGACATCCGTCTGATTGCTCGCGGAGTGGAGGCCGCGCGCGCTCATGGCGCGAACATCGTTGTACGAAGTGCGTCGCCCCTGGCGGCGGCACTGGCCGGTGTGGAGAGCGCCGGGCTGCTGCCGGTGCCGCTGGTGCCGAAGCCGGTCGCGACGCTGGTGGTGTGCGGCTCGCACACGGCTGGGGCGACGGCGCAGCTCGACGCGGTCACGGCTATCTGGGGCGAGCCGACGATCATCCCGACAACGGATGCGCTTGCCAACCCCGCTGAGACCGGTGCGGCAGTTGCCGCCGCCGCGTCGCGTGTTCTGGCCAATCGCGGCCTCGCCGTGGTGACAACGGAGCGGGAACGCTCGAGCAGTCACAACACGCTCGAGCACGGGCGGCTAGTCATGGAGGCGCTCACGTCGACGGTGCGAGCCCTGTTGCCGCGCGCCGAGGTGGTCGTCTCCAAGGGCGGCATCACCTCGGCCGACGTTGCCCGAATCGGCCTCGGCGCCACCCGTGCGGTCGTGCTCGGACAGGTGCTCCCCGGTGTTTCGGTGTGGCGGCTGACGGCGGTCGACGGACGGGAGCGGCTCTACGTCGTGGTCCCAGGCAACGTCGGCGAGCCGGATGCCCTAGTGCGAGTGCTGGGCGCCCTCGGGCACAACCCCGGCCGAGCGGTTGCCGGTTGACGTCGAATACTCGCGATGTCGCAAGTAGACAAAGTGTGGTGCAATCGGAGTGATGCCGAACCTCAATCCACAAAGCCGAAATCAGCCGGAAGACACGGACGCGCGACTGGGCCGCAACGACTCTGAATTCCGAATCGACCTCGACCGTATCCGTTTCTCCCGCTACTTCTCCCGACTCTCCGCGGTGACCCAGGTGATTCCGCAGGCGGGTTCGGGAACCGTGGTGCACAACCGGCTCACACACTCCCTCAAGGTCACGGCCGTCGCGCGAGCCATCGCAATCGACCTCATCCACGGACCGGAGGCTTCCACAATCGCCGAACTCGGCGGATGCGATCCGGTTGTCGTGCAGGCCGCGGCTGCAGCTCACGACCTGGGGCATCCGCCGTTCGGACACCTCGGTGAGCAGGTGCTCGACCGAATGGCCAGGGAGCGGCTTGGCCTCCCCGACGGTTTCGAGGGAAACGCGCAGACGTTCCGCATCCTGACGACGCTCGACACCTGCGACGCGGCCGAGCGCGGCCTGAACCTCACCGCAGCGGTGCGCGCCGCAGTGCTCAAGTACCCGTGGGCACGCGACGAGTGGCTCGGAGTGTTCCCTCCCGCCGACCAGCTCCCTCGCGGGGTCGGGATGGACCGCAGCGACGGCGCCCAGAAGTTTTCGGCCTACTCGGTCAATGCCGCAGAGATGAGGGAGGTCAAGTCCGCCTACCCGGAGATCGCGCTGCACCAGCAGACCATCGAGTGCTCCGTGATGGATGTCGCAGACGACATCGCCTACTCCGTGCATGACCTCGACGACTTCTACCGGGCGGGCGTGCTGCAGCACACCATCGTGTCGGCCGAGCTCAATGGCTGGCTCACGAACCGGCTGGCCCTCTCCAAGCTTCCGCGGGAGACGCTCGTGAAGCAGCTCCGGGCACCGGGATACTCGCTTGAGCTGGCGTGGCGCCATGTGCAGGCGAAAGACTCTTGGATCGCCGATGCGGAGGCATTCGCCGAATCGGTGCTCCGGGTGCAGGTGGATCTGGTCGATGGCCTACTCGCCGTGCCATACGACGGCGGTCTTGCGGCCGAGCGGGCTGTTGCCGCGTTCACTCGGCACTGGATCGACCGCCTGAAGAGTTCGATCAGCGTCGATAGTCGGCCACACGTGCGCAGTGGCCACGTGCGACTGGCGAAGGACACCTGGCACGATGTCGTCGTGCTCAAGTTCGTGCACTCCCGGTTCGTACTCGACCGGCCGGACCTCGCCATTTACCAGCGTGGTCAGGCGCGAGTGATCGAGACGTTGGTCGAGGGATTCCACGCCTGGCTGAATGATCCGGATGACGCGTTTCGCGCGCCGAGACGGCTCACGGATTCCGTGGAGTCGTCGACACAGGCCTACCTGGAGTCGCCGGGGCGTGACGTTGGGCCCGCAGAGCTCGAGCGGCTCGGGAGGGCGCGCGCGATCATCGACTATGTGGCGTCGTTCACGGATGCGCAGGCGACATCCGCTGCGGCCCTGATCAGCGGCACGTCCGACAGCCTGTGGGAAGACGGCCGGAGCCTGTAGCGCGGCGCGGGGGCGATTAAATCCAGCTGTGGGGCACAGCACCCGTGTATGGAGGGTGCGTAGTGCCACAGCTGGTTCTTATCAACACCCAGAACGGATGCGCGAGGGCGAGATCATGCGCTCCGAGCGAAAGCGCGCGCGGGCGCAAGGCGGATCGTGCGGGTCTACCTGGCGATCGGGTTCCCATTGCCGGGGTCGAGGGTGCCGTGCGTCCCAGCAATGAGCGCATCGATCTCGGCCGAAGTTGGCGCGGTGGCCGGGCCGGAGCGGGTCACTGCCAGCGCCGCGGCGGCGTTCGCGCGAGTTGCCGCGCGCCGAGGCTCGTCACCGCGGGCCAGAGCTGCGGCGAATACGCCGCCGTGCGCGTCGCCGGCGCCGTTGCTGTCGACGGCCTCGACGGCGAACGCGGGCACAAGTAGCGGATGCGCGCCGGCGCCGGGACCGGCAACCCAGCATCCGTTCTTGCCGTCGCGCACGAGTACCGTCCCGCCCGGCCGGACGCGGGCCAGGTACCATGTCGCGGCGTCGCTGAGGTTGTCCAGGCGAGAACCCAGGCGGGCCTCGCGGGCATTGGCGGTGAACACATCGGTGCGGGCGAGCACGCGTGCGAGCGTATCCGCGTCGAGGTCGGAAATGAGCGGCGAGGGATCGGTGATCACTCGAACCGTGTCCGGCAGCGCATCCAGCCACCCCGGCAGCGAGGCTGCATTGACCGGGTGTGCGAGGCTGTATCCGCTGACATACACAAGGTCATCGTTGCCGACATCGACCCGGTCGAGGTCGGCTCGGGTGAGCTGGCCTTCCGCTCCGACATGCGTCACGAATGTGCGCTCGGTGGAGGCATCGACGAGGGCGACGCAGTACCCGCTGTCGAGGTCCTCACGCCCGGGTTGTGCGATGTCGAAACCGCTCCCGGCCAGAGCCGCGCGCACGACGGTGCCGAACGGTCCGGTGCCATACTGCCCGACGAATGTGACGGGGAGACCGTCCCTGGCAGCGGCGGTCATCACGTTGTAGCCGCCGCCTGCGGCGACCAGAGACGAGGAAGCGAGCGTGTCACCGCCGGGCTCTGGCAGGCCGTCGATCGTCATCACGATATCGACGATCACGTTGCCCGTATAGATCAGGCGCGGCGTCCGCGTAACGGGGGAGCTCGGGGTGCCTACGGCACCGGATGTCGGAGAGACTGGCGAATTAGACACGGGATGCCTCGGTGTCGTGAGCGGTATCGCTCTCGGTCGTTGGCGCGGTGACCTGGCCGCGTGCGCCGCCGAGCAGGAGATAGAGGCCGGCGCCGACGATGAAGGTGACGATCCAGGCGAGACCGTTCGCGCCGATCCACGTTCCGGAGAGCCAGCCGGAGAACAACGCGTCTCCGCCCGTGTTCACCGTGATGAAGGAGAAGCCAACGATGATCGCGATCGCCCAGCTGGCGGTTGCGCGCCATTCGATTCCGCCGCGGTACCAGTACGCGCCGCCCTTGCCGAGGTTCATCAAACCGGCCGGGTCGTAGTAGTGGCGTTTGATCATGTCGACCATGAAGACGCCGAGCCAGGCGGTGATCGGGATGGCGAGCAGGGCGATGAAGGTGATGAATGGCCCGTAGAAGCTGTCGGCGATGAGCATGAAGTAGATCGCGCCGATGAAGGTCACCACCACGTCGAGGGTGACGGCGTACACCCGCTTGACCTTGATGCCGAGGGTGATGGTGGTCAGCCCCGCGGAATATACCGACAGGTGGTTGGAGAGAAGCAGGCCGCCGAAGGCCGCGATCAGGTAGGGAACAGCCATCCAGGTCGGGAGGAGTTCACGGATGGCCGCGACCGGGTCGGATGCCGAAGCGAGGCTGCTGTCGCCGGCGCTGAGCAGGGCGCCCAGGCCGATCAGCACGATCAGTGGAATGCCGGCGCCGGCCGCGCTCGAGGCGATGAGGTGACTCGCCTTGACGCTGGTGCGCTGGTAGCGGGCCATATCCGCTCCCGCGTTGGCCCAGCCGATTCCGGTTCCGGCGGCAATGACGCCGATGCCGATCATGATGGCGCTGAACGGTCCGGCCGGGGCGCTGGCGACGGCACTCCAGTCGATGGTCGCGACCAGAAAGATGACGACGATCACGTTCAGTGCGCCGAAGATCCAGGTCGCCCACTTCTGAATCACCAGGATGGCCGCGTGGCCGAGTCCGGAGACCAGCAATGTGCAGGCCTCAAAGATAGCGATGGCGACGATCGCGAGAATCGGAACACTCTTCGCGTCACCGCTCGTGCCCAACGCGATGGTGAACAGCGAAAGCAGCACGAAGGCCGCCGTCGTCGTATTGACGGTTTCCCAGCCGAGGCGGGAAAGTAGGGAGACGAGGGTTGGTCCTGCGTTGCCGCGGGTACCGAACGTGGCACGGGAGAGGGTCATGCTGGGCGCGCCGCCGCGGCGGCCGGCCACGGAGACGACGCCGACAAGGGCGAAGGCTCCGGCGGCGCCGATGGTGGCTACGATCAGCGATTGCCAGAAGTTCAGCAACTGGAACGCAACCAGGGAGGCGCCGAGGGGCAGGCCAAGGATGGAGATGTTGGCGGCGAACCACACCCAGAACAGCTGGAGTGGATTGCCGTTGCGTTCGGCATCGGGGACCGGCTCAATGCCGCGTTGCTCAATGCGGGTAAGGGGTGCGCTGGCCAGGTCGGCCGAACTCTGGTGGCTCATCTACTTCTCCGTGACGTCGTTGTGTTGGGCGGTCGGTGCAAACCCGGGGGATTCAGTGATTCATGGGGATCGCGTGCGTTCAGCGGCGCAGGGCCAGCAGTTGGTCCACGAGCGGGTCGAGGTCTAGCGCGTTGACCGACACCAGGGTGCGCAGGGCGGGGGAGGGCCACGCGCCGATACCGTGCACCGCACCCAGCACGGCGCCGGCCATGGCTGCGATGGTGTCGGTGTCGCCGCCGACGCCGGCCACGAGGCAGAGCGTTTCCCACGGGTCGGCCGAGACCGACACCAGGGCGAGCGCCGCTACGACGGATTCCTGAGAGGCGACGGATGTTCCGATGACGGTCTCGACGGCATCCGTGTGCTGGTCGCGGGGGAGCCCGGCGAGGTAGCCGGTTGCCCAGCGTGTGCGCGCTGCGATCGAACCGCCGGCGATCCAGTGCCCGCGCCGTTCCCCTTCTGCAGCTGCAGCGCAGGCGACCTCGAGCGTCTCGGTGAGTGAGGCGCCGCGAATACCGGCACTGACGGCGGCGCCGATGGCAGCCGCGCTGCCGATGCCGAGGGTCGTGTTATGGGTGACCTCGCTGGCGCGGGTGACGGCGTCGACGAAGCTGGTCAGATCTGAGGCGTCGAAGGCGATTCCGACCGGGGTGATGCGCATCGCGGCGCCGTTGGTGGAGCCAAAGCGGCCGGATTCACTCGCCGAGGCACCGTCGGTGAGGCGCTGCACGGCGGCCTTCGTCGACGGGCCGAGCAGGTCAAGCGACCCGCGGGCCTCCATGTCTCGTTCCCATTCGATGAGCCGCGTCGCGAAGTCAAGCGCGTCGAAGGCGCCGTCGCCGTCGATTAGAAGGCGGGCCAGCAGGATCGCCTGCTCGGTGTCATCCGTGATCGAACCGGCGGGCATGCCGGCGGCGATGCGCTGCCGCGGTCCGGCATCGAGGAAGCCGGTGATGCGGCCGTAGTCCTCGGCGATTTCGGTGCGGGACATTGATTGGGTCGGCATACCGAGTGCGTCGCCAAGCGCCAGGCCGTAGAACGCTCCCTGGGCGTGGGATTGCGCGGCGGTATTCGGCACGGATGTCGCGGGCGAAGGTGAGGTGATCGGCATATCAGGCCCCAAAGTTCATGTGTAGGCGGAAGCGATCGGGGTCAAGCCAGCTGACGACTTTTTCGACGAAGTTTCCGTCGAGGTCGCGGGCTATCCGGATGCTGTGCAGGAACAGGTCACCGGGCACGCGGCCCAGTGTGCGCGCGTCGGCGTCGCCCAGGGGGGCAACCGAGATCCATTGCTCCCCGCTGTGAGTGATCAGGCCGGCTTCGGCCATCGTGGCTGAGAGGGAGCCATCGATCAGGCCCTTTTCGGGGGCGGCGCCGACCGCGCCGATCGCCGGCACCCGGCTGCGCTCTATGGAGACCGCCCTACCGTCGACGACGTGGCGCACGCGGTCGAGGGCGAGGAATTCGATGGAGCTGCTGCCGACGCCGGCCGCGAGTTCGGGGTCGACGATGCGCTCCATGCGGAGGATCTCGGTCTGCACCCGAACGCCGCTGACGGCCAGTGCACTGCCCCAGCTGGATGAGGCGCTGAGCTGGTGACCGTCGAAGGTGACGAAGGAGCCCACGCCGCTTTGGGTGTGGATCAGGCGGTCCTGGGCGAGACCCTGGAGTGCGCGTCGGATGGTTCCGCGGCTGACCGCGAACTTGTGGGCGAGTTCGTTCTCGCCTGGCAGGAGTGCGCCGTTGCCGTATGACCCGGCGATGATCGCCTCGCGCAATTGGCTGGCAATCTCTTTGCCCTTCAGGCTTGTCCGGCCCGGCGCTGTCTCAATGTCGGTCGCTTCGTTCACGCTCCGAATGTACCTGTTCTGTTCCTGTACCGCAAGCTGTGGGCGGACAGTACAGCTCACGCCGACAATTCAGGCGACCGGGGAAGCTCACGCGAGCTGGCGCTGGGGCGATTAAATCCAACTGTGGGGCACAGCACCCGTATATCGAGGGTGCGTAGTGCCACAGCTGGTTCTTATCGACCGGGCATCTGCCCCCGCAACCTTGTCGATGAAGCACAGCGCTGAGTACACGTATTGCTCCCCGGAGCATGGAGGGCCCCACAGCTATGTTTAATCGACGCCAATTGCTGCGAGCGGATGCGTCAGGTCAGCGCGGATCAGGCAGGAGCGACTCAACCTGCAGCACTGGCGCCGACGGAGACGGCTGACGCGCGTGAGATGACCAGAGGCGGGGATCCGTGATCGTCTCCGTTGACGCATCAGTGCCTGTGGGAAGACGGCCGGAGCCTGTAGCGCGAGCGCGGGAGAGTGCGCGGGGGAGAGCCAGCGTTAGCCGTTCAATGTGCTACGCGTGCTACACTCGACGCATGAAAACGATCGCTCATCGTGAACTGCGAAACAATAGCGCAGATGTTCTGCGCTCGGTTCAAGCAGGCGAGTCCTTCGAAGTGACGAATAACGGCGAGGTAGTTGCTCTGTTGACCCCGCCAAATACGACAGCCTTGCAGGGAGTGAGATCGCGTCCGCCGCGGGTGCGCGGGGGATTCTCAACACTGCCGAGATCCGCGACCGTCATCACGGTCGAGGATGCGCTTGATGACCTGCGCGCCGAGCGCTGAACAGCAGTAGCCTCGTGATCATCTACCTCGACACCTCCGCGGTGGGGAAACTCATTGTCGAAGAAGCCGAGTCGACTGCATTGGCCGGTTACCTGGATGAACGCGCTGCCGACGACGAGACGATCATCGCATCGTCATCGCTACTCGAGACCGAGCTGCGCCGTTTGGCGGACCGCGTGCGGATTTCTCAGGTAGTGGTCACCGAAGTTCTCAGGCGTTTTACGCTCGTCGACATGGAGCGCGGAGTGTTTCGCGAAGCTGGTTTGATTCTGCCGGGCTCCTCGCTTCGGAGCCTCGATGCTCTGCACATTGCCGTGGCCGTGCGCACGGCAGCCGACGAGTTTGTCACTTATGACCTGCGCCAGGCCGAAGCGGCGCGTTCCGTCGGCCTGACCGTCGTGAATCCGTAAGGCTGTTGTCTCAGAGTCGTGATCGGGCAGTCGACATTGAGCTCACGAGTCCCCTCCCTCGGCGAGAGCGGCAGCCTCGTGACGCTCCCGATTTCGGGCAAGTTTTGCCTCGTATTGCCTGCAGGCCATGCACGAGCACGTGATGAACTCGTGCGGACCGGGGAAGGTGGCGGTGCGAGGAAGGTGCTCGTAGCCGATGTAGTCCCGAAATCTGTAGCGCGGTGCGCTTGAGTAGACGTATTCACCATCGAATACGAAGCGGCCCAGGAACTCATACTCCACCAGCGCTGGTGAATCATTGATGAGCTCGTCTTGGGCCTGTACCTCGTCCGCGATGCCGTGTTCGGTGTGGGGGACCATATGCGCGAGTACGAAGTAGCGCACCTGTAGAGGTTCGCAGTCGAGGCTCGTGACGAGATCGGGGATCACCGCATCGAGCGAACTGGGCACGTCATCACGCACCTTCCGGATGAAGGACAGTCGTAGGTCTTCGTCCATCGCAAGCACCCACAGCCCGCGGCGGCTTGCTTCATCTTTGAAGACCTCCGGATGGAGTAGTTCCATGAGGTCGTATCCAGCTTCAATGATCATGCGCCGAGGCTAATTGCGTGCGGGCCGAGCAAACCGGAGAACGGTCAGTTCTGTGGACAACGTCCGATGTGCTCAACTGTTGAGGGCGAGGCATCGACTGGCCGCGCCGCGCCAGGCCTCCGGGCCGACGCCCGGCCGGCGCGGCGCGTGCGACCAGCAGCGACGCGCTCAGATCACTGTGGTGCCGCCGTCGACAACGAGTTCCATGCCATTGACGTAGCTTGAGTCGTCCGAGGCGAGGAACAAAGCGACGGACGCGATCTCCTCAGGGCGGCCCATCTCTCGCCGCGGGATCACGGACTCGAACATCGTCTTCATCTCCGCGCTCAGCGCCTCGCTCATCATCGGCGTGGCGACCGAGCCGGGGGTCAGCACGTTCACCCGGATCCTCCGGTCTCTCAGCTCGGCCACCCACACCCGTGCGTAGGCGGGCAGCACGGCCTTGCTCGCTGCGTACACACTCCAATCGGGGTAGCCCCGGAGCGAAGCGTTCGACCCGGTCATGAAGATCGAACCACCTTCGTTGAACAGCGGCAGCGCCTTCTGGACCGTGAACAGCGTGCCGCGTGCGTTCAGCGAGAAGGCGGCATCGAACTGCTCCTCGGTGATCTCGCCGAGCCTGCCCTGCTCGCCCCCGCCAGCACTCGTCCACAACACGTCGATCGTGCCCTTTTCCTGCTTGACCGTCTCGAACAGACGGTCCAGGTCGTCGAGGTTGGACGAATCGGCCTGCACGCCGGTCACGTTCCGGCCGATCAGCTTGACGGCTTCGTCCACCGCGTCCTTCCGCCGGCCCGAGATGAAGACGTGCGCTCCTTCGTCAACGAACAACTTCGCCCCGGCCAATGCCATACCACTTGTCGCGCCTGTGATCACCGCAACCTTGCCATCGAGCTTTCCCATGAGATTCCATTCAATCGCCGCGCCGATGTTAAGTACACCGATCTGCGTACTTAACGTAGCGGACGGTGCGTGGGGTGTCAAGCTATGTACACCGATTGGTACCCAAGTGGGCTACACTGAGCCTATGACGGAGACGGAGTTGGAGAAGGGGCCGCGAGGCCTGCGCCGCGGCAGGGGGGCACGAGAGCGCATCCTCAGTGCGTCACAACAACTGTTCCGCGATCAAGGCATCAACGGCACCGGCATGGACCAGCTCAGCGCGGTGGCTGGAGTGTCCAAGCGCACGCTGTACCAGCACTTCACCGGCAAAGACGAGCTGATCGCTGAATGCCTACGCCGGTTTGATCCCGAGATCTTGCCTGAAGTGTTCGAGAGCACCGACCTCACGCCTCGCGAACGCCTCCTCGCCGTCTTCGACATTCACGCGCCCCTGTGTCCATTCATCGCGGCGGCCGTCGAGATCCCCGACCCGGGCCATGAGGCGCGCGTATACGCCCGCAACTACAAAGAAGGCTTTGCCGCCCGGTTCGCCGATACCGCCCGCGAGGCCGGCGCCACCAACCCCGAACAGCTCGGCGAGCAGTTGGCGCTGCTCCTGGATGGCGCCTCGGCCCGCAGCCGAGTCCTCAACGCCGACATCTTCGCTACCGCCGCCGCCATCGCAGTCGTCCTCATCGACAACGCCATCCCCACGGCAGCGGCACCG